>DDRH01000028.1:63718-131272 GCA_002343075.1 Phycisphaerales bacterium UBA2421 | reverse complement strand
GAAGCAGCATCCCCGCTACGGCTAACCTCTTTCGTATCAAGGGGTTTATCCAGCACACTCTGTAATTTCTTAAGGTCAGACGGACTTCGACAAGCTTAGGAGAGTCAGGCCTTGGCGGGACTTCGATTTCGCTGGTGAAGTAAGCCCTGACGACGTGCGGCGGCCGGAGCCGGACCGCGGCGGATATAGAACCAGGACGGGATTCAGGCTTTGCGCGTGAACCCCGTCCTTGCAACGGACTATCGTCGCGGCCGATCACTGGTGGGGGCTGATCACTTTTCGACTTCGTAACCCTTGGCCTTCAGTTGCTCACGCACAGTTTTGACGGCGGCGGTGTCGAGGGTTTCGGCTTCCTCGTTGGCGCTGTTTTTCGCTGCTTCCGCGAGGAATTTCGCGCGTTCTTCGTTTAGCGACTGGATTTTGGCGGCGATATCAGCGCGGCGCTGCTGCTGCTGGTTGACGTATGCCATTCGCTCGTCGGCGTCCATCTTCTGCATGTTGCCGGGCAGATCGGCGTCCTTTATCTCGTCGATCTTGACCTTGCCTTCCTTGATGGCATCGACCAAATCCCAGCCGGCATTGCGATAGACACCGCTGGCCTTGGCGTTGGCGCGGGCGACTTCGGCCCCCGCGGTGGCGTTTTCGCTGGCGATTCGGTCTTGTGCCACCTGTCGCTCGGCAGCCACTGCGCCGTCTCGGCCATAGGCGATATAGGTGCCGTTCAGCTCCTGGCTGAGCGAGGCGATTTCGTCATCCTGAGGGCAGGGGATGTGGCGGCGCTTGTGATTCTGGTCGATCCACATGAATTCGCCTTCGCCGCGCTTGGCGCCGTCGGCCCACATGCCGTTGATTCCATCTTCGCGCGTCCCGCAGTGGATGGTGTTGACCGCAACCCCGCGCCCCATGGCGGCGGCGCAGCTCCGCCGGTAGTCGCGCTCGCCCTGGGTGAAGGGTTCATTGCCGGCGATGAAGATGGCTCTGTAGGTGCGCGGGTCATTGTCCCATGCGAGGCCTTCGAGTGATTGGTGAATCACCTCGCCGCACATTTCGGTGCCGCCGTTGGTGGTGAGCTGCCACAGCTTTTCGCTCAGGGCGTCGAGGTCGTCGGTGAAGGCGCACACCTGGCGCACATATCCCTCGCCGGGGCTGAGCCGATCGTTGCCATATTCATAAAGCGCCACTTCAAGCCGCGGGCGCGCGCCGTCGCGCTTGCTGCGGGCAAACTCGTTGACGATGGTCCAGAGTTGCGTGCGGGCCTGGAAGATCAGCCCGTCCATGCTGTTGCTGGTGTCGAGCAGCAGGGCGATCTGCACCCTGGGCTTTTGCGCCCGAATGATATCCGCCTCGGCGGGCCGGGCATCTGGCTCGTGCGCCGTGGTGAACCCAAGCGGCACCGAGGCGATGGCAAACGACAATAACGAAGCGCGAAGAAGAGAACGATGCATAAGTGAACCTCCAAAGTTCGAGTTGAAGGGTTAGACATGCAAGGGTTCGTAAAGTTCCCGGGTTCGGATGAATTTTCCAACTCGGCAGCGCAGCGGGGGGAGGGATCCTGGTGATTCTGCCGGCAATCAGCGCGCACTCGCCATGCCGGCTTGACTATCTACCTATTGATAGGTATAGTATGGTTCGATGATGAATCAGTCAGAAACCAGGGAGAAGGTGCTCGCCGCGGCGGAGCGGCTTTGTCAGACGCGCGGATACAACGGTTTTTCTTTCCGTGACCTGGCAGAATTGGTCGGAATTCGGTCGGCGAGCATTCATTACCATTTTCCCGCCAAGGCCGATCTGGGTAAGGCACTGATCATTCGGTATCGCCAGAAGATGGAAACGATTCTGCTCGAGATCGATCGAAGGGAATCGACGGTTGCGGGGAGATTCAAGCGTTTTATTGCGACGCTGCGGGAGATTTTGAAAGATGAGAATCGGATGTGTTTATGCGGCATTCTGGCCGCCGAGGCGGGCACGCTCTCGCCGGAGATGAAGGCGGAGTTGCGGCGGTTTTTTGACGAGTGCGAGGCGTGGCTCGCGGCGCAACTTCTGGTGGGCAGGCAGCGGGGCGAACTGGCGTTCGCCGGCAGCCCCACGACGGCGGCGCGGACGATGTTTGGCGCGGTAGAAGGAGCCATGATCGCCAGTCGGGCGTTTAACGATGATTCTCGTCTGGTGGAGAGCGCCAACTGGATGTTCGCGCAGATGGCTGCGACATGAAAGTGTTTTTAACTGGAAGCCTATCTATGGATAGGTATATCGTGTTGGATGTGCATTTTTGAAAGGAGCACGAACATGACTCGGATTCAGCCTCTTAACCTCGATTCGGTGCAAGGCCCGGCCAAGCAGATGCTTGATGCCGTCAAGGCGAAGCTTGGGGTTGTCCCCAATATGATGCGCACGATGGCCCACGCGCCTTCGGTGCTTGAAAGCTATCTCAACTTTTCGGGCGCGCTGGCGAAGAGCTCGCTCGATGGAAAAACGCGCGAAGCAATGGCGCTGGCGGTGGGGCAGGCAAACAAGTGTCAGTATTGCGTGAGCGCGCACACGCTGCTTGGCAAGAAGGCCGGCCTGGACGAAGCCGCCGTCGCCGCGGCGCGGGCGGGGGAGGCCAGCGACCCGAAACTGGCAGCATTGCTTCGCCTGGCGATGGCGATCAATAACAAGCAGGGCAATGTCACCGATGCCGATGTCACCGCAGCACGAAGCGCAGGGGTGACGGATCAAGAGGTCTTGGAGACGGTAGCGGTCGTCTCCCTCAATATGTTTACAAACTTCTTTAACCACGTTGCCGACCCGCAGATCGATTTCCCGGTTGTGGAACTATGAACGTGACGGGCGTGCCGCGTGGCGGTGGAAACTACGGTTTCGCCCTGCCGCGCTGGCCGCCCGGGTTCAGGGGCTTGGGTGGAGCTTGGGCGCGAGGTATTCGCCGGTAAAGCTGCCCTTAACGCCGACGAGTTGTTCGGGCGTGCCCGTGGCGATGACTTCGCCGCCGCCGGTACCGCCTTCGGGGCCCATGTCGATGATCCAGTCGGCGCACTTGATGACGTCCAGATTGTGTTCGATCACCAGCACGGTGTTCCCCATGTCGGCGAGTCGATTCAGGACATTGAGCAGGTTTTGAATGTCAGCGAAGTGCAGGCCGGTTGTCGGCTCGTCGAGCACATACAGCGTGTGCCCCGTAGCGGTCTTGCCGAGTTCGGTGGCGAGCTTGACGCGCTGCGCCTCCCCGCCGGACAGTTGCGTGCTTGGCTGGCCGAGTTTTACATAGCCAAGGCCGACATCGTTGATCGCCTTGAGCATTTGATGCACGCGTGGAAAGTTCTCGAAAAAGCCGAGCGCTTCTTCGATCGTCATATTCAGCACCTGGGCGATATTCTTTCCGCGGTAGTGGATCTCGAGGGTTTCGGCGTTGTATCGGCTGCCGCGGCACACTTCGCAGTTGACATAAACATCGGGCAGGAAATGCATCTCGATGCACTTGGTGCCCTGGCCCTGACACGACTCGCAGCGGCCGCCCTTGACATTGAAGCTGAACCGGCCCATTTCGTAGCCGCGGATCTTGGCTTCGCGGGTTTGTGAAAATGTCTTGCGGATGTCATCAAAAACGCCGGTGTAGGTCGCAGGGTTGCTCCGCGGTGTCCGGCCGATGGGGGATTGATCGATTTCGATGACTTTATCAATCTGCTTGAGGCCGTTGATGGTCTTGTGTGCGCCGGCGCGCACCCGGCTGTTATAGATCTTGCGTTTGAGCGCGGGTAGAAGAGTCTGATTGACCAGCGTCGATTTTCCACTGCCGCTCACGCCGGTGACGCAAACCAGCCCACCGAGGGGAATCTTTACATCGACGCTCTTTAAGTTGTTGGCGGTGCAGCCTTTCAGTTCGATCGCGGCTTTGGCGGGGTTGACGGGCCGCCGGGCCGGGGGGACGAGAATCTGCTTCTCGCCGGTGATGTATTGGACCGTAACGCTCGCCCTTTGCTTGAGCACTGCGGGCATGTCGCCCTGTGCAACGACCGTCCCGCCGTGAATCCCGGCACCCGGGCCGATATCGATCAAATGGTCGGCGGCGCGGATACAGTCTTCGTCGTGTTCCACCATAATGACGCTGTTGCCGATATCGCGCAGGCGGAGCAGCGTGCGAATCAGGCGGGTGTTGTCGCGCTGATGCAGTCCGATGGTCGGTTCGTCCAGCACATAAGCCACCCCAACCAGCCCGCTGCCGACCTGCGTGGCCAGCCGGATGCGCTGCGCCTCCCCGCCGGAGAGCGAACCGGTCTTTCGGTCGAGGGTGAGATAACCCAGGCCGACATCGACCATGAACCCGAGGCGCGCGCCGATCTCGCGCACGATCGGCTCGGCGATCTTGGTTCCTTCCTTGCTCAGCTTGAGATTCTCAAAAAACGCCTTGGCCCTCTCGACGGTCATCACGGTGATGTCGTGGATGGATGAGCCGGGGAGTGGCACCGTAGCATGGGTTTCCAACCCATTCTTAGCATTATTCTTCGGCTTTTTTTTCGGTGGCTCGGTGCTGGATAGCGCAGGAAGAACGGGTTGAAAACCCGTGCTACGGATTCGCACAGCCAGCACTTCGGGCTTCAGCCGCGTGCCGCGGCAGGATTCGCACGGCTGCTCTGACATGTAATCCTGCAGCTTGTGCTTGACCCACTCGCTCTCGGTGCTCACAAACCGCCGCTGCAGGTTGGGAATGATCCCTTCAAAATCCGTGCCCGTGCCCAAATCGCCCTTGGCTGTGGTGCCGAAGAAGAGCACATCCTTCACCTTCTTATCAATTTCCCTGACCGGCACGGAGTAACCGATGCCAAAATCCTTGCAGAACTGCCGCAGCACCCGGCTGTAGAACACATTCATCCGCTTGCCATTTTTTCGCCACGGCTCGATCGCGCCCGTTTCAAGTGTGAGGGAGTCATCGGGCACGACCATGTCCGGGTCAAACTCCTGCACGGTCCCCAGGCCGTGGCACGTCGGGCACGCCCCTTGGGGCGAGTTGAAGCTGAAGACGCGCGGCTCAAGTTCGGGCAGGCTGGCTTCGGGGTGATCGGCGCAGGCAAACTTTTCGCTGTAAAGCTGATCGGCCCACTTGCCAGCCGATTCGACCGCGAGGATGACCAGTCCCTGCGACAGCTTGAGGGCCGTCTCGATCGAATCGGCACATCGGCTCCTGATTTCGGGTTTGAGCACGATTCGATCGACCACCGCTTCGATATCGTGCTTAAAGGTCTTTGCCAGCGCCGGCGCTTTGTCCGGCGATTGCAGTTCCAGGATCTCCCCATCAACGCGGGCGCGCACAAACCCCTGCTTGTGAATCGCGGCGAAGGTTTCCTTGTGTTCTCCCTTCTGCTGCCGAACCAGCGGGGCGAGGATCATCACTTTCGTGCCGGCGGGGTGCTGCATGACCGCATCGACGATTTGCGATGCGCTTTGAGAAGCCACGGTCTTTCCACAAACCCAGCAGTGCGGCGTGCCGGCGCGAGCGAAGAGGACGCGCAGGTAATCATAAATCTCTGTGGTTGTGGCGACAGTCGACCGCGGATTGGACGATGCCGACCGCTGTTCGATGGCAATGGTGGGCGGCAGGCCCTCGATTTCGTCAATGTCGGGCTTCTGGAGCATGTCCAGAAACTGCCGCGCGTACGCCGACAGCGATTCCATGTATTTCCGCTGGCCCTCTGCGTATACGGTGTCAAATGCGAGGGTACTCTTGCCGCTGCCGGAAAGTCCGGTGATGACGACGAGCTTATCGCGAGGGATTTCGATCTGGAGATTTTTGAGATTGTGCTCGCGGGCGCCCTTGATGCGGATCTGTTTTTGGTTGCTGCTGCTCATTTTGAGTCGGGAATCGTATGAGCCTGAGCGCGCCGAGGCAAAGCGGTCATTTAGTGAATGGAAAACTGCGTGGTTCCGTCGTCAAGAACAACGGGTGCGTCTTGAGAATCACTACCCCCCGCGTTTGACCGTCTCGCTGACCGCGCCGCTGCCAGCGATGCCGCGGAGGCTCATTTGCAGGCTTTCTGGGCTGCTGGCGTTGTGCATGGCCTCGGCATAGGTGATCAGCTCCCTCTTGAACATTCCCAGCAAGTCCTGATCGAAGGTCTGCTGGCCGTTGCCGGCGGTTTTGAGGTAATCGCCGAGTTCCATGGCACGGCCTTCGAGGATGTATTTCGTGGGCACCGGCCCGCCACGGAGGATTTCGACCGCCGGGCGGCGCTTGTTGTCGCGGCAGATGAGCAGCCGCTGTGAGATGATCGCTTCAAGGTTGGTTGCAAGCTGGGTGAGCAGGAGTTTGTGCTCCGCCGGGGGGAACATTGCGATAATGCGTTCCACCGTCTGGGGCGCGCTGGCCGAGTGAACCGTGGAAAAGACCTGATGGCCTGTGTCTGCGGCGCGCAGGGCGATTTTCAGGGTATCGACGTCGCGCAGTTCGCCGACCAGAATCACATCAGGGTCTTGCCGAAGCGATTGTCGTAAAGCCTTGTCAAAACTGGGCGTATCGCTGCCAACCTCAAGCTGCGAGATCATCGCCTGCTTGGGCGTGTGCAGGTACTCCACGGGGTCTTCAATACAGATTATTTTCGCGGGAAACGACTGGTTAATGAGATCGATCATCGCCGCCAGGGTGGTGGATTTCCCGCTGCCGGTGGTCCCGGTGACGAGGGTAAGCCCGCGGCGGGCAATGGCGATGTCGGAAACCGCCGGCGGGAGGTTGAGTTCGCTGATAGTCGGGATTTTCCCCTTCACCACGCGCATCGCCAACCCCGCCAAGCCCAGGTGCTGATAGCCCGAACACCGAAACCGCTCCCCGCCGGGCCCGGAATGGGAAAAGTCCATTCCGTCGATCAGGCGTTGATCAAGGTCTTCCTGCATGCGAGGAGGCGCCAGGCTGGCGATAAACTTCCGCACCGTGTCATCATCCGGCGGCGGGAGGGTCACGGCGCGCATCACCCCGCCAATCCGCACCCTCGGCGGAAGGCCGGCCTGGATGTGGATGTCGGAGGCGCTGTTATCGACGCCAAATTTGAGCAATCCCTGAAGATCGATCATGAGTCCCTACCTCTCGAAGTTTCCACGAATGATACCGGCTGGCCCCAGATTGAGCACTGGCGCCGACGCTCACATGACCCCTCGCCGGTTTGCCGCGTCTGGCAGGTCTTTCTGGAGAATTGCCTCAATCATATTGGGACGTCGCTTACCACCGTTGATACAACCCATTTTATTTGAAACGCCCATTGCGTTCGGTTAGATTTCCGCGCCGCAAGTCAATCCGGGTCGCACCGGTTTGGCGGGCGAAAAGAATGTTGGTTTTGCCCCTAACCGGCCCGGTGAACGCCGGGTCAGAAGTCAGGGGGGCGACTGTTAAGCGGCATGAGAGCTGCGGATCTGCACGAGACCTGCATTGTTTTGCGTGTTTTGTTTTGACCGTCTTTTGACCGTTTCCGGGTGTGGCGAGACTGCCGCCTGCTCGCTCTAAATGATTTGGCACCAAGGACTTGCATCGAGTTGAGATTCCCGCGCATGCTTCGATCTACCGAGCAATGTTGTCCTACTCGGCTCTGGCGTCGGCGTCGACGCACGGGGTTGATCGACCTGCCGTAACGCGTGGGAAGTTCAGCCGGCCGACGGGAGTGTGGACGCACCGACCCCATCTACCGGCTACAAGTTGTGAGGAGGAAGATCGTGTTCTTCAACGATCTCGACCCGTCATCGCGTTTCTCCACCATTCCTTTTACCCAAGCGCAAACGCCCGCGCCGGCCCTGCGGCCGACTGCGTCGCAGTTGCGGCGGTGCTCGCGGGGCCGACTTGCCCGGCTTGCTGCCGCGGTGGCGTTGGCTGTGCCCGTGATGGCGATTTCGCCGCTCGGCGTGCACGCCGAAGACCGGCCCGCTGGCGGTCGAGGCTCGGCGCTGGTCGAGTCGGGCGTTCGTACGGTGGATGATCAGCCGATCGCGATCAACCTGTCCCTCCAACCGACGCCACTCAGCGCGCAGGAACTGCTCAAGAAAGGCGTCGACGAGCTAAATAACAAGCAATATGAAGAGTCGCTGGCAACACTCCAGCAGGTGGAGCCGGACGCGAGCTGGGACGACGCCACGCGTCAGACCTTTGCCGACATGCTCACGAAGGCCGAAACTGGGGCCACCCAGCGTCGCGCGGCGCGGGCCGCATTTGAAAAGGGTGAAGCCGAGCTTGCCGCGGGCAATTCCGTCGCCGCAATTGAAAACTATCGCCAAGCCGCTGAAAACCGCTTTGTCGATGAAGGCACGCGCGCCAAGGCACGCGAGCAGATTGCGGTGGCGGAAAACGTCGCCCGTCGCGCAACCACTGATCTCAAAGGACTTTACGCGGTGGCAAAGGCCGATTTTAAGGCCGGTCGCTATGCGGAAGCCAAGCCGAAGTTTGAGCAATTGAAGGCCTCGAACTACCGCGCCGGATTGTTCGAGAAGAGCGTCAGCGACTATTTGAGCGAAACCAACGAGCGCATTGCCGCCGGTTTCACGGGTCCCGCGGTCGCGGTGAAGGAAGTGACTGCGACGGAAGTCCCCCCGACACCCGAAGCGGCTGCCAGGGCGTCTGAGCCGTATCAGGAACAGGCTGCCAAGGCCGCGGTCGGTGATGTGAAAAAGCGGGCCAAAGACGCGTACGTCATGGGTCGCGACCAATATCGCCGAGGCGATTGGGTTGCGGCGCGTGAAAATCTCACGCTCGCGAACAATCTGAACTATCGGCCCGGGCTTTTCGAGGATTCGCCCGCGAAAATGCTGGCCCGGATGGATGCCAAGGAGCAGGCCGACGCGCAGCGCGCGATGGTTGAGGCGCAGGCCTCAGCCGAGCGCGAAGCCGCCGAGCGCGCTGCCCGGGAAGCCGAAGCCGCCGCCATCGCTGCCAAGGAAGCCGAAGCTGCAGCCGAATTGGCCCGCATGGAAGCGCAGGCGAAGGCAGCGCCGCCGGTTGAGCCAGCGGTCGAACCCGCCGTGGAGACACCGTCTACCGGCAGCGCGCCCGTTGCTTCAGGTGTTACAACGGGTGCAGTTGGTGAGCCTCCTGTTGTTACCGAAGCGCCGGTCGTCACCTCCGAGCCGCTTGCGACCGAGCCAGCGCCCGCCGAAGCAATGCCGACGGTGCAGGACGACCTTCGCCGCACGGCTGAGTTGACTCGGGCCGAGGCCGAGAAGCGTGCATTCGATGCGCGGGAGCTTGTGAATCAAGCCGATGAAGCCGCCGCCGCCAGCAAGCTAGATGAAGCGCTGACGCTATATACCCAGGCCGCCGCGCTCGATCCGGCCAATTCCGAAGCCAGCAACGGCCGTAACCGCATGCTGCAGTTGACCAATCGCCAACCGGCCGCGCGCGACTTGCTGGCCGAGCAGGAAAAGCAGATTCTTACGCGTCGTGAGGCGATCAGCTTTTCGTTCGACAATGCGATCAATACGGCCAATCGCAACATCAGCGCCACCAACTACAAGGACGCCGAAGCCGCGATCTCGCAGGCCCGCATTGCCCGCGCGACCGACCCGACGATTTTCCAGACCGCAGAGTTAAATCGATTTGATGCCGTGATCGCCGAAACGCAGAATCGACTGGAACAAAGCCGCCTCAGTTTTGAGTCGGCCGCCGCCCAGAGCGCTTCGGAAGAAGCGGTCGCGCTGCAGAAGGCGAAAGAACAGGCCGAGCGTGAGCAGCGAATCGCGACAATCAAGACCCTCCGCCGGACTGCGATGGAGCACACCCGGCAACGCGACTGGGCGCAGGCCCTGGCCGCGGTTGATCAGATTCTGGTGCTCGATCGCAACGACGATTACGCCAATGGAATGCGTCCGTTCCTGCTCGATCAGGCTCAATTCGCCAAACAGCGAAAGTATCGCGAGACGTTTGATCGCCAGATGACCGATGTGCTGATCGAGAACGAAGAAAAGCGAATTCCGTATAATGACATTCTCCGCTATCCAGAAAACTGGCCGGAACTTTCCGAGCGCCGCGAGCGCACGGTCGAAGCCGAACGCGGTGCGAGCCAGGAAGATCAGGGCGTCGCGATCGCGCTCGATCGCAAGTTGCCGGAAATCAACTTCAGCAATGTTGCGTTCAGCGATGTGGTCGATTTCCTGCGCGACGTGAGCCAGGCCAATATCTTCGTCAACTGGCGCGCCCTTGAAGCGGCCGGCATTGCCAAGGACACGCAGGTGTCGGCCCGGCTGCGCGATGTCAAGTTTGCCAAGGTGCTCAACACCGTGCTGAATGAAGTCGGCGGGGGCACGGTCCGCCTCGGCTACACGATCGATGAAGGCGTTATCACCATCAGCACGGAAGAAGATCTGTCGGCAAACGTGGTTACCCGCGTTTATGACATTCGCGATCTGATCATCAACATTCCCGACTTTGACAACGCCCCCGACTTTAACCTGCAGCAGCAACAGTCAGCAGGTCGAGGCGGTGGTGGCGGTGGCAACCTGTTCGGCGGCGGCGGCGGGGGTGAGGATGACGAAGGCCCGACACGCGTCGAGCTTGTCGATGAGATCATCCGGCTGATTCAAGACACCGTCGCCAGCGATAGCTGGAAAGACAACGGCGGGGCAGTCGGCAGCCTTCGCGAGTTGCAGGGGCAGCTCATCGTCACGCAGACGCCGGAAAATCAGCGTCAACTGGTTCGCCTGCTGGAGCAATTGCGTGAGACCCGCGCCATTCAGGTAACCATCGAAGCGCGGTTCCTGAGCGTACAGCGTAACTTCCTGGAAGATGTCGGCGTGGACTTTGATTTCGCCTTTGCCAACCTCGATCAGGATCGGTTCTTTGATCCGACGAGCATCTCGCCGACCAACCCGAATCCAACCCCGGGCGTGGTAAGGGTGTTGCAGAACTCGTTCGGATTTACACAAGCCAGCAACCTCGATACGAGCCTGCCGGGCAATCTCGCGTCGGTGATCGGAGGCACTACGGGCGCTGGCCCGGCGCTGTCAACTGGAATTACCTTCCTTGATGATTTCCAGGTGACGGCGTTGATTCGTGCGACGCAGGCATCGCAGAGCGTGAGCACCATCACCGCACCGCGGGTGACGCTCTTCAATGGCCAGCGGGCTTATGTTTTGATCTCGACCCAGCGGGCATATGTCAGCGACCTGCAGCCGATCGTCGGCACCGGCGCTGTCGGCTTCGACCCGACACCGGCATTGGTAAACACTGGCGCGATTCTGGACGTTCAGGCGACCGTCAGTTCTGACCGAAAATATGTCACCCTTACGCTCCGCCCGCAGGTGGCGCAGTTGCTGAACCTCGTCAACTTCCAAGTCGCCCAGGCGACTGCAGGTGGCACGGGTGATGATGGCAACGCAGGCGTGGCAACTGGGTTCATTCAGCAGCCGGAAATTCAGATCACCGAAGTGAGGACAACCGTCAGCGTGCCCGACGGCGGGACGCTTCTGCTCGGCGGGCAGAGCCTCGCCGCGGAGATTGAACGTGAATCGGGCGTGCCGGTCTTGAGCAAAATCCCATTCCTGAAGCGATTGTTCACCAATCGCTCAATGGCCAAGGACGATCAGGTTCTGCTCATCCTGGTGAAACCGACGATCATCATCCAGCGTGAACAGGAAGCCAAGCAGTTCCCGCTGTTGAGCGAGCGGGCCCAGTAAGCCCGCACCCTGGACGCCGAAAAACGTCGGCAGGGTGACAAGAGCGATCGTCGGCCGTGTTGCTGTTGACGGCCGACGGTCGCTTTTATTGGGTACCTGCCGTAAGTGACGATTTTCAAGCCACTTAGGGTCTGTTTGCAAAACCCAACTGGCTCGGATAAATTACTCGGCCCGATTTTCGACCGTGAATGTCGGCTTTGATTGAACTAGAAGGAAGTGTCGCATGCCCCGTGTATGTCATTTTACAGGCCGTCATACGTCTTTTGGCAACCAGAAGACCCATCGAGGCAAGGCAAAGTACCTCGGCGGGGTGGGGACCAAGTGCACGGGCATTACGGCTCGCAAGTTTCGGGCCAACATTCAAAAGGTGCGTGCGGTAATCAATGGCCGCATTGTGCGGATTAAGGTCAGCACGAAGGCATTGAAGATGGGCCTGATTACCAAGCCGAAGCGCCGCAACTACAAGCCCGCCGCCGCCGCGGAATAGGCTGGCCCTGCGGTCTGCCGTCTGTGGTACCCTTGGGCGTTCGGTCTTTGGGGGCACCTGTCGAGTGTGATATTTTGAACAGTTTTGCGTCGCCCGTGAACGAAAGTTTCCGGGCGACGTTTTTGTTGCGATCATGTGCCGTAGAAGTGTCGATATCTGTTTACAGGATAAAGTTTTGTGTCGCGATTGAGGTGCCGGTAGCATGACGCCTCGGGGAGAGTGAGGAGTCGGGATGTCCGCCGCCGGACAAGTAGGGAATAGTCAGGCATATTGTCGGCTTTGGGGCACGCGCGGGTCGATCCCGATTTCGGGTCAGCAGTTCGTGCGCCACGGGGGGAATACGCCCTGTATTGAAGTCTTCATGGACGGTCACCGCGTCATAATCGACGCCGGCACGGGGATTTATCCGCTCGGGCAGGATCTCGTGAAGCGCGGCCCGGCCAAGCATGCGCTGTTCATCAGCCATACTCACTGGGATCACATTCAGGGCTTTCCATTTTTCACCCCCATTTATGTGCCGGGCAATGAAGTGGATATCTACGGCCCCGCGGAGGCGGGCAGCGACCTGATCGACCGCTTTGCCGACATGATGAAACACGAGTTCTTCCCGGTCGCGCTGAAGGAAGTGACCGCGGCGCTGCGTTTCCATGATCTGGACGACCAGAGTGCGACAATTCCCATCGGCCCGCTGGCCGTCTCGTGGGTTGCCACCGATCACCCCTGTGCCAGCGCGGGGTTTCGGGTGACAGGGCCAAGCGGCAAGTCGGTGGCGTATCTCAGCGACAATGAGTTTCTAAAGGGCTACCTGGGGATGCCACAAGATGTCCCTCTGCGGCCGGATCTTCTCGAACCGTATTCGCGCATCCTGAAGTTCATCGAGAATGTTGATGTGCTGATTGCCGAAGCGCAATACACCGATGAAGAGTACAGCGGGCGCATCGGTTGGGGGCATTCGTCGCTTTCCAGTTTGTGTCTGCTCTGCAAACTATGCAACGTGAAGAAATGGATCGTGGTGCACCACGACCCGCTGCATGACGATGCATTTCTGGATCAGAAGCTGGTTCACACAAAGCAAATTCTCCGCGGGCTGGATTGGGATGCGGAAGTCATCCATGCCGCAGACGGAATGAGTGTCCCGGTTTAATCCCCGCCGCTACTGTTTGCCTGTTCGGGCCTCCGCAGCCGGGTCCAGCCACTTGAAACTTTTGTGTGCACGCTTCAGTACGGCGGTTTGGATAAGCTGGCGTTGATCAGTAGCACCGGGTTGGGCACGAAAATCGTGGCAAACTTGAAACAATGCTTGCAGAAGACCCGACGACCAAGATAAACTTCAGGTTCGGGAACGATCAAACCTCTCTCTCATTGGGCGGGTAGTCCGACTACGCCTGCCTGACACGCGTCCCCGATTTTGTGCCGCTGCACAGGGCGTGAGGAGATTCCGCGTGTACGGTGAGCGCTGCCGCAAAGTTGGCGTGTGGTTTTGTGCATTCGCAAGGGTTGGTTACGACACTTGGAAATAGAAATGCCAGACGAGTCGGATTCATCTTTTGAGCAGGACGGTAAGAGTCAGCGACTGAGCTATAAGTTTCAGCGGCTGCGCGAGCGGCTGCGCGAGGCGATTCGCTCGGGCGACCTACAGGGCAAACTGCCCGGCGAGCGCCAATTGGCCAAGCGCTTTCGGGTCAACGCGAAAACGCTCAGCAAAGCGCTGACCGATCTCGCTGCCGAGGGGCTGCTCGATCGTTCGATCGGTCGTGGGACCTATGTGCGCGGGACCGAACCCGAACCGGCTGCAAAAATGGGAAAATGGCTCTTGCTCGTCGATGACCCGGCGAAGCGCCACTTCCTTCACGATCACCTGGCTAGATTAAATCCGGAGTTGGTGGCTGCATCGGCGATACAATCGCTGCGGCCGAGCGATATTGCGGGGGTAAGTGCGGTCATTGATGTTTCAACCAAGACGCCCGACGCCGCGATTCGCGACCTTCTGGTGCGAAGCGTCCCCACCGTTGTTGTCGCAAGACAGGCGAGCGCGTACTCAACCCATTCGGTCGCGATTGACCGGCAGTTGGGGGCTGCAAACCTGGCGCGCGAAATGGCATTGCTGGGTCACCGCCGCTTCTTCGTAGCCGAGGGGGATGGTCTGTCACCTTTGCATGATGTAGTGCGGCAGATCGTCGTTCGATACGACAGCGGTGCGACTGTTGAGAACGGGAGCTGCAACGACGCGCCCGCGGCGGTTGAGCATGGCGCGACCGCGATCATCTGCGGCTGCACTTTCGCCGCGGCCGACATTATGAACGTGCTTGCGCGACAAGATATCACCGTGCCGCAGCGTGTGTCGGTCGGGTGCGCTGGTGCCACGGGCGACACGGTTCCGTGCTCCGGCTATTTCGTGCCCATGACACACTTCGCAGAGTCGATCGCGCGTGTCCTGGCTGATCATGCCGCGTCGCGCCCAGTAAACCTTTGGCTGGCAGGTGCTTACATCGAAAAGCAGACGATCGACGCCCCGGCACGCCCCGCGGCGACGGCCAGCGGCGCGGTGACGGGCTTCGGAATGCAGGACGGCGCACCGTCTGCCTGACCGGCAATTCGCTACCACAACTCCGCTACGACTCAACGAACGCGTTTTCCACCCAGCCAGACTTGCTCGGCCCGCGTCGCGCGCAACTGCTCAGCGGTGAGTCGCGCCGGGTCATTCGATAACACGACCAAATCCGCGAGTTTGCCGGTCTCCAGCGAGCCTTGCCGATCCTCGGCGTGCCCGGCGTATGCGCTGCCGAGACAATAAACCTCAATCGCCTGTAACGGCGAGAGCCTCTCATCCATCGACCAGCGGTGGCGGCCCACAGCGCTCGCAAGACACTCGAACGCGTCGGGCCGTTCGACGGGGCAGTCGCTCGAAAGTGTTCCCGGAATGCCCGCCGACAGGATCGACTTGAATGGATATGCCCAGGGCACGCGCGCCGGACCGATGCGCACTGGCGTCCATGTATCGCTGGTGACAAACTGGGGCTGAAACGTTGTGACGATCTGTAACCGTGCAAGCCGCTCGACCGCGGCGGGGCTTGCCAGGCTTGCATGTTCGATTCTATGCCGGTGATAGACGTTGTCGCGCGACTGCCGGTCGTTTTGGAGCGCATACTCGATCGCATCGATCGTCTCATTCACCGCCTGATCGCCGATGGCATGAATCGCCACCTGAAAGCCGGCTGCTTGCGCGACCAGTGCCCTGCGTTTCAGCTCGTCGGGTGGGTAAATGCGCAGGCCGGAAGTATCGGGCCGGTCGGTGTATGGTTCGGCCAGCAGGGCCGTATGTGCGCCCAGCGAGCCATCCGAAAAGAGCTTGGCCGCACCGATCTTCAGCCACTGATCGCCAAATCCTGTGCGAATGCCGTTGCGCGACAGTTCCTCGACCGCAGACCACGGCGGCATAACTGTCGCGCGGACGGGCAACGCGCCGGCACGGTGCAACTGCGTAAAGCCGCGCATCTGCTCGGGCGTGTCGAGAAGTGTCTGTACAGAGGTGATGCCCGTGTCGAGCAAGACCTTTCCGGCGGCGAGAATCGCCTCGGCCATCTGTTCGTCAGTCGGTTGGGGAATGTAACGGTAAATCGTCCAGAGCGCCTGTTCGGTATAAAGCCCAGTAGATTCATCGCCCGCGGCGCGCTCGGTCGGGGAGAGCAGTGCGATGGCCGCAGAGTTGGCCACACCGGCATGGCCACACACGCGCGAAATGACGATTGGCCGGTCGGCCGAGACGGTGTCCAACTGCTGCCGCGTGGGAAACTGCCCTTCGGTTAGTTTGCTCTGGTCAAACCCGTGCCCGCGAATCCACCCCGCCGACTTCGCGGCGATGTCGGCGAGTCGCTCGAGCACTTCACTCATGCTTTCGGAGCCGATGAGGTCGGCCTGGGTGAGCAGATTCATGCCAAACCAGACCAGATGAATGTGCGAATCGCAAAAGCCGGGCACAACGGTTTTGCCGTTGAGGTTGATTTGCCTCGTGCGCGATCCGGCTTGCAGCAGTGTGGGTTCATCGGGGCCGACAAACGTGATGCGCTCGCCGTAGATCGCCAGCGCCGAAGCGTGCGGGCGCCGCTCGTTGAGGGTGATGATATTGCCGTTGTAAAGAATAGTGTCAGGAAACATGGTTTTTACTCGGTGTATGACAACGCGGGCAATCGAGACTGATGCATGGCTCGACATGAGCGGTGGCGTCACCTGCCCCGAGTGCCCTTTCAATCTCGCCTTCTATCTCGCTGGCAATCTGATGACCTTGATCAACTTTCATGCTGGCTGGCACGACCAATTGGAAGTCGACCCAGTGATATCGCCCGCTGTGCCGATGCCGCAGCTTATGATAGCTGCAGATGAGTGGCTCGTTTCCGGATGGTGCCACATGGGCGTCAAGGATCGTCCTCAACAATCGCGCATCGGCCGTGTCCTGCGCGTCCATCAGCCCGGCGGCAGAACGCTTGAGCAGGTCGATCGCGATCCAAACAAGATATCCCGCCACCAGCAGCGCGCACACCGCATCGATCCGATGAAGGTCGGTGAGCCTCACCAGAATCAGCGACACGAGTACCGCGACGCTGGTAATGGCATCGGATTGCAGGTGTTTTCCATCAGCTTCCAGGGTGATCGAGCCGTGCTTCTTGCCAAGCCGAGTCAGCATTACGCCCATTGCAGCGTTGACCACCATAGCGAGAACAATGAGACCCAGCCCGGCATCAATGCGCTGAACGCGCTGGCCGGTGATCATCACCTCCACCCCGCGCCACGCGATAAAGATGGCAGCGAGGAGGATCATCCCGCCTTCAAACCCGGCAGCGAGAAACTCCACCTTGCCATGACCGTATGGGTGCGACTCATCGGCAGGGCGGTGCGCTAACACCACTGCGTAAACGGCAAATCCGCCAGCGAGCACATTGACGATGCTTTCGATGGCGTCTGAAAAAATCGCCGCGGAGTCGGTGAGGGCGTAGGCGACGAACTTTGTCACCATCAGCACGATTCCCACCACGAGCGAACCCACCGCCGCTCGAACTTCGAGCGCCGCTGTCTGCGGATGGAGGGTGCGGTGATGCATCGATGAACCAATTGGAGAGCCACCAAGAGCCCGAATCAAGTGCGGCAACGCGAAGCATGTCGCGCCGCCAATGCCAGCGGCAGGCCGGCAGAGCGGGGCGACTGCCAGCAAAGCCTTCATCACGCACAGGGAAATCGTTTCGGTAAAGGAGATTCTGACCCGAGAAAGTTCACGCCCGTGCTGGACGGCGGTCGATGCATTTCGATAAGATTGTTTCGGTAACTCAGATGCCGTTAGCGATCCTGCGGCGCCGGGGAGGGCCAGGCCTCATCGCCTTGCGACAATGCCGGCGCCGCGCTTTTTATCGAACCGGCAGACGAGATCCTGTTTTGTAGCGCAGTCTTAATAAAAGACTCGCTCGATTCGGACGATCGGTTGAATGGAAGCAACCTATGGGTCCATCCAATATCCTGCCGTCTCACTCTTCAAAAGAACGATCGCTCACCCGGTGGGTGCACCGGCGGCTCGGCTCGGTCGGGCACGAATCGCGCGTACTCGTGCTGGCCGAACAACTCTACCGGCTCACGCATGTGAAACACCGGCTTGGCCGGTTTGATCGGCGGATGCTCCGGCTCGGCGCGCTCGTCCACGATGTTGGCCGGGCTGTGTGCGATCGGAGGCACCCTCAGATCGGGTGCGAGATGTTGCTGGTCGACCGGCTGCTGCCATTGAGCGACCTCGAGCGACGGTGCCTGGCGTATCTCACTCGGCATCATCGCGGGGCGGTGCCCGAGGTGGGTTATGACGACATTCTCAAGCCGACAGACCCCCGTCGGGCGATGCGGCAGGTGTTGGCGATTCTCCGCGCCGCCGACGCCCTCGATGGCCGGCAGCACGACGCGCCCGCCGTCCGGTTTAAGCTCCGCGACGGCAAGCTCAAAATCCGCTGCCACCTCGCCACCGATTGCCGGCGGGCGAAAAAGTTCTTCTCGCGTCGAAAAAAGTTTCGGCTGCTGGAAGAACTGCTGGGTGTAAAAGTGGATCTGGGCGTGCGAGAATCCACATCCGTCTAAACCAGCCGCCCCTCGGCGCGCACCATCAGAACCCCACCGCCGCAATGGCCGCACGGATGACTTCGGCGCTGTTTTGCAGCCCGGCCCGTTCGTTGGCATTCAAAGGGATTGGCAATGCCGGCTCAACCCCTGCATTTCCTACGATGCTTGGCATGCTTAGGCAGGCGTTTTCAACTTCCGCAATGCCATGGATAAGCGAACTGACAGGCAACACGCGATTTTGATGACTCAAAATCGCCTGGAGAATCTGCGTCGTTGCCAGGCCGATGGCGTAATTGGTGGCACCCTTGCCTTCGATCACCTGATAAGCGGCAGTTTTCACATTTTGAAAGATCTCCGTGCGATCGCGAACGGTTAGCTTGCCGTGTCCCGGCACGGCCCACTCATGCAGCGGGATGCCGCTGATGGTGGCGCTGCTCCAGAGCGGCACCTCGCTGTCACCATGCTCGCCGGCGATGTATGCGTGTACGTTTTGCGTCGCCACGCGCAACCGCCGGGCGATGAGAAACCGAAACCGCGAGCTGTCGAGTACCGTCCCGCTGCCGAAAACACGCGCGGGGGGCAGGCCGGTGATCCTTAACGCGACGTAGGTGATGACATCGACGGGGTTGGTGACGAGCAGATAAATCGCATTTGGCGCAATCGAAAGCAGTTTTGGCAGTAAATCACGACAAATTGCGGTGTTGGCTGCAGCAAGTTCCATCCGGGATTGCCCGGGCTTCTGCTTGGCGCCGGCTGTGATGACAACGACCGACGCATCTTTGCAGACGGCAAGCTCAGCCGAGCCTTCCAACATCACCGGTGGGACAAACTGCAGGCCGTGATTCAGATCGAGCACCTGCGCATTCACCTTTTTGCTGTCGATGTCATAGAGCGCGATTTTCGGCGCCACGCCGCGCATCATGCAGGCATAGGCGATCGTGGCACCGACGCTCCCGGCGCCGATAATGGCGAGCTTGGACCCGGTCGCTTGCGTCATGGCTTATGCAGGCCGCAGTTCCCAGTGAATGCTCATTTCTGTGCAGAGCGTGTCGAGATACTCGCGAAGCCGGGTCACCGGCGTATCCCGCGGCACGCTTAGCAACAGTTCAAGCTCAAACTGCGGTCGAACCATGCTCTGAATGACGCCGACATGCGTGTGTACGTCATCAATATTCACGTTTAGAACGCGAAAGAGGTGCGACAGTTTGTTGAGAATTCCCGCCTTGTCGGCACCGGTTGCGGTAAATCGATAGCGGAAGCTGCTGCCATCGCCGGTCGCGGGGCCTGCTGCGCGCAGCTCCAGGGCAAGGTTGGCGGTGGCGCTCATTCCAGGCAGTTCGGTGCCGATGCGTTCGACCGTTGCCGGGTCGTCGGCATCAAGCAGGACCATCATGATGAACGTGCCGCGCATGCTCAGCAGCTTGCTATCTGAGATATTTGCCCCGCGTTCGAAGACGAACTGCGATACTTCATCCAGAATACCCGGCCGGTCGGCACCCGATGCGATGAGAATTGCGTGATGTTTCATAAGAGCGATTCGACGTTGGTTGCATCGCATTGTAACAACCGCAACAGGAAATTCGCATGGGCAAATCCCCCAACTGCTTCCGGTGCAGTTCCCGCCGCGCCCAAGGACGCTCCCGCGGAGGGGGTCGGCGGTTCGTTGGCCCGGTTTTCGGCTCCTATGCCGGTACTTTCAAATCTTTCCGTCGCCTTCAGCCGTTGTTTTCATCGAGGGGCGGGTTGTCTACACTGAGGCAGCTATGAAACTGAGTTTTGATATCGACCCGATCATCGCTGGCACCGCGCGGCTGACGGATGCGCAGGCGATGGAGCTTCATCAGCGCGCCTCCCTGCACGACCTGGGCCAGTGGGCACACGCGGTTACGCAGCGGTTGCACCCGCAGGATTACCGCACCTACGTCATCGACCGCAATATCAATTACACCAATGTCTGCACCGCCAAGTGCACGTTTTGCGCCTTCCGTCGCGATCATGAAGACACAGACAGCTATACCCTGTCGTTCGATGTCATCGGCGAGAAGATCAAAGAGTTGGTTGGTATCGGCGGGACGCAGATTCTCATGCAGGGGGGGATGAATGACGCTTTGCCGATCGAGTGGTATGAGGATTTGCTGCGGTACATCCGCACCGAGTTTCCGACGGTGCATATCCATGCGTTCAGCCCGCCGGAGTTTGTGGAGTTTGAGCGGTTTTTTCAGATGGATGTTCGCGACATCATTCGTCGCTTCAAGGCCGCCGGCCTGATGACCATTCCCGGCGGCGGGGGGGAGATCTTCTCGCCGCGCATCCGGCGGCGTATCGGCATCGGCAAGGCAACCGGCGACGACTGGCTGCGCGTGATGCGCGTCGCGCATGAAGAGGGCCTCAACACCAGTTGCACAATGATGATGGGCCACATCGAGTTTGTGCGCGAGCGGATCGAACATATGTCGGCGCTGCGGGATATGCAGGATTATGCGCTGGCGCTGGGAAGCGACGAAGCGACGGAGCGACGGAGCGACGGAGGGGAAGAGGTTGAGAATCGCGTGCGTGAAGTGATGCGGCTTTGGCCTGGCGTTTTTGCGCGGTCTGAGTTCCCTTCGTTCCTTCGTCGCTCCGTCGCTTCATCGCCCTTACCAGGTTCTTACACCGCCTTCATTCATTGGCCCTTCCAGCGGGAAAACACGCCGCTTGGTCGTGCCGCGGAGTGGGATCCTGATGTGCATGGCCCGTTTGATGAAAGCGATAATGAAGACATTCTGCGTGGGCGGGTGGTGCGAATGGCCGGGGCCGATGAGTATCTGCGCATCCTCGCCATCGCACGGCTCTATTTTGACAATATCAAGAGCCTGCAGAGCAGTTGGGTGACGATGGGCCCGAAGATTGGCCAACTGGCGCTTTTTTACGGGGCAAACGATATGGGCAGCGTGATGATGGAAGAAAACGTCGTCAGCGCCGCCGGGACGACGTACAAGCTGGAAGAAAGAGAAATCTGCCGCCTGATTCGCGACGCCGGGTGGATTCCGGCCCAGCGGGATCAATACTACAACGTGTTGGCCCGCCACGACGGCCCGACTTCGCCAGACCTGCAACCGCCCGCGCAGCCGCGCGTTCGCAACGTCGCTAGGATCGACAAAGAATTCATCGGTGCCGCGCCCGGCCTGGATGATGGGGCCGATCGAAATGTGAAAGTTCAGTTGCCGCTGTTGCAGTAAGCCTTCCGGCGTGATGCGGGCGAATGGTCCTGTCGCCAGAACGATTGATGCCTAACATAGTGACATGCCTACGCCGTCTGGAGCGATGAAAATCTTTGCGTTTCGGGGGATCAATGTTTACCTGCACTGGACGTGGGCGATCATCGCTTATTTTCAGTTGAAGCTTCGGTACGACACATATTCCCATGTCGGCTGGGCGGCGGCGGAGTATTTGACGTTGTTTTTGATTGTTCTGCTGCATGAATTCGGACATGCCCTGGCCTGCCGGCAGGCCGGCGGGCGTGCGGACACGATTATGCTCTGGCCCCTCGGCGGGGTGGCATTTGTGCAACCGCCGCCGCGACCGGGGGCGCATCTCTGGTCGATTGTTGCAGGCCCGTTGGTCAATGTCATTCTCATCGCACCCACGGTCGCTGCAGCGTGGCTCTATAACGGCGGCGTTTTCGGTGAAACCCGCGGCAACCTTGGCGAATTTCTGTTCATCATCGCGGTCATTAACATCGCTCTACTCGTCTTCAACCTGCTGCCGGTCTATCCCCTCGACGGCGGGCAGATATTGCGCTCGATTTTGTGGTTCATGATCGGGCCAACCAATAGCCTGCTGATTGCTTCCATGATCGGTGTGGCGGCAAGCGCGGTGGGCCTGCTGATCTCGCTCCGGCTGGCAATGATCTGGCTGAGCGTGATGGCGGGCTTCGCGCTCTGGCAATCGCTCGCAGGCTTTCAGCGGGCGCGCGCGGGCATGAAATGGGAAAATCTGCCGAGGCACCGGCACGCAGCGTGTCCTGGCTGCGGTAGTCATCCTCCTGCAGTGCCGGGCTGGCGATGCGACGCCTGCGGGCAGCAATTCGACATGGTGGCGACAGCGGGGGCTTGTCCACATTGCCAGGCGCAGTATGAGGCCATCCCATGCCCCGAATGCGGCCGCCACTCCCCGCCGATGGATTGGCTGCGGGCGGCGGTGATGCCAACGGCACGGTAGGCGGCGATAGCAGGCGTGTTTCCCCGGTGGTCACCAAACCTGAACCGATACCGGTTCTGCAATTCTGTTCAGCAAAGAACCCCCCAACGAAGAACCCCGTCGATTTCTCGACGGGGTTCTAGTCTGTTGCAATGTTGAGTTGCACTGAAAATCGAATCTGGCTGAAACGCTACAGCGAAGTAACGGCTCAGCAAGACAAGATTACTTGCGGCGGCGAATCACCAGCGCGCCCATGCCCAGAAGGGCAGCGCCGATCGAAGTCGGCTCGGGAACGTTGATGGTGATCGTGACGCCACCGATCTTCTTCTCGATAAACGCCGAGCTGCCAGCGCCGGGGACGCTTGCATCAAGCACGTTATCAAGGTCGAAGCGGACCGACTTCCAGCCGTTCGGAAGCGTCTTCACGACGTTGAGCGTCCACTGACCTGATTCGGTCGTGGGTGCTGCAACGCTGCGAAGGAACGAATCTGAACCAGTCTGCGGGTTGCCCGGCAGGCTGATCGGCTGTTCAAGGTTGGTCAGGAACAAGCTGGCCAGTGCCTGCACGTTACCGCCGTTGCTGATCGTGTAGTCGCCGAGTTCGGTAACTGAAACGCTCAGCAGATCGATGGCGCCGGGGGCGACATCAATCTGAAACGACAGGCGTGAGTCAAGATGACCCGCTGCGCCGGCAACCGTTTGTGCCTTGAAGTTAGTCGGGAAGAAGGTGAAGCTCGATCCGACGATGATTGGATTGCCGAAGAGGCCATCCGAGCTACCGCCGTTCGAGTAACTGAACAGCCCGGGCACCGTGCCGCTGGGCTGCGTCCACGGGACAAACGCCGCCTGCGAGGCCGAAGCCAAGCCGAGCAGCGCCGCTCCCGCGGCGATCATAAGCTTAGAAACTTTGCTCATCATAACTCTCCCTCATCCTTAAACGGGGCTTACGCAGTTTCTCCTAAGCGACCGTCCGTGCCAGCCTCCTGCACCCCTAACGCAAGAGAACACGAGCAATCGAATCACCTCAGAAACGAACTTCAGGACGCATCGACCGACCAGAATCGGAAAACGCGCCGCTCAATTTGAAACTTCGTTCAAACATTCTGTCACGTCATTACTGAGGTGCTACTTTGACGCGACACACTTCAACGGGTTATGCCAGAAAAACCCGAGGTGATCTCTAGATACTAGCGTCTGCGGTGAGCATTGCAAGAATAATCTTGCAAAACCACAGAAATATGTGCGCCAGGCCACACAGGGCGTAAGCGTCTGTCAATACTGATTTTACAGATCGTCAACCCGAGATTTCAGGTCGGCAGTAATGATTTTGCACCTCGCGGGATACCGCCGTTCTCGCAGCATCGCCTGTGCGCGGGCAATCTTGCAGCTTTGCCGCGCCGGCCACCTCGCGGGCGTCACCGCGTAGCCGGGCATCGCTGCGGATCGCGCTCGCCTTGCTCCGCCGCGTCGACTTACCGATTGCCCTTCCGCACGCCAACCAGCTCAAGATCGAAAATCAGCGTCGCATTGGGTGGAATCGCGCCACCGGCTCCCCGTTCGCCGTAACCTAGCGCCGGCGGAATGATCAACTGCCGCTTTTCGCCGAGCCGCATGCCGAGCAGTCCTTCTTCCCACCCGGCGATCACTCTGCCCTGCCCAAGTGTAAGGTCGATCGGGTCACCGCGCTTCATCGAGTTGTCAAACTCGGTGCCATCCTCCAGCCGACCGGCGTAGTGCACCCAAACATGGTCGCCCGCTTGCGTAACATAATCGCCGCCCTTTTCGGTGGTAATGATCGTCAGGCCCGATGGTGTAGTCACTTTGTCTCCCGATGGTTGTGTCGCTGGCTCTGCGAACAGATACGAAGTCATTGCGATCGCTGCGAGGGCGAGTGTGAATAAAACTGGTTTGTTCATGGCTGCGGATGATACGAGGATCGTCCGGGCGAATCGAGTGCCGACCGCGCGGGTGTTCGTGGGCACGATTTTGATTTGCCGTTGCGTTCCGGGTACTTTGCCGCGGTTCGCAATCTTTTCAGGAACGCATGAAAGAATCTGATACCACCGACAACCCCACGATCGAACAATCCAGCGAAACCGCAGAGCGGCCGAGGCTGCCTACGCAGGCGGAGTTTTCGGAAGTTCATAATGCGGCCAACAAGCTGGTCGAGGAACTCAAGAAGCTGGAAGACGGTGACCTGATCGCTGAGTTGGTGGCCAACTCACTGAAGCTGCTTCGCGACGGTTCCAATCGCGGCGATATCAAGCTGGTTAACCGGTCGTTTAAGGAATTGCGCTATGCACTGAAGATTTTTGTGCCTTATCGCGACGTGCGCAAGGTGAGCATTTTCGGTTCGGCGCGCACGCCAGAAAGCGATCCGGACTATATCGCCGCCGCCGAGTTTGCCCGGAAGATGGCGGAGAAGAAGTGGATGGTGACTACGGGTGCCGGTGGAGGGATCATGGCTGCCGGGCACGGCGGGGCGGGGCGCGATCCTTCTTTCGGGCTGGCGATCCGCCTGCCGTTTGAACAAAAGACCAACGAATTCATCGCCGACGATCCCAAACTCATCAATTTTAAGTATTTCTTCACCCGCAAGCTGATGTTCTTGCGATCGAGCCACGCGGTCGTGCTCTTTCCCGGAGGGTTTGGCACGATGGATGAAGGCTTTGAGGTTCTAACGCTTATCCAGACGGGCAAGAGCACCCCCATGCCTATTGTCATGGTCGATCGGCCCGGGGGACAGTTTTGGACGGCGTGGCAGGAATATGTCAAAACCCACCTGCTCGGCAGAAAACTAATCAGCCCAGAGGATTTTCACCTCTACAAGATCACCGATAGCGTCGACGCCGCAGTCGAAGAGGTTGTGAATTTCTACAAGAATTTTCACAGCGTGCGATACTTCCGCGACGACGTGATCATTCGCCTGCAACGCGCGCCGTCCGACGCGCAGTTGGCCGACATAAAGGGAAAATTCTCCGATATCGTTTCTCCGGGGGGCAGCGAATATCGCGTTACCGCGGCATTGCCCGTCGAGGCCGAGGAAGAACCGTTGGCCCACATGCCGCGGCTGGTGTTCGGTTTCAACAAGAAAGATCAGGGGCGGTTCAGAGCATTGATCGATTATCTGAACACGCTTTAGGCAAAGGCGATCCATTCACCGCAGAGGCGCGCACGAAGCAGGAGGGGGACATCACAAGAGGGAAGTGTTGGTGACAAGCGTGCGGTTACGATTTGAGCTGAACACCTGTAGGATTTTGTCTTCATGTCCACGCGCCTGATTGATCTCATCGAGAATCTCCCGCAGAGCAAAGTTCTTCTGCTGGGTGACTTTATGATGGATCGCTACGTCTACGGCAACGCCGAGCGGCTTTCGCCCGAGGCGCCGGTGCCGGTGCTCCATTTTCAGAATGAAGAGTGGCGACTGGGCGGGGCGGGGTCGGTCGCGGCGAACCTGGCGGCGTTAAACGCGACGGTCAGCGTGGTGGGGATTGTCGGGGCCGACGAGGTGGCGCTTCGGCTCACGCGCGAGCTTCAATCCATCGGCGCGGAAACCACTGGATTGGTTGCAAGTGCTGACAGACCAACGACTTGCAAGATGCGGCTCGTGGGTTCGGCCCAGCACCGGCATCCCCAAACCATGCTCCGGCTCGACAGCGAGAACGCGGCTGCAGTGTCGGCTGATGTCGAAGATGCCTTGTTTCAGCAGCTAGAGCGCCTAATGCCCGCGTGCGATGTGTTCTGCATTGAGGACTACAACAAGGGCGTCGTCACCCCGCGGCTGTGCCAGGCGGCAATTCAACTCGCGCGAAGACACGGCAAGGCCACGCTCATCGATCCGGCCAATATTCCAGACTATTCAAAGTACGCCGGGGCAACCTGCATCAAGCTCAACCGTACAGAAACCAAGCGGGCAACTGGCATCGCGCCGCGCACAGAAGAGCAGTTTCGCGAGGCAGGCGACCGGCTGCTTGCGGCGCTGAATGTAGATTGTGCGGTCGTCACCCTCGACAAGGACGGGGCGTACCTAGCCACCACCGACGGCCAGCGGCGGTGGTTGCACACCAAGGCGCGACAGGTGTTTGATGTCACCGGAGCGGGCGACATGGTGCTCGCCATGCTCGCCGTGGCACGCGCTGCCGGGGCCGACTGGAGCGAGTCGGTCACGCTGGCCAACCTCGCCGGCGGGCTGGAAGTGGAGAAGTTTGGTGCCGTGCCCGTCAGCCCGGGCGAAATCCTTCAGGAACTGATGACCGAAGTGCACGGCCACCTGGGAAAAGAGCGAAAGCTGGAGCCGCTGCTGCAGGAGTTGTCACTGCACCGCGCCGCAGGCAAACGGATGGTGTTTACCAACGGGTGTTTCGATATCATCCATTTGGGGCATGTGAAGTATTTTCAGTTTGCCAAGCGTCAAGGCGATGTGCTGGTGGTGGGTGTGAACACTGACGCGTCCATCCGCAGGCTGAAGGGCGAAAAGCGACCGGTGATCAACGAAGCCGACCGGGTGGGCGTGCTTGAGGAGTTAGAGAGCATCGACTACCTCATCCGTTTCGACGAAGACACGCCGCTGCAACTCATCGAGGCGATTCAGCCGGACGTTTTGGTAAAAGGGGCAGATTATACCAAAGAAAACGTCGTCGGCTGGGAGATTGTAGAAGCGCGCGGCGGTAAGGTCGCGCTCGCCCCGCTGATCGATGGGAAAAGCACATCCAACGTCATTCAGCGGATTGTGGACGCTTACAGATAGCTTCCCGCCGAGCCGAGTTTGGGGTGAACGACATCGCATAATTTATCGCATCGCTTGCACCCGCCAACCTTTCCGGTTCTGCTATGTCTTATGAACGCCCGGCGGTTAAATCGTGAGCAATGGCGCTCGCGGTCGGCCGGGCGAAAATGTCCTGGAATTGCTGCTCACCCATTTTTCAACGAGAATGCCGGGCTTTGGGCGGATCGTCTCGCAATGATGATCCTGCCCCGGGGTGATTGTCGCCCTTAAGGCACGCGCTCGTCAGCCCGGACGTCCGGCGGTGATGGTGGGCGGAAAATGCGTTCCAAAAAACTCTGTTAGGAGAACACATGCGTCTTTCGAAAATTCTCTCACTTGCTGCCGTTTCGTGTCTGGCGATCGGTGCGTCGTGGGCTCGGGCAGAAAACAGCCCGCAATACGATTCATGGGCCAAGCATGGTGTCGGCTCGAGCGTGACCATCAAGGGTGTCACCGAAGCGGCTGGCCAGAAGACGGAGATGGAAATCACCCAGACCCTCCTGGAAAAGTCTGACGAGAAGGTGGTCGTCGAGATCAAGAACAAGATGACCATGATGGGCAACACCATGGACACGCCGGCGCAGAAACTCGAGATTCCAGCCAAGGCACCCGAGGGACAAGGCACGCCGGTTGAAGAAGCCAAGAAGGCCGGTTTTGAAGTGAAGGAAAGCGAAGAAAATGTCACCATCGCCGGCAAGGATTATGCTGCGAAGGTGATCGAGTCGACCGGTAATCAGAATGGCATGGAGATCGTAGCCAAGGTGTGGACCAGCACCGATGTGCCCGGCATGATGCTCAAGACCGTGAGCAGCACCACCGGCGCGATGGCCAGCAACACAACCATGGAAGTGACTGCGGTTGATGCGAAGTAAACTGTCGTCGCACCGAGTGCGGTGATTGTCATTCAAATTGAGAGAAAAGCCCCGGGCAGAATTGCCCGGGGCTTTTTGTCGTCGTAGCGCGTGTTGGCTTGCTCTTCGGCGGTCGTGGCTCGGCGGGTGCTTTTACTTTCGCGAGCCGAGGATGCGAACGATCGCCAGGAAGATGTTGATAAAATCAACGTAAAGATTGAGCGAGCCGATCACGGCATATCGCTGTAGCGTGGCCGGGTCACCGTCGAGTTGCTGGGCGATGTTCTTGAGCTTTTGCGTGTCGTACGCGGTCAGGCCGATGAACACCGCCAGCACGGCATAAGTAATGACCCAACTCAGGGCGTTGCTCGCAAGGAAAATATTGACGATTGACGCCAGCAGCAGTCCCCAGAAGCACATGACCAGGATCGAGCCAATCGACGTCAGGTCGCGCTTGGTGATAAACCCGTAAACACTCATCCCGCCGAAGACCCCCGCGGTCATGAGGAAGGCCGCGCCGATCGTGTCCATGCTGTAGGCGACATAAATGTAGCTGGTGAGCACTCCCACCAGTGCAGCGTAAACAAGGAACATCCCCAGCCCCGCCATCGCACTGACGCGCAGTGCCACCGACCCAACACTCCAGGCGATCGCCACGCTGCCCAGAATGGCCGCGACGTAGACGTACTGGTTCGCAAACATGAACTTCATGACTTGTGGCGAGCGCGAAACCATGATTCCCACGCACGCCGTCACCGCCAGCCCGACGGCCATCCACGCATACACGGTGTTGAAGAAGTTAAATGTGCTCTTGTCGGTCGTGCCATATTCAAGCTCGATCGGCTTTCGCGCCTGTTCGCTCGGAAACATGCTCATAAAAAAGGTCCTTCCCTGAGAAAGTGGCTGGCTACCACGATTCCCGTGCGCGGCAGCAACCAGCGGAAGTATATCAATCGCGAATGAAATGTCAGTATTTCAACGGGTTAAGCCATATGGCCAATGCAAAGGGTGCACGCTACTTTTTCTTTGCGTCGACCTCACCGCCGCCGGATTGGCTTTGGTAGAACATGCCCGCGATCGCAGGGATGAAAATGGCGGCGGGGAGGATGAACGGCTTGAAGGTCATTGCGTCAGTAAGACGGGTGCCGATGTCCGGCGAGCGATAGATCAGGCTGATGATGCCGAAAATCAGCATCACCGAACCCTGCAAACTCGTGTAACTCATTACGCTGACTCGAAATACGAGAAAGCTCAGCATGCCAAAGAAGATCAACCCGGTCAGCCCGCCGGACCATGCGTAGCCGGGGTCGAGCCCGGCGCTGCGCCAGATGCTGATTCCCAGGAGCGCGCCGAAAATCGCTCCCATGATGGTGACGGCGTACTTCATAAGAGGCCAGGTCGCCACCGCGGCCGCAAAACCCCCCATAAAGGCGCCGGCGACCGCGGCATCGCCTGTCCTGCCGACGAGCGAGCCAAAATAGGCCCCCATCAGCGCCGCGTTGAGCGTCACCAGCCACTTAAACATGTACAGGCCAAATAACAGGTAAACGATCCCTGCGACCACCAACAGCGTTGCAGCACCGGGATTCATATCGCGGCACCAGATTAGTAGGTCGGCCTGCTCGGGCAACAGCCACGGCGCGCGCAGCCACGACAGAAACGACGTCGGCTGCTGAGTCGCAAGGTCGGCGGCAGCGTTTGCAGCCGTCTGCGTGACTTGGGCGAGAGGCATAAGCGAAGAGTTCACCTTGTTTATTGCTATCGGTGATAGCGTCAACAATTCTTGATGGGCCATTGCAGGGCAAGAACAACGCGTTTATCGGACGCGCGCCAGCCGGACGGTCTCGACGAACGCCGCCGTTCGCGCCGAGACGGCGTCCCAGTCGCCTCGTTCGATCGCGCCCTCCGGAATGAGATCGCCGCCGACGCCTACCAGGATGCTGCCGGACTGGATCCACTCTGCCGCGTCATTCATCGTGACCCCGCCGGTTGCGATGAGCTTCAAATGGGGCAGCGGGCGCAGCAGGTCGCGAAAGTACGCCGGACCTACGCTTGTGCTCGGAAAGACCTTGATTAAGTCCGCACCAGCGCGCGAGACCGTGAGGATCTCGGCAGGTGTAAATGCTCCAGGAATGCTGATTGCCCCCGATTTTAGTGCCAACTGGAGCGTTTGCGGGTCATACGAGGGCGAAACAATGAACTTCGCTCCGGCGCGCAGGGCTGCGGTGCAGGTTGTGGCGTTGAGCACCGTTCCCGCGCCAATGATGCACCGCTGGCCAAACTCCCGCGACAACTCGGCGATGATCTCCAGCCCGTCTGGTGTGGTGAGGGTGATCTCAATCCCGCCAGCCCCGCCGGTGATGGCGGCGCGGGCGATGGCCCTGGCGGTGTCGGCCGATTGCGTGCGAACGATTGCGATCACCCCGCAATCGATCATCCTTTGCAGGTTGGTTGCTTTTTCGTGCATGAAGCGGCTCCGAAGTCTCGCGTTTGTTTCACGATGGCGATATGCTCTTGCCCGCCGTCGGCTAAAGCAAGGAAGGGATACGCGAATGACACGCGCCGCAGTGGAACTGCTCGAGAATCGTAGGCTGCTCACCTCGAACCTGCTCACGCTCGGGGGATCGATCAATGACGCCACGAACGCCGTAGAAACAGCCCCCGACGGCGGGCGCATTCTTGCGGGACAGTTTTCCGGGACCGTTGATTTTTCCAACCCCGCCGCGCCAGCGAGTGGCAATTCGGTGCTGACCGCGCGCGGCCAGAGCGACTTGTTCGTCGCCCGTTACGCCGCAACCGGGGCTTTGGTCTGGGCATTCCAGATCGGTGCCGACGCCGGCCGCATTGACGAGGAATTTTTCTACTCAACGGTGCAGGCCGATATCTCCGACTTCCGAAACCGAGTCGGTCCCACCATCGACAAACAAGGCGAGTACCTCTCCACCCTCCGGTTAGGCTCGGATGGCAACCTTTACATCGCTGGAAGTTTTCAGGGCACGGTCGACTTTGATGGAAGTGAAGCGGGCACGGTCAATCGCAGGTCGGAAGGGTATCACGACGCGTTCATTGCCGCATACACCATCGACGGCAACTTTCTCTGGGCCAGCACTTTCGGCGGGGTGTTTGATGATACCGTGAAAGACATCGCCATTACCGACGATGGTGCGGTTATTGCCACCGGCTACTTCACCCGTGAAGCCGATTTTAACCCAACGAAACAGGTGAAGAGCGTCGTTGCCAAGGGCCGCGACGACATCTTTGTCGCCAAGTTCCAACAGACTGATTCCGCCCCCATCGCCCGGCTGCAGTGGGTTTACAATGCCGGGGGCGATGGCGTCGATTTGCTCGACCGCGACTCCGGCGAAGGCATCGCTCTCGACGGCTCTGGAAATGTCTACGTTACCGGCAGCTTTGCCGGCGAGGCCGATTGGGATCCCAGCCGTAGCAAGTTGATTGTGGAGGCGATCGGCGGCACCGACGGCTTCTTGCTACGACTCAGCCCGCGCGGCAAGCTCGACTACATCAAACCCTTCGGCGGAGAGCGATACGACGCCGGCGATAGCCTCGCAATCGATCCGCAGGGCCGCATCTTCCTCACCGGCTACTTCGAGGAGTTTGCCGATCTCGACCCCGGCCCGGGCGTCGCCAACTTTCGAGCGCGGGAAGACGGCGATGAGTTTGACAACAACAAAGAACGGCAGGGCGTGAGCCTGCTGGATGCATACGTCGCGCAGATCGGCCTCCGTGGCAACCTGCAGTGGGCCATGCCGATTGCCGGAGATGATTACGAGGCGGTTTCGCAATTGCGCGTGGCTGACAACACCCTGATTGTCACTGGTTCATTCGCAGGGCAGATCGAGTTCAACGGTAGTACCGCAACCGACACGCTTCAGAGCATTCTGGGCGATGACGATTTCAAAGACGACAACCGCCGTGACTCGAGTTTTGACGCATTTGTCGCACGCTATACCGCCGACGCCGGCACTTTTCTAAATGCGGTCCGCTTCGGTGGGTCTGGGGATGATTGGGGGTTGGCGATCGACGTCAATACAATCAACAACACAGTGGAGTCCGGCGGAATTTTCCGCAACACCGCCAGTTTCAACCCCAACGGGGGCAACCCCAAGCGGAAGGCGGTCGGGTTGCAGGACTTGTTTGCAGTTTCCATCGATCTAACCAGCGAACTTGCATAGCAATCGTTGATTCAACCGTAATGCAACGTATTCAGTTGTAACCCTTTCGTGCAGGAGGCACACCATGGCAGACATCGGCGAATTTCCAACAGTTATCGGACCGGACGCTTCGTTCAAAGGCGAAATGACCTTCGAAAAAGGCCTTCGGTTGCAGGGGCGGTTTGAAGGAAAGATCAACACCAACGGCAAGCTGCATGTGGCGAAGGAGGCCCGTCTGGCCGCCGACGTGGACGCGGGCGCGATCGTTGTCGAAGGCGAAGTGAAGGGCAACCTCACCGCCAGCGACCGCATCGAGTTGAAAGCATCGGCTCGTTACGAGGGCGATCTGCAGGCCACCAAGCTCGTCGTGGAAGAGGGCGCGTCGTTCAATGGTCATGTATCGGTCGGCCCCGAAGCCGGCAAGCGCGGCGCCAATGGCATGCCCCCGAAAGTGAGTGTCAGCGTCAATCCCAACATTGCAGGTGCCGGGCGGCAGGTGGAGCAGGTGAAGTAGATCCTGTCGGGATGAAAGTGGGTGACGCAGCTTGACCGCTGTGCTCTGCGTGCGGCGACCGGGTTCACCCCCGCGGAGCCTCCGCCTTGTCCAATTCTTGATTGCATATGGCTCATTCGCCGCTTACATCGTCGCAGCCGGATGACGGGCAGACGATTGTCTGCCTCTACTGCAGTCAATCGCAGGAGATTAGCCGCAAGGCGATGACCATCACCTGCCGGCATTGCAACAAGTCGTTGCGCGTTGAAGACGTGACGATCAAGCAATATGAGGCCCGCCGGGCGATTGATACGGTGGGGATCATCACCGTTGAAAAGAAGGGCAATGTGGTTGCCGACAAATTGCAGTGCGGCGGGATGGTGGTGCGCGGCAAGGTGAAGGGCACCATTATCAGCCGCGGGCCGGTGATGGTCGGGCCGGAGGCGGAGATTAAGGGTGATGTCACCGCCCCCGCGCTGGCAGTGGGGGCGGGGGCGATTCTCGAGGGTAACTATCGAGTGAACAAGCCGGCATGACGCGAATCGGCCTATTTGTGGCCTGCCGCCAACGCCACTGCCACCCGATCACACACCATCTCCGCGGTGAGCCATTGCAGGCAACTCTGGTGGCTGCATTTTCGTGAATAGCACGGCGAGCAGGCTACGTTGAGCCGCACGACGGAATCCATGCGTTTGTATGGGCCGGTGCGCACGGGATTGGTCGGTCCAAACACCGACACCAACGGCCGACCCAACGCCGAAGCGATGTGCATGGGGCCGGTGTCATTGGCGATGACCACATCGGCCCGCTCGAGCAGTGCAACGAGTTGCTTGAGCGTGGTTTGACCGACGAGACTCCTCGCCCCGGCAATAGCGGGCGCATCAGGCCCGCCGGCAACGATTGAAGCGAGGCCGAAGCGATCTCGCAACATAGGCACGAGTGCCTCGAAGTGCTTTAACGGCCATTTCTTGGTTTCCCAGTTTGTGCCCGGCAAAAGTACCGCACGGCCGCCGCCATCAAGACTCAGCCCGCAATTTTCCGCCCGGCGGCACAACTGCGTGCGGTCTGCGTCGGTGGTTGCAAAATCAAACTCCAGCGGCCCCGGCGCGCAACCGAGCGCCGCGGCAAGAGCGGCGTAGCGATCGATTGCATGTACTTCGAGGTTGCGCACCGGAACACGGTGCGTGTAAAAAAATGGAGACATCTCGCGCGCATTTCCAAACCCAACTCGCACCGGCGCGCCGGAGTAGAACGCCAGCCACGCACTTCGGAACAACCCCTGCAGGTCGATGGCCAGATCAAAACGGCGGTCGCGCAGGTCGCCTTTGAAACTGAACAGATCGGCCGCCGCGGCGCGATCGCGCCAGCTTTGGGCATAATGTTTTTTTCGAAACGGAATGATCTCATTCAGATCAGGATGGCCTTCGATGAGATTGGCAAACGCCGGATCGATCAGCCAGGCAATATGTGCCACAGGGAACCGCCGGCGCAGCAACCGGAGAATGGGCAGTGTATGCACGACATCGCCGAGCGCGCTGGGCTTGATGAGCAGGATCCTTCGCGGCTGAATCGTGGCGAGCGACATGCGTGCGGGCATTCTAGGCGGGCGCGCGGCGAATGAAACGCCCGCTGCAGTTATTGTCCTTCAGCAGTTTGCGTTGTCTCATCCAGCACCCGGGCAAATGGCGCATATCCCTTGCAGAGCCAGTAACTGTCTTGCCTAGTGTACTGCCGGTGAAGCTTCATGCTTCGCAGGAGGCGCTCGATGCCCTCGCCATCGGTGCGATAATGTCGTATTCCATCAACGTCGATAATGACCGGTGTGGGCCCGCGCCTTTCGTCGGCCAGCACAATCCAGTTGCTGCTTTTGGCGTCAAAGTGTCCGAACCCGGCGAGTTCGAGACGTCGCAGAGTGCGGCCAAGCCGGCGGAAGAATCGCTCGCGGTCGACCGGCGGCATCGAATCGAGGTCGGCTTCTTCCAGGGTCGGCCCCGGCACGCGCGCCAGGATCAAAAGTGTACGTAACGGATATCCCACGATCGTCTTCTCTGCCAGAAGAAGGGGCCACTCAACCGGGAAATTGCGAATCATCACTTTCCAGGCCTTGGTCCAACTCCGTGAGTTCTTACTGCGAAAGAAGCTGCTGACCCGCTTGATGAAGGTCTTGCGCTTCGGCAGCTTGAAGATGACATCAATATCGCGCCCGGCGAGCTGGATTGTGCCTTCAAACACATCTCCACTCGCCGACCGCTTGATGGCGGGATACTCTTCCCGCTGCAGCTTCTCGCGAATGATGGGCCATTGGCTGATCCAATCGGCTTCGGTGATCTGCAGTTCGCTCACTGGCGACCACCACCGAGGTGCTTTAACTCGCTTGAAAAAGCGTCCGTGCAGGTCATCGAGCTTGATGATGCCGAAGTAGGCGTTGCCGCCGCGGGTGCGGTCGAGAAACTTCCGGCTCATCTCCTCGCTGACCGGGTTGGCCGACGGCGGGCGGCTGTCGCTCGCCATCAGCAGTCGCCACCCGCGCACCATCTCGGTGCGGGTTGCCCATCGTCCGGCGCTGTGCCCGAGCATGAGCACGTGGCTCATCTTCAGACCCCCGTTGCGCACCGCGTAGCCGTCGAGCAGAAAAAGCTTGCCCTGTGAAAGCAGGATGTTGCCCAGATGCAGATCATTATGTCCGAGTTTGGCTTTGCCGAGATGATAAATCAGGTCAATCAGTTGCCGCGCCAGCAGCGGTCGGTCGGGTACGGGTTCGCCGCGCAACTCCAGATCATTCAGATACTTATCCAGCGGGACAGAGGGTTCGATTGCCTGCAGAATTACGGCATCGCCGGGGACGCTGTTGATCTTAAACCCGCGCAGCACCGCGATCGCCCTCGGGGAAGCGATGGCGGCCTGCTGAAGCGCAATGAGCCTGGTGAATTCGAGCAGGGCGGGGTTGCCGACCAGCTTGCGCTTGATCGCGTTCCCGGCCCGAGGATACCACTTGAGAAAGTATGGCGTCGCTCCAAGCTGGACGCGCCACACCTGCCGATTCCCGCGATCTTTCACCAGTTCGCCAACGGAGGGAAGATTGGAAAGCGCATCGAGAAGCTGCTGCTGCGTCACGGGTGAATTTTAAGCGTGCCGGGAGAAAAAGGCGATGCGCAATGAACCTGCCGACTCCGCGGGTTGTGGGGAGAGCGTGTCGGGCGATCGCGGAATGCTGCGGTGCGAATCGAGTCACTAAAATTACTGAATGGTGATATTTTGTCGCCTTAAAGGGCCCCATTTTCGTCCGCGGCAGCGTTGCCTGCGGGGCAGGCCCGCTGCAAGCTCCCTGGGGGCCGATCGCTTTCCGGATGCCACATTACGACGTGACATGGGCCACAGACTAAGTGTGATCGAGATAACAAAAGGTGGCGAAGCTGTTAGGGAGGCGCGCGATCCATATGTAGAAACTGCCGAATGTAAATAATTATGAATTCGGGAGTTATATCGCGGCGCGGCCCGATTTGCGCAATTGTTCCGCGCGGAACAATTCACCGGTAGGATGCTTGGCATGGCGAAAATTCGCAAGCAGTTTCTGTGTAACAACTGTGGCAGCGTGCATCCGAAGTGGTTTGGAAAGTGTCCCGACTGCGGCACATGGGACGCGCTTCAGGAGTTCACCCCCCCGACGGAAGATCGGCACAAGCCGGGGTCTTTGTTGCCGGATCGCCTGTCGCGGGAGGGGTTCGAGCAGGATCCCGACAGCCCGCGCGCGACCGGCGACCTGATGCGCGGCGCCGAGGCGACAACGCTCGATAACATCAGCGCCGCCGACGCGCCGCGGGCTCCCACAGGTGTGCCGGAGTTTGACCGCGTGCTCGGCGGGGGCATCGTGCCCGGCAGTGCGACGCTCGTCGGCGGCGAGCCGGGCATTGGCAAGAGCACGCTTCTGTTGCAAGTGGCGGGGAAGCTCGGAGCGCAGAGAACTGCATCAGAGAAACAGAGAGGCGAAGGAGCTGAAGGAAGAAGTGCTTCCCCTCAATCCCGCCAGATAGAATCCGACACGCGCCCGACTCGTGATCTTGTCGGCTCGCTTTCTCCTCCAGTCCTTTATGTCACCAGCGAAGAATCGGCCCGGCAGACCAAGATGCGCGCCGCGCGACTCGGCATCACCTCGCCGAACCTGCTCATCCTCGCAGAGACGAATCTCGAACGCATTCTGAATCAGATTCGCAAGCACGCGCCGCGGGTCGTGGTGATCGACTCGATCCAGATGATCTACAAGCCGGAACTACCCGCGGCGCCGGGCAGTGTGACGCAGCTGCGCGATTGCTGCATGGATCTGGTCTACCTCGCGAAGCTCACGGGCACCGCCGTGATTGTAGTGGGGCATGTCACCAAGGCTGGCACGCTTGCGGGGCCGAAGATCATTGAGCACATCGTAGACACCGTGGTCTATTTTGAAGGCGATCGCCACCACAGTCATCGCATTGTGCGATGCATCAAGAACCGTTTTGGCAGCACGCATGAGGTGGGCATTTTTGAGATGACCGGCACAGGGTTGCAGGCAATTGACGACCCCGGGAAACTGTTTGTCGAACCGCACGACGGGGAGTCGGTCAGCGGGAGCGTGTTGACGGCGACAGTGACTGGCTCGCGGGTGATGCTCGTGGAAGTGCAGGCACTGACGGCGAGCAGTGTGATCGGCGCGGCGAAGCGCAAGGTGAGTGGGTATAGCAGCGACCGGGTGAGCATGATCCTGGCAGTGCTGGAAAAACGCGGCGGGCTGAAACTGGCAGCGGACGACGTGTATGTCAATGTCGTCGGGGGTGTGAAGATTATCGAGCCGGCTGCCGACCTTGCATGCGCGCTTGCAATAGCGAGTGCGCACCTCAATCGACCGTTGCCCATCGGCATGCTGGCCCTAGGAGAACTTGGTCTGGCCGGCGAGGTGCGTGCTGTCGGGCAGTTGGAACAGCGACTGCGCGAGGCATCTCGTCTGGGCCTCGGCCACGCCATCATCCCGCCGATGGGCTCTACGCGCATCCCGAAGCTGGGCGGAATGAGTGTGAACGAAGTGCGCCGGTTGAGTCAGGCGATGGGTGTGGTGTGAACATTGGGTTGCGGCGGCGTGCATCAAGTCGAACTCCACTGATGCCGCCTTGACGAGCCGACAGATTGAACTAAGGATAAGTCATATGCTAACCCTCGGCGCTTTCGCAGATGAAATCTCCCCGGATTTTGACGAACAAACCCGCGTCTGTCGGGCAAACGGCGTGACACTTGTGGAGTTGCGCGGCGCGTACTCCAAGAACGTGCTCGACTTTGATCTGGAAACGCGCCGCGCGATCAAGATCAAGCTGGCCGAGGCGAAGATGGGCGTCGTGTCGATCGGGTCGCCGGTGGGGAAGGTCGCGATCGATCAGCCGTGGGAGGAGCACTTTGCGAGATTCAAGATTGCAGTGGACGCGGCTTTGTTTTTTAACGCGCCGCTCATCCGTGTGTTCAGCTACTATCCGCCGGGTGGGGAGGGCGCGGGGGCGATCGCACCTCATCGCGATGAGGTGATTGCCCGGTTTAAGATGAAGGTCGATTACATCACGGACCTGCCCGTAACGCTCGTGCATGAGAATGAAAAGGGGATTTACGGCGATACCGGCACCCGGTGTGTCGATCTCATGCAAGCGATCAACTCCCCCAAGCTTCGGACAGCGTTTGACTTCGCGAATTTTGTGCAATGCGGGGAAGATCCGCTCGCGATCTGGCCTCAGCTCAAGCCGTTCACCACGCACATTCATATCAAAGACGCGGTGAAGGGAACCGGCAGGGTGGTGCCCGCCGGGCAGGGTGACGGGCAGTTGCTTCCGATTCTGAAAGACGCGTACGCCAGCGGGTATCGCGGGTGCCTGAGTCTCGAGCCGCACTTGAAAGTCGCGGGGCACTCGCACGGCGAAACCGGCGAGTCGCTTTTCAATGTTGCCGCCGATGCGCTCAAGGCCGTTTGCCAGCAAGCCGGCATCCCACTGACGACGACTCGTGTTTGACCGGTCTTGGGTGCATAATGAATGCTCGGCACGCTGGCAGAGAGCCGACAGCGGACAGCAGGCAGCTACGAGCAGAACCACGGTTGGTTCAGCTTCCAATGTCCCAACTCTCTGCTGCCGCCGTGTCTCAACAGCGAGTCGGCTCGCGGGCATTCGGGGTCGCTATGAAAGAGCGTCGCATGATCCGATGGATTGCGGTTGTCACATTACTGAGTGTTGCCGCAATCTCGCGCGCCGGGACTCTCACCGTGGCGGCAGCGGTGAGTATGAAAGATGCGCTCGTCCAAGTCGCTTCCGATCGAAAAGCTGCCGGCAAAGGTGAGGTGGAGTTTGTGTTTGGTTCATCGGGTCAGCTTGAACAGCAGATTCTCCATGGCGCGCCGGTCGATCTCTTCATCAGCGCCGGGGTGAAGCAGATGGATCGGTTGCAAGAAAAGGGCGCAATCGATGCCGCAACGCGGCGCGATGTCGCATCCAACCGGCTCGTGCTGATTGCGCCCGGGGAAAGCAACATCAATGCCGGCTCGCTGGCGGATCTCGATGATTCGCAGGTCAGGCGCATCGCCATCGGTGAACCCAAGACTGTTCCTGCAGGCGCATATGCGTTTGAAGCCCTGAGCAATGCGGGGCTAAGTTCCCTGCTCGCAGATCGCATCATCACCGCGGCCAATGTGCGTCAGGTGCTTGGCTATGTCGAGCGCGGCGAGGTGAATGTCGGCATCGTTTATGCCAGCGATGCGAAGCTTTCGGGGGATAAGGTGAAGATTGTTTGCGAGATCGATCCGGCGCTGCACGCGCCCATTGCATTTCCCGCGGCGGTGGTGGCGCGGTCACCGCGCGCCGAGGAAGCCCGGGCGTTCTTGCATGATTTGCTGGCCGAACCGGGGCAGGCGCGGCTGGCCGAATTTGGTTTTGCTGTGCCCGCTGAAAGCCGGAAATGAATGGATGCCCTGCTGCCCCCACTGCTGCTCTCGCTGCGCATCACGGTGCTGGCCACATTGGTTGCGGTGATCATTGCAGTGCCGCTGGCTTATCTGCACACGCGTCGTCGCTATTTTGCGATGAGCCTTGTCGAAGGTCTGATCGTCTTGCCCATGGTTCTCCCGCCGACCGTGGTGGGCTACCTGATTATCATGGCGCTAGGTGCGCGCGGCTGGCCCGGGCGATGGTTGTTTGCCCGGTTTGACTACTCGATATTGTTTCGCATCGAAGGTGCAGTCATCGCCGCCGCACTTGTGGCAATTCCGTTGATTTATCTCCCCACGCGCGCCGCGTTCGCGAGTGTGGAGCGCGAGATGGAAGACATCGCCCGCATCAATGGCGCCGGCACGCTGCAAATGTTCTGGCATGTCAGTCTGCCAATGGCAGCGCGCGGTCTCGCCAGCGGGTTGATGCTTGGCTTCGCACGCGCCCTTGGCGAGTTTGGCGCAACGGCAATGGTCTTTGGAATGCAGTCAAGCAGGCCAACGCTCCCGATCAGCATCTATCTCGACTACGATCAGGGCCAGATGTCCCATGCATGGCCAGCGGTGATACTCTTGATTGTCATCTCAACGACCATCGCCCTGTTCTACAATCGATCGACGCTATCCAGGCAACGATAGCCAACGTGGAGGAGGTGAATGATGCAATACAGCGAACCGGATATCACGCTCATCCGCGCGCGCCAGCACCGCTTTGTGCAACTTCTGGTGAACGCGCAGTTGCCCGGCGCGCTGATAACTACGCCGGAGAATGTTCAATATCTCACCGGTTTTCGTCCCGTGCGCCATCGCCCGGGCGCGCTTTGGATCGACGCCGACGGCGCAACCACACTCGCTCATGCCGAGGGTGATGTCTCCGGCGCAACTGTTGCTTCGATGCGCACTTATGTCTCAAACCGTGCCGGCACGCTCGTTGATCATCCGGTCGGCGAAGCGATCGCGGCGCTGGGTTCGTGTTTCCCGCAGACGGGGGTGTGTGGGGCGGACGCGTTTTCGCTGGTTGGGCAGCGTGAGAGCGTCAACCTCATGCAGCCCCTGCTCTCGCTCCGGCGGACGAAAGATGCGTTGGACATTCGACTGATCAAAGAAAGCATCGCTGGAGTTCAGACGATCTATGAGCGCATTCGAGCGGCGCTTCGCCCGGGAATGACCGAGGTCGAGGTGTGTGCAGAGTGCCATGCCGCCGCAGTGAAATTTGCGGGGCGGCCGATTGGGTGGCTGGGGAATGACTTTCAATCTGGAACCGGCGGGGGTTTGCCGCGCGAGCGCGCGATCGAGGCCGGAGAGCTGATGCCGCTCGATCTCGGCTTCGGCGCCAACGGTTACATCGCCGATATGTGTCGCACGTTTTGTGTCGGCGGTGAACCCACACCGCTGCAGCGTCGCGCGCACGCGCGCGTGCTTGAAGTGTTTGATCTCGTCCTGCCGCAGCTTCGTCCGGGCGTCTCGTGTGCAGCGTTACATGAATTGGCGATCGCTCGGTTGCATGATTTTGAGGGGCTGAAGTTTGAACATCATCTCGGGCATGGCATCGGGCTTAACGCCCACGAGCAGCCGCGCGTGAACCGAAACTGGAATGATACGCTCGCGGCGGGTGACCTGATCACGCTTGAGCCGGGGCTGTATGGCCAGACCATCAACGGAGGGGTACGACTGGAGGACATCTTTCTCATTACTGATTCGGGATCTGAACAGCTGTCGGCGTATCCGCTGGATTTTGTTCTCGCCGGCTCGTAGGCCGGCCTCGTCTGGTCGTTGCTCTCTTGGGAGCATGTGCAGGTTGCGAAGAATATCGGACCAATCTTAATCTGAATTGCGGAATTTACTGATTGCTTGCGGGTCGATCGTGGGTATTTTTCAGGTCCATTCTTTGCGTTGGAGGCGCATCGAATGGAGAGGTGGAGAAGTGCGTCATGCCGTCTCGATTGGTCGCCCGTTGCGGACTCGTCGCCGCTGTTGCGTTGTTCGTATTTTCTTTCTCGATTGTAGTGTTCCGCGCGCCAGTTTTGCGCAATACGGTAGCGGCAGCGGGGTCGCCGGCGCGGGAATTCACTCTGCCGGTTGCCGATGAGCGCTGGGTTTCACTCGAAGGTACGTCGTCACGGCTCCTCTTTCGATCTGGATCAACAAACACGCCACGACGATTCGACGAACTGCCGGAAGAAAACTCTAAGTAATGCTGCTTCAGTGGTTTATGGGACTTCCCCCTCCCGGCGCCGTGTTATTGTGTGGGCGGCGTCACGCCGGCGCTATTTTCCGGACGCGGATTTCAGCAATCGAACCGACTTGCATTCGCTGAATTCAATCGCCGGGCGACCATTCATGGGGTAATCTTCTGGCTAGCCGGATTGTACTGAGGCATCACCATGAAGAAGTTAGTCACACGGGCGAAGTCAATTGCACGGATTGTCGAACTGCTCGAAACGCGTTCGCTCTTTTGCGCCGATCACTTCGGCGACGCAGAAGCGATGGCGCGCGAAGCCTACGTTGAGCGCGCCGTGGCGGCGACGATGGGGCTTTTAACGTCGACGGACACCCCGACGGCGCAGTCGACGCCGGCGTTCGTGCGCCGCTTCAGCTTTCAGCCGGATGGCTCGACTCCAGTGCCCGATTTTCACCGTGTCGACACCGGCGCGCCTTACGGCCTGCGCAGCAATGGCCTCACCTACGGCTGGTCGGCGGACAACCGCGACGGTCGCGACCGCAATCAACTCGACGATCAGCGATACGACACGTTTCACCATTTTCAGAAGAACGGGGCAAACTACTCCTGGGAGTTTGCGGTGCCCAACGGGCAATACACCGTGCGCGTCGTCGCGGGCGATCCGGGCTACTTTGACAGCGTGTTCAAAGTGAATGTCGAGGGGACGCTCGCGGTTAACGCCACGCCGACGACTTCCAATCGGTTTGCCGAAGGAACCGTTACTGTCAATGTGACCGACGGCCGGCTTACCATCAGCAATGCGACGGGCGCGAAGAACAACAAGATTGCGTTTGTTGAGATTGTCGGCGGGTCCAACCGACTGCCGGTGGTGAGTGTTGCCGCAAGTGATGCGTCGGCGGGGGAATCGAACAATCCGGGGACGTTCACCCTCTCGCGCACTGGCTCAACTGCGGGCAGCCTCATCGTCAACTATGCAGTCAGCGGGACGGCCACCAACGGCAGCGACTATACTCTGCTCAGCGGGCAGGCAATCTTCGCTGCGGGGAGTGCCACAACCAGCATTCTCGTCAGTCCGATCGATGACACGCTCGTGGAAAGCAATGAAACAGTCTCGATCGCGCTCACCACCGCGATGGACTACAGCAACGCGTTCAACTCATCGGCGACCATTACCATCGCCGACAATGATACCGCTCCGACGCCCACTCCCAACCCGGCATTGGGCACACTGAAGTGGACGACCAAGGCAAACAATCCGGTGGCTCGCGCCGAGGGGTTCGGTGCGGTGTTTAACGGCAAATTCTATACTTTCGGCGGGTATCTCAATTCTCAGTATCGTCCGAGTAAAGTGGCGCATGTCTACAACCCCGCGACAAACCAATGGACGCAACTGAATGACGCGCCACTGGAGCTCACCCATGCTGCGACGGCGCAGGACGACCGATTCATGTACGTCGCCGGCGGCTATCCCCCCGGCGCGCAAGGCCCGACCGGCCCGCAGGCGTTCGCGACCAACAAGGCCTTTGTTTACGACAGCAGCAACGATTCCTGGAGCACGCTGCCCAATCTGCCTCAGGCGCGGGGCAGCGGGCAGATGGTGCTCATCGGCCGCACGCTTCACTTCTTCGGAGGCAGCGACGCGGCGCGCAAAGACAAGGCCGAGCACTGGTCGCTCAATCTCGACAACACCGCCGCCGGCTGGGCAACGAAGGCATCGATGCCAGCAGCGCGAAATCACTTCGGTGCGGTGGCGCTCGATGGTCTGATTTACGCCGTCGGTGGGCAGACCGGTCAGGACGCGTCAAGCGTGTTTAAGAGCGACGTCTTCCGATACAACCCGTCAACCAACACATGGACCAGCGTGAAATCGCTCACCAGCGCGCGGAGTCATGCCAATGCGTCGACCATCGCGCACAAGGGGCGCATCATCATCATTGGTGGTGAGATTACCGGGGCGACGCTTAACAAGGTCGAGGCCTACAACCCGGCGACCAACTCATGGAGCACGCTCACCAATCTGCCCAAGAACATCACCGCGGGCATTGCGGCGAGCCTCGGCGATACGATCATCATGAGCACTGGTGGATCGGGCTTCCGTGCCGACACATGGATCGGCGCCTTTATCTAGAACTCGGCGGGAGGGTAGATTTTGAGGACTGGCAACATGGCCGACGATCGGCGTGGCTTGCCGACCGTCGGGGGCTGTACACAGGTTTGTCACTCACTTCACCCTCAGTTGGCAACCGGGAGCGAAAATAAAAGTAAAATGATGGCGGGTTCAGCCATCGCCAACCGAGAATTGTGAGAAACTTGTCTGAATAAAGCACCGGACCCAAGCTCGGCAACGGCTCAAGCGCCGCCCGTGTCCGCCACATCGACCAGACTTCCAGCAAGTGCAGCCTTGCTGGCAAGCAATCTTCAAATTCGACCCTATCGTACTCACATCAGACGCCGGAAGATACAGAAAGCTTCCATCGTTTTACGCATTCTTGAATAGCAGCCCGCTGTCAATTACTGCAGAAAAGTCGAAGCGGCCCGTATTATCTCGTATGCCGGGGTCAAACTGCGGAAACGACCAACCCGACTCGGCTCCCTAAAGCCGAGTCCCAACGGCGGAACTGCTTGCGAGTTTACCGGCGAACTTTTCGGCAGGTTCGTCGTCTCAGTCGCTTATGGGTAACATCATCCCTGCATTGCGGCACACTGGAGGTCTTATGAACTCGCGTTCTTTCTCGCGTTCCATCATTCTCGCACTCGCCGTTGCAGGCGTTGGATACGGTTCTGATATGGCAAAAGGTCAACCAAACAATCAACCCGTCGTGCAACCGGCACCCGAAACACAGGAAGTCCCGGTTAGCCAGGTCGTACTCTTCTCCTCCGGCGTGGGCTATTTTGAGCACAGCGGGCAGGTGTTTGGCGATGGGGCAACTGAGCTGCGCTTCAAAGCGGCGCAGATTAACGACATTCTCAAGTCGCTCATTCTGCAGGACATGGACGGCGGGACGGTTTCCACAGTCACTTATCCTTCGCTTGACCCGGTGGAAAAGACGCTCCGCAGTTTCCAAGTCGACATCACCGGCAACCCGTCGCTGGCGCAGTTGCTCAATCAGCTTCGGGGCGCCAATGTCACAGTAAAGTTCGGCGGGGAGAGCGCCGCGGGGACGATCCTGGGGGTTGAAGCTAAGACGCTCGTTGTGAAAGAGCAGACAGTCGAACGTCATGTGCTCAACCTTCTGAACGGGGCGACGATCAAGTCGATCGAGCTTGACGCCCTCTCCGACCTTCGACTGGAAGACGCGGGCCTGCAGGAAGAGTTGGCCAAGGCACTGTCGGCTTTGGCGCAGTCTCGCGATCAGGACAAGAAACCGGTGACGATCAACTTTGCCGGCAAAGATGCCCGCAGGGTACGAATCGGCTATGTGGTGGAAACGCCGGTGTGGAAGACGTCGTACCGGCTTGTTCTGGGCGAGCAGGATACAAAACCGATTTTGCAAGGGTGGGCCATCGTTGAAAATCAGACAGATAATGACTGGAAAGACGTGAACCTGAGCCTTGTTTCCGGGCGGCCAATCAGCTTTGTGATGGATTTGTACTCGCCGTTGTACATTCCAAGGCCCGTGGTGCAGCCGGAGCTTTACGCGAGCTTGAAACCGCAGATGTATGACGAGGCAATGGGGCAGGATTCAATAGCGAAGGCCGAAGGGGCGAATCGACGGCGCAACCTCGCGCTCGGTGGAACGTTTATGTCGCGACCGGAGGCACCGGCCGCCGCCATGTCTGGACTCGCGGCAGACTCATTCGAGCAGTCCGCGGGCACCCGGATCGATGCCACATCATCCGTCAGGTCCGTCGCGACCGCGGAGAAGGTCGGGGAACTGTTCAGCTACACCGTCGACAGTGTCTCATTGGCTCGTCAGAAGTCGGCGATGCTGCCGATCGTCACTGATGAGGTCACCGTCGAAAAACTCTCTATCTATAACGCGCAGGTGCTCCAGAAAAACCCGCTTAACGGTGCCCGGCTGACCAATTCCACCGACAAACACCTCCTCACCGGTCCCATTACCGTGCTCGAAGCGGGGACCTACGCCGGCGACGCGCAGATTGACAATGTCCCGCCCGGGCAGCAGCGGCTCCTTTCGTATGGCATCGATCTGCAGATGCGCGTTGACTCAACCAAGAATAGCAGCACCAACAGTGTCATGAGTGGAAAGATCAGCGAAGGCATTTTGCATGTCCAGCGGAAATATGTGAGCACGCAGACCTACCTAGCCGAGAATAAGGCCGATAAAGACAAGACGTTGCTCGTCGAGCATCCGTTGCGGCAGGGCTGGAAGCTGATCGATTCCCCGAAACCCGAAGAATCGACCGAGACGCTTTACCGGTTCAAGACGCCTGTGGAAGCGGGCAAAGGCGCTTTCCTGACGGTGAAAGAAGAACTGGTGGCTACCGAGTCGGTGACAATTCTGCCTATGGATGTGGAGCAGGTGTTGGCCTACAGCCGGTCGGGCGAAATCAGCAAAGAGGTTCGCGATGCACTGGTCAAGGCTGCCGAGTTCAAAAGGTCCATGAACACCACGCAACGGCAGATTAACGAGCTTGGTCAGCGGCTGGGCACCGTTACCAACGAACAGAATCGGATTCGGGAAAACATGCGCACAGTCGAGAATAAGAGCGAGTACTACACTCGGTTGTTGAAGAAGCTCAACGAGCAGGAAACGCAAATCGAACAGATGCAGACCGAGCGCGATCGGCTGGCTGAGCTTCTGGAGCAGCAACGCGCATCATTTGAAGAATATCTGAAGACGCTCACGGTTGGGTGATCGTGGCGGGTGGCGATTGCGCGTGATGAGCGTGAATGTGCGGGCGGGTCAGTTTGTCTTGCCCGTCCGCGGTTCGGACTGGGCCAGGAGCCAGAGGTGCATGGCTTCGGCAAAGCTCCGTACGCTCAGTTTGGCCATAATGTGCGCCCGATGCACTTCAACCGTGCGAACGCTTAGTTCCAGGTCAACCGCGGCCTGCTTATTGGCTCGGCCGGCGACCAATCGCGCCAGGACTTCCTTTTCACGCGGAGAGAGCCGGTCGATGATCTCGACGGCTGCGTCGCGCTTCAGGCGAAACTCGTGATCTGCCTGCGCCTTGGCCATCGCGCGTCGAACAGCCTCGCGGATGGAATCGCGGCCGATCGGCTTCTGGATCACATCCACCGCGCCGGCTCGAAATGCCTGCACCACCGACGGTACGTCCGCAAAACCCGACACGATGACGATTTTTAGTTCGGTGCCGGCTTCCACCAGCATCCTCTGCAACTCGGTGCCGCTCATGTTGGGCAGGGCGAGATCGAGAATAAGGCACCCAAAATCCTTCGGCTTAACGGCGGCCAGAAAATCCTCGGCCGATGCGAATGAGTGAATCGGCGTTCCCATTGATTGCAGGGAACTTTCGAAGAGCCGGATGATATCCGGGTCGTCGTCAACGATGAATATTTTTGGTTTATGGGGCATATCGTCCGGCGAATTTCCCGCCCGGTACGGCATGTCGCGTACTTCCCCGCTCGGTTTATTAATGGAATCGGCTAAAAGCATCATCCGGCAAACACCAAATTATGAAATTCAGTCTAATGGAAACCGTCCGAACCGCAAAATCCTGGGTCAGACCGATTTTGGCTCGTCAAACAGCGCCCCGACAAAGCGGGTTCCGTCAAATGTCTCGATATCCTGCGGCGTCTCGCCAAGCCCGATAAACTTGACGGGGATATCGAGCTGATCTTTGATCGCAATCACTACGCCGCCTTTGGCGGTTCCGTCCAGTTTTGCGAGGATAATGCCGCTCACGTCGATTGCCGCTCCGAAGTTGCGGGCCTGCAACACGCCGTTCTGCCCGGTCGTGGCGTCCAGCACCAGCAACACCTCGTGGGGCGCGCCATCGATCTTTTTTGCAACGACGTTGCGAATCTTCGTCAGTTCGGCCATCAGATGCTGTTGGGTATGCAGGCGCCCCGCGGTATCGACGATGAGCACATCCACCCCGCGCGACTTAGCGGCCTCGCAGGCATCGTATGCCACCGCTGCCGGGTCGGCGCCTTGCTTGTGTTTGACGATATCGACGCCGATGCGGTCGGCCCACGTCGCCAACTGATCGACCGCCGCGGCGCGGAAGGTGTCGCTGGCGCAGACCATTACCCGCTTGTTCATCTGATTCTTAAGAATCCAGGCGAGTTTGGCGATGGAAGTGGTTTTGCCCGCGCCGTTGATCCCCGCAACGAGGATTACAGTGGGGCCGACGGAAGCAAGCGTCAATTCGCTCGCCTCGGCGGGAAAGAGGGATAGAAGTTGCTCCCGCACCACGCCTTCTGCCTGCTCGGCATTCTTGATCTTCCCCGCTTTCCAGCTATCGCGGACCGCCGTCTTTAGAAGCTGCACGCGTTTCACGCCCATGTCTGCGCGGATGAGCTTTTCTTCCATCTCATCCAGAAAGGCGTCATCGATCGACCGCCCGGGCACGAACAACGTGCGCACGTCGGTGGTAAGCACCTCCTTGGTCTTGGTGAGTGCGGTCTTGAGCTTGTCGAGTGTTTTGGAAAAGAAACCCATTTTCGTTACGGATCGTAGACAACGGACACGAGAGGCAGAGTCGCGGCTACGATTCCGCGCCTTCGCGGCCGGACGCTTCCGTGCCGGTTAAGGATTGATGTTCTTTCAGCAGCGCATCGAGCACGCCGTTGATGAAACTCGCCGAGTTTTCAGTTGAATAGTGCTTTGCCAGCTCGATCGCCTCGTCGATCACCACTTTCGCCGGGGTTTTTGTAGCGGTCATTTCGTAGCCGGCAAGGCGGATGATGCTGCGATCGACCGCCGGTTGCCGCCGCGGGGGCCATTGCGGGGCGATGAGTTCGATCCGCCGGTCGAGCATTTCCCGCTGGATCCAGGTGCCACGTGCCATTTCGATGGCGCGCGATCGAATGTCAGCATTGCCGCTGTATTCTTCGGCAATCTGAATGGCGATGGCATCCTCGTCAGCCCCGGCAGAGTCCCAGACAAAGAGAATCTGCAGCGCCACTTCACGACTTTTGTGCTCCGGTCTCACGAGCAGCAGTATAGGCGGTGTATGCTCAACTTGCAGCATCGACGCCCGAACAACCGCCCAGGCCATGTTCCGCCGACCGTGCGAGCAAACGTCAGACTCACGCAGGAATGCTGGGAGAGGTTACGCCGCCACGCCGCGGCGGCTCTTTCGAAGTGCTGCAAAGTGTGAGCGGATCTCGCGCTCGCTGATGCGGGGATCGTTCTTCACGGCATGAATGATGCCATAGCCTCGGGAGATACATTCCTGTGGCATGAAGGGCAACCCCTCGTGGCGCACGCCGAACACATCGCCGGAATCGACACAGTTGGCCAAGGTCAGACCGACAGCGCGGGTATACATACCCATCATCACATCTTCCGGGCTATCGATATTGAGCCAGGCTTGCGGTTGATCGAGGTGTCCCGACGAGTGCATCCGGCGCACGAGTTCGCCAGCCAATGCGTATGCGCCGCCAAGGCAGTGTTCGCCGTAGGCGTAGCCGTTCTGCCGTGCTGCGGAGATCGCGGTGCGAATGGGCTTCAGCCTGCCGCCGGTAAGGCGGTCGCGCAATACTCGACAGGCGCGCCGCGGTCGGAGCCAGGGGATCGGCGGGCGATGAATCGCACGGATCGTTTCGGCACCTCGGGAAGTGTCGCGGGGGGTGCCATTGGGGGTGATAGTGTGCGCGCCGAGCATTCCGACGCGCGGGTCGGCGGCGAGGCGGGCGGCGACTCTTTCGGCGAATGGCGCGATCGCCAGCGCGTCGGTATCCATCTTAAGCACAAACTTTGCGTCGTCAGCGTGTCGAGCGATCCATGAGAGACCCGTGAGAATCACACTGCAGATGCCCTTGCCGCGGCTGTAGCCAGTGTGTTGGGCGGATCGGTCGTGCCAGATGCTCACCGGGGAGATGGTGATGGGAAAGCGCACTTCGCGCGTCAGGTCGCGGGCGCATCGCGCGTCATCCACCATCACGAAGTAGCTGGGTCCGAGTTCGCAGTGAGCGATCGCATCCACCAGGTCGGCGACACGGTCAATCTCCGCAGGCCCCGGGCCGACGGCGACGAGGGTGGCGAACTTCGGCGAACGAGACATAGCCTTGTTATCGGCCAGTTGATGATCGTAATTGATGATTCTGCAAGGCTTTGATGCAGGGTGAGTTCAACACACAAACTGCCGTCCGATAACACGTCGGCATGACTTAGAATGTGGCATTTTCTGCGCAGTCGCCGTGTGGGTGAGGATGCGTCGGCGTCCGATAAGCGTCGCATGGGCGAGGATCAGAACTGCTTGCCCGCGGCGATTTGCTCGCGCAGTGCCAGCATTTCCGCCGCGGCGTCGGCGGCGCTTTCGCCGGCGTGGCCGTGGGCACCGCCGAGACGGTCCAGGGTTTGTGCTTCGTTCTCTGTCGTAAGCACCCCGAAGATGATCGGGATGCCGGTGCTGACGGCCACCTGCTGTATACCCCGCGCTGCTTCCCCGGCCACATACTCAAAATGCGCTGTTTCGCCACGAATGACACAACCGAGACAAATCACCGCGCCGAAACGTCCGGTATCGATCAACTGTTTCGCCGCAACCGGAAGCTCGAAAGCGCCCGGCACACGGTGAATCTCCACGCGATCGCCGTCCAGCCCATGAACCTTCAGCCGATCAGTCGCGCCGCGCAACAACTCATCGACAAAGCGTCCGTTAAACCGCGCCGCGACGATGGCAACCCGTGCGTCGGTCGGGATGCGGTGGCTTGCGGCGATGGGGCGATGAATAGACATGAGTTCTTGCAGTGCGCTCGCGAATTGGCGAATGTTGATGCCAAGGCGTGAAATGTCAATGCGCAGAGTAGCGAAACCGGTAAACTGCCCACGAATAAACTGCCGGAGCACTATTCCTGTTCGGCGGGCATCATTTTCGCAATGCTGGGTGGAACCCTTCCCTCGGGGAACATGATCGCGAGCTTGTTCTGCCCGTAAGCCATCACGATTCGCCCCGCGGGATCGAGCCAGATTCGCGCCGGTTCGTCGGTCAGCGGCACGCCTTGTGTGAAGACGGCTTCAAGCTTGAGCGGCTCAGATGAGCCAGGTGTTTCTCGAAAGCGAAGCACCCGGCCAGGCGAATTGAACAAGAAAAGCCGCCCCGCAGCGCGAATGAGTGTTGCGTGGCCCGAACCGAGTGCCTCCGGCGGCAGTTCGTAATCGGTCCCGACCTCCCCGCGGCGAAAACGGAGGTGCGTTTCTCCGTCAAACCAAGTCGTTCCATCGGCCTCGGTGAGCAAGACCGTCTCGGCGGGCGTTGTGGCGGGAGCGTCCTCAATTACATAGGTGCGCATCGGCTCGTCATCCTTCATCACCTGCCAACGGTCTTCAGCCAGCGCCCAGGCCCCGCCGGACTTTTGCACCGGCCAATCCTGGTCGTTCCATCCGGTTGCCCCCTCGGCGACCGTAATCGACCAGACGGGCAAGCGCGGTGTTTCATCGGCGATGAACGGATCGATAACGAGCGTCTCGCTGGTCTGCGTGTCTCGCAGCAGCCAGCGGCCACGCGCGTCGATGCCTTGAAATGTGTCAAACCTTCGCAGGTCTTCGTTGATGAGTGGCATGAGATGGTTGCCCATGTTCCGGCGCGGCCCGGAGAGATCGTCGTTGACGATCCACTCGTCGCCCCACGCCTCGAATCGAGTCTTGCCGGGCTGTGCATCGGCCACAAGCCTGGGAGGTAGCAGCCGAACCGAGCGGCCGGGGCGAATAGCGATCCATGCGGGAGCCTCGAGTCGAGTCTCGTTGCCGCCGCGACCCACTTCAACTCCGGCGCTGGAGTACAAAACCACACCGCCGTCGCGGAGATAGCCGGCGGTTTGTAGATCGTCGCTGACGGGCGAGAGCCGGCCTAGCTTGGGCCTGGCCTGTGATGCGAGCAGCTCATCGATTCGGCCCTGGCCTTCGAGTGGTTGGCGAGGTCGTTCGCGCGAGAGGATTGACCAGATGGCCGGGCCGTACCGCGATAGCTCGGCGGAGGCGGCATCGCGCAGCTTGGCGTCATCATCGGAAAGCTGTCCAACGAGTTTCAGGATAGCGGGTTCGTCTACGGCCGCGCTCGCATCGATGCCCAAAGCGAGTGAAGTGCTGGCAAGTTCGATCGATTCTTGCATCGCCGCATCGAGACCGGCGGCCGGCCTTGGTGCGCGCAGCAGTTGCACCACACTTCCATCGAGCATGGGGATTAACTCTACGACGCGCGGCGGCCACGCAGCGGGATCGTTCAACGGCGACCACTTCCCATCCAAAAATCGTGCCGCCGGGCCGTTTACGCGCCAGGCAAGGACGCCGCGCGGGTCAAGCACGATTCTGATGGGCGAAGGATCTGCCGCCGAGGCTTCCGACGACGGCAGCGGCACGTGCGTTTCGGTGAGCGCGTGGAGATCGATGACCGACGCTCCATCTCCGGCCGGCACCAGCACCTTATCCAGCCATGTGAACGCGCGGGCCCAGTCATACTGTCGCCTGAACGGAATCGGCTCGCGTCCATTTCGATCCAGGCGAATCAGGTTGTCCCCTTCTCGCACCACCAGCACGGGCGACGCGCCCCCGCCCGTAAAATTCCACTGTACAAACAGGACCTGTTCGCGAAGCACATGCACCTGCTGGCGGGCCGCGTTCTTGATGATTCCGGGCGTGGGTTCGGCATCGGCGCGGGTCACCCACAAATCGCCGCGAGGGCAGAGGTAAACCGGGTCGGCGACGATCAGCCGGGCTGCATCGCGAAGATCGACCGGAAAATTGAGCGGCTGGGTGGTGGCGACCGACTTGTTGTTGCGGTGAACGACATCCATCCAAGTCACGGCTGGCGGGTCGGGCGGCGGGGCTGGTCGAGGGGCGGTCGCCGGCGAAGTTGCCGTCGCGGGTTGGGTTGAGGCGACAGGCTCCGGCGCAGGACGGTTGTGCAGGTAAACTCCCGCAATAATCGCCGTGCTCGCGGCGAGCAGCATGCCAACGATTGCTTTGGCGCGGATATCGCCTTGGTTGTGGACGCGTCGATCCATCGTTGTTCTATCTTACCAACTGACAGCCGGGCCGGGATGGGATACAATTCTGCCCATGACTTTGAAAGATTCAGATACGAAGATCGCAGAACTGATCGATGCCGAGGCCCGCAGGCAGGAAAGCACCCTCGAACTGATTGCCAGCGAAAACCACGTTTCCAAAGCCGTCATGGAGGCCGCCGGGACGTGTCTCACCAACAAGTATGCCGAAGGCTATCCCGGAGCACGATACTACGGCGGTTGCGGATACTACGACGAGATCGAAAACCTTGCGATCGATCGTGCGAAACGGCTTTTTGGCTGCCAGTTTGCCAATGTGCAGCCGCACTCCGGGGCCAATGCGAATCTTGCCGCAATGATGGCAATGATGAAGCCCGGCGACCCGTTTATCAGCATCAACCTTGCAAGCGGCGGACACCTGTCGCATGGCATGAAGCTCAATGCCTCGGCGATCTTTTATCGCCCATCGCATTATCAGCTTGACGATAAGACCGAGACACTTGACTACGACAGCGTGCTCGCTGTGGCGAAAGAGACGAAGCCGAAGGCGATTCTCTGCGGTTACAGCGCCTATCCGCGCGTGATAGACTTTGCGAAGTTCCGGGCGATTGCCGATGAAGTGGGAGCGCTGCTGATGGCGGATGTGGCACACATCGCCGGGCTGTGCGTCGGTGGGGCGCACCCACAGCCGTTCCCCCACGCGCACGTCGTCACAACCACTACCCACAAGACCCTGCGCGGCCCCCGCGGCGGGTTGATTATGACTGACAGCGAAGAGCTGGCGAAACTCATCAATCGAAGTGTATTTCCGGGCAGTCAGGGCGGGCCACTCATGCATATCATCGCCGCCAAGGCGGTGGCATTTGGCGAGGCACTGAAGCCGGAATTCAAGACGTACGCAGCGCAGATTGTTAGAAACGCCCGGGCACTTGCAGAAGGCCTGATGGCAGCCGGCTATCGGCTGCAGTCGGGCGGCACGGATAACCACCTGATGCTGGTCGATCTGCGGGCGAAGAATGAGGCCTTTACCGGTGCCGATGCCGAAAAGGCCTTGGAAGCAGCGGGGATGATCTGCAACAAGAACGCAATCCACAACGACCCGCGGCCGCCCAAGCTCACCAGCGGCGTGCGCCTGGGCACACCCGCACTGACGACCCGCGGACTGAAGGAGGCGGATATGAAGCAAGTTGCGGTGTTCATTGATCGCGGAATCTGCGCTAAAGACGATCCCGCAGAATTGGCCAGAATCCGCAGCGAAGTGGCGGCGTTTGCGGGGAAGTTTCCGATGCCGCATTAATGTCATGATTCATCGCTCGGAGTTTTGAGCGTGCAGAAAAAGCTCCATCAAAGTACCGGGAGCATCTGGACGCGACTGTAAAAGTCGGCTGCTTCGCCTCAACGTAACCAGAGAGAGCGGCCGCGATCGGCGGCATGCGGCACAGGAAGACGCTGACGTGATTCGGCTCAAACGGTCGCTGTGGAGCGATCGTCGGGAAGTCGAGGTCGGAAATGGCATTTCATGGGATCTGGATCGAGCCAGGGCCCACCTCAGTGCGCGCCAGAAGGCGCATGGCAGTCCCGGCCGGTGAGATACGTACTTTCCCCTCAGGTAGCATCGCCCTGGTTGAATCGCAACTCCATGACGGTGATCAATGACGGCGTTCTTCAAAATGCCAGAGTTTGCCGAACACTGTTCGCCGCACGACTGGTCTCACTTCCCCGCGATTCCCGCGCCGGTTGATGTGCCCTTGACCGTGCTGCCCGCGGGGGCATGCGCCTACAACTCGTCTCGAATCGCTCAACTGCGCGCCCTGGCCGCGGGGCGGATGGATCCTTCGATCTATCATGGCTTCATGGACGCCGGCTTCCGTCGTAGCGGGCGGATGATTTATCAGCCGGTGTGCGCAAAATGTCGCAGGTGCGTGCCGATTCGCATTCCGGTTGAACAATTTGAACTAAGTAAATCCCAGCGGCGCGTAGTTCGGCGAAACGCCGATCTGCGCGTCTCGGTTTCCTCTCCAAGTCTAACTGACGAGAAATACCTTCTTTACAAGCGATATCTCGACAGCCGCCACGACGGTGAGCAGGATGCCAGCCGGGAGGGATTGGAGCAGTTTCTTTACGAATCGCCGGTGGAAACCGCAGAGTTTGAGTATCGAACCCCCAACGGTCACCTCATGGCGGTGGGAATCTGCGACCTGAGCCAGCAGTCGCTCAGCAGTGTGTATTTCTACTTCGATCCCGACCAACCCCGGCGCAGCCTGGGACATTTTGGTGTGCTGCAGGAAATCGAGTTCTGCCGTGTTCATGCGATCCCGCACGTATATCTGGGCTATTGGGTCGTTGACGCAGCCTCAATGAGCTACAAAATCGCTTACAAGCCCTGTGAGTTGCTCTGGAGCGATGGCATCTGGCGAGGCGTCACCCATTAGCCGTGACGCGGGCTGTCGGGTGCTGGCGCGTGAAGAAAAAGTACGACGCAATATCAAAACGTATGTTAAACTCACTGAAATCGGGATGTACCACGCAGCCGCAATAAGATGTGCAGCGGATTCGGAATGTTCTCTTCTTCGGCATCTGAGGTGGCAAAACACCGCAGTTCATCTCCACGAATTCTCCTGGTTGAAGACCATGCGCCCACGCGCATGGTGATGAGCCGGCTGATTCGTGATACCGGTGCGCAAGTCGTCACCGCGCGAGATGGTTCTGAGGCGATTCGTTATCTGCTCAACGAACGATTTGACGTCCTGCTCACCGACCTGCACATGCCGCATAAAGACGGCTTTGATCTGATCAAGGAAATGTCGGATATGCCCAGCAGCCATCGCCCGAGCCGGGTGATTGCCATCAGCGGACATTTTGAGGCCGGCGCGCTGCGGGGTCTGCCCATCGACGTCAATTTTATGCCGAAGCCGTTCAGCCTCGATACGCTGCTCGAACTGTTGAGCGGCAAGCCGAACTGAACAGCGGCGCACATGCGGGCGACGAACGCATCAGCACGCCTTCTCCGGTGAAACTCAGCGATATATTTGGGAATAGTATGAAAAATGCCGGACGCGCCATGCACGTCCGGCTCTGATTGTTCTTTTGCCGCGTTCGCCGGTCGCGGAGAGACGGCGGCGATGTTGATTTCCAGCGGCGTTACTTTGCGACCGTCACAAAACTCTTCACGCTCTCAAGATCGCGCAGGTGCTGTGCGGTCGCGGCGATCGTGGCCGCGGCACCTTTTTCGAGCCCGGGGTGAATCTTGTTGGCGCGTTTTGTCCAGATGGTGCCCCCGCGGCGCTTGGGGTTGTCTTTGAAATTCTTGGTGCGTGCCACGAGTGGGGCTGCGAACACCTTGTCTTGCATGAAAAGCCGCTCGATCGTCTTGCGCGCCGAATCGCGGGTGATGTTCTTGCTGACGGTGACGCGAACGGTCTTGGTAGCGGTGGCTTGCGCGGGCATACAAATCTCCAAAGCTCTTGGGTCGAAAAATCGAGCCGGGCAATGTACTGAAATCACACAAAAAGGCAAGTTGGAGACCAAACTCTGACGGGCTGGACCGAAAAAGTATGCAGCATAAATCGTTGTCAGATATGCACTTGCGGCCGTAACTGCTGTCTTGTCTCAAAAAACAGGGGACGTCACCAGGAGATGATTGACGCGACAACCGACGGCCTAAACCGACACCGGCACGCGGGGCACGATTGACTTGGTATTGATCACGCGGTCGGAACCGGGTTCCCGGGCGACCTGATTGTAGAGCGTGTCGCGTTCAACGGGTTCCTTCCCTGCCTCACGAATCAACCGCTTGATATCGTTCAGATGAAGTTCCTGATGATTTGTCCCGCGGTCGCCTTCGCGCTTGGTGATGTCGTACCAGACGACCGTGCCGTCGAGGTCGTCGCAGCCGTAGTCGAGTGCGAGTTGCGAAAGGTGCACACCCTGCATGATCCAAAACGCCTTGATGTGGGCAATGTTGCGAATCATCAGCCGAGCCACAGCGAGGGTCCGCAGGTCGCTCAGTCCGGTCGGTCCGGGCAACGCGCCAAGCTCACTATCTTCAGGGATGAAGCTCAGGGGAATCAGGCAGTTGAAGAACGCGGGGAGACACGAAGTGGGAGCAGGATTCGTGTCGTTTCTGATTTCCACTCCGTCTCTTCGTCTCTTCGTCTCTTCGTCTCTTTCTCGCAATGACACTTGCTGAAGTTCTCGCAACTTCACCAAATGCCCGACGCGTTCCTCCAGCGTTTCGACGTGCCCGTAGAGCATGGTCGCATTGCTGTAGATACCCAGGCTGTGCGCGGTGCGGTGAACATCAAACCAGCGGTCGGCTCTCACTTTTCCTTTGAAGACTTCGTCATGCACCCGGTCATCGAAGATCTCAGCGCCGCCGCCGGGCAGGCTACCCAGCCCGGCATCGCTGAGCGCGATGAGCACGTCGCGGACGCTCACGCGCGCGATCTTGCTGAAATGGATGATCTCGATCGCGGTAAACGCCTTGATGTGCAGCGCGGGACACTCAGCCCGCACCCCGCGGAGCATGTTCAGGTAATAGTCAAACTTCAGCCACGGGTGCAGCCCGCCGACGATGTGAACTTCCGTCGCGCCCGCATCAGCCGCCCGGCGCGCGGTGGCCACAACCTGCTCGACCGGCATTTCGTACGCGCCCGCTTCGCCGCGCTTGCGGTAAAACGAGCAGAATTTGCACGAGAGGGCACAAACGTTGGTGTAATTGATGTGCCTGTTGCGGTTGTAGAATGCCTTGTCGCCGTGCATTTGAGTGCGCACAAAATGCGCCAGTCTGCCTACGCCGTGGATATCCCGGGTCTTAAACAGCGTCACCCCGTCCGCCAGCGAAAGGTCAGCCCCCGCGAGGACTTTCTCGCGTATGGGCTCCAGAAGGCGATCAGAAACATGCGGCAGGTCGATCATGACACTGAGAAGTATAAGACCGCCGCACGGTGCTATCTAGCAGGCACAATAGTTTTGAAACCTGCCCAGCTCGGTTAAAGGTAAATATCGGCAACCCCCAGCGCCCCGATCACCAGCGAAATCACCCCGTTGAGCGTGAAGAAAGCCAAGTTGACCTTCGATAGATCATTGGGTTTGACCAAGAGGTGCTCCACCAGCAGCAAAACCCCGGCGATGGCAATCGCGAGCGCGAAGAGCCACTGAAACTGTGGTACATAAACCGCGAGCGCGATGAGTAAGGTAATGCAGGCGAGGTGGGTGGCGCGGGCCACATGCAGCCCGCCGGTGATGCCCAGCCTCGCCGGAACGCTGAAGACGCCTGTGCGCAAGTCGGATTCGTAGTCCTGGCACGCATAAATGATGTCAAACCCTGCGGTCCAGCACAGCACGGCAGCGGCCATGATCAGCGGCGTGAGCGAGATGTTTCCCGCAATGGCTACCCACGCGCATACAGGCGCAAGGGCGAGACAGGCGCCGAGGTAAAAGTGGCAAAGGCCAGTGAATCGTTTCAATAGCGGATAGGCGCTGATGAACAAGAGCACCGGAGCGCTCAAAATCAGGGGAAGCCAGTTCTGGTAAGCGAAGCCAAAGAGGCTGGTGGCAAGGATGAAGCAGCATCCGCAGGTGCCCGCTGTCATCCAGCCGAATCGCATCGAGAGCCGGCCAGCGGGGATCGCCCGGCGTGCGGTGCGCGGGTTGGTGGCGTCCAGTTTGGCATCTAGAAGGCGATTAACGCTCATGGCGACCGTTCGGGCAGTTACCATGCACAACACAATCAAAGCGAGTTGTCCAGGAAAGTGAGGCTGGCTTCTGGCATCCCGATGCCATTCACCCGCTGCCAGAAATGTGGCGAGTAATGCCCAAGGCAGTGCGAAGATGCTGTGGCTCAGCTTGATGTCGGAGGCAAGCTCGCGGAGTTGCGTCCACGCTGATGCAGAACTCGTCACGCGGGCGGCGGGAGACATGCTAGTCGTCCTCGCGGGGCTTGTTGTCGGCTGATTCTTTCTGATGAACGGTGAGATTCGGCGGCACTTGAATGCCAAATTGTACCCGTCGGGGGGCGTCGAGCATGACCTTCATCAGCGTGATGTTCACCAGCGTGCCGAGCCGAATGCTCGAACCGACGGCCAGTTCGTAGGCGCGATCGATGGTCAAACCGTCATCGGCCCCGCCGACCAGTTCGCCTCGGACGTGTATTCGCGCGCCATTGGCATCGAGATCGGTCGGCGTCACGCGCAGCTTCTCGCCGATCAGAATTCCTTCATCGACTTGGCGGTTCAGAATGATCATGTTTTCACTCAATGACACCGGTTGCATGGCCGGTGTCGGGGTCTGTTTGTTGTTCATGCCAGCTTCACAGGCGGGCGGATGTTCTTTGGATCCCATCGGGTGTCAAAGTTGTGTTTCACATGCACCAGATCGAGCAGCTTGCCCGCTACGAAATCGACGACTTCGCCGATAGTCGTCGGGTTGAGATACCATCCCGGGTTGCATGGGGCAACAATCGCCCCCGCTTGCGTGAGCAGCTGATACGCGGTCACATCCATCGGTGAGAGGGGCATTTCGCGGTGTGCGATGATCAGACGACGGCGTTCTTTCATGGTCACGGCAGCGGCCCGGCTGATCAGATTGCTTCCCAGACCGTGTGCCGTTTCGCAAAGTGTGTTGCTGCTGCAGGGGACGATTACCATGCCATCGTGCATGAAGCTCCCGCTGGCAATTTTTGCGCCCACGTCGTTGTAGTTATAGAGCGTAATGCGCGCGTCGGGCCGTCCGGCCAGCGCGGCCAGGTCGGGTGTCTCCATTCCCAGTTCGTCGTGTAAGAGCCTGCGGCCCAGGGGCGAGATGACCAAGTGCACGTTCACCCCGCCGGCCACCAGTCCCTGTATGAACCGCTGGGCGAACAGTGCGCCGCTGGCGCCGGTGATGGCGGTGACAATGTCCATGTGCACATATTAGCAGCCCGCGGAGGTCGGAGCGTTCATAATCGCTGAAATCGTGTGCTGGGCCGGCGCACCGTCCCGCCGACGACCATTGCCGCGGCGATGATAATCAGGTTTTTGAGGATGTATTGCCCCTCCAGCGTCGGTGCATAAGGCACCCGGGTGAAGCACACCTCCGGAAGCAGCACCAGCGGTAAAAATGTGCCTCCCATTTGCGCAGCCAGCAGGAACAGAGCAACGCGGACCGCGGGTCGGATTAGCAGGCAAACGCCAATAAGCACTTCCCAGATTGCCAGAATGGGGATGAAGGTTCCTGGCCGGATCCAGTAAACAGTCCGCGTGACAAGCTCGGTCGCGGGGCTTAGGTCAAACCACTTCAGCGCACCAAACCAGATGAATATCACGCCAAGCGACCACCGCAGCAGCCATGTGCCATGTCGCTCGAGGAAGTGCGCAATCTGGCGGTCGAGGGTGTCAAGGTGCTTCGATGGACTCATAGTAGCCCCGCTGGTTAAAAGTTCGCAGCAGCTTGCAGCGGACGACTTTGCTGCCGTCTACTTCGGTGCGAGCATGCCACGGTAGCAGATGCAAACACCAAACGTCATTGCCCGCTGCGTGATTTCAACAAATCCAGCTTCTGTGAGCATTTGCACCATTTTCTCTCGGCTCCAGAAGGTGCCGATGCTCTTGGGCAGATATTTGTAGGCCCCCGATTTGTCGCCGCTGACCATTGTTGCGGTAATGGGCATGATCTTGCCGGTGTAAAGGCGATTGAGGGAGCGAATCAGCGGATTGGTCGGCTCGGAGAACTCGAGCACGATGACGCGCCCGCCGGGACGAAGGATTCTGCGGAACTCTCTCAGCGCCTTGTCTGGCTCCTGCACATTACGAATGCCGAACGCGATTGAGACGACATCGCAGCAGGCATCGGGTAGCGGCAGGGCGGTCGCATCACCGTTGATATAATGGACCTGTGACGGCTGGCCGGCGACCTGCGATTTTTCCACCGCCCGAGGCAGCATCTCGAAAGTAAAATCGACCCCGATAACCTGGCCACGGGCAGGCCCGATTTCGCCGTGCCGTGGCCAGAGACCGGTATGCATCGCCAGTGCAAGGTCTCCAGTACCGCAGGCTACATCTACCACCCGATCATCCGGCTTAAGCGAGGCAAGCCTCACCGCGGTTCGCCGCCAGGCCTGATCGCGCCAGAAGCTGTGCAGCCGGTTGTTGAGATCGTAGCTTGGAGCGATTGCCGCGAACATTTTCTGCACGCGCGACCGCTTATCCACCGCGGTGTGCGGATTGGCGTTCAGCAGTTCGTCATTCCATGCAGGTGAATCTGACATGACTGCAGATCATAGTCCTTCAAAACAGGATCGGAAGGAAAGAAAGCTCGGTGCTGAGGGAGTCGATCGACTTCATCGGCGGCTATCTGCACAGAAAGGGGTGAAATGCGCGGCAAAAATCGTGAATTTGAGGGTCGCGCAACAGCCGCGCTACATCCGCGAATCGCGCCGCTCGACATCGAGTGCCTCTTCCTTCTCGCGGATGTCATTGAGCAAATCGACGTAGTCGGCGTCGTCCAGTTCAAACCATTCGGGAATCATCCCCGGCGAGCAGCCCCTGCGGGCCGCGAGCGCTTCGAGCACCTTCTCCTTCAGTTCGAGGTCAAGAATGTGTCGAATGCGGATCATCTACGTCGGTTGGGTTGTGGGAGTTTTCTCTGCGCCAGGCGATGAAGGCTCGGGCAACGGTGCGTCGGGCTTTTCTGTCGCCGGCTGTTCGTCGGACAAAACGGACGCATCGGGCCGGTCGGCCTCGGCTCGATCAGCTTCGGCTTGGCGCAGCTCCGCAATCACCTTCACCACCACCGAGGCGGGCACTGCAAATGTCTCGGTGCGGCCGGCACGGGCAATGTTGATGCCGACTATCTCACCCGCAAGCGTCACCAGCGGGGAGCCACAATCTCTAGGCTGCAGATTCACCGCATCGTGCTGCAGCACCGCGGTGAAACCTGATCTGCGGTCGCTGAGGCGGCTTCCCATGGTGTTTTGGCGCACGCTGCGAGTGCTCGGCTGCGGCCGTTTAGCGAGAGTGACCCTGGAAGTCACTCGCTCGTCGTTGCGGAGCATGGTTAGAACGACCACATCGCCCGGGCGATGTCGGCTGATTTCGGTTAGCACGTCTTCTCGCTTGCCGATCGTACGTTCATTGACGGCGGTGATGATGTCGCCGCCGCGCACGCCAGCCTTGGCGGCGTTGCCTTGCGGGTCGACGCGAACGATCAGTGCGCCGCCGGTCGATTCATCATCGATGTCGGCGAGAAAGACTCCCATGATCGCGTCCGCGGGGATGGTGCGCCGGCCCACACTCACAATGCCCACGGCCAGCGGAAGTTCCGACATGCCCACCGACGCCACCCACTTGCCCGGCGGCACATCATCGCCGCTAGCCCACTGCGCCGGGGAGAATTTCCCGCCGTCGATCTTCAGCAGCGCCAGATCATGCTCGCCAGCCACGCCGACAAGCCTCGCGCGCCGGATCGCCCCACCGGCGAGGCGCAGGTTCACCGGTTCGTCTGGTGACGCGCCAATCTCACTTGCTTTTGTAACGACGTAACCATCATCGGAAGCAACCACGCCGAGCGCCACTTGCTCGCCTTTGCGAACCACCGCAACCACGCTCAACCTCGCCTGTTTTGATGCTGGGGCCATGGCCCGGCGCAAGTCGATCTCGTTTGCCGGAGGCGGGGGGGCGGGCGCGGCGCGGTCGCCGACGACTACGGCGCGTTCGTCACGCTCAACTTCGGCTGCCGGTGCCGCCAAGGCGACCGCTGTGCCGAGGGTGAGGACCAAGAAAAAGACGAAAATATTCGTTGAATTCCGCATGCGGAGGTGGCAGTACTCAAGACGCGGGCCGCCGGCCGAGCTTAACAGGAATTCGCAATGTGTCGGACCCGTCTCGAAGAAGTTCGACCTCGACGATATCGCCGATGCGACATGTGCCGATGAGCGTTGTGAGCCTGTGCGAAGTTCCTTCGCGGCCGATTGGTTTGCCGGCGAACGCCACAATGACGTCGCCGGGCTGTATTCCAGCCAGCGAGGCCGGTCCGGAGTCGTCCACCATCTGCACGCGATAGCCCGCCGGGTCATCGCTTCCGTTCACGCCAAACCACGGCTGGTTCCGCGCCCAGGCCAGAGGTTGGTTGGCGGGGTTCCAGTCTTCGCCCTTGGCAAGCCGGTCCCAACTGGCGGTGAAACGGTCGATCGGAACGTGGCGATTGTCGGCGATCGAGGTGCCAATGCGGCTGTGAATGCCCACGAGGTTCCCGTCTAGATCGAAAAGAGGCCCGCCGCTGTCGCCACCGACCAGAACAGCATCGGTCTGGATGAAGATATTCTGGCGTATCACCCTGCCCATTCGCAAGACTGCAGGGCGATCTCTGTTCCACCCGCCAGGATGGCCGAGCGCGGCGACCCATTGGCCCGTCTTGAGCATTGCGGAGTTGCCTCGATTGACGAACGGAAACTTCTCGCCGTCGGGATTGAGGATGCGCACCATGCCGGCGTCTTCGACTCCGTTTCGGCCGAGTGCCTTACCCCGAAGCCGTCGGCCGTCAGGGAGAATGACCTCTGCAGTCTGCCCCGGCTCGCCGGACACATGGCCCGCTGTGAGCACCAAACCTGTTTCGTCAATGATAACGCCCGTTCCAGCTCCGCCTCGGGACAAAATGACGCCCACGGTGGCCGCGCGCCAGCCGGGAAGTAGTTCGATGAGTCGATCCTCGACCTGCTGCAACGCTGCGGCATCAACTGGCCTGCGCGAGATTGGTTCGGCGCGGGCCGAAGGCGTTACCGACGAAACTGTCAAGAGGAGTGAAAAGACGAAAATCCGCATCGTCAGCCTCAGCAGTGTGAATGCTTAAGACTATGACGATCATACCCCGGGATTGTTCACGGGGCAGTGCAAATTATCTGCGGGATTAGAAAAAAGGGCGACGGCCCCCTCCGGGCCGCCGCCGATCGAACTACCCAAGCCCCGTCACAGCTTGTACAGGTTACGCGAGCCGACGTAGCTGGACGCGCGACAGGATGCTCGGGCGCTACAGGTTGGCAAAGATCAGCACGCAGAAAATCACCATCCAGATTCCGGCGAGGAAATGGCAGTAGATCTTCAGCGGACGAATTTGTCCAATATTGTCGGCCGTAAAATGATGCTTCTCGGACCGAAGCGATGCCAGCGACAGCCCGACCAAGGCCCCGGTGGCATGAAGCAAATGCAGCCCGAGCAGCGCGAGCGTAATGATGTAAAGCGGTTGGCTGGTGCCCCGGAATGGCAGCGACAATTGCAGTAGCATTACGATGCCCGCCGCTTGCACAGCGAAGAACATGTAGTTTAGCGCCGTTGCTCCCAGTAACGCACGGTAGGCTGCGAGATGGTGGCCGAGTTTGGATGAGCGGAATGAATACTCAAGAATCAGGCTTGAAATGAGCACTGCGCCCGTGCTGATCCAGAATGCCCAGGGAAGGGCCGGCATCGGGATCACCTGCTTGGCTCGAACTGCGAGATAGGCAGCGAGCAGTGCCCCGAACAGCACGGCGGCTGAGGCTGTGAAGACGACGACCCCGGTGGAGCCGATTAGCCCGATGGGTCTGTCCTCATTCGCAAAGCTCTGCTCTCTTAGAGTAGGGGATGATGATAGTGGTAATGCTGACATGGCGGACCTCCGTGGGTGATAGGAAGCATGTGTTGGCAGCCGCCCGGGTGGGGCAAGTCGCCGCCAGCCATTTAAGACTATTCTATCTTTTTATCGGTTAGGGTCAAGCGGTAAACTGGAAAAAATTCCGGTAAAGTGGAAATTCAGGAACTTCGGTCTAGCTCACGCTCCATCTGCGTCGCAATCCGGGCGAAGACCTGCTGCATCGGGCAATCAATTTCGGCAAGCTTTTGATGGCATTGCATAATATGCCGAAGAACGTCGGTTGGGGCCGCATCGGGTGCCACCAGCGGCACACTCGGCCCGGCAGTGGGAGGGGCGGCCTCTATGCCGGGGATGAGCTTTTCCAACCGGGCGATGCCGAGCAGTTTTTTGCGATGTTCCATCGAGCCCGCAACAAAGAGTCGATCCGGCCCGGCGGCAACGGCGAGGCGGTGAAGGTCGATCAGCGTGCCAAGAAATGTGCTATCAACATAGCCGCACCCGGAGAGATCGATCGTCACGCGGGTTTCTGGTGCCGATTGGAATGTCCGGGTGACAAAATCAATGATCGCCCGGCTCTCGCGGACCGTCCCGCGGCCGAGAACCGCAATGACACAGCCGGTGGAGGTGGGGGCAACCGTAACGCCGGAAGTACTCTGGCTCATGAGATTCTCCGCAGTTGAGCTGAGGCTGAGTGTACCGCGCTGGCTCGAAAGATGTTGAAAGCGGGCTTGATTTCCTCCGCAATTTTCGCGTGCCCAACTGTGGGGACAATCGATCTGAAACGGCTGGCGGGCACTATCTGAACAGGCAGGGTTGGGAAGTTGTGGTTGCTCTTAGAAGTTCCAGATCTGATTCCATGCAGTCATCCAGTCCGGGGCTTGGCTGACGACCTTGAGAGGCTCTACGACTTGCACGCCGGCCCGGCCCATGAACCGGTTAGCGCTGTCTGAGGTGCTGAGATCGATCGTGATGGTTGTAGGCTTCGCCGGGACGTAGGGCTTTGTCAGGACCGGGCCTTGGAGCGAGAGGCGTGCGCCCGCTTCGATGAGGCTGCACGCAGTTTTGGGAGGGGTGTTGCGGGCTGAGAATCGGCCAAGCCCCTGCTTGACGACGACTGAATGAAGGCCGGGGCCAAGAAGGGACCGGCCTTCTTCGCAGGTGGCGGTATCACCGGTGATGAGTACGACGGGGCAGCCGAAGTGCCCGCAGAGCGCGGCATTAATGCCAAACTCCCCTACGCAGGTATCGTTGAAAAAGAGGTTGCGCCAGGTGGTGGTGCTGATTGTGTGACAAAGGACGCCGTCGGGCGTGCCCGCCCGGGCGTGCATACCGACCATGAGTGCAGCGTGGCAGCCCTTCTCCAGAAGTTCGGTGTATCGGCTCCACGGGTGGCCGGCGACCCAGTCGCATTCCATCATTTCAGGGATAAAGCTGTTGAAATTCCATTCTTTCCCGGCACCGTGACAATCGACCGCCACGATTTCAGTCGCCCCTGCGGCCCGTGCACCACGAACTGCGGCATTCACCTCCGCGGTGTAAAGTCGGCGGGCTTCGTTGTACATCGGCTCGCCGCCGGTTACCTGACCCCAGTTGATGATCCCGCTTACCCCTTCCATATCGGCCATGATGAGAACGCGCATGGTTGAGAGTTTAGGTACACTCGGAGAGGTTTCATAATTTGCGGGGCGAATTCACCAATCGAGAGACGTCGAGCGAATTTTTACCTTGTCGGGGGTTGATTCAACGGGTAGCGTTCACGGGTGGAGTCTCGTATTTTGGTGATCGCCATGAAAAAAACCGTGCTGAAGTTTATCGAACGGATCAACGCCCATGATGTGGATGGCATCATGGCGCTGGTGCACGATCAGTACGAGTACGTCAATTCATCGGGCGAGCACTTCAGAGATCGGCAGTTTATCCGCGAGACGTGGGAAGCACAGTTCAAGAATCACCCCGACTACAAGATCACCGTCCAGAGAGTGATTGCCGACGAGGAGGGAGTGGGCATCTTCGGCACCGCTGAGGGAACATACGCGCCTGATGGGCCAATGCGCGAGGAAGACCACTGGGAAGTACCGTCAGCGTTTCTCTTCATGGTTCGCGACGAGAAGGTAACCTACTTCGAGAGCTATGCCGATGCGTCGATTGTGTTTGCAGTGATGAAATCGCGCGCGGTCAGCAACGACGCGGAATAGCGGCCCGGTAGAAAAGAAAGAACTGGACCATCACGCGTCCAGTTCGATTCGTTTTCAAGTTTCAAACTAATCAAGTTCGACTTTGTGTTGTTGATGGCACGTCGAGTGATTTTACATCTTTGTACTCAAGCAACTTTCATGCGTTCTGCTCGAAAGCAATGAAAATGCGAGACGGCAGTGAAACCATGCGGCGAGGATCGTTCGCAAGTAACGAAGTACCGTCGCTCATCTGAATCCCTATTGCTGCGGCTGTCCACCCGGCAGAAAGCCTTCGAGCTTCCTCGCCCGAACCGGATGCTGCAGTTTCCGGATGGCCTTGGCTTCCACCTGGCGTACCCGCTCGCGGGTCACTTTGAAGATGCGGCCGACTTCTTCGAGCGTGTAGGTGTACCCGTCGCCAATGCCGTAGCGGAGCTTGATGATCTCTCGCTCGCGATACGTCAGGGTTTTCAGCACCTGCTCGATCTTGTCTTTCAGCATCTCCTGCGTCGCCGACTCAACCGGATTCTCGGCCTTTTCATCTTCGATAAAATCGCCGAAATACGAGTCCTCGCTCTCGCCGACCGGTCGGTCGAGGCTGATCGGGTGCCGCGAGATTTTGAGGACACGACGGGTTTCACTGACCGTCATTTTGCCCTTCTTGGCGATTTCTTCGATCGTCGGCTCGCGGCCAAACTCCTGCATGAGCGCTTTGCTGATGTTGCGCAGCTTGCTCATGGTCTCGATCATGTGCACGGGAATACGAATCGTTCGGGCATGATCGGCGATGGCACGGGTGATTGCCTGGCGAATCCACCAGGTGGCGTAGGTCGAAAAGCGGAA
>DDRH01000028.1:56453-63632 GCA_002343075.1 Phycisphaerales bacterium UBA2421 | reverse complement strand
AATCCACCAGGTGGCGTAGGTGCTAAAGCGGTTGCCCAGGGTGTGGTCGAATTTTTCAACGGCCGTTAGCAGCCCCACGTTGCCTTCCTGAATCAGGTCCAGAAAGCTCAGACCGCGGTTTCGATACTTCTTGGCGATCGACACCACCAGTCGCAGATTACCGCCAGACAGCTTCCGCTTGGCGTCTTCGTACTTGTTAAAGATCTTGCGGGTCTGAATGACGCGCTTCTGAAGATTTTGCGCGTCCTCCAGCACCAGGTCTTCGAGGCCGGAGCATTCCTGCTGACAGACTTCAAGATCCTCGCCGGGGTCTTTCACGCGGCTCAGATCTTCGATGCGCCGCTCCAGTTCCACCATTTTCGTGCTGATGCTGTTCAACTTCTTCATCAGCGGGGTGACTTTGCTCGTGCGTAGCGAAAGCTCTTCCAAGAGCTTTACGCACCGCCGTCGGCGGCGGCGGATGGCGAGCAGGAATGGCTCGTGATCCTTCTTGTTCTTGGTGGCGCGCAGGGTGTCCCAGTCACGACGGTTGCGGTCGATCATCTCGCGGATCGTCCGCAGATTCTGCGGAATTCGCTGCCCGATCGTGCCCTTGTCGGCCTGATCCTCGGCGGTGCTGATCTTCATCGTCCGATCGAACGGAAGGTCGCCGTCATCAACCTGCTGCAGAATATCGACCGCAGCCTGGATGCAGTAATCGCTTTCAAGCACCCGGCTGCGGAAAATCTTGCGTGTGATTTCAATCTTCTTCGCAAGGTGAATTTCCTGCTCGCGGGTGAGCAGGGGGATTTCGCCCATCTGCGTCAGATACATGCGAACCGGATCGTCGATGCGCTTGTTGCCTGCTTCCGCAAGTTCCTTCTGCAGGTCAACTTCGATGTCTTCGTCGTCTTCTTCCGGTTCATCTCCTTGATCGGCAATTGGTGGAAGCGGAAGTGGGACCGCCACTTTGTCGGGCAGCACAATCGCAGCGCCCGAAACCACCGATTTGATCTCTTTCACCTGCTTCGTCGCCCGGCGGGGCTTTTTCTCGAACTCCGAGACGTCGGCCTCGTCGATGAGCTTGATGCCCATCTCGTCCATCATCTGTAGAAGCGAATCGAGCTTTTCCGGCGAGACGACTTCGTCGGGCAGCTTGTAGTTCAATTCTTCGTAAGTGAGATAACCCCGGCCGGTGCCGAGTTCGAGCAGGTGGCGCACCCGGTTCTCAACCTCTTCGGGAGAACCGGAGCCAATGAGCGGTGTTTCCAATACGGGGGGCGCGATTTCCTTCATAAACAAGATACCAGACTTTCTGACACAAGACCCAACGGCACGGCTGCACGGGCCAAGAAACTCGGGGGTATTCCCGATCCCTGTAACGCATGCTCCAGCGGCGTGACGTCTATTCAGTTGTACTGCTTCGGGAGGCCCCAGGTTTTCTCAAACGGTTCCGATGAGGGAACGACCTGACGCCCGATTCCACTTTATCTGACCTGAGCTTCTCGCTACACGCGTTATCTGACCAACTTGCCGACGGCGACGGCTCGAACAGCGCAGTCCGACAATATTACAACAATCCACGCCGCATGTCGGGTCGGCCTGATTTTTCTGCCAGTTGTCGCAGCAATGCCACCTCGGCGTCTTCGCCGGGTGGGAGTTCCAACTCTAGATTTTCTGACCTGACATTACCGGTGCGAATCTGGGCTAAATTTAACGCCTCTCCGGCCCGGTGGCGGGCTTCTTGAAGGTGTTGTACGGCACCGGCCAAGGTTTGTTCTAGGTCATCAAACGCCTCAACTTCATGCGCCAATTCCATCGCCAACTGCCGCAACGGCTCATCGGGCAGGATTGTCAGGAACTCGGCCAGCGACAATTCGCCGTCGTGCCGGCACACTTCCCAGAAAATCTCTGCCAGCAACCGCCTCGGGCCGGTCGAAAAATCCACCGGCTGCACTGTTGCCTGCAGACGCAGCCAGTTCTGCGGATTCAACAGCAGCACTCCGAGCAACTGCTGTTCAGCCCGAACCTGGGCATTTTTTTCTTCCTGAGCCTCGGCTGTCGGGTTGCCGGCTTGGTTGTCTGTTGCTCGGCTCACATCTGTCATCCGAGCGCGAGCCCGTGACGCCTGTCTCGGACCGCTGCGAAACCGCCTGTTCAGTTCTTCGATCGGCATGCCGGTTAATTTCGACACGCGCCCGAGTGCAGTGCCCCATCGCAACCCATCCACCGTTGCAGAGCCTCTCGCGCCCGCGAGCACATCCAGATAAGCGGCAATCGCGTTCTGCTCGCCGGTCAGGCTTCCCGCAGCGTCAAACTGCTTTTGCATCAGCCGCCACTTGAAGGTGAGTGCGTCGTCGGCGTCGTCAAGTAACGCGTTAAACGCGTCCACCCCGTCACGCATGATGAACTCGTCCGGGTCGAGACCCTGGGGGATGGAGGCGACCGCAATCTCGATCGGCTGTGTTAGAAAAAGCTCAACGGTCCGATTAACCGCAGAATCGCCCGCGGCATCGGCATCGAATAGCAGGACAATCCGGTCGGCAAACCTGCGAAGTATATTCACATGCTGCTCGGTCATCGCCGTTCCGAGAATGCTGACGACATTACTCGCGCCGTATTGATGGGCCATCACCACGTCGGTGTAGCCTTCCACCACCGCGACGGTTCGGGTTTCCACAATCTTTTGCTTGGCTAAATCCAATCCAAACACAGATTTGCTCTTATGAAAAAGCGGCGTCTCCGGGCTGTTGAGATACTTTGCCGGGGCGTCGCTCCCTGGCATGACCCTTCCGCCGAAGGCGATGGTTCGGCCAGTTTCGTCGCGAATCGGGAAGATGACACGATTGCGAAACGTGTCATAAAATCCCGTTCCGCCGTCGCGCTGCTTTACCAAGCCTGCGAGGTGCAGGATCGCCGGGGAAAACTTCTTCCCGAGTGACGAAAGCAGGGAGTCCCAGCTATCGGGAGCGAATCCGACGCTAAACTTTCTTAGCAACTCCGGCGTGAATCCTCTTTGCGCGAGATACTCCCGCGCCGGTCGGCCGGTCGTCGCATGCTGCAACAAATTGTCAAAGAGCGCCACGGCTGCGGAACAGGCTGACAGTAGCTGTTGCCGTTCACCGGTGTTTTTTCTCTGTTCGCTTCCCTGCGGCAGGTCAATATTGGCGGCTCGCGCGAGAATCTGAAGCGCTTCGCGGAATTCGACCCGGTCGCGTTTCATTACGAAATCGAAACATGTCCCGCCGGCCTTGCAGCCGAAGCAGTAAAACAGTTGCTTTCCCGGATCGACCGTGAACGAGGGCGATTTCTCCTGATGAAACGGGCAGAGGCCGAGAAACTTCCCACCTCTGCGAATGAGCTTGACGCTCTGCCCGATCAACTGAACGATATCGGTCGCGGCGAGCACCTGGGATTTTCCGTCGCCGGATGCATTCACGTCGTTGCCTCACGTCATTATTCAGATGCCCTGATTCTGCCACAAAACCCTGGTCGCAGCATGCCATGCGATTACTCGCTCCCGCGGCAAAGTGGCGTCCAGAGCGGCGTCCTTCGACCGCGCCGTATTTTACTGAAACAGTCAACCAGGAGAGTTCAGAAAAGTTAAGTTAGCAAACCCGAGTTTGTGCGACTATAGCGGTCGGGGTGGGCAGAGGCAAATCCGATTTTGCCCGCGACAGCGTAAGTGTAGTCCTATAATGGGTTTGCGATCAGCACTGGCCAGCTTTCTCATGGAAAGGGCCACTCTTCGCCACGGGCTGTCTTGGTGGAAGCGGTGTGGTGGCACCCGAGCGTCCTGCTGCGACGGCGTAGCGGTCGAGACCGGTCGCTTTGTCCCCGGTACGGCGAGCCATTTTGCGCTTGCGCTGATGCTCAATCGGGTCGGTACTTGTCACCCGGGGCCAGAATCGGTATCTTTCTCGACCCCTCGCACGGCGCGGGACCACTGGAAGCAAACCGAGGTTCGGAACATGGCGTACAAATTCAAGCCCAAAAAGGGCGTCGGCAAGCGCATGCGAGTCACCAAGACCGGCAAGCTGAAAATCCGGCATGAAAAGAACTCCCACCACCGTAGCGGGAGGTCGAGTGCGCTCAAGCGGCGCCTGGGACGACCGGCGATCTTGCACGAAGGCCATGCGATCAACATGCGCCGATTCATGGGAATCGTCGCGAGGCGGCCCAATCAAGCCCGCCACGAAGCTGAGCTGGCCGCCGCGGCGAAATCGGCTGAAGCGACTAAATAATCGAGTCAAATTAAAACCAAAGTGCCCGCGCGTTGCCGGCACAGCCAAGCCCAAGTGCCTCTGGCTACCATTGAAAGGATTGTCTCATGCCAAGAGTAAAAGGCGGCCCGGGCCACGCCCGACGTCGCAAACGTGTTTTGAAACGCGCGTCCGGCTTCGTCGGTGGGCCGGGAACGCTTTACCGGGTTGCCCGCGAGTTTACGCGCAAGGCCGACGTTTACGCCTACGAACATCGGAAGCAGAAAAAGCGTCTCTTCCGCTCGTTGTGGATCACGCGCCTAAGCGCCGCGGTACGAGCACGGGGCATTGCTTACAACCGATTCATCCCCGCGCTCGCCGCGGCTGGAATTGAGTTGAACCGGAAAATGCTGAGTGAGCTGGCAATCGCCGACCCGGCTGCATTTGATTCCATCGTCGAGATGGCCAAACCGCACCTTGCATCGTAGTCGCATTGCATCGTAGGCGCAGTCGGCAGTCGCAACCGCCGGTGCGGCTTTAACGATGAGTTGAGAGAACAGTTTGAGAGAAAAAAATGGAGCTTGGCGTCGTCGCGATGCCAGGCTCCATTTTTTTGTTTACAGGTTGTTTACAGGCGATTTTTGCTCGGGGCATTTCGCTCAGGCTCGCTCGCCCTTCAGCTCGCGAGGAAATCGATATCGGCGGGAGTCGTCGTCACCGCAACCGCAGACGGACCCCTTCCTGCTCCCATTGCTCGACGAGCCGGCGCAGGTCTTTGATCGTCACTGCCAACTCCTGGGCGGTGGCATTCAGGCTTTCATAGAGCCGCGGGTCGTTCACCAACTGCCCGACTGTGCCTTCCCCCTTGTCAACCTTCGCCGCAATGGCTTGAAACTGTTCGAGCAGCTTCGACACCTGATTCATGCGCTCGTTGAACTGTGCCGCGACTTCATCAATGTGTCCCTCGGCCTTGGCAACCGCGGAAGTGGTTTGGGTCGAAAGCTGGTTCAGGTTCTCAGTAAAGGTCTCGAGGTTGCCGCTGACGCTTCTTGCCTTCACGGTGATATCGCGCAGGTTTTCGAGCGAAACCCGCAGGTCATCACGGAGTTTGGGATCATTCAGGAGCGTGTCTGCCGAGTCGATCATTTTGCCGGCTTTGGTGATCTGCTCGTTCAAGTTGGGAATGACATTTGATTCTCTGAACTGTCGCGCTGTCCGGGTCAGCTCTTCTGCGAGATCCGCGAACTGTGGCGGGATGATGTCCAACCCGACGTAGCTCGCCTGCACGACGGCACCCTCAGCCAGTCGGCCAGTTGGCTTTCCATTGTCGGTGACCATCAGGGCCAGTGCGGCACCGGTGCCAATCAGTCCCTGGCTACGAATGCGAGCTTCGATGTTCTCCGGCAGCGGGGGGGTGGCGTTGATGAGAGCATCGATGTAGACGGTGATCATGTCGTCGCCGCGTGTGACTGCCGCCACGCGACCGACAGCCACACCGCGATAAGTCACCGGCGAGCCATCGCTTATGCCGTCGGCGCGATCGCTCACCACACGAATGGAAAACTGCTTTGGCGTGAACGGTGATGCCAACTCTCCGCCGAACTGGAGAATCATCCAGCCGAGAATCAGCATCGCGACCAGCACGGTCAGACCGACAATGACATTGCGACGATAAGGAGACATAAACTGCGGGCGATAACCAAAGAACCTTTGACGCTCGGCGGGTTGTAAGTCGATTCAGACAGGGTTGCAAGTTGCGATGACGCTGGCAACTCCATTATCTGTGGGTCTTTGCACTTCAACGGGAGTTGGCGATCGATTCAAAGTACGACCGGAGTGCAGGGGTGATCTGATCGTAACCAGCCTCGAGCAAGTTGTTGTGGTCGGCATCATCAACGGGCAGAAACGTGACCGGGCCCCTCGCGGTGCGGACAAGATCTTCGCTCATCCCAAAAGGGATGACCCGGTCGCGCCTGCCGTGCGTAATGAAAATGGGCATTCCGTAGCTGGCCAGCTTGGATTGGTTGTCAAATTTGTGTGAGAGAAGCAGAGAGGTCGGCAAGAGCCGCATCACCTCCCGACCCATGGCCCCCAGGGATGTGAATGGGCTAAAGCAGACCACCCCGGCGGTCGGTCGGCGCACGGCGAGGTCGATCGCGGGAGCGCAACCGATGCTGATGCCGGTTGGGATGATCTGCCGTGGGTCAACATCGGCCCTGGTGAGCGCGTAATCGTAGGCAGCTTCAGCAGTTGCATAAAACGCCGCTTCACTGGGTTTGCCGTCTGCCATGCCGTAACCGACGTATTCAACCGCCAGCACGTTTACGCCAAGGTCGCGAAAGTAGCTTACCCAGCCAAGGGCGTTGGCGAGGAAATCTCCGTTGCCGTAGAAGAGGATGGTGGTCGCCGAGGCTTTTGCAACTGCGGCGTCGCCGGGTTGGGGGTATGGGTTGGCCGCGGAGGCGAAGACCGCAAAGGTTTTTACATTGTCGCGAGTCCGCAGCTCGATGAGTTCATGCCTTGAACTTGATTGAACGATCGACGTACTGCGTCCCTGGCTCGATGCACCCGGAAAGACCAGTTTGTCCTGCAGTGCCCACATGCCGATGCAGACGGCGACGTAAATGAAGGCAGTGCTCATCAACAGGCGGACCGCCGTCTGGCGAACGGTTCGCCGGGGAGCCGTTTGCCGCGGGGGAACTGATGCCGCCGTGTTGGTGTCAGCTACCTCGTTTGAATGAAGTGTTTCCATTGCGTCGCAGCCTCGTCGTAGGTCAGATCGAACGACTCCTCGAACGCTGCCTGTGGTTTGTCACCGGCGCGCAGCCGGCCCAGCAATCTCACAAAACCCTTGCGGTCGCGTTCGAGCAACATCTCGCAGAGGCTCATTGCCGCTGCATCGAAATGGTCGCCCGCTGGCAGGTCAGGGTCGAAGATCAGCGTCAGGTCAAAGTTGCTGCTGGCCAGGTAGCGAATCGCAGCCGGGTCGATGCGTTCG
>DDRH01000028.1:0-56344 GCA_002343075.1 Phycisphaerales bacterium UBA2421 | reverse complement strand
GTCGATGCGTTCGGCGGGGACAACCGACCGCTGGACAAGCATCGCCACCCCGCGGCCGAGCCACTGAGGCAGGCGGGCGTCTTCCGAATAGCGATTCAGAAACGCCAATGTCATCTCACGCGCCAGCATCGCTGAGAATTGTCTGCGGGCGCGGCCAACCAGTACCTCCGATGCGTCGTCGGCCAGCATCGGCCTGCACAGAAAGAGATGGCCGGTACCGTCGTCGTGCGGACGAAAATAACCGTTGAGACCTTCCGGCGGACTAACGTCGTCGAACTCTGTCGCCAATCTTACAAATATCTCGCGATCAGCGATTGCGATTACCAACAGCTTGCCCACGAAAACCGGTGGATCTTTCGTGGCGACCCCAAACTGCCCCGCAACCGAAGCGTATGTTTGCTCCAATTGTGCCGACAGACCCTCAATCTCACCCTTTGGCCAATCGGCGTGCAGCAGGAAGCGCCTGCTTTCCTTCTCCACAAATGTCCGATCGAGACGACGCGCGACGTCCGCCGCGGTTGCTCTGGCGGCCTCGATTCCTCGAACATTCCGTTCGTCGTCCACTCTTGGAAATGGAGCATCTGCCCCCGCAGCGGGCCGCAAAAAGCACGCGATCGTCATGAGGGCGAAAATGATGCTCAATTGTCTCACGACAGCGCAATCGTATCGTTTGATTGCCCGCGGGAAAAGGAGGAACTTGACGCTGTGCCATGTTGGCTCGACCATTGAGTGAGATCGGTTAGCAATTCTGACATGAACTGTCGGAGCGACGTCGGCGGTCGAGGCTAGCCTCGCACGCAAGGCCCCTGAGATTTGGGGCGCAGCGGATTGCAGCGGAAGCCGGTACGTGCGAGGAGTCAATTTTGCAGCCACGGATGGTGATTCGCTACTTCATCTCACTGATTGCTCTGGTCGCCGCAACATCGTCTGCGCAACTTTCAGGTGCCAGAGCTGAGCTTGACGCCAAGCCACAATTCAAGGCACATCTTGTCACAATGTCGCCGGGGAAGCTGGTTTATGAGCGGTTCGGGCATAACGTGATATTCATCACTGACTTCACGCGTGGCTCGCCGGTCACTGTGGCATATGACTTCGGAAATTTCGACTTCAACCAGGCCGATTTTGTCCGCAGGTTTGTGTTCGGTGAGATGCGATACTGGGCCGAGGAGAAAGACCCGCTGCTGTTGCTGGAGGGCTACGCCGCCGACAACCGGCAAATCTACAGGCAGGAGTTGAACCTCACCGATGAGCAAGTCCAGCAGCTATGGATCAATCTGCGTGAGAACATCCGCCAGGAGAATCGCTATTATCATTACGACTACTATCGCGACAATTGCTCGACGCGCCTGCGTGACCAGATTGATCGGGTTACCGGCGGGCAACTTGCAGCGCAGTTAGGGTCTCGGCCAGCCCGGCGAACCTTTCGATGGCATTCGCGCGTCGGCATGGATTCGAATCGAGTTCTGCTGGCCGGAATCGAGTTCGCGGTCGCGATGGGGGTCGATCGGGCTGTCACTCGTTGGGACGAGTGCTTCCTGCCCGAGCAATTGCGGCAGAACATTTCAGAGACAACGATTCGATCGCCAGCCGGGGCAGTTATCCCGCTGGTGCGCCTCGCGGGGGAGATGAACCCCTACATCGACAAGAGCAAACTAGTCACGCTGCCAGAGGAGCCCCCCTGGCCGATGTGGTGGTTTGCCCCCGCGGGGCTGCTGGCGGGCACTACGTTTGCGGCGGTCGGAGCGTTGGCGGTGAAGTACCCTTCGATGCGCTGGGCGGCTGCGGTCCTCTGGGGCGGCTGGGGCCTTGTGGCAGGGTTGGCTGGATCGCTGCTCGTCTTCTTGTGGATCGCTACCCGGCACGTCGCTTCATATGCAAATGAGAATCTGCTCCAACTCTCGCCGCTCGCGCTGTTGTTGCTGATACTCGGGCCAATGATCGCGTTCGGCCGATCAGTTGAATTTGCGCGTTGGGTGGCACGGGCGCTACTCGCCATGTGCCTGCTCGGCGTGATGCTCAAGGTGTTACCAAACTGGCGGCAGGACAATGCTGCAGTGATTGTGTTCGCTCTGCTATCGCAAGCCGGGTTGCTCATCGGTATGCTCATGCGCGTGCCGAGGCCATCGGGTGCAGGAAAGGAACCTGATTCATGAACATAGTGAAACAACTGGCGACAATCGGGATAGCGCTGCTAATAACCGGGTGCGTCGTAGCCCCGCCGAGCGGCCCCCCGCGCGAGAAGGCGCTGAAGGACCTTCCCCCGGCCCCCAAGCCCCCCTCGTATCCGCCGCCGGCCGCGGTGGCGATTGACACTTCGTTGCGCGATTTAGCTCGACAACAGATTCTGACGAGTTTTAAATCAAGTGACGTGGTGATGCGCTGTCAGGCGGTCGAAGCTGCACAAAACGGCCTGGGACTCGAGGCGGCCGGCTTGATTTTGGAAGCCCTCGACGACCCGGCAGGGTTGGTGCGCTTCGCCGGTGCAATGGCGGCAGGGACGATGCAACTGAAATCCGCTCGCCCCAAACTGCTTGAAATCGCCAACGACCGTGACCCCAACGTGCAGGTGGCGGTGCGATACGCGCTGCATAAGATGGGCGATACATCGCTCAGCCGGGACTTGGAGACGTTCTCGATCGACAGCGACCCCATTGTCCGGCGCAATACAGTGATGGCACTTGGCCTGCTCGGCGAAAAATCGGCGACGCGCGTCCTCTGGCCGTTGCAGAAAGACCCAGACTCGACAGTGCGGCTGTCGGTTGCAGAGGCGATGTGGAGGCTGGGAGACGAAGAGGGGCTCAAGGCGTGTGTGGCGGCATGTGTGAGCCAGTTTCCAGATGATCAGATCATCGGTGCCCTGGCATTGGCTGGCCCGCGGGATAAGCGGATCCGGCCCTATCTTCGCGGGAAGCTCACCACGCCCTATGAGGAGGTAAATCTCGCTGCAGCCCGCGCGCTGGGTATGATCGGCGAAGATTTGGGTTACGGAGTGGCAGTCAAGGGTGCCAAGTCACAAGACCCGCGACAACGCGCGCTGGCAGCTCTGGCATTTGGCGAGATTGGTCGCAGCGATTCACAGTCTACGCTGGCCGATCTCCTGAAAGACTCACAAGAACCCGTCCGAGTGGCGGCGGCGATGGCGGTGATGCAGTTGGTTCCCCCGACAGCGCAAGCGACCACCGCGCAGTAGTTTTGAGAAACCGTGTTTGCGGGCAAGCCCATCATCGGCATCGCGGGAGGCATTGGGTCGGGAAAGACTTTCGTAGCCAGCTTGTTTGGTGAACTCGGCGGGCTTGTTATCTCGTCTGATGAGCAGGTGCACCTCGCATATCAACGCGATGACGTTCGGGCCAGGCTTCGGCAGTGGTGGGGCGACGCCATCTTCGCCGCCGACGGGTCACTCGACCGCAGGGCAATCGCCAGACTTATCTTTTCAGACCCTGCCCAGAAGCAGCGGCTGGAGAGATATATTCACCCCATTGTGAACGCCCAGCGAACGCAGATAATGGCTTTGGCGGCGAAAAATCATGGTGTGAGGGCGTATATCTGGGATATTCCGCTTCTTTTTGAGGTTGGTTTGAACCGCGACTGCGATGCGGTCGTATTCGTTGATACCCCGCTGGCAGACCGACAGCGGCGCGTTCATGCAAGCCGGGGCTGGGCGCCGGAAGAGCTCGCCCGGCGAGAAAATTTTCAAATGCCTCTGGACAAGAAGCGTTTTACCTCCCATTATATAGTCAACAACGGCGGTACAGCCGACGTTGTCCGCGAACAAGCCCGAGACGTATTTTCCCGAATTCTCGCTGGATCGCATACCACCGCCTAGACTGGAATCCCCGAAAGGACCTTTAAGGAACCGTCGTAATGCGGCTGGGGCGACCAAGAAGCGGATGATTCTTAGGCGAGGTGCCGGGATGCGAACTGCGATGAGCGCCGGAGGCTCGATCTAAATGTTTTAGTCTCGGGGTTCGAGAACCTAGCTATACGGAAGGCAATCAGAGGCAATCTTTTAGCATCAACGGATGGGAATCAGCCCAGACCATGCCTGGAACGGAGTTTCCGGCGTCGCAGTCGAACTGAGTTCCTCAACACCTTTTTCCCGGGCAGTTGTTGCCTTTAGACACTCGTTACTTGTAGACAATCGCTAACAAGCTTTTACCCCCACCTTAGGAGGCCCGATTTCAATGGCCAAAAGTTCCCCCCCTCGTCCGCGTCGGCAGAATGATAAACGTGAAAACCAACCGGCCGAAGAAGAGGTGCGCGAGTCGCATGCCTCAGGCACCGCGACCGTAACCAAACCGGAACCGACTCCGGCGCCGGCTGGCAATCACGGCGAAGATGTCGCGCAACTCGACGCCGAAACCAATGCCAAGTATGAGCAGGTGAAGGGCGGCAAGCTCTTTATCAAAGATCTGCAGCAGATGGATGCCCATCAGTTGCATGACATGGCCAAGAATGAAGGCATTTCCGACTACATCGGAATGAAGAAGCAGGACTTGATCTTTAACATCCTGCGCTCGCGCGTCCGCCAGAATGGATTGATGTTTGGTGAGGGCGTGCTGGAGATTCTCCCCGACGGCTTCGGCTTCTTGCGCAGTCCGGAATACAACTATCTTCCTTGCCCGGATGATATCTACATCAGCCCTTCGCAGATCCGGAGATTCGGTTTGCGCAACGGGCACGTGGTGCAGGGTCAGATTCGCCCGCCGAAGGAGAGCGAGCGATACTTCGCACTTTTGCGTGTCGAGGCGATTAACGGCGAAGACCCCGAGCGGATCACCGATGTCAGCAACTTTGAAGACCTCACCCCGCTGCACCCCAATCGGCGCATTGTGCTGGAGAGCGATCCGAAGGACCTGAATATGCGGATTGTCGATCTGGTTACGCCCGTTGGGTTCGGCCAACGCATGCTGATCGTCGCACCGCCGCGCACGGGCAAGACCGTTCTGCTGCAGAAGATTGCCAATGCCATCAGCACCAACAACCCCGAAGCAGTGTTGATCATCCTTCTGATCGACGAGCGCCCTGAAGAAGTGACCGACATGCGCCGCAACACCAAGGCGGAAGTGGTCTCTTCCACTTTTGACGAACCGGCAAGCCGTCACGTTCAGGTTGCCGAGATGGTCATTGAAAAGGCCAAGCGGTTTGTGGAGTTTGGAAAGGATGTCATCGTCCTTCTCGACTCAATCACGCGCCTGGCGCGTGCCTATAACACTGAAGTGCCGCACAGCGGGAAGATTCTCACCGGCGGTGTGGATGCCAATGCGCTGCAGAAGCCCAAGCGGTTCTTCGGTGCTGCACGAAACATCGAGGAAGGTGGAAGCCTGACGATTCTGGCTACGGCACTGGTCGATACCGGCAGCAAGATGGACGAAGTGATCTTTGAAGAGTTCAAAGGTACCGGCAATGCCGAACTCCACCTCGATCGCCGGCTGGTCGACCGCCGCACTTATCCGGCCATCGACATCAACTCCTCGGGCACGCGTCGCGAAGAGTTGCTGCTTGATAAGAAAGAGCTTGAATTGGTTTACCGGCTGCGCAGGGTGCTCAGCGACATGAATCCGGTCGAATCGGTTGAATTGCTGAAGGGTCGGCTCGAAAAAGTGCCGAGCAATGGGCAGTTCCTCATGAGCATGAACCTCGACTGAGTTGGTCGTACCTCTCTTAATGACCAAAGCGCCCCGCGTGAGAACGCGGGGCGTTTTAATTTCACCCGGCCGTCTGCCGGCTATAGGATTCTGTAGGGGCGATCGCCGATTGTGTCACTCGGCATGCGGTGTCAACCGCGGTCGCCGAAATCTGCCGATCCGGGCCCTTGTGTGATTTGACTGCAGCGGCCTTGAACGGCATTCTCTTGGCATCATCCTGGCGGGGCCCAAATGCAGGGTCCAGGCTGATGTTTCGTCAGCCGGGAGGCATCGCGCTTCCTGAGAGACGGTTGTTACGATCGCATCGTAAGCAGGATGTTCGCGGGCGCGGGAAACCGCGCCCGCGATTTTTCAAGCGGGCGTCTTAGAGCAACGCCTGCCGAGGGCGACTTGTGGGACTATTCGACTGGATTTTCGGCCGTAAATCCGACTCGCCGGAGGGTCGTGCCTCGCCTGCGCGTTTCGGAATGGATGATCTCGCCCGCAGGGTCGGGTTGAGTGTGCAGCTGTTGCGGTCGATGCCCATTGCGTACCATGAGTTTGAGATACCCAAGCGGTCTGGCGGGTTCAGACGCATCAGCTCTCCCGATACACAACTCAAGTCGGTGCAGCGACTCATCCTTGGCAGAGTGTTGGGTCGGCTTCGCGCGCACGACTGTGCGCACGGGTTTGAGGTCGGTCGCTCCATCGTCACGAACGCGCTGCCCCATCAGAAGGCTGCAGTGGTCTTAAAGATCGATATCCGCGATTTCTTTCCCCGCACAACGGCGAAGCGCGTGAACGCTTATTTCCGTCAGATTGGGTGGGACACCGTCGCATCTGCTGCGCTCACGCGACTCTGCACTCATCAAGGAGGATTGCCGCAGGGCGCGGCGACGAGCCCGCGGTTGAGCAATGTGGTAAATTATCAACTGGACTCCAGGCTGGCGGGTGCGGCTCGAGGTTTTCGCGCTGCCCGCTTCGATGCGTCAGGAGAGATGTTACCACCAGAGGGCCTGACACCCATCGCAGCGGCCTACACTCGCTACGCCGATGACATTACGTTTTCATTGGCGACCGACGTGCCATATCTCACCCACAGCCTTCTCAGCATCGCAAAGAAGGTCCTCAGGGACTATGGCTACGAGTTGCACCAAGATCGCAAGTTACAGATCCGCCGTCGGTACGAACGTCAGATGATAACTGGACTGGTCGTGAACGACGGTGTTCAGCTGCCGCGCGAAACCCGCCGGCGGCTGAGGGCAATTCGACATTCAATCGCTCGAGGACGGCCGATAACGCTCACCCCGCAGCAATGGGCGGGTTGGGAATCGCTGGAGCGAATGATCGCGTCACAGTCAGATCAGGGGATGTGAGAGCCGGCCTCGAAGCTTGCGCAGGTAGCGTGAACATGCGTCGGTCAAAACGGCATATCTTCCTCGCGCAGCACGAGGTCGGCGGGCAATTCTTCAGGGGGAAGAAGCTTTCGTAGCGGGTGCTCATCCAATCCCTCGGAATCGATTGTTAGCTCATCTGGCGCGCAATCGGGCCGAAGTGAGGTGGGGTCGTCCCGCCAGAATTGGTCAATGATTGCGCCGTCCACCGCGCCGTCGAACTCAAAGTCGGCGCCGCAGGCGTCTTCGGGATCGTCAAGGCAGTCCAAGTCGTCCTCGTCATTTTCATCGGTGCGCCAGTCGTCGTCTGTCGGGAAGATGTCGAAACCGAAGCCCACGCCGTTGCAGCCGGGCGTGGGGCAACACCAGTCGCCTGAAGACTCGCACCGTTCGTCGGGAGAGTGAGGGCGAAAGACCATCTGCCAACTATCAAACTCCTCGCCGCAATGCAGGCAGAAGCACGCAATCGGTTCTTTCGGCGGGGCGAATGGGTCGTCGTGACCATGGTCGTTGGGGGACGACATGGCAGTATTAAACCCCCGAGCCCGCCATTTCGTCCAGCAAAAAAGCACCCAACTACCAGATTTCTCGCCTCACCAATCCCGGTGCGTCTCGTTCGAAGAGTCAAGCTAAGGGAAATCCGGCAGAAAAAGCTTGTGAGCGCGCCGCTTCGGGCGGTAGAGTGCAGCCGAGGGGTTCTGCTCTGTTTCTGCGTGAGGTGATGATGCGGCAACTACTGATTCTGACGATGTTTATGGCTTTGGTGCCCGGGGCTAACCGTGTTGCCGCTGCGGTGCTGTTTTCTAATGGGAGCATTGTCACCAATCCTTCCGCCGGCGCGGGTGGGTTTGACGTGAGTCAGGCATCGGAGGACTTCAACACGCTCGGATTTCTCGCGGCTGCCCCTGCGCGCCTTGCCGACGATTTCACGATTGCCGATCCCGCCGGCTGGCAGGTCAACCGCGTGACCGTCAATGCATATGTCGCCGGTACCTACACCGCACCACCCGTGGGAAGCCCGCTGACCGGTTTGAACGTCAGCCTCTGGCGAGGAGCCCCCGAGGCGTCCGGGTCGGACCTTGTCGCAACCAGCACTGCGGTGGCCGTGAATGCGTTCTCCGGCACCTTTCGCGTTGGCAACGGTCCGGCCAACTTTCTTGACACCAGTCGTCCCGTTTTTGATCTCGCGGTCGACTTTCCATCGACGATTCTTCCCGCGGGGGAATATTGGATTGATTATTCGCTGACTGGCGGGAACGCATTTTCACCGATGGTGATGGCCTCCGGCGGCGCCAATCCCGTGACTGCAAGTGGCAACGCTCAGAGAAAGCTAAGCCCCGCGGGTGATTGGGTGACACTCATCGGCGGGCTAACCACACAGGGGCTGGGCTTTCCATTTGTGGTTGAAGGGGCGATTGTGGTGCCGGAGCCGATGAGTGCAATTCTTATCATCGCACCCGCGGTTCTTCTCCGTCGCCGGCCTCATCTTGCTCCGATGCCAGGCTAAACTGCATCATGCACTTTTTGTGGTTGTCCGACGTGGTCACTGGGGGCTATCATTGAGGCAGCCACTGGAGGACCACCATGCTGATTAACCGCCGTGAAGTGTTGGCTAGAAGCGTCGCTGGTGCAGCGGCACTGATCGCCGCGGGGGGGCTGGGCAGCAGTGCTCGGGCAGGCGATGAGGGTGTGCCAGGTTTCACCCTCCCAAAGCTGCCCTACGCATACGACGCACTCATGCCCCACATTGATGCTGAAACAATGCAGATTCATCACGAGAAGCACCACGCTGCGTACGTGAAGAACTTGAATGCTGCGCTGTCGGGAAGTCCGGATTTGCTGAAGAGAGAACCAGCCGAGCTGTTGAAGCACCTCGACGATGTGCCCGCAGGTGTGCGCCAGGCGGTGATCAACAACGGCGGGGGGCATGTCAATCACACCATGTTCTGGAACATGATGGCTCCCAATTCCGGCGGGGCACCCAGCGGCGAAGTGGCGGCCGCAGTTGACGGCGCGTTTGGCTCTTTCGAGAGATTCCAGGCCGAATTTTCTGAGGCCGCAATGAAGCGGTTTGGCAGCGGGTGGGCGTGGCTTGTCATCAATAGTGGCAACAAGCCGGAGATCGTCAGTACCGCAAATCAAGAATCGCCTTTGCAGGTCGGCCAGACGCCGTTGCTGGGCATCGATGTCTGGGAGCACGCCTATTATTTGAAGTATCAGAACCGCCGGGCGGATTATGTGAAGGCGTGGTGGAATGTTGTCAATTGGAGCTACGTCGCCGAGCTTTACTCTGCGGCGATGAAGTCCTGACTGACAGCAATTTGGACGCTCACCGGCGTCGGTGCCTGAGCAGCATCAGCGGCGCGATTACTCCGACACCGAACGGTTCTGGAATCACCACATGAATGGTTCCGCTGGCAAGCTGGATTTCGACTGGCAGAAACTCGCCGTCGGTCAATGCCGTGCCGAAATCGGGATCGGTTGTCAGGGCTACCAGCGTCAAGGGTACCGATCCGACGAATCCGGGGTTGATTCCCAGTTCAAACCGAACCAGCCCGCCGTCGTCCAGCAATTGCACGGGGTCTAGTGCGAGCTTGGCCGCGATGATGCGCGTGCTTTCAGTGTGCAGCAAGAATGGAGTCGCTGGGAGCAGGGGAGCATGCATTTCGGTGTTACTCACCGAACCGAAAACGACGTCGGTCTGGCCATCGGGGAGTTTGGCCTGAATCTGAAATCCGGAAAGCCCTATGTCGGGATCATCGTTTTGGACTGCGATCTCGACATATGCCAGAACCCCCGGCGAACCCAACGGTACATTCTGCACGGTCAGATCTTCGAACGAAATGACGACGGCAGCATTCGCCGAGTTAGCGGCGAAGGCGGTCATAAGAAAGGCGGCTGTGGAAAGAAATTGGTTTAGCTTCACAACAGCACCTCCTTTGCTTGCGAATTGAGCGATTCTCGCTCGCTGAAGCTCAGCCGGTCAGAAACATCGATAAATGTATCGGAGAACGCAGTTTGCCTTGCTGGTAGTTGTAACGAGACCGACTCCGACGGTGCCAGGACGTTCGTCAGTGGTCGCGCGGCGATGCTCGGCCGGCCGGCGGGAAGTGATCGGCCGAAATTGCTCGCGATGACCGTGAAATCGAACAGGTTGATCGCGCCACTTCCGTCGAAATCGGCGAACGGCGAGTAGCCGCTGCTGCTCGAAGACGCCGCCGTACCGAAGAATCCCGCGGCGAACATAGTAAAGTCGGTGAGGTTGACCGTGCCATCGCGATTTACATCGCCGTGCAGCGCGTTGTAACCCAGCAGCGCTGGGTCGCCGGTAATCCGGTCATTGTTGCCATCGAATGGCGAATCGTCGTATTTGCCTGCGATCGATTCGTCGAGCCGCAGCAGCAATCGCTCGGCGGACGCCGTGGGTGGGATCTCGATGACGATGTTGACCTCATCCCCGTCCTGCTGCACGGTGACGGGATACTCGGCAGTGCTAATGCCAAAAAGCTCAGCGGCGTCCTCAGCGGCAACAACGGGCTTATTGATGCGAACCGTGATTCGATCAATATTTGACCAGGGCAGCGTCTGCGGATCGAGCGCACCGCGCGGGATGATTCCCGTTACATTGTAGTAAGCAAACCCGAACTGATCGCCCAACCCGCGCGAAATGAGGTGATTGTTAAACCGGTCATCCCATCGGGTAGAGGAAACGCGCACCGAGATCGGGTGGGGGTTGCTGTTGGTATCGACCGTGACGGGGTTGGGAAGATACCTGCGGACGACCGCGTTCACGTTATCGTCGATCTCGCCGTAGATGAAATAGGTCCCGCTTTGCATTGTAATGCCCGATCCGCTGATCGGTTCGGCGCTGCGCCACTCGACGCTGTCGGCACGGTCTTGTTCATCGTGGAGCAGGGTGGGCTGTCCATTGAAATAGACTCGGATCGGTACGCCGGTGAACGTGCCGTTGTTGACGTCGGCATACCAGCGGATCTTGGCGATGTCGTCTGGATCGAAGGCGCTGTAACTGATGGTTACATCTGAACCATTGGCGGCAACCACGCCGGTTGTGGGGGTGATGACGGGTTTCTCGTTCGGTGTTCCACCCGACCATCTCGTGTTTTGGAAGCTGTTTCCCACCGGCGGGACGAGTGTGAAGATGTATCGCCCGGTGCGCCGCACGCCTCCGAGGAGAAACGCGCGGTTGCCCGGCTGAAGCGTTTGCACGGTAAAGTTATCGACGATGCCGTTACCCGGCTGGGTGACGTCGGTTAGCACGCCCGTATTGGGGTCCTGGAACTGCACTCGGATTTGGTTCGGGTTGAGGCCCGGGTTGGCCCAGTCGGCGGTGACGAGGTAGCGACTGGTTCCTGCAGCGATTTCAAACTCGGCCCGTTCAAGATTGAAGTTGATCGGTGGGAGGGTGACTTCGCTATTGATAATCTCGTAATTGCCGTCGAAGAAAATCTTCAGGCCCTTGGTGTAAACATACGGCTGACCGTCTGACCACCAACCGTAGGCGTCGGGGTTGGGAACGGTAATGCTTCCCCACGCGGCGATGAAGTCGTTTGAATAATTGCCATCATCGGAGAAGTAGAGCGCGCCCTTGCCGCCGCCGGGTGAGATTCCACCGACAATGGGGATGCCATTGGGAATCCGTACACTGCCTTCCCCCTGGAAGGTAAAGAAGCCCTCTGAAGAGACGACCGCGTGCACACTAGCGTTGAAGAAACCACCAAGCACATTGACGGTGACGTCCCCCTCAAAGATACCGCGGTTCCAGTCGAGCGTGAGCATCGAACTACCCGTCGCCAGCCCGCTCGGCGGCGGGGGGCGACTGTTGCCGATGAGCGCGACATCGCCGTTGACGGTCATGCGATTCTTATCGATCGTGCCCTGAACCGTCAGATCAATGATTGCACCGGTTAATGGCCCGCCGAGGATGCCTGGCAGCGGGATGGTGATGCGCGGCCCAAAGCTCAAGCCCAGCCCGCCGCTGAATCGCAAGGGTGGGTTACCAGTTGGGTTGGCGAGATTCTGCAGCCCGCCGTCAATCCGCGTAAGGAAGACGCCTGTCGCGCCAAGCGGAACTCGCAGATTGTCGGCGAACAGCGAGATGCCATCGAGGTCGCCGTTAACAAATTTGATTGACCCGCCGATGATGATGCCCGATGGAATCTGCAGCGAAGCATCCACCTGAAACATCGTCTGAGGACCGGTATTGTTGAACGTAAATGAAGCACTCTTGATGACCCACACGTTGGGGACGATTGCCACATTGTTCACACTCACCGACCCATTCACGCGAACGGTACCGGCAGAGTTGATTTCGATGAAACGGTTTCTTGCGGGGTCGAAATCGAGCGTGAGATTAAACAGCTGTGGAATCTTCAAAACGCCGCTGATGCGAAGCGATTCGGTGGGTGTGCTGATGAATTGCACATTCAGGCTTTGCACAGACACCTTTACCAGCCCAAGGAGGTTGAAATTGACGGCCGGGATACTGATCGACCCGCCGGTGAGTGTGATCGCATTCTCATTGAGAATGAACTTCTCTGGCGCCGCGATCGAAAAAGTCACCCGCCCGCCGCCGGAGGTGGTGCCGAAGCTGGTTGGCAGGCTGGCCGAGCCTTGGAGTTCGAGTTGGGGTTCGAAGAAATCATCGTTTCCAGGATTGATGTCAGGGATGAACTTCACGCTGGTGACGTTCGCGCTGAGACCGAAGAAAGTGAAATCAGGATTGGGATTGTTGTTGGTGACTGTAATCTCACTCACGCGGCCGGCGACGAAAGCCAGGCCAAGGCCTATCGTCGTGTTGTTCGGCGTACGAATGCTGAACATCCCATTGATATCGCCCGGCGACGTGCCGAAAGGCTTGTTGACAGTCACCGTGCCATTCTGCAACTGCCACTGCTGAAAGATGGGGATGTTCAGATTGGTGAAACTGCCAACAAAAGCGAAATCGAGCGAGTTGTTGGCAAAACGAAGCGCAGCAAAATTGTTGCCGGTTAGGTTGATCGTCAGACTATTCAGAGAAGGGATTGTGAACGAACCCTGTAACTTTACTTCGCTGTTCTGAAAATCAAAACTGAGGGTTGCATTCACACTCTTCACTTCGAGCAGTCCAATCACGGAGAAAGTCTGCGCGCCGGGGAAGCTGGCGGTGCCGCCGGTGACTTGGACGCCGGTGGAATCGACAGTGAGCTGGTTTTGCTGTTCGATGGCGATCGTAAAGTTGCCGAATTGTTCGGGCAGCTTGAGCGATCCTTGCACCGTGATCTTGGGATCAAACGTCCCCCCGCCGGATTGGTCGGACGTGAAGGTGAAGGCAGAGATGGTTAAATCCATGCCGAGCAGTTGGAACATGGCTTGCCCCTGCGTGGTGAACGCAAAGACATTGTTGGCGAAGCTGGAAGTGATGGTCAGATTGCCGCCGCCGGTGTCGACGATACCAGTGCCGGTTGTGGTGAACGCGTTGTTCTGAAAAGCGATGTCTAGATCAAGGGTGTTGAGTTTCCACGGCCCGCCGATGGTCACAGGTCCTGCGATGCTCACCCCGCCGTTAAACTCGATCGTTGGACCGGCCCCGACAGCCAGAAACCTGTTGCCGGACAGGTCAACCGTGGTGTTCAACTGTGGTGCATTAAACAGGCCGTTAAATCGAACTTTGCTGCTGGCGACATCATAGCTTGCGGCGAGGTTCTGCGCATTGAGCTTGAACCCGCCGAGGTCGAGTTGGTAAATGCTGGGATCGGCGATGCCCAATGTCGCCGCGGTGATACCCGATGCACCAACCTGGACGCCTGTCGCACTCAACTCGAATGCACCCAGCGCCTGTGGCAGCTTGGCGGTGGCATCAAACGTCACCGCCCCTGCGCCGAGGGTGAGATTGGTAAACGTGAGTGATGTCCCGCCGAGGGGGAGTCGGTTCGCTACATTGCCAAGCGTGTCGGCGAGCGACGATGTGATGGCGGTGCCGACAGGAATGACAAAACTCCCGCCAAAGAGCAATTGGTTTCCGCCGAATGCCGCACTCACCTGGCCTTGCGCCGTAATTTGATTGTTGGCGACGGTAACGGTGCCCTGAAGTGAAACGGTGGGCGTGCCGTTCACGCTGATGGTCGGATTAGTGGCAGTGAAGACGCCATTGTCGAAGGTCAGGTTTGGTATAGACAGCGGCGAAAGGTCCGGCGGGCCGCCGAATAGCAGCACGCGATTTTCCAACGATTCAGAGAACTCCGGCCACATGATGTAGTCCTTCCCGAAACGAACGATGTGACGACAACTGGGCAGCGCCGAGGCAGAGACGTGTTCATTACGACATGACAGTACAACCCGAGTGCGGAGCGCGCTGCGAATGTCGGTTGTGCGGATTGTAACAATCGTAGACAAAGTGGCCATAAAAAGACCGCCGCACTCCGCGAATTTTTCAGGTCTGGGAGTCAGATATCGCCGGCGAGAAACGCCTGCGCCGCCGCTCAGAGTGCCCGGAATCCGTCCATGAGCACCCATGCGCCAGTGATAACTGTCGCTCCATAAACGACTTGCGTGAAGATTCTGTCACTCAGGCGCTTTACCATTAGTGCGCCGATTGCGGCGCCGATCAGCACAAGCGGAGTGAGTATGGTGATGAGATTGAGCTGCACGGAATCAAACATCCCCGCGGCGAGGTAGGCGGGCAGTTTGGCGGTATTCAGGATGAAAAAGTAGAGCGCGCTCGTGCCGACGAAGGCGCGCCGGCCCATTCGGAGCGGAATGAGATACATTGCGATGATTGGCCCCGCTGCGTGTGCGAGCGTGGAAGAGACCGCGGCCGCTGCACCGGTTAAGCCGCCGCGCAGCGGTTCTTTCATCAATGACTGTCGCGCGCCGCGCCAGCGCCGCCAGTAGTGTAATCCGGTGAGCAGGAGGCATTCCAACCCCACCTCAATCTTGATTAGCGCCGCCAAGACCTGCGGCGGCTTCTGATGAAACCAGTAGAGAACCGCCGCGCCGATCACCACGCCGACGACAGTTCCCGGTAGCAGGTAGTGAATGGCCTGTCGGTCAAACTCCTTGCGATTCTGCGCGACCGCGATGATATCCCCGATAATCAGGAGTGGCAGCATCAGCCCAAGGCCGGCCTCGGGACCGTAGCCGGGCAGGTTGCCCATCGCCATTGCGATGACCGGGACCACGAGCAATCCCAGCCCGCTGCCAAAACCGCTCTTGGTGACGCCGATCAAGGTCGCCGCAGCGGCGATGATCAGCCAGGTTGGGTCGAGGTTTGCCGGCACCATCCCCCTAGAGGTCGCGATACTTCTTGCCGTAGTACCACCGATGCAGCGTGTCGGGCGAGACACCGACTCGAAACGCAGCCATGATCCAGAGGTTAAACAGCGATGTTCGCAGGCTGCCCCGGTTGCGATGCCGACGGGCGCTTGGCTGGACCGGTGGGTCGAGCAGTTCGATGCCCCCGTTTCGGCGGAGCCTGCGGGTGAACTCAACGTCTTCCATCAGTGCCATATCGCGAAACCCTCCATGCTTGTAGAAGGCATCGCGACGAATGCAGAGCGATTGGTCGCCGTAAAGTGCGCCCCCGCAGCGGTTGTAGAGTCGGACGAACTTCTCCAGCCATCGCCGGCGTGCGTGGGCCGAATCAAACTCTCGATAGAACGCTGCGGCACTGAATTGGCTACGCGCGCCAGAAACGCGTGCTGCCCTGCAGTGTCCCGGGGTGATCGGAACATCAACATGGTGAAACAGCAGAAGTTCACCTGTTGCCACCGCTGCCCCGGCATTCATCTGAGCACCCCGGTTGGGTCTTGGGGAACGAACGTGAATTGCCGCAAACTCGCGCGCCACTGAGGCGCAGCGGTCATCCGGTGAGGCATCTGCAATGATGACTTCATGCAAATGGGGATTGTCCGTCACCTGCGTGAGCAAATGGCGCAATCCTTCAGGGTCATTCCAGACGGGCACAACGAGGCTGAGCGAAGGTAAAGAGGTCGGTTCTGCGGCGGGTTGTGGTGAAATGGCAAGGGTATGCGTTGTCATACATCGCCGGGGCTGACTCACGGCGGCCCTATATTCTGCCGATTGTCCGCCTGAATGCCATTTCGCCTTGTAGCCGTGAGGTTGCGGACATTGCTCACAGGGCGGGCAGGTCGATTCTATGACTGCGGATCAAACCCAGCCCTTTTTTGGATTTGGGCAGCCGACTGGAACAGTGCCGCCAGCGACCGGTGCGGCCCAATGACAGGCATTCTGGATGATGCGCTGCACGTTGGCGTCGTGGAAGGTTGGATAGGTCTCGTGGCCGGGACGGAAATAGAATATCCTGCCAGCCCCGCGGGTATAGGTAAGCCCGCTTCGAAAAACCTCACCGCCGGTGAAGTTGCTGATGAGGATCGTTTCCAACGGTTCGGGCACGTCGAAGTATTCGCCGTACATTTCTTCGGACGGGAGGACAAAGTGATCATCAATCCCGGCCAGGATGGGATGATTCGGCTTGGTAATCCACAAGATCTCCCGGTCGTCGGCTTCGCGCCACTTCAGGTTGCAACTTGTCCCCATCAGTTTCTTGAAAATCTTGGCGTGATGCCCGCTGTGCAGAACGATGATCCCCATGCCAGCGAGCACGCGGCCATGCACGCGTTCGACGATGCGATCTTCCACGCGATGATGTGCGGTATGCCCCCACCAGATGAGCACATCAGTATCAGCTAACACTTCATCGGTCAGGCCATGTTCGGGCTGATCGAGCCAGGCGCAGCGCGCGGCAATGTTACCGGCGCGGTTCAGTGCCTGGGCGATCGTTTCATGAATACCCTCTGGGTATATCTCCGCGACGGCGGGATTCTTCTTTTCGTGAACAAACTCATTCCAAACGGTGACGCGAACCGGCATAACGCTCCTCCTGCCGCAACCTACAATGCTTGCGAATAGCGGCGGAAATTTATGCGAACCGTGCGAAGTCGTCAAAAAAGTCCGGATAGGTCTTGCCGACACAGGCAGGATTGAGAATCGTCACTCCGTTGGCCCGAGTGGATGCGACGGCAAAGCTCATGGCCATTCGGTGATCGTTGTATGTCTCAATATTCGCACCGCGGACGACTTCTGGGGGCTCAATCGTGAGAGAATCGCCGTCGATGCTGGCCTTTGCCCCCATCTTTTCCAGTTCCACCTTCAAGGCGGCCAGACGGTCGGTTTCCTTGTGCCGGAGCGTGTGAAGGCCGGTGAGACGCGACTCGCCTTCGGCAAAGAGGCAGACGACCGCCAGCGTTTGCGCCATGTCGGGCATGCCAGATAAGTCCGCGGTGATCGATTCAAGTTCGCCGGTGCCTTCTGCCGTCATGGCGTCGTCGGTCACCTTCACGAAAACACCCATTTTCCTCAATAAGTCGGCAAATCCGATATCGCCTTGCAGCGAGCGCTTGCCCAGGCCGGCGATTCTCACCCGGCTACCTTCGTTAATGGCCGCCGCGGCGAGAAAATAGCTGGCGGCGGAGGCGTCTGGCTCGACGGTGTAGTCGGCGGCAATCAGCGGCGACTTGGGCACGTTTATCTGCCGTGGCGCGCCGGTTTTCGGATCGCGTGTCAGTTCACAAGTCACGCCAAACTCGTCCATGAGCTGCATCGTCATCGCGACATAGGGCCAGCTTGTCTGACCCGGCGCAAGCTCGATCTCTACCTCGTTTCGCGCTAATGAAGCCACCTGCAGCGCCGCGGAGAGAAATTGACTGGACTGCGCCGCCCCGAATCGCGCAAGCCCACCGGCCAGCCCTCGCGCTTCGAGGCGCAATGGCGGGGTGCCGTCGGATTGAACATAGCTGATTCGTGCGCCGAGGTTCTTCAGTAGATCGACCAACTCGCGAATCGGCCTTTGACGCATGCGCTCGATCCCGTCGAGAAGGTAGCGACCATTGCCGAGCGAACAGAGCGCCGTCAGAAAACGGATGGTCGTGCCGGAGTTGCCGCAAAACAGCTCGGCTTCCGTCGCCGGCACCACACCAGCCCCGCCGGTGAGATGCACGGTGCGATTGTTGTCGGACATAGAGAGGCCGAACCCGAGCCGTTGGAGCGATTCGAGCATGACATGGGTGTCCTCGGCCACCAGCACATTTCGAATCATCGACTCGCCGCGTGCCAGCGCGCCCAGCACGAGCGCACGGTTGGTCAGGCTCTTGCTGCCCGGAGGGGTGACCGTGATGTCAAACGGCTTACGGATGGGCGTGGGCGTGATCGAAGCGTCCATGCAGGCAATGTATGACGCGGACAGTGCGCTTGGAAGCGTGGATACCATGAGGCCGGACAAGGCACCTCCTTATGTCGTCATCTGCCACCGGCGTATTCGTCATTCTGACACTGTTCGTGTAAACAAGCGTGCGATGTCGTCTCTCGAGTGGCTCGCCGTCCTTGCGCCCGCAGCATATGTTGCGGGATCGGTGCCGTTTGGGTTGATCGTAGGCTTGACCAAGGGTGTGGATCCACGCAATGCGGGGAGCGGGAACATCGGCGCGACGAACGTGGGGCGGCTGCTGGGCGGAAAGTACTTTGCGCTCGTCTTCACGCTCGACATGCTCAAGGGGCTGCTTCCTACCCTTGCAGCGAGCTACTTCATCGGAAGAACTGCTGCAGGCGCGGCAAACTGCTGGATGTGGCTGGCGGTGGCGTTTGCAGCGATTGCCGGGCATATGTTCAGCGTCTTTCTCGGTTTTAAGGGTGGCAAGGGTGTGGCGACGAGCCTCGGCGCGGCGCTGGGCGTGTGGCCGTTTTACACACTGGCGGGGGCGGCGGCGGGGGTGGTTTGGGCTATCATCTTCTGGCGCACCCGGATCGTCAGCATCGCCAGCATCGTCGCAGCCGGGGTATTTCCGGTTGCGTATGTGGCGATCGGCGTTGCGAGAAGCTGGCCGGTGTTCGGCGCGCAATGGCCGCTGCTCGTGTTTGCTTGTTTTGTGGCGATAATGATCGCCTTCCGGCACCGTAGCAACATTCGTCGGCTACTTGCGGGGACTGAAGGGGCATTTGGCAAGGGCAACAATAGAGATCCGAACGCCGACTCCGGAAATCCGAGTTGATCGCTGACTTGCGATCTCGCAGACCTCAACTGCCACCGGAGATGTATTCCCCGCCCACCCAAACGCCATCAATTACTTCGCTGCCACAACCAAAGATGAACGCGTCGCATAACGCGTCGTCGGAGGTGTCGCGCAGGTGTAGGTGATCGAGATTGATCGCTAAAAAGTCGGCGCAGCGCCCAGCCTCAATCGCCCCGCAGGCCAGACCTAGCGAATGCGCCCCATTGACCGTTGCGAGTCTGAGCAGCGACGGGCCACATTCGCCACTAGTATCGACCACGATTCCGCGTTGCTCGTTGCGTAGCCGCTGGCCGAATTCGAGCATGCGCATTTCTTCAGGAACCGCCAGGCGGATGTTGCAATCGGTTCCGAAACACAAATTCGCGCCGCGCGCGACCATGTGCGGTACGTCGCCAAACCCATCCGACAGATTGCCTTCGGTGATCGGGCAAAGGCAGATCGACGCACCCCGGGCGATCCACTCAGTTAGGTCGTCCTGCGTAGCGTGCGTGCAGTGGATCGCGGTGACGCGTTCGTCAATGCGCAGTTCGTCGAGCAGCACCCGCATCGGGCCTTTGCCAAGGGCATTGCGACAATCATCGATTTCTTTACGCACTTCCTCGACATGAATGTGAAACGGCCAATGGTTGCTGTGGGCCATATCGCGGAAGAATTGTAGATCCTCAATTGAAACAGCGCGGACACTGTGACACGCCAGCGCAAGCGACTGCGACTTGCCGTCGAGCGTGCCTGCAAGCTGCTCTAACTGCTGTACAAAGGCATCTCGCGAGATCGGCCCAAACCGCCGCTGCGCGCCCTCCAGCGGATGGCCCACGTTGCCGGTGGCGTAATATGTCTGGATAAAGACGAGCCGAATGCCAGCCTCCCGCGCCGCGGCGATGATTGCCGTATCGAAGGCCCAGCGGGCCGACTCGGCAACGGTGGTGTGCGGTTCCGGGTGGTGAAGATAATGAAACTCCCCCACGCTCGTGATTCCCGCGCGGAGCATCTCGCGAAAAGCCTGTCGCGACAGGTCAAAAATCCGATCGGCATCAAGCGAGTCGACCAGGCGGTACATCGTCTCTCGCCAACTCCAGAAATTTCCGGTGCCTGAATCAAACCGCTGCTGCTGCGCGCGAAGCCCGATCTGAAACGCATGGCTGTGGGCATTGACAAAGCCCGGCAACAACGCCCGCCGGCGCATATCTACCGCGTCGGCGGTCGCTTGCGATCTCGCCGCGGAGACTTGGCCAATCTGTCCGTCGGCATTCACGAAGATCGAAAGATCTCGCTCGAATCGCGAACCCGTCCATACAAGCTCGGGCCGGATGATCTGATTGCGCAAATTCATCACGATCTGAATCAGAATAGCACGGCGGCGCGACAATGAGAACGGGATTAGCGCAGATCGATGCCTCCGTACGACCCGAAATCGGCTTGCTGCTAAAAATCCCGGCGACAGAAGATAAACGCTGCCAACCCGAGCACCGCAAGCTCGAAACCGAGCGAAGTGCCAATGAGCTTGACTGCCGTTCGGCCCTCGCTCTCCTGCTGTACGCGGCGCATCACGTCCGGATCTTCTGGATCGAGCCGGTCGCTCCGATTTCGCTGCGTCGGGGGAGGGGCACCGTCGGCAGTGTTTCGGTTGCGGCGAGCCTCCCGCCGCTGATCCTGCTGCTTCTGCGATTCTTCATGCATACGCATGAGTGGCTCCGGCTCAACCAGCCAACGTGTCATGAGGTCAACGGTCTCTCCTGTCTTTGGAAGCGGCGTCTTGATGTACCGAAAGAGCGAATACCACCATTGCAGCTGCGCGGCATCTTTCTCAAATCGGGGGAGCGTTTCCCTTGCACCGTCCAACTGCAATTGCCAGCCCGCGTTGGCGGTAGGGTTGCCGGGGGATAGTTTCTGGTTGGTATCGATGATCTTCTGATTTCGTTCGATTAGCCCCCGATGTTCTTCCAGTCGCACATCGGCCGCGGACTTAAACGTCATGAGCACGGCATCGGTAGTATTCAGTGCGAACAGAAACAGCCAAAAGAGCATGGTCACCAGCAAACTCGCCAGCGCGCTGCGGGTGATGATGCCGGTCAGCACGCAGACGCAGTAAAGATAGGAGAAGAAAAGCGTAACCAGCGGAACGGCGAGGAAGATGCCCAGTTCCCACGCGCCGCTCTTAAGCCCGATGAGCAGAAAACTAGCCGCTGCGAAGACGAAGACCTGTAGCGCGACAAACATGAGGCTCACGAGATACTTCGTCGCGAATAGTCGCAGCCGCGAGAGCGGCTTTGAGAGGTATAGATCGATCGAGCCCCCGGTAATGAAATCCGGAAACACGCTGCAGACGCTGATCAGTGCAAGGACGGTCGCGATCACGCCGAGCCACCAGGGAATCGCTATGCTGGTGAAAATCACCTTGTAGAACGTGGCGGCGGGGATGACGTTGGTGCTCCACGCGTAGTTCTCAAAGTCGGCACCAAAGATCGAGATTCCGCGATCGTTGATTGTGACAAACGCAAAGGCAATGACTACGAGCAGCGACAGGATGAGCGTGATCCAGAAAAGCTTCTTAGAGTTCAGTTCGCGATATGAATCAACGACCAGCGCCCATGATTGCGTGATCCGGGTGCCGTTCGCTGCGGGGGATTGATAGTCGATCGCTTGTGTGGTCATGGTGGTTTACTTCTGAACGCCGTTCGTCGCTTGCTCTTGCACCGCTTCCATAAACAGTTCTTCCAGCGTTGGTTTGATCAACTGCATGCGCTTAATGGCGATGCCGTCGGAGCGTAGCCGGTCGACCACTGGCTGAATCGCCAGCGGATCGATTGTGCCGACACGGATGATGTCGCCAGCGACGGTGGCGTGGGGGAACATCTGTTTAAGGCGAGATTCCATGTATACCGCATTCGCGCTCTCCCCTTCAGTCAAAGTGCCGGACGGGGGTGATGCGGCAACCTGTAACTCATAAAATCCGCGGCCAAGGGCAAGCTCATTGAGCGTGCCCTGTCTGGCAACCGCCCCGCCGAGGAGAATCGCCACGCGGTCGCAAACCATTTCCAGTTCGCTGAGCAGGTGGCTGTTAAGAAACACGGTGGTTCCGCGCGCCTTTAGGCGCAGCAAAACATCCCGAATATCACGACGGCCAACCGGGTCTACTCCATCGGTCGGCTCGTCGAGCAGAATCAACTCCGGGTCATTCATCATCGCCGCGGCCAGGCCGATGCGCTGCATCATGCCCTTGCTGTAGGTGCCCACCTTGCGGTGCGCGGCATCCTTCATACCTACGACTTCGATCAATTCATCTGCCTTCAGACGGCGTCGGATTCGAGGAACCTTTGACAGAGCTCCGAAGAAGTCGAGCGCCTGCCTGCCGGAAAGGTAGCGTGGAAATCGGTGGTGCTCCGGGAGATAGCCCACGCGCGCAAGCGTCGGTTTATCTCCCACCGGTTTGCCCAGCACAGTGCCGGCGGCGTGCGAGGGGCGAATGACGGTCATAATGATCTTGACCAGCGTGCTCTTTCCCGCACCATTGGGACCAAGCAACCCAAACACCTCACCCCGGCCAACCTGCATGGCGATTCCCCGCAGGGCAGTCACCTTTCCGCCGTAGGTTTTTCGTACATCGCGAAGATCGATGCTCAGTTCGTGGGCCATATAGATGCGTATCCTCGCGAATTGCGATCGCCGATACCAACCGAACCACATATTGTAGAACGCACGGCTCGACCATCATGCAGTGGTTCAAAAGTTAAGCGAATCGTCCATCAACCTTTCCGGAACTCAGGACATTACGGGCTTAAAACCCCACGCCACGCCACGCATCAAGTCTGGTGTGTCGTCATCGGCGGGCAGGTGCACATCAGGTTGCGATCGCCGAACGGGTTGTCCACCCGACCGACGTGTGGCCAGAACTTGTGATCGTGCAGCCACTTGGCGGGGTATACGGCCCGCTCGCGGGAATATTTATGCGCCCAGCCGTCAGAAGTTGCCACCGCGGCGGTGTGGGGGGCGTGTTTCAGCGGGTTGTCGGCGCGATCGAGCGTCCCTTGCTCAATTTCGCGGATTTCCTGCCGGATGCTGATCAGCGCCTCGCACAACCGATCGAGTTCATCCTGCGATTCAGACTCGGTTGGCTCGATCATCAGAGTGCCACTCACCGGCCAGCTCATCGTCGGCGCGTGGAAGCCGTAATCCATCAGTCGCTTGGCGATATCTTCGACAGTCACGCCGGCGGTTTGCTGGAATGTGCGGCAGTCGAGAATGAACTCGTGTGCCACCCGGCCGTTCTTGCCCGAATAAACCAGCGGGTAGTGGTTCTTGAGCCGGTTGGCCATGTAGTTTGCGTTGAGAATCGCCACTTGCGTTGCGCGCGTCAGCCCGGCTCCTCCCATGAGCGCGATGTAAACCCACGAAATTGGCAAAATACTCGGGCTGCCGTAGGGCGCAGCGCTGACGGGGCCGACCGCGTGCGAATCGGCGCAGGCAGGTTTTGACTGTGAATCCGAAATCGCCGGCAGGAACGCCGCGAGATGTTTCGCCACACAAATCGGCCCCATACCTGGCCCCCCGCCGCCGTGGGGGATGCAGAATGTTTTGTGGAGGTTGAGATGGCAAACGTCGGCACCGATATCGCCCGGACGACACAACCCGACCTGCGCATTCATGTTTGCGCCGTCCATATACACCTGTCCTCCCGCGGCGTGGACGATCTTGCAGATTTGCTTGATGCCTTCTTCAAACACGCCGTGCGTGCTCGGATAGGTCACCATCAGCGCGCCAAGATTGGCCCTGTGCTCGTCGGCCTTGGCTTGAAGGTCTACAATGTCCACATTGCCCAACTCATCGCACGCCACCGGGACGACCTTAAAGCCCGCGATGACCGCGCTGGCTGGGTTAGTGCCATGTGCGCTGGTGGGAATAAGGCAGACATCGCGTTGCAGGTCGCCGCGCGATTCGTGGTAGGCCTTGATAGCCAGCAGCCCCGCGTATTCGCCTTGGCTGCCTGCATTGGGCTGCAGTGAGCAGGCCGCGAAACCGGTGATTTCGCAGAGCCATTTCTCCAGTTGCTTAAACATCAACTGATAGCCCCTGGTCTGATCGGCCGGCGCGAAAGGGTGGAGCGCGCCAAACTCCGGCCAGGTCACTGGCAGCATTTCGCTGGTGCCGTTGAGTTTCATCGTACACGAGCCGAGCGGGATCATGCTCTGGCAGAGCGAGAGGTCGCGGCCCATGAGTTTGAAGATGTAGCGGAGCAGTTCGTGCTCGCTGTGGTATTTGTTGAAGATGGGATGAGTCATAAACTCGCTTGTGCGAGAAAACGCTGGTGGGATGTCGAGGTTGACAGTCACCACAAGCGAATCCAGATCGACACGCTCGGTGACTCCGAACACCTCGAGCAGATCGTTGATGAGCGAGTGATCGGTCGTCTCATCGAGCGAAACGCCAACCGTGCCGTCACCGAAATCGCGCAGGTTAATGCTCTTCCGAAGTGCGGCATTAATGAGGTCGCTGCATGACCGGTTCGCGGGCCTCACTCGCAGCGTGTCGAAGACGATTGAGTCCTCGTCAATCTGGAGGCCGTGTTGCACGAGCGCCTTACGGAGCGTCTGTGTGAATGCGTGGACACGCTTTGCGATGCGCTTCAACCCGTGCGGCCCATGATAGGTTGCGTACATTCCTGCCATGATCGCCAGGAGCACCTGCGCGGTGCAGATGTTCGATGTGGCGCGGTCGCGACGGATGTGCTGTTCGCGGGTCTGTAGCGTAAGTCTATATGCAGCATTGCCTTGCGCATCCTTTGAAACCCCAATCAACCTGCCGGGCAGCTTGCGTGCGTAGTCCGCTTTGACCGCCATAAAACCCGCATGCGGCCCGCCGAAGCCCATTGGCACCCCGAACCGCTGGCTGTTGCCAACCGCGATATCCGCCCCCCACTCTCCGGGCGGGGTGATGAGCGTCAAGGCAAGTAAATCGGTTGCGGCGATGACGATCGCGCCGACAGCATGCGCAGCTTCGCAAAGCGACCTATAACATTCGATCCGGCCATCGGTGGCTGGGTATTGCACCAGCACGCCGCAGACGTCGTTCCAATCGGTGACTGGCAGGCGGCAGTTGGCAATTCTGACCTTCACTCCGATGAAACGTGCACGGGTTTGCACCACCGCAATCGTCTGCGGATGGCAATCCTCAGCGATTAAGAATGTGTTGCGCGCCCCTTCATGCACCGACCTCGCCATGAACATCGCCTCGGCGGCAGCGGTGCCCTCATCGAGCATGCTGGCGTTGGCCAGGGGCAGGCCGGTCAGGTCGGCGACCATTGTCTGAAAGTTGATGAGCGCTTCGAGCCGACCCTGGCTGATTTCGGCTTGGTACGGCGTGTACTGCGTGTACCATCCTGGGTTTTCCAGGATATTGCGTTGAATAACCGGCGGGGTGATCGTGCCGTAATAGCCCATTCCGATGCAGGAGCGGAGCACTTTGTTTCGGCTGGCGGTCTTCTTCAGTTCGGCGATGAGTTCATGCTCGCCGCGCGGCTCGCCCAGCTTCAACGGCCGCTTGATCCGAATGGCCGCCGGCACAGTCTGGTCAATCAACTCGTCCAAACTGTCGCACCCAATCTCGGCGAGCATGTGCTTCACTTCGTCGGCATTGGGGCCGATGTGGCGATGCACGAATGTGTCGCTGGGGCGCAGAAGGTTGGCAGGCGAGAAATCCTGACCGGCGGGCGATGCCGGGGCGGTTACGGGCGCGGACGTCGTATGCATGTCTCCAGTATAGTGGAAGTTTTTCCGGTTTTCTGCGCGGCAGGATCAGTCGAAAAGAGTGAAAACGAGATGATCATGCGCGCAATCATGCTCGAAACAGGGTCAATGCACTGACCCACCCGAATTAGTGCGCCACTTTCGCCTCGTAGTCCTTTGCGGACAACAACTTACCGCCCGTGACCGGCGAACTGGATTTGATCTTGATCATCCAGCCGTCATTATATGGATCGCGGTTGATGGTGCCCGGGTCGGTGTTAAGAGAATCATTGACCTCAATGACCTCGCCGTCCACCCCGCTGTAGAGATCGCTAGTGGCTTTGACCGATTCGACCTCGCCAAACCGCCCGCCGGCGGTGACCTTGGTGCCGACTTTGGGGAGCGAAACAAACGTGATGTCGGTCAACTGATCGACGGCAATCTGAGTAATGCCGATGACGACCGTATCGCCGTCGGCTTTGTGCCATTCGTGGGTTTCGAGATAGGTACGGTCGGTTGGAATAGACATATCGTAGCACGGGTTTCCAACCCGTCTCCTCAAATCAAATCATGGGTTGGAAACCCATGCTACGGGCGTTTGTAAAACGGCAACTTCACGATCTTCCCGGGGTTGATTGTGCCTTTCAAATCAACACTTAGCGCAGTTCCTTCGGCGGTGTGGGCGGAATCGATGTAAGCCATCGCAATACTCTTGCCCAACGTCGGCGAAAGCGTGCCGCTGGTAATCTCGCCGATGGGTTTCCCTTCGAGCAGCACCGGGCTGCCCTGCCGGGCGATGCGCTTGCCTTCGAGTTCGAGGCCAACCAGCTTCTGCGGCGGACCTTTGGTTGCGACATCGCGGAGTGCGGTTGCGCCTATGAAATCCTTTGACAGATCGATCGCGAAATTCAAACCGGAACAGAGTGCATTGCGGTCTTCCAGCAGTTCGTGCCCGTACAGGGGCATGCCTGCTTCAAGTCGGAGCGTATCGCGCGCCCCCAGCCCAGCCGGGCGAATGGTAGCATTCTCCTTTTCCAGGCCGCCGGCGAGCATCTTCATAGCCATCGCCGCCATCTTTGCGCCGAGGATCAGTTCGATCCCGTCTTCGCCGGTGTAGCCGCTTCGAAAAGCACTGAATTTCACGAGCATCACGCTGTCGTTATAGAAGTGATATCGCTTCAGGCCGCGCAGATCGCCGGGCAGAATGTCGGCCAGCCGTTCGATGACCTTCGGGCCTTGCAACGCGATCATCGCGGTGGATTCGGTCTGGTCATTAAAGTCAAAATCGAAGTCATGCTTAGACCGCACTTCGCGGAAGTGCTTCAACAGCTTTTCACGGTTGCTGGCGTTGCAGACCATCAGCCAGTCTTTGGAGTCGCGACTTACAATGACATCATCCAGCACCCCGCCAGCGTCATTGCACACGAGTGAGTAGCGTGACACGCCGGGCTTCTGGTCCACAATCTTTCTGGTGAGGATGGTATCGAGGAATTTGAGCGCATCGGGTCCGCTAAAGCGGACTCGACCCATGTGCGAGACATCGAATATTGAACCACTGTTGCGGGTGTGATGATGCTCATCGACGATCGACTTGTAGAGGATGGGCAGGTCCCACCCGGCAAAGTCCACCATTTTGCCGCCGGCGTTGACGTGAAAATCATGGAACGGCGTGTGCTTCAGCATGAGGCAATTGACCGTATCCTCACGGCGGGGGGGCGTCAAGAAAGCCGGGCTGCGTGTTCGTGGAATCGTCGGCATCCTTCCCGAATCATTCCAATTTTTCCACCCGCCGAATAACCTTGCGGCGATGCAAGTAAAACTGCTCGATCTCCAGCCGCAATATGTCCCGCTTCGGGACGAGATTCGCCAAGCGATTGATGAAGTGTGCGACGCACAATCGCTCGTTCTCGGGCCGCATGTGGAGAAGTTCGAGAGGGCGTTGGCAGGCTATTGTGAGACAAAGCACGCCATTGGAGTCTCCAGCGGGACAGACGCGTTGCTTTGCGCACTCATGGCGATCGACATCAAACCCGGCGACGAGGTGATCTGCCCCAGTTTTACGTTCTTCGCAACCGCAGGCAGCATCGCTCGCCTGGGTGCGGTGCCGGTGTTCGTAGACATAGACCCGCGCACCTTCAACATCGAGCCGAACCTGATTGTCCGGAAAATTACGAAGAAGACCAAGGCTATCATGCCGGTGCACCTCTTCGGTCAGTGCGCAAACATGGCGGCTATCAATGAAATCGCCTGCAGGCATGGACTGCTAAACATCGAGGACGCCGCGCAGGCCATCGGCGCAACGCACCATCGCAAGCCTGCCTGCGCGCATGGCTTCGCGGGCTGCCTGAGCTTCTACCCCACCAAGAACCTGGGCGCCTTTGGTGATGCCGGAGCGATCTGCTGCAACGATGACTCGCTGGCTGAGAAAATCCGCAAGCTCCGAGTGCATGGCAGCGGGCACACTTATTACCACGATCATATTGGCGGGATGTTCCGCTTGGCGGCGATACAGGCTGCGGTGCTCTCGGTGAAACTGAAGTATCTCAATAACTGGCACGAGTTGCGCCGCCGAAATGCGGGGATTTACGACACGATTCTGGCAGAGTCGAATGCAATCACCCCGTTTATCGAGCCGGGGAACGCGAGCATTTACAATCAATACGTCGTGAGAGTTACCGGTCGCGACGCGGTGAAACAGAAACTGCAGGATGCGGGCATCGGCAGTGGCGTTTACTACCCGCTCGGTCTGCATCTGCAGAAGTGCTTCAGTCATCTGGGTTACCGCTCGGGCGATCTGCCTGAAACTGAAAAAGCGTGTGCCGAGGTGCTGGCGTTGCCGATCTATCCCGAACTTTCAGTAGAGCAGGTTGCCCATGTTGCCACGACTCTGCGCGAAATTGTCGGATAGCGGCGGCTCGTGGGTCCGATAACCCGGCGTCGCGCCGTATCTCACCGCCATTCAACGGTTTACGTGCCGCAGGCCGATATGACTGGTCGTGATCGAGCAACGAAGTACTTCGTCCATTCCACCGCCTCAGGCCCCGGTTGCCCCCGCGCAGCAGATCCTCGAGCAACTAGCCGACACCGAGCGCCGGATGGAAGACCTGCGCGAGCAACTCACCGAGAGCCAGCGACTGGCAAGCATCGGCACCATCGCCGCGGTGATCGCGCATGAGTTTAATAATCTGCTCACCCCAATTGTCAGCTATTGCCAGTTCGCGCTACAGGGAATCGAGAAGGGCGCGCCGGACAACGAACTGATTCGCAAAGCATTAAGCAAGTCTTTTCAATCGAGCACCAAGGCCGGCCGCATTTGCGCTTCCATGCTGGCCCTTGCCCGAGGAGAAAGCACGCAATCGGCGGTGATGGTGCAGCAACTGGTCGATGAGACACTGCTTGTGCTTGCGCGCGATCCTCAGAAAGACGGCATTGCACTGCGCGTGCAGGTTCCCCCTGATCTGGCGGTTGCGGGCGATCCGGTACAACTGGAGCAGGTGCTGCTCAATCTGCTCATTAATGCGCGCCAGGCGATGTTGGGCAAGGGCGGATCGCTCACCATCAAAGCCGCGCGCGTGGAAGCCACTGAAGAAGTGCGCATTCAGGTGATTGACACAGGCCCGGGCATTCCTGAGACGATCCTCGCCAGAATTTTTGACCCATTTTTCACCACCAAGGGTACGACGAAGAAGGGGGAAACCCGAGGTACCGGCCTTGGGCTTGCTATCTGCAAGGAGATCGTGGAACACCATCGCGGAAGGGTGGAGGTGCAATCACAGGTGGGTGTAGGGACCACGTTCAGCATCCTCTTGCCCGTCGCCGAGGTTGCGCCGCCGGAGGTGTGAAAAGTCACTCGCGCGGCGGTGGAAGCAGTTTGATCAACTCAACAGATCGATTGGTGCGTGATGACTTTCTTGCCGCATCGAGCACTCGCATGGTTGCGGTGACACTCTGCAGGGTCACGGCTGGTTCACCCTCCCCGTTGCAGGCGCGTTGAAACGCTCGCCAGAGGTCGGCTTCGGACAAGCCAGGCTGTGCACGCTCGATCAGGCGATTCGACCCGTCGGGCGCTGTAAACCTAAGATTGGCCCAAGTCTGCGTGTCGTACGAGAGTGAAAACGGCGACTCGGCCGACCCAGCGGTGCCGTCGATGTGCCACCGCGGCAGGGGGGCGGTGGTGGTGGTGTTGATTTCCACCATCGCAACGGCATTGTTGTCAAAACTGATACACACGCGGGCGAAATCATCACAATCGCGTGTCCAGACATTTCCTCGAAGCTGTGCGAAGACGCTCGCGGGCTTTGCGGGTAGCATCAGTTGGAGGATTTGGTCGACGAAGTGGCTTCCCCAGTCATAAAGCCCTCCGCCGCCGAAGCGTCGCTCGTTGCGCCAGCCGGGTCGATATTCCTTCGCCGCCGGGCCGACGCAACTGCCCCATTGCCCAAGCCGGCTTTCGATGTTAATCAGCCTGCCAAAGAGACCCGCACGCACCGCCTGGAGCACCGTAAGATAGTCGATGTCCCACCGGCGGTTATGAAACACACTTAGCACCCGCCTCATCTGGTGGGCGGTGGCGTCAAGCTTGGTGGTTTGGGCCAGATCGAGCGCGACAGGCTTGTCCACCATGACATGCTTTCCCGCAGAAATGGCTCTTGAGGCGTGGTCAAAGTGCATGTTAGTCGGTGTCGTGACGAGGACCGCATCGACATCGCCTCGTTCAAGTAGCGCATCCATCGAATCGACGGTGGTCAGCCCTCGCGCCTCGGCGAGCGAGCGCCGCGCTCGGGTGATATCGACCACGGCGGTCACAATTCCCCCGGCGGCAGCGATCCATTGGCTGTGCTCAGCACCGATTCGACCAAAGCCAATGATCCCCACCCCGAACTTCTTGCCAGTTGTCATGTCGGTTGTCATACCAAGTGTTGTCCTGCGCATCGAAGTTTATGCACTCTTCCCTTGCAAGCCGCGCCCGCCGCGATACGCTTTGGGCTAACCAACAGCGGAGACTGTACAGGCATGCGCACCCATAAACTAAAGACCGAAACTGTCGAAACGAAAACTCGGGTTCAGATGGTGGATGTTACCGCCCGGATTCAGAAGCTGATTAGCGCAAATCGCGTGGAATCCGGCCTGGTAGTGGTCGTCGTCCCGCACACTACTGCAGGCATTACGCTTCAGGAAAATGCCGACCCGAACACACAGCATGATTTAATCAAGAAGCTTGAGTCGCTTGTGCCACAGGTGGAGTCGTATTACCAGCACGATGAAGGCAACAGCGATGCCCATGTGAAGTCTGCGCTTGTCGGCAGCAGTGTGACGATTGTGATCGACAAAGGAAGATTGGTGTTGGGCAAATGGCAGGCGGTCTACTTCTGCGAGTTTGACGGCCCGCGCGAACGACACTTGCATGTGAAGATTATTGATGAAGGTAGCGGAGATCTGGATTAGCCGCATGCGTGTCACCGCACGACCTGTCTGAGAAGCGGTAGCCGCGCAGACCGGTCGGTCGACGTTTCTCTACTGAGCTCATCCCGGCAGCGTTGTGCCGGTGCTTTGCGTCGTAGGAACCGTCTCGACGGCGGGGGTGGCGCTTCGGGTGGCCTCGATCCAGTTATCAATTTGCAGATTGCTGGTGTCGGTTCGCAAAATCGCCGGGCCAAAGTCGGTGGCAATCTGCACATAGTTGAACGTCAGATCAGCGGCCCGGCTGCAGCTAATGCCATAGTTCGCGCTGAGGTTCATCTGCTCGAAACGCAGCAAGCGGATCGGCGAAGATTCGAGCCCCTCAATGATACCTGCCCGGCTCGCATCCTTCGCCGCGAAGCGGGAGACCTGCACATCCCGAATCACCGGGACGCCCGATGCGTCAATGGTCTCGGCGATCGACTTTCCCTGCAGCGAAATGACGAACGGGCGCGCCACGCGGTTCATTTGCAGGTCGGTCAGCCGAATCCGTTCGATCACGCCGTTGCGATCCGGGGCCGATTGAATCTGCACGCCCGAATCGCCATCGGTGAAGCTGCTCGTGAGAATGCGCACATCTGACACCCCGCCAGCGATGTTCAGTCCGACCGAAACACCGACCGATTGTGTAAACCGGCATTCGCGAACAGTGATATTCTCGCTTGCCTGCGGTGCGCGCGGCGAATAGTCGCGCCGTCCAGCTTCGATGCTCACCCCGCGTGCCCCCATCGCGAAGCTGCACTGTTCGATACGGACGGCACGGCTGGAGTCTATCTCCACCCCGAGCGTGTCCGATCCTTCAGGCGCGTCAAACTTCGCATTGCGAATCACTACCTGCTCACTAAACAGCACATGCACCGATGCACGGGGTGCATTGGTGAATCGGACGCCGTCGACGCGGACATTTCGACAGTTCCGCAATTGAACAATTGGGGGTCGGTGAGACATTGGATCCGCGCTCGGCTGCGTGGATGCCGTGCGCGCAGGTGTGCGCACCTGTGACCACCACACACCCCCTAATCCATCGATGATGCCCGTGCCGGAGATAGCAATGTTGTTGCACCCGTCGGCGGAAAGGCCCGCCCGTCGCGCGGGCTGCATTAATCCGTCGTAGCGGGTGTCGATCAGCGGGTAGAGTTTCTGGTCGTCGATCAGCCGGACGTAGGCGCCAGGAGCAAGTTGCAGAGTCAGGTTGGAGCAAAGGTCGAGCGGCGCGACGAGATAACTGCCCGCCGGCACCAACACCGTCGCCCCGCCGGCTTGACGGGCGGCTTCGATGGCGTGTTGAAATGCGATTGTGTCCGGTGTCTGCCCGTCGCCGGTCGCGCCGAACCCCTTTACGTCGAACGAAAGCGACCGTCCGGCTCCCGGAATCGTAGCGCAGCCTCCTGCCCAACTGCAAAAAATCATGAGGACAAGATATCCAGGAATACGAGAGGTCCGCCGCATGCGGAGTCTATCATACTCGGCGGCGGCGCATTGTCAGCCCGGTGGCGCCGGTGGAGTTGCTTCAGTACGCCGGTTTGCGTAAATCGGTCGCATGGCACATGAAACCACGCAAATCATTTACTCGATGATCGGCGTCAACAAGACGCACGAGAAGAAGGTCATACTCAAAGATATCCATCTGTCGTACTACTACGGCGCCAAGATCGGCGTGCTCGGCGTAAATGGGGCGGGAAAGTCATCTCTCTTACGCGTGATGGCGGGGGTTGATCCGAGCTATGAGGGGCAGATCAACAAAGCCGCGGGCTATGGCATCGGATTTTTGGAGCAGGAGCCGCTCGTAGACAGCGATCTATCCGTTCGCGAAGTTGTTCAACTTGGGGTGAAACCGATCACAGACTTGTTGGCCGAATACGACCGCGTGTGTGAAAAGCTTGGGGAAGCCCTCTCTGACGAGGAAATGGAAAAGGCGCTCGAGCGGCAGGGCGCGATCCAGGAGAAGTTGGAGCGGCTCGATGCGTGGAACCTCGACGCACAGCTCGATCTGGCGATGGATGCCCTGCGTTGCCCGCCGGGCGATACGCCGGTGAAAATCATCTCCGGTGGCGAGAAGCGTCGCGTCGCGCTATGCCGGTTGCTGTTGCAGAAGCCCGATATCCTGCTCCTTGATGAGCCGACAAACCACTTGGATGCCGAGAGCGTTGCGTGGTTGGAGCAGCATTTGAAGCGCTACGAGGGCACAGTCATTGCAGTGACCCACGATCGCTACTTCTTAGATAACGTCGCCAACTGGATTTTAGAGCTTGATCGCGGTGAGGGTATTCCCTGGAAGGGAAACTACACGAGTTGGATGGAACAGAAGAAAAAAAGGCTGGAATTGGAGGAAAAGCAGGAATCGGCAAGGCAAAAGGCGCTGGCGCGCGAGCTAGAGTGGGTTCGTTCAAGCCCGCGGGCACGGCAGGCGAAAAGCAAGGCGCGCCTGAGCGCGTACGAACAAATGGCGGCGGCCGAGGCATCGAAGAAGGTAAACGAGATCGAGATCTACATCCCCCCTGGCCCGAAGCTGGGTCAGAAAGTGATCGAAGCAACAAAGCTCTCCAAGGCGTACGGCGACCGGGTGCTCTTTTCTGACCTTACTTTCACCATTCCCCCCAACGCGATCGTCGGCATCATCGGCCCTAACGGGGCCGGCAAGACCACGCTGTTCAAACTCATCACCGCTGCCGAAAAGCCGGATAGCGGGGCGATGGTGCTGGGCGAGAGTGTGAAGCTTGCTTATGTCGAGCAGTCGCGCGAGGCTCTGGGCACCAATCAATCCGTCTGGCAGGCAATCAGCGATGGGCAGGAGTTCATTCAGTTGGGTTCGCAAAAGGTGAACAGCCGGGCGTATGTCAGCCGGCTCGGTTTTACCGGTACAGATCAGCAGCGGTCCGTCGGAACACTCTCCGGCGGGGAACGCAACCGGGTGCATCTGGCCCGAATGCTCAAGAGTGGGGCGAACGTCATGCTGCTGGACGAACCAACAAATGACATCGATGTGAATACCATGCGCAGCTTGGAAGAGGCGATCGAGAATTTTGCAGGCTGTGCGCTCGTCATCAGTCACGACCGATACTTCTTAGACCGCCTCGCGACGCACATACTGGCATTCGAGGGCGATAGCAGTGTGAAGTTTTTCGAAGGAAACTACACCGAGTATGAGGCGGACCGCAAGAAGCGGCTCGGAGCAACTGCCGATCGGCCGCATCGAATCTCGTATCGCAAGCTGACGCGGACGTGAATTCGCTGGCTCCTCAATCAAGGCGTGGCTCACAGCCGAAGGCGATTCATGCGGCATTTGACCGGCGGGCGCTTTGAATGGATTGCTGGGCTTTGGCGAGAAGCATGTCGGGCGTGAAGGGCTTCAGAATGTAGTCGATTGCTCCGCGGACGATGGCGAGAACTTGCGTCTTTTCAGCATGAGTAGCGCAAACAAGCAGCGGGGTGGTCTGATCTCGCTCGCGAATCTTTTCCACTAGCGTCTGACCGTTCATGTTTGGCATGGTCCAGTCGATCACCACGAGATTAAACCTCGATTCCGTCATCGCGAGCAGTGCGCCGATTCCGTCGCCAGCCTCGCTGAAATCGACTCGAGGCGCAAGGGTGGCCAACACCTGCTTTTGAATGTGACGCATCGTTTTCGAGTCATCGACGATCAGAATATTCATGTCGAGTGCTCCGAAAATGCCCCAGTTTTCACGCAGCCATCATGCTGATGAGGTCGAGCTTTTCACGAACGTTCTGGAGGCTGAAGGGCTTGGTGAGGTAGTCATCAATTCCGGCTTCAAGCGCGTTGGCGACTTCGTCGATCCCCGCTTCGGTGGTTACCATGATGATTCGCCGTTTGGCGAAACGATGTTCAGATTTGATTGCGTGTACGAGTTCATATCCCCCGCGGGGAGTGAGTTGCCAGTCGACCAGCAGCACCGAGATATCTTGCCTGGACCGAAGCAAAGACAGGGCAGAATCATGGTCGGCGGCCTCGGACACCTTCACGCCGCACTCGTGGAGCATGTTGGCGAGTATGGTCCGGGTGGCGAGCGAGTCATCGACGATTGCGGCGTGCATACGGGGTGCATCGGCAAGATCGACCTTGCGGTGAAGCACGCAAACTGCGCAGCAGAGATGGGGCTGGCAACGTCAACATCTAAATTGAGCCACCAGGGTTGCGGGAGGGCAAATCTGCCTCGAAGCAGGCGATATGAGCGATGGGGCACGTCTGGCATCTGGTCGCATGATTACCATTGTCCGTTCCCAATTCGCTCCACTCCGCTGTTATCGGACGCTTTGCTGATTCCAGCCGGTGCTCGCCTTGCAAACACCTACCCTCATCCCTAGACTCTGCCCACCTTAATGCCCGCTGTGGCGGTGGTTTGCGCGTCATGCGAGCCTCGGCGGCGGGATGGGCGATCGGGCGGGTGGTCTGATGGCTTGCCGGCGACACCCGGCGGCTCGCATTTCACTCTTCCGGGCGCAGTTGAGCGATGATTTTGTCTGCCATGATTTTTCCTCTTGCCTCGACCGATGTGGCATGGACCGCGGGCGTGCCGTTTCAGCCACTTATTGTGCTGATCCTCTGCGTTCTGGCGGGGTTGGGCACAATCTGGCTGCTGCCCGGGCGGCGCGACCCAAGCTGGCGCGCGCTCGGGGGAACGCTTGTATTCATTGCGACGGCTGTTTTTGCCGCATTTCTCATCCGCTGGGCGCTCGGTGCGAGCACATCCCCCGGCGTTTCGTACGTTTATTTCTGGCTTTTCACCCTCATCGCGCTCGGCGGGTCGCTGCGGGTCATTACGCACCCCAAACCGGTCTACTCAGCACTCTATTTTGTGCTCACTGTCTTCGCTTCGGCCGGGTTGTTTGTGTTGATGTGGGCAGAATTTATGGCTGTGGCGTTGATACTGATCTATGCCGGCGCAATTCTGGTCACTTATGTTTTTGTAATCATGCTAGCAGCCGAGGCCGGTGGGAGTGGTACCGGAAGTGGGGCCATGAACGGCTTGCCCGAGCACGACGCCGTTGCCCGCAGTCCTCGGATGGCCTGTCTTATCGGGTTTGTGCTGATGGGCGTGCTCATGTTCATCATTTTTGACCGCGCCCCGACCGGTTTGGCGAAACAGGCTCTCGGCGGCATTGAGGACACCATCGCGGTTGGACATACGCAGCAACTTGGCCGATTCCTGTTCGATTATCACTTCGTCAATATTCAGATGGCAGGACTGCTGCTCACGATTGCCATGATTGGATCGATCATGATTGCCCGAAAGCGGATCGTCCATACCGGGGCCGGGCTAGACGAGATCGCCATTGCCGAGTCGCCGATTGAGTTGAAATCCGAGGTGGTGCTGGGCAAGCCCACGCCTATTGATGATAACCCGCACGCTATTCCCGTCATCGGCACCGAAAACCCGCGGCAGAAGGCGTATCCGGAGAACTAAATGGGACAGAGACCGAGATACGGAGAGAATGTGAGACGGAGTGCCGGCCAATCCCCGCCGCTGTGTCTCATCGTCTCTTGAGTCTCTTCGTCTCTTCTGGAACACATGACCAGCACACTCAACCAAATTACTCTGCAACACTATCTTGCGGTCGGCGGGATAATGTTTGTCATTGGTATGATCGGGTTCATGACCCGGCGGAACCTCATCCTGATGTTTCTTTGCACGGAACTGATGTTCCAGGGTGTGGTGATCAATCTGGTGGCCTTTGGCGCGTATCACGGTAATTTTGCCGGACAGGCGTTCACAATTTTCGTTCTTGTCATCGCGGCGGCCGAGGCAAGCTTGGCACTTGGGCTAATCGTGCTGTTGTTTCGCCACAAAGCCACGCTGGATGCCGATGCGTGGCGGGAACTCAAAGGGTAGAGAGTTATCTTACGCGGTATTCATTAGTCATTAACTGAGATGGTGTTATGACTAGCGAGTAATGCGTAAGGGGTTTAGAACATGCAAGATCTCTGGATCGTCCAACACAGTTACCTCATCCCGCTGCTGCCGTTGATTGCGGCGTGCATTGCAGGGTTTTTTGGCGCGCGGATTCTAAAGGGTCAATCGCACTGGCCGATTTGGCTTGGTGTGGGCGCAATCGCGGTGCTGTCGGTGGCGCTGCTGTTTCAGACGGTTGGTTTGCTGGGTCACGGGGCTCCCCCGGTTCGCAATTCAGATTCCGGAACCCACGCCCCTGTCGCGTCAGCAACGGAACATAGCGATGCCAAGACGGTGAGCGCCGTTTATCGAGCCTTCACATGGATCGCCGCAGGCGATCCGAAAAATGCCGGTACGAATGAATACTTTGAGGTAGCGGCAGGGTTTTTCTTTGACCCGCTAACCGTGACAATGCTTTGCGTCGTCTGCGGGATTGGCTTCTTTATCACCGTTTTCGCCGCCGGGTACATGAAGGGCGAATCGGGGTATTGGCGATTTTTCGCTTATCTTGGGCTTTTCATTTTCAGCATGACCTGCCTGGTGATGGGCGACAACCTCATCATGCTCTACCTCGGCTGGGAAGGCGTGGGGCTTTGCTCCTATCTGCTGATTGGCTACTACTACGAGAAGCCCGCCGCCCGCGAAGCCGCTAAGAAGGCGTTCTTGGTTAACCGCATCGGCGACTTCGGCTTTGGCATCGGGATCATGCTGGCGTTTGCGGCGTTTGGCACCGTAAGTTATTTCGGGGCCGATGGTTACACGCCGGGTGCTGCCAACGGCTTGCTGGAGTTGGCTGCGCTTCCGAAGATGGGCATGACGGAGTTTCAGATTCAGGTGCTGAACTGGCTGCCGTTCTTATTGATGCTGGGCGCGTTCGGAAAGTCTGCTCAATTCCCGCTTTATGTCTGGTTGCCAGATGCGATGGAAGGCCCGACACCCGTCAGCGCGCTCATCCACGCAGCTACCATGGTCACGGCCGGCGTTTACATGATCGCCCGCTGTGGGACGCTGTTCGTGGGCAATGAAGCGGCGATGATCACGGTTGCGTTTGTCGGGGCGTTTACGGCGCTGTTTGCCGGCTCCATCGCTTTGCGCCAGTTCGACCTAAAGAAGGTTTTTGCCTACTCCACGGTGAGCCAACTTGGCTTTATGTTCGTCGGCGTCGGCGTGCTGGCGCCCGTCACAGGCGTTTTTCACCTCGTTACCCATGCGTTTTTCAAAGCCCTGCTGTTCTTGAGCAGCGGTGTGGTGATGCATGCCATGCTTGGTCACCTCGACATGCGAAAGATGTCGGGCTTGAAGGCCGTCATGCCCAAGACGCGCTGGCTGATGCTGATCGGCTGCCTGGCACTCGCCGGGGTGGTCCCTTTTGCCGGTTTCTGGAGCAAGGATGAGATTGTCGCGAGCGCGTGGCATGCGTCCCCGCTGCTCGGCATTGTGATGCTGGTGACGGCGTTTGTGACGGCGTACTACACGTTTCGACTTTATTTCCGCGTTTTTGAAGGGCCTAAAGTGGTTCCCGATGAGCCGCACCCGGATCATCACGGGCACGGCGACGACCACGGGCACGACCATCACAGCCATGACGCTCATCACCACCACAACCACGAACCTGCCTTGATGATGATCCCTCTGATCGTGCTTGCCATTGGGGCGGTCATCGCCGGGTTGGCGCTCTGGCAAGGCCATCGGCTGGGCCACTTCCTCGGTCAAAGCCCATCTTTTGTCGGCGCGTTTGAGTTGGCCCGCGACACATACAACGCCAAGGCCGACGGCGCGCACATGGTCAATCCGGTGGTGTTCGGCCAGCAGGAGTATCGCAGTGAAAGTGTTGTAAAGGCTGAGCACACAAGCCATTACATATTCATGGCAGTGAGCACTCTGATCGCGCTCTCTGGCATTGGTCTGGCATATTCTCTGCACCTCAAAGATCGCCCCAAGGCCGACCGGTTGGCACTTTTGCTCACTGGCGTGGCGCGGGCAATGGAAAACAAGTATTGGGTCGACGAGTTGTATCAGGCGGTGATCGTTGAGCCGTTGCGGCGCGTTGGCGAGATATTCTTCACGCTGGACAAGTATTTTGTGGACGGCCTGGTCTGGCTGGCAGGGTTTGTGCCACAGCTAGGCGGCTTCGTTTTGAAGTTGACGCTCCAGCGAGGTTACGTTCAAGGTTATGCTCTGAGCATGGCGCTGGGAATTGCGATCATTTTGCTGGTGGTGTTTCTGTAAGGAAGTTGGCGGCCGTCAGCGGTTCGTAGCCAGACTCTTCTGCCTACTGTCCACTGCCCGCCGCTCGCTGATAAAATGCAAGACAAATATTCCCTGCTACTTTTGCTGCTCGTCCCGCTGCTCGGTGCCGCGGTGGGGGCGTTTATGCCCTCGCGCGGCGCGGCGCGTGGGTGGGCATTGGCCGTTTCTGTCATCACGCTCATGCTCGGGGTCGGGCTTGCCTGGCAGATGAATCTGTTCGCGGGCATCGATTCATCGCTGTCTTCAATTGAGGCCACCCGGCAAACTGTCCAACTTCAATATGGGGCCGATGCTGCCAACAACAAGTTTGCGATCGACAAGATCGGCTTCTCGTTTCATCTTGGACTGGACACCGTAAGCCTTTGGCTGGTTCTACTCACGGTGTTTCTCCAGCCACTCGTCGTGCTCAGCAGTTGGGATGTGATCAAAGATCGCGCGACGGAGTATTATGCATGGATGTCGCTGCTGCTTGCAGCGATGCTTGGTGTGTTCATTGCACGCGATTTGCTCCTGTTTTACGTCTTCTTCGAGCTGACGCTCGTGCCGATGTTCTTTATCATCGGTATCTGGGGCGGACCCGAGCGCCGGTTCGCTGCGGGTAAGTTTTTCCTCTACACGTTTACCGGCGGGGTATTTACGCTCGCGGCGGTGCTATATCTGGGGACGGCTGCGCAATCGTTTGATGTTGTAAGGGTGATCGCCTATGCCCAGGCAAACTTGTCTTCCACAGAGCGATTCTGGGTCTTTATGGCTCTGCTCGCGGGGTTTGCTGTCAAGGTTCCGTTGTTCCCCGTGCACACATGGCTGCCGCTGGCGCACACCGAGGCCCCGACGGCCGGTTCGGTCATTCTGGCTGGCGTACTGCTAAAGCTCGGTACCTACGGGTTGCTTCGGGTGGCATTCCCAATTGGCCTGCTCTCGACGAGTGAGGGCGTCATCTCCGGGGGGCTGATTGGATTGCTCGGCGCGCTCTGCGTAGTCGGCGTGATTTATGGCGCGCTGGTGGCATGGGTGCAGAAAGATATCAAGAAGCTCGTCGCGTATTCATCGGTGAGCCACCTCGGGTTTTGTGTGCTGGGCCTGGTCAGCCTCACCGACATCGGCCTGCAGGGCAGCGTCCTCTACATGATCAATCACGGGCTAAGCACTGGGGCGATGTTTCTCGTCATCGGCATGATCTACGACCGCTACCACACGCGCGATATCAACGCGCTGTCGGGCCTCGGGAAGAACATGCCAATCATGTCCTTCTTCTTCATCTTTTTTGTGATGAGCTCGATTGGGCTGCCGGGAACGAATGGGTTTGTCAGTGAATACCTCACCATTCAATCGGCGTTCATCAGCCCGTATCTGGGCGTGCCGTTTGGTGTGCTCGCGGCGACGGGCGTGGTGCTGGGTGCGATCTATATGTTGCATATGTCAGCCAAGATTATCTTTGGCCCATTGAAAGTCCCGGCACACGAAGAGGGACATGGGGCTACCCACGGCAACGCGGCAGTCGGTGCTGACTCGCATGCTCACGGCCATGCCGCGAAGAACGACCTTAATGCTCGCGAAATCGGCATCCTAGTCCCATTGGCAATTGCTGTGATCTGGCTAGGCGTGCGACCTACGCCCATTTTGCAATCGATGACTGCTCCGCTCGCGTTGTCGCGAGAGCCTCTCTCGCAGCACCGCTCGGCAGATGCCGCGACCAGCCTCGGAGCGCCGCTGCCCGCGGAGCAACGCGACCGGAAATCGGATGAACGGTTGGTCTTAAACACTCCCGCGCGGGTTGGATTGCCCGAACAACGCTAACGCTGACAAACGCAGACGAACATGGAATATCTGAAGTCAATCGTCCCACTTTTGCTCCCAGAACTGTTGCTGGTTGTCGCAGCGGGGTTTTTGTTTCTGTTGGGCATCTCGACAAAGGTCGGCGCACGTCGGGCCGCACCATGGATTTCTCTTCTCGTGCTGGGTGGCTGCTGCTGGCTGATCCTGGGCGAGCCGATGAAACTGTCTGGGTTTGACGCCAAGGGGACTTTTGAGGTTACTTCGTTCTCCCTTTACATCAAACTGCTGGCCTGCGGCGTGGGCATTCTCCTTACGCTGCTCGCCTGGCCGACAAACGATGACGCCACCGGCAATCCATCGCTCAACTTCGGCGGAGATGCTGGTGAGTTCTTTGCGCTGATGCTGCTCAGCCTGGCCGGGGTGCTGATGGTGTCGGGCGCGAACGACATGATCCTGCTCTTTCTTGGCATCGAGTTGGCGAGTATTCCCACCTATATCATGGTTTCCGTAAGCCGCCCGACCGCGGTGGCGCAGGAGGCGGGCCTGAAGTACTTTTTCCTCGGTGCCCTCGCTGCGGCCCTGATGCTCTTCGGGTTCAGCTATCTATATGGGACAACAGGAACCACCAGCCTGCACGACATCGGTCAACTGCTCGCTGGCACCCAAGCCGGCCCAGCCGGGGCCACGGTGCCGACTGCCTGGCAGGTTCTCGCACTGATCATGCTTCTGCTGGGCTTCGCTTTCAAACTGGCCGCAGCACCGCTTCACTTTTACGCCGGCGATGTCTACCAGGGTGCGGCAACGCCGGTGACCGCGTTCTTGTCGTTTGTCCCCAAGGTCACTGGCATCGTGGCGATCATCAAAATCATGTGGGTGTACGGCGGGAACGGGTTTGCGGTGCCCGAAATCTTCGCCAAGCTCCTGTTTGCCATTGCTGTCATCACCATGTTTGCCGGCAACCTGCTCGGGCTGATGCAATTGAATGTAAAGCGTGTAATGGCCTACAGTTCGGTCGCGCATTCGGGCTATCTTCTTGTCGGGCTGACAGCACTCGCATACGCCGGCGGCAACGGTTCGGTGCAGAACGCGGCACTGCAAGGCGTGTTGTTCTATATTGCCGCGTACGGCATTATGAATGTTGGTGTGTTTGCCGTGCTGCAGATGATCCCGGCGCGGGAGGGGCGATCGACCACGACCGCCGAGACTTACGAAGACCTGGCCGGGCAGGGCCGAAAGCACATCGGGCTTGGGCTGGCGATGGCCGTGGGGTGTTTCAGCCTGATCGGCCTGCCACTTACGGTCGGATTTTTCGGGAAGCTATACCTGATTGTCCCCGCTTGGAACTTAGCGAGCGTCGAGCCTGAGCTGAAGGGCAAGATGGCCTGGCTGATCGGCCTGACCATGCTGAATGCGGCCATTTCAGCGGGCTATTACCTGAAGATTGTCGGCACGATGTTCCTTCGCCCCGAACCGCCATTGTTCGGCGATAGCGTATCGAGCCTGCCCGTCCCTGCCCGTTCGCTCGCTCCGACAGTTGCGGTTGTCCTGGCGACAGTGCTCACCCTTGGCCTCGGTACCCTCATTCCTGCGACGCAGTTGCTCACAACGAGAGTCACCGACTCGCTCGAAATCGGCAGGCAGCCCCCTCTGGTAGCCCCAGACACCGCCTCGGTGGCTGAATCTCGTTAGGTGTTTGCGGTGAGCCGACCGCGCGCGGGCCATTCGAGCCTCGTAGGCTTCAACCATGAGCTTCGCTCCCAATTTCGGTGCAATCGGCGGACGCCGGAGTCGCTTTCAACAGGTTGTCCACCGGGGGATGTCGGGCAGAGAGTCCCATAAGAAATGCCCCGGCGATTCCAATACGCGTTGTTGTGATAAAATCAGTGTTCATAAAGGTTTGCGCTACACTATAGTCACTCGAATTTAGCACCGATGGTTAAAGTATTTCGAGGGGATATTCCGAATGTATGACGGTAACGATGCTCTGTGGATGTGGACTGCACCAATGTTTTGGCATAGCATCCGCAGCCCGACTCGGATGCTGGTATAGGTCGTAAGACCCGTGCAATCGATGAAATCGTTACAGGCCCCGAGGAGCGATCTCCGGAGGGTTGTTGGGAAGAGAAGACTGTTTCGGAGGGGTTGCGGCAGATCGAAGCGTGACGGTACGCGTCGTACCGGTGCGTTGAAGCCTCAACCAGTAAAGTCGTTTCGATCAGTCGCACGACAAGTGAACTCTCATTCGGCGAAGAGGCCGTTTGTCAGTTGTCGTGGGGAACCTGCCGCACACTGAGCCAGCGGCAGTGCCGAGACGAAACATTTCGTCCGGCCGTCACGGGCTCGACTGGCGATTGCTTAGGTCATGAGCATCGCCGGGGGTCACTTGGGTTGCGGCCAATACAATTGCCGCACGTGGAAAGGAGACAGAAATGACCAGGAAGTTTCTCACGATCCCGGCGGTGGTAGCGGGTGCCTTGGGGATGGGCTCGACAATCGCTTGGGCCGCAGAACCGACGACCGTTGAACTCATGGAGCAGATCAAGCAGCTCCAGTCAAAGGTCAGCGAGATGGAAGGCCGCCAGAACAACCTCAGCGATGCTCAGGTTGGCGCGACCATCGACAGCGTCCTCCGCGACGCAGAACGCCGCAGCCAGCTCCTGCAGATGGAAGGTTTCACCGCCGGTCACGACGGTAAGAACTTCGTGCTCAGAAGCTCAGATGGCAACTACAGCCTCTCGCCGCAGTTCCAGTTCCAGTTCCGCAACACCACCAACTGGACCGAAGACGGAAGCGATGGCGGCGACGATGATGAATCGGTAAACGGCTTTGAGATTCGCCGGATGAAGGTTGCCTTCGTCGGCAATGCCATCAGCCCCGACCTCATGTACAACTTCCGCTGGGCCTCAAGCTCCTCCGGCGGCGGGATGACCCTTGAGAACGCGTACATTCAGTACAAGTTCGCTGATCAATGGTCGTTCAAAGCTGGTCAGTGGAAAGACAACGTCTTCCATGAAGAAAGCACCAGCTCGGGCAAGCAACTTGCTGTCGAACGTTCGTTCCTGAACGAAGTGCTCGGCGGTGGGTTCACCGATTACGTCCAGGGCGTGTCACTCATTTACGCCAGCAAGGACAGCCCGGTTCGCGCCGAAGTGGCCTACCATGACGGTGCCAACACCGACAACACCGACTTCCAGGATGGCGGCGGCGTTGCAGTGGCAGGCGTGGCTGGTCCGGACTTCGGCGTGAGTGCTCGCGTCGAATGGGCCGCCAACAACAACTTTGAAGGCTACGATGACTTCACTGCCATGGGCAACAAGGAAGACCTGCTCGTGATCGGCGGAGGCGTCAACTGGACGCAGGCCGGCGATAACGATGCGTTCTTCCACACTGTTGACGTGCAGTGGGAGAACACCGGCGGACTCGGCATCTACGCCGCGTTCATCGGCCAGTATCTTTCAACCGATGACGACGACACCTACAACTGGGGTGCCGTTGCTCAAGCCGGCTACATGTTCAACGATCGCTGGGAAGGCTTCGGCCGCTTCAGCTATCTGCACCTTGATGAAGATGCACTCACGACTCCCGGCGACAACGAAGATTTCTACGAAATCACCGCGGGCGTGAACTACTACTTCATGAAGCACAACGCCAAGGTGACTGTTGACGTCGGCTATCTGCCCGAAGGTTCGCCTGTCGGCATCACTGGTGCAGGCATCTTCGCATCGGACGACAACGACCAGTTCTACGTCCGCGGCCAGTTCCAGCTCTTGCTGTGACCCCTGCGAACGAGAACGCTGGCGAGCATGCGAGCGCCAGTTGAAGTTTGAAAGCCAACCATGTGCTTTGCCTCGGGACGAACCTCGGTTCGTCCCGAGGTGTTTTTATGCGCCACGCAGGCTGGCGTCGGCGGCATCGGAGTGCCGACAGCCCCGGGGGCACTCACAAGCGTGCCGGAAGAGACAAACCCTGCCCGGCACTCTCCCGCGGCGCGTCTGGGAGACGCACGAGTCGCAGGCGATGGCCGGGAACGGCGTCGTTGATTGGGGCCTGTAACACGCCCGACGCGGGCGCAAAAACACACCCGCGACCATGCTGGCCACGGGTGGAATTGTCTGATGCGGTTGGGAGATTAGGTGCCGCGCCGATGATCGTGAGCTTCGGCCGACCGGTTACTCAGTCGTCGTCAAAGTCGTCGTCGTCATCGTCGTCATAGTCGCTGTCAGGATCGTCGAACGAGTCATCGTCGTCCTCATCCTCATCGTCATCGTCATCCTCTTCTTCTTCTTCTTCTTCTTCGTCGTCGTCTTCAATCTCCTCGTCGGCTTCGTCTTCTTCCTCGTCCTCTTCGTCCTCGTCGAGGTCTTCGTCGTCTTCAAACTCTTCGTCCTCGAGCTCCTCTTCCTCTTCGTCATCCTCCGATTCGGCGGGGGCTTCTTCCTCTTCCTCCTGCTTCTTACGCTTGGCCGCTTCGGGGAAGAGTGATGGGCTGAACGGGTCGATGAACAATGGATGTCCCCCGGGGAGCAAGCCCAACTCAGCGAGGACGTCGCCCTTTGCGAGCGATAAGAGTGTGGAATACTTCTTGCGTTGAATGATTTCCTGAGTCATGGCTAGCACATTCCAGAAAGAGCACCAAAATCGCGCCTGACACCTCATTGCAGGCGGAGTGGCGGCATTGATAGCCAATATTCGAGGTGAGTCAAGCGCGAAATCGCTTTCGATCACTTTCTCTTGCAGCGTCAGTTCCATATCGGAGCAGCTCCGCATAGAGCTGCTGCAACGCCTGTGGGACTATTCGCACCTCACCCACCACCGCCATGAAGTTTACATCCCCATTCCACCGCGGGACAATGTGTTGATGCAGGTGGCCCGGTAGACCGGCGCCGGCACACCGGCCCAGGTTCATGCCGATGTTAAAGCCCTGCGGGGACATGGCCCGCTTCAGAAGCAACACAACGGCCGCCGTCTGCTCTTGCAGATCGAGCAGTTCCTCGCTCGAAAGCTCGTCCAGCTCTGCCTTATGAGCGCGAGGGGCAACCAAGAGGTGGCCATTTGTATAAGGGTATTTGTTCATGAGGACGATACTGCGCTCTGTGGTCCAGAGCACCAATCGCTCAGCGTGTGATTGCGGGTCGTTCGCCCCGCAGGCGTGACAGAGGAAACACTCTTCGTTGGCGCCCTGCAGCGACCGGATGTATTGCATGCGCCAAGGGGCGTGAAGGCTGTCCATCTGCCCATCGTATTCGCGATTGAGCCTGACAGGAACCACCCGGCCCACGCTCGGGCACAGGCTCAACCAGAGACCTGTCATTCAAGCTTGGGCGAGCGGCAAGTCCGGCGAGGCTCTCGCGGTCGCAGGGTCAGCTCAGCCGCCGTCGCATTGCGTGTTACGCCTCCGACGGATTAGAAAGACGACCGTGCTTCCCAGGGCCACCCCGACAGTGGCGCCGATGCTGTCTGCGATCCAATCACCCACATCCGCCACGCGATAGACGATCGGCTGGGTTATCTCATCCAGTGCGCCGTAGGCGATCGCCAGTGCCAACGCCCACAGCGGCGCATATCTGATCCAAGGCCGGCTCAGGCCCAGCCACAGGCACAGAAGCAACCCCAGAATGAGATAGCCTGCCATATGGTCAAGTTTGTCGCCCCAGGGGCGTGTGGGCAGGGCATTGCCGGGCAGATGTGTTCCTGAAAATGCGATGAGCCAGTAGACACCTACAACCGGGCCGAGCCATCGGTTGGCCAGGCGCCGTGGCGAAGCCGACTTCACGCAGCGACCTCATCGTGGCTTGGCTGGGGTTCGGCCAAGTCCTGGCTGATCGAAATCTCCACTCGCGCGGGGACCGGTGTCGGTGGGGCCGGCGGTGTGCGGGTCACCGCGGGGCGATCCAGCATTCCCATTACTTCGCGTGCCAGCGCACGGTAATCGTGAGCGCCGTTACTAGCCGAATCGTAAGAGATGATCGGCTTCCCAAAACTCGGGCTTTCAGCGAGCTTGATGTTTCGGCGGATCTTGGTGTCGAAGATGCGCGCGTTTGACCAAGGCAGTGACTTGTCTTCCGCGGCGTCGATGAAGCTTCGCAGTTCGTTGACTACTTCAGTTGAGAGCTTTGCCTGTCCATCAAACATGGTTAACACAATTCCGCTGATGCGGAGCACCGGGTTCATGCGCTTGCTGACGAGCTTGACCGTTTCCAGCAGTTTGGCCACCCCCTGCAGCGCGAGAAAGTGCGGCTGCATGGGGATGATCACTTCATCCGCCATCGCGAGTGCGTTGATTGTGAGCAATCCGAGCGACGGGGGACAGTCCAGAAGGATGTAATCAAAGTCAACGTTGGCCTGTTCGACGCGCTCTTTGAGGATGATCTCCCGCCCGAGCACAGTCACCAGTTCCACCTCCGCCGCGGCGAGGTCAATGCTGCTGGGGACGAGGCTGATTTGGTCATCGATAGCCCGAAGGGCGTCGCGCAGGGGCGCGTCGTCGCAGAGGACGTTGTAAATCGAGCAGATATCAGGACTTGGGTCAACCCCGTAATTGATCGTCAAGTGAGCCTGCGGGTCGAGGTCGATAAGGCAGACTCGTTGTCCGGCTTCAGCGAGTGCGGCACCGAGATTGACGGTGGTGGTGGTTTTTCCCACGCCGCCTTTCTGGTTCATTAAAGCGATGATCCTCATGCGTTTCGACCTCCGTGTCGGATGGCAGTTGCTACTCGCCGGTTCATAGTAGGTTACGAACTCCCCGAGCGAGTGGCAACAGTTGCGCGTGACGTTAAAGGACTTCTCGAGTCGTGAGAATGCTTCTTCACATGCAACAGATACGCGGCAATCCGCACTTGCTGTAACAAAAAAAGAAACCTTCCGCCGTGGCTGGGAAGGTTTCTCGCAAAGTTCGTGGGTCCAGTTTTAGGAGCCAGGACCTGTACCGAACGCGTTGTGCTGTTACTAAGCTTCTTGCCGATTGGCCGGATGATTGTGTTGGAGCCACGCATCCGGCGCGAAGAGTGACGCGTTACTTCTTCTTCTTCGACGTCTTCTTCGTGGTCTTCTTGGCCTTCTTGGCTTTCTTTGCCATAAGTTCAATCACCTCCTCTCATGAATTGCAAATCCTATTGTCGCTTATCGGATCGTCAATCTCTTTTTTCTTAATGTGAAAAGATTTTGGCGGGAGCCGATTCGAGCTTTTTCGCCTTCTGCGATGGTCGGTCGCTCAGATTCAGGCGCGGAGTCGAAGCAAGTCGGCGCAGAACTCTTGCTGATCGCAATCATCTCGATCGAGTGCCGGGCGCATCGAAATCTTCTGATTCACTCAGCAAAATAGCGATTTTAGTTGTAGTGTCGCACCGACGTGGTTCGACAAGTTGATTTGTGTAAGATGCGCCTGGCAATTACAGAAAGACGCATCGCCATGTCCAAAACTGCCAAACGTCCGGTTGTGATTATCGTTCGCGATGGATGGGGAAAAAATCCGCACCCAGAGTGGAATCATGCCAGCGCAGTGCATCTTGCGAAGCATCCGGTGCACGATAGCATGCTTCTTGAGTATCCAGCAACACTCATTCACACCAGCGGTTTTGACGTCGGCTTGCCTGAAGGAACGATGGGCAACAGCGAAGTGGGCCATCAGAATATCGGTGCGGGTCGCGTGGTCGATCAGGAGTCGGTTGCGATTACCAAGGCTATTCGCAATGGCGAGTTCTATCAGAATGTTGAAGTCAATCGTGCGATAACGCATGCACTGGATCGCCAATCGAGCCTGCACCTGTTAGGCATTGCCAGCGATGCGGGAGTGCATGGGCTGTTGGAGCACCTCTACGGTTGTCTGGCGCTGGCCAAGCGGCGGGGGTTGGCGCGGGTGTTTTTTCATGCGTTTACCGATGGCCGGGATACCTCGCCGAACTCGGGTTTAGGCTTTCTCCGTCAGATTGAGGCAAAGATGGCCGAAATTGGCGTAGGGACCGTGGCGACGGTTAGTGGCCGCTACTGGGCCATGGATCGGGACGGCCGCTGGGATAGGGTCGCGAAGGCGTATCGTGCGCTCACTCTGGGCGAAGGGCCTATGTTTAGCTCCGCCGCGGAGGCGATTCAGCATTACTATGATCACCCAGCCGAACCGAACATGTCCGGCGACGAATTCACCACACCGAGCATTATCCGGTCGGCGGACGGGCCAGGGCCGGCTGCGGTCATTCGCGATGGAGACAGTGTCATCTTCTACAACTATCGCGGCGACCGACCGCGGGAGTTGACCAAAGCATTTGTTGATCCCGAGTTCAAGGATTTTGACCGAGGCGAGCAACTGAAGTTGCACTTCTGCACAATGACGTCATACGAGCAAGGTCTGCCCGTTCATGTTGCGTACCCCAAGCCGGCGAAGATGGTGAACATCCTGGGCGACCTTCTTTCACGAAAGAGTTTACGGCAGTTCCGCTGTGCAGAAACTGAGAAATTTCCGCATGTCACGTTTTTCTTTAACGATTACCGTGAAGAGCCGTTCGCCGGCGAAGATCGTCAGATCGTTCCCTCGGTGAAACAGCTCGCGGACGGAACCCCGGTACGGACTTATGACCAGGTTCCAGAAATGAGTGCATACGGTATTTGCGATGAGGTTGTCCGACGGATCGATAGCAGTCTGTATGACTTGATGGTGGTCAACTTCGCCAATTGTGACATGGTTGGGCACACCGGCGTGCTGCCGGCGGCCGTGCAGGCGGTGGAACATGTGGATATCTGCGTCGGGCGAATACTCGAAGCGCTGTCGCGCAAGGGCGGTAGCGCCATCGTGACGGCCGATCACGGGAACTGCGAGCAGATGGTCGACCCCGCAACGGGTGGCCCGCACACAGCACATACCACGTACGACGTCGAGCTTTTCGTGGTTGATGACCGCTTCAAAGGCAAGCAACTCCGCCCCGGCGGACGGCTTGCCGATGTGGCACCGACCGCACTTCAGATGCTCGAAATCGACGTACCTTCGGAGATGACAGGGCAGTCGCTGCTGGAATAGGAGCGATTACATGAAGATTATTGACATCATTCGTGAGAACTACGAACAAAGCGGATACGTCCGCGTGAAAATGGATCACCGGCGGGAGGGTGTCCGATCAGGCTGGGAGGTGCGTGTGCCGTTCGACGATGCGAGCACGGCTGCGCGGGCGGCGAGGCACCTTCTGGGCAGCAATATCCGGTGCGGATCAACTTTTGAGAAACGCGGTCGTGTGGTGTTACCCATCTACGGGAAGGATCGTTGCGAGCAATTCTTCAAGTTGGTCCGCCCGAAAGCCAAGGATAGACTTGCCGCGTTGCCCGATGACTGCGATCTCCGTCTGAAGCCAAAGCGTTGATGATCTGCCGGGTTACCCTATACTACAGTCGGTTTTGTTGAGGAGTGTTTCGTTCCATGCCGCATATCATTGCCCAGCCCTGTATCGACGTGAAAGACGGTTCGTGTGTCACGGTTTGTCCGGTCGATTGCATTCATCCGACGAAAGAATCGGCCGAATTTTCGAGCGTCCGACAGCTATTCATCGACCCGGACGTGTGCATCGACTGCGGGCTGTGCGTTGACGAGTGTCCGGTCAAGGCGATCTTTCCGAAGGATGATCTGCCGGCCGAGTGGAACGAGTTTGTTGAGAAAAACGCGCAATATTACACCAAATGAGTTGCAGTTGGAGTCGCGGTGTGAGTGACTGAGGATTGCGGTTCAAGTGTCAGGTTTATCAGGAGATGACCATGAAAAAATCTGTGATTAGCATTGTGTTTGCGATTGTCGCTGCGGGCGGGATATTGGGATACTCGATCGCCGGCGAGCCAAAAAAGGATCCGCCAAAAGACCCGCCGAGCACGCAGAAGGCGGATGCACCGATCAACAAGTTTTGCGGCGTGATGCAGGAACACGAGATCGATCCTGAAGTAACCTATGTCTATAAGGAAAAAACAGTTGCGTTCTGTTGCGCCGACTGCATCGACGAGTTTAAGAAAGACCCTGAAAAATACATGAAGACAATCAAGTGAGCCCATAAAGCCCATGCGTTCCATGGGCTTTTTGACGCGATGGAAAAATACCCCATAGGGTATAGAATCCTGCGATGGACCGCGAGAACAATTCTAAGATACAAAACCGGTTGAATCGCATCGCGGGACAGATCGCCGGGCTGCAGAAAATGGTCGATGAGGATCGTTATTGTGTGGACGTCCTCACGCAAGTGGCCGCGGTTCGGTCGGCGTTGGACTCGCTCGGGGTCGAGCTGCTCACCCGGCATATCGCGCATTGTGTCGTCGATCACACTGGAAACTCAGCGCACCCCGAGACGCGCAGCCGGTCGACGGACGAACTTGTTGAAGAACTCAAGACATCACTTTCACGTTTCATTCGATAGCTGAGGATCGGTATGGCAACCACTGCAGAATTTGTTTCACCCGACATTCACTGCCAGAAGTGCGCCGGCCGAGTCCGCGAGGCGCTTAGCCGCAACGCTGGCATCAGTAAGATCGAAGTGGATCCCGCGGCGCACAAGGTGCATGTGGAGTTTGATGCCGCAACGGTCTCTGTTAACCAGATTCATGATGCCCTGGTCGATGCAGGCTATCCCCCGATCGATTCCAAGTAAGCCATGTCCGAAACACTCACTCAATCGATTTCCGAGGCCACGCTCGATGTCGAGGGGATGGACTGCGCTAGCTGTGTTTCGCACGTCGAAAAAGCCGCCGGGAAGGTGGCCGGGGTTGAAGCCTGTTCGGTGAGTTTGGCACTTGGGAAGGCAGTGGTACGGTTCAACGCCGACGCGACATCGCCTCAGGCAATCGCCGCAGCAATTACAACGGCGGGCTATCCTTCGCAGCCCAAAGATATCGCCATCGACCCGGCGCGGGCCGAACAGCACAGGGTGGATCGCCAGCGTGACGAGGCGCGAAGCTGGTTTCAAAGGGCCATGCTGGGCATCGCGCTCTGGCTGCCCGTGGAACTATCACACTGGATTAGTTATCTCGTGCAGCGGGGCGGTCACGCGGCGCATGATTCGGTCAGTTGGATGACCTGGATCAGCCTCGCCGCCGGGACAATCGCGATGGTGCTGATCGGCGGGGCGTTTTTTCGCAGCGCGTTGAGGAGCCTGCGCGCCGGAACGACCAATATGGATGTGCTCATCAGCATGGGTGCGGGCACGGCGTATTTCTATAGCTTGGCGGCGTTGCTCGGGCATCTCGTCCGTGGGTGGCCGCTGGCTCATCTATACTTCATGGAAAGTGCGGGACTGTTGGCGTTGATTAGCCTCGGCCACTGGCTCGAATCGCGTGCCCGGGAAACTGCCGGCAGTGCCATTCGCAAACTCATGAGCCTTTCACCCACGACGGCCCACAAGCTCATCGGGCTTGATTCTGAAGTGGAGACCCCTGTTTCCGGGCTGAATCGCGGCGACAAGATCATCATCAAGCCCGGCGACCGCGTGCCGATCGATGGAGTTGTTTATGCAGGGCGAAGCACGCTCGACGAATCAATGATCAGCGGGGAGGCGGTTCCGGTGTCGCGGCAAACGGGTGATGCTGTGATCGGCGGGACAGTGAACATCGACGGCGTGCTGCGCATCCGCGTAAGCAAGGTGGGCAGCGAAACGGCCCTGGCGCAGATTATCAAGCTTGTGGAAGACGCCCAAACCTCCAAGCCAGCGGTGCAGCGGCTGGCGGATCGAATCAGTGCCGTGTTTGTGCCGGCTGTTGTGGGAATCGCGCTGCTCACGGGCATCGGCTGGTTTGCTCACGGCACGATTACCCATCTTGAGAAACCGCAGATATGGGCCAACATTGCCAACGCCGTCTGCAGCGTGCTTATCATCGCATGTCCGTGCGCGCTGGGACTTGCGGTGCCTGCGGCGTTGATGGTGGGCACCGGTCGTGGGGCGGCGCGGGGCATCCTCATTCGCGACATCGATGCGCTTCAACAGGCGGAGCAGATTCAGACTGTCGTCCTGGACAAAACCGGTACCCTTACTGCCGGCAAACCCGTAGTGCGTGGTGTTTATGTTGAGTACGCTCGCGAAAATTCGCTGGACGAGAATGCCCTTCTTCGCCTCGCCGCCGCCGCTGAAAGAGGCAGCACGCATCCGCTGGCGCAGTCGATTGTTGCGGCCGCTCTGGAAATGAAGCTGAGCATTCCCGAGGCAGGGGATTTTGTGAGCGAGCCGGGCCGGGGAGTGCGCGCGACAGTCGAGGGAAAGGCGGTTCTGGCCGGGAACGCAGAGCTGTTGAGTGAACACGGCGCGATCGACGCCAACGTGGCACGATCGATCGTCGAGACCAGCGAAGGCCACAGCGTTGTAATGATCGCGATCGACGGCGCGTTTGCCGGCCACATCGAACTAGGCGACACACTCAAGCACGACTCGGCCGCTGCAATTGAGCGGATTCATGCAATGGGCTTGAAGACAATCGTGCTAAGCGGTGACAACGAGACCACGGCAAGGCAAATTGCCGCTGCGGCGGGGATCGCGGATGTTCGGGCGAATGTGAAGCCCGATGGGAAGGTGCGGGCAATCCAAGCACTACAGTCGGGCGGAGCTTCAGGTGGCTCGAAGACTTCGCGCGTGGCGATGGTGGGCGACGGCATCAACGACGCCCCGGCGCTTGCAGCCGCCGATTTGGGAATAGCCATCGGTTCCGGGTCGGACGTTGCCAAGGAGGCAGGTGGCATCGTGCTGGTAAGCGGCTCGCTCTCCGGCGTTCCTGCGGCGATTCGGCTTTCGCAGGCGACCATGCGCAAGATCCGGCAAAATCTTGTCTTTGCGTTTATGTACAACGTACTGGCGATTCCGCTCGCAGCAGCGGGCCTGCTGAATCCCATGATTGCCGCCGCCGCCATGGCGTTGAGTGACGTGACGGTGATTGGGAACGCACTGCTGCTCCGCAAATCAAAAATTGACTGAGCCGGGTAAGCCTGTAAGGCGACCCGGCTCAGTCAATGTTTCGATTTCGGCGATCTACAAAGCTTCAATAAAGCCCAATCAAAGCCAAGGTCAAACGATCTCGTCTGACTTCGTATCGCGCAGCAGGTCGTCGGCGAGGTCGATCGTCCTCGTGCCGATGGTCACCTGGCTGAACGCGCCAGCAAGCCGCGGGAGGGATGCTTCCAGCGGGGGAAGCGTCACGCCGAAGTTGGACGCCAGCGCGGTGAAATCGTCGAGGTCGACATTGTTGGAGTAGTTAAAATCGGCCTGCGCAAAGTTACGGGGCGACTGGCCGAAGTTGGCGGCGAGCGTGGTGAAGTCGTCGAGATCGACATCGCCATCGCCGTTGGCATCGCCTCGCAGGAACCGGAACAGCCCGTTCATGCTCGTGGCCGGGTTGTTACCCGCCACATCGGTGACATTAAACCGGCTGATGAAGGCGCTGTAGTTGCCGTCGGCAAGCAATCCACCCGCCGGAATGGGGAATGTGAACGTCGCGGTGTTGGTGCCGGCGTTGTAGGAGACGGCCGGCGTGCCATTGCTTCCGCCGGGGGCGGTGTTGGTCAGGGCGAGGTCGCTCCCAGTCAGGCTGCCAGCAACATCCTCGGAGAAGACGACCTTAACTTGATGCGGGCCGACGAGCCGATCAAACGTGATTTCGCCGCCGATCGGTGCTGTGAAATCGATAAGAACCGGCAACGCGCTCGACTGCGCCGATGCCGGCAGGCTCGGCTGTGTCTGTCGCGAGGTAAAGTTGCGGCTGCCGTTGTTGATCAGCGATGTGCCGTTGGTGACAACCGTCGTTGTCGTCCCGGTCGCAACAGCCGAGCCGACGGCGACGCCATTGGCCAGGATCTCGACGGTTGCGCCTGCGATTGTGTTGGGAACCGTAAAGCTCAGCACATTGGATGCGTTGCTGTTGTTCAGCCGGGTGATGTTGTCGGTACTGCTGATACCTGTGTCGCTGACTGCATCCAGGTCGGGTGTGCCGGGTGCGGGGGTGGTGGCCGCATTGATGGTGAGGTTGGCGTTGTTGATATCAAAGAAGATATTTCCAACAGCTTCAACCTTGATGCGCACTTGCGTGCTGGCAACGTTGGGGATGGTGACGCTTTCAGATCCGTCGTTTGGAGTGGAGGCGGCGAGCACCTGGGTAAAGGTGTTGCCGCCGTTGGTGCTGAGGCTGATCATGACATTGGCGGTGTTAATGCCGCTGCCAGTGGTCCCGGCGACGTTCCATGTGACCGTCTGCAAAGTCCCGCCGGTAAAAGTCGTGGCTGTGTTAAAGCTGGTTACGCTGAAAGCTGCCCCGGTGTTGACGACGGTGAGCGAAACATCGTCGGTGTTCAGCCCGCCGCCGCCGGCGCGGTTGTCGCGCGCGGTCACTCGGAAGCTGAGGTTACGGTTGGTTGTGGGCAACAGCTCAGCCGACCCGCCAAACGGTGCCGCGGTCGTGCTGCTTCCCGCAAGAACCGATTGAAGACGAGGGAATGTTCGGGTTGGGCTGGTCGTCGGGCTATACGCTCGGAAGAGCGGACTGGCCCCGTTGTCGCCGGCGTTGAGCAGTTGCGCGGCACCAAGGTTGGCCTGCTCCCAGCTATAGGTGAGCGTATCGCCATTACCATCCGACCCGACCGCGGTGAGGGCGAAGGGGGTTTGCGCCGGGATGGTGAAATCAGCGCCGCCGTTGACTGTGGGCACGCTGTTGCCGGTTGCCGTGCGCGTGCCGACCCCGGGAATAACGTTGTCAGAGCGATTGATGATTTCCTGAGCACTAATCCAGCCGAAGTATGGGTCAGAATTAGTCTGAAGGTCGCTATTGGACCCGGTGATGCCGGCGTACGCCATGATCGTGCTTCCGCTCCCCCGCTCGTAGGCGGTCGAGGCGTTCCGATTTCCTCCCACGGACGATGTGTTGAAGTTATGGTTGCCCCCAAACTGGTGGCCGATTTCATGTGCGACGTAGTCCACATAGAAGATATCATCCAGCGAGTTGGTTCCCGTTCCGCCGCGGGCTTTGCTACCGTTCACGCCGACCACGCCCAGCCCCGCCAGCCCGCCGTCGGGGCTGGTGGAGAAGATGTGGCCCACGTCGTAATTCGCCGACCCGATCACTGTGTCGATCTTGGTCTGGTTCTGCGTCAGCATTGCGCTGAGGCTGCTATTGGTGTAGCCGTCGGTGTTGGTG
>DDRH01000042.1:418-2599 GCA_002343075.1 Phycisphaerales bacterium UBA2421 | reverse complement strand
GATGGACAACCAAGACGTGCCGCTCGAAGACTGGCCGGTGAAGCTGATTGCGGCGCTTGCCCGTGCGGGATTTGCTGTCGTGCCGGTGGAATTGCCACACGACGTTCTTGGTAGAGCGGCGNNCACAATCCCACTTGGCGCCCTGTCACCCCGCCAGCCACACTATGGAGGACGAAATGGAACAAGGTTACTACAGCCCGATTGAAACCCCACGCGAAGCACTCTACGAAGCAGCATGCGCGATGGACAGCCAAGACGTGCCATTGGAAGACTGGCCGGTGAAACTGATCGCGGCCCTTGGCCGTTCGGGCTTTGCCGTTGTACCTGTTGAACTGCCGCACGACGTTCTTGGTAGAGCGGCGATTGCAGGAGTGGCAGAAACGGGGAACCCGAAGCACGCATGGGATTTCCTGATCGCCGCGACCCGTGCGGCATAACGCAAAATTAACCAGCCCGCCGCTTGACGGGCTTTCTGAGCGCAGCATAGCACACAGAAAGGAACCAACTATGGAAGCAGTACAAGCGTACCAAGCGTCGGACGGGGTGTTGTTCAAGACAGCCGATGCGTGCCAGGATTACGAAGTGTCGCTGGTCTGGCGAAATCGGATCGATGAGTTCCAGAAGTCTGGATTGAGCCCGTACCCTGCGTCTCCGCATGCGAGTATGGCTGCCCGCGTCATCGTGGCGTGGGAGAGGTTCAAGACCGGAGGATGATCGAGATGACGTTCGACGAGTGGATCACTGAAACCTATGACCCGAATCACGGCTTGTCTGGAGCAGAACTGTCAATCGCACGGGAGGCATGGGACGCGGCGCATGAGCAATGCGCTTTGCTCTGCGACCAATATGAAACGCAAGCATGGGAGCTGTGGGATCTGAATGCAGACATGCTTGATCAGGGAGAGGCGCTAATGGCTGGTTGTTTGGCGAAATACATCAGAGCAGCGATTGGACAAACTGATCCAGCACCAGAGCCGCGCAAACCACAGCCAGCACCGTAGCCACAGCAGCCCACAGGCGCACCGACCGGGCAAGGCGACCTCCCGCATCAGCAGCCGATCAAGACAAGCCCTGCAGCGAGCGTCGCGGGCTTGCTGCTTGACTTCGATGGAGCCTATGCGGCGGTCGGTGTCGGGGTCCACATCAGATCAGCGTCGGCCGCCTGTCGAGCGCCAGCGAGATATCGCGCATCAGCGCTTCCGCGATAGCATCCGGCTCGCTCGCCTCGCGAGCCTCGATCGCAACGTCCTGCAGAACACCGTAGGCGCGGAGCAGCAATTTCCGCAGCAGGATGACTTCGGCCTGTTGCGCTTCACGTGCCGCCTGATCAAACAGCTTGTTGTACGGCAGCGGATTGTCTGGCGATTCACGGCTACGCAGCGCCGTGCTCACTTTTGGTCTCCGCTGCGCTTGAAATTCGAGTCCGTCACCCAGTCATCCGGCGACCGCCTGTCTGCTGCCCTTCGGTCTTTGGTCGGGCAACTGGCGAACTGCTCGACGCGGACCTCAAGCTCAGTGATGCGCTCGCCGGCCTTCCTGGCGACAGAATGCACGGCGTCACGGATCTCTTTGATGTCCTGCCGCATCGCCTTTTGCTGAGACAAGCCTTCAGCGAACGCCAGCATTACGGCGACACAGCAAAGAGTGAAAACGGCAACTGCCCCGACTGGGAAATCTCCGACCATTACCTTTTTCCTCCGCGCGTAGATTCTTTGTCAATTCTCGATTCGAGCCGAGACAATTCTCGCTGGATCATTGCTTCAAGCTTCAACTCCATGCGTTGCGCATCCGAAGCCCTGAAGCGATCATTGGTCGCCACCACGTTTCCGGCTTCGATTGCATCAAGGCGTTTTATGACCATTTCCTGTCGAGCAAGAGCAGCAGGAATCTGGTCAACCATTGACCCGCGCTGCGCAGCCAAAGCTGACAACTCCGTCACTTTGGAATTCAGAGCAACCAGGCTCGAACCAGATGCAATCAGCCCAGCGGTCAGCACTCCGGTAAAGACCGTTGACCACTGCACTTGCCCTGTTTCAGAGTCGCGCAACACGGCTGGTAACGCCATCAGATAAGCACCTTTCAATGCATGCGGCAGCTTATGCGCCAGCGCATTCAGATCAATATCGACCATTCCAGACAGCTTTCTTTTTGTTGGTGTTTTTACAGTTCACAATCAAGATA
>DDRH01000042.1:0-249 GCA_002343075.1 Phycisphaerales bacterium UBA2421 | reverse complement strand
TTTTTACAGTTCACAATCAAGATATACCGTATGCATTCCATTGTCGCCAGCGTTATCGACCTTGATGACCAAAACATCGGCCGTCGTGCCGGTCGTCGTGAATGCCGCAGCGTCACCAAGCGTCACCGTTGGAACGTCGCGCATTGAGATAGGAATATTTATTTCTGCGGTCGTGAGGTACAGATCGAGCTTTTGATAGTATCGCTGGCACTCGCGCTGTACAACGGCAAGAGGCTTGTCGTCAACTTC
>DDRH01000006.1:103806-200241 GCA_002343075.1 Phycisphaerales bacterium UBA2421 | reverse complement strand
GGCGGGGGAGATGGAGGGGGAATTGCGGGCGTGGGCGGGGCGGTATGGGGATCGGGTGCGGCTGTGTACCGATGTGCGGCATGATCAGGTGCCGCGGTATCTGAATGCGATGGATATTCTGTGTGCGCCGAGCCAGACCACGCCGGGTTGGCGCGAGCAGTTTGGGCGGATGCTGATCGAGGCGTTTGCGTGCGGCGTGCCGGTGATCGGGTCGGATTCGGGGGAGATTCCGTTCGTGATCGGCGATGCGGGGGTGGTGGTTGGTGAGAAAGACACCCCCGGCTGGGCCGCGGCGATCGAGGCGCTGCTGGGCGATCCGGCTCGACGGGCGGAATTGTCGGCCCGGGGCCTCGAGCGGGCGCAGCAGTTTGCCTGGCCGGTGATCGCGCGGCAATACCTGAGCTTCTTTGGAGAACTGCTGGAGCGACGGTCGCGGCAGGTGTGATAACCTGTTTACTGCAAATGGTTTGCGCGATCGAGGCCCGGTTTTCCGATGTCCACCCAACGTGGTAAGCTGCCGCGGGCCAAGATCGGCTGCGATCGCAGGTTGACGCTTAAAATGTCGCAAACGCTCAATATTCTCATCACCGGCGGGGCCGGGTTCATCGGTTCGCATCTGTGCGACCTGCTGCTGGCAGCGGGGCATAGGGTGATTGTGCTGGATGATTTGTCCACGGGGTCGCTGGCCAATGTGGCGCAACACCAGGGCAATGCGCGGTTTGAACTCATTACGGGTTCAGTGCTGCAAGAGTCCCTGGTTGAGACGCTCGTGCAGCGGTGCGATCGGGTGTTTCACTTGGCCAGCGCGGTGGGTGTCAAGCTGATAATGGATCAGCCGGTGAAGACGATCGAGACGATTTTCTGCGGTACGGATGTTGTGTTGCGGTGCTGCGCTCGTCGCGGTAGGCGGGTGCTCATTACCAGCACCTCGGAAGTCTATGGCAAGGGCGTTTCGGTTCCGTTTAAGGAAGACGATGATGTGCTCACCGGGGCGACGGGAAAGCACCGCTGGGCGTATGCGTGCGCCAAGGCGCTGGATGAGTTTCTGGCGCTGGCCCACTACAGGGAAACGAAGCTGCCCGTCGCGATCGCGCGGCTGTTTAACACAGTCGGCCCGCGGCAAACGGGGCAATATGGCATGGTCGTACCGCGGTTTGTGTCGGCGGCGGTGCAGAATGAGCCGATCGAGGTGCACGGCGACGGCGAGCAGACGCGCAGCTTTGCTCACGTGCTCGACGTGGCGGGTGCGCTGATCGACATGCTGGACACGCCAGAATGCTTCGGCAAAGTGGTAAACATCGGCAACGATGTCGAAGTGACTATCAACCAGCTTGCCCAGGCGGCGATTCGAGTCACAGGCAGCAGCAGCAAGATCACGCATCGAGCGTACGATGAAGTGTATGGCGAAGGCTTTGAGGACATGCGAAGGCGGGTGCCGTCACTCGAACGGGCGCGACAGCTTCTCAACTATGTTCCGCGGCGCATGCTGGATGAGATTATCAGTGACGTAGCGGCTCACATCCGAAGGTCGAACTGATGCCCGCGGCGCTTCGATGGGTCATTGTCACTGGCGAGTTTCCACCGGCGCGGGGTGGCGTGGGGGATTACACTGCCCAACTCGCTCATGCGCTGGCCGAAACGGGGGATGAGGTACACGTAATCGCCCCGCCGGGCGATGATGGGTCGGGCGAGGTTGGGTCGGGCGGGGTGGCGGGCGGGTGGTTTGCTCCGGGGGCATCGGTGCATCGGCTTCCCGATCATTTTGGCGTGCGTTCTCTGGCCGCCCTGCGCGCCATCCTCAAATCGATCGCCCAGCCGCGCGTACTGCTGCTTCAATATGTGCCACATGCCTTTGGACATCGAAACATGAACATCCCATTCTGCGCCTGGTGGGCGGCGCAGCGGGACGAGCGGCGCGCCGTGATGTTTCACGAGGTCGCTTCACCCATTCAATGGCGCAAGGCTGTGAAGGAATCGGTGCTTGGAACGGTCCATCGGGTCATGGGTAGGCTTCTGGTAGAGGGTGCCGATGCCATTTTTCTCAGCACAGATGCGTGGCGGCCGCTGGTGCAGTCTCTGGGCGCCACCGATCTCTGTGTGCGAACGCTGCCGATCCCGTCTAACCTGCCGACAATGGTGGCCGATGCGGCACGACTGGCGCGCCGACATCAACTTGCGCCAAACGGCGAGCGGCTGATCGGAAGTTTTGGCTCATTCGGCGCGCTCGTGGCGCCTGCGACAATGACTGCAGTCAAAGAGGTATTGCGGGCATGTCACGATGTGCGTGCGGTGTTGATCGGCCGCGGTGCCCGGCGGCTGGCCGAACGGTTGCTCGCGGAGTCACCCGATCATGCGGAACGCCTGTTGATAGCCGATGATCTGCCAGCCAAGGAAGCGGCGGTGACGATTGCGGCTTGCGATCTGATGCTCCAGCCCTACCCCGATGGCATCACCTCGCGTCGAAGCACTGCGATGGCATCTCTTGCACTCGGCAAGGTACTGGTAACCAACGCCGGGGCGTTAACCGAATCGAGTACAGACTGGGCCTCCGTCGTGCGGCTGGTAGAAAGCCCGTCGCAGATTCAGGCCGCTGTGGTCGATTTGCTCAACCATCCGGCCAGCACGATTTCGCTTGGTGAGCGTGCCAGGAGATTTTATGATTCGCACTTTTCTCTTGAAATGACGATTCAGAGAATGCGACTTGCATTGAGCGACGCGCCGGCCCGAAGAGGCAGCACTTGAGAGGTTGGCGGCGATGTAGCGAAGATTGACGCCCGATTGAGTTTTCATTCCTGCCGTTGCGCTCCAGTCAGCACCCGGCAGGGGAGTAGCCGCAACTGCAACACCCCGCCGTCATCATCTCAGGCGATTTCGTCCGCACGGGCGGGATGGATGTTGCCAACTACGCGCTGGCACACTACCTGGCACGCACCGGTCGCGCCGTTTCGCTGGTGGCGCATCGGGTCGATGCGGACTTGGCTGCGTTGCCGGGCGTTTCCTTTGAGAAGGTAAGTAAGCCGCTGAACTCCTACCTGCTCGCCGCGCCGCTGTTGCGCCGGCGGGGGCTGGCGGTGGGTGGTTCGGTGCTTCGCGCAGGCGGCGATGCGGTGGCCAACGGCGGGAACTGCCCGCTGCCCGCGGTAAACTGGGTTCATTATGTGCATGCGGCCTACGCGCCGCACGGCGCTGGCAGCTTTTTGCGCCGTGGCAAGCAGGCTTTCGCGCGGTGGTGTCATCTTCGCGAAGAACGCATCGCCTTCCGCGCCGCCCGCCGCCTCATTGCCAACTCCTATCGCACCAAGGACGATCTGGTTCGCGGTTTTAAGATCAACCCCTCTTTGATCGACGTCATCTACTACGGGGTGGACGCCGAGAGGTTTGCGCCGGCAACCGACGAACAGCGGCGCGACGTGCGCCAGCGGCTGGGGTGGAATGCCGATTGTCGATATGTCGCGTTCATCGGCGCTCTCGGCGATCGGCGGAAGGGCTTCGACACCCTCTTCGCCGCTTGGCCGGGCGTGGCGGCGAGCGGCGTGCGCGCCAAGCTGGTGGTGATCGGTCAGGGCGCGGAACTGTCCGACTGGCAGCGGCGAAGCTCGGTTGCGGGCATTTCCGGCTCGATCGAATTCATGGGTTTCCGTGCCGATGTTCACGAGATTCTCCGCGCCTGCGATGCGCTGGTGTCGCCCACGCGCTACGAGGCGTATGGGCTTGGTGTTCACGAAGCCATCTGTGTAGGCATTCCAGCGGTCGTCTCCAGCACCGCAGGCGTGGCTGAGCGATATCCAGCCGGCTTTGATGAACTTTTGCTCTCCGACCCTGAGAATCCGACCGATCTTGCAGCGAGGGTGGTAAGTTGCCTCGCGAATCATCAACTCTGGCGCGAGAAGATGATCGCGTTCAGCGGGCAACTGCGCAAACGAACCTGGGACGACATGGCGCGGGATATCCTGCGTGTGCTGGCCTGCCCGCGAAGCGAAACGGGGCTGTCATGTTGACAAGCTCAAGCAAAGCACCCTCCCCGACCCCGCAAATGGCGCGCCTGGCGATCCTTGCCGACTACCGGGAGGAAAACTGGCCGAGCATGGACCTGGTCGCAGAGATGCTCGCCAGGCACGCGGGGCGCATGCCCGGAATCGAGGCGACAGTCTGCCGGCCAGAGTTCCGGCACCTTGCGGGGCCGATTATGGGGCGGCGCGGGTTTAACACCGACCGGCTGATCAACCGCATGTGGCGCTACCCCCGGTTTGCAGGGAAGTTGCGCGGGAAGTTTGAGTTTTTCCATGCCGCCGACCACAGCTATTCGCAGTGCCTGTTGCCGTTGACCGCCGAGCGCACCGGAGTCTTCTGCCATGACCTTGACACATTTCGTTGCCTGGTCGATCCGCAGCGTGATCCCAGGCCGAAGTGGTTTCGCCAAATGGCCCGGCGGATCCTGCGGGGTTTCCAGTCGTCGCGAATCGTGTTCTATGCAACTGACGTCGTGCGCGCAGAAATTGAGCGATTCGCCGTGGCCGATCCGGCGAAACTGGTGCACGCACCCTTTGGTTTCGCCGAAGAATTCTCGCCTGAAGCGCCGCAGCTGGAATCGTTTGGGTCATTACCGGAGCGGTTCATCCTGAATGTAGGCTCGTGTGTTCCGCGGAAGAGGACTGATTTGCTGTTGCGCGGCTTCACGGCGATTGCAGCCGAAGTTCCTCACATCAGGCTCGTGCAGGTTGGCGGGGAATGGAGCGAGACCGACTTGAAATTGCTCGCTGCAATCCCCTCGGGGCGCGTGGTGCAACTTCGCGGGTTAACCCGGCAGCAGTTGGCGGAATTGTATCGTCGGGCGGAGTTGGTTGTGCAGCCGAGCGAGGCCGAGGGCTTTGGCCTGCCCGTATTGGAAGCGCTCGCTTGTGGAACGGCGGTGGTGGCGAGCGACATTCCTGTGTTTCGCGAGGTGGCGGGGGAATCAATCGACTATTTCGCAGCGGGCGATTTTGAGAAAATGGCGCAGGTGATCCTGGAAATTCTCCAGCGGCGCCGGGCGTCGCCCTCAAAGCAGGATCGGCTGGCGCGGGCGGCCCGGTTTTCATGGGAAGCTCACGCGGCGGCCATTGTCCGGGCGTATCAGGCGTTATGATAATGCGGCTTGTCGCTCGTTCGCCCGAGAGAGCATGGCCGATAGTCGAATCTCAAATGAATGTGACCTATCTCAATCCAACGGCCGGGCTAGGCGGGGCCGAACGATGCCTGCTCGACATGCTCCTAGGTTGTCAGCGAGCGGGCAGCGGGGTGCGCGCCTCGGTTGTGCTGCTTGAGGCCGGGCCGTTGGTGGCTGCAGTTCGTGCGTTGGGTGTTCGCTGCGAAGTTATCGAACTGCCTCACGCGATTGCGTCTGTGGGCGAAAGTTCCACTGGGTCGATCGGGCGGCTGGCTGCGTCCGTAGCAACGGCCCCGGCAACTGCCCCGGAGGTGGCGCGCTTTCTGCGCGTGCTGCGAAGCTGTATTGCCGACACTTCGCCGTCGGTCATTCACTCCAACGGCCTGAAGACGCACCTTCTGGCGCGCTGGGTATGCCCGACGCAGGTTCCGGTGATTTGTCATCTCCACGATTTCATCGGCAGCAGGCTCATCAGCTCTCACGCTATTGTCCCCGCGGCGACGGAGCAGACTTACTACATCGCCAACTCGCGCGCTGTGGCAGTCGACGCGGCGCGGGTGCTCGGATCGGGCGATCGTGTCCGGTGCATTCACAACGGTGTGGACACCACGCTCTTTTCGCCGCAAAAAATCGATGCGAGCTGGCTCGACCTCGCTGCGGACGCGCCAGCGGCGACGAGCGAGACGGTCAGGGTCGGCCTGGTCGGCACCTATGCGCGATGGAAAGGGCAGGATGTCTTTATCGATGCTGTAGGGCTCTTACCGGAAACCGTCCGAGCGCGGGCGCGGTTTTACATCATCGGAGGGCCCATCTACGCGACGGCGGGGTCGCAATGGTCGCAAGCGGAGTTGCAGAAGCGCGCGTTGGGGGCAGGCGTGCGGGCGGACGTCCTATTTGTTCCGTTTCAGCAAGACCCTGCCCACGTTATGCGGTCGCTGGATTGCCTCGTCCACGCGAGTACGCAGCCGGAACCGTTCGGCAGAACCATCATCGAGGGCATGGCCTGTGGCAAGCCGGTGATCGTCGCGGCAGCGGGTGGCGCTGCGGAGCTTTTCAGCGACGGGGTTGACGCGCTCGGCGTGCCCGGCGGCCATCCGCGGATGCTCGCAAACGCGATGATGAGTCTGATCGAGTCCTCCACGCTCCGTCGCAGAATCGGCACTGCGGGGCGAGAAACCGCCATTCGCGTATTCCGGATCGAGCTGTTTCAGCGAAAGATCATCGAAACTTATTGTGCACTGCAGGGCCAGCAGAATTAGCGTAAGTTGCTTGTATATAATGGTTTAAGAGACTTGTTTGGTTGCGGTGCGTTCTGTTGGATTCTCGACATTTGTCTTGACAACCGGAAGGCGGATTCCGACAATCCTTAGCAACTTTTGAGGGAGGATTTGTGTATGACTGCCAGTACGAAATTAGCAATTGCAGCGTTCGTCGGCTTGGGTGTCGCAGGGGCGGCGTTTGCCAATCCATCCCGTGCGCTTGTTTCCATGGCGCAGCAGGCTGCCGCTAGCAGCATCGCGCCGTCGGACCGGTTGTTTCAACCTGCAGTCATTGATGAGCGCGTTGGTGATGAGCCGGTGATCGATGATCCCGTCGTCCCGCCGACCAATCCTTCAGGCCCGACAATTACACCGAATCTGCCCAACACGGTAACTTTGCTTCCGATTACCATCCGTCCGCCGTTCCGACCGGACATTCGCAGTCCGTTTACGCCATAAGATCCTCGAGTCGTCCCTTCAACTCGTGTGGTTTTTCTTGTGATTGGGACGGCGCGACCCGTGTGTCTCCGGCCGCTGCTAAAGCCTTTCCCGCTTGGCCCAAAAACTTCCGTGGCATCGGACCGAAGGCTGGGGCCAACCTAGCCACGAAGCAAGGCCGGATGGCGGGCGTACGGATCTGTGGTCGCCGAAAGAGCACCGTGAGTAAGACGGGTTTAAGACGTTTTGAAGGGCTTCAGGGGGAATTCCACTACGATTTGTGCCTGAACTTTGCGCATCTACCCTATCTACTGATACACTCTTGACGACAAAATGATTCCCGAACCTCGCGATCTCAATCTCGAAACCGACTCACCCTCGTCCGCAGGCGGAAATGCGCTGCTCGGCGACGCGACCGGCGGTGGCGCATTTCAGCGAAACGCACTGCGCGCGGTCTGGCGCCGGCGGTGGGTCGTTGCCGCGTGTCTGATCGCCGGCGGCATTCTGGGCTATCTCAAGTATGCGACGACCGAACCGGTGTACGAAGGCCGGGCACGCATTCTCATTTCGCAGTCGGGTCCGAAACTCGTCCAGCAGGATTTTGCCGGTAGTCTGGCAGCGGGCGGTGCGGCCTGGCTGCGCACGCAATGTGATGTCATTCGGTCACCGGTCGTCTTAAATCAAGTTGCAGAATCACCAGCGATGCGCAACCTGCCGATGTTCCGGAACGATCCAAAGCTCGCCGCAAACATCGGTGGTTATCTCGCGGCAAGCACCTTTGCCTCCACCATCCAGCCCAGTGAAATCGTCTACGTCGCCGTGCGCGGCCCGGATGCCGATGGCGTGGCTTCGCTGGCCAACCAAGTAGTCGAGGCGTACAAAAACTTTAACGACAAGCTGAAGCAGGAAAGCGTGTCCGAGGTACTGCGCGTGCTGCGCGACAAGAAGGACGAGAATGACCTTAACCTCCGCACGCTGGTCAGCGAACGGCTGGCGTTTCAGCGTGCCAATGCAACGCTGTCGTTCAACCGCAGCGAGCGCAATCCGGTGCTCGAACGTGTCGCGGCACTCTCCAGCGCACTGACGCAGGCGCGGCTTGATTTGGTTCGCACGACGGCGGAGCGGGAGTCGGTCAAATCGATGCTTTCCGATCCCAGCCGGGTGCGGCAGTTGCTTGCATCGCCTCAATATCGCGGTGAGGGGTATATGATGCGCCGCGAGCTGCGCGACATGCAGAACGCGCTCGAAGCGCTGAGCAGCACCTATCTTCCGGGAAGCGATCGAGTGACCGCCCAGTTGCAGAGGCTCGATCGTATTAAGTCTGAGATACAAGCCGAAGAGAGGGCGTCCGCAGAAGCAGTCATGGCGGACATTTCCCGCCGCATGGAGGCGTACGAGCAGCAGGTGGAGCAATACAACCGCTGGCTGAATGACGAGCAGGCGATTGTGCTGACCGTGAACACCAAGCAGGCGGAATTTGATCGAATCGCGGCTGAGATCAGCCGGCTGGAAAAATATGGTGACCAACTCAACGACCAGATGAAGTCCATCGGTCTGGCCGAAAGTGCGGGGGCGATGAATGTCTATGTCGTGGAACAAGCGTCGACCAATCGCGCACCGGTTGAGCCAAACCTGCTTAAGCTGATCTTTATCGGCTGCGCCGCAGGGCTGCTGCTCGGCGCGGGCTTGGGGCTGCTGCTGGAGTTCACCGATCAGCGCATGCGCTCCGCGGAGGAAATCAAGGCAGTGGTGGGCCTCCCCATTATGGGCGTTGTGCCCCACATCGTGCAGGCTCGCACGCAGTCGGCGCGCGGGCTGATGGTGCATCACGACCCGATGAGCGATGTCGCCGAAGCATATCGCACGGTGCGCACTGCGGTTTCCTTCAGCGTGCCGGGAGCGTCGATCAAAACCCTGCTGATCACGTCGCCGGCGCCGGGCGATGGGAAGACCACGCTTTCTTCCAACCTCGCCTGTGCCATTGCGCAGGCGGGCAGTCGGGTGGTCCTGCTCGACTGCGATTTCCGCAAGCCCACGCTGCACCGCGTTTTTGAGTTGAAGCCCGAGGTGGGCATGTCGAGTGTGCTGGCGGGCGATGCAAGCATTGCCGCGGCGACGCAGCAATCGAGCGTGCCGGGATTGAGCATCATCTGCTGCGGGCCGATTCCGGCGAATCCTTCAGAGATTCTAAACAGCCAGGGATTTCTCGATTTGCTGGAAGATCTCGGCAAGTCTTATGACATCGTGTTGATCGATTCTCCGCCGGTGCTGCCAGTGACCGATGCGCGCGTGTTGGCCGCATCGTGTGATGCAGTGCTGATTGCCCTTCGAGCCGAAAAAACCACGCGATCGGCCGCAGTGAGCGCCCGAGACCAGCTTAGCAGTGTCGGCGGGCGATTGCTGGGCGTCGTGGTCAATGACGTGTCGCGGCGTAAGGGCATCTACTCGCACTATTACGCCGACGAAGGCCGCTACGCCTACTACCACTACGGCCCGCGCCGCGCTATTCGAAGCAACGCAAACGGCGCGCCGACCAACGGTGCAACCACCAGCCCGGCGGCTCCCACCACGGCCTCGTGACGGCGGCTCTGATGGTCAGCGACTCCACTCAATCCGCCCAATCGAATCCCAATCCGGCACCGCGCGGTATTCTGGATATGCATTGCCATCTACTACCCGGCATCGATGACGGGCCGGAAACGATGGACCAGGCCGTTGCCCTATGCAGGGTGTTATGGCGCGAAGGCGTCACCGCGGCCATCGCTACTCCCCACCAACTTGGCCGCTATGCGCTGGACAACAATGCAGCCCGCGTGCGCGAGGCGACCGTCGCATTGCAACAGAAACTTAACGAACGTCGTATCGGCCTGACGCTTTACCCCGGCGGAGAGGTTCGCCTTGATGACCGTGTGTCACGGCTGATCGAAGAAGCGAGCGTGAACACGCTGGCCGATCGCGGCACGCATGTCTTGATTGAACTGCCGCCCGAGCTTGTCATCGAGCCTGATGCCCTGTTGCCGAGGATGGCGACTTCACTCGGCCCGCTGAAGGTCGTGCTGGCCCACGTTGAGCGGTACGGCTGTTTCCGGAATGACTCGGCAGCCGCGCGCAGATGGTTTGATGCCGGTGCGATCTTGCAGGTGAACACCGGCAGCCTGCTCGGCATTTTCGGCGAGGCAGAGCAGACATGTGCCTGGAATCTTCTTTCGCAGGGCGTGGCGACGATTGTTGCCAGCGACGCCCACAACCTCACCAATCGACCACCGCGGTGGGGGGATGCCATGCGGCGAATCACCGCTCGCCTAGGCGCGCCCTTCGCACACAGAGTCTGCTTCGAGAACCCCGCGGCCATTTTGCACGGACTGCCTTCTGCCTGATGCTCGACAAGCTAACCGTGAACGCGATATGTCCGATCTGGAAGAAACGACCAACCCTCTCACGCCGCTCGACGGCCTGATTCTGGCACTGCTGGCGATCATGGTCGTTTTCTCGGCGGCTGCGCTGGGGACGGTGCAGCCTTGGAGCGAGCAGGTATTTATATCTCTATCGACGGTCTTGGCGTTTAGCACATTTGTTCGCATCGTCTGGACCCGACAGGCACCCGTCTGCGGTCGGCTCTCGATCATCTCTCTCATCCTCTTTCCTGTCATGATCGCGCTGCAATTGATACCGATGTCCGCTTGGACAGCGACGGTCTCACCCGAGGCAATGCGGCTGCGCGAGGAGCTGGCAATGCCCTTTGCGGGATCGGCAGCGCGCGAGGGGGCTACGGTCAGTCTCTATGCATATGAGACCGAGCGCCAATTGAGGTTGCTGCTTTCGATCATCAGCGCCTTCGTCGCCGCGGCGGTGGTAGTAACGAACCGGTCGGCGGTGCGGGTGCTGTTGATGCTGATCGCCGGGACAAGCGGTGTCATCGCGATCATCGCGGCGACACACATGTTCTTGGGAATCGAGCGCATCTATGGCGTCGTCACCCGTCCCCCGCGGGCCGGCGAGACCAGCGCGCCGTTTATCAACCGCAGCCACTTTGCTCAGTATATGAATGCCGGCATCGGCGCAGCGATGGCATTGCTCCTGCTGTCCGTGTCGGCGCTGCGCCGACAGCACGCACCGCGCGCAGCGCGCGACTGGGCGCAGCTGCTTCGGCAGGGCTATCTGCACCGACTGATCTTTCCCGCAACGATTGTGATGCTCTGCGCGGTCTCGGTCATTAACAGCGCGTCCCGTGGCGGCATCATAGCGCTGGGAGCCGCCGCGATATTGGCGGCGTTGGTGACCTCACACCGGAAATCGGCGCGAGGAATCACATGGACTTTTGCGGTCATCCTGCTGCTCGGCGGCATCGTGACGGCGATGTTCTCAAGTCGTTTGCAGGAAAAGGTCTTTGCACTTGCTGCCGAAGATGCCACCGGCGGGCGGTGGGAACTGCTGAAGGCACAAGTGCCGATCTGGCGCACGTTTCCCGCAACGGGTGTGGGGTTTGGCAGTTTTGAGTATGTCTTTCCCAAGTATGACCTCCAGACTTTGATAAACATTTCTTCGCATGCCGAAAACGAGTATGCGCAAGTGCTCACCGAGACTGGCGCGCCGGGGCTGGTGTTGCTACTTGTGTTTCTGACGACGGTGTGGCTGGCATGGTGGCGGTGCATTCGCCATGGCGGGAAGCGCGGTCTGATCGCCAGCGGACTGGGATTTACGCTCGCCGCGGTCACATTGCACAGTGCGCTCGATTTCGGGCAGCATCTTCCCGCCAATGCCATCGTCACCGCGATCGCGGCGGCGGCACTGCTGCGGCTGGGCTGTCCGGCGGCCATCACCGGCCAAGAACGCCTACCGTCGCGCGGTTGGGTGGTCGCCGGGGGCATGGTCATGCTGCTATCAGCAGGTTTGATCTGGTCGTGCTTCGCCGCCGATCGGCATCGTCGCGCAGTTGCAGCCATGGATGAATCGACCCGACTTGCCGACGCGCTTGGCGTTGCACGATGGCAGGGATCGAAGGCAGACTTTGACCGCATGGTGGCCAGCGCGGCGGAGGCGGTCAGCATTGCGCCTCGGAATGCCAAGGCACAATACACGCTTGGAGTGGCGCGATTTTGGAGCTTGATGCGGGAACGGCAGGCCCGGTTCGACCCTGCCGCCGACGCGCGCGCGTTGAACGAGTCTTTGGAGTCCTTCCGCGCTGCGGCCATTTCGGCCCCGCTGTACGGCCCGCCGTATAGCATGGCCGGACAGGCGCTTGGCGCGTTTGGAAAGGCGGAGGTCGGCGACGCACTGATCGAAACCGCAGCCGAGCTTTCTCCCCAGGATGGCTGGACTCTCGCCCTCGCCGGCGAAGCGAGACTTCGCCGCGGCGACCCTGCGGGGGCTATGTCCCGTTTTCGCAGGGCGATTGGCACGTCGGGCATCGATCCGGGATACATCATTCGGCGGCTGCTGCGGGTGTATGATCGAGTCGATTTGGCGCTGGAACTGACGGGGGAAAATCAAGCGACTCTCAGCGAGATTGCCGAGTACCTGCGCAAGCAAGCCCGCCATGGTGAAGCGGCCGCGGTTGACGATCGAATCTTCACCGCCGCGATCCGACGAGCCGAGCTTTCAACCGCCTCCGCCAGCGCACTGGCTCACGCCGCCCGGATGCTGGAAAAGCGAGGGCGAAATGACGAAGCAATCACCCTTTACCAACGTGGGCTGGCCCTCGATCCGCAGCAACACCAGTGGCGGCTGAGTGTGGCAAAGCTCTTGGCAGCCGCCAATCAGTTTGCCGCAGCCGAGCGGGAAATCCGAACAATTCTTCGCGATCAACCAGACTGGGCGGAAGCGCGCGTGCTCGGTGCGGAGATTCGCCAGCGCGCCGCGACGCAGCCGTCACAATAAATCTTACCGCGCGCTGCTTACTTTCCACGCTTCTGTTTGTAGTAGTTGATCAGACCATTGGTGCTACTGTCGTGCGAGCTGACCGGCATCGCATCACTCAGCTCCGGCAGAATCGCCTTAGCCAGCTGTTTTCCAAGTTCCACACCCCATTGATCGTAGCTATTGATGTTCCAGACGGCCCCCTGCACATGAATCTTGTGTTCATACATCGCAATCAGCCTGCCGAGGGTGCGGGGGTCGAGCTTGTCAAACATGATGCTGTTCGTCGGCTTGTTCCCTGCAAAAATCTTGTGGGGTACAAGGTCTTCGAGTGCTTTGCCGCTCATGCCTGCTTTCGCGAGTTCGGAGCGCACCGTCGTCTCATCTTTGCCCAAGGCCAGCGCTTCGGTCTGAGCGAAAAAGTTGCTAAGCAAGATCTTGTGATGCTCGCCGATCGGGTTTTGTGATGTGACGGGCGCGATGAAGTCACAAGGCACCAGTTTCGTACCCTGGTGAATGAGCTGGTAGAAAGCGTGCTGGCCGTTGGTGCCTGGTTCGCCCCAGACGATGGGGCCGGTGGAATAATCGCACGCAATGCCATCCCTGCGGATGCTCTTTCCGTTGCTCTCCATGTCGCCCTGCTGGAAATAGGCAGCGAATCGATGCAAGTACTGATCGTACGGCAGAATCGCCAGCGTCTGGGCGTCGAAGAAATTGTTGTGCCAGATGCCAATCATCGCCAGAATCGCTGGGAGATTCTGCTCCAGCGGCGTGGCGCGGAAATGTTCATCCATTTCATGCCCGCCGGCGAGGAGTTGTTCGAAATTGTCATAGCCGATGCTGCAGGCGATGGGCAGGCCGATCGCGCTCCAAAGGGAGTAGCGCCCGCCGACCCAATCCCAGAATCCGAACATGTTTGCTTTGTCGATGCCGAACTGAGTGACTTCTTTTTCGTTTGTGCTCAATGCAACGAAGTGCTTTGCCACGTGCCGCTGATCTCTGGCGGCTTTGAGAAACCAATCCTTGGCCGTTGTGGCATTGGTGATGGTCTCCTGCGTGGTAAATGTCTTGCTTGCGACAATGAAAAGCGAGGTCTCGGGATTGAGTTTGCGCAATGTCTCGGCCATGTGTGTGCCGTCGATGTTGCTGACGAAGTGAACGTTGAGATCGCGCTTGCTATACGGCTTCAGCGCTTCGCACACCATGACGGGCCCAAGATCGCTTCCGCCGATGCCGATGTTTACTACGTCGGTGATGGGCTTGGCGGTGTAGCCTGTCCACCTGCCTGAACGTAGATCATCGGTAAACTCCTTCATGTGCCTCAGCACGGCGTTGACTTCAGGCATGACATCTCTGCCATCGACCAGGACCGGCCGGTTGGACCGATTGCGCAGCGCGATGTGCAGCACGGCCCGGTCTTCGGTGATATTGATCTTGTCACCGGCAAACATGCGGTCGCGCAGCTTTTCGACGCCGGTGGCTTTGGCCAGATCGAACAGCAGCTTCATCGTCTCCTCCGTCACGCGGTTCTTACTGTAATCCAGCAGTATGTCATCAAACGTGACGCTGAACTTGCCGAACCGGCCAGCATCTTGCTTGAACAGGTCGCGCAGGTGTACCGCGTTCATCTTCCTGGCGTGATCGGAAAGTGATTTCCATTGCGGGAGTTCGGTGAGTATGGACATGCTATCTCCTGGGTTCTTGAAAAGAGTACACGAAGAGATGCAGCAACGGAAAGTTGACTGTTTTCGTGCGCACCCTGTGACCTCGTGCTTTCGTGTACTGAGTTTGATTCAAACCCGCACTAAAACTTTGCCCATTGGTCCGGCTTCGAGACGCGCAAACGCATCAGGAAGCTCTTCAAAGTCGAACGTCGAATCCACAAGCGGGCGATAACGCTTCGCTTCGAGCAACGCCGTGATTCTCGGCCAGATGGTGGCACTTTCTGCCGGCTTGTAACTGTAGACCCCAACGCCGCGGATTTGCAGCCGTCGAAAAAACAGCGTCGCGGTGTTGAACTGAGGCACCGGACCTGCCAGGCGACCGACGCAGCTCACCCGGCCGTTCTCACCGAGCACGCCTATCATCTGGCTGAACAGCTCGCCGCCGACGTTATCGATGACCAGATCGACCCTGCGGCTGCCGAGATGGGCCTTGAGCTTTCTCGGCCAATCGGCGTCCGCGGGATCGAAACACGTTGTCGCACCCTGATTGAGGACTACGGCCGATTTTTCCCTCGACCGGGAAAGCCCGATGACCGTGTGGCCCATCGCGCTGGCGACGTGCGTGACGGCCACTCCCACGCCGCCGGATGCCCCGCTGACCAGAACGACCGCCTCTGCCGGCAAATCGCTCCATTGCGTGATCGCCTGCCACGCCGTGAGATACACCAGTGTCGCGCCGGCCGCCTGCGCGTCGGTCCATCCGGGCGGGACGGGAACGAGCGACTCGACCGGAACGGCCACTTTTTCGGCAAGTGTGCCACGCCGGTTGACCCCAATTTCACTCCGCACGATCACCCTGCGGTCGCCGATTTTCAGGCCGGTTACATCCGGCCCGACCGCGGTCACGGTACCGATGCCGTCTCGGCCCAGAATATGTGGAAACTCCGGCTTTGCGGGGTATTGACCCTCGGCCAGGTAGCGGTCGGCGGGGTTCAGGCCGGCCAGTGTGACCGACAGCACCGCCTCGCCGGCCGTCGGCTGGGGGTCTGGGAAGTCGGCAAGACGCAGCCCGCCCACGCCGCCGGTCATGTTGTCGAGCAACCATGCTTTCATGTCAGACAGGCCTTCCGTTTAGTAAGATACCCGAACTCACATGTCCGATACACGTTTGCCGGAAACCCTCCCGATCGACCCCGCCGACTTGGCTCCTGGCGATGCCCGGTCGGCTAGTTTTGATTGGTCGGGGTTGACGGCACACCTCATCAGCCGGCGCGATGATCCTTTGTTTGAGCCGGCCTATCAGAAATTGTGGGACGAGTTTGGTTCGCACCATGCCATGGAGCAGCGGGGGGTGATTATCAGTCGGCTGCAGTGGAATCCTGCCGAACCGATCGATCGCTGGTGTTTTCTCTATCGTATGGTCGCAGTCTGTCGCAGCGGCCAGCCCATTGCAGTGCGTGATTGCACCGCGATGCTGCATCGCCAGTTTCCTGGCGATGTTTATGTCCATCTATCACATGCACTGGTCGATCCAGAACATCGCGGGGGTGGGCTGGCGGCGTGGTTACGGGCGTTTCCGGTGCCGATCGCGCGCCGGCTGCATCGGGCTGCCGGATACGCCGGGCCTGTCAGCATCACGCTTATGGCCGAGATGGAGCATCATTCGCCGGGCGACGAAATGAGCCGTAGGCGGCTGGCATCGTACGGAAGGGCCAACTTTCAGAAGGTTGATCCCTCCATGGTTGATTACTTCCAGCCCGATTTTCGCCCCCCAACAGAGATAGACAGAGCCGGCGGGCCAATGCCGTTGCCCTATATGCTGGTGGTGCGGCGGGTGGGCCGGGAGACTGAATCAAACATTCTTGGTGGCGAGGTGCGCCACATGGTCAACGCTTTGTATAGCATGTACGCAGTTCATTCCCGGCAGCAGGACATGGTCGCAGCTTGGCGGACCATGGACAGATACCCGCCCGCCGACGCGACGATTCGGCTATTGCCCCCACTCGAAAGCTAAAGCGGAATGCTCAAAGCCTTTTACCATCCCGGCTTCGCCGCCGACATCGGGCAGCATGTGATGCCGATGCACAAGTTTGGCATGGTGGCTGAGGCGCTGCGGGCGTTTGACTGGGTTGAGCTGGTCGAGCCTGCGCCGGTGACTGAAGTCGATCTGCTTCGCGTACATGTGCCGGAATATGTAAATGCGGTGCGAACTGGCGCACCACGTCTGCTGGCCGAGAGTCAGAAGTTTCCCTGGTCGCCGGCGCTTTGGCCGTCAGTATTGCTTACCGGGGGCGGATGCCTCGCCGCGGGACGCGACGCGCTTCTTACCGGTGCGAGCGCGGCGCTGGTGAGTGGCTTTCATCACAGCCACGCATCAAACGGCGAGGGTTTCTGCACGTTTAACGGGCTTGTCGTCGCCGCGGAAGCCATGCGAGTCGCGGGCGAGATTTGTCGCGTCGCCATCCTCGATATGGATTTGCACTACGGCAACGGCACCGCCAGGCTCGCGGCCACCCGACCCTGGGTCACTGCGGTGAGTGTTTACGGGAACGACTACTGCAATAACACGCCATTTCGCGATGTCAGCGTGAAAAGGCACGTCGACGGCGAAAACCACATTTCTTTCCCGCTACCGAGCGGTTGCGATCGAGCAGACATGTTGCGGATCATGGAGGAGGCATTGCCCTTCGTGCTTACAGGTGGCCGACCCGACCTGATCCTCTATCAAGCTGGGGCCGATCCGTTTCGCGAAGACCCTTATTCGCCGCTAGATCTCGATTACGAAGACCTGAAAGCGCGCGACCGCATGATTTTCGCGTTTGCCAGGCAGCACAGCATTCCGATCGCGTGGGTGCTGGCCGGCGGTTACACGCCCGATACATCGTGTGTAGTGAGAGTGCATGTGAACACGTTTATGGCTTGGCACGACGTCTTTGAGCCGGAGTGAATCGTTTTAGAATAAAAGTAGCGGCGCTACAGCGGTTGCGGCTGCAATGGTCACCGTGATTCGGGATGATCGCCCACATCGAATCCGCGCGCACCGCCGGGCACGCGCGCGAGCCAGAGGCCCAGTTCGTACAAGAGTCCGAGTGGGATCATAAGCGCGATGGTCGCTGTCACCACGTCGCCCGGCGTAATCGCTGCCGCCGCAATGGCCAGCGCGAAGTAGACGTACTTTCTCGCCGCTTTTAGCTGTTCAACATCAAAAATCCCAATCCGCACGAGTGCCATCACCAGCAACGGCAGTTGAAAGCTGAGGGCAAATGCGAAAAGCATCCCCACCACCAGGCTGATGTACTGCGATAGTTTAAAATCGGGGGCGAGCAGATTTTCGGTGCCGAAGCGGAGGGAGCGAATCTGCCCCTTGTGAAAGATCTTGATTTTGCTGGTCGATTCATCGATCCACATTTCATTTTCGCGCGGAGAAGCAGGGTCGCCGGTAAGGGCAGGCAGAATCACTGCGTCATGTGGTTGGGTGGTGGTAAACCGCTCGCCGGGCACGGGCACCGCGCTCGCGAAGTCGATGACAAAGCTCATCGACCATGGCAGGACAATGAAATAGACAAACACCATGCCGATGAGCAGGAGCGAAATGCTCATGGGCAGATAGCGGGTGATGTACTTTCGCTCCGCGGGGTAAAGCCCCGCCGCGACGAACTGCCAGAATTGATACAAGATCCACGGGCTGGCAATAGCGGCCGCGGTGATGAGATTGACGGCGAGCCAGGTCGTCAGTGGTTCACCGATGGTGTCGTACCGCAGTTGCGTGTTCAGCCCCTTAGATTCGAGCACGTTGTAAAGCGGCCTGCAGAACGCGAGCAGAACCTGGTTGCCAAAGATGCAGCACCCGACCAGTGCAACGGCCAGGCCAGCGAGCGCCTTAATCAGCCGCGAGCGCAGTTCTTCGAGGTGATCGCCGATCGTCATCCGAAAATCATCGGGATTGAAATCAGTGCGCAGCGGGTTGGATCGGGAAGGCTCATCAGACATCGACCGGGATTGTACGGGGAACCGGAGCAGGCGGAAGGATTGACGTAGGCAGCGCCGAGGGCGATGGCGCAGCAAGCACCCGCTGTGTATATGAAAGAAGCTGAACGGGAAACACCCGCTCAGCCTTGGGCTATGACCTGGATTTGGGGTCGATTACGCTGCGGGCAAAGGGTCAAACTCAACGGCAACGCGATAGCCCATGGCGCTGGCCTCGCAGCGGAGTACTCGGCCGTAGGCATCCCAGCCGTGATTTGTGCCAGCAGGGGGGAATGAGACGCTGATGCGTTCCCCCTCGTCCAACGGGGCGGAGCTGATAGCACTAAGCCCGCCGAGCGAGACATCGCGCATCGCCAGGCTCACCCGGCGATCGCGGATCGCGCTCAGGCTATGATCGAGCCGGCGGCCTTCGATCCAGTTGTTCACTTCCTTGCGCGGAAAGATCCGTCGTTCCAGGTTCGACGGTTCGACTTTCATCCGAGGCATTTTCAGAAGCGCAACCATATGCGACACTCCGATGTGTAAGATTCCCAGAGGCGCCCGCTGGCGAGCGGATACCGCCTTGTTGATTTCATCGGCATTCCAAATGGAAAAGATTATCCAGTGCACCAGAATCGTTTAGTAAAATATCGGGGACACGCTGCGCTGGTCGGCGCAGGCCCCGGCAACCCGGGCCTGTTAACCCTCCGCGGGCGCGAATTACTGGAACTTGCCGATGTGGTCCTGTTTGACAGCTTGATTAGTCAAAAGCTGCGCGTCTACGCGCAAAAAGCGCAGTGGGTCAATGTCGGCAAACGTGCCGGGGAACCGTCAATGTCGCAGGACCAGATCAACGCCATGCTCATTCGACACGCCGCCGCGGGGAAGCGCGTCGTTCGGCTCAAAGGGGGCGATCCGTGCATCTTCGGGCGCGGCGGCGAGGAGGCCCTGGCCCTCGCCGAAGCAAAGGTTGCCTTCGAGATCGTCCCCGGAGTCACCGCGGCAACGGCGGCGGGGGCGTATGCCGGCATTCCACTCACGCACCGCAACCACAATTCCAGCGTCACTTTCATCGCCGGACACTCGACTGAAGGCCGCGACTTTGCCGCCGACAACGATTGGGCGGCGATCGCCAAGCTGCCCTGCGTGGCGTTCTACATGGGCGTGAAGTCGCTTTCGATGATTGCACTGAAACTGATCGAGCACGGACTGCCCCCGGACACCCCCGCGGCGTGCATTCAGTGGGCGACATTGCCGGAACAAAAGACCGTGACGGCCACCATCGCCACGCTTGCCGACGCAGTGCTTGAGTCGCGCATTGCAACACCCGCCCTGACACTCGTCGGCAGCGTGGTTGCTCTACGCGAGCAGCTTCGATGGTTCGACAATCGCCCGCTTTCCGGAAAGACGATTATGGTGACTCGCACGCGCGTGCAGGCGAGTGTGCTTTCCGCCCGACTCGAAGCGCTCGGGGCGCGGGTACTGGAAGCGCCGACGATAGAAATTGCACCGCTGACAGATTGGAGTGAGGTTGACGGCATCTTGGGCGAATTGGCGCGCGGCATCTCGAAACGCGCACCGGCGGTTGCTGATTGGATCATCTTCACAAGCCCCAATGCCGCCTCGGCGGTGCGCGATCGACTATGGCGCCTGGGTCTGGATGCGCGCATCTTTGCGGGTGCGAAGATCGCTGTGGTAGGTGAGTCCACTCGTGCTGCGGTTGAAAAGCAACTTTGTTGCCGGGCGGATCTATGCCCGGAACAGTTTTTTCTCGAAGCGCTTGCAGATGCACTACACGCCGCCGATGCGGTGGCTGGTAGGAAGTTTCTGCTGCTTCGCGCCGACATCGCCCGCCCCGTGCTGCTCGAACGGTTGCGCAGCGGCGGCGCGAGCGATGTTCGTGATGTGGCCGTATACATGACCCGCAAGACTGCAGCTTTGCCCGACGAGGTATGGAGCGCGTTGCGAAGCCGCGAGGTCGACTGGATCACGTTCACCAGCAGCAGCACAGCCAACAATCTCGCGGCGCTGCTCGGCCCTGACGCCATTGCGTTGCTTGGAACGACAAAACTGGCGAGCATCGGCCCGGTCACTTCGACGGCAATTCGTGCCCTTGGCTTTGAACCAAGAGTCGAAGCATCGCCGCATGATCTTGACGGGCTTGTTACAGCGATCGAGGCCTGCGAGTGCCAATCTGAGAAAGCTATCCCGGAGACGTTATGACACCATCATGGAGAAACCAGAGCCCCGGCGACCTGTCATTTGAGTTTCCGGAAGTTCGACCCACCGAAGTCGAGCCGGCGATCGCTGCAGCGGCGGCGGCGTTTGAAGCGTGGAGCGCAACGCCCTTGAGCGATCGGATTGAATCGCTGCGTGCGGCACAGATGAAGATTGAAGTCGCGCGCGATGAATTGGCGCGCGGCATCGCCCGGGAAACCGGTAAGTGCGTTCGAGAGTGCGCGGGCGAACTCGGCGCCGTGATTGCAAAGTTTGAGCTGACTTTCTCGGATGCGGCGCGATATCTGCCGGATGAGTGTCCCCCCGGCGCGCCGCATCCGGCAGTCGTCCGAAGGCGCGCCCGCGGGGCGGCGGCGGTCATTGGGCCGTTCAACTTTCCAGTGCACCTGGCGCATGGCCAGATATTGGCGTATCTTGCAGCGGGTAACTCTGTCATTTTCAAGCCGGCCCCCGCTGCGGCAAATGTGTGCGCGCGATATGCCGAGCTGATGTCCGCGGCGCTGCCGGAGGGCGTCTTTGGGTTGGTGCAGGGTGCGGCCGCCGAAGGGGCGCAGTTATGCAGCGACCGGCGCATCCGCGCCGTCGGCTTTACTGGCAGCGTTGCAGCAGGGCGGGCGATTGCGAAAGCGACCGCGGACGATTTATCAAAGGATGTTGCGCTCGAACTGGGTGGCAAATGTGCCGCGATCGTCTGCGATGATGCCGACTTGCAACGCGCCGCCGACATGTGCGCCGAAGCCGCCTGCCTCACCGCGGGGCAGCGATGTAATGCGACAAGCCGGATCATCGTCGAGCGGGCAGTATTGTCTCCGTTCATCGATAAATTGCTTCCTGCGATTCACCAGTTCACACCGGGCGATCCGCTGTGGGAAACGACCAGGCTTGGCCCGCTTGTGAGTGACGCGGCGTATGAACGATATCGACGGCTGATCGATTTGAATGAGGGGCACTGGCTCAAGCGGGGACATGCGCCCGCGAGTGTGGATGGCAAGGTGGGCTATTATGTCGAGCCTGCGGTGGTATTGTTTGATTCAGCGGCGAAGGCATCGGGGGCAGCGCTCGCTTGCGATGAGCTGTTTGCGCCGATCGTGGCGGTGATCGCGGTCGATTCTGAGCAGGAACTATTCGGGCTACACAACGGCACACCCTTCGGCCTCACCGCGGCGGTATTCACGCGCAACAGGGCGAGGTTTGATCGGTTTTGCAGTCGGCTCGATGCGGGGAATGTGTACGCAAACCTGCCCACGACGTTTTCGCCATCGCAGTTACCATTTGGCGGCTGGAAAGACAGCGGGAATGGTCGCCCCGGAGGGCGCGGGTTCATCCGATTTGCCACCGAGGAACAGGCAATTCAGTGGTCGGCGGAGGGATTCACCGGGGCATGATCGCGCTCGCGCGGGCCGAAATTGCCTGTCGGCTTGGCTTTGCGATAGATTACGCGTGTGTCGCACTCGCCGCCGAACGCCGCTCGACGACCGCGCCTGCCATCGGGTATGAAGCTGGTCAATCTTCTGCTCGGCGGGTGGACGGCACTGGTCCTGGTTTTTCTTTATATCCCGATCATCCTCCTCGCAGTTGCCAGCTTTAACGATGCCCCTCCCCGCAACGAACAACGCGATGCCGAGGCACTGGCGGCGGCGCCAATGATCACGACGCTCGACGATACGATCCAGCGGCGGCAATGGTTTAATAACGAGTGGAGCGGGGCGACGTTTAAGTGGTATCAACTTTTCTGGTACGGGAGCGTGCGCGAGCTAAAACTGAGCCTTGGCGAGGGTGAATCGTGGTATCAGCGTGGGCCGCGCAAGATACTCGACGCCATGGGCGCCGCGGTTGCCGCGGAACGCATTCGACCGCTCGACGCGCGCGTCCGCGACAGCGTGGGGCCGATCATTGGCGCGATGTTTAACTCGCTTCTGATCGCCTGTATCGCGACGGTGTTTGCAACGATCATTGGTACGGTCGCTGCATGGATGCTGTTTCGATTTAACTACCCGCTGTCGCGCCTGCTTAACACGATGGTCGCTGTGCCGATGATCGTGCCCGAGATCATCATGGGCATCAGCCTGCTCATCTTGTTTTCTACGATCAACTGGGGCACCGGCTACCTGACCGTGATCGTCGCTCACATTACATTTTGCTTTCCCTATGTGATGATCACCGTACAGGCGCGGCTCTCGGGGCTTGATCCTTCGCTGGAAGAGGCGGCACAGGATCTCGGCGCGACGCCGCTGGTGGCGTTCCGAAAAGTCATTGTGCCATTTCTGTTTCCGGCCATCGTCAGCGGGGCGTTGATGGCGTTTACGCTTTCGCTGGATGACTTTGTCGTGACATTTTTCACATATAGCGCCCGCGCCGAGACTTTCCCGATTCGCGTCTACAGCACGGTGAAGTTTCCCAACCCGCTGGTCATGGTCGTGTCTACGTTGCTGGTCGCACTGACGGCGGTGGCTGTGATTGCGATGGAGATTATTAAGAGGCGAACCGCGCACTGAAGTCCACTTTTCTCGGAGGTTTGTATGAGTTTACAACGCTTTGTGTCGAGGTGTTTGGCGGTCGCTGTTGCGGCGGCAGGGCTTGCGGGTGCGAGCGCATCGGCCCAGAACAAGGAACTGAATCTTTTTGCGTGGTCGGAGTACGTCCCGCAGGGTGTGATCGATGGCTTCACGGCCGAGACTGGCATCAAAGTCAACTATGAGTCGTACGCCAGCAATGAAGAGATGCTCAGCAAACTCCTCGCCGGCGCCACGAAGTATGACCTCGTGCAGCCCTCGGAATATGTGGTCGAGGCGTTGATCAAGCAGGACGCGCTTGAACCACTCGACCATGGAAAGTTGTCCAACCTTGGCAACCTCGATCCTGCGTTTGGCAAAATGTCGCATGATGCAGGCCACAGATTCAGCGTGCCCTGGATGAGTGGCACGGTGGGAATTGTGGTCAATACCGAGAAGGTGACAGAACCGATCCGGGGCTACGCCGATTTCTTCCAGGAGAAGTTTAAGAACAGGCTGGTCGTGCTCGACGACGGTCGCGAAATCGTGACATGGGCGATGGCGACAGAAGGCATCGGCCCGAACGATGTGACGGATGCAAATCTGGAGCGGGCAAAGCCGATCGTGCGCAAATGGCTTAAGCTGGTGAAGATCTTCGACAGCGACAGCCCGAAAACTTCGCTTCTCAATGGTGATACCGATCTGGGCATCGTCTGGTCGGGTGAGGCGGCACTGCTGTTCGCGGAAGATGCCAAGTTTCAATACATCTTGCCCATCGAGGGTACTCACCAGTTCATTGACAGCCTGGCGATTCCGAAGGGTGCCAAGAATGCCGATGCCGCGCATCAGTTCATTAACTACATCCTTCGACCTGAGGTGAGCAAGCTGATCAGCGATGATTTTCCGTATACCAACCCGAACACCGAAGCACGCAAGCTGCTGACCGACGAACAGAGAAACAACCCTGCGAGTTATCCGCAGGGCGATCCAAAACTCGATCTGTTTCATGACATTGGTGACATGGCAGGCAAGATCGACGCGATGATGACGCAACTGAAAAGCGAACTGTGAGTGGCGAGTCGGCTTCGGGGCGGGTGTAGGCTCGCCTCGAACCCTGCTCGTGATTTGTGGGCTGAGACTATGGCAGCGGCCGATTCCGACGCAAGACCGATTGGCAGACGACCGCGGGCGGGCGCGTGGCTCCTGCTCGCGCCGCTGGTGCTTTGGCTTGCGGTGTTTGTGATTGCGCCAGTGGCGATCATGGTCGTCTACAGTTTCTGCAAGCCCGCCGACGGGGCCGGGGTGGTGTTTTCGCCCAGCACCGACGCATACAAGAGCATCCTTAACTTCGCTCTGGCCAAGGCTTTAGCGATCGCCGCCCTGGGCGCAACAGCCTTGGCGGGGGTCGGGCTGGGGATCTTGCACCTCATCGGCCGCGCCTGGGGCTGGCTCGGCGACTGGACCGCCCGGCGATGGCGACTGGCAGCAGTCGTGATTTTCGTCTGTACTGGCTGGGGCGTCTTCCGCCACCATGTCGTTTCACGCGTCGAGGCAAAAGACCCTGAAACCCTGACCCAGGCACAGCAGGACGAGCGCCGCGATCTGACGATGTTCAAGATATTTGTCGTCAGCATTGACTACGCAGTCTGGTCCACGCTTATCTGCGTGGTGGTCGGCTATCCGGTGGCATTCTTCATGGGCCGTGCTCCCGAGCGGTGGCGCAACCTGCTGATGTTGCTGGTCATGGTGCCCTTCTGGACGAGTTTTCTCATCAGAACTTATGCCTGGGTTGGAATTCTCAACACGCAGGGCACGCTTAACGATATTCTCCTCTACTTCAGGGTCATCACCCAGCCTCTCGACCTCCTTCCGAGCACGACCGCAGTGATGATTGGGCTGGTTTACACCTATCTCCCTTTTATGATTCTCCCCATCTACACCAGTTGCGAACGGCTGGATCAATCAATGATCGAAGCGTCGTTCGACCTAGGGGCCAACCCGTTTCGCGCATTTTTCACCGTCATTCTTCCGCTCACGTGGCCTGGGGTGATGGCTGGCGTGGTAATCACATTTGTGCCAGCGATCGGCATGTTCGCCGTCAATGACATCCTAGGCGGGCGGCGTGAACAACTGATCGGCAATGTCATCGTTAACCAGTTCGTCGGGCAGGGGCGCAACTGGCCGCTTGGCGCGGCGCTCGGGATGGTGCTGATGGGCATGTTTGTTGTGGCATATTATTTTTCCACGCGCAAGCAAGGCGCGATCGTTTGACTTAAACTGATTGACCGATGAACTCCGAATCCACGCAACCCAACTCGTCCGACATCGCTGTCCGGCTTGATAGCGTTACCAAGCAGTTTGGGAAGTTTGTTGCGGTGAACAATGTTTCGCTCGATGTCCGCAACGGTGAGTTTATGACCTTCCTCGGCCCCAGCGGGTGCGGGAAGACGACGATGTTGCGCATGATCAGCGGGTTTGAATCGCCGACAACGGGCCGCGTGCTGCTGGACGGGCAGGATGTGACCCACGCACCGCCTTACAAGCGGGATGTTAATCAGGTGTTTCAGAGCTATGCGCTGTTTCCGCATCTGACGGTGTGGGACAACATCGCATTTGGCCTTCGAATGAAGCACATCGCCGAGTCCGAGATTCGCCCGCGGGTGGCGCAGGCCGTGGATATGGTGGCCCTGGCGGGCATGGAACAGCGCAAACCTGGCCAGCTCTCCGGCGGGCAAAGGCAGCGGGTGGCGCTTGCGCGCGCCATTGTTAACAAGCCGCGCGTCCTGCTGCTCGATGAACCCCTCAGCGCGCTCGACGCCAAGCTTCGCCACAGCATGCAGATTGAGTTAAAGCGCCTCCAGCAGAAGGTGGGCATCACGTTTATCTTCGTGACCCACGATCAGGAAGAGGCCCTGACCATGTCCGACCGCATCGCAGTCATCAACCGCGGGGTGATCGAGCAACTTGGAAGCGTCGATGAGATCTATCACCGCCCGCAGACCGCATTCGTCGCAAACTTCATCGGCCAGGCCAATCTGCTGCCCGCCACGCTCATTGAACGCGGCGAGCAAGACTCCACGCTGCGCATCGGCGATTGCCTGAACGTGGTTGTCGAGACGCGCGACCTCCCGCTCGATACCGGCCGCATCATGGTGTCCATCCGCCCGGAGAAAGTGCGCATCGAAAAGCACCAGCCGGACGGGCCGAATGTGTTTCAGGCAAAGGTGGTCGAGGAGCTTTTCAAGGGCGCGACCGACCAGCTTGTAGTCGTCACCGACGACGGCCTGCGCCTCACCGCCGTTGTGGCCAACGAAAGTGCGGCGGAGTATGCGGTGCATGAGGGCGATCGCGTGTATTGCCAGTTGCATGAAGATGATATTGTGGTGATGCCATCGGACGAGCCTTGGGGCGAGACAGAAACCGTCTGAGTCGAGTCGGCACGTCCGATTATCTCCGTCACGGCCATACTCGTAGTCCGCTGCAAACCGGCCCACACATTCCGACGATAAACCTCCAAGCGTGCTTCTCCGCCGACCGGCAACCATTGCCCTTCGGCCGCTGCTATCGAAACAACACGAGGTGATCCGTCGATGAACCAGGCAAGCCAGCAACAAAAGCCAGCTAGCGCGGCACCGCCTGCGGGCGCTGTTCGAAAATGCATCACATTTTCCATCGGCGGAGCGCATTACGGCCTGGATATCGCCCGCGTGCGGGAGATCGTCGGGTTTATGGAGATCGCGCCCACTCCGAATCCTGCTGCGCATGTCAAAGGAGCGATTGATTTGCGTGGTCAAACCTTGCCGGTGGTTGATCTTCGAAGCAAGCTGGGATTACCAGCGATCAACGGTGAGCCAGAGCAGTGCATCATCATTGTCGATCTCAATCATGCCGGAGTTTCGTTTCAGGCGGGCATTCTGATTGACCAATTGGGAGAGGTGATCGCGGTGGATCAGGCCGCTATCGACGCGTGCCTGGCCGCTGGCAATGCAGCGGTGCCGGGGCCGGTGCTCTTTGTAGAGCACGCGCGCCAGCCTGTGAAGGTGTGCCTTGACGTGAACGCCGCGATTGGTGCCGCCGAGCTCGCTGCGCAGCTTGCACCCGATCCGCGGCAGTCAAAGGCCGCTTGAAGCGTTCGGTCGATGGCGGCTTTACGCAAGTATCTCAATTGAAATGCGCTCGTCGTCAGACGCAGCGACGCCGGTATCGGTGCCCGCACCGCCATCGAGCACATCGCGGCCCGCGCCACCTGCGAGCGTGTCGTTTCCGCCACCCCCGCTAAGCCGGTCCCGTCCGCCGCCGCCGAGCAATACATCGTTTCCGTCACCCGTTGAGACGACATCATTGCCGGCCCCGGCATCGATCGTGGCCGCCCGCGAGCGAACACTTGCCGTGATGGCGTCATCTCCTTCATAACCAGTCACTTGCAGGCGTTTCACGTCGGCAAGGTTGAATCGCTTGGTGACGCCGTTCACGCTCGCCTGCACCTTTCCGCCGACGACTCTCAGCGTGATCGAGTCATGACCGCTCGTGCCATTGACGACAAGCGTGCCCCTGCTGCTGAGCGTGGCGATGTCGCGCGCGTTGATCACTGAACGCACGATTTCCCTTGCCCCGCGCGATCCTTCAATGGTCACTTCCACCGGATAACTATCTGCTCGGCGCACGAAACTGTGGTCGCCGGTTACGCTGAATGTGCCGCTGGAGTCCTGACTGATGCGCCCCCGGCTGCTTACCCCGTCGCCCCAGTTGATGCTCGCCTTCCAATCGGTCGGCCCGCCGGCGGTGTCCCCGTCGGTAAACGTTGCGACCACAATTCCTTTACCGACAGCGCCAGCGAGGCCGCTCAGTGTGCCATTGCCGATTCCGACGGCCGATTCATCACCAACGCCGATGCGGATCAACTGCGTATCAAATGGGTTTTGGCTCGACCCTCGGCTGGTGGCGCCGGTTTGTGCTGCGCCAACGAGCAGATCCACCGGGCCGGTGTAGTTGGTCCGCGGAGTAAATGTCACAACGGCACCGTTGGTGGTTACCGTGCCCAGCGAGGTATCGATCAACTCGGCGGCGAAGGTGATGGTGTCTTGTGCGTCGGTATCAGTGCCGGTGAGGGTGAACGTGAGCGAGCGGTTTCGCGGGGTGGTCATGTCGCTGATCGGCCCGAGAATTGCCGGTGAGTCGGACGCATCCTCCACCGCGGCGATACGGAATGATGTGCTTGCGTTGCCTTGATCGGTGCGGGCCGTCACGGTCACGGTGCCACGATCATCATTGCCGCTGGTCAGCCGGCCCGTCGAGGCGAGACGCAGCACGGCATCGGTGCGGTTCTTAATGACGCTGATATTGTTGATTCGCACCGTACTGGCCGGCGCGCCGGTCGCCTGGCCGGAACGATCCACCGCCTGGGGCGTGTTAATGATGCCATCGCGCGTCGTCGATCCGCGGACAAGCTGGCCCCAGATCGTGTGATTGAAATCAAGAAACCGAGGCGGCCCGCCCGGCGATTGGAAGTTGCCGGGAGCGATGGTAGTGACGAAAAACTGGCTGCCGTTGGTGTCCTTCCCGCTGTTGGCCATTGCCAGTTGCCCGTCGCCGGTGAAGATCGAACCGGGATCAAACTCGTCGGCGAAAGTAACCCCCGGCCCGCCGCTCCCGTCGCCGTTGGGGTCGCCACCTTGAATGACAAAGCCTGGGACGACCCGGTGAAACGTCAATCCATCAAAATAGCCTGCATTAATCAGTCCCAACATGCGATCAACCGTATCGGGCGCGCGATCGTCGAAGAGTTGGAAGTCCATTGTGCCGAGGTTTGTGTCAATCCGAATCCAAGTGTTTCCGGACGGCACGAACTCCGCCGAGGCCACCATCCGCGTGGTGGAAACGGAGTAGGCGACCTGATCATTGCCATCGTAGTTGGTCGCAATGGGAACATACAGCGACTTTCCTGCGGGCACCGTCTGAGCCTTGATCGGCACGATTTCCGGCGCGGCGAGCATCCGGCGGTTTTCAAGCGATTCAAAGGCATGCTGACGGCGGGGTGGCAAGTGCGACGGGTTGGGCATTTCAATCAGTCTCCGCAAGATCATTCCTGTCATTCAAACTTGGTGCAATCGTAAGGTCGGCTCAATCGTAAGTTCCCGCTCGAACAACGCCAAGTGTCGGCACGGTGTCTGCACGGCTACATGACGACGGCTTCATTCGCCAATTCCCGAAACACCGCCCTGCGCTTGCGTCATCGGGCGGACGACCGAACGGGCGGCGGCAAAGATTTTCTTCATTCCAGAGACGCCGCCGGCGCGCTATTATCTCGACAGCCGTCGCCGAATCGATATCTAAACTGTGGGTAAAGGCTCTTCATGGCAAAACAAGTGATGATTCTGGTCGGAACGAAGAAGGGCATTTTCCTGTTTCATTCTGACGAGGCTCGGCAGAAGTGGCGATTTTCCGGCCCGCATTTGGCGGGGTGGGAAGTCTCCAGCCTGCACTGCGACACCGTCACAGGGCGAATCTGGGCGGGCACCAACCACTACGCCTACGGCCCGACCTTTCGGGTGAGCGACGACCTGGGCGAAACATGGACGCAGTTGGAAGCCCGCCCGGCCTATCCATCCGAGACCGGATGGCAGTTGAAGCGGATCTGGCAAATCGCCGCGCATCCGACTGAACCTGGGGTGCTGTTTGCGGGCGTGGAGGAAGCAGGGTTGTTTGTCTCGCGCGATCAGGGTGCGTCTTGGCAGGAAGTGAGCGCGATCACACGCCAGCCGGGCCGCGGCGAGTGGTTTCCGGGAGCGGGGGGGTTGTGTCTACACACGATACTGATCGATCCAACCAACCCCCGCCGGATGTGGGTGGGCATTTCTGCTGTCGGCGCGTTCCGAACCGAAGACGGCGGGGCGACCTGGCAAAATCTCAATCGCGGGCTGCCTTCGCTTCCTACAGGCGCGAGCACGCCTGAGGCCATGTGCTGCGTGCATAAAATGGTGCTCGACCCTCGCGATCCCAGCACGATCTTCATGCAATACCACGGCGGGGTGTTTCGCAGCGGCGATGGGGGCGATACCTGGCGCGCGATCGAGGCCGGGCTAAACAGCAACTTTGGCTTTCCAATGGTCATTTCGCCAAATGGCGAACTGTTTATCGCGCCGCTCGAATCCGACGAGCAACGGTTCTTCCCAAAGGGTCGGGCGGCGATCTACCGCAGTGCCGATTCGGGGCTGACCTGGCAGGCGCACACTGATGGTCTGCCCACCGAACCCTACTTCGCGGGCGTCTTACGCGACGCGATGGCGGTCGATTGCCTAAGTCAAACGGGCGTTTACGTCGGAACCACCGCCGGCGACATGTTTTGCTCGACTGACGCGGGCAAATCGTGGCGGGCGATGCCCGGCCGATTGCCAAGGATTGCGACCGTGCACGCGATGGTATACCCCCGTTGAGATTCCCCTCATGCAGGTGCCCGTCATCATTCCCTCATTATTGGCCGACTGCGTCGGCGGCACGCGCGAGGTCGTGGTGCAGGCCGATCGGCTCGATGAGGCGATCGCTGAGATTCAGCGGACTTTTCCATTACTTCGACCTCACATTTGGGATGACATCGGCCAGTTGCGGCAGCATGTGCTCATTTTCCATAACGACACCGCAACAAAATGGCTCGAGTCGCTGCAAGTCGCGCTCCAGCCGGGAGATAGAATCACGTTTGTGCAGGCGGTGAGCGGGGGGTAGGCCGGACGGCGGCCACAGCACCGCCCGACCCGCCGCGGGTCAGGCGATGAGTTGCTCGCTGAACGAAGATGCGTTCGATTGCGCGTGGAGAACGGTTGCCGAAGGGTCGTAGCGATCCGCCGCGGGGCTGGTCGCATCAGACCGATTGAAAGCCTGTCCAATCGATGCCGCAGGGGGTGTGGGGCGTCCGGCGGTTGGGCGTTTGAGCCTGGCGAGTTCGGAAACAAAGGCCCGCTTGACGGTCGTATTGGTCATCGCCCACCGGATGGGCATCGATTGCACGCCGTCATAGTAGTTGTTTCGCCCCTGATCGTAATAGCCCCACGACACGCCCATGCTGGTGGCGGCGCGGAAATTGCTCATGCTCGTTGAGTCTTCATTGATCAGGATGGGCTTACTTGTCTTCTTACGCATCGTTTGAATCATTGACTTCAAGCGCGAAGAATTGATGCCGTTTCCGTGAAGAATGATGACATCGCTCGCGCCGACGACGCTCGCCGACGGAAGCACTCCGCCGGGATAGCTCGTGCCGACGAGAAATCTACCGCCGGCGATCTGTTTCACTCGGTTGATGAGTGAATGAACCTGGCTGGGCTCGACGCTGGTGTTTTTGAACGTCGGGCGCGATTCGTTCACTACATCGACGATCACGTTGCGGAACCCCTTGTTCTTCAGCCAGGTGGTTGCGTTATCGGTCGCCTTATAGACCGCGGCGTTGTCGCGGAGGCGGTTTTCCTGCCCGAGATAGAAGTAGTTGACGATTGCGATCATCCCATTTGCATTGAGCGCGGCGATCGCTTTCTCCATGCGCGCCAGATGGGCCGAACGAATCGACCCGTCACGGTTAAACGCGCCGCTATCCCACGGCTGAGACGGGCCAAACTGATTATTCACCGGTCCACCGCCCTGAAACGACAATGTGACAGCGAGCACGCCGGCTTTCTTCCAGTTTGGCAACTGGGCAATGAATTCACTGGTGTTTCGATTGGCGTCCCACTTTCGCGTGTCGGGATACTTCCATTTCGATGCCGTGGTGGGATTGGCGTCGTCAAATGTGGCATTGGCAGCACGAATGTTCGGCAGTGTGCCAGCGAGTTGGCTGTTGGCATGCGTGATTCTGCCGTCAATCAAAAAATCGTCTCCGCGAACAGAGACCGATGCAAGCAACTGACGCGCTTCCAATGATTCGATGGTCGTCATAGTGTGAACTCCAAAGGGGTAGAACAACGGTGCGAGGCTTCGACGAGGGGGAGGATAGCGCGCGCTTCATTACGGCAAGATGAAAATGGGGAATGCGCGAAAGAAAATTTTGACGAATCAGGCGAGATTGAGGTCAATTGCGTCCGGCTGCGTGGGAAAATTCACTTGAGCGCGGAAATTGCCGGGTGAAGGGAGCTTGAGAGAGAGGCCAGCGCCCAAAAGGTCACAGTACTCTGAGGCGATGGCCATGCCGAGGCCGCGATGGCCGTGAGAGCGCGATGAGCTCTTCGTCCAGAATGGTTCCGTCACCTTTTCCAAATCCTCCTGCGAGAGCGCGGGCGCTTCGTTATCGCATCGGAAAATGACGTGAATGCCTTCAGTTGCGCAGTGAAGTTTGACCGTGCTGCCAGCTGGGGCATGCGCGATGGCGTTAGACACGAGATTCTCGATTACCGCCATCGCAAGCGTGGGATCGACCCATGCGACTGTCGGCGCGGGGGTGTCGAAATCGATTTTGATGCTCCTTGACCGCGATGATGCTTCAAGGGCTTCACACGTGCTCTTGACCAGGCGCGAAATATCGGCGGGTTCGGGTTCGGCGCGCACTTGTCCGGCTCGTGCGTGTGCCATCTGCAAGAGCTTGGAAGCCAAGCTCTGCATATGCACTGTTGTGTTAAGGATGGAAGAAAGCGTCTGCTGCGAATCGGCAGGCTCGGGCCAGCGCAATGCCACCTCGCAGTTGGCTCGGACGGAGGCAAGCGGGGTCCGCAACTCGTGGGCCGCGTGCGCGGTGAACCGCGATTCTCGCTCAAGCACCGCGGCGACGCGCTGCATGAGTCCGTTGAACCCTGCCGCAATAGGCATCAGTTCGCGGGGAAGGTTGGTCGTGGGGTAGGGTTCGGTTAACCGGTGCGGCTCGAGCGCGGCGGCGTGTGATGCGATTTGATCGAGCGGCTTCATGCCCCTGCGGACGATTGTTGTGACAAGCACCGCTCCGCCAACGACCAGTGCGATCGTACAGACGACGAGCGCTGTCAGCAGGCGTCTAAGATGAACGGTGATTTCCTGTATATCTGTCGCGACCGCCACGACAATGGGCACAGCGGGCCGCTGGCCCACCTCCTCCACCGCGCGAGTCTCCTGCTCGGCGGTCGTGGGCGACAGCACCGCGCGGCCAGTTCGACCATCTGGGAGCGTAATCTGGTAAAACTCATCGACCGTTGGCCTTCGGTTGAGGGTTGGCAATCCTGTCCCAATCAGGCTGCGCGATCGCTCAATAATCGCGCCATCGGCGCGCCGCAGCTCGAAGTACTCAGGTCGTTCCTTTCGAGAAAAGTCGAGAAATGTATCGGAGGCAATCTCGAGATTGATCCTGCCGTCAGGCTCCTGGTGCGCCATTCCCCCGATGGCTTCGGCCTTGGCAAGCAGGGACTGATCAAAACTGGCAAAAAGTTGCTGGCGGACGGAAAAGTAGAGCGCAACAAACACCAGCGCAAGCAGGAGCGACAACGCCGCAAGCAGGCGCACCATCAACGTTGTGCGGATGGAAGTCATTGAACTTCTTCAGCCACAAAGTAACCCATCCCCCGGCGCGTGCGAATGATCGATTCCTCGCCCGCATCGTCAAGTTTCCGGCGAATTGAGCAGATGACGGCATCAATCACATTGCTCATCGGCTCAGCACTGCCGTCATAGGTGTGAGCTTCGATGTCTGATCGCGACATGACTTTCCCCCGCTGGGTTGCAAGAAAATGCAGCACTGCGTATTCGCGCGGCGTGAGCATGACCGGCGCACCGCCTTTCATTGCGAGCCGGGCAACCGTGTCAATCTCCACCCTGCCTACCCGAATGTGAGGATTTTTACTGCCCGAACTCCGACGGCCGAGTGCTTCAACCCGCGCAAGCAATTCGTCGAAAGCGAAAGGTTTGATGAGGTAATCGTCGGCACCCGCACGTAATCCCGTGATTCGGTCGTCGAGTGAGTCTTTTGCCGTGAGCAACAGCACATGCGCGTTGTTGCCATCAACTCGCAGCTTGCGAAGCACGGAAAGCCCGTCGAGTGTCGGAAGCATCAGGTCGAGCACGATGACGTCGTAAGGATTGGATGACGCCAGAAAAACAGCCTCGCCCCCATCGACGGTTGTGTCGACCGCATGCCCTGCGCTGCGCAGTCCTTTCAGGATCGCATGCGAAAGCGGTTCGGAATCTTCCACAACTAGAATTCTCATGCGTTCACTTTCGCGCCTTCCCGCGGGGCGAAGCGGCCAGTTCAATTGTAACAAATCATTTGAGATACAAGCCACGAAGATCTCGCGCAGCCGATGCGCCTCTGCGATCATCGATTGGATCGCAAAAGGTCACTTTCGCAAGAAGTTCCCTATCAGCGCTTCTCCGTGCTCGGTCAGGAAGCTCTCCGGGTGGTATTGCACACCTTCAAGAGGCCATGTCTTGTGGCGCACACCCATGATTTCATCGGCAGCGGTCCAGGCGCTGACTTCAAACTCTGGGGGAAGCGTACCATTGCGGATGATCAGGCTGTGATAGCGTGTTGCCGTAAACGGATTTGGCACGCCGGCGTAAAGTGCCTTGCCGTCATGGAGGATCTGATCGGTTTTGCCGTGCATGAGTTTGGCGGCGCGCTCGACGATTGCGCCGTTGACGAAGCCGATGCACTGGTGTCCGAGACAAACGCCCAGCGTGGGCAGTTTCGGACCGAAATGCTTGATGAGATCGTTGCTTACCCCGCCTTCGCGGGGGGTGCACGGGCCGGGGGAGATCACAAGATGCGTCGGCCGCAGTGATTGCACTTCGTCAACGGTCACCTTGTCATTGCGAAACACCTTCACCGCCAGGGTCGGTGCCACCTGCCCAATGAGCTGCACGAGGTTGTAGGTGAAGCTGTCGTAGTTATCGATAAGGACAAGCATTATGTTAGATCGAGCATACGCGTCTCAGGGACAAATTTCGATCCTCCTCAGGCTCAACGGCAGGTCGGGGCGGCAGGTCGGGTGGTCGGGTTGAGGGGTGATTTTGGCGTATCTTCCGCGCCTCGATCGCAACCAAGGGCCGGGACTGGCGATTTTGAGTCATCAAAATGGGGCCGCAGTCGATCTGGCGTCAACAGAAAACCGATGAATCAGCACGAGAGTCCGACAATACTGCCGGTAGTTATGCCGTGTGTGCGGTTTGTATCTTCGGCGGATCCGTTACGGCATCATAACAGAACATGAGTGGATTCCAGATCGTATAAAACCGATGGAGATTCGCCGGAACGCACTGGCCAGTCGAGTCGGGGCAAACCGGAAAGGTTCGGAATGTTTTCCTTTACAGAGTCGAAATCCTGATGTATTCTAGCTATCGCTGCACCTGTGAACTAGCACCGTTGGAGGCCTTAATGGCGGCAGATGTGAGCCGCGATCGGCTGGCGCTGATCTCCATCGAAGGAATGCATTGCCACAAGTGTGAGGGCGCTCTCCGCAGGGCCCTCGTCCGAAATCAGGGTGTCCATGAAGTTGAAGTGGATTTCCTGTCTGGGCAGTGTTCAATTCTGTTCGACGGCGATCACGTCAATATTTCCCAGCTTGTGACTTCCGTTAGCGAAGCAGGCTACCGACCTACCAATATCGCCCAGCGCGAGAGTGGTTTGTTCGCCGCCTGAGTGTCTGGCGATGTTCGCGTCTGCGAGCCTTCGTCGGAACAGCAATCGGATCGTCATAGCATACGGTCGATCTTCGATTCGACCGGCGAAGTGGCCGTATCGCATTCGTTATTCACCCACCTTGTAACCCCGGCTACACGTCGGCGGCTTTTTTGTAACCCGTTGGCTTTTCTCATCGCCTCGCGCCTACCGTTCGCCCGTGCGTGATACTTCTGCGACACCCGCTTTGCTTGAAGCCGGGCGTGTTGCTTGTTGGGGAGTTCAGGGCGACGGAAGTCGGCCAGCGGGAGTCGAAGATCAATGTTGGACGGGTTCTATCTCGCCGTGGGCGAAGCGGCGGCCGGCGCTGGGGGCGACCTGAAGCTGGTCGCGTATGGCATTTTTCTCGCTATTGTCGTCGCCTTTCTTGCGCTTGATCTGGGGGTGTTTCATCGCGACGCACGCGAAGTGAAGATGAAGGAGGCGGTCACCTGGAGCATCATCTGGGTGGCAACAGGTCTGGCATTTTCGGGACTGGTCTATCTCTCTTACGAGCATCAATGGCTGGGGTTGGGCGTCGACACCCGAATGTACAACCCCGCGGCCGAAGAGGATGCCAGCCAGCCACTCATCATCAACGGCAAAGTCGATGGCACCACCGCTGCGGTGCAATACCTCACGGGTTATGTCGTCGAAAAGTCGCTGGCGATGGACAACATCTTTGTCATTGCCATGGTTTTCGGATTTTTTGCGATTCCGAATAAGTACCAGCATCGAGTGCTTTTCTGGGGCATTATCGGCGCGCTGGTCATGCGTGGTGCAATGATCTTCATCGGCGGTGAGCTGATTATGAAGTATCAGTGGATTCTGATCTTCTTCGGATTGTTTCTGTTGATCACCGCACTGAAGATGGCGCTGATCAAGAGTGAGACCGACCCGTCGCACAACATCGTTGTGAAAATGGTAAAACGGATCTATCCGGTTGCGCCGTTTTTTGACGGGCAGAAATTCTTCACCAGGCGCACCCAGGAGCCGACGTACAGCCCCGACCCGTCCTCCGGCCTGCTGGTACAAGACCCCGCGCCACCCGGCACGCTGGCCGCGAAGTGGTTCATTACGCCGCTGTTCCTTGCCCTCATCATGGTGGAGATCACCGATCTGGTGTTTGCAGTGGATTCGATTCCTGCGATCTTCGCGATTACACCCGACCCTTTCATCGTCTTCACGAGCAATATCTTCGCGATCCTCGGATTACGGGCGCTCTACTTCTGTCTGGCGGTGCTGATCACAAAGTTCCGGTTTCTGAAGCCGGCGCTGATCCTGATTCTTGGATTCGTCGGCGTGAAGCTACTGTTGCTTGCATTGCCGCCGTACCTTGATGCGATTGGGCTGGCAGAAAGGAAATCGGTAAAGGTCGACCCACTTGTTTCGCTCGGTGTGGTCGTAGGGATGCTCGCGGCGGCGACGGGGCTTTCGATCGCGTTTCCCGTGAAGCCCACGCGTCAGTTGATCGTCGCCGATCAGACGGTCAAACCGGCTTGATTTTCACTCCGGTCATCGCAGGCTTTGCGCAAGCCGGAAAACTGTATAGCCGAGATAGACCACACCGAGCACTGCCGCCTCCCCGCGGGTGACGCATCGTTGTCGTAGCGCGATGGGCAGCAGGGCGGCGCTGAGTCCGGCCATGAGAAGCAGGTCGGTTTCGCCCCCGGGTGGAATTGGGATTGGCGTAATAGTTGAAACCAGCCCGCCGATGAACAGCAAGTTGTAGATGTTGCTTCCGATGATGTTCCCGATTGCAAGGTCGGTCTGTCCCCGGCGGACCGCGATGATGGTGGTGGCAAGTTCTGGAAGGGTGGTGCCAAAAGATACAACTGTGAGGCCAATAACGACATCCGGGATCCCTGCAGCCTCAGCGATGCCCGTGGCGCCAAGCACGGCAAGTCGCCCTCCGCCAGCCACGCCAGCCAGTCCGCCGACGGTCCACGCGATATCCACCCAGGTTCTGCGGTCTTTCACGTTGGCCTCAAGCTCAACCACATCGGCCACAAACGCATCGGCGGCGCGTTTGTCCAGCGCCTGCGTAACGATCGAATAGACGAACACCGCAAAAATCAACAGCAGAATCAGCCCGTCGGCGCGCGACAGGCTGTCGTTGGCTGCGCCGGTCAGCCGAATGTCTTCGCTCATCACAACCACCGCAGCGACGGTCAACAGCAGCAGCGGGATCTCCCGGGTGATGATCGACGGCTGCACTGCGAGCGGTCGCAGCATCGCCGTCAAAGCGAGCACGAAGCCGACGTTAATGGCGCACGAACCCACGATGTTCCCAAAGGCAAGTTCCGTCTCCCCGCGGTAGGCACTGATGCCGTTGATCACCACTTCCGGCGTACTGGTGCCGAATGCGACAACGGTCAATCCCACAATCAACGGCGGTACCCCCGCGGCCCGGGCCAGCGCTGAGACCCCGCTGACCAGAAATCGAGCACCGCCGAGGAGAAGCAACAATCCTATGCTGAGAAGTCCGAGAGAAATCATAACCTTCCCAAGAAACGAGATCGCGATGACTGACTCCCCGTACAGCCGCCGTTTCCAATGCAACCGGCGTGACTCTCGTCGGCAGACGCTCGACCATTTAGCCAGACAATCGTGCTGACCTGCTCAGCAAGTCAGTTTATGAAAACAAGCCAAATCACCACAAGGATCGGCAGCAATACTGGCACCGTAAACTTGCCGATGTATCCAAAAAAAGTCGGCACCTCAGCACCAGCGTGCTCGGCGATGCTCTTTACCATGAAATTGGGGCCGTTTCCGATGTAGGTGCATGCCCCGAACAGCACCGCGCCCATCGAGATGGCGATGAGATATCGACTGAGCGTGTCATTGCCGATCAGGAAACTGAGGCGGACTTCATCATCGGTGGGCGCCGCGACGGATAAGCGATCGCCGTGGTAACGCTTAAGCGTGTCGACCGCGCCCCGGAGTTTCGCGGCATCTTGCTCGGTGAGCCCGCGTGTGTCGTCGGCGGTCAGCGTCGCGTCGGCACGCTTCACCGCTGCGGTCGCGCGGTTGACCAGTTCGGTGTCGAGCGAGCCCATTTGGCTCTTGAGAAAGGTGAGATAGGTCGGCGCGTTGTCCAGCACGCTGGAAAGCCCGCCACAAGCAAAAAAGTACTGTCCGGGAGAATGGAGAAACGTGCCGCCCGCGTTGGCGCGATGGTAGAGGTAGTTCAGAGCAGGGATCATCGTCATAAAAATGCCGACGAAGATAAACGCCACTTCCTTGATCGGCGCGTAGTTGAAAAAATTCTCCGCGTGCACACGCCGGGGGGTAGTGGCGAGCGACGCGACCGCCGCCGTCGCCATGATGAGTTCTCGCCAGGGGCCTTCGAAACCGAAGAGCGCGAGCGTGTAGTGGTTAATCGAGGTGTGCAGCAGAATTCCCGCAAGGATCATCACGATGAAGATGAGATTGACCCCGCCGTAGAAGCTCACGGTTGGTCCGAAGTCGTCGCCGTCGTAGCCCGATTTTGCCTTTCGCCGGCCCGAAAGGGTGTCGACGACGAAAAACACCGCGAGCAGTGTGGCGATCGCAACAGCCCAGATCGGCCAGCAGTTCTCAAAAACCCAGAAAAAGGGCACGCCTTTGAGATAGCCGAGAAACAACGGCGGGTCGCCGATGGGTGTGAGTGATCCGCCAGCATTGGCGACGATGAAAATGAAGAATACCACATGATATGCCCGCAGATGCCCCTTGTTCAGCCGTAGAAACGGGCGAATGAGGAGCATGGAAGCACCGGTAGTGCCGAAGAAATTGGCGATGATCGCACCGACGAGCAGGATAGCGACATTAGCGGTAGGTGTGGCCCGCGCGCGCACCCGGATGAGGATTCCCCCCGAAACGATGAAGAGGGAGCCGAGCAGGAAGATGAAGCTGATATACTCCGCCGCCGCACGGGCGACGTTGCCGGGGCCATGCTGAACGAAAAACAGGTAGTATGCTGCAACGAGCGCGCCCAGTGCCAGCGAAACGCGCGCGTAATTGTGTTCCCACCATGCCTTGGCGAGGAACGGCATGATTGCAATCGCCCCCAGCAAAGCTGCAAAAGGTGCGACCCACGGCAGTGCGACGGCGGCATCCGGTATGCCGTGCGAGGCATGGTCGAGGACGAATCCTGCAATCGCCGCGCCGGCGGCGACGAGCAGGCTTACCAGCAGTGCCCGGCGCGTTGGCGCAGCAGCGACGATCGCGGGCACCTCAAAGCCGGGGACATGGCTATCCGGGTGGCCGATATACAGCAGCCGATGCACGCGTCGCGTCACCCCCGCCGCCGTCTCCGAATGATCACAGCTCTTCATAAACCGTTGCCTTGTGCGTCATCCTCACAATAGGGCAATACGCCGCCGACTCAAGTGTGGGTGGCGGAGTCTGAATGGGACGGATCGGAGCCCTCCTTGAGCTTTCTGACAGGGCTTTTCCGAGCGTCAAGGTTGAGGAGCGGAGTCGAGTCTATGACTTGCCGGCCACGGCACGCGGCAGATTTTCTGACGAAATACTCCGATATTGTAACCCGGGATCGGTCATGAAGACCAGACCGAGCATTTGCAACGGAAAGTCGCCGTCATAGAAACTCCGCAGCATTGTTTTGCGGGCCGATTTTGCGAACATGCACCGATGAACTCCCCGCGCGTCGGCATCATCATGGGCAGCAAGAGCGACTGGGAAACCATGCGCCACACTGCGGAAATGCTCGATGAGCTTGGGATTGCATACGAAAAAAAGATTGTCTCTGCGCATCGCACGCCCGACCTGCTCTTTGAGTACGCATCGACCGCAGAAAACCGCGGTTTGGCGGTGATCATCGCCGGTGCAGGCGGGGCGGCACACCTGCCGGGGATGTGTGCCTCCAAGACGCACCTGCCGGTGCTGGGCGTGCCTGTGCAATCGAAAATGCTCAACGGCATCGATTCGCTGCTGTCCATTGCCCAAATGCCCGCGGGAATCCCCGTCGGCACGCTGGCCATCGGCGAGGCCGGTGCAAAGAACGCCGCCCTGCTGGCGGCGGCGATTCTCTCAATCAGCGATGATTCGCTGCGCGCCCGGTTGAAACAGTATCGGGCCAATCAGACACAAGCAGTGCTTCAGCAGGAGCTTTAGTCACAGATGAGAGTGAACTGGGTTCGAGTCGTCATCCCAAAGCGTGCCCGCAACGTATCGGTGTGTCTCTTTGCGCGATTTCGCGGCGACGCGCGACGAGCGAATGCAGCACACCGAATAGTTCCCTTTGGAGTACCGCTCGGGATGAAATGTCTGCTGATTCATCTGTGTTCATCGGCGTTCTTCTGCGGCTAACTGCATGATCCTCCCCGGCAAAACCATCGGCATCCTCGGCGGGGGGCAGCTCGGGCGGATGTTCGCCATCGCGGCCCGGCGCATGGGCTACCGCGTGGCGGCGTTCGACCCGACCCAGGATTGTCCGACCGGGCAGGTGGCCGATCTCGAAGTCAACGCTGCCTACGACGACATCGACGCCGCAAGGCGGTTTGCTGAACAAGTCGATGTCGTCACGTTTGAATTCGAGAACGTGCCGTCTGAAACCCTTGCCGCGATTGAGAAGATTTGTCCGGTGCATCCCTCGCCGTTTGTTCTCGAAACCACGCGGCACCGCCTGCGCGAGAAAAACTTTCTGCGCGACAATGGCTTTCCCGTCGCCGATTTTGTTGAAGTGCGGAATGTGGAAGACTTAAAGCAGGCAGTGGCGCGAGTCGGTGTGCCGTGCGTGCTCAAGACGGCGTCGTTTGGGTATGACGGCAAGGGGCAGGTGAAGATTGAGGCATCCACCGATTTGGGTGCTGCGTGGAATACGTTGGCTGGCGCATTTGCAACCGGGACTGTCGGCGGCGAGCAAAGTCGAACCGAAGCCGCCGGCTTGGTGGGTGTCGTCGAAAGTTTCATCCGGTTCGAGCGCGAAGTGAGCGTAATCGTCGCGCGAACGCAAGACGAGGACGTGCGCTGCTTTGAGATGTTTGAGAACGAACACCGCAATCACATCTTGGATGTAACAACAGTCCACAAGCCGGGAGCTGTAGCCCCGAATTCTCTGGCGCGGGCCGCGCAAGAACTCGCGACGCAAATCGCCCGCGCTATCAATCTCGTCGGAATCTTGTGCGTCGAGATGTTCGTGACGAGCGATAGCACGCTCATCGTCAACGAACTCGCTCCGCGGCCGCACAATAGCGGGCATGTTACGTTCGATGCCGCGGTGACGAGTCAGTTTGAGCAGCAGCTTCGCGCGGTTTGTAGCTTGCCGCTAGGCGACCCGACCATCCTAAGCCCCGCCGCGATGGCCAATCTTCTCGGCGACCTGTGGCAGGCCGGTGAGCCTGACTGGCCCGCGGCGCTGCGCGATCCTCGCGTGAAGCTTCATCTCTATGGGAAACAGCACCCCAAGCCTGGCCGGAAAATGGGACACCTGACCGCGCTGGCCAGCTCGGTCGATGAGGCCCGGCGGGTGGTCATTGCGGCGCGCGATGCGCTCGTACGCAAACCAGGATGACGAATTCAGAAATCCGAAGCACGAAACTCGAAAAATGTGATCTGAGTTGTGATCGTGCGACAGACAATTTTGTCTGCGGTGGAGCGGATATTCCTGTCTACCACACCCCGGAAGTCCAGTTTCATCATTTGTGGTTGATTCGGATTTCTGGTTTCGTCATTCTGGCTTAGAATGAGATTGTGGACTTTGTGACGCCGTTAAAAATCGGCCCTGTCCAGTTGCAGACCAATCTGCTGCTGGCCCCCATTGCCGGGTATTGTGACCTGGCGTTTCGCCTCGTCGCGCGCTCGTGCGGCGGGGTGGGAATGGCATGCACCGATTTACTCAGCAGCGAAGGGGTCCTGCGCGAGAACGCGCACAGTATGAACCTTGCGCAAACCGCGGAGGGCGACTCACCGTTGTGCATGCAGCTCTATGGTTCGGCGACCGATCGCATGTGCGAAGCTGCGCGCTGGGCGGAAGATCATGGTGCCGATGTCGTTGACATCAACATGGGTTGCCCGGTCGATAAGGTGACCAAGAAAGACGGCGGGTCAAAGCTGCTTTGCGATCCAGATAAGACGCTTGGCATGGTCGAGCGGATCAAGGCGTCGCTGCGCCGCGCGCCGCTAACATGCAAGCTGCGACTCGGCTGGGACGATACTTGCATCGTCGCGCCCTACCTGGCCCGAAGGCTCGAAGAGGCGGGTGTGTCGCTGGTCACCATTCATGGCCGTACGACCGAGATGCGCTTCAGTGGGCAGGCGCGGCTCGATGGCATCGCCGAGGTGGTGGCTGCGGTGAAGGGAATTCCTGTTATTGGAAACGGTGACGTAAAGGCCCCCGAAGATGCATTGAGAATGCTCCAGTATACAAAGTGCGCCGGAGTCATGATCGGCCGAGGTGCGCTGAGTCAGCCGTGGATCTTCCGGGACACATGGAGTTACCTGACAACCGGCAAAGTTCCGCCACCGCCGACGCTGGAGCAGAAAGTGCAGCTCATTCGCGATCATTACTACGGCATGGTGAAGTATCGCTCGGCGCGCAGCGCCATGCTGGAAATGCGCAAGCGGATCAGTTGGTATTCCAGGACGATGCACCCGTGCAGCGAACTCAAGGACGAGATGCGTCTGTTCGAAACCGCTGAGCAGTTTGAGGCGATCTTGCGGCGATTTCTGGAGTGGCGCGCGTCGCGACGGCCGACGGAACTCCGCTCCTCGGCGGGGATGGCGATGGCGTGAAGGTGTAGCAGCGGCGGGTGAGTCGGTGCGCGATCATTTCGCGGAACTGCGCCAAAGCACGACCGCGCGCACCAGATCCATCGCGCTCTCGGGCGTGTAGCCGATGATGCCGTCCACCGCGTGGCCGACCAGTCCGCTGGACAGGTCTTCATTGCTTGCGATCGCGACGAGCCTGCCATTGACCGTTAATCCGCGGAGCCGGGGCAGGGTTGTGCGCGGGAGATTGTCCAGGGCGTATTTGCGATAAGTCACGCCTGTGATTCGTGGGACCGCATCGGCGTAGATCGCATGTTCTATCGGTATGGGTTCGAGCCTGCCTTCGGGGTAAAGCGCGCGGAGTGCGTCTTCGATCGCCACAGCGGCGGTGGCGTGCCCGCCCGCGGCGTCGGTGAGAAGTAAGCCGCCGGCATTCAGGTAGGCGCGCAGCCCGGCGATTTGCCCCGCAGAGAGTTGAAATGCGCCGGTTGCGGTCAGATGAGCAAGATTTGTTTCAGCCGGGATCTTGCTGGGGTCGCACGGGGTGATCTGCAGGTCGACCTGATCGCGATTGTGAAAGACGTTGGTCGCTCGCTGCCAGCCGGCTGGTTCGGGGTCGGCGTTTCCGTCGTGCGCGAGGCGTGCGAGCTTCACTGTTCGTTTTGCATGCACGGACTGATCTTGCTCCACCCATGCGACATCACCCTTGAATCGCGGATTGGCGCGATCGGTGACATAAAGGTAAAGGTTGCCGATCAGCCCGAAGTGAGGCACCTTGGCGACGTTGTTCGTGCCGGCGCCGTTTTGCCAGCGCCAACTCAGATCGCCTTCGGGGATGAGCACGATCAACTCCCGCGCGCCGTTGCTCAGCCCGCGGACCGTGATCGACGCGTCGGCGGCCGGGAAGTTGCCGGCGAAGAGCGGATGTTCCTTGGGCAGTTCCCGGAAGCTGTACTGCGGAAAGAGCGCTTTGCTCAGCCGTTCGATGCTTTGGGCAAAGGCGGTTTCCTTGCCTTCATTAACGCAGAGCAGCAGCCCACCTTGCTCGATGAAGGCGCGGATCCTGTCGATGACTTCATCGGGTAAAGAGAGGGGGCGATCGCTGGCGATGTAGAGAATAGGCGATTCGCGCAAGTCCGCCGCTGTAGAGTCGAGCGTGACGATCTGCCAGTTCAGGTGTCGCTCGGTTTGCTGGGCAAGCCATTTGACGAGCCTCGCTGCATCGCGCGATCGGTTGTTCCAGCGTGCCGCGGGAAATGCTTGCGCCTGCGTGGTGGGGGCGCGCGAATGGTCGAGCTTCTGTATGGCTACGGGGGCGCGGCCGCGCGACAGAAAGAGCAGGGCGTAGGCGGAGTTGACGTCGATCCACATCTCGCCAGAGCCGGGCCAGCCGCCGTCGGCTTCCTGGCGGGCGAGGATGTATTCTGTGCCTTCATCAAACCATTTCGCGTCTCCAAAGCGTGTCAGCCCGCTGGCCTCGCCGACCCGTTCGTAGCCGAAGAGCATGTAGTAGATATAAGAGCCAGAGAAGTCATCGACGCCTGGTCGCCGCGCGCCACGCCGACGGGTTACACCGTCCAGCCCGAAGTCCTTGCCCGGGTTCTGCACTGCTGAGAAATGGTTGGCCAGCCAGTCAACACCGGCCTGGAGATTTCTCTTTGCGGCGATGGGCTTGAGCAGGTCCTTCTCCGCCGGGGCGTGGATGAAGTCGTAGGTGACATAGAGTGTGGCCAGGCCCGCAGCGGTCATTGAGCCGTAGCTTCCGTCGCCGGGGACGTAGCCCCACCCGCCGTCGGCAGCCTGACCTCGAAGCCAGGCGCGTTCGACCTGTCGCCAGTAGGACCCGGGCACCTCAAAGCCCGTCGTAGCCGCATACCACACGCCGAGCACCCCGTACTGCGAGTTGGAGTAGTCGCCCATCATCCCGGCATAATTGGCCGCCGCCGCCGCCGGCGTGTATGAATACATCCCCGCGCCCTCGCCCCGGCGGACGGCGGCGTTGAGAAGAAATCGCGTGTCGGCGTCAAGCTGGGCCTTGCGGATGCTCTCCGGCAGCAGCGAAAAGAACGCCGCTCGAAGGCCTACTGAATAGGTGAATTCGGTGCGGTTGCCCTTGAGATACTCAATCGCCTTGCGGATGGGGGGCGATTGGTGCGATTCGCCGGCGTTGAGCAACGCCATACAAACCAAGGCGGTGCGTCCGACATCAATTCGAGGCTCGGATCTTTCGTCGCGCCACGAACCATCTTCGTTCTGGCGCTCCAGGAGAAACTTCACCCCTCTCGCGATGGACGCATCGACAAGCCGGGGTTCCGGCGGGGCCGCACGCGACCCTGTGGCGAACGCAACTAAGAGAACGCATGCAAGGCGCACCCGCCGGGGAACGCGCGGCTTTCCCGCCAGCCCAATCTTCGCGTTGGGGTTCATACGTCTCCTTTCGCCAGATTGTTGTCGGATTGTAGGTCAGGCGGTTTGCTCTTCTTCTTCGGAGGGCGTCGGCCCTTCCTGACGTCTTCCTCCAGCTGCGACTTGCGCCGCAAAATGTGGTGGTAATGTTGAGCAAAGCGATGCGCCTCATCGCGAACATATTGCAGAAGCTTCAGCCCGAGATGGTTGCGCGGCAGCCGGAGTGGCTCGGGGCGGCCATGAATGTGAATTAGCTCTTCCTGCTTGGCAAGCGACACGACCATCGGCGGTTTGACATTCATGGTGCGGAAGATGTCCATCGCGGCATTTAACTGCCCCATCCCACCGTCGATCATGATGACGTGTGGAAAAAGCTCGTTGCTTGCGCCGGCGTCGCGATAGCCGCGTTCGACGACCTCTTGTATCGAGAGGAAATCGTTGTTCCCCTGCCCATGCTTGATCTTGTACCGGCGATAGGCGTCTTTGAACGGCATCCCATCGATGAAGCAGACCTTGCTGCCCACCATCTCCCCGCCGTGGAGGTGGGCTATATCGATTCCTTCGACAATCTGGGGTGGCTCGGTGAGTCCGAGCGCTTCCTGCAGCTTCCCAATGCTCTGCTGCGGATTGCTGACAAACGCCTCCGGCTGCCAGTATTCCTGATCACCCTTCTTTGCCCGCGCGCCGAGGCCCTGCAGCGCGCGCAGTTCATCCCGAAGTCGGGCCGCCTTCTCAAAGTTCAGCGATGCGGCGGCGGTGGTCATGTCGGTCTGCATCTGGTCGAGCACTTGCTGCTTGCTCCCGTCAAGAAACCGGCCGAGGCGTACAATGTCTTCTCGATACGCCTCCCGTGAGATCTTGTCAGCACAGGGTGCTGTACACTGCTTAATGGCATAGAGCAGACACGGTCGAAAGAACCTTCGTTTGGGATCGTCCTGCAAAATTTCGAGGTGGCAGGTCCGGAACTTAAACGCGCGTTGCAGCAATTGCACTGCCTCGCGGAGTTGGTAAACGCTGGTAAACGGCCCATAGAGCTTTACCCCCTTCCGCCGAGGCTCGCGGGTGATGAAAACCCCCGGAAAATCGTCCTCGGTCGTAATCATGAGGTAGGGAAACGTCTTGTCATCAAGCAGGCGAGCGTTGAACCGCGGCTGGATGTCTTTGATCAGCCGGTTTTCCGACAGGAGTGCCTCCACCTCGCTATCGCATTCGATGATGTCAAAATCGACGACCTGATCGAGAAGCGGGGCCTTCTTCACTTCGAGTCTGGTAGATGGTTGAAAGTAGCTGCCAACGCGGTCGCGCAGGGAAGAAGACTTACCAACGTAGATCACTCGTCCCTTGTCATCCTTCATGAGGTAGACACCGGGACACCGAGGCAACGACTTGGCTTTGTCGGCGAGGTTTTGCAGGCGATCGGAAATCAAGGTTCTATGGACATTGTTGGCACGATCTGGCCTGTTGCCAAGTTGCCCTTAACACTGTTTGTTCGCAGTTAACCGGTTATACTCAAGCAGGGCGGCGTTAGAGGCGGTCATGAGGAAAAAGCTATGCGTTACGTCATTTGGCCATTGGTTTTGATTGCCATCGGAATCTCGGGTTTTGCCGGCTGGTATCTGGCCCAGAGTGATGCCGAAGATGCGGAGGTGGCACGCGCGAAGGCAGATGAATATGTGCAGTGGGCCAGCACGCTTCGACCGGTGCCGGTGAAGTTTGTCGTGAAGGCCCCGGCAGACACCCCCAAGGATCAGACGCTTTATCTTTCCGGCTCGGCACCATCACTCAAGGCGTGGGCTGCTGACGGCGTGCCGTTGCAGCGGCAGGCCGATGGTACCTACACCGCGACGCTGGATGGCGATTTGGGCCTGCTGACAGGCTTGACGCACGAGTTTAAGGTTACCCGCGGGAATTGGGCGACTGTGGAGACCGACCAAGCCGGTGCCGAGGCTGCCAATCACACTTTCACCATCGAACCAAAGATGGACGAAGCGACGGTCGAGGTGAGCGTTGCGAGTTGGCGCGATAAGGGTCAGAGTGTGCCGGGCAAGTCGACGCGCACCGGCAACATCGTGGTTCACCGCAAGTTTCATTCCGACGAGCTTAAGAACGACCGCGACATCTACGTCTACCTCCCGCCGGGGTATGACGATCCTGCCAACGCCGAGAAGCGCTATCCTGTGCTCTACATGCAGGATGGCCAGAATCTGATGGACGCCGATGTCTCGTTTAATGGCATTGAGTGGCAGGTGGACGAGACCGCCGAACGGATGATCACCTCGGGGAAGATTGACCCCGTGATCATCGTCGGTATCAACAACGGCGGGGAGTTTCGCGCCCAGGAGTTTACGCCCGATACGATGGCCTCGGCAGACGCACCGGCGCAGGCAGGAATTTATGGCAAGCTGGTGTGCGACCAGATCAAGCCAATGATTGATAATCAGTATCGAACTCTTCCAGACGCGCCCAATACGTTCATCGCCGGTTCATCGCTCGGCGGGCTGGTTACGTTGTCGATTGTAAAAGCAGCCCCCGATTCCTTCGGCGGGGTAGCACTGCTGACGCCGTGGCTGCAACTGAACGATAAGCCAATCAGTGCGGCGCTGGGCGAGGATCTCTCGTTCCTCAAGGGAAAGAAACTGTGGATCGATACCTCTGACAAGCCTGGCGACAATTACCCTGCTGGCAAGGATCCTGTCGCCGATACGCGAGCTTTTGCTGCCAAACTCACCGCCGCGGGGATGGCTGCTGATAAAGATTTCGTCTTCAAGGAGTTTGCCGGCCAGGGGCATGACGAGATTGCGTGGCAAAAGCGGATCGACCAGGTATTGCTGTATCTGTTTGGCAAGTGAAGCCGAAAAGCCGAATTAATGCTCATTATTCCCAGTATCGATCTCCGTGAAGGAAATGTGGTTCGGCTGCGCAAAGGCGATTATGGCGACCAGCTCAGCTACGACGTCGATCCCATCATCACCGCGGGTGCGTTTGCCCGCGCGGGGGCTGGCCATCTGCACATTGTTGATCTTGATGGCGCGAGGCAAGGCAAGCCGGCACAGCAGGAGTTGATCGCGCAAATCATTCGCTCAACGCCCGCACAGGTACAGGTCGGCGGGGGCATTCGCAGTGAGGATGATGTGGCGGCGTTGCTCGATGCCGGGGCTGCGCGGGTGGTCATCGGAACGCGCGCTGTGAATGACTTGCCCTGGCTGCAGTCGCTCATTTCCAAGCCGCGGTTTGCAGCGAAGATCGTGTTGGCGCTGGATGCGAAGGAGGGCATCGTCGCCACGCACGGATGGATGAGTTCTTCCGGTCAGCGCGCGGTCGATGTCGCCAAGCTCGTCAATAACTGGCCGCTGGCTTCCATACTCTATACCGATGTGGCAAAGGATGGCATGCTCGCCGGCCCCAACTACGAACAAACGGCAGGGCTGGTCGAGGCGACACGAATTCCGGTAATCGCTTCCGGCGGGGTTGGATCGATCGAGCATGTTCGACGCGTGAGAGCGACAGGTTGTTGGGCTGTTATTGTGGGGCGGAGCCTTTACGAAAACGCAATCGAGCTTAGTGAAGCGATAGCCGTTGCGGCGCAGGAGTGAATTGTGCTGCCGCCAGCGACAGGGGGGTGAGGCGACCGCATGACCGGATGCTGGGGCAATGGGGCGTGCCAAATCGCGGTTTTTTCTTGATACTGCTCGATTTGGGGCTAATGTAGAGCATCTGTATCGCCTTACGGAGTAGAAGTCTTGATCGGAAGATACAAGCCGAGTCGCGGTTTCACGCTCATCGAGTTGCTCGTTGTCATCGGCATCATCGGGATCCTCATGGCGATTCTGCTGCCGACCGTGAATGCAGCCAAGCGTCAGGCGCAACTGGTCAAGTGCGGGTCCAACCTGAGGCAGATTGCCGCGGGTTGCCTGCTGCGGGCCATGGATAGCAAGGGCTATCTTCCGCTTGCCGGCGAGTTGATCATCCCGCCGAGCGGCACGCTGCCTGCGGGCCTGAACGACACGCTGCAGACCCGCTTCACCTACGCCACCGCTACGCCGGTCGCCACCACGGGGAAGATGGTCGTTCCCCTCCCCGCAGCGATTGCGTCATATCTTGGATACAAGAATCTGCCTTTCGACAACTGGGATGTGCTGGACCAGGCTTTGAACGAAAAGACGCGCATCTGGCAGCTATTCATGTGCCCTTCGACCGAGTCGTATAACTACCAGGTTATGCAGTCAAACAATTCTCCGGTGAACCAGGGAACGATGATGTCGGTGCAGCGGGGTTCGCCAGGCTATATGCTGGCGGCGTGGTCAACCAATTCCGATTACTCTCTGAACGAGGGCGTGTTCGGCTATTCCTATGACACAGAGCACAAACCCCGGCGCTACGGCGGGAGCCTGGCGCGGGTGAAGTCGCCTGCCGAGGTAGTGCTCTTCGCCGACGCCAACCGCCGGCAGGATTCAGCCTATTTCTGGATGCCCGACGGCTGGCTCACATTTACCCCGAGCTATTCTGCCAATGGCCGGGCAACGCTTGGCGACGCCCTTGCCAACAACGGCAAGGTGCTCGACTCGACCATGTTCGACCTTCGGCGGCATCGCAAGAAGATGAACGTTGTTTTTGCCGATGGCCATGTCGAACTTGTCGCCATCGAGCCGGGGGCACTCGAAAGATGCCTCATTTTGCCAAAGTAGACCCCTGCCGTATCACATCCTTCATGCCCTCATCGTCTTAACGCCAGGTGCATTTTTCGCGACTGCTCATGGCGATGGGATGGTGGTGGTCGTCGCTTCTGCCGAGTCGTCAATGCGCGAATAACTCATGGCAACGGCAGCAACGAGGCCGGCGATGATCGCCCAGACTGTGAGAATGCCCAGCCAGCCGCTACGTCGTGTGGGGGAAAACTCCAGGTGACGCACCGCGGCGTCGCGCGCCTTATCCAGTACTTCCGGCGGGGCGGTGCTGGCACCGTGGCGGGCGAGGAGCATCATCAGGTGTGCCAGCGAGCAACCGGCACCGGCATCCACCAGCTTGCCACGCAGCTGGTCGAGGCCCTTACGCAATCGCTTGCCGACAACCGGCTGCGTGACCTGCAACATCGCAGCCAACTCGTCCTGCGAGTGCCGCTGGCAATAGTGCTGAATGACCACACAGCGGTAGCGACTGTTGAGACGAAGCAGCGCGCGATCAATCTCCGGAGCAACTTCGTGCCAGTGTGGCTCTTCAGCAAGGTCCGTTCTAGCCGCGTTCGTGCGCGCCTGATCGGTCTCATGGCTGCGACGGGTGATCTGCTCATGAATCCACACCGCCGGCTCACCGCGCACGCGATCTGGCCCTGCGGCGACCGAAGTCATCAGTTCGGTGGTGAGGCGTTGCGACAGCGCCGGGTCGTCGGTGATACGCATCGCGACGGAATAGATCAGTGCCACATAGCGATGCGCAAGCTCGGCAATCGCATCTCCATCCCTGGATCGTGCGGCGGCGAAGAGCAGGCTGTCGTCGGACGTGCTATGCATGAATCAAGCAATGTTACACGAGCCTTCCCCGGGCAACACAGGCATTATGCCAACATTGACCGCCTGAGTCGATGCCTGTAGCGATCCGTTGCCTCAGGTTCGAGGTTTGCGAGTGACCAATCGCCGCTCGATCAACTTCTCGAGTGTGTCGCACACCAGATTCACCTGTCCCTCGGTCATGCGGTTGAAAAAGGGGAGCGCAATGGTGCGATTGGAAACGTATTCGCAGACCGGGAAATCACCCGGCTTTGTGCCGAGCGCGTCGCGCACATACGGCTGCAGGTGGATTGGCGGAAAATAGTTGCTCGCGCCGATGCCCGACTGCCGCATGCCGATGATCAACTCGTCGCGGTCGGCAGCGTCAAAGAGGTCGCTGAGGCGCACGACGAAGACAAACCAGCTCATGTCGATCGATTCATCAATATTCGGCAGAATCAGGGATGGGTTGGTCATCAGCCTGCGCATGTAAGCATTTGCGACGCGCCGGCGGGCGGAGAGGATTTCATCAATACGCAGGACCTGTGCGATGCCAAGCGCCGCGTTGATTTCGCTCAGCCGGTAGTTGTAGCCGAGGCGCGCGTGTGCAAGCCAGTTCATGCCGTCGCGACCCTGGTTGCGGTAACTTCGGCAGAGTGCGGCGAAGCGGTCGTCGTCTGTCACGATCATGCCGCCCTCGCCGGTGGTAATCTGCTTATTGGGGTAAAACCCGAAAACGCCAGCCCTGCCGAACGAACCGATCCGCCGCCCGCGGGCGTGGACAGCCGAGACGGGGCCGTGCTCGCCAATACCGCCGCCGAATCCTTCGCAGCAATCTTCGATGAGTATGAGTTCGTTTCGTTGGGCGATGCGTTCGAGTTCCACCATCCCACCGGGGTGGCCGAAGGCTTCGACTGCGACAATCGCTTTGGTCTTGTCGGTAACCGCCGATTCGACCCGCGAGACATCGATGTTGAGCGATTTCGGATCAATATCGACGAAGACCGGCCTCGCGCCCGCGAATAGGATGCAGTTGGTTGAAGCCACGAAACTAAAGGGGGTGGTGATGACTTCATCTCCCGGTTTCAAACCGGCGGCCAGCATGCACAGATGTAGCCCGGAAGTGCCACTGGAGACCCCAATCCCATGCCGCCGACCCGCAACGGTGGCGCATGCCTGCTCAAACTGCTCAATTTTGGGGCCGATCGAAAGCGTTGACGTCTTGAGAACGTCTATAACAGCATCGATCTCGGCTTGTGTAATGTCCGGGGAGGAAAGAGGTATCAACATGTCCATGATTGTGAAGCGCGCGGGCATCCTGCCTGCGTTTCCTGTATCCTTGAGCATCGTCGAATGAAAGAATCCGTCAAGCCATCGCAGTCAAAACACGCCGCGCTCCTTCGAGCGTTCCAGCATATCTGGCCATATCGAAAAATGGTCGTGGTGAGTGTGGTCTGCGCCTTGCTGATGGGGGCAATCACAACCGTGGGATTGAGCGCGATCCTGCCGATTTTGAAAGTGCTTATCGAAGGTCAGACCGTTGCGCAGTGGGTGGACGAACAAGCGGTGGAGTCGAGGTTGGGGCGCGAGCTTTTGCCGACCGAGACTTTCGAGCTCCCCGCGGGACAGCCCGCCCGGACAATGCAGATGTCGCCCGAGGTTGTGCGCCAGCTTGCCGCAACGGAAGACATCCCCGGTTTGACGAATACTACATTGCCCTGGCGCGCCGCTCGGCGCGTTGCGGGGGTGATACCGACCCGGCCGGTGTATGCGATTGCGTTTATCTTCGGATTCATCTCCCTCATGGCTGTTTGCGGCAGCGGCTTCAGGTTTGTCCACGAACACCTCAGTGACCGCGTGGCGATCTTCACGGTGAACGACATTCGACGGCGGATGTACGACCATGTGCTGCGTCTTCCGCTGGCATATTTCGGCAAGTTCGGAACCAACGAGGCGACGAGCCGGTTGGTTTCCGATGCGGCCCTGCTGCAGGATGGAATTCGGGTCATCCTTGGACAGATGATTCAGGCGCCCATTAGTGCGGTAATGTCGCTTAGCCTGGCTTTGTGGGTGAACTGGAAATTGACGCTCGTCGTCATTCTCTTTCTGCCGCCTATGTTCATGATCATGCGCAAGCTTGGCACGAAGGTCCGTCGGACCATGCGCGCTGCGCTGCAGAAGAGTGCCCGAATGCTGGGTCAGATCGAAAGCACGCTGCAGGGGGTGCGCGTCGTGAAGGCAAGCCGGGCCGAACGGCTGGAGCGACGGCGGTATAGCGGCATCATGTCAGAACTGGTGAAAGAGCAACTGAAGATGAGCCGCTACGAAGCCATCACCACCCCAATGATGGAGACGATGGCGCTGATCGCCGTTGGCGTACTTCTGCTGATTGCCAGTTGGATGATGTTTGAGAAGCAGTGGCTCGATCCGACGAGCTTCATGATGATTATGATTGCCCTCGGGAGCATCGCCGAGCCGATGCGCCGCTTGAGCAAGCTCAACAACGTGACGCAGCGCGCCAATGCCGCGGCGTCGCGGATGTTTGAGATTATGGACACCGACGTCGAAGCCCGGCGGCATTCGGCGGCGAGTCGGGCAGAGCGCCGCGTCTCGCTCGCCCCGTTGCAGCGCGACATTCTGTTCGACAACGTGAGCTTTTCCTATCCCGGCACAACGGCCCCGGCGGTGAACGGCGTGACGCTGCGCGTGCCACGCGGACAGAGCGTGGCCGTGGTTGGCCGCAACGGCAGCGGGAAGACGACCCTCCTGGCGCTGCTGCCTCGGTTCTATGATCCCACTTCCGGCGCGGTCTTGATTGACGGGGTGGATCTGCGCCTCGCCACGCTCCGCTCGCTTCGCAGGCAAATCTCGCTGGTGACCCAAGAAAGTGTCGTTTTCCCCGGATCGATTGCAGACAACATCGCTTATGGCCTTCCCCAGGCAAAGCGCCATGAGATTGAGAACGCTGCCCGGCGCGCGTTCGCACACGAGTTTATCATCGCCAAGCCGCAAGGTTACGATACCGCCCTTGACGGACTCGGCTCGCAACTCTCCGGCGGTCAGAAGCAGCGGCTTTGTATCGCGCGCGCCATCCTTCGCAACGCGCCGATTCTCATTCTCGATGAAGCCACAAGCCAGGTCGATGCCGAAAGCGAGCACCTCATTCAGCAGGCGATTGAGAGCCTCATGCACGAAGCGACCACGTTCGTCATCGCGCATCGTTTCAGCACCATCCTCTCCGCCGATTTGATCGTGGTGATGGAGCAGGGGCGAATTGTCGGCACCGGTAAACATGAAGACCTGCTTAAATCATGTGAAGTCTACCAACAGTTGTACGAGCGGCAGATGATCGGCATGCCGGCCTGAGGTTGTTCGGAGGACAGATCATGTTTTTTCGCGTCGCCATCATCACGATGTCTGCTATCGCATTCGCGCAGGCCGACGAATGGAAGAACGATTCGCTCTGGCACGATGGTCTGGTCGAGAAAGCAACATACTTAGCCAGCCGACCAATCTATGGGAAAGACCGACAGTACGAAGCGGTGATCTTTACGAACAAAGAGCAGCACGACCTGAAAACGCTGACGAAGGCGAGCGGGTCGACGGACACCGTGGAAGTCTGGAAGCACAATCTGATCGAAGTCGTACCGACACCGAACTACGACTACACGTTCGCAACGACCACCCACATGACCGCCGGTGCTATGGAACTGACCCGGCTGGACTGTTCCAGCCAGGAGTTTTGCGGCACGAGCTTCAAACAGTTTCTGCAGCGGCCCGGGAGCGGCAGCCTCGACTATTTTGCGTTTAGTTACATGCCCGAGGCTGGCCGGGTTGAGGGGAAGATCGACGCCGGTGGGCGAAAGTTCGTGCCCGTCGATTCGCTCGGACTCTGGCTGCGCGATTACGATTTTGTGAACCGGCCGAAGGTCTCGTTTTCGACGATCGTCACGCAGAAGAGCAATCGGCCGACCAGCGCAAAGCTGATGGATGCCCAGGTGACCTTTGCCGGAGAGGAGGCGGATGCCTTCAAGCTGGAAGTGCACGCCGCCGGTCAACTCATCGGCAGTTATTGGATGGCTAAAGACAGGTTGCACGTGATGGTGCGGGCTGAGTTGGCCGACGGTCAGAAGTATGCGCTCAAGCAAGTGCAGCGGGTCGACTACTGGACGATTGTCGGGGAGTAGTTTCAGGCCCAAATTGGCAGTTTTGAGCATTCGCGTGCTTTCGCGTAACATTGCTTTGCACCCATGAGCGACAAAACCGAGCACGCACCAATACCGGAGAAATTTCAAGCCCTTGGCGTTCGCAATTCGATCTTGCGCGCGCTGGCCGATTTGAAGTTTACAGAGCCATCCGAGATTCAGTCGTTGCTGATTCCCAAGGCGCTGACCGGCGTTGATCTTCTTGGGCAGGCGCGCACCGGCACAGGCAAGACCGCGGCGTTTGGCATTCCGCTTCTGCAGATGGCTGATCGAGGCGTGGGGACGCAGGCGCTGATTCTCGTGCCCACGCGCGAGCTTGCTGTGCAGGTGCATGAAGAGATCAAACGCATCGGCCAGCACACGCCCATTCGCTCGATGGCGGTCTACGGCGGGGAGAAGATCGCGGCGCAGGTTCGTACGCTCAAGGCGCATCCTGAGATCATCGTGGGAACCCCCGGCCGGGTGATGGACCTGCTCGACCGCAGGCTCCTCTCGCTTGCGAACATCCGGTTTATCGTTCTCGATGAAGTCGATCGCATGCTCGACATCGGCTTTCGCGAAGACATCCGCAACATTCTCTCGCGGCTGCGCGGCATGAGCGAGCGACGGGAAGAGAACGGAGACGAGCATGCGGCCCGCTCGCATCAGACGATTTTTGTCTCCGCTACGTTTACCGAAGAGATCGAACGGCTTGCGCGTAAGTACATGCATGAGCCGGTGGAGAAACTCGTCGCCCCCGGTGCCGATGATAAGCCCACCGTCGAGAAGGTCGATCAGTCGTGGTACATGGTGCAGCCGTGGGATAAGTATCGGTTGCTGCGGCTTATCTTGAAGCAGGAGCAGCCGGAACTCGCGATCGTTTTCTGTCGCACTAAGCATGGTGCCGACAAGCTCGCAAAGCATCTCACTCACGACGGAATCGCGTGCCGGGAGATTCATGGTAACCTTGCCCAGAACAAGCGCGACAAGGTGATGAAGAATTTTCGCACCGGCAAGTTTGATGTGCTCGTCGCCACCGATCTGGCCAGCCGGGGGATCGATGTTGCCGACATCAGTCACATCATCAATTACGACCTGCCGGAAGACCCGGAAGTATACGTTCATCGCATCGGCCGCACGGCCCGCATGGGCGCGACCGGCAAAGCCATCAGCTTCGCAGCGAAGGATCAGGGAGATTTGCTCACCAAGATCGAGTCGCTGATTAACATGGTTATCCCGATGGCGCGAATGGAAGGCTTCGAGCCGTCGCCCGAACCCAACCGCCAGCCGCGGCCGGAAGATCATATTCCTGTGAGCACCGAGCCATCGGCGGCGGCGGTGGCGCAGGAGAAGAAATCAACGATGCGACTCGGTGCCCGCATGCCCGTGACGCGCCGGCGTCGGCGATAATCGTCGGCGGGAGTAGCCTCGCGCGCCGCCGAGGAGCAATGCGCCCCCGACGATCATCATCACGCTACCCGGCTCTGGCACCGAGCCTCGCCCTGCGGCTTCAATTGGCTGCATTTGTGTGCTCGGCGCCGCCGTGGTGATGCGGAAGATCCGGCCGTTGAGAAAATCAGTGACATAAAGCCCGCCGGGGCCGACAGTTAAGTCGCTGACCAACCCGAAATCATTGCCGAAGAGAATCGCGTCCTGCTCGGCGAAGCGATTGCCGGAGCTGTTATCCGCCACCCCATCGGCAAGCCCGCCGGCGAGTGACAGGCTCTTCCGCGATCCGGTCAGGTCAAACCGCAGAATTTTTCCGCCGCGCGTTGTGCCGACGAAAAGATCGTTCTTGTATTGCGATCCGAGGCGCGCCGTCGGGAAAAACTCCAAATCGGTCGGGGCGACCGGCGAGAGCCACGAAAACTTCGGATCGTCATACAGCGCCGCAGGTCCGAGGCTGTTCAACTCGGGCAGGGTTCCCCCGTTGCGGCTGACAGGGCCCATGATGCGTTCCCACCCGCTGTTAAAACCTTTGAAGACGCGGTTGATCTCGTCAAAACTCTGCGCGCCATTTTCGGTGTCCCACAGGTCTCCGGTTACCGGTTCGATGGCGATTCCGAAGGTATTGCGCACGCCGTAGGCATAGATGTAGTTGGCCGGATTGTTTCGCGACGAATCAACCCGAAACGGGTTTCCCGCCGAGGGCTTTCCGGTCGAGTCCATGCGCAGGATGGCGCCGGTTAGTTGCACTTCGCGCCCGCCGTAGTTGGCGGTGGCGTTGTTCAGATTGAGATCGCCGGTCGCGACGTAAAGCTGGCTGCGCGCGTCGAACAAGATCTTCCCGCCGTTGTGGTTGGGGCCGGTGAGCGCGGGCAGGTCGATAATCTTCCGATCGAACACAAGCTGCTCGCCGTCGTAGCGATATCGGCTGATCTTGTTGCTGATCGGCGCGCCCCCATCGACGGCGGCGGCGGTGTGATAGAGATACACAAACCCACCCGACGCCGGGCTGCCCAGCGTTGCAATGCCCAGCAACCCGCGCTCGCTGTCATTCGACACCGGCAAGTCGAGCAGCGTGCGGCGGACTTTTCTGTCGCGCACCAACTGCACCTTGCCGGTGTTTTTCTCGATCACCATCATGTCGCCGCGGGTGTTGAGAAACGCGAAACCCGTCGGATTGTCGAGGCCGCTGGTCCATGTCTGCACGGCGAGGTTCGGGTCGACGACCGACTGTGCCGCGACAGCCGTTGTGAGTGCGAGTGACGCGAGAATGAAAAGGCAGGTCTTCATAACGATATTGTAGCATCCACAGCGCGTTTCATTACCGAATGTTGTTTGCATGCTGTAGCGGTGCACCCTCACTCTCGTGAACCTCGCCACTGCTGCGAAGGCTCTGGCACTGGTCTCATCTTCTGCCGAGAAGTCGTGTCAGGTGAAGCCGGCCGTGCCTTTCGATTGATTTCATTGCTCATCACGCGATGATTCTCCTCATGTTTGGCAATGCGCTCGGCTGGGCGCTGAGTATTCTCCTTGTGGTGGCGGTCGTGGCGTCGGTTTCGTACATCGATCGCACCGCCCGGCCGACGCCGCCGGACGCGTTTGGGCTTGATGCACGCAACGCCGCGCCGCTTCGGCTGCCCGATGTCTCTTCGATTGCGCCGCGTGTTGCAGGTCGCGAAGCCGAGGCGACTGCGCTTTATGGGCAGGCGCTGCAACTCGTGGCCCAAAACCGCGCCGCGTTCGACGCATTCAACCGTGCCGACCATTCCGATACACCCGAACCCGTCGCCGAGGCCGGGCAACTGCTGATCCGGGCGACGGGCCTGGCTGGCGGTTCGATTTTTCAGCATCGGCCTGAGGCACTGATTCACTATCGTTCAGAAACGCCGGAACTCACCGACGTCGAACGCCTGGGCAAAGCCTCGTTGCGCGGCGCGATGATCGTGCGCCGAGTCAACCCCGCCGCCGGGCTGTCGCAACTGCGCGCGGGGTTTGTGCTGGGCGAACGGCTCTTTGAAGAACGCATCACCTCCGCCGAGCTAAATGCCGGCCTGCAACTGCTCGCCGAGTCGGCCGCAACGATGAAGCTGTTCTTGCGACAAAACCCGGCGATCGTCTCAGACAACACCTCCAATTCACCCCCGCGCGACATTTCGTCGAATGGCGAAGTATCATCGGCAGCGATGGCTATCGCTTTGCCAGCCCTCGCCGCGGTCGAGGCGTTCGATGCCGAACGGCTGGCGCTCACCAAGACGGTCGTGCTACCGATAGCCGGCCGAATCCGTACGCTCGACGGCCCGACAATCAGTCGCAACCTCGGCAACGTGCGCCGATGGGCGACAAGCCCGCCGGGCGCATCAACCCCGACGGGCGCGACAATCCCGACAACCCCGACGAGTGCCCCGTCGCCCGGCACCCCGTCCGGCACCCCCGGCGACGTCGGATCGTCCGGAGATCGAGTTACCCACGACAACTCGGCTGCGGTTGTCGATCCGGTGTGGCGGGTCGAGTCGGTGCTGGCGCTGGGGCGCGCGCGGTTCGGGGTCGGCCCGACGGGCACGCTCGGCGACCAGCGCGCCGCCAGCCGGATTCTGAACCAACTCCAATCCGACCCCGACCCGCGCATCCAGCGCGCCGCCGCTGAGGCACTGGCGCTCACGGTCGAGCAGTTTCGTCAGCAGCGCTAGGGTCAGCGGGAGGGTGGGACCCGGGAAGAAAGAAGTTCGACACGCGTTTTAATCGCTCTGTAAAATCCATAAGTCCTTTACAGTTGTATGTTTACCGCAATCGATCGACTCCCGTTTGGTGCAAAAAACCGGGTCCAAACCGGGTCCCAATCGGTACCAAAAGAGGCCCAATCGGGTCCCGAATGCGCCCCAATTGGTCCCAATCGGCCCCAAATCGGTCCCCGATCGGCGCGTCTCGTCCCCTGTCGGCCTTATACACAGGTCTGGCCGTTCAGCGCCTGTCCGGCGTGGCGAAGAATGATTTACCACGAAGTTCACCGAGGGCACGAAGCGGCAATCGGGGGGCACGAAGACGCAATCGGGGAAGATATGGGGGAAGTTGCAGGGCATTTTGGGGCCGTTGTTTGCTCTCCACGATCAAGGGCGAAAGGATCGGTAAATGTTATAATAAACAAAATGCTAACAGTCGGCGGTGAAATGTCAAGCAGAATCCGCAGGTGCTACGCGAATAGATCGGCCCGCCGCGGCGTCGCCGGGCGGCCCAGCGCCCGCCGGGGCGGGTGGGGTGCTGTTGAAAAACTAACACAAAACATGCGAAATGAGTCTTGTAAACACCCCGCACCCCGAGTCTACTGCCCGTGTGGTGGCCAAGCGCGTGGGCTGACTCACTTAGCCGCACGCGAGAAGGGGCAGCGCTCAGTAACTACTCTTGGCGCATGTCTTGGGCTGATAGGGATAGGAGTTGTGGGATGAAAATGCGCAGATCAAAGTTTGTGGCGGGATCGATGATTTTCGCCGCTGGATCACTCACGTTGCAATCTTCTCAGGCGGATATCTATATTTCGCAGTACTACGAGGGGGCCAGCAACAACAAGTGGATCGAGATCTATAACTCGGGGGAGAGTGCGGTTGATCTCGGCGCCGGAGGATTCCGTTATGGCATCTGGAATAACTCTCCTGCCAATATTGGGTGGAAGACGAGTACGACCGCCAATGGATCATTTTCTATATCTGCAACTATTTCCGCGGGGGGCGTGTTAACGCTGGCGAATAGCTCATCAGCGTTGCCATTTGCCGCATCGCGAGCCAACATTGCAAACGGGACAGTCAATTTCAATGGGGATGACTCGGTTGTGATCTATACCGGTACGCCATATGCGTTCGCAAACGTCGTAGACGCCTTTGGCATGACGGCTACCAGTACAACCGGCAGTCCCGGCACAGATCAGTCATGGTCCCGCAAGACCTCGGTGACAACGGGAGTTAATACCGACTTCAGTTCCGCTAGTTGGGACGGCTTTTCCAATGCCGCTGTCGACGGTGCTGCGGTGACTACTGATGAGCGAATCGGCGTGTATAAGCGCGGTGGCATTTCTGTGGTTTGGGATGTTAACGGGACTACCGCACTCACCGGCGGGACCGGCATATGGAACGTCTCATCCACCTTTTTTACGTCAAAAGCGGGCGGTTCGGGCACCGCGGGTGATTACTACGCGTATAACGAATCAACCAACAGGCGCGATAACGTTATCTTCGGGGGCACGGCGGGTGTGGTCACGCTTCCCGGTGATCGCACGACCGGCGGACTGGTTTTTACGACAACCGGATACCAGATTGCCGGAAGCGACACGCTTTTCTTTGACGGAACAGGGAATATCGACGTCGTGGGCTCGGCTACAACCGCAACGATCAGCAGCAAAATCGGGACGACTTCCGGGGTAAACATTCGAAAGCTTGGCGCGGGAAACCTGATTCTCTCCGGCGCCAACACCTACACCGGCACCACCACCGTCACCGCGGGCACGTTATCGATTTCGTCAACCGGCGCGTTGCCCAGCGCCACCGCCGTCACCGTCGCCGCGCCGGCGACGTTTGATATCTCAGCCATCGCCAGTTCTCAGACCATCGGCTCAATTGCCGGCGCGGGCAACGTGTTGCTTGGGGGAAAATCGCTCGATGCCGGCGGTGACGACAGCAGCACCACGTTTTCCGGTGCCATGAGCGGGGCGGGTGGCAGTTTCACCAAGTCGGGAACGGGCGTGCTCACTTTGTCGGGCGCGAACGACTACACCGGCACCACCACCGTCGCCGCGGGCACACTGCGGTTGAATGGCACGCACACAGGCGGGGGGGCTTATACTGTCGGCACCGGGGCGACGCTTGGCGGGAGCGGGGTGACTACTTCCGCGGTCACGATTCAATCCGGCGGGACGCTTTCGCCGGGGAACAGCATTGATACGATCACGGTTGGCTCGCTCAACCTTGAACCGAGCGCGACATAGGTGATGGATGTGAACGCGGCCACGGGTACGGAAAATGCCGATCTGACCGTGGTGACCACCGGCGATGTGACGCTGGGCGACGGGACGAATTTTCCGGCGATCGAGTTTGTGTTCACGCCGGGCTTTGTCGCGACTTTTGGAACAGCGCCCGCGGGTAAGACGTTTCTGATCGTCAACAACACCGGCGGGGGTGTTGTGACGTCGGGCAGCCAGTTTGACGGCGCGCCCGACGCAACGGAAGTGGTGGATGGGCTGCTGCGCTACACGATTTTCTACAGCTACACCGGCGCGGCATTCAACGGCACGGCAAGCGGCGGGAACGATATCGCGGTGACATTCCACGCGGTTCCGGAGCCGGGGACGATGCTCGTGGCGACCGCGGCGGGTATTCTGATCATGCGTCGCCGCCGGGCGTGAATGTTATCGGGTGGCACTACATCGCCTTCTGGGCGTTGTAGTGCTGTGACGTTGGCGCGGCAGGCGTTGCGGCTGCGCGGCTGGCCCTGGAAGGCCGAGAATGTATCACCCTGCCGGGTATTCCTTATGCTTCCACGGATTTCTTCACCGCGACGACCGCGGCGCGCCAGTGGGTGGCTGATTCGGGAAGCTCATATTGCAGCACATCGGTGAGGGACACATAGTCGCGCGATTCCAGTGCGGTTCGCAGCGATCGGAGCTGGTCGCTGAAGCTGTTGAAGAATTTTGTGAGCGAATCGCCCGTGGGGAGGTTGACGCGGCTGAGGTCGAGGCGGAGCAACTGGCTGGTTTTGAGGATCGCTTCCTGTACATGCGTCCAACGCTTGAAGCACGCCGAGAGGTTTTCCATGGCTTTGGTCTGCTGGCCGGCCTGTAAGAGGCTCGCGGCCTCGCAGCCGAGCGATTCTGCGGTCGCGATCTGGTGTTCGACTTCATCGAGCACATCGCGCGCCATGGCGGAGGGGTCGGTGGTTTCGACGAAGACGGTGTGACTATGCGTGGAGGCGGCGCGCCACACGCTGGGCTGCTCGAGATCGGGCTCTTCGCCGTCGATGAGGACATGCACGACGAGCCGGTTTTGCTTTTGCAGCCGGGCGAGCACCTCGCCGACGGTGCGCGATCCGGGCTGGTCGATGCTGACGGGTTGGTGGTCGATGACCAGGGGCATAATGCAATCCAATCTGCCGGGTGTCGTCGGCGAACTATCGGGTTGCATCGGTCGATCGGCGGGGGAATCTTGATAATCGTCCGATAATCGCCGGGAGAGGTGCGGCTCGAATGTCGCGCAAGTGCTTTCTTGGCAGGTGTTTACGGCGATTTTGCCAGGGGGTCAATGTGGCAAGCTTGCCTGCGCCAAAGTTGCCGCGCCGGTGCCGCCGACGGGTGCTTCGGTTAAGCTTTAATGCGAAGCAGGCGCGATGAGTTTAGTATACATTACTCTACATTATGCGTTAGTGGCTTTGTATATGGTGGCACCGGTGTATGCGGTGCTCAGGTCGCTGCGCGCGGGTGCCGACCCCCAGCCTCGGCTGGCGACCGCGGGGACATTTGCCACCGGCGCGGCGATTGGCGTGGCGCTGTCTGTGGTATATGCGGTGGCGGTGAAGGGGCGGGTTTCCATTCCGCAGGCGGTGCTCGCTGCTTACTTTGCCACGGCGATGATGATTTTGCTCAAAGGGTTTGACTCGCTCTTGCGCGCGATCGTGTGGCGCGTGAGCGTGTCGCGACAGGTGGCGGCGGATGGGTCGAGGGTGAAAATCGTCCGAAAACGCACCGCGGCGCTCGGAAACGGGCTGCGGGTCCTGGTGTTGTTCGGTTTCGGGTTACCTTTTGTCATGTCGGCAGTGGTGACCTATCGGCCGAAGGTGCTGCTGAATGACGATCCGCGTTCGCAGTTGGGCTTTGCATTTGAGCCGGTGCAGTTTGAAGCCACCGACGGTACCCGGCTCAGCGGATGGTGGATCCCCGCGCAAGACGGCCCTCGGCGATTGTCGTCGGGCCAGACTGTCATCATTGCGCACGGGCTGGGTTCTAATAAGTCCAATCAACTCGTGCTATGCAGGAAGCTTGTGCCGGGGGGCTTTAATGTGCTGGCGATCGATTTTCGCGCCCACGGCGAGAGCGGCGGGCAGTTGAGCAGCTTCGGCGATCTCGAGCGCCGCGACGTGCTCGGGGCTGTGCGGTGGCTGAAAGCGACGCGCGGGCAGGAGGCGCGGGCGATCTACGGCGTCGGCGCGAGCCAGGGCGCCGCAGCGTTGATCGCGGCGGCGGGCGACGATTCCGACGAAGGGCGGGCCATCGAAGCAGTCGCCGCCTACGGCACATACGGTTCGCTGCCCTCGCTGGTGGATAGCCTGGCTGGAAACACGTTTCTTCCTCCGTTTAGCTGGCTCATGGATGCGCTGGCACTGCCGATCGCCAGCGCGCACAGCGGGGCCAACCTGCGGGCGTTTGAACCGGCCGATCTTGCGGCGAACATGTGGCCGCGCCCGCTCCTGGTGATTCACGGCGTGCAGGATCAGATTATCGACTTCAATCATGGTCGCGCCTTATTCGACCGCGCGACGCAGCCCAAGCAAAGCTATTGGATTCCGCGGGGCGATCACAATTCCATCGTCAACAGTGAAGAGGCCGCTGACGCCGTGCTGCGGTTTCTCAGTAGCGCGCGGCCCGATCCGGTGATTTGACACATGACGATTCTCGATCGCCTCGAACAACTCCTGCCGCTGGCCAGCCGTTCGACGTTTCGTCAGATGCTGCGCGACCGGCGCATTAGTGTGAACGGGCTTGCGGTGACATCGCTGAAAGAGCCGCTGCGCGAGGAGGATGTGTTGCGCGTGGGCGACAAGAAGAGCACGCCGCGCGCCCGGGCCGCTGCCCGGGCCGAGCGAAGGGAGAATCGCCCGCCGGTGGAAACGGTCTTTGAGGACGCAGATTTGTTCGTCATCAACAAGCCGCAGGGCATCATCACCAGCAGCGGGCCGCGCGATAGCCGGGTGAACCTGTTCGGGCTCCTTCGCGCGTTCTACCAGAAGCGCGAACCGCGGGCGCGGATCGGGCTGGTTCATCGGCTGGACGCCGACGCCGGCGGCTTGATGGTTTTTTCAAAGAACGAGCCGACGTTCGCCGACCTCAAGCGCCAGTTTGCCAGCCACAGCGTCGAGCGGGTTTATGTCGCCCTGCTCGATGGCGTGCCGAAGACCCCCGCGGGCACGATCGACACAAAGCTGGTGGAACTCGCCGACGGCAGAGTGCGATCGACGACTCATCCCGATAAAGGGGAGCGCGCCGTGACGCACTATGAAACGCTCAAAGTTGCAAACGGCCGGGCACTGGTGCGGGTGCGGCTGGAGACGGGGAGGAAGCACCAGATCAGGGCGCATTTCGCAGAGCGCGATTGCCCGATCGTGAATGACAGGATCTATTGCCCACGATTTCCCGAAGCGGATTTACGGCTGATTTCGGTGGCGCTTGGGCTGACACACCCCAAAACTGGCCAGGCCCTGCGGTGGGAACTGCCGATGCCGGCGTGGCTATGAGTCGGGGTGCTGGCGAATCGCTTCAATAGCCGTCGTTCGCGCCGAGGCCGCTGCGCGGTTGATTGCCACGAGTAGCTGAGCGAGTACTACGGCGGCGAAGCACTCCACTGCGAGAGAGGCGAGCAAGATGATCTTTGGTAACGGATCGTCCTGCCTGGGTGTAAGCCACGCGACACCCATGTTCTCCGCCATGGAAACCAACAAAATTGCGATCATAATGCCGGCCCCCAGGAACACCACCGCCTGGACTTTTCGAGCGAGAAGCAGGTGCGGCACCCTGTGGCAGATTTGATGAAGTATGGTGCCGGCGATCGCGACAGCCGCGAGGGTAGCGATTCCCATAACAGCGAAGAGAGTGTTCTCCACTGGAAGATTCAGCGAAACCGCCAGATGCGCCGAGAGTAAATCGCTCGACCAATAGATCGCCGCGGCAATGACCGCAAGTGCACGCATGATCGAAATCCTGAGCGTTGAGTTCTCGGGCGCGTCAAGCTCTTTCGATGACAGCAGCAAGCAGCCAGCGGCAAACAGCATCATGCAGGCACCTGACATCGCGTAGTCTATGTGAAACGCCCAGCCATCGGCGTTTACCCCACCCAGGACAGACAAGCCACGCCATGTGTCAGCAACTAAAGCGCAGATGAGAGCGAAGAGAAAGACAATCACTGCGGCGGAAACGCGGCCGAGCCAGAACGGGTCGCAGTGATCAAGTTGGCCTTTGATGACTGAGTATGGCAAAACCGGCACCGATTCGATCGATGCCGGGTTGCTGTCTTGGGTTGCTGTGGGGCGATTCATGGGGCTTGCACTTACACCTGCATCACTTCATGTCGCTTGTCTTCCAGCATTTTTTCCACGTTCCCCTCGTATTGCTTGGTGAGTTCCTGCACCTGTTCCTTGCCGCGGTCTAGGTCGTCCTCGGTCATCAGGCCGCCCTTTTGCTCGGTTTCAAGCAGCTTGTTGGCGTCCCGGCGGGCGTTGCGGATGCTCACCTTCGCGTGCTCACCAAACCCCTTGCATTGCCCGACCAACTGCAACCGCCGATCCTGGCTTAGCGGGGGGAGTTGCAGGCGCAGTTGCTTTCCGTCGCTGTGCGCCGTCAGGCCTAGCTTGCTGTCGCTGATGGCCTTTTCGATCATCTTGAGATCGCCTGGGCTGAACGGCTTGATGCTGATCTGCGTCGCCTCGGGCACGTTAATCACCGCGATTGATTTGATATCCGTCGGCGATCCGTAGTAATCGACCTTGATATGCTCGACCAATGCCGGATTGGCTCTGCCGGTGCGAATGCCCGTCAGCTCGCGCTTGAGGTGGTCAATCGCCTTTTCCATGTGGGCTTCGCAGTCGAGGAGAATGTCGTCCAGAGGCATGAGTGTTCTTTCGTTCGAGGTCAATCACCGCGCCGCAGGTCGCGCCGCGTGGACCCAGTATCGTAAATCCCCGCGGCGATTGGAGCAAACCCATGCCGGTACTAAGACCGACCGATTTGATTTTCGGCTCTTGGATGGCGGGAGATGGCATCTCACGCCAAGTCGTGCGAGGCATAGGGAACGAACGGCACGCTACCGACTCTGCCGGCGGATAGTCATGTCGAAGTTCTTCACCATCGAGTTATACATCGTCCAGACCAATCCCGCGTACGCCGCGGTGGCGATGAGGCTGAAAATGACCACGATCACGCGCGCCTGAACCATGTCCGAAGGTGAAACCGTCCCGCCGAACTGGCTGCTGGCGAACCGATAGGGGTTGATCAGCAGCATGATCACATTGAAAGGGGAGAAACTCGCCAGAATCAGCCCGATCGTCTCAGTGCCCCGACCGAAGCGGTCGAGCAGGCTGTACCCGCAAAAAGCCAGCAGCGAACACGCGCCCAGCACAATCCCCACGCTCGCCATCACTGCGCGCACGGTGGTGCGCATCCGAAGCGACATCTGCATGCCCACAATCGCCGCAAACGCAGCGACGATGATGAGCGTTGCGGGCAGGATGATGATCGCCTCAGGAAAGACGACCCAGCGGAAGCCCGCGTCGCGCGAACTCAGCGCGCGGAAGCTGTCATAAATGACAAACATCAGCACGCTTGCCACCGGAACAGCCACCAGCGGTAGCACAAATGCCACCAGGCCGCGCAGTTTGCCCCAGATGTAGTAGCGGCTGGTGATGGGCGAGCAGAGCAGTAGGTCGAGCGAACCATCTTCCTTCTCGCGCGTCACCGTGCTAGCGGCGGCATTGGTGACGATGAGAAGAATTGCGGCAAACTCCAGCACGACTGCTCCAAACAGGTAGTCGCGCGCGCTACTGGCATTGAGCCTGCGCGGGTAATCGACCAAATCCACCGTCGCCAGCACCAGCTTTCCCCCCACACGCTGCAAGGTCGGCGGCTGAGACACCTTGTATTGACCGCGCAAGGCCGAGGCGTCTGCGGGTTGCCCGTTGAGCGTGATGGCCGTGGTCGGTGTGAGCTGAAACGTGCCACTGCCCTTGCCTTGAATGAACAGCGTATTGACCTCGGCGTTGTATCCGCCGGGGTTGATGTATGTTTCTGCCGCATCTTGTTGCGAGAACATCACCAGGAGGGAAATCGCGCCGAAAATACCTGTAAAAATGAACGTGTACCGCACGAGCGTTGCCCGCGCCGCTGACGCCTTGGTCTTGGCTTCACGCCAGGCGATCGGGTTATTCCAGACGGCGCGCGGCTTGCGCGTGGTTTCGCCGGTGCTTAGTCGTAACTTCTGTAAGAGCCAGAGTTTGGGCGAAAACGTTGATTGCGCCATGCGCCGCAGCAGGATGATCGACGGCAATACCAGCAGCAGGCTGATGGTGAAGTTGGCGGCGATGAAAAAGCTGTGCGGCCGACTGAGAAACCACCCCGTCGGCCAACTTTGCAGCGCAGGCGGGAGCTTGCCGAGGTCCGGCGGGGTGTATCCGGGTTCGCCGAAGATGCTCCGCAGCGCTAGAAACGGGTTGACCGCGGTCAGCCAACTGGTCTTGGTGCGAATCAGAACGGGTTCACCAGTCTTTAAGTCGATCGCCGGTTGTCCCGAAGCCGTTGTCTCCACGCCGATGACCGGATGAAACGCCTCCACCTTATCCAGCAACACCCCGCCGACGAGGAAAACCACAATCGCGAGATAAAAGCTGAAAATCGTCCGCCGGGTGCCCACTTTGAAGGTGGCGATGGCCATTGCCAGCGCGCCTGTGACGAATGCGGTTGCAGTGGCGATGCCGAACGAAATCGCAATCGCGCTGATCGCCACGCCGCCGAAGATCTGCGTGATGGAGAAGATTGGGATTCCACTGATGAGCAGCGCCACGATAAAAAACAGTCGGCTGAGCAAAGAGCCGAGCACAATCTGGGCATTGGTCAGTGGTGTGGCGAGGAGGATATCGTAAGTCTGAGAGTCTTTTTCCTGAGTGATCGACCCTGCGGTAAACACCGGTGCGAGTAGTGCGACCAGGGCAAGCTGCACATAGCTCATCTGCTGAAAAATCTGCCCGCTGGTCTTGGTGAGGGCGGAGAACGAAACATCTCCGGCAAATTTTTGCCCGCCGAAGACGATTGAGAAGAGCACGATCGCCGTGAGCAGGCCGAGGTAAGTGCACCGCACTGCCAGGTCGCGCTTCCGCTTACCACCCACCTCGACCACGCGCAACAAAATCGGATTGGCGGGTAGGAGGCGATAGAGGTAGTTGGGGATTCCTAGCATCGTTTCACGTCCCTGTCCATCCAGAAGTAGGTTTCCGCCCTCGTTTAGCCACGGGTCGGATCAATCCATCGATCCGGGTCTCTTGCAACGTGATAAATGGCAAGCACCTCGATCGAGTTTTCGCTTAGCATCCGGTAGATGATTTTGTAAGGGAAATCATCCAGCAGGACCCGCCGCACGCCCGGTACATGCTCGGAAAATCGATAAGGATGATCTTTGGCATCGTCAATGGCTTTAATGATCGCCCTGTCCAAGCGGTCGGCCAAGTGCCCCCCTAGTTTCGCATACCAGAGGTAAGCCTTGTCCCAGTCGAGCTTAGCGCGCGGCGTTACCTTTGCTTCTGGCATGATCTCGCTCTATTCGAATCTGTTCTTTGACCACTTCCCAGGCGATGCTAGCGTCCGGATGGGCGTCTGCTTCTTCAATCCGCTTGGTTAAGTCTTCTTGCTGGGCTGGGGTTAGTCCATGACTTTGATCGCCTACGATGTCCATCACCGCGCGCAGGAACTGCTCCTGCTCGACCGGCGACAGCTTTTCGACTTCTTCGATAAGTGCTGAGATCGACATGCCGTTATTCTACCTTGAAAAGGTCGCCTCTACTGCACAATTCCCTTGGTCAGCCGCATAAACGCTGTTTCCAGGTTGGCTTCTTCTTCCTTCAACATGGTGAGTTTGTAGCCCGCTGCCAGGAGTTTTTGGGGGATAAAGGTGTAGTCCTGCAGGCCGTCGCGGATGGTTATCTCGATGTAGCCGTTGGAGTTTGCGACATTGGCCACATTCGGGTCCTGGGCCAGCATTGCCGCGGCGAGTTCCTGATTGGAGGCGACGCTGACATGCAGCACCGTGCCCGCGCCCGATTTACGGATGATATCTTCCCACGGGCCGGAATAGATGAGTTCGCCGCGTTCGATGATGCCGACGGTGTTACATAAGTCTTGTAGTTCCGGGAGGATATGGCTGCTGATGAGGATGGTCTTTCCCATCCTGCGGAGTTCTTTCAGCAGCTCGCGCATTTCAATGCGGGCGCGCGGGTCGAGGTTGCCGGCGGGCTCGTCGAGCAAAAGCACCTTTGGATCGTGCACGAGAACGCGTGCGATGCTCAGCCGCTGCTTCATACCCCGGCTTAGCCCGTCGACCGGCGCATCGCGCTTGTAGCCCAGGTCGGTCAATTCGAGCACATCGTTGACCACCTTGGCCCGCTGCGGGCCGTTGATGTTGTAAGCCGCAGCGAAGAATTCGAGGTATTCCTGCACCACCATATCTTCATAGGCACCAAAGTAGTCAGGCACATAACCGATCAGCGGGCGAATCGAGCGCGACTGATAGCCGATGACATGATCGGCAATGCGCGCCTCGCCCCAAGTCGGCTGCAGGAGTGTTGCGAGTATTTTGATGGTAGTCGTCTTCCCGGCACCGTTGGGGCCGATGAAGCCGAAGCAGTCCCCCTCGTGAATCTCAAGATTGAGATTGCTCAACGCGATCAGATTGCCGTAGCGTTTTGTGAGATTGACAGTTTTGATCATGACGGCCATATGATTCTCAATTCCTGCGTCAAAAGATGAATGGGGGCAAGCAATCAGCGGCGAGTAAGTTCATGGTTTCTTTTCTTACTTGCCCCAAACCCCTGATTGCTTGCCCCTTATTCTTCCACCTTTCGTTCCATCGGCAACACAAACTGATAAATCGTCCGCCCGTTGCCGGGGACAAGGTCGCCTTCGACTTCTGTTCCCCCCGGCTGGGGGACCCTGACTGCCTCTGCGACCACCACCAGCCCTCCGGCCACGAGTGCCGGGGTAAGGTTCATCTGCCTGGCGCCCCGGCGAAGAAACTCGATCCTGCCGCGGGTGGAGTCGGCGGTGGCTGGTTGCAGCGCGTCGAAAAAAGTGAGCATCGGCCAGGCCCTGCGGGCGCGGCCGGCGGTGTCATCCCACTGAATATCGCCCATCTGGACCAGCGAGCGCATGTCTGCCGCCCAAAAATCGCGCCAATCGACACCGATCTCGCCGATGAGGTTCATCGTCCCACCGGGCGCGGCGTTCTCGATGCCGGGGATGCGTGCCGATGGCTTGCCATTCTCGACGTTACGATCGCCAAACCGTTCCCGCTGCAGGTCGATCGTCTCGCCGGGCTGCCACTTGGGCACATAGAGCATCCAGAGCTTACCCGAGGGAATCTTATAGCCGATGTAAACATCGCGCAGCTCGCGCGTGGTGCCGTTGGTCAATCTGCCCTGGAGATTGCCGGCGATTTGATCACTAATCGTCGCGACGCCTTCAATTCTGCCCTCGATCTCGCCTTGCCAACGCGCCTCAAACTGCTTGAGCGTGCTTCGGTAGGGGACGATCATTGCTGCTGAATCGGCGCTGGAAGCGTCGCGAACATTGACGGGGTAGCTGAGCTTTCCGGTCGTCTCCAATTCTGAACTGAGCTGCGACGGGTGGAGAGGGAGGGGGCCGATGATCGAGACTGTGCCGGGTTCGCCGGATTGTGCCAGGGCAAGCTCTTGTGGGCCATCGCGAGGGATGTAGACGCCGAATCGGGAGCGGACGTCGCCGGGCCCGTCGCGCCCGCCGCGCACTTGCGTGAGATGGTCAAGCCTCGGCGGTCCGCGCAGGACGAGTTTGACGATCACCACCGTCAGCAACGTCGCCACGATCGCCGCAGCGGCATAGGCAAACCAACTCGCGCTGGCGCGGTTTCGGCTCGCTAGAAAAAGGTATAATCCAGGCCCGGCCAGTAGCCAGTAGAGCACAAAAAACACTACTGCGAGCGTGATGAACAGCCCAACTTGCGTTGTATCTTCAAACTGCGAAAGCTCATACCCCAAATCAACGCCTGCGGTGGGGGCGTAGCGGTCGAGTTCTGCACGGGTTGCGGTGCGACCGATGATCGCTTCGTTTTGCCAGCCGAACACCGCATCCCACACATTGATCCAGCCGCTCTTCACCTGCGACGTGATGGCCGGATCGCCAAGATCTTGCGCCACCCAGGTGACCGCGCCCGTGCCAATCACCTGCCGGACGATAAACGGAATTCGCCCCGCAGTTGGCTGTGCAGGCTCGGTTGCTGCTGATTCCTGTGTTTTGGCTCCGGGGGGCATCTCCGGCGGCTCGTCAGGTCTATTGCCAGCGGCGGGAACGGCCATCCATCGGTCTACCACTGCATTGGTGCGTGGGGTGGCAACTGCAACGCGGTACGGTCCTTTGCCAGCCAGAGCATCCCAAGCCCGCCGCTGGGTGTGTTCGGAGCGCCGTCCCTGTCCGGTGACCAGGGCCATCTCACGGAATGTGCTTACATCGGGGACATCGATCATGCGCTCGATGTTCACTGGCAAGAGCGGGCCAAATGCGAGGGTTTGCTGCCAGTTGCTCGATTGCGAGATGACCAGGTGCCCGCCGTTGCGAATATAGGCCTCCAGCGCCTGCTCGCGCGCGCCGCCGTCCTGCCGGAGCGCGCCGGGGTTACTATCGAGCCAGAGGACTGCATCGACCGCATCGTAGGCCAGGACACTTTCGGGCAGGTCGCGTGTGCGCACGGAAACGAATTCGACGTTTTCCAGAACGCCCAGCAAGGCCTTGCGGTCGGTGAGCGCGTCCAGATATTCCGACCAGGAGATGCGACTTCCGCCGTCGTTGACTGCCAGAATTAGTCGTACGCCGCGCGCGCCCGAGTCACTCTTCGGGGGGTCGATGCAATTGGGGACGCCTGTGACGGCTAGCTGCGAGATTTGCTTGCCCGATTCGTCGCAAAGGTAGACTTCTAGAAGGTCTTGCAACTCCTTAAGAGAAGCGCCATCTCGCGATGACGGAAGCCCCCCCGCGACAGGCTGGGGGATGAAATACATCCAGAATCGCTGATCGCGCCCGCCGGCCTCGCTTCCGGTGAGGGTGATGTTGCGGGTGTAGATGGCGGTGTCGTTATCGCTGTCGCGCTGCTTGACTTGTATCTGGTATGTCGCGGAGGGCGCGCCATTGGGGCGGATGCGCACAACCATCGGCGTCCAGCAGGCCGGGCGAAACACGTTGTTGAACCCGATGCTCTCCACCTCCCCCACCGGCTGAGCAGCCGCCGCGGTGGAGATGAACATCAGTGCCAGGGTAGCCCAAACGCAGCAGCGCATACGGGGAAAGTAAGTGCAGCCACTCATAGGGTCAATCCGACGGTGTTCATGGGGCGTTTTCCATACGCCGCACTCGTTTCTACATGGACAAGCAAAGCTCCCAACGGACGTTGGAATCGCCCGGCGCCTCACCCCTTTCGCTCACTTGGTTCCCTCCGGCGGCGCGTCGGACAGGTACTTTTTCGCAATTGCGGCAGACAAATCGACATCGTTGATGTTGGCCAGGGTGCAGAGCCAGGCGATGACGTCGGCAAACTCTTCCTCCAGATTGGCACGGTCGTTGCCATTGATCGCCGTCGCGAGTTCGCCCACTTCTTCAATCAACCAGACAAAAGTCTTCGGCGTTCCGCGCTCGCGGTCCACCTTTTCATAACGGTCGCGGATATGTTTCTGAAATGCGGCGATGGTGAGATCGTTCATGGGGGAGAGTATAGTCGGCATCGGATACCGCTGGGATACGACCGGCTCAATCTGAGCCGGAAGGGCCTCTGGCTTGGATTGACGCTCGCCGGGGAGGCAAAAAGCGAGTTGCACGCCGGGCTCTGTTTGTGCTAGCGTTTACCGGGAGCTTTTCCTGTGCAGCACCGCCATCTAAACCACCAGGGCCTGACGCTGGCTGCGATTGATGACATCATCGCACGAGGTCATCGCGTGGACTGGGAGGCACTTCGAGACGCGATGAAACGGGATGCCGGACTGGTGCAGAAAGTATGGCGAGTTTGCCAGCCAAGGCTCACCGATCCTCACGCGCAGCGCTATCACTTTTGGAATCATTATGCCGAAGCCCGACGAACTGCCTGATTGGGAGCGCGTTCTCTCATCTGCCGCGCACCTACAGAGTCTTTTTCCTGAAGCGGTTCTCGTGGGAGGCACCGCCGCTTCGACCCATGTGGGACACCGGTTCTCGCGCGACGCCGATCACGTCTTACCTGACTTGCGTGAGAAGTTTGACCAAGTGCTAGCCGAACTTGAGGCCGTCGCGGGTTGGAAGACGGCTCGCATAAATCGACCGGAGCAGATTCTTGGCAGTCTCGATGGCATTGAAACTGGTGTGCGGCAGTTAATCCGCGAGGAGCCACTCGAAACGATGCGAATCGAGCGAGCGGGCCATACGCTGACCGTCCCAACCATGCCCGAAATGCTTCGCATCAAAGCCGCTCTCATCTTGAAACGGAATGCGACGCGCGATTATCTTGATTTTGCAGCGCTCTCCGACCGACTGGGTAGTGACGGCACACGCGGAGCCTTCAAGCGATTTGACGACCTATACCCACAACCCAACGGCCAGTCGGCTTTGCAGCAACTTCAAATCCAGCTTGCCAACCCACTTCCGTTCGATCTCGACGCCACGCAATTGTCGGAGTACAAGAATCTTGCCCCTGGCTGGCATGACTGGAATGTTGTCAAACGACATTGCGCCGCAATGGCGGTGCGGTTGTTCGATCAATGATCAGCGTCCGCGCCCAGAGACTGCGCTACTTTGAAACAGGCTGGCGGGCGCGCCGTCTATGCTCAGCCGCGCGCAGTGCTTTGTTAAAGTCGATTGCGCTTCTTGTTCTCCGCGAGCCATCGCTCCAGCGTGGCGACCACCTTTCGCTGCCTTTCGAGCCTCGCGGGCATGTCCCCGGTCTCGTACAGTTCCGCCAACAGCTTCTGCGCGTCGAGATCGTAGGGGTCGATCATCACGGCATCGCGCGCGACCTGAATCGCCTGCGGGACGTTCTTCGAATCGCGATGCAGGCGGGCCAGGCGTTTTGCGTAGCGATTGTCCTTAATCTCAACGTCGTTCAGATGCGAGAGCGCCTCGATGGCCTTCTGGGGCTGGTTCACTTCTTTCGTAAGATAAAGCCCGGCAAGGCGTTGTGACGGCAGCGCATCGACTGGCCGTAGCGCCGCTATCTGCTCCCAGACCGCTACCGCCTGCACATAACTGCGCGACTTGATCAGGTCCTCGCCCGACTCGCGCAGCTTGTCGTATTGCTTCTGCGACTCTTCGTCGTATCCCCACGAAGCCACCTGTACGCGCGACCACGCAAAAAAGTCTGACTCAAACTGAGATACACTCTTGCCCGTGGTTTCCGGGATCACCTGCTCCTGCAGCCCGCCGTCACGGTACATGCTCAGCTGCTTCAAAATCGTTTCGTGTCCGAAGGTTTCCTCAATGTATTGGCAAACCCAATGGCTTTGGGCGTAGGCCAAGGTCCTGTCTGTGGGCTTCTTTGGTCGCACAAACCCCCACGTCAGGTCTTCGAGCGAAAACAGCTCATCATTCTTCACCGCATGAAAAAGCAGGGGCACCCAGTCCCACGGAATCGGCTTGCGCTCTTCAAGCACGGCAAGCCCTTCGGTCATCCAATGTGGAATGCGATTCTCCGTCGCCCCAAGCGTGATTGTGTGGGTGTATTCGTGTCGCAAGACGCGCGCCCAGTTGTATGCACCCATCGTGTTCTGCCCCCGGCGAGGGGAGACCATCGCGATCACCCGTCCGGTGGACGCGCCGACCGTGCCGATCCACGGCGAACCGGTGGTGCGCACGCTGAACGCATCATGCGTTGGAAAAATCTCGATTAACGTCTTTACCGCAGGCTCGTGTTGATACTCGGCACTCACCTCGGCGTGGATGCTCTCCAAATATTCGGCCATCGGCTCGGCAATGATCGGATCGAGCGTGGCGTCGTACAAAATGATGAAATGCTTTGTTTCCAGCCTGGCGAACTTTGCCAGGTCGTCGAGAAGGCGTAAGTAGTTGGTAGTACTCAGGTTAAATGGATCAAGGGCGTGTGCTTCGTCGAGCGCGGCGCGGGCGTCGTCTTCATCGCCAGATTGCGTGTAGAGCAACCCCAGCCCGTTTCGCGGGGCGGTCCACCACGGAGCGCGGGCAATCGCCACTTTGTACATCGCGATCGCGCGAGGATATTGCCTCATCGCTCCAAGCTGCTCGGCCACCTCGAAATAGGAGGTAGCGTTATCGGGGTCGATTGCTTCGACCTGTTTTAGCAGTTCCGCTGCCGCATCCTCGCGCAGTCGGAGGGCATTGCACGCTGCGAGCAGGCCCAGGGCTTCAATGTTCTCCGGTTGCGACGCCAGGACGCGGCGGAGTGGCGCCTCGGCCAGGAGCGGCTGCCGCGACCGGAGTAGCGTACGGCCCTCCAGCAAGTCGGCCCGCGCGCTCTGCGGCGATGTCGCGCGCAGCGCACGCACCGCAGCATCGGCACCGTCGAGGTTGTAGCGCTCGATCGAGATGAACCCCAGCAACTCGTTTATGCGCGCGTCGTTCGGATTGAGTTGGTTGGCTGCCTTCAATTCCTTCAGCGCCTTGGTGTGATCGTCACGCGACGCCATAAACTCAGCCGCGGCGACGTGGGCGGGCCAATATTGGCGATCGATCTGATCATAGGCCCGCACGAAGGCATTCAAGATCTTATCGTGCAGCGATTCATCGGTCTGATACACGCCATTCAAGGTCGCCCAGCGGTCCAGCGCGCGGGCTACCGTCGTGAGATTCGCGGCGTGATCCAGAATCGGGTCGGCTTCATCTTCAAGTCTGGCGATGAAGTCCTGCCCGGGCGCAACGAACCAAGCCAACTCCGCCTTTGCAGCGGCAAGGTCGCCGGCGGTTTCGAGGGCGTCGGCAAGCTGCTGACGGGCTGCAAGCGAAGCGGGACTGCGGGCGATCACACTCCGAAGTGTCGCAATCGCAGAATCTGCAGCACCGGTTTCAAGGTCGATACGCGCCCTGAGCATGGCTGCGGCGTCGTTTTCGGCAAGCGATGCATCATTCAATACGGCGACGGCGGAGGAGGCTTGGCCGAGACAAAGCAGCGCCTCGGCCCGCAGAAGCCGGACTTCGTTATCTTCGTCAGCCGGCAGTTGGCTCAGACGGAGCAGCGCATTGCGATAGCGGCCAGTGAAGACTTCCTGCCGGGCTTTGTCTAGATGGGTGTAGTATCCCGGAAAATCGAGCGCAGGCAGCCCGACATCAAGAAACGTCGGCACTGGCAGCGTCGGCCGAGCCATCACCGGCACCGATGCCGCGGCGAGTGCGGCGGCTGCGGCGAGTCTCAGGGCGACACTGCGGGGGGCAAATGGGCATCGGCAATGCAACATCATCTTCAATATTAGGGGTCCTTCCGCCCATCGTCGCGAGGGCATTTGATTATACTTCGGCTGTATGACCAACGTGGATGAACTGGTGGGAAATGTTGATGCATTTCCTGTGCTAAAGAACTGGAATTATCTGAACCACGCCGGCATTTCGCCTCTGCCGCGGTGCGTGGCAGACGCGATGCGAAGGTCCGTCGACGCATTCGAGGGCCATGCCTACCTCGGCGGGGTCGATTTTCGCGATGTGGCGCAGGTTCGCCGGTCGATTGCCCAACTGATCGGTGCCGACCCGGTTGAGGTTGCCTTTCAAAAGAACACAGGGGAGGCGATCAGTACCATCGCATTCGGGTTGGATTGGAACAAAGGCGACCGCATTGTGACTGCGGCTTCAGAATATCCTGCCAATATCTACCCCTGGATGGAACTGTCGCAGCGGCACGGGGTGGAGCTTGTCACCATCGCCGAACGTGATCAGTCTGATGGCAGTCGGGCAGTCAGTGTCGATGAACTACTCGCCGCGGTGGCGCATCCCCGGTGTCGCATGCTGGCGCTGTCACATGTTCAATACGCCAGCGGACAGCGCATGCCGATGGAGGCCCTTGGCGCGTTCTGCCGGGCGCGTGGGAAGATGTTTTGCGTTGATGCGATCCAATCGCTCGGCGGACTGCCGGTGGACGTAACGAGAATGAACATCGACTTTCTTGCATGTGGTTCCCAAAAATGGCTGCTCGGCCCGATGGGGACGGGCTTTGTATTCATTCGCAGGGAGCTGATGCGGCAGGTGCGCCCGCTGGCTGTCGGGGCATATTCGGTGGTTGACCCTGATAACTACGGCGACATCAACTACACGCTTCAGCCCGACAACCGCCGGCACGAATGTGGAACCCCCGCTCTGGCCACCATGATGGGGATGGGTGCCGCCGCTGAGCTTCTGTACTCGGCCGGGGCGGATGCGGTTGAGAAGCGCATCCGCCTTCTGACCGATCGGCTTGCAAACGGTTTGCGGGCAAAGGGCTACCGAGTCATCAGCCCGCGAGATGAGCAGAGCTGGAGCGGCATCGTCGCGTTTCTCCCGCCGGGCGATGCTGATCTGCAATCGATTTATCGAATGCTTCGCGAACAGCACAAGATCGAACTCATGGTGCGTGAAAACCGCTTGCGCGCCGCGCCACATTTTTACAATACCGAAGCCCAGATGGATCAACTACTTAACGCGCTGGATTGAGACGGAGAGACCATAGAGACGGAGAGACCCGAAGATGACTCAATGCGACCGAGAAGATGTCGTCCCGGACGGTACAGCGGGGAGATTTTCAAGACGTTTCAGAATGATGCGCCAGAGCTGTCGACGCACGAAAGCACGGCGGCGGGCTGGCCGCTCGTGTGCATTTGCCGGGGCGATGAGTTTGCTCCTTTTTGTGGTTCTGTCTGCGAGCGGGAATCAATCTGCTGCGCAAGAGGTTAAAGGCATCTGCCTGGCCAGCTCCCGCGGGGGTTATGGAACCGAAAGTTGCGCGGCGCAGATGTTGGAGATCGCCGGCCTCGGAGCAAATTGGGTGGCATTAAACGACTATGCGTGGATGAACAGCATTAACGCGCCGGCGGTGCGATATGGCAGGGATGGTCGCTCGCCGGAGGGGAATCTGGCCAAGGCGATCGAAAACGCCCACGCCGCGGGGTTGAAGGTGCTGCTTAAGCCGCATATCTGGTCGCGCGAGTTTCACGGCGGGAAGTGGCACGGCGACATCGAAATGCTCTCGGAAGAGGACTGGGATAAATGGTTTGCAAGTTACACGGAGTTTCTGCTGATCAACGCGCACATCGCGCAGAAATCGGGGGCCGATGCGCTGTGCATTGGTGTCGAATACGAGAAGACCACGCATCAGGAAGCGCGCTGGCGGAAGCTGATTGCCGATGTGCGCGCTGTCTATTCCGGCCCGCTGTGCTACTCGGCGGCGTTTATGGAGTGGCAGAAGATCGCATGGTGGGATGCAGTCGATGTAATCGCGATTACGGCATATTGGCCCGTCGGCCCGAAAGACAATCCGACCGACGCAGAGATTCGCGCCCGATGGAACGCAATCTACGCCGAGTTGGAGCCGTTCGCGGAACGGTGGAAACGCCCGATCGTGTTCGGCGAAATTGGTTACACCACCGCGACCAAGACCGCCGCGGAGCCGTGGAGCCATGATCGCGGCGAGGCGTTTGATCTACAGGCCCGGCTGTACCGGATTGCAATTGAGGAGGCGCAGAAGCGGTCGTTTATGAAAGGCGTGTTCCTGTGGAAATGGTTCACCGACAACCGCGACGGCGGCTGGGCGCGCGGCGATCCGTATACCCTGCAGGATAAGCCACTGGTGATCGAAGCGGTAAAAGCGCAGTGGAGCATTCCGTAGCACGGGTTTCCAACCCCTTGTTACTTTGGGAGAGAAGAAAAAATGGGTTGGAAACCCATGCTACATAAGGGCTTCCGCGGCGAGAACAAAATCGGCCGAGGGCACCGCGGCGAAGAAAGCATCTGATTTTGTATCGAGATACTCCGTTAGCACATCGTCGCCAATCTTCATGTGACCGGTTACGACATATTCGCTCGGGACCTTTATGGCAGAGGGCGCGGAATCATCATTCACTCGCCGCGCCGAACGAAAAATCCACAGCCTGTGCGCGAGACCTGATTCAAAAAATGATTGCGCGACTGCCGGGCCTGGCTCGACCATCAGATCACTAAGATCGCTCAACAGGGAATGCTCAAACACGTCGGTCAACGAGAGGCGATCGTTCGGATTCTCGCCGCGGAGGATGAGCTGGGCACCTGCGTTCAACAGACGGCTGATCCGTTCGTCGGCGGGGGGGTTGGCAGCGGCCGCGGGCGAGTGAAAGATGATGGTGCGCTCCTTCTCACCGGACGCAAGGAATATTCGCGCGTTTGCCGGGGCGCGAAGTTTTGAATCGAGGATTATCCGCGTGTGCAGCCGAGAATGTTCTACACCGCGGGCAGTGAGTTGTGGATCGTCGGCCAGCACGGTGTTCACGCCGACCATGATCGCATCCGATCGCGAGCGAAGCAGATGCACGAGTTGGTTTGCCGGTTCACCAGTGATCTGCAATCGACTGCCGCCGGGGCCGGCGATCTTTCCATCGGCCGTCTCCGCCCACTTCAAGGTGACGTACGGCCTTCTACAGCAGGTGCGCAGTAAAAATGGAGCGATTAGCTGCTTGCACTCGGCCTCCAGCGCAGGATCGACGCGCGAAACATCAATCCCTGCCGCCCGTAGCATCGCCACGCCATTGCCGTTTACAGCAGGGTTGGGATCGAGACAGCCGAGAACGACCTTGGCGATTTTCGCTTCTATAAGCCGTGGCGCGCACGGCGGCGTTTTTTTTCGCACGTGGCAACACGGTTCGAGTGTGACATAAGCCGTTGCCCCAGCAGGACTTTCGCCGCGTGCCATGCAGTCGGCCAGGGCCTGCGGCTCGGCGTGTGGCCCGCCGAAGTGGGTGTGGTAGCCTTCGCCGATGACCCTGCCATCGCGCGCCAGCACGCAACCCACCATCGGATTGGGTTCGACGCGTCCCCGGCCGGTCATCGCCAGTCGAATCGCCCTGCGGATCATGTGCTCTGTCGCATTCATCTCTAACCACAGATTCAAGCCCCTGAAGCCAACCGTCGCGTCGCTGTTTTGCGGAATCTACTTCTCGATTGGCTGCGTCTCGCCTTTGTTCAATCTCTGTTCATCTGTGCTGATGTGCGGCGCAACCTTTCGTTCGCCTGCAATGAGCATGTAGCCGATCGTCACGATCACGCCGGTGACGAGGTATGAATCGGCCAGATTGAAAATCCAGGGAAACACGTCGTGCCGTCGGATTGATTCTGGTAGAAACGGCAGCCAATCTCCCCATGTGATCTGCGGAAACATCCAGAGCATGTCGCGCACATAGCCGAAGGTAAGCCTGTCCCACATGTTGCCAATCACGCCCGCGAGGAAGCCCGCGAGGAGCAGTTGCGTCGGCCAGTGCTTTCGGTGCAGCGTTGAAAAGAGGAACAGCAGGTAGCCGATCGCACCTGTCGAAACAAGAACAAACAGCCATCGCTTCCCCTGGCCCAGCCCGAACACCGCGCCTTGATTCGCCGTGACATGAAAGTGCAATACGCGGGGGACAAACTCAACCGTGTGCGAGATAATGTCCACCTTCGCCGGGGGCGTGCCGATCTGCCGGATCAATAGCCTGTCAAACGATACCCGCTTGCTCACGAGGTCGGCGGTCAACAGCAGCGCGAAGGCACTGAGAAACCACAGCACGGCAGCGGGGGAGCGACAAGCCATTTCTTGGGAAGGAATCACAGCAGCGGATACTATACGGTTGCCCGGCTGAGGAAAGGCGCGTTGCGGAATCGGAGGGCGTGAAGCAGCCGACCCGATCAGACTTCACCGCAGGCCAGAATTCACCGCCGGATCATCATGTTCTTTTCAAGTTGGCGTGCCCACTCAACGGAGTGCCTTGCCCACGGCTGAATCTCAAGCCGGGCCTTGGGAATGGGCTTAGCGGTGCCTTCGCAGATGCCGTAGCTGCCATCCTGAATCTTGGCCAGTGCCTGATTGATCTCGCGAAGCAGTTGGCGGTCTTTCTCCACCAGGCCGAGCGTGAATTCCTGCTCGTAGTTATCGGTGCCCATGTCGGCCATGTGTACAGGCAGATTGGAGAGGTTGCTGCCCTGACCGGACTGAAGGGCTTCGCGCTCCATGCTGCTCATATCGCCAAGCAATTCGCGGCGCTTGAGCAGCAGCAGGCTGCGGAAATCTTCCAGCTCGCGCGGGCTGAGCCCCGCCTGGTTCTTTTTCGGCTTTGAATCGGTCGTCACCGGCGGCGGGGGAAGCGGCACCAGGGGCTTCGGCGGGCCTGCGTCTTCGTCGTCGTCGCGGCGCTTCAGTTTCTTGAGCCGCTTGACCGGCTTACCAGCCAATGACGCGCCCTCGCGCGTGCTCACGCTCGATGTGGCCGGCTTCGCGCCCTTCATGGCCAGCGGCTTGGGGCCGACAACCAAGTTAAAGGATGCTGGCTTGCCCGACGAGGTCCGGACTGCTTCGGATTTACCCACAACCGACCTGGATTTACCCGACGGCGTGCTGTTCGTTTCTGACTTGACGTGCGGCGACAGCCGGTTGGCGGCCAGCAAAGGCTTTCGTGAGCCGTTGGTGCTCGGCTTAGCGGTGGCTGACTTACTTTCGGCAATTTTGCTGTTGATGGGCTTGGCGGCGACGGGCTTGCCCTTCGCGGGCTTGCCAGCCTTGGTTGGAACCCCGTTCACGGTCGAAGCCTTCTTCTGGGGCGCTGCTTTCACAGCAACGCCGCGCGTGGGCTTCTTTGCCACTTTTGCGACTGCTTTCTTCGGCACGGAACGAGCACTCCTTTCCAGACTCACTTTCGCGTAGTCACTCCCTGTCGCTGCTACGCGCGAGTGGGCCGCGCGTGCGTAAAAGTGCCAAGTCACGCAAGAATAACGCTCAGAAGGGGGTTCGTCAACATCACTCGCCCCCAATGTTATGCTTATGTTAGTAATAATCGGGGGGATGCTTCGCGGCGTTCGCCAAGATTGGCGGGGGAGAACGGGACTATGGTTCGACGGCGGGCGGTTCGACGGTGGGCCGGGTCATCGCATCGAAGTCCAGCAGGCTATCGAGCGTGGCATCGTCAAGCAGGCCGAGCGTCTTAGCCACCTCGCGGATCGTCTTGCCTTCTGCGTGCGCCTGCTTGGCTACCTTGGCCGCGGCATCGTAGCCGATCGCTGGCACGAGCGCCGTCACGTTCATCAGGCTTTTTCCCAGCAATTCGGCGCATCTGGCTTCGTCTATCTTCAGTCCAGACAACACTTTATCGACAAACACAACGATGACATTACCCAGCAGCCGCACGGACTCGAGAAACGCATCAACCACGACCGGCATCGCGACGTTTAGTTCGAGAATCGACCCCACCCCACCCAGCGCCGCGGTGGAGATGGTGGCGTCGTTGCCCATTACTCGGCAGGCCACCTGCATGGCACTCTCGCAGATTACCGGGTTCTCCTTCCCCGGCATGATGGAACTGCCCGGCTGCACCGCGGGCAGGATCAGTTCGCCAATCCCGCACCTCGGTCCGGAGGCCAGCAGGCGGATGTCGCTGGCGATACGAGACAGCGCAATGGCAAGCCGTTTCACCGCAGCATGCGCGGTCACCACATCATCGCGCGATGCCTGTGCGGCAGGATGGTTGTACGCCTCTTTGAATTCGATCAGATAGCTCTGCCCGCATCTTGAAGTCAGTGCCGCGGCGACCCGCTCACCAAAATCACGGGGCGTATTGATTCCGGTGCCGACCGCCGTCCCGCCGATGGGCAGATTGTGCGCCACTGCATAGCGGGCGTTTTCAAGATCGTGTGTCGCGTCGCGCACTTGTTGCCGAAACCCGCCGAAAACCTGTCCCATGCGGATCGGCGTTGCGTCCATCAGGTGCGTGCGTCCGGGTTTTACGACGTGGTCCCACTGATTGGCGAGTCCTTCAAGCGCGGTATCGAGATTGTGGGCGGCGGGGATGAGGATTGCTTCGATCGCGAGCGCGAAGGACAGATTCATCGCCGTTGGAAACGTGTCGTTGCTCGACTGGCCGCGATTCACATGATCATTCGGATGCACCCGCGTGCCGTCGGCGAGCTTCCTGCTTGCGAGGTTGGCGATTACCTCGTTTAAGTTCATGTTGGTGCTGGTGCCGGAGCCGGTCTGGTAAACATCGACGGGAAAATGCCCATCGTGCAGCCCGCGGGCGACTTCATCGGCGCTTTCGATGATTGCGGCGGCGACTTCTGGTTCGAGCAGCCCCAAATCGCGATTCGCCACCGCGCATGCCGCCTTCAAATGCCCATAGGCATGAATAAACTCCGGTGGCAGGGGACGCATCGCCACCGGAAAATTCTGAATGGCGCGAGCAGTCGATGCACCATAAAGGGCGTCAACCGGCACGTGCATGTCGCCCATACTATCGTGTTCGGTGCGAGTGGACATGACCAATGGTAGCACGCGTTCTCATCCCCGATCGCGAGTTCACACCAACTTGTTCAGCGCTGCCACACACTGCTTCAGTGCCGGCACGGGGTTCTCAACATCACCCTCGTACTCGATAACCAACGGCCCACTGAAGTTGATCTGCTTGAGCGTTTGCATGAATTTTGGCAAGTCGAGATTGCCTTCGCCGATGATCACGTCTTTTGGCTCGCGCTTTGGAGAATAGACGAAGTCTTTGACATGCACGCCCATCATTCTCGGCGCGAATTGCTCCACCATTTGCACGGGATTGTGCTTGGCATCGATGGCCCATGCGGTGTCGAGGTGCAGGCCGATGCGCGGGCTGGTGCGGTCGAAGATGTACTTCAGCATGGGGATGTTGCCGAGCCAGTCGTACCCCCCGTGGTTGTGGATGCCTAGTTTGAGGTCGTACTGATCGGCCAGTTTTTCGACGTTCTTCATCGCGGCGAACTGGTTATCCATGATGCCGGGATCGAACGTCACGCTCATATTTCTCACCCCCGCGGCCTTGCAAAATTCGAACCGCGGGGCGTCTTTGACCAGGTCGCCGGTGAGCTTTTCCACGCCGATGGCCACAATCTGCACTCCGGCCTTCTGGAATGGCTCAATGGTTGATCCAAAAGTTGCAGGGTCGTTGAAACTCGCATGAACCCCGCAGATTTCGGTCGCCGCCACGCCGGTCGATCTGAGTTGCTCGATGAACGCAGGCAATGCTTTGAATCCACGGTAGCAATAGCTTTGAATGGCAACTGGCTGAGTCATTTTTCTTTGTCCTCTTGTGAAACGTGCGAAGCAATCATGATTAGACGGGCTGGGGTGGAATTGCAACCCGTCACCCGACGCATCTTACCCAAGCTTCCACCATGACCTGATCTCGCACCGAGAATCTCGGTTGGCCGTTGGCCGGGGGCCGGAAATGTGCGAATATCAGTCTGTGACGGGGCCTGACCTATCCAATCCCGGCGACAGTGACTCAGCGGCGCTGGCCCCGCCGGACAGCTTCACGGGAACCACCCGTGAGCTGTTTCCCGTGGTTTATCAGCAGCTTCGGGACCTCGCCCATAGAAAAATGGCCCGCGAACCCTCGGGTTTGACGCTTCAGACTACAGCACTTGTTCACGAGGTGTATCTCCGGCTGAGTAACGACCCGGCGATCACCTGGGAGAACCCGCGTCAGTTCTTCGCTGTGGCGGCGGAATCGATGCGGCGAATCCTGGTCGAGCGCGCACGGCGCCACGCTTCCAAAAAGCGGGGCGGCGGGCGGCAGAGGTTGGATATCGATTTTGTCGATGCCGCGGTCGAGAGTGCCGACCCGAACGCGATGATCGTCTTGGACGACGCGCTGACGCATCTCAGGCAGTTCGATGAACGCCTGGCCGAGGTGGTCATGCTTCGATATTTCACGGGCTTAAGCGTCGAAGAAACCGCCGCGGCGCTGGATAGCTCGCCGCGAACGGTGAAACGCGACTGGTCCGTGGCGCGAGCATGGCTGTCGCGGCGATTGAACGAGACGCAACTGTAAGGGCTGGAGTCGCCGGTGCATTGGTTTGCTGCAGGGCCGGTGACTCTGAAAGATTGTACTTTTTCGCTGAACTGTCATGCCCACCACCCCGATCAACTGGGAAGCGGTCAAGGCTATCGTCGCCGACGCGCTCGAACTCCCCGCCGCCGAGCGCGACGCGCTACTGGCGACCGCCTGCAATGGCGATGAGGCGATGCTGGACGAGGCTCGGTCGCTGGTGAACGCGTACGAGGGGGCCGACGGGGTGATCGATGCGCGAACGGATGCGTGGCTCGGCCTCGGTGGGCCCGACATGCTCTCTCTCGGCGGGCAACGAATTGGCAGGTACACGCTGCAAAAGCTGCTGGCCGAAGGCGCGATGGCGGCGGTGTATGTCGCGCAGCAGGCCAACCCGCACCGGGCGGTGGCGCTTAAGCTCGTGCGGTTTAACATGCCGATGGTTGACGCGGCCCAGCGATTCAAGCGCGAGAGCCAGGCATTGGGTCGGTTGCAGCATCCAAACATCGCGCGCATCTACGAAGCCGGTGTGCATCACCCGCCGGGAACGACGGCGATGCCGTACATCGCCATGGAGTTCGTCGACGGCCCGCCGTTGACGCAATACGCGCGCGATCGGAAGCTGACCCGGGCGCAGCGCATCGAACTGATGATCAAGGTGTCGACTGCCGTCCACGCGGCGCACCAGCAGGCGATCATCCATCGCGACCTGAAACCGGCGAATGTGCTGGTCGACCCTGCGGGTGAGCCGAAGGTGCTCGATTTCGGCATCGCGCGCATCATCGGTGCTGACGACCAGGAAAGCCTCACATGGCAAACCACCGCCGGGGTGCTGCTCGGCACGCCGGGCTACATGAGCCCCGAACAGGCCGCCGGGAAAGCCAATGAAATCGATGTACGATCGGATGTTTGGGCGCTCGGCGTGCTGCTGCATGAGTTGCTCACGGATCGATTGCCGATCGAGGTGAAAAACACATCGATCGTCGAGGTGTTGAAGCGTATTGAGACCACCGAACCTGAGCCGATCAGTCGGTATGATCGCACGCTCGCCGGGGACATGGAAACGATCGTGATGACCGCCCTGGCGCGCGAGAAATCACATCGATACGCTTCGGCGCAGGCGATGGCCGATGATCTTCGCCGCGTGCTCGAATATGAGCCGATTACAGCGCGCCCACCGACGCGCGGGTATCGACTGCGAAAATTTGTCCGGCGGCATCGTGTGGGCATCGGGGTGGCGGCGCTCATGCTCGTGATGCTGATTGGCGCGACCGTCGCGACATCGATCGGCTTGCTCAATGCCCGCCGGCAGCGCGAGATCGCGGTCGCTGCTAACACGCGCAGTCAGGCAGTGAGTGGGTTCCTGCAGCAAATGCTCTACAGTGCCGACGCCAACAGCGGGGGGGCGAGCGACCTGACCGTGCTCCAGGCAATCAAGGCGTCGCAGAACAAGATCGGGCCGACGTTCAGCGGCGACCCGATCGGCGAAGCCGGCGTGCGTGAAACGGTCGGATGGACGCTTTTTTCCCTCGGTGAGTACCATCTGGCCGAAGAGCACCTGCAGCGCGCGGTCGAACTATACCGCAACCACCTCGGCGAGGCCGACCGCACCACGATCGACATCACCAACTACCTCATCATCAATCACCGCTGGCGATACAAGCCTGACGAGGCCGAGGCATTGCTCAGCCGTATCCTGCCGCTGGCCATCGAGCGCTTCGGCCCGAATGATCCGACAACCCTTTCGCTGCTTGATAGCAAGGCGGGAATTGCTGCCGACCGCGGCAATGCCCACGAAGCCGAGTTGCTTTACCGCGAGCTGGTAGCGCGTTGCCGTGCTGCGCCGAACGTTGGCCCCGCGAGCACGTTAACACTCACGGCGATGAACAATCTGTCGGTCAACCTCATCGAACAGCGGAAGTTTGCCGAAGCAGAGGCGGTGATCCGTGAGCTGCTTCCGCTTCGCATCGCAGCGCAGGGCGCGGAGAGCGGGCCGGGTATCACTTCGCGCGACAATCTGCTCACGACGCTTCTGGAACAGGGAAAGCTATCCGAAGCCGAAGACCTGCTGCCCGATCTGCTCGCCACCGCCGAGAGGGTTTACGGGCCGAATCACGATCACACACTGGGCGTGCTCGGAAAGCTGGCCGATCTGCAAAGAAGCTTTGGGAAGACTGATGAGTCACTTGCAACGAGGCGTTTGATTCTCAATCGATACACCGCCGGCTTGGGCGCTGATTACCCCGCCACCCTTCGCGCGAGCGGAAATCTTGCGGCGGCGATGCTCGATGCGGGTCAAAGCGGTGCCGCACTTGCTTATGCCCGGGTTGCATATGAGGGCATGCTCAAGGCACAAGGCCCCGAGCATCCCGAGACACTGCGCTCGTTGAACATATTGGCCAATGTGCTGGTGGGGGTGAAACAGCTCGAGGAAGCCGAGTCTTTGTGGCGCGGCTGTATCGCATTACTCGACAAGCTCGGCCGTGGCGATTCGCATGAACGTCTAATTAGCGCGGTGAATCTTGGCAAGAGCCTCGCCGATAACGGCCGCGCCAGCGAGGGAGTGGCGTTGATTGAGTCGTGCCTTAGTATGCCCAGCGCGCAGCAGGAACCTGCAACCGAGGCGGCGCTGCGGCGCAACCTTGGGCGGGCACTGTTTTTCAACAAGGAGTACGTACGATCCGAACAGGAACTCACCAAGGCCTACCAGCTCTTCGAGCAAACTGCCGGCGGAAGCATTAGCCTGGCGAAGGTGGCGGAGTATCTCGCTGACACCAGCAACGCGCTGGGAAAAATCGACGAAGCCGCGCGCTGGAAAACCCGGGCAGCGACCGCGACGCAACCTGCCGACTGAAGCGCCCCGGGGTGCTCGAAGGCCACAGGGTTTTCAAAGATCTCGGGGTTTTCAAAGACCTCGGGATTCTCAAAGACCCGGTGCGATCAAATCGACTGCATCACTGTTTGCCCTCGAAGTGCCCCAAAACATGCCCCAGGTTGTGCCGCATCCTTCCCTGCGTTCGCAGGGTGCGACCCAGGCTCAGAGCCCGCGCCGGTCCCTTTGCGGCGGGCGGTTCGGTTCACGGCATTGCTTCGGGGTACGAACGATCAAATCTGAGAACTCACCCCGGCTGCGTGGCCGGCTGAGTCGCGGCGGGCGAGTCTTCGACAGCACGCGCCCCGCCAAGCCGATCCGCCTCCGCCCAATCGGCCTCCAACTTGGCCACGAACGCCCGAATCTCCGCCACCCGCGCCTCATCCAGCGGCTGCGTCGTCGGCCGCGTTGCGGCGGGCTGGGTGGTGGGATCGGGCAGCCCAAACTCGGCGGCGACCGCGCGCGCTTCGTCAGGTTTGTTGTTGGCGACGAGGATGCGGGTGAGATTTCGGGCGAAGGCTCGTGTGTTCGGATGCTTCGGCCCCAGGCTCCGGCGTTCTTTTCTTGCCAGCCGCACAGCCTGCCGCGCCAGTGGCTCGGCCTCTGCCCACCGCCCCAGCGACCGCAGTACGTCCGCGTAGTTATTGATCGATGTGATCGTGTTCGAGTGATCCTCACCCAGCACCCGCCGGAATCGCTCCAGCGCGTCTTTAAAGCGCGGTTCCGCCTCTGCTGTCCGACCTAGTGTGTTCAGGATGAAGGCATAGTTGTTAATCGACAGGATCGTGTCCGGGTGATCCTCGCCTAACACCCGCCGGAATCGCTCCAGCGCGTCCTTGAAGAGCGGCTCGGCATCGCTAGACCGGCCCAGCGAACGCAGCACCTCGCCGTAGTTGTTGACCGATGCGATTGCATCCGGGTGATCCTCTCCCAACACCCGTCGGAATCGCTCCATCGCATCCTTGTACAGCGGCTCAGCGTCGCTAGAGCGGCCCAGCGCATCGAGCACATACGCGTAGTTGTTTATCGCCTGGATGGTATCCGGGTGATCCTCCCCCAACACCCGCCGGCTTCGCTCCACCGCGTCCTTGTGAAGCGGCTCGGCTTCGCGAGCACGACCCAGCGAATTCAGTACGAGGGCGTAGTTGTTGAGTGACCTGATCGTGCCCGGTTCATCCTCGCCCAACACCCGCCGGAATCGTTCGAGGGCATCTTTAAAGAGCGGCTCCGCCTCCGCCGACCGGCCCAGCGACTGCAGCACCTCGGCGTAGTTGTTGATTGCCCGAATCGTGTTCGGGTGATCCTCGCCCAACACCTTTCGGAATCGCCCCGTCGCCTCTCTACATAGTGGTTCGGCTTCACCAAAGCGACCGAGCTTCACAAAACTGTAAGCAATTTGGGTCATCACCGCCGCCTCCACCAGCGGCTGGTCCTTGAACCGCTCCCGCACCGCCTTCGCCGCCGGTTCCAGCATCTTTACGACGATCTCATCCCGCACCGCTTTGTTCGGCATTCGCTCCGGCGTTGCGCCCGCGAAGACGTCGGTGTTGATGAAGTCGATGACGGCCTCCGACTCCGCCCGGCGGCGCTCGGCTTCCTTGCGCTGCTTCTCCGCCTCATCCCGCTGCCGCTGGGCTTCGGCCTTCTCCTCTTGCACCTCGACCAGCCGCGTGTCGGCCAGCCGCTTCTGCCCGAATGCGTACAGGCTCAACCCGCCCATGCCCGCTGCCACGGCCAGTGCTACGACCGCGCCGGTGAGAATCCGTGCCTGCTGGCGACGCTGTTCCCGGTTGCGGAGATCGTCGAAATTCAGCCCCAGCAGCGTGGCGATGAGGCGCAGCTTGGCTTGCCCGCGGGTGTGGCGCGGGCCGTCGGCGTTTAAGTCGCGCACATCCGCGGCGAGCGGTTCGCCCAGGGCCAGCAGTGCCGGCGGGAAGCTTTCGTGCGGTTCGCCGGAAACCAATAGCGCCAGGATGCGATCCTTCCGCCCCATCGCGGCGAATCGTTCCACTTCGGCGTTCACCCACCGGCTCTTCGGCGTTTCCGGGGTGCAGACGACGATCAGGTAAGCACTCTGCGAAAGCGCCGCGTCGATTTCCTTCGACAAATCGGCGCTGGCGGCGAGTTCTTCCTCATCGCGAAACACCCGGCCTACGCGACGTGCGCTCTTGCCCTGTTTCACCAGTGATTTTGGTACGCGATATCCCTCGATCGCGCGGTGCAGCCACATGGCCCACTTGCGGCCAACTGGCTCGTGGCGGTAGCTGATGAATGCGGTGTAGCGGTGGTTGTCGTTCGGCATGGCCGCTTAAGTTTAGCGGGAAGGCCTGGCGCGGGGAAAAAGCGTCGGGCGTCGCGACGCGGGCGCGCCACACTTTCGGCGGCGGTGAAGTGACGGTCATCGAGCGGATTGCCGTTGAGCCGGCAAAGGAGATTCAAACGAAGAAGCCCGTCGAGGGATTCGACGGGCTTCTGAGAATGCTTTGATAGTCACACGAGCAGGCGACCCGAAGATCGCTTACCGGCTGCGACGACGGATGAGCAAAGCGCCCATTCCGGCGATGGCTGCAGTGATGGTGGTCGGCTCGGGGACGTTGACCGTCACGATGACGCCAGCCACCTTCTTCTGGATGAGTGCGGCACCGCCTGCATCATTCGAGGCTTGCAGGGTGTTGTTGACGACGATGCGGAGGCGCGTCCAGCCGTTGGGGAGGACCGAGGCCGCGGTCAGGTCAAAATCGCCGCTGCCACCTGCGGGCTGGGAAAAGGCCTGCGTGAAGGTGTCGCTATCAGATGACGGGCTTCCGCCGCCGAAGGGGTTATCGAGATTGGTGACGAAGAGGAACGCGTCAGCGCGAACCTGCCCGCCGTTGGTTACTGAGAAGTCGCCGAGTTCGCGAACGGTGATGCTGGCGAAGTCGATCGCACCCGGGGCGATGTCTACTTCAAACTCAAGCCGGTCGGTTGTGGTCTGCGAGCCAGCGACTGCACCCGACGATGTTGCCAGGAAACCGCTGGGGAAGAAGGTGAAGGTGCTGCCCGAGATGATCGGGTTGCCGAACAGCCCGTTGTCGCTTCCGCCACCAGAGTAGCTGAAGAGGCCCGGGACAGTTCCGCTCGGCTGCGTCCACGGCACAAAGGCAGCGTTGGCAGCGGCCGAAAGTGCAGCGATTGCTGCGCCGGCGAGAACGACGAGTTTTGATACCTTACGCATTTTCGATCTCCCTCAGCTTTGGCAAGTTCAAACTCGATGAACCATCAAGATGACTTATCAAGGCGTACGATCCGTTCGTTTCCAGCACGCGCTCAGACGGAGCGCTTCCTCACAAGAGGCGAAATGACACAATTAAACATATCGGACGGGTGGCAGGATGCAAGGGAATTCTCCTGAAAATGACGCGAATGTCGAGAAATTTTGTTTTGTTACTAAACGCTTTGATTACAACAGTTTAGATTCGGTTCAACGGGTGACATTTGGGGCCGGCGGCGCGTTTATCCGGGGTGCACCAGTCAATCCGGTCGTTCCGGCGGAAAGATGGGTAAATTTGGCGGCGAAACCGGGTTGAATCGGACTTGGCGCTTCACACCCACCCGAATGATGCCGAATAAACCTTCGATGGCCCGTGCCGGAAGTCGGGCCTTCGTCGATGTTTATAGCCGTAAGAGGCACGCTGGAAGGGTTTCATGCCGCGTGATATTCCTGTGGGTAACGGGCGATTACTCGTCGCCTTTGATAGTCAGTATCAGATTCGAGACGCCTATTTTCCGCACGTCGGCCAGGAAAATCACGGCGGGGCCGGGCCATGTCGCTTCGGAGTGCACGCACCGACCCCCGCAGGCAAGGGTGAGATGCACTGGACCAGCAATGGCAAGTGGGCCATTCACCAGAGATACCTGCGCGACACTCTGACCACCAGCGTGAGCCTCGATCACGCCGAACTCAAGCTAAGTCTCTATTGCAACGATGTCGTCGATTTTCACAGGCCGATATTCGTTCGCAAGATCAAGATCAAAAATGAGCTTGACCGTGCCCGGACGGTGAAGGTTTTTCATCATCATGATTTCAACATGTTCGGATCGAATGTCGGCGACACGGCCTACTTTGATCCTGAGTTGAATAGCCTCGTGCATTACCATGGCAAGCGATACATCATGGCGACGTTCTTCAAACCGTCGCCGGGCGAAAGTACGGCCGGGGGGTTTGTGCAGCACATCGACGAGTTTGCCACCGGCACGCGCTTTGCCGGTGCCGAGGGAACCTGGCGCGATGCCGAAGACGGCGTGCTCGGCGGGAATGCCATCGCGCAGGGCGCGGTGGATAGTACGATCGCCCATCATGCTCACGTCGATGCGCATGGCGACGCAACGGCGTACATGGTCATCATCGCCGCCGAAAGCCGCGATGAACTGCTCGAACTGCACAAGTGGATCACCAAGATGACCCCGCAAGGCGTCATCGATCGCACGACAAGCTACTGGCGGTTGTGGGTTGGCGGGACCAACATCAACTTCGGCAATCTTCCCGCCAAGGTTGTGGACATGTTCAAGCGGTCGCTATTGGTGACGCGCACCAACATCGACAACAACGGCGCGATCTGCGCTGCCAACGACTCGGACATCATGCAGTTCAGCCGCGACACGTACTCGTATGTGTGGCCCCGGGATGGCGCGCTCGTTGCCGACAGCCTCGACCTTGCCGGCTTTCCCGATCTGGCGCGATCGTTCTACACCTTCTGTCAGAAGACGATTACCGAAGGCGGTTACTTCTATCACAAGTACAACCCCGACATGTCGCCCGCGAGCAGTTGGCACCCCTGGGTGATCAAGGGCAAGCAGGCGATGCCGATTCAGGAAGATGAAACCGCGCTGGTCGTGTGGGCGCTCTGGCGGCACTACTATCGATATCGCGATATCGAGTTCATTCGCCCGCTGTGGGTGGATGTGGTGCAAAAGGCCGCCGATTTTATGTGTGACTACCGCGACCCGCGCACCGGCCTGCCGCATCCTTCATACGACTTGTGGGAAGAACGCTGGGGCGTGCATGCGTTCACCGTCGCCACAGTCTACGGCGGCCTGAAGGCGGCGCGCAATTTCGCAGTCTGCTTCGGCGATCGTGAACGCGCCGACAGGTACAACAAGGCCGCGGAAGAAATCAAAGCCGGGGCTGCGAAGTACCTCTGGAGCGATCATCTCAACCGCTTTGTCCGGCGACTGGTCCCGCGCGACAACCCCGTTCCGCCGGCCAATGCTAACTATGTCGAGCAGTGTGAACTGAAGCCGGATGAAGAGCTGGAGCACTATTACGAAGTCGATGAAGTGCTCGATGCAAGCCTCTACAGCATTTACAAGTTTCATCTGTTTGATGTAGACGACCCGCGTGTGCTGGCCACCATGCAGGCTGTCGAGCAGCGACTTTGGGTGAAGACCAAGGTCGGCGGGGTGGCGCGCTACGAGAACGACTATTACCACCGCGTGAGCGACAACATCAAAGATGTGCCCGGCAATCCGTGGTTTATCTGCACGCTCTGGCTCGCTGATTACTTCATCAGCCGGGCCAAGAATGCCAACGACCTCAAGGCCGCTTTGCCCATTCTCGAATGGTGTGCCAACCACGCGCTCGAGTCTGGCGTGCTGGCCGAGCAGGTCCATCCCATGACCAACGCCCCGCTCTCCGTCAGCCCACTCACCTGGAGCCACGCAACCGTCGTCAGCACTACGGTAAAGTATCTTGAGAAGCTCGAATCGTTGCAGCTTTGCAATAGCTGCCATCAACCCGTCTTCCGAATGCAGCGGCCGGGCGCGGTGGAAGTGAAGAGCCAGGCGACATTTAGCAAGAACAGCGCCGATTTCGAGCGCAACGTCAGCCGCGAAACGGCATCGACCGTCGGCAAGCTCTTCCGCGACGACCCGAAATCGCACCAGCCGATCACAGCAACCCTGAGCATCGATACCAGAGACTGCATCGGCTGCGAGGTTTGCGTCGCCAACTGCACCAAAGATGTGCTGAAGATGATCGACGGCAAGGCCCTTGTCGACCTGCGCAGCCTGAACAAGTGCGACCTCGACGGCGTGTGCGTGGAGGTCTGCCCGACCAAGGTCGTCAGCTTGACGATCCTGCCTGACCGGGCAAAAGAGGCGGCGTAACATTTGTCCGATTTTTGAGGGCGCAAGCTCACGCGCGTTACGGCACACCGAACGAATGTTCCGCGCGGAACATTCGTCGCCGCGCCGGCGCAGGCCCTTCTAAAAAAGTGCAATTGTTCCGCGCGGAACAATTGCGCAAATCCCATGGTCGTGCGATGTAAGTCTATTTCTGTCAATGTCTTACAGCGAGCGGCGCGAACATATCGACCGCGGCCCACCCTAACATCGCCGCCCCCCGCCGCGTGAAGCAGCGCAACCGCGGCAAGCCCGGCGGTTCCTGCGTTTTGAAAAAATTCTTCATCCCACTCATACTCTTGTGCCAGAGCATCCCGTTGGAGGCGTCAATCCTGCGGTGCCTGTGCCGATTTTGCGGGGAATCCCATGTCGCTACGCAAACTATACTGGTCTCACGGGGGACTGCATTCGCGCGAGTGGATCTCTGAATTGGAGTCGCGACGACTGTTGGCGGCCTTTGCCTCATTGAATGCCAACGGCACGCTCAGCGTCGTCGGCGGGCCGGGTGGCGATCAGATGTCGGTCGAGCGCAGCGGCAACCTCGTCCGCGCGCGGCTGAACAACCAATTGCAGACTTTCGCAGCCAGCCAGGTCAAGCGCATATGGGCTAATGGCTTCGGCGGCAACGATCGCATCGAAAACAAAACGCCGCTGCCGAGCACCCTCGTCGGCGGGAGCAGAAATGATACGCTCGTCGGCGGAAGTGGACAGGATCGAATCAGTTACTCAACGCACAGCGGCGGGGTGGTGGCATTTCTCGGAATTGACGATGCCACCGGTAGGTTGAGCGGCCACGGCGGGCAACGCCGAACCGCCGAGTACGACGTCTACCTCGACGTTGAAGAGCTGGAGGGAAGCCGCTTTGCAGACGTGCTTCAAGTCTCCGGCTCGACTAAGACGCCGGTCCTCGCCGACCCGGCTCGTCTGGTAATCCAGGGCCTGGCTGGCAACGATGAACTGCTCGCGAGCATCGGGTTCAACGGCATGCCGCGCGGGGTGGAAATGTACGGCGACGCGGGCAACGACCACATCACCTACTTCGGCGGCGGTCATCGCGTGTACGGTGGGGGCGGGAACGACGTGATCAAGCGCGGGAATGACGATGACGCCGCAGCCTTCATCGACGGCGGACCCGGGTTTGATACGCAACTGGCCGAGTATTCATCGGCATTTGCCAATGTCACCATTGCCGAAGGGATTGAGCGGCTTATCGTCACCAATGCCTTCCAGGTCTTCTGCAGCGACCGCGATGACATTATCGAACTACGCGGAGAAATCGCAGGATGGGTTTTCGGCGGCGCGGGGAACGACTTGATCGATGCGACGGCTGCGACCGGTTCAGGAGGGGTCGGTGGCGTATCAATCTACGGCGAGGCCGGCCACGACACATTGCGCGGCAGCAATAACGACGATTCACTCGAGGGCGGTGACGGGCGCGATCTTCTGCTCGGCAATGCCGGTGACGATACGCTCGTCGGCAACGATGGCGACGACCGCCTGTTTGGCGGCAGCGGCAACGACACCCT
>DDRH01000006.1:37005-103686 GCA_002343075.1 Phycisphaerales bacterium UBA2421 | reverse complement strand
GCGGCAGCGGCAACGACACCCTGACCGGCGGGGCGGGCCGCGATTTGCTTCACGGGCAAGCCGGAAATGACTTGCTGCTCGCGATAGACGGGGAAAAAGATACCCTCGACGGCGGCTCGGGATTCGACACCGCAGCCGGCGATGTGGGAGTGGTTTCGGATCTGCTGCGAAGTATTGAATTGCGGATTTAGGATCGGAGTGTTTTCAGACCCCCGATCCGCGGGCTTACGCCGAGGCGTTAGCCTGCGGATTGGGTGCAACTGGCGCCCTCGTCACTCCGAAGCGCCACTCACGACTTTCGCTTCTTTCTCTAGCTTCTTCGTCTCCGTCTTCGCCTGCGTGATATCTACCCGCAAGCGGGCATACAGGTTGAGGTAGGCATTGGCGACGAAAGGCAGCGCGAAGAAGGCCATCACCCAGCCGCGCCAGTCGTCGAACAGCAGTCTGAAATTCGTGAGCAGCAGCATGCCCAGTGTGACCCAGTGGCTGAGGCAATACTCGCAGGTAAAGATGTAGAAGAACTTGCGTTGGAGCAGGAAGTGGCATGCTTCGCTTTGGCGTTTGCACCAGTCGCGCGGTTCACGAAAGAGTTCCTCTTGAGCCAGGGTGCGCGCGACACTGGCGATGGGATATGGCCAGAATGAACAGCCAGACGATCTGCTGGCCAACTTGACGGCTCTCCGGCGGCATGCATGAGATAATCGACCGCGGCGCGAACGCGCGGCATCGGGGGAGTTCTGTGTTTCTCCCGAAATGGGTCGGGAACGCTTGTCAGGTCATGCTCGATGCGGGGGCTAATCTGCTCCGGTTAATTCCGCGATATCGCTGCTCGACAGTTTTACCTCCGCCGCCCGCATGACGCCCTCGGCTTGCTTCGCGTTTCGGGCGCCGACGATCGCGCCGGTGACTGCAGGGTTGGTGAGCGTCCATGCGATTGCGACTTCACCGGGGGTGCGGCCTGTTCGGTCGGCGACTTTCTTTACACGGGCTGCTGCGGCGAGGTGATTGCTGAGGAGTGGTTCCTGGAAATTCTTGCTGCGTTTGCGGAAATCGGTCTCGGGGAACGCTGCAATTCGTTCGCGCGTCATGGCCCCGGTAAGCATCCCGCTGGCCATCGGGGAATAGACGATCACGCCGATATTGTTTTCCTTGCAGAACGGCAGAATCTCTTCTTCAACCCCGCGGCGGATGAGCGAGTACGGCGGCTGGAGGCTGGTGACCGGCGCGATGGCCTGCGCGGTTTTCATTTGCTCCACGCTCCAGTTGCTTAACCCCCCAAAACGAATCTTGCCGGCCTTCTTGAGCGCATTGATGGCAGTCCAGCCTTCCTCATTGTCGGCGGTGATGTTTTGCGGGCTGGGCCAGTGAATCTGATAGAGGTCTATCACATCCACCCTCAGCCGTCGCAAGCTGGCTTCACATTCGCGGTGAATACTGTCGGCGCGAAGAATTGTGGAGACTTCGCTCCTTTCATTCCAGACGCGCGAGCACTTTGTAAAGACATAGGGCCGTGCGCCGTTCCACTCTGCAAGTGCCTTGGCGACGACTTCCTCGGAGTGTCCCAGCCCGTAAACGGCAGCGGTGTCGATCCAGTTTACCCCGAGTTCGAGGCTGCGATGAATCGCCGAGATCGAATCGGAATCGTCCTGCGGCCCCCAAGAAAACGCCCAACCCTCCCCGCCGATGGCCCAGGCGCCGTAGCCCACGGGGGAGATCATCAGATCGGAATTGCCAAGTTTGCGAGGTTGCATGCGGCTACTCTAGGGTTGCAGGGTGGCAATGTCATATCGCGTGGCAGATGGTGGCGGCCTTACGGAGGGTCGCCTTGGTCAGTTCCATCGCCGCCGCCGCGGGGATGTTGGCCTGGGGGTTGTCGCGGATTTCCTGTGGGACGACGGCGACAAAGAGGTCATACACCTCATGCTCGACGCGTTTTTTTCGCTCGGCGATTGCATTTTCGTCCATCCGGGAGATCGGCTCGATGACGTCATAGGCGTACATGAGCGTGGCACATTGCCATTCGTAATAAATGTGTGTGGTGTCAGGCATAACCAGAAGATGATACCTGTTTTGACTCCTTGGCAGAACGAACCCACGGAGCAGCCGTCGTGCGTAAGGCAGATGTGCGGATTGAGTTGCGATAAGTTGTCGATTTTTCTGTTTTCTGCGTGCAATCCCCACCCGCTGTCGTGTACACTTTAGGAGTAGAACATGTCTTTAGTTGGTTTGGTCGCACATCTATACGGCCCGCTATGATTGCGGGCAGGAGAGATTGAGAATGCAGAAGAAACTTATGTTCGTCGCGTTGGCAGCATTGTCCGCCTCTTCCTGGGCGAGTGGTGCTGTTGTTTCGGGTTGGAGCTTTGAAGCATTGACCCTTCCGAATACCCCTGGAACGACTCCACCGGCACCGTCGGCCGGGTCATTCCTGTCGGATACCGGCAACGGTACGATGAGCGGCACACACGCATCGGCGGCCACGGTCTGGTCGACCCCTGCGGGCAACGGCACTGCCAAGGCGCTGTCGTCCAACAACTGGGGCGTCGGCGATTATTACGAATTCACGAGCGATTTGACCGGTTTTGAAGATGTCATCGTGACGTTTGACCAGACCGGTTCGGGCACTGGCCCCCGCGATTTTAAGCTGCAGTATAGCTCAACCGGCATCGCGGGCCCGTACATCGATGCGGGAAGTTACGCACTGACGCTAATCACGTTCAATGCGGTGACAGGTGTGAACACGACCCCGCCGCGGTTTTTGTTTGATCTGAGCGCGATCACTGCGCTGGATGACAATGCGAACGCGGCGTTTCGGATCACGACCACCTCGGCAGTTTCGATCAACGGTGCGGCGGTAGGCACCGGCGGGACCGGTCGGATTGACACGGTGCTGGTCGAAGCGAGCGAGATTCCCGAACCGGGCACCCTGGCCTTGGCCGGCATGGCGTCGGCAGGCCTGCTCATCCGTCGCCGTAAGTAAAGTTCGGCTCGCCGGACATTCGCCGACGAGCGGCCATTCATTCGAGTAGAACGCCGGGACATCGCATGAGGTCCCGGCTTTTCTTTTGCGCGTGTGGTCTGCGGCTGCACATCCACAAGGGGTGGTGTTTTCCCGACCGACAACCCTAACATCGTTTGGTGGAATTTCGGAACGTCGCCAGCGAGATTATCGGCCGTAAGTCGTTTGAGCACCACAACTAATGGTGTTCGCCGCAATCGTCCGATGCAACGGGTGACATCGTTCCGAGATATGCGAAATAAATTTAGGTTGTTGTTCGGAATGGGCCGATGACTTCTCGGCAAGTTGACGAGGATCGGTAAATGTTAACCCGACCGTCAGCAGAACAGATGGCTATCCAGGCAGGAGCACTCACCATGAGCATGATGATCAATTCGTTCGATCCGGGCTACTCAGTGTCGGTCGTCGCGCTCGGCGGGGCAGCCCAGCCGAGGTGGGGCTTTACTCGCGTTCCAATGGCCGTCGAACCCCCCAAGCTCCCCGTGGCTCAAACCGCCCCGGCGCGGATCGAACCTGTGCAGCCGAACCTGGAGGACGATTGCGAGCGCTGGGATGGCCTTTCTTAACCGCGGGGTGCCGATTCTGACGGGTAGAGCCGTCGGCGGCCCTGCTTCTCCACGAATGGAGGCTCGGCCAATGTTTGCGCAGATGGATGCTGCAGAAATCGTGAGAGGGGGTTCGGCCTGATCCAGGGATGGGTGACGCAATCAGGCCGGGCCCTTCGCGTCGCTCCGAAGGGGGTCAGGTGTTTTCCGGGGCATCGGGGGGCACGTCCGATAAATCACAGGGATCGTACTGCGCGCGAACGACGCAAAAAGTGCATCGCGGTGAGGACGATCGCGAGGTACGGAGCGAAGAACACGAATCCGTGAACGCCAGCCACGTACGCAAGGGGAAGAAACATCAACGACTTCATCGCCCCAGGGTTATAGCAGTTTGCGCTCGGGGCACGTCCGGGAATCCGCTCGATTCGACAGCCTTACGATGAATAGCCGTCGCTTTATGACGTCCATAACAGCCGCGCGGCGTGGATCTTATCGGCGGGAGTGTCGTTTCGCCGATGATTGCTTACGATGGTCGTCGTGCGCCATACGATCTGCCTCGTTCTCTACTCGCTGATCTCGGTCGTGTTTGGGTTGATGCCCGGCTGTACGCTCCCTCGCGCCGAGCGGTCGCTGATCGACACTGACCCCACGGCTAAGATTCCCGCGATCAAGCAGTCGGCAAAGCAGTCGGGGGGCGAAGCAGAGGCCCGGTCGGTCGCCCTTTTGGTAGATGAACTTGACAGCGATGACGCCGCCGTTCGCTTTTATGCGATTCGAGCTTTGCGCGACATAACCGGCGAAACCTTCGATTATCGATATTTTGACGATGAGCTAGAGCGAAAGCCGGCGCTGGCCAAGTGGCGAGCATGGCTGGCGGAGCACGCCGGACGTTCGCTGCCCGAACCAATTGGGGAATAATCCCATATGTCCGAAGAACTTCGGTTGAACATCACGTCAGACCCGGCTAACCTCGCCGAGGCGCGTCGCGCGGTGGAGGAGTTGTGCGCTCGCCATGGTTTTTCGGCCGCTGCCGGCGCGGATTTGGGCCTGTGCGTGAATGAAGCAGTCGCCAACGTCATCCGTCACGCTTACGGCGGGGCGAAGGACAGGCCAATTCGGATTGATGCGACCGTGGAATCAAGGGCCAGCGGAGCAATCGCGGCGGGGAAGCAGTCGGCGGTGGAACTGCAGGTTAGGGTGCAGATTCGCGACTGGGGCAATGGCGTTGATCCGCGCGACTTGCCCGAAAACGCCAAACCGAAAGACCCGCTCAAGCCCGGTGGGCTGGGTTTGATATGCATGCAGCGGATGCTCGACGAGTTCGAGTTTCGGCCCCAGACCGACGGCATGTTGCTGGAAATGGTCAAGCGTCGAGCGGTCGAATGAGTGCTGGCTGGCCGAAGGACGGCAGGATCAACGTTCGAAAGTGGGAAAAGTAACAATGGCTGATTTGAACACCAATTCTAACCTCATCCCGTCAGCCCGCATGGAAGGCGACGTCGTGATCGCCGCGGTTGATGGGGAGGTGGATTTGAAGAACAGCCCCGACTTGCGCGAAGTCTTGCTCGATCTGATCAACACACAGAAGCCGAAAAAGGTCGTTCTCAATCTGTCGAAGGTGAGCTACATGGATTCCAGCGCGATTGCGGTGCTCGTGGAGAGCCTGCAGAAGCTTCGGAAAGCCGGCGGGAAGATGTGCCTCACCAACCTGCAGCCGCGCGTCAGAGGCCTGCTGGAGATTGCCCGGCTGGATTCGATTTTTGTGCTGGCGAAAGATGAAGCCGAAGCGTTAAGCAAGTAAACGGTTGAGCCAGTGTTGAGGGGCAAGGCGCGAGTCGTAAGCGTTCTATGCTTGCAACGCAAACCTTGTCATTTGCCCCGATGACTTTTCTTACCCGCCCCATCACCGCGTTTGGCCGTCGAGCAATCGATTTCTTCAGTTTCCTCGGCGGGATGGCGTATCTCTACCTGGATAGTGCAAAGTCGGCCCCGCGCGGGCTGATCGCCAAGCGCGGCCGTCGGATGGGGTGGGCAAATCTCTGGGCACAAATGGTCCGGGTCGGCGTGCGGGCAATCCCAATCGTAGCGCTGGTCGTGTTCTGCATTGGGGCCATTCTCTCGATGCAGATGAGTCCGATTCTTCGCGATTACAACGAAGAAAAGCGAGTGGCGGACATCATCGCGATCGCGATGTTTCGCGAACTCGGCCCATTGGTTGCGGCAATTGTGCTGACCGGGTTTGCCGGGGCGAGTATCGCCGCTGAGATCGGCACAATGACCGTCAGCGAAGAAATCGAGGCACTGGAGGCGCATGCCATCTCGCCAATCCGGTTTCTCGTACTGCCACGGGTGATTGCCACGATCGTCATGATGGTCTGCCTCGCGGTAGTCGGAGATATCATGGGGGCCGCCGGCGGGATGCTTGTGAGTCGTTTTTTTATCGGCATCGACATGACGCAGTACATCGATCGCACCCTCAGCTCGATCAATCTCAAGGATTTCCTAACCGGCCTCATCAAGGCAGCCGTTTTTGGCGGCATTATCAGCGGGCTGGCATGCTACCTCGGCCTGAAGGTGACCGGCGGCGCGCAGGGTGTCGGCGTCGCGACGACCCGGACCGTCGTGCTCACAATCGTCGCACTGATCTTTGTCGATCTGATGTTTACGAGCGTGTTCTATTACTTGGGGGTTTAACATGGCCGCGTTCATTTGCGGCTAAAAGGCGCATGAAAAAAGTAGCCATCAAAGTCGATCAAGTCGTGAAGAATTACGGAAATCGTACGATTCTAGACGCCATGACCCTCGACGTGTTTGAAGGCGAAACCCTCGTCATTCTCGGCGGGAGTGGGAGCGGGAAGTCGACGCTTTTGCGGCTGATGATGGGCACCGTCAAACCCAACGGCGGGGATGTTGTCGCTTTCGGAAAGTCGCTCTGTGGCATGGACGAAGCTGCACTGGAAGACTATCGCAAGAGCGTGGGGGTGTTGTTTCAATCGGCGGCGTTGTTTAACAGCATGTCGATCAAGGACAACGTGGCACTGCCGCTGCGCGAACATACTGACTTGCCGGAAGAGAACATCGACATTCAGGTTACAATCAAGCTGGAAATGGTCGGGCTGCGCGAGCACGGCGAAAAAATGCCCTCTGAACTCTCCGGCGGGATGAAGAAACGTGCTGGTCTGGCCCGCGCCATGGCCATGGACCCGAAAATACTTTTCTACGATGAACCCTCGGCAGGGCTTGATCCGGTCACCAGCGCTGAGATTGACGAATTGATCATGGCGATGAACAAAAAACTGGGGGTAACCAGCGTGGTGGTAACGCATGAGATGGACTCAGCGTTTCGCATCGCCGATCGAATGGTGTTACTGGACCGGGGCAAGTTCATCGTCAGCGGCACGCCCGAGGAGATGAAGGCAAGTGAAGATCCGCTGGTGAGGCAGTTTATCTACGGACTGACTACAGGTCCGCTAACCGATCGAAAGCGCACCGGGGGCTACGAAAGGCAATTGATGGGGGAAGTGTAAAGGGTTTGTAGCCAGTAAGAACAAGGCGGTGAGCGGTTGTGGGTTAGGCGAAGGCAGAATTCTGCAGATTGCCGACTGTCAACTGCCGACCGAATCAGCATGAAAGACCGAAATGCATTTTTAGCCGGGTTGTTTATCGTGATCAGCGCAGGGCTGGTGGTTGCGGTGATTGTGGGCATCAAGGGCTTCGGCTCGCTGGCGCTGCCGCACAATAATTACACTGCGACTTTCACGCTGAAGGATAATGTCAGTGGGCTGCGCGTGGGAGATGATGTGCGCGTCGGCGGAGTGAAACTGGGAACGGTGCGCGAGATCGAGTTCAAGCCAGCCAAACGAGACAGCGATGCGATGATTCTGGTGCGTTTTCTTTTGCCAAGATACGTCGGCCTGACTGAGCAGTCGCGTGTCATCATTGAAAGCACCGTGACCGGTACGAGCAATCTGAACATCGACAATATCAACCCGACCGACACGATTCTGGCCGACGGCGGGATCATCAAGGGCACGCCGGGATCACTCACGGCGCTGCTCGCTTCGCTGGGCGATGTCGGGCCGAAGGTAAGTTCGGCTTTGGATGAATATAAGGGGCTGGCCACGGACGTGCGTGCCAAGGTGGAGCCGGCATATCAGAAATATGCCAATGTCACCGACCGTGGCGGCGAGGCGCTGAGCGAGGTGCGCGATGTCTTCGGCGAGAGCAAGGGAGACTTCAAAGGCACTGTCGCCAACCTCAACGCATCAACGGCAGCGGTCAAGGAGAAGATCGGGCCCATCATGGATAAACTCGACGGCGGGCTGGCGAAGATGCAGCTATCGCTCGATAGCGCCAACGCGGCGCTGGAAGACATCAAGGGCGTCGCGGAAAACACCAAGGACATCACCAGCAACGTCCGCGGCATTCTGGGTAACAACCGCAGCCGGATTGATGGCATGATCGCGAGCATGAAATCAACTGGCGACAACCTGAAGGGTGCCACCAGCGAAATCCGCCGCGCACCCTGGCGGCTGATTTACAAGCCTGCGGGGGTGGATCAGCAGAATCAGAGCCTGTTTGATGCGGCAAGACAATTTGCCGAAGGCGCCAACGATGTGGACGACGCCGCAGGGGCACTAAGAGACGCGCTAAAAAACCCCGCGGTCGATGCTGAGACGATTCAGAAGCTTGTTGAGCAGCTTGATTCGAGCTTCCAGAAGTTCAACAAGGTGGAGTCGCAGCTTTGGGAGCAGGTGAAAGATTAGTTACTGGAAGTCGCGGCGGAATGTTCGTCTGTGAGCGGTGCCGTTCTATTACTTGTCGATGCTATTCAGTTTACATCGGAAACGTAGATCAACTCTCTCGTTGATAATCTCGATCCCTTCTTCGATCAGCATCGCTTTCTTCTTCGCCAGCCCGCCGGCATAGCCCGTGAGTTTTCCATCGGAGCCGACGACTCGGTGGCAGGGCACCCGCGGGGCGTAGGGGTTTTTGTTCATGGCGTTGCCGACCGCCCGGTAGCCGGTCGAGCCGATGGCGGCGGCGAGGTCGGCGTAGGTGGCCACCTTTCCGGCGGGGATACGGCTGCAAATCGCCCAGATTTTCTGGTTGAAGCTCATCGACTTGGTGAGCCGGCCAGCGTAAATGGCCGCTTCGGTCGTTTCGTCCGCAGAATTCGTTGATACACTCGGCATCACATGAAGATCGCACTCGCTCAACTCATTTGCAAGCTCGGGGACGTCGAAAGCAACATCGCCTCAATGGAGCGCCTGGCCCGACTCGCGCACGCGGATGGTGCGGACGTGGTTGTCTTCCCAGAGATGGCGGACACGGGCTACCAAATGGACGCAATCGTGCGCGCCGCCGGGGGCGCAGACGGCCTGGCACGGCGGCGCCTGGGCGCGCTGGCGAAGTCGCTCTCGATGTGGGTGATCGCGGGGTTGTCATTGCGCGAACGCGATACGATTTACAACACCGCCGTTGTGTTCGACCGGCACGGCGAGGTGCAGGCGGAGTATCGCAAGATACATTTGTTCTCTGGCTTGCCCGACCCTGAGCATCGAGTGATGACCGCCGGCAGCGAGCATTGCGTGTTTGATTTGGAAGGCGTGCCGACAGGTTTGATGATTTGCTATGACTTGCGTTTTCCTGAGTTGGCCCGAGCGCTCACGCTTGCCGGGGCGGAAATGCTCATCATTCCTGCGGCGTGGCCGGAGGTGCGTGTGGCGCACTGGAATGCCTTGCTGATTGCCCGAGCCATCGAGAATCAACTCTTTGTGGTTGGGGTCAATCGCGGCGGAAATGACGGCACCCACCCGCACGGCGGGTACTCCGTAGCAATCGATCCGATGGGTACGATAATATACCTAAATTCTTCGAGCGAAGAGTTTCTTTATGTAGCTAATCTCGACTGCAAAATGGTACAAGACGTTCGGCAAAGGCTGAAGTTTCTGGGAGATCGAAGACCGGAATTGTATCGCAGCTAGTCGGAAGTGCAGCGATTTACTGAGAAAAAGCCCCCGTCGATGCGCCCCACGAGTCGGCGTTGGGTTTTGCTCCCGCGGAGGTTTGTGTCGTTTACAACGGCCAGCTGACTCGACCTTGACTGAAAAAAAACATGTTGATTACTTATGAGGTGATTTGAAAAAGAGCAGGACGGGTGTATAGTATTTCTCGTAAGGTTGATTGTTGGAAATCCAAACCCGCAATGGCAGTCAGTGCCTGCGGGGGTCCGGTCCGGGAGCGGAAGTTTCCCCCGTCGTAGCCCCCCCCTCTACGACACCTTCCGCTCTCTTTTTTTTTGCTTATCGGGGATTCACCTAAATCGCCGCCCGCCGGCGGTCTGTACCATCTGAGATTCGAAGTTCCACTGAACGCCTGACATACGGGGTACCGGCGCAGTCTCTACTTTTTCCTTCTTTGGGAGTCGACGCTATGCCTCACGGCCCACACGGCTCTTCGGGAGCACCGGTTCAGACAGTCGCGCTTCTTGGCAGCTATGTCCCCCGGCAGTGCGGGATTGCCACATTCACAAAAGACCTTCGCGACTCCATCGCCGATGCAATTGGTCAGCGGGAGACGACAGTTCTCGCGATGGACGACATCGCCGGTGGATACCACTATCCGCCAGAAGTCCGATTGCAGATCCCGCAGCAGAAACAAGGCGAGTACGTCACGGCGGCCGATTTACTCAACATCAACCAGATTGATCTTGTGCTGGTCCAGCACGAATATGGCATCTTCGGCGGCCGCGACGGCGGCCATGTGCTCGATTTGATTCGCAACCTGCGAATGCCCGCCATCGCCACGCTACACACTGTTTTATCCGAACCAAGCACGGGCCAGCGGGCGGTGATGAAAGAGCTGGCCCGTCATTGCGACCGGCTGGTGGTCATGAGCCACTTCGCCGAGAAGATTCTCCAGGAAACCTACTCCATCACGCCGCAGAAGATCGCGTTTATCCCGCACGGCATTCCTGATGTGCCGTTTGTCGAGCCGACGGTGTTCCGTGACCAGTTTGGGCTGGAAGGCCGCAGGGTGCTGTTCACATTCGGTCTGCTCGGGCCGGGCAAGGGAATCGAAGTCGCGCTCAAGGCCATGCCCGCCATCGTTAAGGCACATCCGGATGTGATTTATGTGGTTCTTGGCGCAACCCACCCGCACGTTCTGCGTAGCGAGGGCAACGCTTACCGCAATTCCCTGGAACGCATGGTCGAACAGCTCGGGCTGCGCGATCATGTGATGTTTCACAACCGATATGTGACGATGGATGAGCTGATTCGCTACATCAGCCTGGCCGACATCTACATCACGCCATATCCGAACAAGCAGCAGATTACGTCTGGCACAATGGCCTACGCGCTGGGCGCGGGCAAGGCGGTCGTTTCCACGCCGCACTGGTATGCCGAGGAGATGCTGGCAGAGGGCAGGGGCCGCTTGTTCCCCTTCGGCGATTCTGCGGCGCTGGCAACGACCGTCATTGACCTGCTCAACGACGAGCAGCAGCGCACCATCATGCGCAAACGGGCCTACGCGCACGGCCGGCCGATGATCTGGAAAGAAGTGGCCCGGTCCTACCTCAACTTGGCGCAGGAATCGCTGCGTGAACGTCAGCGCGGCCGCCGGGGATTGCCGGCGGCTCGTTTTGAGGCGGTGGAAGTACTGGCAACGCCCGACCTGAACCTGGCGCATCTCCGGCGTATGACTGATGATACGGGTATTCTGCAGCACGCCGTCTATGCCGTGCCCGATCGCCATCACGGGTACTGCGCCGACGACAACGCGCGCGCCCTGATTGCCGCCATGATGTGCCATGATGTCACCGGCGACCCCGCGGTGCTCGATCTGGCCGATAACTATCTGGCGTTTCTGCACTTTGCGTTCGATCACGGTCGTAAGCGGTTCCGAAATTTTCTTTCGTACGACCGCCGGTGGCTGGAGGAGCAGGGAAGTGAAGATTGCCACGGCCGATGCGTCTGGGCGCTTGGGACGATCATCCAGCTTTCAGTGGGCGAAGGTGCCACAGCGCTCTCCACCCGGCTGATTCACGACGCGATGGAGCATCTTGAGCAATTCACTTCGCCTCGGGCATGGGCATTTGCACTGATTGGCGTCGACAGGTACCTGAACCGCTTCGCCGGCGATACAAAAGCGCGCCGCGTTCGCGGCGAGGTGGCGCAACGTTTGTTTGAGCGATTTTCTGGGAATATGACGCCCGAGTGGCCTTGGTGTGAGGACGTGGTCACATACGATAACGCGAAACTTCCGCACGCTCTTATTTTAAGTGGCCATCAGATGGCAAATGAGGCGATGCTTAACTGTGGGTTGCGCGCGCTGGAATGGCTGGTCGCGCTGCAGATCACCGATGCCGGACGGATTTCGTTGATAGGCAATAACGGCTGGCTGACGCGATCCGGCGTCCGCGCCCGATTCGACCAGCAACCGATCGAGGCGATGGCGATGGTGGAAGCGTGCGCCGACGCGTTCCGGGTGACCGGTGACGAAGCATGGTCGGATCGGGCGAGGCAGTTTGTTGATTGGTTCCTTGGTAGCAATGACAGCCAGACCGTGATTTATGATCCGCAGACCGGTGGTTGCCGCGACGGCCTGTTGTCCGCCGGGCCCAATTTGAATCAAGGTGCAGAATCGACGCTCGCATGGCTGATCTCGCTATTGACATTGATGGATCTCAATCGATCCAGGACCGCCGACCCCGACTCGCCACCGGCGAAAGCCTCGGTTATGTCGGAGCGGCCGCTAACGGCGGTGGTTGGATAGCTCCGTCACCGCTCACCCAGCCGGAGTGCACCGTCGTGAATCCTCGTCGCGAACCGATCAACGTGCGTCGATTGCCCGTTCAACTGCACGGCGACGACCGCCGGGTAATCGCCCGCCCCTTCATCTTGGGAACCCAGCGTCTTCGCACGCTGCTCGATCGGCTTTCCGGTCTGCCCGATGACGAAGTCCACGATTTGCTCGCTGAAGTTGAAGCGCAGTACGGCAATCGCCACGCGCACCTGCGAAGGCTCTTCGCCGAGCACTATCATGCCGGCGCGCCGATGATTGCGTGCGAGCGTGACTGGTCTAACGAACGTAAGCTCCTGGCCGGTGCGTACTTAACGATGGAGTACGCGGTCGACTCGGCGGCGCTGTTCAACCCCTCGATTGTTGTGCATCCGAAGCAGGAAAACGGGGCCGAAGGAGCGCTTCGTATCCTGATGAGTTTACGCGCCACCGGCGAAGGGCATGTGAGCTCCATCGTGTTCCGAACCGGCAGCATCACCGCTGCGGGCGAGATGGAACTGGACCCGCTGCCGCAGCACCTGCATCGCTCGCGGCTCAGCCCCGATCGGCAGTATCATAAACCGTTGTTCGTCCGCAAGTTGCGCGAAATGGGACTTTCGCCGGCGATGGCCAACGACATGCTATCGGGCATTCCGGAGAAGTTCACGCTCCGCGAGTTGGTGGCCGCGGTTGAGAGTGCCCGCCCGCGGTATGCGGGTAACATCGAGGCCGGCGAAATGCTCCGCACGATGCTCTGGCTGGCCAGCAGCAACTATCACATTGATCTCGCCCCTGAAACAGACCTGGGTGATCTCGTCATTTTCCCAATGAATGACGAAGAGTCGCACGGCATCGAAGACCTGCGCATGGTGCGGTTCGTCGACGATGACAATTCCGTAAGCTATTTCGGCACATACACCGCCTACAACGGGGTGCGCACGCTGCCGATGCTGATGAGCACCAGCGACTTCCGACGCATTGAGTTCGCGAGCCTCAACGGCAATGCGGCGCTGAACAAGGGAATGGCGCTTTTCCCTCGTAAAATCAAAAATCGCTATGTGATGTGTTCGAGAATCGATGGAGAGAATCTATTCATCAGCACCAGCGAAGCTGTCCACTTCTGGAACACCGCGCAGCGGCTGGCCGTGCCGCGCCTGCCGTGGGAGCTGATGCAGATCGGTAACTGCGGATCGCCAATCGAAACCGACAAAGGATGGCTGCTGCTCACCCACGGTGTCGGGCCGATGCGCACCTATGTCATCGGTGCCATGCTGCTCGACTTGGATGACCCGCTTAAGGTCATTGGTCACCTCGAAGAACCTCTGCTCGCGCCGCTGGATAGCGAGCGCGAAGGATATGTGCCCAACGTCGTTTACACCTGCGGTGCGTTGGCGCACGCAGGGAAGCTGTATGTGCCGTACGCGCAAGCCGACAAGTCGACCAGCATTTCCGTTGTCGATCTCAACGAACTGCTCGACCGATTGACGATGTAGCGCCAAACCAACGCCAGTTTTTCCTCATGCAACGGCGCTCGAAAGTGAAACCGCGCTTCGAAGGAACCGGCGGAGGGCTGACGGCGTTGCCACGCGCAACTTGGCGCTGGTTTCACCGCCGCCGACGCGTATAGTTACAGTCGATGATTCGGAGAGTTCCAGCCGGAACATCGACTCATCGGTGGCATCGTCACCCGCAATGAGCACGAGGTCGTACTCTTTCTCCTGCAACACGCGCATGACCGCAGAGGCTTTGTTAACCAAGGTTGAGGCGATTTCAACAATTCGCCGGCCGCGCCGGATTTCAATCGGGTCATTGGCGGTGAGGTTCGACAGGTTTTGCACGAGTTCACGCGCCTTGTGTTCACCAAATTCATGGTCGGCCCTTCGGAAATGCCAGACAAGGCCGGTCGGTTTATCTTCAATCTGGCTTCCCGGGGTCGATCGCTCGAAGAGTTGAAGTAGCTTGAGCACCTTGGCTTTCCAGCCGTATGTGAGATTGGTATCGAGTCGCTCCCATTTTTCTTCAACTGGTCGGAGGCTGCCCCCTCGGCGGATGGCGCCGCCGTGCTCGGCGATGAGCGTCAGCCTGGAATAGTTGCCGAGAAACATGTCGAGGTCGGTCGTGGTTCGCCCGGAGATGATCACGAGTTCGACATTCTTCAGCCGGACGAGGTTGTCGAGTAGTTCGGTGAGGTCGGGTGTGGGCTTGGCGGTGAAGGGATCTTTGATGATTTCTCGCAGGGTGCCGTCATAATCGAGGAACATCGCGACGCGTCGGCCGGCCTCGATCGCCCCCCGGAGACGTCGAATCGCGGCTTGCAGTAACGGTTGCGGCGAGAGTTGCAATGACGCCGATTGCGGTGGGTGCGGTAGCGACAGGTCTCGAACGAAGTCGCTCGCCCACGCTTCAGCGTCATAGCTAAGAACGCGCTGGCGCATGGGCAACATTCTGCGTCTGCGCTCTTCGGGTGGCATGTCCAGCGCCAGTCGTATTGCATCGGCAACGGCTTCGGGTGAGTTGGGATTGACCATGATTGCGCTGAATAGTTCTTCTGCGGCGCCGGTGAACTCTGACAGGATCAGGGCCCCAGGTGTTGCGCGCACGCTTGCCATTTCCGGTGCGCCAGCGACGTCTGCTGCCGCTTCGCCCCCTGTGCCGATGTCACGCTGGCACGCGACGTACTCCTTGGCGACGAGATTTAGTCCGTCGCGCAGTGGGGTAACCAGCGCCACGTCTGCCGCGGCGTAGAGTGCACAAAGCTCAGTGAAGTTAACGCTACCGTGAATGAAGTGAACGGGGGAATTGTGAAGTGTGGCAAACTTGCCGTTAATCGCTCCGACACGAGACTCAACACTTTCTCGCAACTTCCGATACGCGTCAACGCCGCCCCGGGTTGGGATGCTGATGAACATGAACTTGATGGCATCGCGCTCCGGTTGTGCCATGCGCGCCAAGAGTAGCTCAATAGCCTCCAACCGGGGGAGAATTCCCTTGGTGTAATCGAGCCGTTCGACCGAGAGCACTAATCGCTTACCACCGTGCTCTGCGGAGAGTCGGGTCAGTTTCTCGAGGATCGCCGGGCCGGCCATCTCCTTCTCGAACGCCGCCGCGGGGATGCCAATGGGATAGACGCCGAGTTGGGTTTGCTCGCCGTCGTGACGGATGGTGGTAATCTCGGAACTTGCACCGAGCATGTGCGAAACCGAGTTTCGAAACTGTCGCAGGTAACCAAAGGTATGAAAGCCGCAAAGATCGGCCCCGAGCACGCCCTCTAGCAGCGCCTCCCTGTTTGGATGGCAACGAAACACCTCCGAACTCGGAAACGGGGTATGGAGAAAGAAACCGATCTTCAGGGTTGGATTGCCGGATTTGAGAAGTCTTGGCAGGAGCATGAGTTGGTAGTCATGCACCCACACCATCTGGCCGTCTGCGGCAATCTGTAGAACGCGCTCTGCAAAAATCTCGTTGACCTGTTGGTATGCTTCCCACCATTCGGTTCGGTACTTGAAGTAAGACGGCAGGTAGTGCAGGAGTGGCCAGATGGAAGAGTTCGACAGCCCTTCATAATGCGCGTCGGCTAGTTTCTTGCTGAGGAACACCGGTTCGTACCCGTGTTCTTCGCGCAGCGAATCTTCGATGCCGCGTTGTCGGTCCGGGGCCGGATAACCCCCGGGCCATCCGAGCCAGGTGAGGTCATACTGTTCTCGGGGCAGACCTTCGAGCGCAGTCACCAGCCCGCCGGAGGATTTCTTGATGCCACGATCGGATACGGTAACCGGTAGCCGATTTGAGACATTGATGAGCGGTGTGGGCATGCTCTAGAAGAACCATGCTGACCGCCGCGCGTCCATCAGGGGAATCCCCAGATCGCTCAATTGGGGCCATTCAAGGCGAGTTCTGCGTGGCCGGCAGCGAATTTGGCGCTGATTCGGCAACGGGCGTGAGGAGGTAATCATTCTCGATCCTCCATACTCCCTCGAAGGTAGGTGTGAGTGGACGGCCGTTTGCAGCACCTGGCGCTTTGTCGTCGCGTAGAAGCAGAATCAGGTCGCTCACCACTGCCGGATGGGCGAATGCGTAGTCATGGCTGGTGCCCCAGCCGCTGACTTGGCAATCGATCAGTGAGAAATTCTTAAGTGCAGCCAGCTTGGCGCGGGCGTCGGGGGTGAACTTTTCCGGGGTGAGATTACCGAGGCGCGAGCCACCGCCGAAGAGCCATTTGCTGAACGCCAGTGCCATGTCGGTACGGCTGAGATAGACGGTCATGCGCCGGGCCGCGAGATGCAGGTCCTCGATCGCCACCCGCTGCTCAAAGACGTGTGAGTCGAGGTCCGGCGCAGCCAAGACCAGGTTTTCGAGCTTGAGCTGTTCCTGCGTGCGCAGGTCTTTTGCACGAATCTCGATATTCAACTCTCGAAGTGCGGTGCAGACGACGTCGGTACCCCGGCTATGGCCGATGATGTGCAGCCGCTCGACTTCTGGGCAGGAAGCAACGGCCTCGATGAACTTTTTTAGATGAAAAACGGTGAATTCGCCCGATTCGCGATCGTAGGCGTAGCCAAACAGCCCCCCTCGGCCCGCTGGCCAGGTGTAGGCGATCGCCACGCCGGGCCTGCCGGCGTAGTGATAAAACATCGCCAGCCGGAAGATTGCATCCTCAAAACTGTTGTTGAAGCCGTGAACGTAGAGGTAGACATCCTTTTCTGGAGAAAGTCTCAATTGCTCGCGAATCTGCCCGTGCAAGGCGTCGCGGCCCGCGTTGATGAGCGCCATCTTGTCGGCGGGCACTCTGTATCGTCCTTCGCGGACCTCCATTTCTTCAAGCGGAATACAGATGATGCCCATTTCGGTAAGTTGCTTCATCTCCACCGCCACCCGCGGCCGGGGGCGCGCTTCGGTTCGGCTCATCGCCTGCATCTCGGGCCAGGATAAATCGCGGTTAAAGCCCACTTGCGCCACCCCAAAGACCAGTTTGCCGCTGCGGCCAGCCCCATATTCAATGCCCAGGGCCGTCTTCTTTACGATGTCTCGATCCGCGGCGTAGATAATCTGCATCGGCGGGTCGCGCAGTTCTGGCGGCATGGCATCGAACCGTGTGCGGCCATCGCTTATCAGGAGCATGGTCGGCGGGCTGATAAGCTCGGTATTGCGCGAACAGCCGAGCAATGTCGCCGCGAGAGAAGCGATGAAGATGCGGAGAAGCCATCGCAATTGCGAATCCAGCATTCAAAGAGTCTCGCTGCGCAACCGTGCATCGTCAACTCTCCTCGCGCGTCGAGAGGCTGGTCCTCTCAACCGAAATAAAGAGACCTTGCCGACGATCGGGGCTTCGGCAAGGTCTCTCCATCACAGCAGGGGCAATCATGCTCAACGATTGTCCAAGACCGCGCTCTTCGGCTCTTCGTGTGGCACGTCACACACCGCCATCAGCAGACGATGGCCCACGGCACGATATGCTTCATTTACGTCCGCAGGCCAGGACGCAACGTTGTCGCCAAGCGTGGTCAGGGCACTCTTCACGTTGTCGTGAATCATCTGCCCGGTGATGCTGTCGGGCAGATCGATGCGCCAATCGTCAACAGGTTCATGGATCATCGAGATGGTGATCGCGGGCAGGTCGTGGCTTGCCGGCACCTGAACGATCGCCACATTGCGGCCGTTTTCGATGTATTCATTGCTCGAAGCGGCTCTGGTATCTTCCCGGGCCGGTCGCGCGTGCACGGGCCAGTGTTGTCGCGCGGTCGAGGCGTCGCTGACTTCACCTTCAGTAACCTGCACAAACCCCTCAAACAGCCTGGCGTTGTCCAAGTTGAAACTGCTGCCGTATTTCTGTTCCCAGTTCTTGCGAATCTGATCGACCCGGCCATCAATTTCAGCGAACTCCTGTTCAGCGAAATCGCCGATGCGTTCGCGGTCCTTGGTAGAGAGGCGCTCGATCAGATCATCAAATCCGCCGTTGGTGACCGCGGCATTTGTGGCCGCTGCGAGGACGGCGCGAACGTCCTGCTGATCGTTAAGCTCCCTTGCGGTGATGCCGTTTGGCAACAAGCCCACCCGGTCTGCCGTCATCGCCGTGCCATCGCGCACTCCATCTTTCGCATGTTTCCTGTCATGATCGTCGGCCAGGGCGGTTACTGCGATGCAGCCGGTGATTGCCATTGCCAAGCAAGTCTGAATACGCATTGGATGCTCCTTTGTCGAATCATCGCGCCCGCTGGCGCGCGTGCTACGAATTTGGGTCGGTTGCAACGCCACGCGACGTTGCATGCATGAACGGAAGGCTATGCTGCAAGGGGGGCAGCGAATATCGGTGAAATGCTGATCGCGGCATCGGACTGCCCGCTGCAGCCCGGGTCGGGAGATTTCGCGAAATCTGGTGCGGCGGTACGGTCTGCTTGCAACTTCGGGTCAACCGCACGTTTTTTGGTAGGCGGGGTGATGCTACGACCCGAACCGGGCACGATGCAGGATTTCGATCGGATGCACCACACTCAGCTCACGGCCAGTTTGCAGCGCATGACTTTGAATGTGCATGGCACAGCCGACGTTGCCGGTTGCACAAGTGCGGCAGGCAGTGGCTTCAATATGCCTCACTTTTCGCTCAGCCAGATCGGTGGCCATCACTGGCTGAGTGAGATTGTATGTTCCTGCGGCACCGCAGCACATTTCACTCTCGGCCAGCGGAGCAAGTTTCAGACCCTTGACCATCGCCAGCAGTGCTCGTGGTGCTGCAGCCACTTTCTGGGCGTGAACGAGGTGGCAGGCATCGTGATAGGTAATCGTTTCGTGGACAGGGTGCGGAAAGTCGTTGAGACCAAGTTGCAACAAAACCTCGGAGATATCGCGGACTTTTGCCGCAAAGTGCCTGGCACGATCTGCATAGCTGGCGTCATCGCGAAACAGCACGTCATACTCCCTGAGCATCGCGCCGCAGCCGGCGATGGTGGAAGTGATGAAGTCGGCTTGTTCCAGCGCGATGATGTTCTGCCGGGCCATCTTCACCGATTCAGCATGCAAGCCTGCATGGTGATGCATGGCGCCGCAGCACCCCTGGTTTCGCGGGATGACTACATCCGCACCGCAATCCGCCAGCAATTGCACGGCCATCTGGTTTACCCGTGCGAACATCACGCTGCCAACGCAGCCGGGCAGAAATGCCACTACCACTTTCGGTTTGTCTGATTCACCAGGTTTCGAGCCGGCGGCAGCAACTCGCTCGGGCATCCGGCGGGGCCAGAGTGGCCCGCGCGGGGGGAGCATTTGCTCCATTTTCCGCAGGCCAGGTGGCAGGATGTTAAACAACCCCGTCTTGCGCAGCAGCGGGTAGATGCCCAGCTTCTGCAGCAGCCGTGGGGCGAGCAGCGAAACCTTTAGGCGAAACGGATGCGTCAGCATGTTCAGAAAAAGCCATTCGATCGCTCGATCGCTCAGGGATCGTCGTGGCAGTTGCGCACCGGTGGCTTGGTTGATCCTTGACGAGTGTTGTCGTAGCTGCGCGCGCGTCTCTTCAAGCAGTTCGTGATAAACCACGCCACTCGGACAGGCGGTTTCGCAGGCGCGGCAATCCAGGCAGAGATCGATATGTTTCACCGCCGGGGCTGTTGGGGCGACTGTGCCGTCGGCGAGGCCCAGCATGAGTTGGATGCGGCCGCGCGGGCTGTCGGCTTCATTGCCATTGCTTGTGTAGGTGGGGCAGGCAGGAAGGCAAAGACCGCAATGCACGCAGGACAGCCCGCGCGCATACGCGCGCGGGTCGATCGGAAGGCCCAGCGGCGCGGGTTGGCTGCCCGGTTGTTGTGTTTCTGCTGGAGTATTCATGCGGAATATTCGTTCGTGGGAAGCGCCGGCAGCGAGTCATCCGGATCAAACGCCCGCTTGAGCCTTTGAAGCAGTTGATACGCAACCGGATCGAGGCTTGTTCGTGCGAGCATGCCATCGGCAGAATAGATCGCCGCGGTCGCGCCGGCAGTTTGCGCAGCCTGCATGACTCTGTCGGCATTTACTTCGCTGTTGGCACCGGAGATGACGACACCGAACGCCCGATCGGCCGTGTATGGCCAGAATGGGGGACGCGCAACAAAGCCGTCCAGCCGGTCGGGTGGAAGAAAAACGCGCGCCCGCGCCATGCAGATGGGCCACAGCCGATGCCGCTGCTCGGCGTCGTCATCCACCGTCCGACGGCGGACGCGCTGCGCGTTGAGCGCCGGCAGTCGCGATTCGTAGTATTCGAGCGCCGCTTCATCACCGAGGTAGCCCATCATCATTGAATCTTCGCCGAACTGTACTGCCCACTGCGGACGCAACGGCGACGCGATCAACTGCGTCATCTCCACCTGCCGGGGATCGATTTCCACGTGCAGCGCCCCGGCGGGGCGTCTCCAGGTGCGGGCGGTGAGGCTCACCACCGAACCAAAGATGCCGTGACTCCCGACCAGCAGCTTGGTGACATCGTAACCCGCCACATTCTTCAACACGCGCCCGCCGACGGAGATCAGTTCCCCGCGGCCATTGACAAACTGTGCCCCAAGTAACACATCTCGCCACGCGCCAAACCCCAGGCGCAGCGGGCCGGTGCTGTTGCGCAGCACCAGTTCGCCCAGAGACGGATGATCTTCCGCGGCCCAGGATTCTGTCGGTCGGGTGTGAATCGCGCCGTCCACCGGCAGCCATTGCGCATGTGGTGCAAGCTGTGCCTGCAGTGCCGCGAGCGTGACGTCGGCGGCGAAGGTGACGGTCATGTCGGTGATGGCATGATCGACCGCGCCCGGGGGCGTCAACAGTTGATTTGGTTCTCGATCATGCTCTGCCACGCCGCGCATTCTACGAGCACTCAACCGGGTGTCACCTTCATAGACGCCTGATTTCGTCAAGCGGAATGGCGCGATAACATGCTCCGCCAGCGTGATGCGAGGTTTCCGCGCACCAACGCGGTCATAAGGAGCAGCCGGACATGCGATTTCTTCTGGTGATTGTCGCCCTCGGGGTCGTTTCGATCTTTGTCGTGGCGCTTCGCGCCGATTCGACCACACAACCCTCCGCCGCCGCTGCGACCCAGCCCGCTCCGGTGCGGCGCGTCACCGTCTACGCCGCCATCGTCCGCCCCGGCCCCGCCTGGCTGGCCAACCGCGCCGCAGGGCGCGCCAACGATATGAGGCGGCACTTCGAGTACACCAGAACGATGCGAGCAGAGGGCAGGCTGCTCTTTGGCGGCCCCTTCACCGACGGCACTGGCGGCCTGCTGGTCTACCGCGCCGAAAACATCGATCAGGCCCGCGCCTACATGGATGCCGACCCGGCCACGCAAGACAGAATTTTCGAGTACGACCTCCACCCCTGGGCACTCAATGCCGCCGACCTCCCCCGCGGTGAACACCCATAGCTGCGTGCGGTCATTTTGAGTATCATGTCCGTCCCGTTTGGAGAGGTGACCGAGCGGCTGAAGGTGCAGCACTGGAAATGCTGTTTACGGGAAACCGTAACAAGGGTTCGAATCCCTTCCTCTCCGCTTGTTGCAGTCGTCGTAACTTTCACCCGCGCTGGTTTTCCCATTCCATGAATTCATCACGGAAAGTCCTGGGGGCATCGGTTGCCACGTTTTTTGTTCGTCGGTGGCGAGAATTTTCGTCTGCGGGGTTGATTGCTGGAACATTCTGTTTTGCGCTTTCACTCACCCCTTCACTGCTGCCGCGGAATTTTGTGATGCAGGGTGTGCTGAGCGGGGTTGCATTTGCAGTGGGGTACGGGGTTGGGCGATTGATCGAGCTCGCATGGGAGTTGTTTCAGCTTCCGTGGCCGGCGGCGCGGTGGTGGCAGGTGGCGCGACTTTCGATCGCGTTGGCCTCTATCGCAACTGTCGTTGTGTTCCTGTGGCAGACGACACACTGGCAAAACTCAATCCGCAAGTTAATGGAATTGGAGCCTGAGACGACCGCATACCCGTTTAGCGTGGGATGGATCGCGCTGGTCACCGCGGGGGTGCTGCTGGTGGTCGGGCGGGGCATTCAATGGGTTTGGCGGGGGATCAATCGGCGGATGACCAGGGTGGTTTCGCCGCGGGTTGCCTTTGTCCTGAGTACGCTGGTTGTCGTGCTGCTGCTCGAACTCACGGTGAACAAGATCGTCGGCAAAGCCTTGTTGCGTGCCGCGGACAAGGTTTTTCTGGAACTGGACCGCATGGAGGACGCCGCCGACTCAATACCCACCGATCCGTTTGTCACTGGCAGTCGGGAATCGCTCATCGAGTGGAACTCCATCGGTCGCCGCGGCAGGGAGTTTCTCGTCGCTGGGCCAACGCAAGACGACATTGCGCGGTTTCTCGGTCGTGGTGCGCAGCGACCGATTCGCGTTTATGCGGGATATCGGTCGGTGGAAGATGTTGATGCCCGCGCGAAGCTGGCATTTGACGAGTTAAAGCGAGTCGGGGGGTTTGAGCGATCGATACTGATCGTCGCGACGCCAACCGGTACCGGATGGCTTGATGAAAATGCCGTCGACACGGTCGAATACCTCCATGCGGGCGACACCGCGATGGTCGCGATGGGCTATTCCTACCTGCCAAGCTGGATGACGTTGCTGGTGGATCCGGAGCGATCTCGCGAGAGCGCAAGGGCATTATTTGCAAGAGTTTATGAACATTGGAAGACGCTCCCTCGCGACCGTCGGCCGAAGCTCTATCTGCACGGGCTGAGCCTTGGTTCGCTCGGGGCCGAATCGTGCACCGATCTATACACGCTCATCGGCGATCCGATTCAAGGCGGGGTGTTCAGCGGGCCGCCGTCGTTGAGCGGGATGTGGAGCCAGCTCACGCGCGATCGTAACCCCGATTCGCCAATCTGGTTGCCGCGCTTTCATGACGGCTCTGTTGTCCGTTTCACCGCCCTGCGCAATGCGCTTCCCGCTGGTGGCGATCGCTGGGGTCCCGTCCGGTTTGTCTACATTCAGCACGCAAGCGACCCGATGGTTTTCTTCTTCCCCGACCTGCCCTACCGCAGCCCAGCCTGGCTGCAGGGCGAGCGCGGGCCGGATGTTTCACCGTACCTTCGGTGGTATCCGCTCGTTACAAGCTTGCAGCTTTTCTTTGACTTGGCAACGTCTACAAATGTGCCGCTAGGTTACGGTCATAACTACCACTCAAGCAGCTATATTGATGCATGGGTGGCCGTGACCGAGCCGCCACAATGGTCGGTGGGCGAGACGCACCGGCTCAAGGCGCATTTCAATGCCGCCCGCGCGGGTGCGCAGCCAAGTTCACCCTGACGGGTAAGAAAGATGGCGTTTTTTCGAAGCGCCAATGTTTGGTCGGTAGCAGCAGGCTACAATCCATTGTGAGTCAATTCGAAAGGAATCTTCATGCCACGAACCACGAAGAGCGTCAATGTTATCGGCCAGGTGAAAGCCACTCGCGCAGCCAAGGCCGCCAGGGTTGCCGAAGCCGGGTTGGGCGGGAGACGCACCGGGCGAGCGTCGGCCACGACGCGCGTCGCCCAGGCTCGCCGAGACTCTCAGCAGGCTGCGTCAGCGGTCGCGAGCGCTCCCCCCGCGACCGCGCGGCCGTCTTCACCTGCAGTGCGCGCTTCGACCCCGCCTGCCACCAAGAAAAAATCGCCTGCTGTGCGCGAGCGAAACCTGCGCACTACACCGATCATCGCGGTTCGCACCTCGCACTCGGTGCGTGGAAGCGCCGAGTTTGCCGCGCATGCGGAAGAAGTCGTGGGTACTGCATTGGCACGTTTCGCCGGCCGAGTCACTCGGGTTGATGTCTATTTCAGCGACGACAATGCCCAAAAGAAGGGTGATGACGATAAACGATGTCAGATTGAAGTCCGCCCGGCATCACAGCGGCCCATCTCGGTGACGGCTTCCGCTGCTACCGTGCACAAAGCCCTTACGATGGCTGTTGGGAAGATGAAGCGGCTGATGAGTTCGCAGTTTGACAGAAAGTCGCGCAATTGATGCCCCGTTGAGGCATCGGCGCGAGGGCTTAGCAGCGATGGGGCGGGCCAAGATTGGCCGACGTTTTGCGCGAGTTATGCGTCTTTCCACGCATGGCTGACCCAGGGCACGTCGACGTTCGCATCCTGCCGCAGGCGAAGGCTCAACTGGGCCGCGTGGTGTTGGATGTGGCGGATGTTGTACACGTGCAATTCTGCCCGTGAGCACTTTCGCCACGAAAAGCCCGACGGCCCAGCGAGCGCGTCCGCCGCTTCTTGCGCAATCGTTGCCGCCGCTTTCTGGCGAATGTGCTGAATGTATCTCAGGACGAACGCTTTCTCGTAGAGCAGTACCGCCGGACGATTTTCCATTTCCTCATAATCGCGAAAGACGCCTGCGTGGTCGACATGAAACGGCTGTTGCTTAAACGCTTCAACATTGTCGCTCGGCTGGAGATAGAGATCTGCATAGAAAACGCAATGAAATGCCGCCTGACAATACTTCCAGTTTGCCACCGGCTGATTCCAGCACGCGTCTGGACATCGCATCACCGCGAGGTGGAGCGTGCAGAGAGAGGCTTCAAACTGATTGGCGAGCAGCGTCTTGAGCGTATCGAGCATCCACATACCTCACCTGCACTCCCCCGGCGAGTCAAGTCCTGCAGACAACTGTACGTCTAACGAGGCGCGCGGCGGCCCGCCAGGATTTGTTCGGCGATTGCCTCCATCGCGCTTCCGGCCGCCCAGGCGTTGTAGCTCCACCAACTGCTGCTAGGGCAATGGTCGTCGGCAAATCGTTCTTCAAGCAGCCCATCGCTCGGGCAAGTGCGCTCGCTGAGCACGCCGTACCTGCCGTAACCCACCACAGAGGGATAAGTCTCCAGCGTGTTCATTAGCCACGCCATGCCGTCATCGGCGCGCTGCTGATGATACTCGTCGCCCGTCTTACGCGCGAGATACTCGAGGTCTGCGGTGACGACGACGCTCATTGGATGAATGTGCGGGTTGGACACGCTGGTGATCGATCCGCCGCAACTGTTCCAGGCCGATCCCTTCAAGGGCGGGGCCTGCGGGCGGGCGCGAAATGCATATCGCCAGAGATACTCGTAATGCGCGCCGTCCAGAAGCATGTCCAGATACTGCTGCTCGCCGGTCATCTCGTGCATAAGCCTTGCGGCGCGAATGAACGCGAGATTTCCCTCGGAGTCGATCGACTTGCAGGTGTCCATCGGCGTGCCCCAGGCGAACAAGTCGCGCACGAATCGGTGGTAATACGCAATCGATCGCTCGGCGGCACGAAGATACTTCTCGTCGCCGGTGCGTTTCCATGCCAAGGGTAGCGCGGCACTGAACCAGCACCCGGCAAATCCTTCATAGTCGAGCACTTCCTTCTGTTTGCCACTGAAAATGTAGCCAAATGCGCCGTCGTCCCGCTGTAGTTCGACGGCGGTCTGCAGCACGTTGAGGGCGGTTTGCGCCCAGTTCGAGCCTTCGGATTGCCCGAACTGATCGCGGTTGACCTCGCCGAGTTGACTCTGGGCAACTGTGGACTGCGCGAGTGTTGCCAGCAGGTAGTATGCCGCATGGGCATTGGTGTAGGCACAGTGGTTATCGCGTGTGAGCGGCACGCGTTCTCCCGACCACCAGCCATTGATGTCGGAGGTGTTCCAGCCGACGGGAATCTCGTTTGTAAAGCGGTTTACACAAGTGTCGCGAATCAACCCCGACTCTGGATTGTACCCGCTGCAGATTTCGTCCAAAATTCTCGACGGCGGCTTGGGGAGCTTGAAATCTGGGAAGATTCGCTCTGCCAGCGCGAACGGATAAGCCAGCATGCTCCCGCCGGTCCAGCCGATCTCGACGATCGCCCGCCAGGGTTGCAAGTCGGTATCAGTCGGGACGGCACACTTTCGATTAGTGTACTGCCGCAGTTCCGGCGAGTAGTTGACTTCCGCAAATGCGCCTGCCAGCGCAGCCAAGGCTTCTTTATACGACTTCTGAAACGCCGGCACATCGCGCATTTGCCCGTGGATCGATCGAATGATCGCGTGTGCAGCCCGCCGGCCACCCGCGCAGGCATATATGGTGCCACTGGCCGCTGCGCCATGATGCTCGTGTGCCGTCGCGGGGGTAAACACAGTCTTGTTATGAAATGTCATCGGCGAGTTGCCATAGCCCAGCGCAACGCCGAAGACATTCGGCAGGGCAGCGAAGACGCCATTGCGAATAAACCCATCATCGCCCTCGTCGCATTCCGAGTATGGATCAATCGAAACACCAACCGCCCCGCGCGCGCAGCAGAGCATGCTCACCGGATGTGAGGCGCGGTCGGCCCGAAACTCCCATAGCGGCGCACGATTTCGCTCGGCAACGCGATCGGCGGCGAGCACCGGAAACTCGTTCGGCCGCACATGCGGCGCATTGTTATCTCCAAAAATGTTGCCGGGGATGAGATGAAACAACTCGGTCTCACCTTTGAGCGCAAAACTCAGCCGGATGCGAGTTCGAAAACTGCTCTTGAACGAGAGGGCGTATCCGATAACGCCGTCATGCGGGCGAAGGCTGATTGCGCCCGCAACGCCTCGTTGGCAGAAGGTTGCTCCCTCAGCGGTTGGTTGGAGGGAGAGCGTCACCCAGTCGCCATGAATTGCTGCGCGCAGGGCGAGTTGGAGTTTGAACGAATTCAGGTCGAGTAGCATGGTACTTGAAACGGTATCAGTGAGAGGGGTGTTGAAGAAGGAACAGAAAAGGGCGAAGTGTTGTAATCCTCAACCATCGATCAGTGGGAGCAGGCGTTCTTCCAATCAGGCACTAAGTGTATCAGTCTTGCTCCCCGGAATTGTCCTGACCTTGCAAGCATCGACTCTCAGCACAAAAAAAAGCACCGGCCTGAGGGGGCCGGTGCTGGGCTAGGTGATGCGGAGGAGGAGATTCACCTAGCCTGGCGGAGGAGGATCGTACGCTTCGGCGTGCGGCGGGAGAGCAGCCCACAGCCAAAGCAATCTCTGAACGACCGGATCGGCCTGAGCGGCGTCCATTTGTGGTCGTCTTCAGCATGAACATACGCCAAAACGCGCCGAAAGTTTGCCCACCAATCCAAATGTGCAACAAACTTAACCAAACTGGTTAATCGGTTTACTCGGCCATTTTCAGCGAAACCGGCTTGTTGTTATCCAGGTTACTCCAGTCGATCTTCCGGGCTGGATCGAGGTTGTAAATGAACTTTTCGATGTTGGTGTAGCCATCACCGTTGCAATCTTGTGACGCATCGGATGCATCGTTGGGATTCAGGCCGTGCGTCAGTTCCCATGCATCGGTCATGCCGTCGCCGTCGCTGTCTTCGTAAGGCTCGCCCTTGTAGTCCGGGTAGCCGCCGACCTGCGACGGGTCGGTGATCATGCCAAGCTGAATCAGCTCGACCAGGTCCTTCACGCGCTCTTCGGAGTACTTGACCTGACTCAACTGCTCGACGATGTCCGGCGCGACGACGGGCTTTGTAATCGTGCCGGATCGCACCATGTTGACGACGCGCTCGTCAACCGCATCGCGGCGGGGAAGCGTTGCGCCGGAGTTGGCCAGCACCTGCTCGTAGGCTTGCTGCGCGGGGACGATGGTCACCGGCGACATGGGAAATGGTTCCGAAGCCTTTGAGGCTTCCAGGTATCGTTTTCCATACTCTGACACGCTTTGCCCGCGCGTGTCTTCGCTGTCGGCAAACTGCACTCCGCCGGCCCAGTTATCGTTGGTGACTCTTTCGTTGCCCTCGATGATGTTTCCGGTGACATAAAACTTGCCATATTCCCGCGTTGTCGAACCCTTGGGCATGCGCGATTCGCCCTTGATAATCCGATAGCTGATTGGGGCACCTACGGCGGTGGCTGGGCCGGGCTTGTAGTAGTTGTTGATTGCATTCACCCGGCTGCTCTGGTCGCCGCCGTCCATGGTGCGATGCCGCCAATTGTAGACGACATTGTTAACGAAGTTGAAGTCGCCGCCCATGCCCATGCTGGGGTTGCGGCCGGTGTTGCACGCGAAGAGATTGCGGGCAAACACGTTGTTCACCCCGCCGATGGTCGCGCCGAAGGCGTGGTGATATTTATTCAGGCCTTCACTGAAGATCGAATTCTGAATCGTGATATTGACTGTTGGAAGCTTGAGTTCTTTGCTTCCATCTTCGGGCTTGTACATATGGCGATACATGCTCATGTTTTCGTCCAGGCCCCAGCTTGCTGAGACGTGGTCGATCATGACATTGCCAATGGGATTGCCCCCGATGGAATCGTCGCGGTCGCCAACCCAGGTCTCACCTCTGCGGAAGCGCATATGGCGGATGATGATGTCGTGGGTGTCGAGCGATACATTGCCCCCGGCGATGCATACGCCGTCGCCAGGCGCGGTGTTGCCAGCGATGGTGATGTACGGCGCACGAATGCGCACGCGCTCCTTGAGCTTAATGATGCCGGCGACATTAAACACGACGATGCGCGGCCCGCCGGCCTCGCACGCTTCGCGAAAGCTGCCGGGGCCGGAGTCATTGAGATTGGTGACGACGAACACCTTTCCCCCGCGACCGCCGAAGCTGAACATCCCGCCGCCTTCGGCGCCTGGGAAGGCCGGAATGCCCGCTTGAGGGAGATGTTCTGGCTTGGCCGCGCCCGGAATGTAGGGCTTACCCTTGGCGGCCCACTCCCGGATGCTCGGCATCGCGGCCTCAAAAGCGGCATCGGAGGCCGCGTCGGCTGCGGCGCGACGTGCGCTCGCTTCGGCCTGAATCTCTGGAGCGATTTGCGGGTACTGTGCCAGGGCCGACGATGCGGCCCATGAAATCAGTGCCGCTGTAATGAACGATTTTGTTGCCATGACGAGCCTCCGCAAACATTCAACAGAACGCATCCGCAGCAGTGTATGACGGGCCGTGCGCAAACCCTGCGAGCTCACTCACTCTTCTGAGTCGCCGCTGCGCGACGCGCTCTTAGACGCTCCTGCCACGCCTTTTCTTCCGCCCGCAGATCGTATCCCGCCTGGCTGAGGTAGTTATTGATGCGACCTTTGTATTTTCCGAACACGTTGTGCTTGGCTTCGCTGCTGCCTTCGTCCATGGCCAATTCGCGCGCCTCGGTCAGTTGCTGCATGATGTAAAGCTTCTGTTCATCAGTCAGCGACGGAATCTTATCCAGGTACGCGGTGTAGGTGACATTGAGCACGTTGAACGTCATGCCGTTCTTCACCGTATCGAGTTGTTCTGCAGTGAGATCGCGCTCCAATCCGGAGATGAACGACCGGTGTAGTTCTTTCAAAGGGGCGTACGCGGCTTCCAGCTTCGACGGGTCGGAGGGGTTTTCCGTCTTGAGGGCGATAATTACTGCTTCATTTGCATCATGAAACTCGCGCAGCGCGCGATACTGGTTCATGATCTGGTCGCGGACTTGCGTGGCCTTTGAAGGGTCGGCAATCTCGAGCCTGACGACGATGTCGTCGGCCCGCTTGGTGATGGCGGCGGTGTACTTCGCCTCGGCATCGGGGTCCTGCGCGAAAGCGCCGTCGACGACGAGGTAGCAAAGTACCGATAAAACCAAAAAAAACCGAGTTGCCAAGGGTTCCTCCTGCCACCGCCGTGCCAGTGAATGGCAGCGGCGTATGCAACGCCATTACAAACTGTAGCACGGCCAGCGTGTTCCAGCAGTGTCTGTTTGCGGAATAGTTTTGCAATCAAGCGCAATCGACGCATAGCGGCTACTCTCGGGTTGCGCTGCATCGCAATACGGATTCGCCCGATCGCACTGCCGATCTCGAGCAATCCCCTTACACTCGATCCCATCGATTTGTAAGGCGGCTCATCTGGCGGAGGTGATATGCATCGCAATCGAACCCGGAGCCATGCTGCGCGCGCCCGACACGGTTTCACGCTGGTCGAGCTGCTCGTCGTTATTGGAATCATTGCATTACTGGTCGGCATTCTGCTCCCCACGCTCAATCGCGCTAAGGAGAGCGGGCGGCGTGTGCAGTGCCTGAGCAATCTCAAGCAGATCGCCGGGGCGACGCTCATGTATTGCAGCGACAACGGCGGGGCGTTTCCGGGGCGTGCGGGGCAGGGAGCGGACTCGATTGTTCAAGACACGCGCGCCGACACCTACTACGGCTGGATCGCCTGGCGGCGGGCGCGCGATCCGATCACGGGCAGGAACTACTCCGGTGAAAATGGCACCGGGTTTAATCAGAACATCACCCACTCGGCGCTAACTCGATACCTGGGCGCGAAGCAGGTGCTGCACGCCACGCCGGAAGAGGCGAATACCGTCAACCCTGCGCTCGAATCGGTGTTCCGCTGCCCCTCCGACAACCTCTCCTACCGCCCGCAGGGGCTCAACGGCGGCCGTGGGGAGTATCGCTACAGTTTTTCGATGAACATCATGTTTGGCAACAAGGCATTCGACCCCGCAGCGCTTGGAACCACTGCAGCGCTGATCGCACATCCTCACCGGAAAATGAACCAGGTCAAAAACCCCACGGACAAGATTTTGTTCATGGATGAGTCGGAGCTGACGATCAACAACGGCGAGAACAATCCGACTGTGACACCCGACCGGGTGGACAACTTTACCCAGGACTACAGCGCGATCGCCGAACGTCATGAACTGAAGTCCAAGCGAAACTCGCAGGACGCGCGTGGCAATGTCGCATTTGCCGATGGACATGCAGAGTTTTTCACACGCAAGGACGCATTCCTGCGAAAGCATTTCGACCCCGATTACGGCAGATAGTACAACTGTCGCATTCCTTTGTTTGCGATAGACTTTCCTGCGGACATGCGACAACGAATCTCCCTCGACAAGCAATGGAAGTTTGCGCTCGGCCACGCCGCCGACGCCAGCAAGGACTTCGAGTTTGCGCGCGATCGATCGCTCGTGAAGGCCGGCGAAGCACGCGGAGCGGCGGGGGCCAAGTTCGACGACGCTTCCTGGCGCACCGTCGATTTGCCGCACGATTGGGCGATCGAACTACCTGTTGAGCACATTGATGAACGCGAGTTTTGCGAGCACGGGTTTCGCGCCATCGGCCCGAGTCATCCGCAGAACAGCGTCGGCTGGTACCGCAAAACCTTCGATATCCCCGCGGGGGAATGGGGTAGGCGGCTCGCGGTCGAGTTTGACGGCGTGTTTCGCGACAGCATCGTCTGGATCAACGGCCACCGCCTCGGCCGCCACGCCAGCGGCTACACGCCGTTTCGATACGACATCACCGATCTCGTGAACTACGGCGGAACGAACGTGCTTTCGGTGCGGGTCGACGCCACGGGCTATGAAGGATGGTGGTATGAAGGTGCCGGAATCAATCGACACGTCTGGCTCGCATCGACCTCGCCGGTGCATATCGCGACCGATGGCGTGGTGATTCGATCGGTCATTGCCGGCGGCCAGGCGCGCGTGGAGATCCGGACGACGGTTGTGAACGATTCCGACGCCACAATCCGGGTGGCGGTGCAATCTCTCGCCCGCTTCATGGTTAAGGAGAATGTGTGCAAGTCTATCTCGGGCGTCAAGCCTCTGGTGAAGTCTGTGACGCTCAAGCCCTGGTCTAGCGGCGAAGTGGTTCAGACCGCGATCATCAGAAACCCGAAACTCTGGTCGTGCGAATCGCCGCATTTGTATCAATTGCAATCGACGGTCAAGGTGAATTCAAAGGCAGTCGATCAGGTCAAGACAAGATTCGGCATCCGAACTCTCAGGTGGGACGCCCGGAGAGGTTTTTTCCTTAACGGGCAGCACCTCAAGATTAAGGGCACATGCAATCATCACCAGCATGCGGGCGTGGGCACGGCGGTGCCGGATGCGCTCCAGGCGTGGCGGCTGGAAAAACTCAAGGAACTCGGGTCGAACGCGTATCGCTGCTCGCATTACATGGTTCCCACGGAAACGCTCGACGCCTGCGACCGCCTGGGGCTGCTGGTGATGGCGGAGAATCGCGTTGCGAGCACCGGCCCGGAGTTTCTCGAAGATTTCAAGGCGATGATTCGTCGGGATCGCAATCACCCGAGCATCATTCTTTGGTCGATCGGTAATGAAGAGCACACGATTCAGTGGTCGATCGCCGGCGAGCGCATCGGTAAAACGCTGCGGCGAATAGCCAAGCAACTCGACCCCACCCGCGCCGTCACCGCAGCGATGCACGACCGGGGGCTTGGGGAAGGGTTTGCCAATGTTGTGGATGTGCACGGCTGGAACTACATCGCCGTGGGCGACATTGAGAAGTATCACCAGCTCAAACCCCGTCAGCCGATCGTCAGCAGTGAAGAGGGAAGCACCGTTTGCACACGCGGTGAGTATGTCGATGACAAGGACAAGGGCTATGTAAGTTCCTACAGCCGCCGTGCGCCCAAGTGGGGGAGCGTAGCGCAGAAGTGGTGGCCTTTCGTCGCCGAGCGAGATTGGATCGCCGGCGGATGGGTATGGACGGGGTTTGACTACTACGGCGAACCGATACCGTATAAGTGGCCGTGCATCGCGTCACACTTTGGGTTGATGGATCTGTGTGGTTTTAAGAAGGACCTTTACTTTTTTTTCAAAGCATGGTGGGGCGACGAGCCTGTGTTGCACCTGCTCCCTCACTGGACCTGGCCGGGCCGCGCGGGCGAGCCGATCGACGTCTGGGCATTCAGCAATCATGATGAGGTAGAGTTGATGCTAAATGGCCAATCGCTCGGCCGGAAGATGGTGCCCCGGAACGGGCACGTCGAGTGGAAGGTAAACTACACGGCGGGCAGTCTCGAAGCGATTGGCTTTCGCCGTGGGCGGCGTGTCGGGGCGACGAGGGTGGAAACCACGACGGCCGCCATGCAGTTGCAGGGACAAGTGGATGGCCTGCAGGTCGGCGGAGCGAATGGGATCGCTTGCATCGCGATTCGCGCTGCTGATCAACAAGGCCGCCTTGCTCCGCATGCCGATTCGCTCGTCAAATTCTCGGTGAAGGGGCCTGCCAGGATCATCGGCGTGGGCAACGGCGATCCGAGCAGCCATGAACCCGACCAAGCTGGCCAGCGGCGGCTCTTCCACGGCATGGCGCAGGTGATCCTGAAACCAACCGACAACGGCGGCGCCGTCACACTCACCGCGGCCGCGGCCGGGCTTAAGCCGGCGCGTGTCAAGGTAGTCTTTTAGTCAAGATCTCGTACCACTGTTGCTCTACGCGAAGGTAAACACCCGTGTCTGAACTCATTACCATTCATGGCGAAGAACAGTCTCGGGTTGACGAAAGCCTTGCCGACGCCGGCCTACCGCCCGTGGTGGGTGTGGAGAGCTATTGCGTTTTTCGCGCCAGCCGCGATGCATCGCAACTCACCGACGGACGTGGGTGGTCATATCATCATCATGTCGACATGGCGGCTTGGCGGGGCCGGCTGTATGTTGGCTGGAACTCGTGCGAAAAGGATGAAGACATCTGGCCTTCGCGCGAGCTCTTCAGCAGCAGCATGGATGGCAAGACATGGCAACCCCCGGCCGAGATGTTTCCTGCCGGCGTCTCCACGTGTCTGCGCGTTTATTTTTTTCTTGCGCCCAACGGGCGAATGCTGGTGCTGGCAGGCCTGCGCGGCGGCACGGACAAGACCAACGAAGACACCAAGGGCGCGCTGGTGGTCCGCGAACTGCGCGCCGACCACTCCTGGGGCGAAGTGTTTACGCTTCAGATGCCCACTGGCGATGTAAAACACCCGCCCGTTTACACCACATCGAACGATGCCGACTTCATCGATGCGTGCCGTGCGCTGCTGGCCGACACGGTGTTCCTTGAACAGCAGGACAGAGGCCGATTGCTCGGCCCGCGGCGGATGAAATGGCACGACCCAGCCAACTGGCCCGGCGGCAAGGTGCCCGGCGATAGCGAGAAGTGGGTGGCAGGCAAAGCATACACGTTTTTTGAGCGGCCCGATGGCGCGATCATCGGGCTAAGCAAGATGTCGTGGGTAACTATCTCGCACGATCAAGGAAAATCCTGGAGCCAGCCGGTAGTTCCCCCCACATTCGTGACCGGCAAGGCGAAGGTGTTTTCACATCGCACCGCGGATGGTCGATATGCTCTGGTCTACAATCCATCGCGCCGAAATCGCTTCCCGCTGGCAATTGTTACCGGCAAGGATGGTGCCAACTTTGATAACATGCGCCTGATTCAAGGCGAGCTTCCAATCCAGCGGTATGCCGGGGCCGATCGCAGCATCGGTCCGCAATACACCCGTGGCGTTTCGAGATGGGCAGACGACGGCAGCCGTGCCGACGGCTCGCTCTGGCTCGTCTATAGCATGAGCAAGGAGGATATCTGGGTGAGTCGGGTGCCCGTGCCTGTTAGACCTGATGAAACCGAGTCGCGCATCAGGGGGTTTTCTGACTGGAACATCTACAAGCCAAAATGGGCGGACGTGATGATCGATGGCGACACCCTGCGGCTGGAAAACCGCGACCCCTTCGACCACGCCGCCGTCACGCGCGTGTTGCCGCGGGGGGATGTGAAGCGGGTGGAGTTTGTCTTCGCGCCGCAGCAATCGAGTGGTCATCTGGAGGTTGATTTCGTGAGCAAGTTTGGCTCGATCAGAGCCATTCAGTTTGCCTGGATCGACTCAACCCTGACCGCCAACTGTGCCGGTGACATGAAGCAGCTTTGCGCGCTTCGCGCGGGAGAGTCGGCGCGCCTGATGCTGGATATCGATGCGGCCCGGGCGACCTACGACTTGTCGATCAACGGTCGAGGTGTGTTGGATAGCGCGCCGTTTGCATTGCACGCCGGCGATGTGCATCGGATGACGATTCGCACGGGCGCGTTTCGGGGCATCGGCGGCAAGCAGCCAGTGGCGGTTGGCACGGACAAGCCGTCCGCACCCACGGGATTTCTGCTGGCGGGGTTCGTCGCGGAGTCGCGAGGCGAATGATGGCGCGCGGAGATGGGCTTCACCGCACGACCCGTAGTGCGTTGACCTCGGCGGAGGCGCATCAGGATAGAAACTTCACGCTCTGGCTGACCCCGCCGCTGAGAACGACGAAGGCGTTAATGATCAGCCATGTGCCGGCCGCCAATGCTTCGCCAAAGATGATGCCGATGAAAAGTGGCCGCATGCTGTTGAAAAGACTCGCCCCTCCGAATCGGACGATGAGCAACTTCGCGAGCCAGCCGACAAAAATACTGAACCAGGCGGCACCAATGAAGCTGCCATGGCTCGCCACATAGCCCACTGGCAGCAAAGGCCAACTCGTCCATCGGAGCGTGGCAAACTCCAGGAAGCCCGTGACAACAAAGCCGATGGTGATGTGTACATACGGATTATGCTGCTTCGGTGTGAAACGCTTTTCACCGAAAGCGCTAAGCGGGTCGCCCATGTCCCGCTTCGGGACATAGACGGCCCCGAAATTGTTGCCCTGCGGGGTGACATCGCGAAGTGTCGGAGTGGGATAAGTGTAATGGCACCAGAGGGTTGTGACGCACGCAACGACGCAGCCGACGACCAGCGCCACTGCAATCGCGCCGCCGAGCCGGCGGCCGGGCTTGTCGTCAGCGCCGTTCTGTCGCGCCAAGCCAATACCCGTTGTAGCGAGCGCGGCGAGGCTGTCGCGCGTTGTGAGCGGGCCGAGAATCGTAAACTGGCCCGCGAAAAAGACATCTTTGCCGTCAAGTGCCGATAGCGGCAGATTCGTGTACACCTGCGCCACCCCAATACCCGACCGAAACGACGGCAGCCCCGTCTCAGCCACGACGCGCGCCACAACAATGTGTGCCAGCAGGATAAACGCGACAATGAGAATCGCCATCCACCACTGCACGCCTGCAACGCTCAGCCAGCCCACCATGACCACCACGCCGGAGACGGCAATCCAGAAGCTAAGTCGGTGTGTAGCGTCTCCGCCGGCAAGCCCCATCGCGCCTCGCAGCACCTGCTTCCAGTGATTCCTGCCGATCCAAAGCACTCCGAGCACAAATGCGACACTCGCCCCCAGATTCTGATCGGCCCACGCCGCAGAAACGGTCGGCTGACCGCTCATGCCCTGTTGCACCCCAATCAGGTTGATGATGATAAACGCGCCCCACAAGCTAAACGCGGTGCGAGTGCGGATGAAATAGGTCACGCCGAGAAGGATGAATGAAAGCGTTGATTTCTTGACCTTGCTGTCGAGGAACGAAAGCGGTTGCCCGCTGATTGGCTCGGCCCCCCAGATGCCGGTGAAGTCGTAGCTGAGCGGCACGCGTGGGAAGGTCTTTGGGTGATATGTGTTGAGGCAGGTGAGCATGTGCAGCGCGAATACCGAGCCCAGGCCGATCCAGAGCAGCCGGCTGCGCAGAATGCGATTCAGCCCACGGCCCTGCTCGGGGGCTTCGACAAGCGCCGCGTGGACCTGCACGAGCGGAAAGGGTAGGCGCTCGTTGGCAACCCACTGGTGCATGACGATGCGCGAGATGCCGACCAATGTCGCCAGCATCGCCGCGACAAAAACGCCCCACGCGACCGCGGGGGATGCCCAGGCGCGCCACGGGATCGCTTCGCCATCTGGCAAACTGTTGTAAAACCATGATGCAACAGTGCTTGCGTTTCCCAACTTCACATTCTCGACTGGAAAAAGCCCACCCGGCAGGCCGAGCGCGGAAAACGTGCGCCAGAACTGCCCGTCATACCCGCCGAGAAAGAAGGGTGCGACCGGTGCTGGGACAAGAAAGCGGGCCAAACCCCAACTCGGAATAGCGCAGCCTACAAGCGTCATCAGCAGCACGACCGAAAGCTCGCCGGGAGTAAACGCATATTTTGGGGCATACCGGTTGAGCGGGGCGTTAATGAGGACAATCAGCAGGAACTCAAACAGCACCGCGCCCAGTGGGATGAAGCCAGCGGTGAGGCTTGTGTCAGAAAGTACAAGATCGTTGAATGGTGTTGCCGCACAGATGGAGGCGACAGCGAGTGCCCCGGCGAGCAGGCTTCGCCATGTCACCGCGCGCGCTCCGGGCAGCAGTGAACTGGCTAGAGGAAGCTCGTCGGAGTGTTGAGTGGTCATGCCAGCCGGGCGTTGGATAGACGCCGCTGGCGCGATCATAACGCTGCCGGGCGCGGAATGCGCTTACTCGTGCATGACCGCATCGTGCGGTACGTCTACTCCCAGCACGACCGCCGGGCGAACCTGGCCGACTCTTTCTTCACCGCAGAGACGGATGTTTCGGGTCCGCCTCCCGCGCAGGTCGAGAAACACCGCTTCTTCGTGCGAGCCGTTTACGCCGGAAATCAAGACTTCCTGGCTGTCGATCACGTTCAAGATCGGGCCAACGCTGGGTGTGATCTCAAGGTCAATCAGCCGGATTCCATTGCCCGCGGTGCAGAACAGGCCTTCTTTGCACATCATCTTCAGATGTTCCAGCGAGACATTCTGCAGCGCGCTGTCGGCGAGGCCGATCATTCTGGCTGCGGCTTGCGACTGTTTGCATGTGATGTTTTTGATCAAGATATTGCGAAAGACGGGTGGCCGGCCATCTGGGCTGACAAAGGTGCTGTACTCGGTGGTGATATGAATCGCATCGCCGTTGATGACGCCCATGGCGATATCGCGAATCTCGACATCTTCAACCACGCCGCCGCGACCCCGCGCGGCTTTCATGCGAATGCCGACACGGACGCCCTCACAAGTGCAGTCGTGCACTCGCACGTTGCGAATGCCCCCGGACATTTCGCTGCCGAAGGAGATGGCACCATCCCCGCCGGTGCACCGGACCCGGCGGACTGTGACATTCTCGGTGGGCCGGTTCACGCGCCAGCCGTCCTCGTTCAGGCCGGATTTGAGCGAAATGCAGTCGTCCTTGGTGTTCAACTCGCATGATTCAATGAGCACGTTGCGCGTCGAATCAATGACGATCCCATTGCTGTTCGGGCCGGTGGGTGTGTTAATGTGCAGGCGCCGCATCAACACATTGTGGCAATAGGCGGTGTGAACACTCCAGAAGGGGCCGGCTTCCTCGATTGCAAAGTCTTCAAGCAGAATGTTCTGGCAATCAATAAACTGAATGAACTGAGGCCGAAGCGGATACTCGGTGTTTCCGAACACGCGCTGCTCAGCGGGCGTCTGCTGCAGGGCCATCTTGTAGAGGCGCTGGCTCGACGCCTGCTCAGCTTTTTGCCACGCCCACCACCGCATGCCGTTCCCAAGCACTTTTCCGTTGCCGGTAATGCCGACATCCGTGCAGCCTCGCGCATAAATCAGTGGTGAGTAGTTGTAGCACTCCTGCCCCGCCCACCGAACGAAGACGGCGGGCAGGTATCGGTCGGGATCGTCAGAAAATCGCAGCGTCGCGCCGCGGCTGAGATGAAGGTCGATGTTGCTGGCAAGATGAATCGGCCCGGTGAGCCAATTCCCCTCAGGAATCAACACCCGCCCACCCCCCTGGCTGACTGCTGATTTGATCGCATCTGCGATGGCGCGGGTGCAGTCCTGGCCGGGCTTGGCCCCGTGCTCCCGGATATCCACTACCCGGATCGGAAACGTGGGGCGGGCGATTTCAGGCAATTGGGGCGATTCGGATATCGACCGAACCACGGCCTGGCCGCGCGAACGCGCGCCGCGACCGGTTGATGCTATGCGTGCTGCAGACATGTCAGATCGTCCTCTACCGCCGGGCCAGCACCGCGGACCGAAGTCCGTCCGGGCCAACCACTACCCTCGTCATGGCGATGAAGTCTAAACCACGATCAGGCCCTCCCGAGTTCGCTTTTGCGACGAAGTTTTATCAACAAGCGCAACGGGCGGGCTTGAGTTGGTATCTGGACGCTTCGGGGTGTCAGTGGGTGTGCAGGGTTCGCGCCCTACCCGCTTGCCGCCAGGCGCCCGGCGTCATTTTCGCCACACGGTGGAACAGCCCGGCGAGGTATTGCGCGGTCGAGAAGCCCGTGATTTCGGCGATTCGTTCCAGTTTATAGTCGGTGGTCACCAGCAGATCTTTGACCCGCTCGATCTGTACCCGGCGGATCTCCGCGTGGGGCAGACGGCCCAGCGACTGTCGGAATCGCTTCTCCAGCGACCGCCTTGATAACGGCACCTGATCCAACACATCATCCACTCGAATCCCCTTGCACGCATTTTCGCGAATGAACCGAACGGCGGCAGCGACGTCGGCGTCGTCAATTGCCAGGAGGTCGGTCGACTGCCGGCTCTTCACGCCCAGCGGATCGACCACAACATCGGCCAGCACTTTTTTTCCCATCATCAACCGGTGCAGCATCGCCGCGGCTTCGTAGCCGATGCGCCGTCCGTTATGCATCACGCTCGACAGGGGGGGATTGGCCATTTCGCAGATAAGCTCGTCGTCGTTCACACCGAGTACGGCCACTTCCTCCGGTGCGTGCAGCTTTGCCAGGTGACACGCGTCGAGAATCTCCCGGGCGCGTAAATCATTACCTGCGAGAAGTGCCACCGGGCGCGGCATGCTGCGGAGCCACTTGGCCATGTCCGCCAGCCGCAACGTGCGAGCTGCTTGCGCATAGCCACCTTCGTAGATGGCACAAGGGTAGCCGTCGGCTTCGGCCATCGCCTTGAAGAGCTTGCCCGTCGGCGGCCACTTCACTTCGCTGGGGCTGCCACAGTAGGCAAAATGGACGAACGCTCGCTCGCGAAAGTGCTCCATCGCCAGGCGAGCCACCGCATCCTGATTGGGCCGCACCGCGGGTAATCCTGCCACGCCCGGGGGGCCGGAGAGCGATACGACCGGAATTCCGGCCTCCGCAAGTTGTCTGACAAAGCTCTGGTTCTGATGCGGCTGCGCGATGATTCCGTCGCCTTGCCATTCATCCTTCGGCGGCACGCCCCGGAGCGGAATCTCTGTGGGCATATGAAACAGCCACGGACCGTAGATTCGGCCATAGTCGGCAATGCCGCGCAACACCTGCCTGCCGAACGAGCGCGTCGTTTCGATCAGAAGCGCGACATTGGGAATTCCGGACTTGCGTCGTTGCGCCATGGCCGCTCACTCGATGCCTTCGCGAGGCAAAATAGCGATTGTTCTAGAACGTAATTTGATTACCATATAACGCACGGCGAGGTGAAGCGAATTCTGTCGATAGAAAAGTTGTTCAAAATTCGATGCGATCTTTGCCGCTTCGGCATCATTAAACTATTGTCGCGCCCAGAGTGAGGAACCCAAGCATGCGTCATGTTGCACTGTTGATTGAGACCTCTGGCGCGTACGGGAGAGGAATCTTGCGGGGTATCGCCAAATATAATCGCACAATTGGCAACTGGTCCACCTGGGTGCGCCCGCACGGCGAGAATGATCCGCCCCCAAACTGGCTGAAAAACTGGCACGGCGATGGCATCCTCGTGCGTATCGATTCGAAAGAGACCGCCGACCTGGTGCGCAAGACGAAAGTGCCCGCCGTCAACTTGCGTGTGACCAAGGCAGAGTATCCGTTTCCGTTTGTAAGCGTCGATAATGCCGAGATTGGTGAAATGGCGGCAAAACATCTGCTCGAACGCGGGCTTCGCCACTTCGCGATTTACAGCCGGCCGCGCGGCGTCAACCCCACCTTGGACGAGCGATGCGATGCTTTCAAAAGCTCGGTCATTAAGGCTGGGTTTTCCTGCGATGTCTTCAGCAATCCGAAGTCCAGTAAGCCCCTCGGTTGGGAAGAGCAGCAGGATGCGCTGACGGACTGGGTGCAGTTGCTGCCACGGCCCCTGGGCATCATGGCGGGCAACGATGAGTTTGGCCTGCAAGTGCTCGATGCGTGTCGGCGGTGCAGTTTAGCGGTGCCGGATGAGGTCGCGGTGGTGGGGGTGGATAATGACGAGCCTCTTTGTGAGCTGGCCATTCCGCCGCTCAGCAGCATCGACCCGAATACCGAGAGCATTGGCTACGAGGCGGCGCAATTGCTCGACCGGATGATGGCGGGCGGGAAAAGCCCGAAGGATGTTAAGCCGATCAAGGTCAAGCCCCGTGGCGTGGTCACCCGGCGGAGCAGCGACGTCGTGGCCAGCGAAGATGAAGAAGTTGCCCGAGCCGCCCGGTTCATTCGAGATAACGCCTGCCAGGGACTTCAGGTGATTGATGTTCTCGCCCACGTGGGGATGTCACGCGCCAGCCTACAACAGCGGATGAAGCAGATCCTCGGGCGAACCATTCACCAGGAGATACAGCGCGTGCGGCTCCATAAGGTGAAAGATCGGCTGCTTGCCCCCGGGCTTACTATCAAGCAGGTTGCGCGAGAAAGTGGCTTTGCCAGCGTGCAATACATGACGCGGGTTTTCCATGCCATCACCGGCGAAACTCCTGCGCAATATCGCAATCGCAGGCTCAAATAGCGAACCTATTTCATTCTAACCAGCGCACCATCAAGCCGAACTACCGTACCGAGGGGTGTTGCAATCTGTTGCTGATGTTTGCCGTGTCGCACGACGCACTGCCCGTCGGCGGTTGCGCGGAGTGTGACGCCTGTCAGGCCCCCGCCGTCCCATGAAACGTCCACGGTATACCCGCCGCGCGCTCCCAATCCGGTTGCCGAGCCGCGCGGCCAGCACCCTGGAAGTGCGGGAAGGAGGTGCAGGACCACGCAACCTGTGGAGGCATCGACTTCGTGGCTCTGCAGCAGCATCTCCACAATCCCGGCAGTGGCACCGAAGTTGCCATCGACTTGGAAGGGTCCACACTTATCGAAAAGATTCGAGAATGTCTTCTTGCAGAGTTGCAGCGACAACTGGCGCGACGCAAACGCGCCATCAAAGACGCGCGCCCAGAGTGGGATGCGCCAGGCATAGCTCCAGCCGGTGCTGCCGTCGCCGCGCCAGTTCAGCAGTCGCTTGGCAGCCGCGAAGAGCTCGTCGTGCGACGGAGTGAACTGGTCGCCCGGATATAAACCCCACAGCGGGGACATGTGGCGATGATTGTTGCCGGGTGAATCGATATCGTCCTGCCATTCCTGCAATTGCCCGTGTGAGCCAATCCTATCCGGTGCAAGTCTGGCACGCGTCGTGCGGATCTGTCTCACCAAATCCGAATCCGCATTCAGTATCTCCGCTGCGGCGATGGTGCTATCGAACAGTGCGCGGATGAGCTGCATATCCATCGCTGGCGCTGCGGAAAGCGGGCCTTGCTCTGGTGAATGTGACGGGTTGGTGACGAGATGCGTCGTTACGGGATCTTCAATCAGCGCATCGGTAAAGAAGAGGCAGGCCTCCCTCATCGCCGGGTATGCGGTGTGCTCGAGGAATGCGCGATCGCGGGTAAATCGGTATCGCTCCCACAGGTGCCAGCATAACCACGCCCCTCCTGTGGGCCATAGGCCGTCAATGTTGTTAATCGGTGCGGCACCGCGCCAGAGGTCGGTGTTATGATGCAGCACCCAGCCCCGCGCGCCATATTGCTCGCGAGCGACCTTCCCTCCGGTAATGCGCAGGTCCTGGATCAACTCAAACAGCGGCTGCTCGCATTCACCAAGGCCGGTGAGATTGGCGAGCCAGTAGTTCATCTCGAAGTTGATGTTGGTCGTGAACTTACTCTCCCACGGCGGGTTGAGTAGCTCGTTCCAGACGCCCTGCAGGTTGGCTGGCTGAGAACCCGGCCGGCTCGACGCGATGAGCATGTAGCGACCCATCTGAAAATAGAGCGAGACCAAGGCCGGGTCGGCGGAGAGCGCCGCGCTGACATCGGCGCCAGTTCGCTCGGCAGCATGAACGAAGTCCGTCAGTCGCTGCAGTCGCTTGTCCGTCGGTTCGTTAGCCAGATCGCTATGGCCCAGGTCGATCGCTGCGGCGCTAAAGAGTCTTTGGTGATCGCTGATATGCGTCTGTTTCAACGTTGAATAGGTTTCATTGGCAATCGTTCGAATGGCCGCTTCGCAGCGTTGAGAGGGATCGGCCGAGATGTCGTCAAACGATGTGAAGCTGGTCGCGGCCACAAGCAAAAAGGTAACACTGTCCGCTCGCTCGATTCGGATTGAACCGTCCTGTGAGCAACTGAACCGGCCTCCTTTGGGAAGACATCGCATCCTCGATTCGAACAACAACCCCAGCTCGTGCGGCGGCACGCCATCCTGCACCTGCCCGGCAATCGCGATCGTATCGTTGGAGATTAGCCGCGCGCTCGTTCGTTTGTGAGGCGAAGTCAGCCTCAGGGTGCAAGTCACGCTCGCCGGAGTGTCGGCGGTGAGATGTAACACAATGGCGTTGGCGGGCCGACTGGCGAACGCTTCTCTTGTGAATCGCGTGCCATTAAACAGATACGTTGTCGCGGCGACTGCGGTGGTCAAGTCTAGCTCGCGAACATAATCGGTTACGCCCCATTGCTCTGGGAACGACATCCGAACATCACCAAATGGCTGATATGCCTTCTGGCGCACCGGATCGGATAGAAACTGTTCGCGAACCAACCCCGCGGCGGCCTCGGATTGGCCGGCGAATATGAGTTTGCGGATCTCCGGCAAGGCATCCGCTGCATTGGCACGCAAATAGTCGCGCGGACGGCCCGTCCAGAGGGTATCTTCGTTGAACTGCAGGCGATCCAGTTCCAACCCGCCGAAGATCATGGCACCAAGCCGGCCATTTCCAATCGGCAGCGCCTGCTCCCAAGCCGTCGCGGGCTGGCGATACCAGAGGCGCAAGTCTCGTTTCTCAGCGGTGAGGTTGGGTGGTGGCATGATCGTGGCGTTCAGTCAATGCTGGGTAGCCAGACAGTCATCTCGCCTTGCCCCCGGTTGTCCCATGCGAAATAGGGCACCAGTGCGACGTCGATGTCTGCGAGCGGCTCAGCGGAAACTCTTCGATAAAGCGCATTCTCGGCACCGGTAGCGGGGGTAATCGGCCGGGCGAATGCCTTGCCGCGCAGCACCGCCGCGCCTTTGAGGATCGACGGGTCGCAGTGCGTCGTAAACTGGCTTTGGCGAGACAGGTAAACGCGCATCACCGCGGTGCCTTGGGGAAGATCAGCCGATTCGAGGCAGTAAACGATCGGCCCGCGCATAACGGCCACCTGCCCACGCGTTTCTTCGACGAGATCATGCGCTTCAAGGAGCCTCGTCGGCATTGGGAGATCAAGTTCCACGCAATCACCCGCGCGCCAGTTCCGTCGAATGCTCGCAAACTCGCCCACGGACGGGTCTGGTAGTGGCTGGTTGTTCACTTTCAGCGTCGCACCTCGCGCCCAAGCGGGAATACGTAGGCGCAGATCCCACTCAGCCCGATTTTGATCAATCAAAATCTGGATTTTGCCCTCCCATGGATAGCGAGTGCTCTGCGAGATCCGGACAATCTCCCCGTTTAGCGTAGTTTCAAATGTGCTACAACCGAAAAGGGTGACGTAGATCGCATCGTCAGATTGTGCGTAAGCGTATTCATTCAGCCGGGCCACCGTGCGCACCACGTTCGGCGGGCAGCAGAAACAGGTCATAAATGCTTCGCGATGTCTGGGCCAGCGCAGCTCGCAGGGCATGTCGTTCAACTGTCGTAATGTGTTTGTGTAAAAAAACGAGGTGCCGTCGAGGCTCACGCCGGCCAGCACGCTGTTGTAGAACGTGTGTTCCACCAGATCGACGTACTTGCATTCACCGGTGATGAGAAACATGCGCCAGGCAAAGAACATGTTGCCTATCGCGGCGCATGTCTCGTTGTGTGCAGTGCTGTGCGGCAGTTGATACGCCCGGCCGAAAGCCTGGTGCACCCGCGTGATCCTGGTTTGATCGATCGCTCCGTCGGGCGACGCGCCGTCGAATAGCGCCCCGCAGCCGCCAGTGATGTAGAGCTTCTTCTCAACCAGATCTTGCCAGATTGGCTGCAACGGAGCAAAGACCGACTCGTCGCCTGTCTCGGCATAAACGTCTGCGGCACCGGCGTAGAGATATGTCGCCCTTACAGCGTGGCCGTGGGCGGTTGTCTGCTCGCGAAAGGGAATGCGATCTTGATTGTCATCGTCTCCCTGCGTGACCAGATCGCGCATGTTGAGAAGCCTCATCGCCAGATCGAGGTACTTCGTTGTTCCGGTGACGCGATACAAATCTGTCAACGCCATCAGGTGGGCAGGGCAGATTCCGTGTCTCGCTTGCGCCGGCTGTGGATCGGCAAACTCGCGGTCGAGGAAGTCGGCCGCCTTGATGGCAATGTCGAGCAACGTGCGCTTTCCGGTCGCGGCAAAATGCACACACCCGGCTGTAATGAGATGTCCGTGGTTGTACATCTCAAAATCCATCGGGTTTCCAAACCGCGGTTTCGCGTCGCCTGCCCTTTGGGCGATTTGAACGTCGGTATGAATGTACCCATCCGGTTCTTGTGTCTGGCCAATCAATGCGATGAGCTTATCCAACTGCGCGGCGAGCCGAGGGTCGCGCGTGATGCCGTACATTGCCGCTGCCGCTTCGAGCCATTTGTAAAAATCGCCGTCATTCCACCGCGGGCCTCTGTGGCGGCCTTCAACAGCGCCGATTGCCACTTCAAAATTGCCCACATAGCGCGGCCGTTCGGTGTCGGCCATGAGCGTGCCCATGACGGGTACCATTGAGTCGCGACAGGTGATGACAAGGTCGCCGAAAAAACCGCCGGTAAAACGCGATTGCGCAGGCGCAATCGGGCGCACTCTGGCGAAGCTGTATCCCGTCGAGTTAGGCCGTTCAGAATCCTTCATATCATGTGCTCTAATTCGCAAATGTCGCGGTCCAATCAAGCCCGCCGACGCCGTCAACCGACCAGGTGACGGCTTTATCGGGATACAGCTTGCGATACTCCTTTATTGCCCGAATCGCCTGTTCCCGCGATGGGTTTTTTGGCTTCAGCACGCGCGCCCACTGTCGAGGCGCGAGGTTGCCACCACCCGGCGGGGAATAGAGTTCACCATCGTCCTGATACCACCAGTAACGAATGTCGATTAAGTCCACTAACTTCGCACGCTCCGGATCAGCCAGGATGGCATCCTGCACATCCTTCGTGGCGCTCAGGCCCACAAGAACGTCATTCCCCGTTTCACGTTGCCACTCGGCAATGGTGTCGAGCCAGAACTCAACGAATGCCACCGGGCCGGTGAATTCTTCGCTGGTCATATGGATGACATTGCTGTTGCCAGAGAGGTTGTCGAGGCATTTGCGGATGTAAGCGCGGTGAAGCTCGCGGCGATGCGGATTGTTGATGTCATAAAACTGTTCCGCCATAAAGATGCGCTTATCCCCAGCATACGGCGGTGGCTCGGGGAAGCCGGTTTCGTTGATGTTGTTGGCGGTGCGCCAGGGAAAGTCAGCGTAGTGTGCGCCGGCTTCCAGAATGTTGTGCTGAAAGTAGTGCTGGTTAATGAGCACCAGCCCGCGCGCGTCGGCTATCCCGGCAAACTGCTTCAGACGATCAAAATACCACGGGTTGTATCGCGTCAGATCGTACTTGCTCAGTCCATCCCATGCGGTACCCTGACCGCTGCGGGCGAAAGGGAGTTCAAAGAACGGCGGGGCGACGTCGCCGGTTGTTCGTTGCACGCGTTGGTGATCGTCGCGCCTGCGGTCGTACCAGAGGCCGTAATGGTGGTCGAATGCAAGGCTGCCGTTCTCAAGCATATCAGCGGCGACTTGGGAGAGATCGTCGGTCAATCCCAGCCCGGTTCGACCGGGCACAAAGCGCGTGAGAGCAGGCTGCGTTTGAAACTGCCCGATTGGCCGAATGCTGCCGCGCCACCACTGTCCCTCGCGCCGGTGTCCGGCAGCGGGCTTCCCGTCGATGGTGAGTCGGCCCTGCGCAATCGCGAGTCGCCTGGGCTTGGCGGGCTTGGCGATTGCCGGTTGCCAGATTGAATCAATGGATTTGGCGGTGCGCTTCTCGACGTCGATTGGTGATCGTGTGGCAGCGGCATCGATCCACTCGCCGAGCGTCGGCGCACGCTGTCTTGACGCCGCGATCAACTCGGCAGCCTTTTCGGGCGTGGGGCTGCTCGATGCCTCAGTTGAGTAAGCCATGAAGCCAGTCTCACCGGCCACATCGCGGCCCAATCTCGCGGAAAGCTGAGCAACGTAGAGACTTAGCGGCGAAGTCAGATCGGCCGAGTTTTGCCAATGCCCCCGCCCCTCGAACTCACCGCGGGTGCCAAATGCCCAGTTCTGCGCTCCTGGCGGAGCATCATTTTTCACCACACCGGCTTCACAATTCCACAACACGCAGTTAAATGCCGACCAGCCAGCGCCCTGGGCGCGTCCCTGTCGATCCTTCAGATTCAGGTTGTTGCCGTTGATCTTTACATTGTCGAACAACGTGCCGCACGAAGCGCTATCGATCGGCCCGCTGTCATCAAGGGAATCGGGTGCCTCACATTGCAGAAACACATTCGGCCCTGCTGCGCAGAAACCGGTGGCAAACGCGTGCATGGCATTCTCAGCCCAGCAGCGCTGAAACAAGCACTGCTGGCCGGCCGTAAAAAATGCGTTGCGCCGCCAACCGCCATGCTCGCTGATCGGGTCGATGTACTTGCAATCTTCCACCGTCAGCCGCGACACCGTTTCCCAAGCGCACACTGCTGAGCCGGCGAAGTGGTAAAAGCTAACCTGCCGCACCCATGCATCGCGAGCATTCTCGATTGCAATAGCGGTCCAGGCGTGCGATTCATCCTTGGGATTGCCTAAGTCGAATGCAGATTGCATCCGTAGATTCTCAACGCCCACATTGCTGATGCGCCCCGGCCAGTTGTATCTCGAGACGGTTCCCCCTCCCAGCGTGGAATCGATGGCGAGAGTGATTGGCGAATCGACGACAATCGAATTGCCATCGATTGCGATGATGGTGCGATCCCACGCGATGTCGCGCGAGCCTGGCTTCCAGCTGAATCCGTGTCGGTCGCCGCCCATGTCGTCCATCTGCAACTGTTTGATCCATTCAGCGGTGGAAGGGCGGGTGATGATGACCGAATCACCGGCCTTGAAACTGGCGATATCGGCGACGCCGATGCGTGTAGAGTTTACGGGAATGTAATTGTCTGTAATGGCGACTGTTGATTCGAGATTTCGATCGCTCAAACCGCGGAGATCGATGAGCGTGCGGCGGTCATGGCCGGCGACGAGAAGGACCGTTTTCTGACCGCTGCCGCGCAAGACGATGTTGGATGTGCCCAGTCGCAGCGACCCGCCGACGGAAAATGTGCCTTCGCCTAGCAGGACGACGCGCGGCGTATTGCCATCGGTGTTGAAAGTCGCCGCGAGGTCGATCGCGGCTTGAATACGGTCGGTCTGATCGCCCTCGGCGGCCGGAACGAAAACGACCGCGGGAGGGTTGGGAATCGCGACCCCGCCACCACGATAGCCCGCGGTGGAAAAGTCGGGGACACGGTTACCTTTCTCGTCAACGGCATAGCGCAGTTCCCCGCGTTCTTGTGAGATGGCATGCTGCGGGCGCGTCGATTGGGCAATCATGACCGGCACCGTTAAGGACGCCCATAACCCAAGGATGCAGGTCAACAAGAATCGGGGTGCAACGACCTGGCTCTCGGGCAAAGTCGGGCGTGGTCCGCGGGCGAAATCTGGCACAACGTCGTGGCGCGGCAGGGCCTGAGAGCCATGCCGTGGAGCTCCCTTAGCGGCACGCAGAATCAATCCTGTCTGCATCATCTCTACGTCCTTGATGTTCTTGGGGGCGATCCAATCCTGACGGTCAACTGAGAGAGCTTTGGCGATGCCGCAGCTTCGGTGCCGTCAACATATACCCGCAGTCCTTCACCGCGATTGAAGCGTTTACCAAAGCGATCCCACATGATCGACACACTGCGTCCGCGATACGGCACGTTTTCGAGAGCGAACCACTCCCAGGTATCCGCTGGCAAAAGTGGATGCAGCACGAGTGTATCATCGGGCTGCGGTACCAACCCGATCAGACCCGTGATGATGAGGTCGTTGAACGTCGAGTGATTGTAGTACCGGCTGCGAGGATTATCGCCCTTGAGCCATTCTCCGGTCATCTCGCAAAGGTACTCGCCCAGGTACGGAATGCCGTTTTTACGGTGTGATTTCGCGTAGGTGTACAGTGCGTCGAAGTAGACGCGCCGCCAATCCGCCCCTAGCGGAGTCGACAGCGGAGGAGAGTAGTTTCGCAACAGGTTGGCGAGCGCGTAAAGCGTTTGTGAGGTTGCGAACGGCCACACTGCGCCATCCCATTCGCACTTACCAACGCCGTGGGAGCGAAACAGCGCATGCCGGCGCTCGGCAGTGGTGATTCCGAAGGGTGCCCAGAAGCCGTGCGGATCGGCGAGTTGCTCCCATGCCCGCTCACAGCCGGCCTGAGGAAGGTTAAACTGCCACGGTATGAAGCCGATGGCTTCGCGCGCGTCGCAAAGTGGGCCTTCTTCGGTTTGTGCCTTGAAAAATTGCGACGACTCATCCCACATTTTATCGTGAACGAGGGCGCGCAAGGTGCTTGCCTTGATGTTAAACCGCTCAGCGATTTCCATGCGGCCGGCAAGTGAGGCTATCTGGGCGATTGCCTGCGCGTTGGCGAACATATAGCTGTTGATCGTCGGGCGGAAGTTCTTGTGCTTGCGGCCGCCGCTGATCGATTCTTCCATCGCGTCGCGCACGTCGTACTGCCAAAACAGGCCGCTGGGAAGGGATTTCTCTGCTTCCCATGCCGCATAGTCTGCGATGAGATCGTCAAGCAGATCGATCAGGATCGCCGTTTCGCCAGTTGCAAAGGAACGGTCGAGCATGGCGCGTGGAAACCAACTGCTGTAGTTGTGAAATTTGGGCTCTGGCTTGCCATTGTTCATGCGAAACCAGAAGCGGGTGTACTCGTCGAGAAATGCCTGCTCGCGCAGCCACCGGCCTTCGGCAAGGTGAAATCCAGCGGCGCAACTGATGCTGTTGTGGCTGCCAGCGTGACGTACATCGCTGATGAACTCTGTAACGATCTTCCCGGCGGGGGTTTGCTTGATGTGCTTGCGGTAGGTCCACCAACGGTAGTAGTAGATCTCGACGATAGCCGGGTCTGGGCAGTCAAACAGCGGGGCGTTGGCGGCAATCCAGTCCCAACTTTGCGCGTTGGGAATGGTATTGATGATGTCCTCGTTGTCATCGCGATTGAATTGCTCGACTAGCGGGCGAAACTGGTCGTGTGAAAGCATCGGTTTCACTTCTTTTCTCCCACAGCACTACCTGCTGATCGACCCGCGTCGCGCTTGGTGAGCGAAGCGGTTTGCGGGATGACGCCGAGAATAACAAAGCTTCCCTTGCCACGGAGGTCGAGCGTGTTCTTGCCCGCGGGGAAGCGAAATGTATGCAGATCGATCGCCGCCAGGCCGCTGATGGCCGCCGCGTTGAGGACGACAGGCTCGGCACCGCCGCGCTCGTCGGCCAGTGCATCGGTTTCCAGATCGGGCACCTTCAGCCAAACGTTGGATGGATCCTTCACATAGCCAACGACCAAAGCCACGGGCTCCCTGCATTCAAACTCAACCGCCACCGGCTCGCCGGCAGCGGCACCGGCGTGACTGAAACGGATCCCATGCCCGCCCGCGAGTTCAGGGATCAGCGATTCAATGACCGCGGTCCGGTCGGTGAAGACCATCGCTCCGATCTGCACCTCGTACCGCTGGGCGCCAGGTGATAGCACCTTGAAGTCGGCGCCGGGCACTTTTGCAAGCGATGATTCATCAATATCGCCACTCCTGCCGGCCTTGATGCGTTCCACGCGCCGGTTGAAATCGGCGAACTCGGCCTCATAAAGCGGGAGCATTTGCGACCAGTGGTAGTTGGCCGGCTTGCCATCTGTGCCGCCGGAGACGGGGATTTTTCGCTGGCCGGTCTGCATCGTATTGGCGTAGCGATAGGTGTCGCGGGTCAGCTTTTCGAGGGTGCGGAAGTGGTGGAGGCTCTCTTCCATCGCGATTTGCGCCGCGACCATGTCGGCGGGGTCATTGCTGTGTTGGAAGCGCAACACTTTCATCGCGGCAATGGTCTTTGCGACATAATTCTGGCTCATCGCGCGAATGCAGGCAATGTCGTTGGCGATGCGGTCAAACTCGTCACGGTTTTGGGTGACATGCGGCCGGGCTGCTTCGATCGCCATGGCTGCTTTCTCGGAAAACCTCAAAACTTCGGCGTTAAGGCTGACCGGCGTTTCGCCCTCATGGGCCTGACCGTTCCATTCACGCGCGGCAAACTCCTGAAGCCGTTCACCCGGCGGGGCCTGCGATTCCCAGAGCTCAGGAAACGCACGATATTTGTCCGGCGAGACGAGCTGATCGAGCGTCATGCCGAGCGACATGGTTTGCCGATTGCCTTCGGTAATGCCGTATCGCCTCAGTATCCGCGGTGCGCACTCACCTGCATCGTTGAGCGCGTCGAGAATCAATTCTGAAGCGTGCTCGCTGCCGAAGTAGCCGGACAGGCGACTGATCCAGAAGCTTCGATCCTGTTCGTCGTCAACATCCGGATTCCATGAGTAGCGTGCCCATGCCTCGAACCAAATCCAATCGCGCTCAATCTGTTTGAGAGGAGCAACGTCAGGGGCGATGGGCCAATCCCAGTATGCCAGCGGGTACAAATGCAGGCCTCGCGCGCCGAGCCGGTCGCGTCCTGCGATGACACATTTCTTTATAAAACGTTGACTCCCAAATCGGAATGGCTCCAGGTTGGCCAGAATGTGGACATTAATCAGGTGTGTACTGCCCAGCCGGCTCATGGTCAGGTGCACATCCTGTCGCGCGCCGCGCGGTTCATGTGTCGTAAGCGATTCGCCGTTGAACTTGGCTTCGGTGTAGAGGTTCTTATAGACCTTGAGCGCCTCAGGAATCACTCTCTTCGCATCGGTCGCGTGGGTGCGCACGATCACCGGCGGCTCTTGACCGATCCCTGCGAGGCGCATGCCATCGTGGATGCCGGGCAGGATGACTTCATTCAGCCACTTTGTCTGGTTGTCCACGCCGAGCAGCGCTTCGCCGAGGCAGGGCATAATGCCGACGTTCGGAAACTCTCTGACGAACTGTGCGATGCTCTTGCGCGTGTAGTCGGCGGCCAGATCATTCGGCTGGCTTAGTTGTGTATCAAAGCCGTGTTTCTCCGCAAAGGGCTTGGGCAGGATGATGCTGTAAAAGTTCTGGACGACCCAGATGCCGCGCTTGTCGGCTTCGGCGGCGAGCCAGCGGTACATTTCCTGGTTCTTCGCCAGAGTTGCATCGTCTACTTCGTTGGCATAGGGATATTCGGCGACCCGCACCAGCGAGGCAAACGGCTGCCCATTCCATAGGAACAGTGTATTCATGCGCAGATCGGCGAGCAGATCGAGATACTCAGTCCAGTGCGCTTTATCGTAGAAGAATGGAAACAGCTCAGGGGTGTAGGGATATTCGTACACCTTGCGGCCGGGCAGAATGTACGTCTTTTGCATGCCGATACACGGCCCCCGGAGCACAAACTGGGGGGCATCGACCCATTTCAGCTCATCCGGCAGCCTGCCGGCGGCGCGAATTCGGGCGGCGAGTTCGAGGCAGCCGTAAAGAACGCCCGATTCGTCGGCACCTTCGACATAAAACAGCGAGCCTCGTTCGGCACCAATCGCAAAGCCCTGCGGCTGCAGGGGTTGACTTGTGTTTACGTCGCCGTGTGGTTGTCGTATTGAAATGAACAACTGCCGCGGTTTTCCCGCGATTGATTCGGTCAGCTCTGCCCGCTCGCCAACCGCTGCGATGGCCTCCATCAGTTTGTTCACCCCATACTGCACCCGCGGCGATTGTCCGGCGGAATCTGATACTGAGGCATGGATTGTTTCTGCATGTGCCATGATCGAGGCAACTCCGATTAGCAGTGCTGTGATAATGAGGATGCATCGCGCTGAGAACATGCCGCTTTCTGGGTTTCCACATACGTCCGATGGCACCATTAGTTGTTTTACCCCGCACGTCGCAAGCGGAAAACCCGCGACGCTTGCAATGCGCGATCGTTTCGTTGGAAAGGGCGCAAGAGCAAACCCCGACGGGGGTCGGGGTTTGGCACTTGTGGTAGCTTGCGGGCCGAAAATGAGGCGCAGAAGCGAGTCTTATGTCTTTCGGTTGCGCCGGAGCATGATGAGTGGAATGCCTGCCAGCAGGCTCAGGCTGGCCGGTTCCGGGATGAGAAAGCCCCTGATTTCCCCGCCGGGGAAGGTGGTGGAGTGAATGTTGAAATAAGTTCTGCCTTGCTCGAGGCCCGTGAGAAGCGCCTGGAAGGCCCCGCCGACGGTCCCGCCGTTGGCGGTGATGAACGACGCGTTGTAGCTTGAGGCGAGCGTCATATCGTAGGTTGTGTCCATTACCCCCGAAGTTACGCCGAGCGGAAAGCCGGTGAAAGACGGCGTTTGCGTAGCAACGCCCGCAACGCCCGCGCCCGGGACCGCGGTCAATCCGTGAATGTGCGCGGCGGTTGTGGTGCCTGTCAGTCCGGAGAAATTCGCCTGGATTCGGAAGGTCGCCAAGTCCAGATCAACGGTGACAGTGGCAATGCCCACTCCCGGCGAGGCATTCGGGGGTGCTTCGGCTGGGCCGGACATTGCCCCGCTGTAGACAACTTGGTGAGCCGATGCAATCGCGGCAAGCCCGGTGACGACGGCAGCGGCAAGAAGACGCGCAGACTCGCGCGGACGGATTAAAAACATGATTCTTCTCCTCTAAACGCCCGTTTTAGACATGGCAGCATGCACGCGCAGCGCTGCTACAGAGCCTGTGTCGTGCCGTGGTGGCGTAGATTGCAAGAAAACTCAGATGAGCAGCTCGTGCGATCAGCCTTCGCCGTAGATTTTCTTGCCTTCGTGGAAGGTCACCCGGTCGCCCTCGAGCCGGGTGATGCGGAGGGCCATCCACTTTTTTCCCGGTAGTTTGATCTTGCGCAGGCTCTCACTGCGATATCGGTAGGTGGCGTCTTCGATGATGGTGAAGGTGCCGTCAACAGCCTCGACGGACATGTTCCATGTGTCGATGATCTCTGCCCTGAACCGCATGCCCGCATTCAGGCCTGCCCGCGGCAGGCTGAACTCCCACTCGGTCGGGGTAAGCTTGCCGAAGTAGACGAGGTAGTGGGCCCCGGCCTCGCCGACGGTGTGAACGTCTTGCCACTTGTCGATCGGTTCGAGGCCATTCGCCGGGCCTTCTTCCAGCAGTTTGCGCAGAAATGCGATGCGTGGCGGGCTCTTGCCATGCAATTCCCCGCCTCTGGCCCACCAGATAACATCATTCGGGTGTTTGTAGGTCTCGCCATGCCCCACATATGTCCCGGCGATCGTACCCTGCCAGAATCGGTGCACCATCTCCTCGGCGGAGATGTCTCCCCACCGCTGGGGAATGTTGCCTTCGTATTTTACTTCATCAAATACCACGGGCTTACGGTACACGTCGCGATACAATATCGCCCGGCCGAAGTCTTCGACTGCGCTGCCATTCTGAATGCTGGCGTGCGTGACCCACGGCTTGTTGTGGTCGTAGATGAGCCGGCCATTGTGAATGCTGCGCAAGTGGTCGAATGGGTCATTCTCGCAAACTATCTCGAAGTAACGATCCCAATCGGCGGGCTGCTTCGTCTTCATGAAGTCGAATTCATTGGCCATTGACCACCACACATTGCGGTAGGCCCCGAAGCGAGCGATACAATACTTGAGATAGCGCTCGTCGCTGGCGGCGTCCATGCGATCGAAGCCCCAGTGACCTTCATCGTAGGGATGAAACAAGATTAGATCGGCCTCGATCCCCATGTCGCGTAGCTGCGAAATCCGCTTTTCCTGGTGACGCCAGAATTCGGGGTTGAAACGTGTGAAATCCCACTTGTTGGGTGCTGTACCTGCAAAGGCGTAAAGGGGCGGCTCGTTGGCGTTGAACGCATAGCGTTTCGGAAAGACGCACATGCGAATCTTGTTGAACGGTGCCCGCCGGAGCGCGGTGAGGGTGAGTTCTTCCAATTCGGTGCCCTGGTGCGTCCATGCGTATGCAGTGGTGCCGATTTGCTTGTAGGGTGTGCCGTCGGCGTATTGGAAGTGAAAGGTGTTGTGAACCCGCACCGGCCCGCGGTTGTTGCCCGTGGGGGCGACGACGGTGAAAGTCCCGGCTTTGCCAGCTAGGTCATTGCAGTTGCTGTGGGTCTCAAATCGCCATTCACCCTGCGCCGGTGGCATGAACCGTACCCGGTAAATGCCTTCGCCATCATAGAAGCCTGCAACCAGCAGTTCGCGGCCAGCTTGCGAGAACTTCGCTCCAAAGCTGACATCAACAAACGGATTGCCCTCGGTAGGGCCGGCTGTTGAAAACTCGAAGATATCCCATTGCTCGACCCACGTGCTCATAAATCTGCAGCCTTCATTCCTGACCAAAACGCAAATCGAACCCGGCCGCTCGAACACCGCCGACGCCTTGCATCAGGATACCCGGTGAATTTGCAGCCCATCGCTTCGGAAAACGGGCAGAACTGTTATACAAACCGCAACGAATAGATGCGAACTTCAGAGTGATGGGGCATAGTGCCTGGCGCGGAATCAGGTTGTTGTCCACGCGTCAGACGGAGGAAATCCATGCCATACATGCTTAATGAGCCGCAAACCACAACCGGAGGCCGCCTGACCCGCCGGGGATTCGTAAAAACTACCCTTGCCGCCGTGGCGGGACTCGCGGCGGGCACGGCGCTTGGGCAGCCGACGGCCGGCAACCATCTCCATCGCTATCGAATCTCTGTTTGTGACATTATGCTGCTGAAGCGGCAGAAGCTTGGGGCGATCAAGCTTGCCAGGGAAATCGGAGCCGACGGCGTCGAGCTGGACATGGGCGGGCTGGGCCAGCGGCCGCAGTTTGATAATCAACTTGCCGATGCCACGATTCGCGAGCAGTTTATCAATACCGCCGAGGCTACCGGCCTGGCGTTTTCATCCCTGGCGATGACAGCATACTACGCGCAGTCGTTCGCCGATCATCCCGCTGCAGATCGCACGATCGAGCAGTGGATGGAAACAGCGCACCAAATGCAGATTCGGGTCGGCTTCCTGCCGCTGGGTGTTCGTGGGGACATCACCGATGCAGGCATTCGCAAGAAAATTGTCGATCGGCTTCGGCAACACGCGCCGCAGATCGAGGCAGCGAAGCTCGTACTCGGGCTTGAAGCCAACACCGATGCCGATGGCTACAATCGGTTGCTTGATGAAATCGGTTCGCCCGGCGTTCAGGCGTACTTCAATTTTCAGTCGCCGCTGAAGGCCGGGTTGGACGTCGGCGATGAGCTTCGCAAACTTGGCAAAGATCGCGTCTGTCAAATTCACTGCACCGACGACGACGGCCACTGGCTGCAGGACAACCCGCGGCTAGATATGAAGAACGTGAAACAGGCACTTGACGAAATCGGCTACTCAGGATGGCTGACCCTGGAACGGTCGCGCGTCGGCGGGAAAAGTGTCAAAGAAAACTTTGGCGCAAATGCCGCCTACTTGAAATCGGTCTTTCAAGCCTGAACCTGTCGGCTGGTCAGCAACAACCCGCTGTTCAGAAAGCAATCTGCCTTGCACGATTCATCCTTCAACCTCGCCGGCGAAACGGCCCTCATCACCGGCGGGGGCACGGGGCTTGGCCTTGGAATGGCGCGATGCCTGACCCGCTCGGGCGCGAAGGTCGTCCTCGTGGGCCGGCGCGAAACTGAACTTGCGACGGCGGTGAGAGAACTTGGCCCGGCGGCGTCGATGGTTGTGCATGATGTGACCCATCTCGATCATGCCGCAGACTTGATCGCGCGCGCACAGGACGTCTCAGAGTCGTCGCTGTCGATTCTCATCAATAATGCCGGCATTCATCTCAAGAAAATGGCCGATGAAACCACGCCTGATGAGTTTAATGCCGTCATGCAGACCCATGTGCACGCAGCCCACGCGCTGATTGCCGCGGCGCTGCCGGGGATGATTCAGTCGCGGCGCGGGCACATTTTGTTCACCGCATCCATGGCCTCACTCATCGGTATTCCGATGGTCATCGCCTACTCGGCGGCCAAGGCGGCGCATCTGGGAATGGTTCGTTCGCTGGCCACCGAAGTTGCGCCGCACGGCATTCGTGTCAATGCAATCGCGCCCGGCTGGATTGATTCGCCGATGCTCCGAAAAGCGATGGCCAATGATCCCGCACGACAAGCGAAGATTCTCGGGCGAACCCCGATGGCGAAGTTTGGCGAGGCGGAAGATGTCGGCTGGGCCGCGGTCTATCTGTCATCGCCGGCGGCGCGGTTTATCACGGGTGTCTGCCTGCCTGTCGACGGCGGGGCCAGTATTGGGTTCTAGGCTTCGATGGACAACTCTGAATCTGCAGTGAGGAGTGCCAATGCGCTGTCAATTCGTTCTCGCCTTCATTTGCCTGCTGGGATTGCACGCAAATCTGCCCGCCGCCGGCACCTCGGCGAACAAACACTTCGGCAAGCCCGCGGAGTGGTTTGGGTCGGATGAGGCGAAGCTGATTGCCGCGAACATCCTCAGTCACCAGTCGCCCCGAGGGGGCTGGCCAAGCAACACTGACACCGCTGCGAAGTTGTACGATGGTGACCCTGCTAAGCTTGGCTCTACGTTTGATAACAGTGCGACCACCGACGAGCTGCGTTATCTGGCACGCATGCACGTCGCTACCGGGCAACAGCAGTATGCTGATGCATTCGAGAGAGGCTTGCGATACATCCTGGAAGCGCGTCTGCCATCAGGCGGCTGGCCGCAGCAATACCCGCATCGCGGGGATTACAGCCAATACATTACCTACAACGACGGAACAACCGTTCGCCTCATGTTTTTCTGCCGCGAGGTGGCTCGGGATGACAGCTTGTATCAGTTTGTCCCCACAGCCGACCGCGCCGCGGCAATGCAGGCCTGGGACAAGGGTATCGAGGTGATTCTGAAAACGCAGATCAGGGTTGACGGCAAGCTCACTGCGTGGTGTGCCCAGCACGATCAAAACGACTTTACTCCGAAATCTGCCAGGACATTTGAACCGGTTAGCACCAGCGGGTGCGAGACCATTGGCATCGTGCATGCGCTGATGGCGATTGAAGCGCCGTCCAGGGAGGTTGTGCGGGCCGTCGATGCCGCCCATGCCTGGCTTGACTCGGTGAAGATTGTTGGCATCCGGGTGGAAGATCGCCCGCAGGAAGGCACACCGCGCGGGTATGATCGTTTCGTGGTTGCAGACCCCACCGCTCCGCCGATGTGGGCGCGGTTTTATGAGATCGGCAGCAACAAACCGATCTTCGGCGATCGAGATGGCAAGGTGTATTATGATCTGGCGGATATCAGCATCGAACGTCGAACCGGTTACCAGTGGCTGAAGTATTGGCCGAAGAAATTCGTCGATACCGAGTACCCCGAGTGGAAGGCAAAGCTGGCTGTTCAGCCAGAATGACGAAGCCAGAAATCGGAATCAAACTCGAATGACGAATTCCGAAGAACGGGTGTGGAGGAAGGCGAACGGTTTACCTGGCAGGGTGCATTTCGCCATTCAGGCGTTTTGCGTGCCGGTGACATTTGGCAGAAGAATAGCCCGCCAATCCTGTACAATCGCCTACACATGCGTGAGAAGCTCAACTTTGACTACGGCTGGCTGTTTCACCTCGGCGATATCGAGTCGCCCTTGCCCAATACGCACGTCGCCGCGTACATGAACCACAAAGCGGGCTGGTCGCGCGGGGCGGCGCGCGTGAACTACGATGATTCGGATTGGCGGAGGCTCAAACTGCCGCACGATTGGAGCGTCGAAGGCAAGTTTGATCCATCAAATCACCTTAGCGCTGGCTTCCTGCCCCGCGGGGTGGGGTGGTACCGCAGACACTTCGCCCTCGACGAATCCGACCGCGGGCGAAGGATCAGCATCACCTTCGACGGCGTGGCGACACATTGCACAGTGTATGTCAACGGCCACCTCCTGCACCGCCACTTTTGCGGCTACACCCCGTTCACCATCGATATCAGCGACGTCGCGCAATATGGCGAAACGCTTAACGTCGTCGCAGTGAGGGTCGATGCCACATTTGCTGAGGGATGGTGGTACGAGGGGGCGGGTATCTACCGGCACGTCTGGCTGACCAAGACATCGCCGATTCATGTGCCCGACGGCGGCGTTTTCGTCGCCCCGCGACCGTTGCAAAGAAAGCTCTGGACCGCGGCGATTGAGACGACCGTGCATAACTCGCTGCCTGCGGTGACGTCGATTGAGGTGTTGTCAGAGATCATCGCCCCCGACGGGACTATCGTCGCACAGGTCGCCAGAGAGTTGTCCATCCCGTCGAGGCGCGCCCAGGCGCTGCAGACGGCGGTTGATGTGCGATCGCCGGCGCTCTGGTCGATCGATTCCCCATCGCTCTACACGCTCCGCACAACCCTTAACCATGCCGGCGAGTCGCTGGATTGCGTTGAGACGACGTTTGGCTTTCGAACTATCCGCTTCGATGCAAAGGAAGGCTTCTTTCTCAATGACCAGCCTGTGAAGATCCTGGGCACCTGCAATCATCAGGATCATGCCGGTCTTGGGGTGGCGCTGCCGGATTCCATTCACGCGTTCAGAATCCAAAAACTGAAGGAGTCTGGCTGCAACGCCTACCGCGCCGCGCATCACCCGCCGGCGAAGGAACTGCTCGATGCGTGCGATCGGCTGGGCATGCTGGTAATGGACGAAAACCGCGCGTTTGGGTCGTCGCCGCAGCACATGAGTCAGCTTCGCAGCATGGTGCTGCGCGACCGCAATCATCCGAGCATCATTCTTTGGTCGATTTGCAATGAAGAATCGATCCAGACTTCGCCGGTGAGCAAACAGATCGCCGAGACGATGGTTGCCGAGGTGAAGCGCCTCGACCCAACGCGTCCGGTGACCGCCGCCGTGAGTGGGGGGGTTTTAAACGACGGCTGCATTGGCGACGCGCTCGATGTCATGTGCATTAACTACCAACTGCCGACGCACGATGCCTATCACGAGAAGTTTCCAGCCAAGCCGCTGATCGCCGGCGAGACGCACTGTATGGTTTCGACGCGCGGGGTTTACACCACCGACGAATCGGCATGCCACCTCGCCGCCGACGATTCGGAGAAGCATCCGTGGGGTGAGACGGCGCGGGAGACATGGCGGTTCGTGTCCACTCGCCCGTACGTAGCCGGATTGTTTGTCTGGACAGGTTTCGACTACCGCGGCGAGCCGATGCCCGGCCGTTGGCCGTGCGTGAACTCGCAGATGGGTTTTCTCGATGCGTGCGGATTTGAGAAAGACTCGTTTTATCTGCACCAGGCGTGGTGGTCGAATCAGCCAATGGTACATCTGCTGGGCCACTGGAACCGCCGCCCCGGCGAGATGGTCGAGTTGAAGGTATACACCAATTGTGACGAGGCCGAAGTGCTGCTCAATGACCGCTCGCTGGGCCGGCAGCGGGTCGATCCGATCGAGATGGCGACGTGGCGCATTCCATTTGTCCCCGGCTTGCTCACCGCGAAGGGTTACATCGCCGGCGAGCTTGCTGCGATGCAGGAGGAAGTGACCACCGGCCCGGCGAGCGAGCTGATCGTTCTTCCCATGCTGCATGCCAGGGCCTCGACCGTCCCCGCTGACGGACAACTGGCTCTGCCGATCCTGGTTGCGGCCCTTGATGATGAGAGAAACCCCGTTCCGACCGCGGGGGACTATGTTCGCTTTACCATATCCGGCCCTGCGGTGCTGCTCGGCACGGGCAACGGCGATCCGAAATGCCATGAGCCTGATAAGGCGTCGGCGCGGTCGTTGTTTAACGGCATCGCGCAGTTAATTGTGCAAACCACGCGCGAGCCGGGCGAGATTACCATTACCGCCACCGCGGAAGGGCTGAAGCCGTCGAAGCTGGTGCTGCAATCCGTCGCCCCCGCCGCGCTACCGCCGATAGTCGAGCCGGTGCAGAAGCGGCACCTGCTGGCCGATTGGCGCGTCAGCCCAGTTACGCCCGACCGGCCCGACCCCAATCAGGCCATCGCTGCCGCCGATATGAATTCGTGGGAGCGGATCACCCTCGGCACCGCTGGCGGGCACTCGGTGACGCAGGCGGGGTACGTCATTTACCGCACTACCTTCACCCCGCCGAAATCGATGCAGGAGACGGGGGGGCGCATTCTGATCAGCGGCATCAAAGGGCCGGCTGAAGTGCTCATCGACGCAACTGAGGTGTCTCCGGCACCCGCGCGCGATGGCTCCCGAGATGGCGCGATGGCGGTGCCATTCCCACCCACCGCGGAGAAGCTCTCGATTTCAATCCTTGTGCATATCGCGGGGCCCGGCAACGTGTTTGCCGGGCCAGTGGAGTTGTTCTCGGTTTAGATCGCGGGATCTTTAGAAATCACTCGGGTCGTCAACCGGGTTGTCGGTGTGCCGTTTCCGGAGTGCATCTTTACGGCTGAAGATTTCGGCATGGCCGTCAACGAAACTGACATTTCCCAGGCAATCTTCATTTGCCGTACTGATTGCGCCGCCACCGAAATCGTTACGCGCCTTTGCCTGGCGAATGCGGTGCCGAGATGCGACACCATTGATCTTCCCAGTGTTCCATGCCCCGGGTTGGGGGTTGTAAAGCCCGTCATCCAGGGTTAGTTCGTCTTCGCAGACGTAGAGCACCTTCGTTGACGGGCTCTGAATCTTGGTGGCTTTGCGTTTAGCAACAAAGGTGTTCATGCTGTAACTGTAGCGAAACTTCTTCAGCGCGGGGTTGGGGTTCATGTTTGGGCGGGCCAGCAAGTTATCTGAGGGGCAGCGGTAGATTTCTTCAAGCACGCCCTCATCCTTGCTCATATACTTTGCGAGAGCGGAATTGGTAATCTTCAGATCGGGTTCGCCCGGCCAAGTCCGGCCTGTCACCGGGTCGGCGATGCGGTGCCACGAAAGAAAATCGTAAACTCCGCGCTCGACGTTGTTGCTCAAATGCCAATTGGGGCTTCCACCCGCCGCCGCGGGGAGCATCGTCTTGTTGTCGTTGATGTATTGCACCGTGGCATTGGCAAGTTGCTTAAGGTTGCTCATGCACTTCACCTGCCGGGCGCTCTCCTTGGCCTTGTTGAGGGTGGGCAGGAGGACGCTCACCAGAAGTGCGATGATTCCGATCACCACCAGCAATTCCACAAGCGTGAAGCCGAAACGATGACGCGGTTGCGCGTGTGTCATGATGTCTCCGCCTAAAAAACTCTCCGCCGATGCCCCCCGGACTTCTGAATGTGCAAGTTACCCGCGCTTGCTCGCAGTGAAATTGCAGTTTTGCGCAAACTCATTGCGATCTGAGTCACATCTTGCAACTCCACACATCCTGTTCATACTGAAATTGCACTCTGACTAAGGTCATTTCATGCATGCATCACAGGAGGCCCCGCATGGCAACCCGTCCCGAAACGACAACCACCCTCGGCGTCATCATCGGCAACCGCGATTTCTTTCCCGATGTGCTCGTCGGCGAGGCGCGCAAGGACCTCACCGCGTTGTTCGACCAAGCTGGCATCAGGCCGATCTGGCTCACCCCGCAGGATAGCAAACTCGGCGGCGTGGAAACCTATGCCGAAGCCCGCAAGTGCGCCGACCTGTTCCGTAAACATCGCGACGACATTGACGGCGTGCTCGTCTGCCTGCCCAATTTTGGGGATGAAAAGGGCGTTGCCGACACGCTCAAGCATGCACGACTTAACGTGCCGGTACTTGTGCAGGGCTATCCCGACGACCTCAACCTGCTTGGCGTCGCCCGACGGCGCGATGCGTTCTGTGGGAAGATTTCGGTCTGCAATAACCTTGCTCAGGCGAAGATTCCGTTTTCATTGACCACGAAGCACGTCGTGCATCCCAGCGATCCGACCTTTAAGGCTGATCTGGGAAAATTCGTCGCCGTGTGTCGCACCGTGAAAGGCCTGCGGCGGGCGCGATTCGGCGCAGTGGGCGCACGGCCGGGGGCTTTTAACACGGTCCGTTACAGTGAAAAAATCCTGGAAAGCTATGGCATCAGCGTCACCACGGTCGACTTAAGCGAGATTCTCGGGAAGGCGGGAAAAATTGCCGCTGACGATGCGAAGGTGAAAGCCAAGCTCGCCGCGATCAACGACTACGCCGCTGCCCCCGAGGTGCCGGAAGAAAAGATGATCCAAATGGCCCGGCTGGGCATCGTGCTTGATGAGTTTATCGAAGCCAACGACCTCCACAGCACTGCCATCCAATGTTGGACCAGTCTGCAGCAGAACTTCGGTTGCAACGTGTGTACGAGCATGAGCATGATGAGCCAGGCGCTGATGCCCAGCGCCTGCGAAGTGGACATCACCGGCGCGCTGAGCATGTATGCGTTGTCGCTCGCCAGCCAGCGGCCCAGTGCGCTGGTCGACTGGAACAACAACTACGGCGGGGACGACGACAAGTGCGTCCTTTTCCATTGCGGCAACTGGCCCAAGGATTTTGCGCCCGACACCACGATCGCCAACGCCCCGATTCTTGGCTCAACTCTTGGCGTGGAAAACACTTACGGCGCGATGCAGGGTCGCACCCCCGCCGGCCCGCTGACCTACGCGCGTTTCACCACTGACGACACCGCCGGTGTGATTCGCGGGTATGTCGGCGAGGGTACGACCACGGATGATGAACTCAACACATTTGGCCACCGCGCCGTGGCAAAAGTGCCCCGGCTGCAGGACTTGCTGCGTTATGTTTGCGAAAATGGCTACGAACACCACGTCGCCGTCAACCCTTCGCTGACCGCCGCTGTGCTCAAAGAAGCCTGCGGGAAGTATCTGAAGTGGGATGTTTACGGGCATTCGTAGCGAGTGAGTGGCACGGGCGGCTACCTTGTCCTCCGCTCCAGCCGCTGCAGTGCGAAGGTGGCTTCTCGGGTTTTGCCTTGGGCGATGAGGCCGGCGATGCGGTCGAGTTCCGGCTGTTCGTGAGCGACCGGCTGCTGTCGCCGTAGTTGCAGCAGCCGGTGGGGGAGGCGTAAGTCGTCACGGTCAAATGCAAATGCGGGTTCGATGAACGCCCGCCGCCCCCGCTGCAGAGATTCTAAGTCGCGATAACCAAACTCTTCGGTGGGTTCGATGCCCGTTCCCTCACCCCAGTCATTCCATGTGGCAATTTGGACAACCGGTGTCTCGCCTTGCAGGGCGCGGGCGAGGGTCGCTTCCCAGGTCTTACCGTCGTCGTCGGCAATGCTGCCATAGGAAGGGCCGACACGGGCCTGCTGGTAAATGTCATGAAAACGGGGAAATGCAACCGGAATGGCCAGTGGCATGGTTCGCGCTTGCGCCTCAAACCGGTCCAGCGACGCCGGAAAGTCATTGGGAATTGGCCAGTCAAAAGCCCCCGCTGACGACGGGCGCTGCCGGTGTTCGCTTGCGTAGAGAAGGCGATCGCCCCAGCGGTCGGGTGGGCTGTCGAGCACCTTGGCCCATTCCTCGTCCGTCAGCCCTGCAAACCCGAACGAAAGCAGCAGGGGGCGCCCGTCGAGCCGAACATAGCCGGGCCGGTTAAACCAGTTGTGCGCCAGCCACTCAATCTCGCTCTGCGCGTGGCTCACGCGATCGCCGGCGGCGAGCTTTTTAGCTTCGATTAGCTTTGGGATCGTCTGATCTTCATAGCAAATGGCAAAGAGCAGCCCGATTTTCTCCGCCGCCGACACGAGTGCCTGTGTGTTGCAGTGTATGGTGGCGTAATCAAAGTGGTCGGCCCGGCCGTACCAATCCACAATCACCCCATCGATGCCGGCGAGCTTCATCAAGAGCAGGTGATATTCCAGCACGGCAGGGTCGCCGGAGTCGTAAGGCCCGATCAGCGGGCGGTAGTGGGACGCGATCTGCTGCCGCCCCGCAATCGCCTGCTCCGGATCGAAGTGGTTCATTGTCCAGTGCCAACCCCACCCACCGCTGTGCGGCGGGGCGGTGTACCAGGGCATGTAGTGCACGAGCACGAGCTGCCTGGTCGCTGGACGAATTTCGTCTCGCCGTAGGGTAGACGGGGAAGCGGCGCACCCACCGACAAGCCCGATGAAGCAGCCGCTGATCAAAAGTATGAGAATCGCAGTCCGTTGCATTGATCACCAGCCACGCTGTGGGGGGCGTGCCCCATTCAGAAAGGTCGGGTACGGCGCAGACGCCGCCGAAACTTTATCACAACAAACGAGCCAAAACATCCAAAAACGCCTGGTCGCTCCGCACGCCTGCTGCCGTTATAGTCCGACCGTCGGCGCTGCACCGACAGCCCATGAATTCATGTCCTTAACCGATCACCAACTTCGCCAGAAGTCCCTGCAATATCGCAAGCAGGTGCTTGAGATCATCTATCATGCCGGCGCGGGGCACACGGGCGGGAGTTTGTCCTGCATTGATATTCTTAACGTGTTGTACAACCGAGTGTTGCGCGTCAGCCCGGAGAACTTCGGCTCGCCCGACCGCGATCGATACATTCAGAGCAAGGGGCACTCGGTTGAGGCGCTGTTTGTGGTGCTGGCCGACAAGGGTTTTTTTGCATTTGATGAACTAAAATCGCTTTGCCGGTACGGGTCGCATTTCGTCGGACATCCGACACGGAAAGTCCCGGGCGTGGAGTTTAACACCGGGGCGCTGGGACACGGGCTGTCGATTGGAGTTGGCTCTGCGATTGCGGCGAAGAAAGACGGGCGAGATTGCCGCACTTTCGTCCTCCTTGGCGATGGCGAGCTGGCCGAGGGTAGCAACTGGGAAGCGGCAATGTGCGCGGCGCACTACCAGCTGGACAACCTGACCGCCATAATCGATCACAACACGCTGCAGATTACGGGACGAACGCGCGATGTCTGCGCCAACGCACCGCTCGATGAGAAATTTGCCGCGTTTGGTTGGGAAGTGATGACGGTGGACGGGCACTCAATTGAGCAACTGACGAGTGCATTCCAACCGGCCTCCCCCAGCCGTCAGACGGTGCGGCCGCGGGTGGTCATCGCGAACACAATCAAGGGCCGCGGGGTGAGCTTTATGGAAGATGTAGGCAAGTGGCATCATGGGGTTCCGAGTAAGGAGGAGTACGTGAAGGCGATGGCGGAGATTGACGTAACGATGAAGGCAGAACGATGAGCGATGAAGTCAAAGTAGGGCGTAACGCTGTGCGATGGATTCATGATTCAACGCTCATCTTTCATCGTTCTATTGGAGGCTCGCGTTGAGTGCTCCATCCCCCCCCATGTTCACCCCGCAGGCCAGGGAAGTTGCCCTGTCTCTTGGCTTGGTGATGGGAAGGACGAACCTTGAAGTTTTTGCCGACACGCTTTTGATGCTCGCAAAACAGAACCGCGCCGTGATTGCGGTGACCAGCGATTCCCGCGGCAGCGGTAAGCTTGGGCCGTTCGGACAATCGCTGCCAGAACAGATCGTGGAAGTGGGTATCGCCGAGCAAAACCTCGTCGGCGTAGCGGCGGGGCTGGCGAGTGCAGGGAAAATCGTATTCGCCGTTTCGCCAGCGTGCTTTCTAAGTGCGCGGTCGCTGGAGCAGGTGAAGAATGATA
>DDRH01000006.1:0-36897 GCA_002343075.1 Phycisphaerales bacterium UBA2421 | reverse complement strand
GCTGGAGCAGGTGAAGAATGATATTTGCTACAGCGACATGCCGGTGAAACTGGTCGCGATTTCGTCCGGCGTCAGCTATGGCGCGCTTGGCAGCACGCACCATTCCCTGCACGACGTCGCGGCCCTTCGGGCGATTAACAACATCGACATCGTCGTCCCCGCAGACAACTTTGAGGCCCAGCAGGCGATCACCCTGGCGGCGGAGCACAAAAGGCCGATCTACCTCCGCTTCGGCAAGGCGGCGATGTACTCGCTTCCGTCGCCCGCCACGCAGGGAGACCGCGCGGGCGAAAGCGCGTTCGCGATCGGAAAGGCCAGGGTGCTGCGCGACGGCCACGATCTCTGCTTCATCGCAAACGGAGAGACGGTCATCCACGCGCTGCTTGCCGCCGAGCATCTGAAACAGCGGAGCATCTCCGCGCGCGTGATCAGCATGCACACGATCAAGCCGCTCGATACGGCAGCCATTCTCACCGCCGCGAACGATTGCCGCGCGATCATCACCGTCGAGGAGCACATGATCCACGGCGGGCTTGGCGAAGCATGTGCGTCGTTGCTTCTGCAGGCGGGGCTTTCGCCGAAGTTTGCAATCGTTGGGTTCCCCGATGAGTACACCGTCACCGGCGCGCAGGCGGACATCTTCAGGCACTACGGCATCAGCATGGAAGGTCTGGGGGCGGTAGCGGCCGAGTTACTCGCGCGCTAAAGGAGCAGTATGGTGGGTGCGAAGATGACTCTTTCGGAGGCGATCGATCGCGTGAACGCTGCATTTTTCTGGGACGAGCGACCGCCCGCTGACGCGCGCACTCGCCTTCTCGAGGCAATTCTGGCGTCACACGCAAAGCCCGGAGCGTATGTGAACACTTTCGCGCTATCCCCGGAGGAGATGAAGCTGGGGTGGACGATCTTTACAGGCGAGCGGGCAACCTCTGCATCGGCCCGGCATGTCGCTGCGGAGGAGGCCTGCCGGGCGCTGCGGCTGCTTGGCAGACTCGACCGACCCGGGAAAATCGCTTTAGAACAATCAACCGCGGCGCTGCAGCAGTGTCTGACCCGCGCCGAGCAGGCGACCGATCATCGAATGGGCGGCAGCGCCGGGCTGTTCTGCTGCGGCCGCTGCACCGTGAGTGTGTGGCGACACATTCTCGCAGGCGGCTTTGATCGACGACCCGAACGCCTTCAGGCGGGAGTGAAGGCGCTAAAGAGATTTCGCGACGGCGCGGGTAAGTGGCAATATTTTCCATTTTGGTACACCGTCAGCGCGCTGGCCGAGATGGACGCAGAGATCGCGCGTGCTGAGATACGATTCGTGGCCAAGCCCCTCGAACGCGCCGCAGCGAAGAAAGCCGCCAGGACCGAGTATGATCGCCGCCGCACTGAAGTCGCCCGGCGGGCGCTGGCGAAACTGATTTAACTCAGTTTCCACATTCCCGCTAGCGAGACTTTTGGGGGCAGTTTGTCGACCTACGGCGCGAAATCGTCTCGAATCATCATCAAAACCTGTTAGAATCGGTGCGTCGCTCGGAGGATCCGCATGAAGCTGCGTGAAGCCATTGAACAAGTGCTCGAACATCTCCCGGAAGACCGCCAGAAACAGGTCCTCGATTTTGCTCGTTTCATTGCCGCCGAGCGCGATGGCGAACAATGGCGAGCGGCGGGCCGTCACGGACTCGCTCGCGCGTTCGGCGAGGATGAGCCGGAATACACATGGCCGCCACCAAAGCAAGGTGCCGAACAATGACGGCTGGTGATGTGGTGCTCATTCGGTTGCCACAGACAGGTGGCGGTACGTCGAAACTTCGGCCGGCGCTGATCCTCGCGCAGCTTCCCGGCCCCTATCAATCGCTCTTGATCTGCGGCATTAGTACCCAGTTGCAGCTACTTGTGCCCGACTGGGATGAGATCTTCGACTCACGGCAGGCAGATTTCGCTGCGACAGGACTCGCACGCACCTCCGCGGCGCGTTTGAGTTATCTCTATGCCGCCGATGCCGGTGAAGTTGTTGGCCCTCCTGGAAGAGTTGCCGAACCGCGTCTGCTCGCAATTCGGACTCGCTTGGCGAATGCCATTCGGAGCTAGCGCATGCCCCGCATCCTCGCCATCGACCAATCGACTTCGGCCACCAAGGCCATCGTTTTTGATCAGTCCGGACAGGTAATTGATAAGGCGTCGCTCGAACATCGCCAGATTTATCCGCAGCCGGGGTGGGTAGAGCATGACGCCGAAGAGATCTGGCGTAACACTACGGCAGCCATCGCGCGACTGCCGCTGTCAGAAGTTGAGTTTCTGAGTATTACCAACCAGCGTGAAACGATTGTTGTTTTTGATCGCGCTACGAGCCGCCCGCTGCACAACGCGATCGTCTGGCAGTGTCGGCGAGGCACCCCGGTCTGCGATGAACTCGTCAGGCAGGGTCACGGCGAAGCAATCACGGCAAAGACCGGCCTGAAGGTTGACACATATTTCTCTGCATCAAAGCTCAAGTGGCTTGTTGATGACAAGCCCGCCATCGGCAAATCGCTGCGGGATGGGTCGGCGTGCATCGGCACGATGGATACCTATCTCATTCATCGCCTCACCGGCGGGGCGGTTTGGGCGACCGATCATACCAATGCCAGTCGCACGTTGCTGTTCGACATCGAAAAATTGCGATGGGATGAGCGGCTTTGCGAGCTTTTCCTGGTGCCTATGCGCTCGCTGCCGGAAGTCCGTAGCAGCACGGCGCGCTACGGAGAGGCGGAGCTAATCGGGATCGACGGCGCGAAGCGCGTGCCGATCATCGGCGTCATGGGCGATTCCCAAGCGGCGCTTTTTGCACAGCGTTGTATGTCGCCGGGGTCGGCGAAGGTGACACTGGGGACGGGGTCGTCGGTCCTGCTCAATATCGGCGATCGCGCGCGGCCTGGCGGGGCGGCGGCGGTGTCAACGGTCGCCTGGACGCACGACGGCAGGCCAACCTATTGCTTCGAAGGCATCATCAACTACGCAGCGGCGACCATCGAGTGGCTGCGCACGCAGTTTGGCATCATCAAAGACGCCAGTGAGTGTGAAGCCCTGGCCACAAGCGTCACCGGCAACGGCGGAGTGTTTCTGGTGCCGGCGTTCGCGGGACTGAGTGCGCCGCACTGGTCTCCCGGTGCCACAGCGGCCATCGTTGGGCTGACAGGTTTGAGCACAAAGGCGCATGTTGTGCGGGCGGCACTGGAGGCGATTGCCTTCCAGATTCATGACGTGCTGGGCGCGATGAAAGTCCAGGCCGGCGTCGATCTGGCAGCGATTCATGCCGACGGGGGGCCGACGCGCAACAAGTTTCTTATGCAGTTCATCGCTGATATCACGGGTGTGACAATCGCTGCGGCCGATGTCGCTGAGTGCTCGGCGCTGGGCGCGGCGATGGCAGGGATGCTCGGCAGCGGATTATGCAAATCGTATGACGATCTTACTCAACTGCCCCGCACGCAGACGGTATACCGTCCGCAGATGCCCGCGGTGCAGCGGGAGGGCTTGCTCTCTGGCTGGCAACGCGCGGTGAAGCAGGTGTTGTGTGGCGTTGATGCGGTAAGAAGGTGAAACACGAAGCCCGCGAAGAAGCATTCGTACCACCAAGGCTACAAGGCAAGAAGGAGAGAGGGTGGATGCCATCATGAATCTGTCCAGGAGTTCAATCCCAATCTTCTCGTTTCTGCCTTCGTGCTGTTCGCGAGCTTTGAGTTTCAATCTCTCTTTGCAGTTCTTGGTGCCTTGGTGCCATGGTGGTTCTCTCTCTGCAGCGTGGATGCGCAAGGCTGTCTACTCAAGCAGCGAAGTGGAGTGAGAATGGAAGTGACTCAATCCGAACTCGAAGCCGTCTATGATGAAGTGAAGACGCCCCATAAGCACGGCGTCATCCTCCGGGGGCCTGATGGCGATGCGGTTGATTGCCCCTGCGTGTTTCGAATGAAAGACCAGTGGCTGATGATGTACGTCTGCATGAACAAGGTGGGTTACGAAACCCACCTTGCTCGGTCCGACGATCTGCTGCAGTGGCAGCCTTTGGGAAAGATTCTTTCCTTTCGCGAGGGTGATGTGTGGGACAAATGGCAGGCCGACGGCGGGATGGCGCTGATTGATCACACCTGGGGCGGGTCGATGGCACCGCGGACGCACGATGACAAATACTGGCTCAGCTACATCGGCGGGGCACTGCAGGGCTATGAGCCCGATCCGCTATCGATCGGCATGGCGTGGACGCGCGCACCCGACAAGGTTGCCGAATGGCATCGCGTCGAAGCCAATCCAGTGCTGTCACCGTTTCAGCCCGACGTGCGCGCTTTCGAGAAGAAGACGCTTTACAAGAGCCAGATCATCCTCGACGAGGCAAAATCACTCGGCAGCCGGTTTGTCATGTACTACAACGGCAAGCAGGAGGGCCGCGGGTGGGAACGGATCGGGATGGCGCTCTCAGACGATATGATTCAGTGGCGTCGCTTCGGCGAAGGCCCGGTGATCGACAACCTCACCGGCATCAGCGGCGACCCACAGGTAGTCCGCATGGGCGATTTGTGGGTGATGTTTTACTTCGGGCACGTCTGGAAGCCCCAGGCATTCGACACCTTCGCCGTCAGTCGCGACATGGTGAACTGGACGAAGTGGGACGGCCCGCACCTCATCGAACCCAGCGAACCATTTGACAGCACCTTTGCACATAAGCCGTGGCTATTGAAGCACAATGGCGTGGTCTACCACTACTATTGCGCCGTCGCGGGCAAGGAACGGACGATTGCGGTGGCGACGAGTGCAAAACTCTGAACTGACCAACGGCGAAGCGAGTCACCCGAATCAATGCCGAAATCCGGATGCCGCAGAAGTGTGCATTCTTGAATCTGCGAGTTGCACTGGCACACGCATTCTGGGCCGGCGAGCGACTGCGATTGGGAGGGCGAGAAGCCCAGTCTCCGCGGTTCTGTTACCTGCTGGTTAGCGAGTGAGCCGTCGGAAGAAGTACGGTGTCGTCGGCGTCGGAGATGGGACCAACCACACCCGCGGGACCCACTCGTTCTGCGACCTCGGGCCCATTGAACGTGTAGATGTTATCGCCCTTGGGTCCTGCAAAGGGATTGGGTCTAAACTCGACATGCGCATCCGCATAAAGCACATTCTGCCCATCACCTTGGTGATTGAGGCTATTTGCGCGTCGCTTTTCTTCGACCTTGCTTTGTAGCGTCACTTCAAGCAACGCGTGACCGCCCGGATTCATGTCGGCCGCTATTGCAAAGGTCTCGGCGACGACGGTACTGCCCTTCAGCAGCTTTGAAGCCGACTCGCTCGGATACGGGTTGCAATAGCTATACGAAAGATGCGAGGCAATCCCTTGTCTTCCGCTCCAATTCGTCCACGACATTGCCGTATGCGCGCCTCCACCAAAATCCCACCGTTCCTGGCGGGTGAACGGGCATACAAACGCCTCGGATGTGATGTGCTGCGTGCGCATAAGCAAGTATAGGGCCGCTGTCACATCGTTGGGACGTGGGCGGTATTGCGTATTGGGTTTATCGTCCAGAGCGAATGGGTTCGGTCTCTCGTCGGGAGCCGCCCGCATTGGGTCCGGCGGCGCAGGATTCCCCTCGTCGTCGTACGGACTTCCCCAAATCGGAGTTGGGTCGACTTTGTCCCATATGGTGCGCGGATAAGCGCCACGATTCTCATTGGCGTACAGCTTCATCGCCAACCCGATCTGTCGAAGATTGTTGCCGCAGCGCACTCTCCGACTGTCTTCTCTTGTCTCGGCAGCAAATGCAAGCAGACCGATTGATCCGAGAATGAAGATGCATGCGGCAACCAAGAGGTCGTACAGCCCAAAGCCTTTGCGAGCGTCCATTGCGAACCTCCCACACGATTGTAACACTACGGTCGTTGGCGCAGCAACTGGAACTTGGGTGGCGCTTGTTCTGCCGAAGTGCCTGACCCCGCACCGGTCCTGTCAAAGGGGCTTGCCGGATTCAAGGAATGCCTTAACGCACCATCAACATCCAGCGGGCTGGCTATGCATGTTGCTCGGGGGCGGTGTCGCTTAGACCCAAAAAACTTACGACCCCCACGGCCCGAAAATAGCGACTGTCAGCCCGGGGTTTTGTATATTGACAAAAAGCGTGGTGCCGTCGGGGCTGAAGCAGCAGCCGGCGAGTTCGCTATTGTTCATGGCGTTGCGGGCGATGGTGTAAATCTCCCCCCCCGGAGTGATGCCGCGGAGGAAGTTGTCACCGGCGCCGTCTTCGCTGAACACCACATGACCGGCGGGGCTGATAGTGAGGTTGTCGGCGTTCTGCATCAGGTCGCTGTCGTTGGGTTCGATGAACAACTCCAGTTTGCCGGGGTGCTCTCGCTCGGCGTCGGTGCCCTCGTGCGGTGAAGGGGTGTATCGGAAAATCTGACCCTGTTTGCGCGTGCCGCCATTGGTGCAGGCGAAGTAAATGCCGTCGGCACCGGTCCACATTCCCTCGCCGCGCGCAAAGCGAGCGCAGCCCTTTGCATAGAACCCCCAGAGTCGAAGTTCGTCGGTGGGTGAATCGATGTCTTCCATGTCCACCCAATCCACCACGATCGCTTCGCCCGGCTCCATTGTGCGCGCTGCCTCCCAGCTGCGCGTGTCGAGACTCTTTTTGTCCCGGGCGCGCAGTGCCTGAAGTCGGCCGCCCGCTGCAAGGTTGCCCTTTTCAACTGGGATGTATCGGTAAATCAGCCCTTCGTGCCGGTCTTCGGTCTGATAGACAATGCCGCTGTTCGCGTCGACGGCGATTGCTTCATGATTAAATCGGCCCATCGCCCGCAGGGCCACCGGTTCGGCCAGCGATATTTCGGCAGTCGCGGGCACCTCGAAGTTGTAGCCGTGATCTTTCTCGTAATCTTTTGAATTGGCCCGGACGACCGTTTCCTCGCAGGTCACCCAGCTTCCCCACGGCGTCGGCCCGCCGGCGCAATTGCGCAGCGTGCCGGCGAGGGAAAGAAAGTGTCGTTCGAGCATTCGTTCGCGGGTGTTGTACACAAGCGTGGTCGTCCCGCCGGGGCAGCCCTTGCCGTAGCCAAAATCGTAGAATTTTCCAGGGCTGATGCGCGAGAGCAACTCTTTGTTGACGCCGAATGCATCATTGGCACCCAGATCGGCACTCAGCTCGTGGTTGCGCACCAGCAGCGTCGAACCGTCGGGCCCGGCAAACGCCGCCATGCCGTCGTGCATGCCAGGAACACGCAGGGTGTCGTCCATGACCTGACCCGTGCGCGAAAAAATGTGGTAGGAAAAGCCCGCAGGCAGATCAATCTGCCCCGCCGGGTCGGGGATGAGGGGGCCGTAGCCGGCACTGAAAGCCGGCTGGGTCGATGGCATTGCGGCAAACAGCCGCCGCGCGCCCAAAAAACCGATCGAGACGGCGGCAGACGAAATCAGTTGACGGCGGGAGAGCATGGCTGAACCTTTTCGTTGATACATCTCCTATTTTAGCCAATCTGCCTGCGTGAGAGAATAAAGATTGCGTAAATCCGCAGGCATTCTTGTCGCACCACCGGAGAAGTGCCCCCAAGTTACTGCCTGAAGCTGAGCGCGATCGTGCCGGGGTGACTCCGAATCGTGCTCGATCAGGCCCGCTTGAATGGTTAGACACCGCAACCCTTCTGCGCGATGATCACTCCGGCCAGGCGGAAGGAGTTGAAAGGGTATGAGCAGGGATTCGATCACCGAGTATCAGAGCGAAGGCACTGTTTCGCCCGCGGAGGAGAAGTTTGAGCAATATCGCAAGCTCGCCGGCGTCATTCTGGCGCCGATCGCGTTCGCTGTCGTGTTCTGGCTCTGCCCTGGATTAACGCCCGAGGGCCGCAAGCTTGCTGCAATTCTCGCCGCGGTGGGGGTGTTGTGGGTGACGGAAGTCATCCCGTTGCCGGTGACGGCACTGCTAGGCGCTATCTTGTGCATCATGCTCGGCGTGGCCGATGCGAAGAAAGTCTTTGCCTATTTTGCCGATCCGATCGTCTTCGTCTTCATCGGCGGGTTCATGTTGGCGCAGGCGATGAGCGTTCATGGGCTGGATCGGCGGATCGCGCTCTCGTTTCTTTCACTGCCACGGGTCGGCGGGAGCACGATCGGGATTATTGGGGGCATCGGCCTGGTGACGGCGCTGCTGAGCATGTGGGTAAGCAACACCGCCACCACGGCGATGATGCTGCCGATCGGGCTTGGCATCCTTTCGGCGCTGCACAGGGTTCGCGTGGCCAGCGGGGCCGCATCGGGTGCAATGAACGCCCGCGCCTGGCCGGCGGCAACGGCCATGATGCTGATGATCGCCTACAGTGCGAGCATCGGCGGAATCGGTACACCGGTCGGTTCGCCGCCCAACCTCATCGGCATCGCGATGATCAGGAATGCGACGAAAGTTGAGATTTCCTTCTTCCAGTGGATGTCGCTTTGTTTCCCACTCTTGCTGTTGATGGGCGCGGCGCTGTTTGTCGTACTCATGGCGACGCATCGCGATCCGGGCGCCCGAAAGCTGGATGGGGCAGAGATGATGAAGTTCATCCGCGGGGAGCGCCAGCGGCTGGGGCCCTGGAGCGCGGGACAGCGCAATGCACTGATCGCGTTTCTGGTTGCGGTCACGCTTTGGATTCTGCCTGGAATCCTGGCGCTGCCGTGGTTCAGCCACCTCCCTGCGGGCAAGTGGATGAGCAAGTTCATGCCCGAAGCCGTTGTCGCGATCGCGGCGACGGTCTTGCTCTTCATGCTCCCGATACGGCTCAGCAAGGCCGAGTTTACACTCAACTGGCAGCAGGCAGCGCGCATCGACTGGGGAACGATTCTCCTCTTCGGCGGCGGGCTGGCGCTTGGCTCGCTGATGTTTGATACCGGCGTCGCCAAAGCGATGGGCGAAGGACTGACGGCGAAGATCGGGGCAAGCTCGCTGTGGATGCTCACCGGCGTTTCGATTCTGCTTGCGATCATTCTCAGCGAAGCAACGAGCAACACCGCCTCGGCGAACATGGTGATTCCGGTTGTGATCGCGATCGCCCAGAGTGCCGGTGTCGATCCGCTGCCCCCGGCGCTGGGGGCATGCCTGGGGGCGAGCTACGGCTTCATGCTGCCGGTGAGCACCCCGCCTAACGCGATTGTGTACGGCAGCGGGCTAGTGCCGATTGGCCGGATGATGCGCGCCGGGATCCTGTTCGACATCATCGGCTTCTTCATCATCTGGGGCGGCCTGCGGGTGATGTGGCCGATCATCTTCTGACTTTACCCATGTCGCCGCTCACCGCCGGCGGCGCAGGCTGGCTAGAATCAAGGCGCTGGCCGGCAGGCTGACCGCTGGCTCGGGGACAGCGCGGGCCGGGCTCTCTGCGGGGCCGGTGAGTCCGAAATTGGCTGCCAGGATGGTGAAGTCGTTGAGTGTGACCATTCCGTTGCCGTCAAAGTCGCCACCGGACCACGTTGCGGACTGGCCGAAACTGGCGGCGAGGGCTGTGAAGTCGTCAAGATTTACAGCCCGATCGAGCGTGGCATCGCCGTAGCGTGTGAAGAGCACCAGGATTGCGGTCGCATCGACGGTCTGCCCGCGGAACAGGCCGAATTCGCCCGCGTTCAGCCCCAGAATGAGCGAGGCTTCGCCGTGGCCGAGCGTGAACGCAGATGCATCGGCGAGGGTGCTCGTGATGCCATTGCCGTCCCATGCGCCGCCGTTCCGGGCAGATAAGATCTGTTCCTTGATGCTGTCGAGAGGTGAAATCGAAGCGTAGTCAACGATCAGGGCATTGTCGGCGAGGTCGAGGCGGCCGCTGCTGGCGATGGCGAGCACTTTCTGCGTAATGTTGGTGCCGGCGGTGAGTCGCACAGTCGCCCCCGCCGCGATTTGCAGGGTGCCCGCGGCCTGGCCGACGGCATCGATCGTCGCGGTGCCGGAGTTGATATGCACAGCATCATATCGCGAAGGCTGCCAGTTGGCGGTCCAATTGCTCTGCAGGGCGTATCTGCCATGAGAGCCATTCCACACCAGCGGCTTAGTTGCTGGCCATGCGGCGAGTTCGTTGATGTATTCTTCGAGGTCGGTGTAACCATCGTTGTCGAAGTCGCCGTTGTTGTTGGCAACCAGCGGATTCAGCCCGAGGGAGATTTCCCATGCGTCGGGCATGCCGTCCTGATCGGTATCAAAGTTGACGGGGCGATTAAATGGCGCGTTGCCCCCGGCATCGGCCCGTTGCGACAGAACCGTCGCCCATTCGGCAACCTGCTGGCCGGTGGTCAGGTCAGCAATGATTTCTTCGGTGCCGCTGCGGACGGCGTTAATGATTCGCTGGTCGATCGGGTTGCGGTTCTGCCAGTTGGCCCCGCCGTGGTCGAGAACGCTTTGTAATGCGATCGCCGGAGAATCCACTGCGCCGACACCGTTGATGGCGAACGGCGCGCCCACAATCGTCTTGTTCCCCGCAAAACTCCCCGCGCCGACGACGGTGCCATTGAACGTACCGTCTTTGTTGCCATCGTAAACATTGCCCGACTGAAAGATTTTTGTGTAACCCGGTGCGGTCGCCGCATCGCCGCCGGTGAAGAGGGTGGCGCCGTTGTTGTTGCCTTTGATGAAGTAGTTATTGATGAAATTCGTGCTGCTGTTCTGATTGGTTCCGGAGTAGCCGGCCCGATTGATCCAGTTATAGATCACATTATTCGAGAATTCGGTTTCTGCACCGATCGAGCCTGTTGCGCTGCCGAGTCGGGGCATGCGCGAGCCGTTTTGCGCATAAAGATTATGGTGATAGGCGTAGTGCGCGCCATCGACCTCCGTGGCAATGATCGAACCGAAAGAGTGCGAGTCGTAGTTCAGCCCCTCGCTCATTTTGGAATACTGAACGGTCGTGTTGTTGCCTGCATCGGTGAGCGAGATGCCTTCGTCGGAGAACCATGTGCCCGTGACATGATCGACAACCGAGTTGGTGAGCTGCAGCGCGAATGCGTCATATGTGAAACTGGTCGGGTTGATGGGGTCTTTGTTGGGCCGGGCGGTGATGTTGCGAAGAATGACGTTGTTGCCAGTCCATTTCGTTCCCACGCCGGCGATGGTGATCCCTGCGCCGGGGGCCGTCTGCCCGGCGATGGTGATATTGCTCTTGCCCGACCGGAACCAGGCATTGGCCCCACCGCCGTTCTGATAGATAGTGCCGCCGACGTCGAAGACGATGGTTCGGCCTGCAGCGGGGGCGTTGTTGATCCCGTATTTGAGTGAACCGGGAATGACGCCGTTGAGATCGAAGTCGAGCCGGGTGACGTGATAGACATCCCCGCCGCGCCCGCCGGTGGCGTTTGCGCCCGGGCCTTGAGCGCCGGGAAATGCGGGCAGACTCGCGGCGGCCAATGACGCGTGTAGCAGGCACATCGCCGCCGCGGTCGACGCAAATCGTCGGGAATTCTTTTGCGCGGGCTTGATGGATGTAGTCATCTGGGGCTTACTTTCTTCGTGAGCAGAGGATCGGAACGATCATTCCGAGCAGGGCCAACCCTGGCTCGGGGACCGCGGCAGCCGGGTCCCAGCCGTCGCTGCCGCTCAGCCAGTTCTGGCGGGAATAGGGGGCGATGTCGTTTGGGCCCAGTTGGAACGTCCATGCAGGCCGGCTGCCCGCGGCACCGGGGCCGGTGTTGGCGTGTTCTGCGAAAAAGCTGGTGAGGTGATTGCTGTTTCCCGCCCACGCCGACCATCCAGCGGCGTTGATGACATTGCCGAGGCTGCTCTCGATAAAGATCGATCGCGAGTAGGCCTGCCATGGCCGTCCGAGATAGACACTTCCCGCCGGCGCCGAACCCGTCACCGTCGCGCGGTAAAAGACAAAGCCATTGGTCTCTGTCGGTCCTTCGCGCGCCTGTGCGGTGACGTATCCGCCCGACTTGGCGAAAAGCGTACAATTCTCAAAAAACGCCTGGCCCTTGCCGTAGACAAAATCGACATCGCCCTCGACATAGCAATTCAGAAAGTAATGCCGGCCCGTTTCTGATCTCAATGTGTCCTGCCAGCCGAGAAAGCGGACGTTATTGAAAATCGCGCGATCGGCCCTGACGTACATCGCCAGCGCCTGGCCGGTATTGTCCCCGGCGCTGTTTTCGAACGTGAGATTGTCGGCGATGAAGTCCTTTGACTGGATTGCCGTGCTGGCATTGGCCAGCGGATTGCCCGGCTGTGCAACCTGGTTGAAGGTCAGCACCGTCGCCCCCGGCGTGGCGCCGACGCCGCGGAGGGTTACCAGGGGCTTGTTGACGCGGATTTGTTCGGTATACGTTCCCGGCGCGATGGTGATGATGTGCCGCTGAGTTGTGTCGGCGGGGATCGAATTAATCGCCGCCTGCACAGTCGCAAACTGGGCGCCCGCGGCGGGGCCGACGGGAAGCTGGACGTGGGCCAGGCAAGCCGGTGCAGCCAAAGCTACCGCGGCGAACATGACCGCCCCAAAGCGGGCGCGCCACGGTGTTTGGCCGGTGTTTGATGCGTTCAAGGCGTTCCTCCAGCGAAAACCATAACGCGCGTCGGTCGGGCGGAGGGTGCGGAATCGAGCATTTCTTTTACGAACATGCGCACCAGCGGGGCAGGAGGGCACTTTGTCCCAGACTGTATCCGCGCATGCCTGCGGGCGGGAAGTTGGCGACTAAGAAGCCGGCTGCCAGGCAGCAAGCCACAAAACGCGCATCGAAACTCGTTTTCTTGGCAAGACTTAAGATGGGGGCTATGATAGAAGGTTGGTGGATCGATTGCTGGCCGCTATTGAGGGCCGATCGACGCCAAGCCGCCCGCCGGAGGTTCCGGTCGGGGGGTAAGGTTGTTTGTCAGGGAAGTCTCGTCGCCGATTTTTGGTGCGGTAAGCCCCTTTGTCGGCGGCGGTGAGCGTGACTGAACTGTGGAATTGCCGCCGTGGAATTTTTGTCTGAACATCTTGCAGGGGTCACCAGCTTTTTGAGTTGGGCGCTGGCCGTCTGCGTTGCTCTGCTGCTTGGATTGTGGCTGTCACGGTCGATGGGTGAGCAATTGGCTCGACCCTCGGCAGTGAGCGAGTTGCCACAGATCCCCGCGAACCACACCCGCCGTGATGTTGACGGTCGGCCTGCGGGGGTTTTGCTGTCAGCAGATATGCCATCACGGGCTCCACCCATGCCACGCTTGCATTCGCCCCGGCTGCGGCCGACCTAATCTTGGTCGGCTCACCGGTGGTGAAGCGACGCCTCCCGGGCAGACATCCTCTTTGCACTATTTCTTTGTTCGCCGGCACTCGGTGTACGCAATGACTCGTATTGCGTGCTGCGGGATATGCCGGAAGTTGAGGATGTTATGGAACTGACGATCGGCATTCTGGTGGGGATTATTGTCGGCGCGGGGGCGCTGTTTGGAATCATGCAGTTGCTCGCCGGTGGGGCGTTGAAGAAGGCGCGGCAGCAGGCGGACGAAATCATCAACACGTCGCGCCTGCAGGCAGAAAACAAGGCCAAGGAAATCGAGCTTGCCGCGAAGCAGGAACAACTCAAGTCGAAGGAGAAGTTTGAGCGCGAGAACAATCTTGCCCGCAAGAAACTCGACGAGCTTGACCAGCAATTGTCGAAGCGTGAAGACGTGATGGACCGAAAACTGGAGACGCTCTCCACCAAGGAGCGGCATCTTGACGAACTGAATCGCTCGCTCACGGGCCGGGAACGGACGGTCAAGGAGAAGGAAACTGATCTGGATGAAACTCTTCGCCATCAGAAAGAGAAGCTGCTGCAGATCACCAACATGCCGATCGAGCAGGCGAAGGAAATGCTGCTGAAACGGGTGGAAGACGAATGCAAGAGCGAGGTCGGCGCGATCATTCAGCGTGTGACCGAGCAGACCCAGGAAGAGGCAAAGGACAAGAGCCGTCAAATCATCCTGCAGGCGATCCAGCGGTATGCCGCCGACCAGACCGCCGATCACACTGTTTCGACCGTGACGATTCCGACCGACGATATGAAAGGCCGTGTCATCGGCCGCGAGGGACGGAACATACGGTCGTTTGAGAAAGCGACCGGCGTTGATGTGATTATCGACGACACCCCCGGCCTGGTGGTAGTGAGCTGCTTTGACCCGGTCCGCAGGGAGGTGGCGCGCATCAGCCTGGAAAAACTGGTGCAGGACGGCCGCATTCATCCTGCCCGCATCGAAGAAGTCGTGGCGCTAACCACGAAAGAGGTGGATGAGCAGTTGATCAAGTACGGCAAGGACGCGGCCCAGGAAGCCAACCTACCCAACCTGGCCCGTCCGATCATTCCGATGCTGGGCCGTCTGCAGTTTCGTACCAGCTACGGGCAGAATGTGCTGCGGCACAGCCTGGAAGTGGCGTATCTGAGCCAGGTGATTGCCGACGAGCTTGGGTTGGACGGCCAATTGGCCCGCCGGGCGGGGCTGCTTCACGATATCGGCAAGGCGATGGACCATGATCAGGAAGGGGGCCACCCGATTATTGGGATGGAGTTCCTGCGGAAGTTCAACGAGCACGAGGCTGTTCTAAACGCCGCTGCCGGGCACCACGGCGATGTGCCGAGCACCACGCCGTACACGCCCATCATCATGGCCGCCGACGCGATCAGCGCGAGCCGTCCGGGCGCTCGTCGCGAGAGTCTGGATCGCTATGTGAAACGGCTGCAAGATCTGGAAGACCTCGCCGCCAGTTTCGAGGGCGTGCGTCAGGCCTACGCGATTCAGGCTGGCCGCGAGGTCCGGGTCATCGTTGACGCGAAACTGATCGACGACCGCGCGTCCTCGAAGCTGGCGCGGGATATCAGCAAGCGAATCGAAAGCGAAATGACTTATCCGGGCGAGATCAAAGTGACCGTGCTGCGTGAGGTGCGGACGGTGGAGTATGCTCGGTAAGCCTGGCGCGCCTGCGGGCAAGCGCGACTAGTGCCATCGCGATCAGCCCCGCACTCGCCGGTTCGGGCACGCCCTGGGTTGTGCGCTGGGCCTGCGAAGTCGGTGCGGTGCGGCCAGAGAAGACGCCGTCGATCCATGTTTGGGCGGAACTGATTCTGGAAATGAACATCTGTGAAGGCTTGTCGGCCGGCGGGTCGGAGATGAAGGCGTTGCCGTTGTACAGCCCGCCTTGGTCAAACAGTGCGGCGTTGAAGTCGGGGCCGTTGAGGATGCGTTTGTAAGGCCCGTCTACGGCGTAGTTTACGCCTGCCAGTTCGTATCGCCGGGTCGCCTTGTTGTAGATGAACGCGCCGCCGCCGGAGTCGCCGGCGCTGATGATGCCTTCGCCGTCGACACCGACCAGATCAAAGTCGGCCTGCAGCAGTTTTCCTTCCGCCGAGTTGCCATCGACAATCTCATCGATTCGATTGATCCCCCACGATTGCACCTGATCATCGGTGCCCCATTCCCAGCCCTTCAGTGCGCCGTTGACGCGCACTTCTGCGCCCCGCTGCGTGCCTCTGCCAAAAAGGATTGCGTATTTCCCGAGTTCTTGTTCGCCGGTGTACATCGGAGCCCACGCGTCGAACTTCTTGTTGACGGAGTAGATGCGCAGGTCGCTGTTTGGATCATCCCACATTGCGGTGGTGGTGAAGACGCGACTGCCGAGGAAAAACTTCGTCCCGACGGTGCCGCCGGCATGACCTGCAGTGACGAAGAACTTTTTGCTGATGGGTGTTCCGAGAAATCCGCGCCACCGGCCCTGCAAGTCCCACCCGGCAGCGCTCAGCCCTCCGGTGGGGGCCGATGTGTTGCGGTTGGCCGACTGCGCCAAAATCACCGCATGGGCAGCGGCGGTGAAGACGACGGCAAGAAAAGCAGAGGCAACTGCTACGGATCGAATCGGGTGACGGCTCATCACCATGAATGTAGCCGCCGGGTGTTGACTATTTCAACGAAATGCCGCACCTGGGGCTTAAAATCGCGCGTTGGAGCGTAAAAACGCTACTATTCGGTTTAGATGACACCGTCGCCGGCGACCAATCTTGCCGAAGTGCTCCGCCGGGTTCATGCCGGGGATCGCGATCCGGCGACAATAGCCCGCCTGATCGCCGCCGCCGAGCCATTTGCCCGGGCCGAGTCCGGCGAGCAGGCGGCGTTGCTCTCGTCTCTCGGGCGGCTCGAGTCGCACATTGATAACTCACCCATTGCAGTTGCGGAGTGGACTGTCGATGGGAGCGTCCTGCGCTGGTCGCAGGGTGCGCACCGTATCTTCGGGTGGAGTCGTGAAGAACTGGAAGCCCGCAAGCATCTGCCCGGCTGGGGCATGATGCATGCCGATGACGTGGCACGCGTCGATGGGTTGATGAAGCAATTGCTTGCCGGCCGCTTGTCCCGATTCACCGCAATCAATCGCAACCATACTAAGTCGGGGGCGGTGATCTGGTGCCAGTGGTTCAATTCGGCGCTGCTGGATAAGCAGGGGCGAGTGATCTCGGTCTTCTCGCACGCGGTCGAGTTAAGTGATCGTCTGGAAGCCGAGCGGCAGATGCACGCCGCGCGCGACCGCCTCGACTTTCACATCCATAACTCGCCGATCGCCGTTACCGAGTGGGGCCCGGACTTTCGCTGGGTACGCTGGTCGGAGGGCGCCGAACGAATCTTTGGATACACCGAGTCCGAGATGCTCGGCAGCAATTTTCTGGAGCATCCATTTATTCATAAAGATGATCTCGACAATCTGCAGGCAAGGATGGAACTGCTGCTTTCCGGCCGATTGCCCCGGTTTAGCGCGGTTTGTCGCAATCATCGCAAAGATGGAGCGGAGATTCATTGCGAATGGCACAACTCAGCCATGCTCGATGCCGAGGGGAAGGTGATCTCAGTGCTTTCGCAGGCGGTGGATGTTACCGACCGTGTCGTGGCCGAGAGCAGCCTCGTTGCGACGCGCGAATCGCTCGAACGCCATCTCGACAACTCCGAAATCGCGATTGTTGAGTGGGGGCCGGATTTCAGGTTCACCCGGTGGTCGCGCGGCGCCGAGCGCATCTACGGTTGGACCGCATCGGAGATGATCGGTACGCGCTTTGATACCCTTGACCCGCCAATGATCCCGCCGGAGTCGATGCCCGATGCGATGAGACATATCGAACTGCTGTTGTCGGGTCGCGCGTCGACCGATTCGATCGTGGTGAAGAACCATCGGAAAGACGGGTCGATGGTGTGGATGAACTGGCACGGTAGTTCGCTCTACGACGCGTCAGGCAAGTTGGTGTCGGTATTGAGCCAGGGCATGGATGTGACCGAGCGCATCGCCGCCGAGCAGCGTGAGCGTGCGACCGCCGAGCAGTTTCGGGCGGCATTTGAACTGACGCTCGTCGGCATGACCCAGTTAAACGCCACCACCCGGCGATACGAGCGCGTTAACGAACAGTTCTGCCAGATAACCGGGTACACCGCGGATGAACTGCTGCAGATGTCGCCATTTGAGATTACCCACCCCGATGACCTGGCACCGCTGGCTGAGACGGCGCGGAGAATGGAGGCTGGGGAGTGCGACCATTATGTCGACCAGCGCCGCATCATTCGCAAAGATGGCAGCGAGCGCTGGATCCACGTTGCCGCGACATTGCTGCGCGATGCCGCCAACGCGCCGCAACGGGTGGTTTCCGCTGCGATCGACATCACCGACCGGGTGACCGCCGAGCAGCAGTTGAAGAAGAGCGAGTCGGAGTTTCGCGCGGCGTTTGAGCTGGCGATTGTCGGGATGGTGGAGGTGGACGCCGCGACGGGCCGTTTTGTGCGGGTGAATGACCGTTACTGCGAAATGTCTGGCTACAGCCGGGAAGAGCTTTTCAAGCTCACACCCACCGACATCACCTACGAGCCGGACCGCGCCAACGCCGAACGGAAACTTCGGCAGATGCTGTCTGGCGAAACGCCTGACTATATCTCGGAAAAGCGATGCGTCCGCAAAGACGGCTCAGTCATGTGGATTCACGTCGCCGCGACGATGTTACGCAGCCCGAATGGCCAGTCTGATCGTGCGATCGGCGTGATCATCGATATCACGCAGCGGATGCGGGCGCAGACCGCCCTTGCCGAAAGTGAACGCCGGCTTGCCACACTGGTTTCCAACCTTCCGGGCATCACCTACCGCTGCCGAAACGACCGCGATTGGACCATGGAGTATATCTCCGACCGGACTGTGGAAGTGGTGGGGTTTGACGCATCCGATTTCGTGGATGGGACGCGCACCTGGGCATCGCTGCTGGCACCGCAGGATGTTGATGCGGTTTGGGCTGCGGTGCAGACGGCGCTCGACAACAAAGAGCCGTTTCAGTTTGAGTATCGCGTGAAGCACCGCGATGGCAGTTGGCGGTGGATGTGGGAACAGGGCCGCGGTGTGTATGACGATGCGGGCAACCTGCTGCGGCTGGAGGGGTTCATTCTCGACATTAGCCATCGGAAAACCGCCGAAGTGGCGTTGCGGCAAGCCAAGGAGCAAGCCGAAGCCGCTAATCGCGCGAAGGATCGGTTTATCGCCAGTCTGAGCCACGAATTGCGCACGCCGCTCACGCCGGTGCGGGCACTGCTTTCGGTACTGCGCGAGGATGCGCGCCTGCCCGCCGATGTGCGGGCCGATTTGCATATCGTGCATCGAAATGTGCAGACGGAATCGGCCTTGATCGATGATCTGCTTGACGTAACACGGCTGGTGCGGGGCGATTTCCAGGTGGAACTGCAGCCGTGCGACGTGCATCCTCAGATTCAGCAGGCGATCCGCAACGCCGAGGCATCGCTCGACGGGAAGCAGATCACATTTCGGGCCGAGCTTCAGGCGCCGCGCAGTCGTGTGCTGGCCGACCCGCGCCGGCTGGGGCAGGTGTTATCCAATCTGATTGGCAACGCCGTGAAGTTCACTCCCACCGGCGGGAGCATTGCGGTGGTGACCGAGAATGAACCGCCGGGTGTGCTGCGCGTGTCTGTGATTGATTCCGGAATTGGTATTGCATCAGAGCAGTTGCAGAACATCTTTCAGCCGTTCGAGCGGGGCGAAGTGCAGCACCGTTATGAGTACACCGGGCTGGGGCTGGGCTTGGCAATCGCGCGGTCGCTGCTTGAAAAGATGAATGGCACGATCACCGCCGCCAGTGCCGGGGCGGGCAGCGGGGCGACGATCTCGTTTTGCATGCCGATTGCCCAGTCGCCAAGCGTGCAGACGCCTGCATTGCCGTGGAGTAGCAGGGAGCCTTCTGGGCAGCCATCAGGCCCGCTTGCCGCGTCGCCCGCGCTCAGTCCGCTCGCGCTGGACGTGCTGTTGGTGGAAGATCACGCGGCGACCGCCGACATCCTCAGTCGACTGTTGCGGCGGGTGGGATGCACCGTGAAAACTGTGGCGACCAAGCTCGCCGCTGTTGAAGCCGCCCAGGCTCACCGGTTTGATCTGATCCTGAGCGACATCGGCCTTCCCGACGGCACGGGCCACCAACTTCTCACCGAACTACGCGCCCGCGGCGACAATACGCGGGCGATCGCGCTCAGCGGCTTCGGCGCGGCACCCGACATCGCTGCCAGCAGGGAAGCCGGGTTCGCCGAGCATCTGACCAAGCCCGTCGATTTTGAGTTTCTCCGCGCCGCGATCTCTCGTGTGGCTGCTTCCGCACAACCTGAATAATCGTCGACTACCGAGCACGCCTTCGCGCCAGCAAGCCGAGGGCACCCACAACCATCGACGCGAGCGCCGCCGGTTCTGGTATGAAGTTCACCTGCACAATCCCCTGCGTGTAAAGCAGGCTGTTATCCCATACCAGCCCGGCCGTCAGCGGGGGATAGTTGAAGCTACTAAATGTGCCCGCGGTCGTGCCGTCGAACAGATCAAACTGATCGCCCGCGGCCGGGGTAAAGCTGTTGATGAGCGAGAGCTTGAGCTGCCCATCAAGAACGAGCGTTCCCGTGATGTTAAATGCGTCATATTGCCCGCCGCGAAGCAGGCCGCCGAGTTCCATATCCAGGACGTTGGAAGGCGTGAGAATGACATTTCCCAAAGTGAGCAGGGTCGGCGACAGCCCGGGAGCAAACGTGCCGCTGAATGCGACATTGTTGAAATTGCCAACGCCTTTCACATAGCCGGTAAACTCGATGAAGTTGGTGAGTGAGTCGCCGTTAACGTCGCCATTGATGATCGATGCCGCGGCGAGCGAGTTGCCGGAGCTTACTGTCCCCCGACCGACGATGTTGCGGCCGAAATTGAGCACCACGCCGTTTGCCGACGCGAGTGTGCCGCCGCTGATGCCGTTGCCGAGTTGAGTGTATGAACCAAGCACCGCGCTGTTGCTATCCAGCAGCGTCACGGTGTTGTTGTTTGCATAAAGCTCGCCATCGAGCGAAACGCCTGCGGGGTGCGACGAGTCGCCGAGCGCAAGATTTCCAGAAGCGAGGATGCTCGACCCGTTCGCGCTGGCAACACGGCCAGTCACTGCGCCGGCACCCTGAAGTACTGCGCCGAGCGGGATGGCATAGCCATTGGGCGCATTGAGCGCCCCACCCGCGAGGGTGACATCGGGCAGGGTGGAAAAATTCAGGCTTCGCACAACGAGCGTGCCGCCGTTGATGACGACGGGGGCGGCGGTGGCAAATGCGTTTGCGACCGCGGAACTTCCGACGACCATCGTTCCGCTGTTCACGGTGATCATGCCTCCAGCGGACATCGTCAGTTTTCCATCAAAGGTGGTTGTGCCTGCGCTGTTGTGGGTAACCGGCCAGTTGAAAGTCTTCGCCGTCGAATCGCTGAACCGCAGATCGCCGCTGCCGGTCAGGGTTAAGATTCCTGGCGTGAGCAGCGGATTGTTCACAATGCGAGTTCCCGTGGCTTCCACGCCGAGCGGTGTTGCGGTGTTGCCCAGCAGGAGCATGCCCGAGCCGAATGGCGCGTTGCTCGCGATGTTTACTCCGCCTTCAGTAATGAAGCTGTCGCCGGTGTGCGTATTGTTGCCGGTGACGGTCATCACCCCGGCACCGTCCTTGCTGAGCATGGTCGCGCCAGAAATATTTGCCGCCAGTGTGCCGGGGGTGGGTTGGGAGATACTGAGCAGTGCAAGCGCGCCCACGCCCACAATGTTGCCGCTGAAGGAATCGCTCGCGCCCACCAGCGTTGCGCCGGTTAAGAGCAGCGTGTTGCCGGTGTATGACTGAGGACCGCTGTAAACCACGGCATTTTCAATCGTCACCGATCCTGAGCCCGAGAGACAATTGGCCGGCAGGTTGCCGCCGTAGAAGCGGATGCTGGCGTTGTTCTGCACATCGGTGCCGATTCCGCTTGCAGAAGTGTACAGCGTTCCGGCCGAAACGACATTCTGACCTGTGTAGGTACTGGTGGTGCTGCCCAACTGCAGCATGCCGTTGCCTATCTTGTTGAACCTTCCATTGGTGATGGTCATGTTGATGACAGTCTGATCGCCCGGCGCGGCGTTGATGTTGAACAGACGCACACCACCGGCGAGATTGAGCGTTTGCATCGGGTTGTTGCCGATAGAGTTGAATCCACCAAAACTCACCAGGTTGCCATTTAGCGTGATCGTGGGCGAACCGGTCACGTTGACACTCGAACCGTTATCAACCCGAAGATCGCGCAACTGCTGGCTGGTCGAGGTCTTAAGCTCCGTGTTATTGAGTGTGATATCAGAGTTGACGCCGAATTGATTTGCCGCGTTGACGTTTACCGTCATGTTGGAGGCATTCAGCCCGCCCGAGAGCGCCGTGCCGGCGCGCGCGAGATTAAGCGTGCCGTTGTTCATAGAGAACGTGCCGCTATAAAAATTGATGCCGCCACCGCCGAAGCTGAATTGCGAAGTTGCCAGCGCACTCACATTGACATTGCCGCCGCCGGACATCTGGCCGTTCATGTTGACCGGGCCGTTGAGCGTCCACGCGGTGGAGGCACCAAAGCTCATCAGTGTGCCGAAGACAGTGGTTGCCGCAGGCGTGGAGATTGTGGGTGCCGCGCCGAGATTGCTAAAGGAATACCCGCTTCCGCTGGTAAACTGATAGGCTCCACCGGTCACCAGCATGCTCTGCAGCGAAAACGGCGTTGCAATGTTTTGATTCGGGGTAAAGCTATCGGCCCCGGCGGGGAAGATGAGGACGGTGTCGCTTCCGCCGCTTACCGGGACGGAGGCCGGCGACCAGTTGCCACTCTGGCTCATGCTGTCAGGCCCGAAGCCCGAGCCGCCGTCCCAAGTCCAGGTTGCACCGAGTGAAATTGAAGTAAACCCAACGCAGGCAGCAGCCGCTGCCAGAATCTTCATCTTCCGCGACATGTTCTCTTCTCCCGTAGCCCAAACCGATGTGATGCCGATGCGCCACCGCCGCCTTTTGTTGATGTGACGTAAAGGCGGCTACAAAAGGTGCACGCAAATCGAACGCCTACACCGTAATCACCCCCGCGGCGGTGTCAACGAAAAACTGACGCAATCTTAACAATCAATCTGTCGCAGCCCCTGCGTCGCGCCCTCACGACGCAGCGTACGCGCCCGGGTCGGGTAGGCCGTTTTCCGCAAAGCCTTTCAGCCGCAGCGCACACGCATCACACCTGCCGCACGCTTCGCCGGCTGGCGAAGGATCGTAGCAAGTGCTTGTCAGTGCATAGTTTACGCCAAGGCCTAGCCCGGTGCGGATGATCTGGGCCTTGGTAAGTTCAATCAACGGCGCATGGATCCGCAGCGCAGGCGCACCCACCGCCGCGCCTTCCACCCCGGCGCGCGTGGCGAGGTTGGCCATCGCTTCAAACGCCGCAACATATTCAGCCCGGCAATCGGGGTACCCGCTGTAGTCCAGCGCGTTCACGCCGATGAAGATGTCCGTTGCACCGAGGGTTTCTGCCTTGGCCAGTGCGAAAGAAAGAAAAATCGTATTCCGCGCCGGCACATACGTAATCGGAATGCCTTGGCTCATCGAAGCCGCATCGCGATCTTTCGGCACTGCGATGTCGGTGGTGAGCGCCGATGCGCCAAACGCCCGCAGGTCGATATCCACAATTGTATGTTCCGCCACGCCCATGCTGCCCGCGATTCGCTGGGCGCAGGCGATCTCGTGCAGGTGTCGCTGGCCGTATCGAAAGCTCATCGCGTGGGGCAAAAACCCGTCGCGCTTCGCAATCGCCAGCACCGTGGCCGAGTCAAGCCCGCCCGACAGCAGCACCACAGCCCTCCGCGGGGCCTGGATAGGAGAGTTCTGCACCACGCTCATTGCCGGCGAGTCTCATCAATTCCCCCGCCGATTGCAACGCCGCCGCCAGCCGGCATTGCGCAGAGAAAAAGGCGTTGCCGCGCCGCCGCCGTCGTTCCGGCGCCGGCAATGCGGCAACGCCTCAAGTGGGTTCGCTGCAATTGATCGAACCCCATTCGCTTGTGAATCGCCTGACATACGATCTCGCGCGAAAGCTCACCAGGCTTACTTGTTCAAATCTGTGCGTGCAGTTTCATTCTCGCGGTTGTAGCCGTTACCCAGCGGCACATTGGTCGGCTGCGTCGACGGAAGCACTACAGCATTCGCCTGGGCAACGTAGTTTTCACCTTGCCGCACCTTCGCCTCACCTTCAATCGCGAGATTCTGCCCTTCCAGCGTGTTGCCCTGGTCGCGCATCGCCTCGCCGCGGGCAATCATGCCCCGGCCGTCAATAATCAGCCGCTCGCCTTTCTGCATCAGGTCGGCCTTCTGCCGAAGCACTGCCGCGCGCTGCTCGACCAGTTGCCCCTCGGTCGATGCCGCACGCACCTGCGGCGAGCGCGTGCACCCGATCCCCGCCATCCCGCCGGCAATCGACAAACCCAGCAACGATGTAGTGACAGCTCGAATCATCCCAAACCTCCATTGGCCGCGTGACGGCCAGCGATAACATCAGTGGCGTTGCTCCCGTTGACCAACGACGTGCATCATGTTGCGCCGTACGCCCCCGCGGCGGTATCTGGCCAACCCTGAACGACGACACCAGCGTGCCCCCTTATCGAAGTAGGGCAATGCACCACCCGCGCATCAGGCCCCGCCCCGCGCGATAGCACAAGACTGCCCGCCCGGGGAACGCGCCCCCGGCATCGTTAGATAAACGCCTCAATTCCATCCACCACATCCCGCACCGCAGCGGCGTTGTCGCGGCGGGGGCGGTCGAAGGCGTTTGTTGACGTGGCGTTGCGGAACTCGGTGGCGTGGAGGATGGCTTCGGGTGTGTTGTTGGCAGCACGGCCGGATTTGTTGTCGATGTCGAGGATGAAATCGCGCCCGCCGCCGCCGTCGATTACGTCGTTGCCCGGTCCGCCGACGAGCAAATCGCCGCCCGGCCCGCCGAGGAGGGTGTCGTCGCCATTGCCGCCGAAGAGCTGGTCGCGCCCGTCCCCGCCGTCGAGATAATCATCGCCGTCGCCGGTGTTAACTTTCGATAAACCGCTTCCCAACCGAACGTTGTCGCTACCGGCACCGGTGTTGATAACTGCCAGTTGGTCAAATGGAAACGTTCCCAGCCCCTCCGTATCACCAAAGGGGTTCACGCTATCCGCGCCGTCCCCAAGCTCAATCACTACTGAACGGACAAAGAAGCTGTCGAACTCGAATCTCTCCAACGGCGTGTCACCTGAGGCAACCTCTACGATCACTGTTGTGCGGTCACCGGAGAGACTAGCAATGGCTACATCATTGACAGGAGTCCCTTGTATCTGGATCCCGAAAGAATCATTCATGACTGGGATGATGCTGAACAGGCAGCGGGACTCGATCGCCTCTATTCGGGATGGGCCGCGCGCTTGCCGTGGTGTCCGTCCGGTCACTTCACGGTGTTCGCCGCCCAAAGGCACTTTAGTGTCACTTTTTGATAATGGCATGAGAGCCTCGTTGCTACAAACTTAGGTTTTCTGCACGGCACCTACCGTAACTCCGGTGGCCGGACGAGCTGATCCGGACAACAGGTTGGCGAAGTCGTACCGTGCATACAAACTCTGCTGAGCGATGTTGACTATCGATGTCGCGCTTGTGGGCACATAAGACGTGGCATCAACCCGGATGTCAGTCACAAAGTCAGGATCGATGCTTGGATTGGAGTGCGTCTGGGTGTTCCAAACGCCAATCGCCTGCGGGGTAGAACTGACCGTCTGTATCAAGAATTGATTGTCCCGCCCCCAAGCGTTATCTGCAGCAGTCCATCCGGCCTGTGAGACACGCTGGGGTGAACGAAGATCCATCGGGGTGGCGAGTGTAGCCGCGGGGACGGATAAGGGGTCAGGAATCCTTGTTTGTAAACTCGGGCTTATGCCGTTGCGTCGTTGCATCATGAGAAAGCCTCTATCCCATCAACGATATCCCGAGCGATGAAAGAATTGTCCCGCCGAGCGCGATCGAGGCCGCTGCCGCCGAAGAGCGTGTCGCGCAGGCCGTCGCGGGCGTAGAGCAAGTCGTTGCCGGCCTGCCCATCAAGCAAATCCCGCCCGCCGCCGCCGTCGATGGTGTCGTTGCCGCTCCCGCCGAAGAGGCGGTCGTCCCCGCTGCCGCCGTGGAGGTTGTCGTTGCCGGAGTTGCCGTTGAGCGTGTCGTTGCCCCCTTCGCCGACGAGCAGGTCGTTGCCGCCGTCGCCGTGGAGTCGATCGGCACCGCCGCCGCCAACGAGGATATCTCTTCCGTTGCCGCCACGAATGGTGTCGTTTTCTCCGCCTCCGTAGATTCGGTCATTCCCGTCTTCGCCCATGAGGGAGTCGCGACCGGGCGATCCAATAACAGTATCATCCCCCCCGCCGGCCCATATGGTAACAGATTGCTCTCCGTCGCCCTGATAGAATGCGGAACAAATGAATAACAAACCTCGGCCTGAATCGTCGCGTAGTGACTGCGGTCTGTTTACTCCGATGTTCTCCACAACCTCAATATTATTCGACGCCGAGATAACATTGATGACTGCGTTGCCAAAATCCAGCGTATCGCGCCCGTCGCCCGCATCGAACGTAGTCAAGTCAGGCCCGGCGATGATGCGATCATCGCCACCCATCCCCTCGATATGCCAAACAAATGAATTAGGCCAGAAAACATCGAATACATCGTCGAACGCTGTCCCCCGAATCGTGCAACCGTCACCCAATGTGTCGGTCTCCGTTGGGCTGACGGTCACTGTGGGAACGATGCTTTCAGCATCTCTAAGGCCTGCGTCAAACAATATTGGGGTGGTTTGGTCGCTGTAGTCCACCACACCGGAACCTCCAAGAGTATCATTACCCGGGCCACCGACTTGGTAGGTTGCATCGCGGATTCGGTCATTTCCGTTGCCACCGTAGATCGAGCAGGCAAGAATTGAGTCCCCGAAGAATCCCGCCAATTCATCGTTGCCGCCACGACCCTCAATACGGAAAGTACTGATGTCTGACTTGAGGTATCGGTACTCTTGGCCATTCAAAGTTACGATGATTCTCGAGAAGTCGTCCGGATCGTTGACGGTAAAGGTAGTATCGTCACCTTCCGTGCCAATGATAAGTAGCTGGCCGTTATCATCCAACGTGATGCCAGGCTCCGCAGCCAGCACCAAACGGGCTTCTAAAGCCTGAACGATCGCGCGCGAGTAATAATGATATCGAGACATTATGCCTCCAAACTAGGCGGTAGTCGGCGTTTGCTTTGCGCCCGCGTAAGTCGAAATCGCGCGGGCAGGAGTGGTGTTAGTGGTTGATCCGAAGAACGATCCCTCGAAATCGAACCAAGCGTCAGATCGCCGGGTGGCAGTTAAAATTGACGAACTGATAGGTCTGTATTCGGTTTCAAGGATGCCAAACCCAGAGTCGGTCTCATCACGAACATTGACAAGTGTAGAACTAAAAACCAAGTCGCGATCGTTTGCTGGCAGGTTGAAGTAGGTCGCGCCATTCCAAGTGTCGGCGCTCAAACGATTGAACTGCTCTGGCGTGTACGAAGAAACTGTACTCGAAGGAAATGACGCTGTCAGCCTAGTGCCCACGCCAAATGGTGTTCCGTTTGAAGTGCTGAATACGTTGTCCCCGACGGCCCACTTTGTTGCTCCAGTGGTAAGCGTATCCTTCCAGTTTGCACCGCCTGCATCTCCGTACCGCGCAACTTCAAGAGGATCGAGACTGATCCCGAATGCGGAATACTGCGCGTTGCTTGTCGAACCGGTGGTCGTGCGAGCAAGCAGGTTGTTCATGAACGTCAGATTCTTGATGCGCGCATGATAATCGGCTGCGCGCGTGACGCGTGCTGGCGGACTCGCGGACGACCATGCGGCTCCACCATTCGTCAACGCTGTCGGGATGGAGAAGACCGTATTGTTGCCAGTTGCTTCGGCTGCGGAATCGATAAATGGATTGTCAAACTTCAAGACTGATGGCGGAGTACCGGATTTGCTCAGCTTGACGATTGTGTTGTTGACGATCGAAACATCCTGAATCACCCGTTCCGGTCCCCAGTATCGGCGCGTCTTGAGCGTAGACGAGCCGTCGTTGTAGAGCTGCACCGGTGCAATGCCCTTTACTACCATCGCATACGGCTGGTTGGAATCGCTTGACCAAATGTTGTTTCGAATCACGCTTTGTTCGAGTCCGAATTTCAAGTTGACTGTGCCGAAACGAATAACATTCGCGTCAAAAACCAATCCGGTGGTTTTCTCGCCGACGTAAAGATCGTTACCCTGTACAACGCCCCCTAATGGCCCAAGCCAAGTTTCGCCGCCTCGAAGTTCATTCCTCGAAACGTGCATCAGGCCGCGTTCAGTCACGTCTGTCGACTTGACGTAACGCCCACCAAGCACCCTCAGCGTGGCAGTGTCCTTCTTATTCGGGTCAGAAAGTAGCGCTCGGTAACTGGTCGTAACATTGTTCACCGTGACACTATAGGTGCCACCTGAACTACGTTTGGTGAGTGAATTGGCAGAGACGTTGACGTATTTATTATCGCGGTTCAGCCGAATGACATGTTCGGTCCAGGAATTGTGAAAATCGTTGCGAGCGATAAACAGATTGGTGACGCCTTCTGCAAAGATCGAATAGCTGCTGGTCACAATGTAGTCATCTTCAGCGTCTGAACCTGAGCTAACCACGTTTTTTGCTGTCTTGCTATCCGCGATGTAAAGACCTTCGGGTGTGCCCGCTCCTTTCTCGACGTCAACGTTAACTGCGTTCGACAAGTATCCGAACTCGCATCCGATGATAGCGACGCATCGTGGCCCCGTCGCGTTGTCATAGGTTAAGAAAGTGGGGGCCGTTGCACTTGCACGGCCAGCGACTTGGTTCGTGACAGATGATGGCGGGTTGGTTAAGGACGGGCTGAATGAACGGACGACGTGTGCCGAGTTCGTCGAAGTCAGTCTCAGATTACGGAACGAAAACTGCGAATTGTTTGAACTCAGCCAGAATGCCCTGTTAGCCGCTTTAAGGTCAAGGGTTGGGAGCGATTGAGCTGTGCCAAAATCTTCGAAAATCACTCGCGTCACAGGTGTATTGCGCAAGTCGAGACCTTTGGGCAAATCGAACTCCTGGCCACGCTCTAAGCGGAAGACAACGCTGTTTTTAAAGAGGTTAGGCAGCGTTCCATTCATCGCTGTTCTGATTGTCTCCCAATTCGTATTTCTTAGCCTTCGCGTCGAATCGTTGCCGGTCTGAATCCCGTCGTTTGTCACACCTTGCGGCAGATTCTTATAAACGTTGTAGACAATGAAGTTGCTTGAAGATTCACCAGTTTGGGCGAGATGCGGACGCACTCGAAGTGTGACATTTTCCTCACGGACTAACTCGCCGGTCGAACCTGAACTCGGCTCTTTCTCCACACGAAGCTTGATGGTGTGCGTGGGGTACGGGGTGCTGGCGAAGTCCGAAGTGTAAAATACATGCGCGGCACTCAGCCCTGTAACCACGGTGGTCGAATCAAAGTACCAAGTGTAGCGAAGCTTCGTTCCGTAAACGTCGTCGAAGTCTGGCCCTAAGGCAGACTCTCGGACGCGAACATGAATCGGCACACCTGAGATATACAAATCTGTTTCATTTGTCTTTGATGTTTGGAAGATCGATCCGGTGTGACGTTGAATGAGGAGCGCTCGTGCGCTCGCTTGAGTCTCGGGTTCTTCGACAATGTCGCTAAAAGCTTCGTGGTTACTCGGGCTAACCGCCCTGATACGATAGTAGAACGTGGCTTCCGAATCCTTTGCTCCGATGTCAACGTATTCCGTTGAACCTGCGGGAAGGGTCGCAAGATCCAACACATTTGTTGTAAACGTCGGATCGGTCGAACGCTGCACTATGAACGAAGTCTCATTCGTTGCCGCATCGCCCCAAAGAAGACTGAATTCGCCGTTTGCGAGCGGCTCGACTTGCAGACCAACCGGTGCCTCTGGAGCAAGCTTCGATGTATCGATCGATGTTTCGACCCACGCCGAAGTTACATTTGCATTGTATGCCCGAACTCTAAGGAAATAGAGCCCGGCAGCAGGAACCGTCTGAGTCACAAAGGTTACATCGGCAGACAACGTCGTCGTTTGCACATCGGTCAAGAACTCCGCGTCGGTTGCCCGCTGAACTTCGTAGTTGGTTTCGTTCGAGCTAAAATCGCCCCAGGCAAACTCAAACGCTAGGCTGCCCGTAGCGACAATCTTGATATCGACCGGATCAAAAACTTTCTGATGTGGTGCAATGACTGAAACTGCCGACGACGCGGCCGACTCGGCAACCGAGTTCATTGCGCGAACCCGATAAAAGTACGTTTGGCCCCCGACGACGCCACGATCTACAAATGAACCGGAGGGCATCTCCGGTTCATAGGTGACATCAAACGAAACCAGATTCGTGGTAAACGTGCTGTCAGTGGCGCGCTCAATGACGTACTTTTCAATCGTCGTTCCTGAATGATCCCAATTGACCGCTGTCCCGGAGCTAAACTCGTCGGTGTCTTCTGATGCAACTACACCCGTCGGTGCCGGCAGTACTGTGACCGCGGACATTTTATTGGTTGTTGCCGAGTTGCCTTCGGCGACGGTGTATGGCCGCACGCGGTACCAGTACTTGGTGCCATCGGTCAGGCCGGTGTCGTCGTAGCTGCGCGGTGTGGTGGCGACGTCGGCGATCTGCGTGAAATTTGTGCCATCCGTGCTGCGGTAAATGCGGTAGCCGTCGACGGCGGCGTCGGGCTTGGTCCAGGTGAGTTGGTTGGCGCTGGATGAGAGCGCAGCGACGGTGAGCGTGTTGGCTGTCGTGATCGGCGCGGGCTGCTGGCGGCCGAAGTTGTTGGAGAGGGTGGTGTAATCGTCGAGGTTGATCACGCCGTCGAGGTTGACATCGCCGGCGGCGAAGTTGCCGGATGTGCCGAAGTTGGCGGTGACGATGGCTTCGTCGGCGCTGCTCACGGCCCGGTCGCGGTTCACGTCGGCGGTGAGAAAGAAGAAGTTGAGCAGGTGCTCACTCGTCATGCCGGGGATGCCCTCTTCGCTGACGATGGTCTGGAAGTTCCCGTCGGGGAGCATACCGGTGATGCCCTGATTGGCTTCGCCGGGGAAGGTGACGGTGGCGACGTTGGTTGACGTATTGTAGGCCAGCGATTGGTTGGTGCGGGCGAGGGTGGTGTTGTTGCTCAGGCGATCGACGACGAGATCATCGAGAGAAAGGTCGGCCTGCACGTTGGTATCAAAATTGAGGGTGACATTCTGCGGCGCGGTGAGGTAGTTGAAACTCGCGCCGGTGATGGCGGTGAGGAGTTGGCGGGTTTCGAGCATTTCTACGACCGGTCGAATGGCCTCGGAAACACAGTCCAATGCGTGATTGGACTCGATTGCAGACAAAAGTGTACAACCGTCATCCCCGGCACGACGTTTGCGGACGGACGGATGACAGTAACCCGAAAAGCTTAGACACGAACATGAAATGCCCCATAGGCCTCTGGCCCGGCTTTTCCACCCAAAACCCTTCCCCTGAACGCTTCGTTGCTCGGCGACACCCCAACGGAGAGATTGAAAGCCGAATCAGCGACTCGTTCCCGACGAGCATGATCCCACGGAAATGAGCAATGTCAACAATAAAATGCGGATTCATATAACTATTGATACTGACCAGATTTACGCGAACGGGCCGGCACGCGCGTGAGCGGGGGCGGTGCTGAGGCTCTGCCCCGGCGCGAGCGGCGTTGACTGCGGTTGTGGGGCGGTACGATGTGGGGGGTGGTTGATCCGGGGTTTCGCTGGAACCGCACCACCCGGCGTGGGGGTGGGGTCGGAGGGGGTCGGGTGGGAATGACTGGAGTGTGGTCTGGGGCACAGAGCACTCCAAATCTGTTAGGGCGTGGTTAGTACTTAGTTGAGGTGTAAGTTGTTTGGGGACAATGGTTTATGTGGCATGTCGCAAATTGTTCCGCGCGGAACAATGACACTCCATGGGCCGACTGCGAGCTTCCCGCTGCCCACTGCGAATTGTTCCGCGCGGAACAACTGGCTTGTTGCGGGTTGCTCCCGAATATCTGGCCGCCGACTTGCCCTCCCCCTGGCCCCCTCCGGGAGTAACAGGAGGGGGAGATGGAACGTTGTTCCGCGCGGAACAATGGGGCCGTCATGGGTGGTGAGCGCGCGCGGTGCAGTGGATTGTGGTACGCGGTCGATGGAGTGGGTATGGATGTGGTGATTATCGGCGCCGGCGGGCATGGGATGGTGGTGCTCGACATCATTGGGCAGCTACCGAGGCGGCGCGTGGTCGGGTTTCTTGATGCCGATGAGGGGCTGGCCGGTCGGCGCGTCGGTGGAGTCAAGGTGCTGGGGACGATCAACCAACTGCCAAAGCTTCGGCGGCGCGGGGTGCGCGGGGTGATTGTGGCGATTGGGGACAATCGTGCGCGGCTACACCATATGAAAGAAGTGCGGTCGGCAGGGTTGAAGCTGCTCAATGCGGTTCATCCGCGCGCGGTGGTGAGCGAGTCGGCAACGCTGGGGGAGAACGTGGTGATCGCTGCGGGTGCGGTGGTGTGCGTTGCGGCGAAGATCGGAGACGGGGCGATCATCAATACCTCGGCAGTGGTGGACCATGAATGCACGGTGGGCGCGGGGGCGCACATCTGCCCCGCCGCGGCGCTGGCGGGGCGGGTGGTGGTGGGGGAGGGCGCGTTCGTCGGGCTTGGGGCGCGGGTGATTCAGTGTCTGAGGGTCGGCGCGTGGTCGACCGTGGGTGCGGGCGCGGTGGTGATTGCCGACCTGGACGAGGGGGCGAAGGCCGTCGGGGTGCCGGCGCGAGTTATCTGAGAAACTCGCAAACATTTGTGTTGTAAACGGCAGTGGTGATGAACTAATATCGGTGCAACCGCCGCGCTGGAAATGCATATCGAGGAATCGCATGAGTGCCGTCTACAACCCGCAGTCGGACATGATGGCCGAGATCGAGCGGCTTGAGGCCGACGCGCGTGAGTATCGCAAGCGCATGGATCAGGCATCGCGGGCAGATGATCAGCAGGTGCTTCGCCGGCAGTTGGACGAGATCAAGCAGTCGATCGCCCGGCTACAGGCGCGCCTGGGATGAACCCCCTGGGATGAACCCCCTGGGATGAACCCTCTGGATGAAATGCCGCGCGCCGCAGGGACGGGGGCGTGCGGTTTCAGGGTCTGGCTCAACCTTTCATGCTCGATCGTCCGATAACATGATTGATGCGGATTGCCTCGGTCATTGCGCTCTGGCTGGCTTTCGGTGCTTCGTCGGTTTGCTACGCCGGCGATGTGTCGCGCGTCTTGCGCCGGTTTGATTTTGAGGAGCGTCGGTTCAATGTCGAAACTCTGCCCGTCGATTGGGAGAAGATCGAAGGCCCGGGCATGCCTCACTATGTCAATGGCCGGTTGAGTGCGTCGGCGGCGCGGTCGGGGAAGTATAGCTTTCAATTTGATCTGAACGGCGGATCGCTGACTTATCGTTATCCCGCGGGAAAGATCCCGGTTCGACAGGGCGCGTTCTATCGCGTGGAAGGGTGGGCGCGCACGACACCTCTACAACACGCCAAGGCGCGCCTGACAGCCTACCTGACCGACCTTGACGGCAATCCGATCTTGCCGTCGGTGCAGCACAGCAAACCATACGCCGCCGAGCGCGCCGATCAGATGACATGGGAAAGCCTCGCGGTGGAACTGGCGGCGACGGATGATCGCGCGGCATTTCTCGTCGTCGAGATCGCGCTGCTCCAGCCGGGTATGTATCGATCGAGCACGCTCGGACAGCGCGCGCTCAACGTGCAGGACATCCGCGGCACGGCATGGTTTGATGACATTACGGTGTCGCAGGTGCCACGGGTCTCGCTCAGCACGCGCGTGGTGGGCAACATCTTCCCCGTCGGCACGCCGATGGTGGTCGATGTCGAGGTGAACGATCGACACACTGAAGACCTGTCGGCACAGCTTGTCATCCGTGATGCCGATGGGGCGCTTGTGTTCCAGAAAAGCCAGGCGCTCGACGGCTCTTCGATCCGCGCGACCGAGCGCGGCACGAAGCTATTGAGTGTGCCACTGCCCGAGTTGCCCGTCGGCTGGTATGACATTTCGATGGCGATGAGCAGCATGGGTGAAGCGCTCGGCGAGCAACATCTTGCCGTGGTCCGGCTCGGCGATCGCGCGGGCATGACCAACATCGATCGACGCATCGGCATGATCGCCACCGGCATGCCCTTTGAAGTCTGGCGCGACCTGCCTGCCACCGTCTCGCAACTCGGCGCCGGAAGGGTGAAGCTCGCCGTCTGGAGCGAGGCCGGCGATGTGCTCCGAACCAAGGCGGTGAAGTTTGATGAGATTCTTGACGAACTGAGTCGCGCCGGTGTGGTGCCGACCGCGTGCCTGATCGGGTTGCCTCCCGAAGTGGCGGCGCGCGTCGGGGGCAGCTCGTGGTTAAACCTGCTCAAGGCCGCGCCCGATGCCTGGCAGTCGCAACTGTCCTATCTTGTCGCGCGCCATGCCACGCGATTGGAACGATGGCAACTCGGCGATGACGGCGAGCCGGAGTTTGTCACCAGCCCGCCGATGCGAGAGGTGTTTCAGAAGGTTTACGACGAGTTTGCCAAGCTCGTGCAAGAGCCGAACCTCGCCATTCCGTGGCCGGGCTGGTATGAGCTTGACGCCACCACCCCGCGCAACATCGCGATGAGCCTCCCCGCGAGCGTCTTGCCGGCGCAGGTGCCGTTGTACGTTCAGGCCGGCCGCGATGCGCTCGGTGCCGGCGGGCGCGAAGATGCGTCGGTCTCTCTCCAGCTTCTTGACCGCGCAGAGTATGGCCGCGCGATGCAGATCCGCGATTTCGCCCAGCGCTTCACCGCAGCAATGGCCGCCGGCGCAACACTCATCGACATTCCCATGCCCTTCGAAGTGCAGCGTGCCGGCGAACGCATCACCGCGCAGCCCACCGAGCTATTCATCATCCAGCGCACGCTCTCCATGCTCCTCGGCAACAGCACCTTCAAAGGCAAGGTGCCTCTGGCGGAGAACGTCGAAGCGCATCTCTTCGATCGCGATGGCCAGTCCGTCCTCATCATCTGGGCAAAGGGCAACGAAGCCGGCGTGAAAGATCTCAATATCAACCTCGGCGAGCGACCCGTCATGGTCGATCTCTGGGGCAACGTCACTCCCCTCCTCGCCGGTGGGCGCGATCGACAGACCGCGCGCGTTCAGGTTTCCACCATGCCGATCTTCCTGCTCGATGTCGATGGCGAGATGGCCCAGCTACGCGCGAGCGTCGGCTGGGATAATGATCATGTCGAGTCGAGCTTCAAGAGTCATCTGCGCAAACTCCACTTCACCAACCCGTACAAGTACGGCATCTCCGGACAAATCCGCCTGCGCGGTCCGACCGGCTGGCTCATCACGCCTGCGGTGCAGCAGTTCACGCTCAACCCCGGCGAAACCTGGGAACGCGACGTATCGATCGAGTTTCCCTACAACACCTTCGCCGGCAGCAAAGCCGTCTCCGTCGAGTTCACCGTGCAGGGAATCCGCGGCGCGCGCGACGCCGTCTTCAGCGTGCCCGCGCCGCTTCAGCTCGGCCTGAGCGACATCGGCCTGCAAACCATCGCCCTCCGCGACGGCGCCGATGTGCTCGTGCAACAAATGATCACGAACTATGGCAATAAGCCGATCGACTACAGTTCCTTCGCCATCTTCCCCGGCCACGCAAGACAGGAACGCCTGGTCACCAACCTCGGCCCCGGCAGAACAACGATCAAGAAGTATCGTTTCACCGACGTCCGGTTTGATCAGACAACGATGGTCCGCAGCGGCATCAAAGAGCTTGAGGGAACGCGCATCCTCAACGACGAAGTGGAAGTCCGCTAAAAATCTCAGATGCAGGGAAGTGTAGACTGTCACGGCCAGCCGACCATCAAGGCACATGCAGCAGGTCGGGCCGGTGATCGAGTCACTGAAGAAGATTCAGAGGAAACTTCCAACGTCCGGAAAGACGACCACAACGAGCCGCGAGCGTGAGCGGCCGATCCTCAAATGACACAATGATGCACTGTTGAGATGCTCTTTCGTGGCATGGGCTTCCAGCCCATGATGAAGGATGTCAAATCAACAATTCCCGGTCCCATCTCCTTGCCCTTAACATCACGGGCTGGAAGCCCGTGCCACGACTAGAATTCAAAACAACCACCGGTCGCTAACGCTCGCGGCTCGTAAAGAACCGATATCCGCACGGCGATCGCGCGAATTATCGGCGACAACGCTGCGAACGCCGCGCCGATACCCGCAAGTGTCGTCCTGAACGCCGCGAAACTCGCGCCGAAAGTTGCGAAGTTCGAGTCGAAAGTTGTGAAGTTCGGACCGAAATAAGCTTGTTTCGATCCAAAACAAACTCGTTTCGCGCCGAAAGTTGTGAAGTTTGAGTCGAAAGTTGCGAAGTTCGAGGCGAAAGTTGTGAAGTTTGACCCGAACTTCATGAAGTTTGCGTCAAACGTTGCGAAATTCGAGGCAAACAAAGTGAAATTCGACCCGAACAACGCGAAGTTCATCGCGGAAGTTGTGAACTTCGAGTAGGATCCGTTGTACCCAGCGGACAATTTCGCGTCCGCAGCCGTGCCGTCAATCGCCAGATGGTCCGCAGGAGTACCAGCGGACCCTACCGACTGCGGGTTAGCGCCAGTGCTGCTTGGTAACGGTCTGCACCAACCCAACTCGTCAGATAGTCCCTGTTTCGAAGCAATTCCTCGTGCGTCATCAACTTGGGCACGATGGGGAGCAACTTGTCATGCTTGAACAGCTTCTCACGTAAGGCGACGACCTCAATGGTCATGATGTCATCAGCCGCAGTCTCTCCGCTAGGCTGATCCGTGCACCAGCGGTCGAAATCGACGACGCGCTGAACGGTGGCGGGGTCGAGTTCCACCGACAAGAGCCAATCCGCGATGCAGCCAACGACGAGGTACGGCAGTTCCTCGTCCCCTTCGAAAACATACGAGGCGACTTCCGGAAAGCGCCGAAGAACTTCGTCGTACAGGTGCTTCACGTGTCGGATAACGTAATGCCGTTGAGCGGCCGCGGCGGCGCCCGTGTGACGCCCGACCCCACGAGCAGTATACCGCCGCCGCGGTCCGCTCCAATGGCGGGTTATGTCGCGGCCGGACTGCGCGAAAGTTGAACCTGAGCGCGACGTGCCGCGTTGAACGTTCGCTTCAACTGAGAAACGTACATTGGCTCGCACCCGGCTGCATGCGCGATCGCAGCGCGGCGCGCATGGTCGATCAAGTCAGGATTGTCGCGTTCCTCCGCTGTCATCGCCGCCAGGATCGCGCGCATATCGCGTATGGCCGTCAACCTCGCCTCCTTGCGACGCCTTAGCTCAAGCAACCCGCGACGTAAGGGTGGTAATGGAAACAACGGCGTCACGTAACGTGCCGAAGACGCGATGAATTGGTCCCATGCCGCTCCCTTGGCCGCCATCGCGATGAACCGCTCGAACGTCAAAACGTTCTCGGATTGTCGAGCGTTCCGCGACATAACGAAGAGGACTTTATGCGG
>DDRH01000063.1:23272-45263 GCA_002343075.1 Phycisphaerales bacterium UBA2421 | reverse complement strand
ATCGACGTCCCAGCGCCCGCCTGGGTGGACTCGACTTGGGAGGCAGTGTTGGGCGCGTGCGACATCACTAATCCCCTCCTTACGAAACCGTGGCACGCGACTGCACTTCCGCCACGATTCGCTTGATGACTTCTTCTTGCGTAATGGTGGTGGTGTCGATAATCCGCGCGTCTTTTGGAATCGACAGCGGGCCGACTTCCCGCTCGCGGTCGCGCTTGTCGCGCGTCACGATCTGATTGAGAATCTCCGTCGGGTCGACGATCTCGCCGCGCGCACGCAGTTGTGCCGTGCGCCGGCGGGCACGCTCCTCGGGCTTGGCATCGAGGTAATACTTAAACTCGGCTTCCGGAAACACGATCGTTCCCTGGTCGCGACCTTCGGTAACCAGATTGGCCCGCTCGCGGCCAATTGCCTGCTGCTGCCGAACGAGCATTTCCCGAATCGCCGGCACCACCGCGACATAACTCGCCGCCCGGGTTGCCTCGCCGCTGCGCAGGAGGTGTGTTACTGCTTCGCCATTGAGCATGACCGCAGGGGGGCGTTTTGACCAGTCGAACCAGATCCGGCTATGCACTGCGACGAACGCTAGTTCTCGCTTGTCGTCCAGGTCAATCTCTCGGCGCAACGCAGCCAGGCCGATGGCACGATACATCGCGCCGGTGTCCAGGAAGTCAAAACCCAACACCCGGGCCACTTCGAGTGCCACTGACGATTTTCCGGTGCCGGCGGGTCCGTCGATCGTGATGATCATTTTGTTCAGGTTCGTGTCACGCGGGTCGATTGTCGACGGCAGGCCTACGGCGTCGTCGTACAATTCGGTGTACATGCGATGGTAGTATCCTCACCGCGAACGAAAATCAAAACCCCGCGCGGCGGACGACCATTTTCTTACGCGATGCAGTACGACGCTACTTCGCCGCCCACGAAAATCCGCGCCTCATCAATGTCAGGCAAGGCTCGGACGCGACCAAGTCAGCGTGATGGCCGAGTGAGTTGTAAAACACCCTTCCGGACCCGTATTTTTTGGTCCAGATGACGGGCATATCGACCGGCCCGTTGCCCGCATGGGGACCGTCCGCGGTCGGAAAGCGCGTGGTCGCCAGCACCCGCACCGCCGGGTCAACGTGCATGTAGTATTGTTCGCTGACAATCTCGAAATCACCGATCCCCGCGGTGATATCGGATTGCTCGGAGGTAATGTGAACCCGATATCGCACCCCGTCGTTCCCCGGGTGGGCTACCCACTGCCCGCCGGTCATAAACTGCCAGTCGGTGTGCTCACGAAACGCGTCGCACATCCCGCCGTGACACCCGGCAATTCCCACCCCATGATCGCGCACCGCGGCTAGCACCGGATCGGCCTGCGCCTTGGTGATTTTCCCCATCGTCCAGATCGGGACGATCAGGCTTAAGTGTGCGAGCCGATCAGCATCCAGAAAGGCATCGAGCGTGTCGGCTACCTCGACAGCGAAATCGTCATCGTGCAACGCCTGCGCAAACAGGTCCGCCACTTCGCGCGGCTGATGCCCGTCCCAGCCGCCCCATACGATCAATGCAGATTTTCCCATGACAAGCCAAGCCCGCTGGCACCAATTCGGACGGCGACCGCTATCCACCCGAAATCTACTTCGTCGCGTTGTCGATCGCCCGCTCAGTGGCTTCAGCACCCTGCTGAATATCTTTGCCCGCGCCCTTGACTGTGTTGCACGCCGGCAACGCGACCGCCGCGACGATTACGACGATGGCTGTCAGAACAAAATGAAAAGAACGATGCATAACCTGTGCTCCACTGCAAAACCAACTGCGATTATTTGTATTGCTTGCCATTAAACTCGATCCAGCCGTCCTGCCGGCGCCCGCGCGGGTCGTGGTGCGTCCAATGAACCACCCCGCCTTGCTGCGTAAACTCATACTCGCCTTTGAATTTTATCACATCGCCCTCTTTGACCGGAACCCGGTCGGCTAGGTCGATATTGTGGGCGATCAGTACGGTATCGCCGGTGGTCAGGCGAACAATCCAGCGCTGATGGCGGCTGGAACCGTCGGATGTGACATTGTCATCAGGCAACACCTTGGCGATCGTGCCACCCGTGGTGACGATCACATTGGATTTCTGCTCGCGAAACAGCTTACCTATCCCACCGTCGCCGGTGATGGTCGGCGTGGCGTCGGGTTTCGCGGGCGGCACTTTCTCGACCGCGGGCGGGGATTGTGATGGTTCAAAGCGCGGCGTCTTGATCGAACTCGCCGCACCGGACGACTGTGAGTCATGCCGCTCAGCCTGCGGCTTTTGTTTCTGATTCTGCTGAGGAAAAAAGTAAGCCCCGGCCGCCGCAAGCAGCAACGCCAGGATGGCGGCACCGATGGACTTTGGCTTTCCTCGTCGCAAACGCATCCGTCTACCTCGGTTCACCGCAACCCCTGCAGTTCCCTCAACCGCCCCGCCGTCGGAGGTTTCTTGCTTTTCATCATCTCGATGAACGCATCAAACAGATACGCGGCGTCGTGCGGGCCGGGGGACGCTTCGGGGTGATACTGCACGCTAAACATCGGCAGAGTCGCGTGACGGAAGCCTTCGATGGTGCCGTCGTTGAGGTTGATGTGAGTGATCACACCGCCGACACGCTCAAGCGATGCTTTATCGATCGCAAAACCGTGATTCTGGCTCGTGATTTCCACGCGCCCGGTCTCCAGATTCTTGACCGGCTGATTTCCCCCGCGGTGGCCGAACTTCAGCTTGTACGTTTCGGCACCAATCGCGCGCCCGAGGAGTTGATGGCCGAGACAAATGCCAAAGGTAGGCACTTTGCCGATACACCCTTTTATGGGCGCGACTGCATAATCCAGGGCGGCAGGGTCGCCGGGGCCATTGCTTACAAAAAGGCCGTCGGGGCGGTGTTTCAGAATCTCATCCGCCGATACGTCCGGCGGGAGCACCGTCACCTTCACGCCACGCTCGGCAAGATGGCGTAGAATGTTGCTCTTGGCGCCACAATCGAGCGCCACGACATGTAGACCATCACCGCGGATATTCTGGCCGATCTTCCACTCGCCGTGGTCTTCATTCCAGCCGTAGGGCGCATTCGGCTTAACCGCCTGCACCCAGTCAGCCCCGACCATCCCCGCTGCAGCGCGGGCTTGATTAACGAGCTGCTGATCATCGAGGATTTCGGTTGACAACACACCGCGCATTGCCCCAGTCATCCTGATTCTTCTGACGAGCGCACGCGTATCAATCCCCTGCAGGCCAACGACGTTGTTTTCGCGCAGATACTCTTCCAGCGACAAATCCGCCCGCCAATTGCTGTAGACCGGCGGCAACTCTTTCACAATAAACCCGGCAACGTGCGGCTGCCTGCTTTCGACATCGCGACGGTTAACACCGTAATTGCCGATCAGCGGATAGGTCATTGTGACGATCTGCCCCTTGTACGATGGATCAGTGATAATCTCCTGATACCCCGTCATGGAAGTGTTAAACACAACCTCGCCGACACTGTTGCCAGCGGCTCCAAAAGCCCGGCCTGTGAATACCGTGCCATCTTCCAATGCGAGTTTGCCCACACGACCCTGATTCATTGCGACTGGAGTATAGAAACTGTGCCCGATAATGCGAGAAATCGGCAATCGATGTTAATGCCTCTGACGATTCGATCGACAAGAAAGATATGGCTGTGGGTCTCCGGGCCTTCGCCCGGACAGCCTGATTTGGAGACCGGTGCGACGGCGAGCACCGGTCTCTTTTATTTTCGCATTTGCTTTATCGATTCGGTGCCTCGAGTGGCTTCCAATCGATGTTGCTTGCACCGAGCAGCGTCCCCGTGGAAAGCGCGATGTCGATCTGCGCAATCTGATACTCGGCGATCGCCCGAATCTCCTGCGCCTGGGCGTTGGCCAGGTTGGTTTGCGCATCAAGCACTTCAGTGCTGGTTCGAATTCCCTGCTCAAACTGCCGCTCCTCCAGTTGCACCACCCGCGCCGCGGCGGCGACTGCCTGCCTGGCGGCTAGAATTGCCTGCCAACTCGTCTCCAAATCGGTCACCGCACGGAGCACTTCCTGCCGAATCACCTGCTCGCGAAGCTGCCGCGTGGCCAGTTGCTGCTGCCGCTGTGCCAACGCCCGACGGAGCCGGCTGCGAGCCGCCTGGTTGCCGAGTGGAATCTCCAACTGCAGGCCCACCGAATGATCGGCAAAGTCATTGTCCGAGAGCAGATCGAATGACTCATCAAACCCCTCGCCCACACCGTTGGCGTTGTAGCGATACTGAACGCTCAAGAGCGGGAGGAGGTCATTTTTGGCAAGTTTGACGCTCTCGTTCTGCTGCAGAATGGCAAGCTCGGTTTCAAGGATCTCCATCCGATCGCGGATGGCACGTTCGGCGAGTGCCGTGCGGTCAAATCGGACGTTTAGAAATCGAGGCTCGCTCGCCGGCTGAAGTATGATATCGGTGTCCATCTCCAGGCCGGGCTGGTTGATGATTCGCTTGAGTTCGCGGAGTTGCACCCTAAGGTCGCGCTCGGCCTGCACGACGTTGCTCACCCGATCTGCCACCCCTGACTCGGCGCGGGTCACCTCCACTTCAGCTACAGCCCCGGCAGTCACCCGGCGGCGGGCGCGCTCCAACTGCCGCACGGCAAGGTCGTATTCCTGACGGCGCACCTGCAGATTCTTGATTGCGGCGTACAGCCGCCAGTATGCCCGATCGGCATCGCTCAAAACGGTCAACACCCGGAGCTTCGTCCGCGCCTCTATCTGCTGATATTGATAGAACGCGATCCGAATCGACGCCAGATTGGCATCAATTCCCCCCCCGCGGAGGATGGGTTGGCTGAACGTGAATGTGAAGTCGGTCGTCCACTGACTATCCGAAATGGGCAGACCCGTATTGATATCAATCCGGCCCGTCGAGTTTTCCACGCGATTGAGCGGCGCGCTCAGCAAAATGCTGCCGCCGGTGATCAGGGGGAACCTCACGCCCGGGGCGATGGACAGAAACTCCGACCCCGAAACAGCCACAACTCGCTCACCCTGCTGATTGGTTGTAAGAAACGGCGTGTCGGTTGTGCCGTATTGCGCGTTGGTGGTGAAAACAGCCTCGAAACGGGCCTGCTCTTCAGAGATTGATTGCTTCGCGATCGTCGGGGCAAGCAAATCAACCTTCAGGCTGAGATTGTTCTGCAATGCCCACTCGCGGACCTGCTGCAGCGTGATCGGCACTTCACTAAGCTGCGTCGCCGGCTGGGTTGTTGATAGTACAAATGGTTGTGTGGATGCCGGGCCTGCAACCGGAAGCGATTCGGGTTGAACTGCGGCAATCTCGCGCACTCGCTGCGTTGCAACTGCGTACTCTCCCGTACCCCCGGCACCGAGGTCCTTGCAGCCGGTCAGGCCGGCGCTTGTGCCGAGCACACCCAGCAGCAGTACCAGGGAAAACTTCACATGCCGACGCAGTTTTTCGTTTGTCTCACGCTGGATCATGGCTGAATTTCTGGAGATTGGGTGCCGTTTCATTGTCATTCGTGCCGAAGTGCGTCGATCGGATCAAGCCGCGAGGCTTTGATCGCCGGAAACATGCCGAAGATCAGCCCCACCATCGCCGCGAAGCCGAAGGAGAGGATGATGGCCCATGTCGGAATCGCCGCCTTGTCCAGTTGGGCACCCGGAATCGCTGCGATGGCCATGGTCATGAGTTGGCCGATCATCAGCCCAACCAGTCCACCAAAAAAGCAAAGCATGACTGCTTCGACCAGAAATTGCAGCAATATGGCCGAAGGCTTGGCCCCCACCGCCTTCCGCAGGCCGATTTCGCGGGTTCGCTCGCTCACACTCACGAGCATAATGTTCATGATGCCCACTCCGCCTACAATGAGCGAGATACCGACGATGCCTCCCGCCACAATGGTGATGGCCCCGGCCAGCTTGTTAAACTGCTGCACAAACTGATCGATGACTTCCACTCGAAACGTATCCTCTTCGCCGTAATCGATCTTGCGCTTCTTTCGCAGGTAATAGGCAATTTCTGCGCGGGCTTCGGGCGCGAGTTCAGTCGATTTTGCGGCAGCGGTGACGTACATGAAGGGGAGAAACGCCCCACGATTCCCCGCACGCCACGCCGTCGTAAACGGCACAAACACTTCGGCATCGCTGGCGTCGTCTCGGATCATATTGCCCTGCTTGCTCGGTTCGATGACGCCAACGATCAGATATCGGCGGCCGTCGATCACGAGAAAGCTCCCGGTGCAGTCGGTGGGCAAGCCCAGGCGATTCCGCAATTTTTCATTAATCAGGCAGACGGGGCGCGCCCGCTCGTTATCAATCAGACTGAACGGGCGGCCCATCAGGACAAATCGCCCCTCTATGTCGTGCCACGCAGGTTCGATGCCAATGATGCTCACATTTTCATCGCGGGCTTCGTCATAGGCCACAGTCGAGACGATCTGCGTCACCCGGGAAAAGTGCTTCGTAGATGGTGATTGCGCCAGTAACTGATCAAACAACTCCGGGCGGAAGCGAATCTGATAAAATGGCGCGTTCCGCATCGGCCCGACCGCGGGGCGCCGCGGAAAGATAAAGACCTTGTTGGTGCCAAATGATTCAAACTCGCTCAGCACATTGTCTTTCAACCCCGACAGCGCTGCGATGACACAAGTGACGCTCGCCACGCCGATCACGATGCCCAGCGTCGTCAAAACCGAGCGCAGCTTGTTGGCCCAAATCTGCGTTAAGGCCAGAAACAAGCTCTGATAACAAAGCACCGCCAACTGGAGCGGCGCGCGGAGCAGTTTCATTTCTCGCCTCCGACAGGCTTCGGTTCACCGTCCAGCCCCGAACTAGAGACGCCAGCAAACGTGGCCGGCCGGACCGCCGGCCGATCGGCGGACTGGGCGATGTCGTCTTCGGTGGAAAGATCGCTCTGCACTTTTCCATCGCGCATCCGAATCACCCGCTTGGCATGCCGTGCCACGTCCGGCTCATGGGTAACGATCACAATCGTCTGGCCCTCGGCGTGGAGCGACTCAAACAGCGCGAGAATTTCGTCGCTTGTGCGGCTGTCGAGATTGCCGGTTGGCTCGTCCGCCAGGAGAATCTTGGGCTGGTTGACCAGTGCCCGGGCGATCGCCACGCGCTGCCTCTGCCCGCCGGAGAGTTGGTTGGGGCGATGGTGCATGCGCGGGCCTAGTCCAACCCGTTCGAGCGACTCAATCGCGCGCCGGCGGCGGCTCCACCACCCGTCGGGAGAATAGAGCAGGGGCAGTTCTACGTTCTTGATGGCCGTGGCCCGGGCCAGCAGCTCGAAGGACTGAAACACAAATCCAATCCGCTCATTCCGGACTGCAGCAAGTTGGGCAGATGTCATCGAGGAGACGCGTTTCCCATCCAGTTCGTAGGTGCCCGAGGTCGGCCGATCAAGGCACCCCAGGATGTTCATCAGCGTGCTCTTACCCGAACCGCTGCTTCCCATGATCGCCACATACTCGTTGGGCGCAATGTCGATATCTACACCGTCGAGTGCTCGAATCTCCTCCACTCCCACGCGGTAATGCTTGGTGATATTGCGAATGCGAATGAGCATGTGAGCTTTGCGGAAGGCGCTACTTCTTAACGTCGGTCGGCTGCGTGGTTGCTGCTTCGTCGCGAAGCTTTTGTTCGTGCTTCAGCGTTTCAAGCACCTTGTACGGGCCTGCCACAATCAACTCGCCTTCTTTCAGGCCGGCTTCAATGATCGTGTGAGTGACATCACTCGCCCCAATCTTCACAGGCGTGGCGACGGCCTTCCCTTCAACGAACCGGTAAACCACTGTGGCTAAAGACCTTGCTTGATCGACCTCGGGCAGGTTTCGTACATCTGGGGGCAGTTCTTCTCGGTTGCGGCCCAGAACAGCCTGGCTGGGCACCTTCAGTACATCCGAATGCAGTTCGGTCTCAATATCAACGTCCGCGGTCAGGCCGGAGACGATCTGCTGGCCGGGTGCTTCCAGCGTGACTTCAGTCTTATAGTATTTCAGGTTTTCCCGGGCCTCTTCAGTCAGCGCCAGCGCGACCGCGGTCACCCGCCCCTTAAACTCCTGATTTTTGTACGCCTGCGAGCGGATCGTTGCCGACTGACCCACTTTGATTGCCGCAACCGTGCCCTCATCCACGCGCGTGTTGACGATCATTGTATCGAGGTTGGCCACTTCCATGATAACCGTGCCCTGGTTGTTCATCGTGCCGACCACCACCAGTTCGCCCACCTCGCTGTTGACTTTGGTCACCACGCCATCGATGGGTGCCACAATCGTTGTATATGAAAGGGAATCGCGAGCCCGCGCAATGTCGGCCTCGGCGGCGGCAACCTGATAGCGGAGCACTTCCAGACCATTCCGCTCGCTGTCGATCATCCGCTGCGACGATGCGTATTGCGCCGAAAGCTGATCAACCCGAGTCTGAGCCGCTTCCACAGCCACCTGGCTTACGTCCTTGCTCTCAAACAGCTTTTCCTGGCGGGCTAGATCGCGCTCGGCGTCATCCAACTCGGCCTTTCTCGCCCGCACTTGCGCTTCCTGAGACTGAAGTTGCGATTCAGCGACCTTGATCTGCGCCTGCTGGGCCGATTTTCTCGCCTCGACAGCCCGGAGTTGTGCTTCCAAATCGGTCGAATCCAACCGAATCAAAACCGACGGCGGGACCGGGGGGTTCGCCGTGGGGTCGCCCTTGGTGACGCGCTGGCCCTCGCGAAAGGGGATCTCGACAATCCGAGCCGAAACCCGCGCCGCAATCTTGATGTTGGATTTGGGTTGAATAATGCCCGGCGCGCTCACCACTTCCGATAAATTTCCGCGCTCCACCGCGTCAATGCGAACCCTTTCGCCCTCTTCTCCGCCCGGTCGCATCTTCATGGCAACCGGGACAGCAACCGAACCCAACACCACCGCGGCAATCACTAGACCGATGATCAGCTTCACATCAATTCCTGACGCTCTTAACAGGTTTTCCGTTTCCAGCCAGCCCGCGCATCGGCCTCGGAGTGCCCTCGCGCGATGCCGCGCAAGATACCGCTTTCAGTGCATAAGACCAAAGCTACGAGGAAGTTTCGATGACACCGGGCATTTATTTCCACGCTCCCGCGCGAATCAATTGACGTGACGGCCCATCTGCGGACGAAAATCTCAACCGTTCGAGTAGAATCCGTGGAATGACCAGCGGCGCATTCCGGGCAGCAAGAACTTCGGGCCGGCCGAGCGACAGCGACTCGCTTCGCCTTGCCGCAATCGACGTTGGATCCAACAGCATTCATATGATCGTCGCCCAGGCCGATTCCGACGGCGGGATGACCACGCTCTGGCGAATGAAAGAGCCGGTTGGGCTGGGCCGAATCAGCTTCCCAAGCCGTCGCCTGTCCGGCGAGGCGATGCAACGAGCCGTAACCGTGCTGGAGCGCTTCAAACAGGCCGCGGCACAGCGGCGGTGCGAGAAGACGATGGCCATCGCCACTTCCGCCGTTCGCGAGGCCCAGAACGGCGGTGACCTGATCGAACGCATCCGCCGGGAACTGGGCTTGTGGGTCAGGGTGGTGAGTGCCCGTGACGAGGCGAGATTGATCTATCTGGCCGCCCGACACGCCCTCGACTTGGGCCGCCGACCCCACCTCATCATGGATATCGGCGGTGGCAGTGTCGAGTTCATCGTGGGCGACGAGCAGCGCGCTCAGATTCTCGAAAGCCGCAAGCTCGGCGCGGCACGGCTGACCGCACGCTTCGTAAAGAGCGACCCGATGAGCAAAGACGATCGCAAGGCCATGGCCCGCCATTTTGAGAAGGAACTCGGCCCGCTTTTCGAAGACATTCGCAGGCTCAAACCGGCTTCGGTGATCGGCACAAGCGGAACCCTGGAGAACATCGCACAACTCTGCGATGGGATGTTTGCAGAAGCGGACGAGCACGGCCTGATTGGCACGATCGAACGCGGCCGGTTTGATAAACTTCTCGACAAGCTCGTCGATGCCACTCAGGCTGAACGTGCGAGCATGCGCGGGCTTGACGATCAGCGGAAAGATCAGATTCTCGCCGGGGCCCTGATGGTGAAGGAGGTCTTTGAGCGGCTGGGAGTCAAACGAATCGGCATCTGCCCTGCGGCGCTGCGCGAGGGGGTTGTGCTGGATTATCTTGGCAGACACCTGCCAGACCTCGCCATTCGCAGAGAAGTGCCCGACCCCCGGCGCCGCAGCGTGCTCGACCTCGCCCGTCGGTGCGACTGGCACAAGACACACAGCGAACACGTTACCTCGCTCTGCCTGAATCTATTCGACGAGCTGAAATCGACACATGGCCTGGGGAACATCGAGCGAGAACTAATCGAGTACGCTGCGATGCTGCACGACATCGGCTGGCACATCGCCGGATCCGGCCATCACAAGCACAGCATGTATCTCATCAGCAATGGCAAGCTGAAGAACTTCTCGACCGAAGAAGTGGAGATCATCGCTAATATCGCAAGATATCACCGCAAGACCGCACCAACCCGCGATCATAAGCAGTACAAGGTCCTCTCGTCGCGCGCCCGGCGAGTGGTGGATGTAGGTGCCGCGCTTCTCCGGATCGCCGACGGGCTGGACCGAAGCCACGCCAGTGCGGTGCAGTCGGTGAATTGCAGAGTTGTAGAGAAGCAGGTCCGTTGCACCATTACCACGCGCGCAGACGCCGAACTGGAGATCTGGGGTGCCCGGCGGAAGGCAGACTGGTTTGAAAAGGTCTTTGGCATGACCATCGAGTTTCGCGAGAAATGATGTCGCTACGCACCCGCCGGCCCGGCTGGCTGGAGTTTGTGCAGAAAGCTGCGATCAAACCAGAACAAAAAACCGGCCTGACACAGCACGCCGGCCCCGTGCCCGAAGAGCGATCCCACCGACTCCGCCGAACTCCCACGCCACCCCGCACCCACCCCCGCGGCGAGGAGAACGGCTCCCGATGCCACCCAGAACCAGTTGAGCTTCACGTTAAACCGCAGCGCATTCAATAGCTTTTCTACCCCACGTTGCTCCGCTGTAAAATCTGGCACCGCGCCGGGCGACGTTTCGGACCGGCGCGACGAAATCACCCCGACCGCCGCAAAAACCAGGTCAATCAGCCCCCAGATGAGGAATTGTAGAGCCAGCGCCTCGGCAAACTTGCGGCTGGCCGATTCCTGCGTCGCCGCGATCCAGTAAATCGTCGGAGCTAGCACAATGGACGCAATCGACCAGACAAGAAGCAGCAAAGTCATCCGACGGCGAGTGCGCCGGCTGGCTTGAATTTCATTTGGATCAGTCATCGCTGTATCCTATCCACTCGATGGCCATCGAATCGAACCCCACCGCTCAAACACATCCGTTGCAGTATGATCGGGTCGATATTGCTCCCACGAAGCCGAAGCGCCTTATGTCGCTCGACGCGTTCCGCGGCGCGACCATTGTTGGGATGATCCTCGTCAACAACCCCGGCTCATGGTCGCACATGTATCCCCCGCTGGCACACGCGCAGTGGCACGGTTGCACACCGACCGACTGGATTTTCCCTTTTTTCCTCTTCATCGTCGGCGTTGCGGTGCCGTTTTCGCAAGCGCACCGCCGCAACGGCGGATCGCTTGTTACCGGGGTGCTTCGGCGCAGTGCGATCTTGTTCGGGCTGGGGCTTTTTCTGGGAGCGATTCCGTATAGCGGAAGCACCGGGATCTTTAATCTCGCCGATTTTCGCATTCCGGGAGTTCTGCAACGAATTGCGGTCTGTTATGCCGTGGTGGCGCTTCTCTCGCTTTGGGTCGGATGGAAGCAGATGGCGTGCATCGGCCTGCTGTTGCTGGCTGCGTACTTTGGGGCCATGCGATTGATCCCCGCCCCCGGCTTTGCAGCGGGCGATTTCAGCAAGGAAGGGAATCTGGCACACTTCATCGACCAGACGATTCTGGGGCGACACGGCTACAAGGCATACAACGATCCCGAAGGCATCCTCAGCACGCTGCCGGCGATTGTGACAGTAATTTGTGGTTGGCTGGTTGGCACCTGGCTCCGGCGGGCTGATCGCACTGCCGCGGAGAAGGTCGCGGGGGTGTTTTCGTTCGGCGTTTTGGGCGTGATGTCCAGTTGGGTGCTCGATTCGGCATTGATGCCAATCAACAAACAGATTTGGACGCCGAGCTATGTCATCCACACTGCAGGGCTGGCCTGCCTCGGATTGGGATTGTTTTACTGGATCATCGATATCGTTGGCTACCAGAAATGGGCGTCGCCGCTGATTGCCTGCGGCATGAACGCCATCACGATCTTCGTGCTCGCCGGGGTGGTCGGGCGGCTGATGCTGATCAAAGCCGTTCCCGCGGCAACAGGCGAGCGCGGCGCGATCAAACCCTGGCTGTACGACACCCTGTTTAAGCCACTTTTTGAGTCGCCGTATAATGAATCGCTGGCGTGGGCATTGGTGTTTGTCGCACTGTTCATCGCTCTGGCAATGGCGATGCACCGTGCTCGCATCTACATTAAGGTCTAGCGGCTCGCGCGGCCTTTCAAGCGTTCACTCCACCGGCTGTGTGCTCGGCGGGGCGGTGAGGTTCCACGCAGTCCGCCAGGTTTGCCCGGTGCGCTCGAAGCCAGATTGCTTGAGCCGCTTTTCCATATCGGGGAAGTGTCCTGCGCCGTAAAAAATGCCGATGTTCTTCTTCCCCGCAGCGATTTCAGTCTCCAGCACTGCCAGGCAGTGCTTGTTTCGCTCGGTGATGATCACCGATCCATTCGGCCCTTCAAAAGCCTCCATCTGTCCTTCAAGGCTTCCCAACTGCTTGGCAAAAAGCAACTTCAGCTTCCGAGGCCGGTCCTCCCCCGCCCCTAGCGCCGCAAGCAGGTGGAACGGCGTCATCTCCGCCGCGGTGGAGGTGCCTGCTTTCTGCTTTTTGTATTCCGACCGATATGCCCGAATGAACAGCTTTACAAATCCTTCATTGCGTTGTTCCTGAAGCTCCAGGAACGTTTCGGCATCGAGATCGGCGTGCACAAAATTGGCGCGATCGTCATACTCAATCGCGTTGAGCTGGTACGCCAAATCAAGGTTTTCCTGCATAAACTTCTGCATCGGCCCGACCCAGCCGATCATTCCCGCGCTCTTTCGCTTTTGCTTGATCTCCTCTGGCGTGGGGTTGGCATTCTTTGGCTTGATCATTTCGTACAGCAGCGCATCGTAGTGATCAAAACTGGCATTCAACCCGCGAAAGTAGTCTTCGTCGGCGATGTGAACCGCGCCGATGAGCGTCACCGTCACCCCATCGTCGGCGCGAAGATAACTCGTCTCTGCGGTCTCAAGGACGCTCTTGCCGGAGACATCTTCCAGGAAACGAACAAACTGCGTCTGCACCTCCGGCTGCGCTGCCGCGGGGGGCTGCACCGGCTCGGCAACACCAAGCCGCGCGGCCGATACGATGCCCAACGCCATTCCGATCAGCAACTTATTCATAAACTCTCCATCTGGATGCAATCAGCCCGGGTTCAAAGCGGCGCCGTCACTCAGGATCGGCCCAGACACGCGGCTCGTTCCAATCCGGATCAGTCTCGACATGCACCGTATTGGGATTACAGCAGACCGGGCAATCTTCCACATAGGTCTGCGTCGTGCCCTGGCTGAAATCCAGCGGAATCACAATCGTTTCACCGCAAGTGGGACATGTATACCGGCCTTCGTCGGCAGACCGTGCGCGTCGCCGCTTCTTCTTCATCGAGGATTATAGCCGCAGACTTGGCCGGCAGCACGGGTTATGATCCGGGGATGGTCGGCGCATCATTGTACGCCGGCAACTCCCAGTATTTCCGCACCGCCGGGAAGAACGCATCTCCCCCGCCGACGCGTTTCTCGGCTAAATCGAGGTATCCGGCCGCCATTCGGTCATTGCCTTCGTTGTACGCGATGTACGCAAGCAAAATGAGCGGCCGGGCGGCGGTCTTTTCGTTGTTGGCGATTTCCTTCAAATCCTTCACCAGAAATGCCAGGCGTTCTTCACCGAGGAACTGACGAAGATCGTAGCGAGCCATCATCAATGCCGGCGCGCCGGTGAATGCCTGCCGGAGATGCGTTTCGGCCCGCGCGTAATACGACGCGCCAAGCTCTGCATTTGCCCGTCCGAGCAACACCAGCGGGTTGTTCGGGGCGATTTGCTCGGCCATGTCATACTTGCCCAGCGCGGTGACAAATTTCTGTTCACGCATCAACTGTTCGGCTTCGGTCAACACATCCGAAAGCCCCTTGGCGGTCACACCGGTCGCCAGCGAAGTGACCGTCTGCCGTTCAACTCGCTGCGCGGCACGGCCCGGAACGGGCATCGCGCCGACTGGAGGGCTTTGCATGGCTGAATCGTTGGCCCCCGGCTGGCCGGGCATCGCCGGCTGGCCCGGGGCGTTGCCGCCCGGCACACTCGGCATGTTGTTTTGCGGGCGATCCTGCATGCGATCGGTGGGCAACCGCGGTGCGTCTTCCAAGGCGTTTTTCAATCTCAGCTCTTCGTTGTATCGACGGTTGGCCTCGGCGGCGTCGCCTTGGTCGGCATTGAACTTATCTAGCCGAGCCTGCAACTGGCGATATTGCTCCGACTGCCGCACCGCCGGCGCTAGCTGCACGCGCCCACCGGCCTGCTGGCCGGTAGTGAAATCGCTGCCCAGGGCTTGGTTGTTGAGCGAATTGTCGGTGGTGTTGTTCAGCGCGTCATTCGGAGTTTGCGCGTCAAACGCGTTGGGCGCGCCCGCGGCAGGGTCGGCACTCAGCTCGCTCTGCAGCCGACGCAGCGTGGCGGCGTCGTATCGTTCGCTACGAGAATCGGCTCCTGCGTAACGATCGAGAAAACGAACGTCCGACGCCACCCCTGTGTTCAGCCCGCGGACGCCATACAACGGCGACGCGGTGATGAGTGTGTTGTTGTTCGACGTATCAACCGCGCCCGGCAGGAGCAGCGCCCCTGGCCGCGGGAGTGCGGTTGTCGGCGTATCGAATACATTGCCCAGCCGCAAATCAGAACCGATACGAGTCGGCGGGGCTGCGGGAACATATCCGCCGGTGCTGCCGATTGCCGCAAAGCCCGGCGGAGGCGCGACCCCTTCACTCTCACCAAAGAAAGGACGAACAGCCTGCGCGTTTGAGCGCGCATCGCCAGCATAGTTGCCCTGCACGACAGTCGGGCCGGCGGATTGCGCGACGAATCGATCCACCCCTCCAGCCGAGAGCGTGCCCCGGAAAGCCCGCGGGTCGGTCACTGAAGTCTGTCCGCGAAACTGCCTGCCACCAGTCACGTTGCCGGTGACGATGTTGTTATTAAGTTGATAGAACGGCAACCGCGCCGCGCCACCGCTGTTAATGCCGCCGGAGCCGATGCGGTTGTTGCGGTCGAGTGCGCCGCCGGTATCGATGCGCGCCTGCCCAAACGCCGCAGTGGAGATGCCCAGGGCAACACCCACCGTCGCGAGCATCAGCTTGTTCATCGATCCGACTTTTTGCCTGCCATTCATGTTCTTACTCCCTGTGTACGTTGATGTTGCATTCATCGGCCACATATCGACCGTTCTTATTATAGACCGACGCCGAGGCCGATTAGAAGTTGCAAATCCGTAAATTTATTAGCGGACGCAGATCGTGATGATCTGATAAGGCCCAAACGGCACCTCAATCTTACCGTCGTCAACCCGGGCGACAGCGGATTTGTCTTCTAATAGGTTGCAGAAGCGTGCCGATTTAATGGGAAAACCAACCCGCAAGCGGGCCGTTCCCCGGCTGCCGTGGCTTTCATACAGCCGGATGATGGTCTCCTGGGAGTCTTCAGCCTTTTTCACCGTATCAATGACCACCGCGGGGGTGTCGATCGACGCCATCGACCGCACCCCGGCCTGCCCGGGTGCCCAGAGCAGCGGCATATTGAACGCCGCCGCCTCGGCGACGGTTCCGGCCTCGCGCCAGCCTCCGGCATGGGGGAAAACGGCATACGAAAACGCATGCTTGCCGATGTCCGCAGTCGGATCAGGGTGGGAAGGCGCGCGCAGCAGGCTCAGCCGCATGACATTCCCAAGCGTCGAACCGCCGTACTTGCTCTCGCTTAAAATCGATACACCAAAGCCGTGTTCGCCGAGGTCAAACCATCGATGCAGCGGGACTTCAAACTTGGCCAGGTCAGCTGCGGTGTTAAAGTGCGTGGGCCGCTCGACGTTTCCAAACTGCATTTCGTATGTCGCGTTCATCGAGCGAACATTCACCGGAAACGCCACTTTCAGAAACTTGTGCGATTCGTGCCAATCGGCCCGGCAGTGCACTTCCACCCGCCGGGCGTGGGCGTCGAGACGGACTGTCTGTTGCAACGTGCTGGCGCGACCAATCTTGTGCTGAAACTGAATCTCACACCGAAGCGGCGACCGCGTGACCACCTTGGCGCTGGTCGCAGGGCCACAATCGCGACACGACTCCAGATGTTGCGGATCGACATCCCAGGCATCCCAAGCGGTGGGATTGTCGTCAAACATCTGAAACACATTCGCCTCACCCGCGAAGGCCTCGCGGCCGGTCGATTTCTCTATCAGGCTGACGATGCGCCCGGACTTGCTCAGCTCGACTCGCAGCTGTCCGTTTTCGGCGACCCATCCCGCTGACGATTTGGCAAGCTCAACCTTATCTGTCGATTCGCCGATGCACCCAAATCCGTAAGAAGGGGCGTCGGCCAGCACGAGCCGGGCGTCGGGTGTGGAGCAGACTTCCCTTCGAGCAAAACTGGTTGTGTTGATAGGCGTAAGCTCGCCGCGTTTTGCCGCTCCGCGCGCATACGCATTGACCGATTTGAACACGTCGAGAATGGCCTGTCCACGCAACTCGAGGCCCGACCTTTCGACCTGCTCGTATTGGGCATTGGCATCGTCATATACAAGCTTGATCGAGCTTCCCGGAAGGATGTCGTGAAACTGATTCAGCAGCACCAGTTTCCACAGCGCGTCGATCTTTGCGTGGGCATATTCAACCCCGGCAAGCTTCCAGCGGAGGGTCTGCAGAAACTCAACATCATGCAGGAGTGCCTCGCTCTTCCGATTGCTGCGTTTGATCGCCGCCTGTGTGGTAAACGTGCCCCGATGCACTTCAAGATAGAGTTCACCGACGACCACCGGCAAATGCGAGATGTCTTTTTCCAGCCGGGAAAAGAAATCGTCGCTCGAACGCATGGTTACGCGCGGCAGGCCCTGCGTGTCACTCATCCGGCCGAGGTACTCGAGCATCTGACGGCTCGGCCCCCCGCCGCCGTCGCCGAAGCCGAAGAGGTAGTAACTGTGTCGGCTGCGGTCATGGTCTTTGTAGTTGGCGACGTTGAACCGCACTTGCTTCACGGACGCGTCGCTGTTGTAGGTGTCGGACGGAGGAAAGTGCGCGGTCACTTCGCTGCCGTCGATGCCCTGCCAGGAAAATGTGTGGTGCATCGGCTTCGTAAATCGATTCCACGACAGCTTTTGCGTGAGAAAGCGCCTGATGCCGGCACCGCGCATGATTTGCGGCAACTGGCCGTTGTAACCAAAAACGTCCGGGTTCCAGAATTCCCTGCACCGGCGGCCGAACTCTTGCTCGAAAAATCGCTGGCCGTAAAGGAACTGCCGCACCAGCGCCTCGCCGGAAGGGATATTGCAGTCAGGCTCAATCCAAGTCCCCCCGACCGGCACCCACCGCCCTTTCTTCACCGCCGCCTTCATCCGCTGGTAGAGCTTCGGGTTGCGCTCGCGCACAATGTCATACTGATACGCTTGCGAGCACGCGAACTTGAACGCCGGATATTCGTCCAGCAGCGCGAGCTGACTGCTGAACGTCCGGTCACACTTTCGCCAGGTTTCTGCCAGCGGCCAGAGCCAGGCAGTGTCGATGTGCGCGTGGCCAATGGCTGATAGCTCATGCACTTGCGATGCGTTGCGCCGCTCGTACAACGGCTTGAGCACGTCGTGCGCCGCGTGCCATGTGTTGCGGTCGGCGGGGTCGTAAATGTTGGCGAACCGGTTAAGCTCAAAAAGCAGCTCGCCAGCGAACGTCGGATCAAGCCCCCGGTCAGATTCGGCCTCAAGGTCAACCAGCACTGCGAAGTCGAAATACAACCGCCACGCAAAAGGATCGCGGGCGCGAATCTCGCACGCTTCAAAAATGTATGGGCTGACGGCTTCCGGAGAATATGGCCCGCGTTTACCCGGATCGCCGAAAACGCTATTGCAGGCCACTTCGACCTGAAAACGCAGTTGCTCGCCACCCTTGGCGCTCGAGAGTAACAATGCATCCGGGCGGATAGCACGATCGTGGGAGTTTGGTTCGTAGTTCAGCCCCGCAACCGTCTGGCCATCGATCCAGAGCGTCGCCTCGGAATGGCTCGCCCAGTAAAGCTCAACCGGTTTTCCCGCGAACGCCTTGGGCACCTTGACCGAACAGCGGTACCAGTACGTCGCCCAGAACGGTCCGAGTTGGTCGCCGACCTTGGCCGGCCTGAAATTTTTCAGCAATTGCGCCTGTTGATACGAAATCCGGTCGACAGGCCCGGCGACCTCGATCGCCTCGACTTTAAGCCGATGCGAGTAGATGGCGTCGCGCATACGGTCTGCCAACTGACGAATTCGCTGGCGGGTGTATTCAGGATGGCGTTGCAAGTGCGGTCGTCCTCTACAAAAACTCTCTCAGTGAAGCGCGCTGAATTGTGTGCGACGGCAGGCATGTTGCAAGCGCCGCGGGGCAGGTGTGCGATCGGCGGCAAGATTCCGAGATGACTGAATCCAAAGTCAGCCCGCGCGCCCGATAGGTCTGCCAACCCGGCTTATCCACCACGACCGTGGCGACACCCTGTGGATAAGTTGAGCGCCGTAGGCGGCAGATTCGGAGCGAATATTTTTTTGCGTTAGGTTAAGTCCGTGTCAGAGCGAAATTTACGTTCGATTGACGCCGGTAGAGGTACCACTTTTAGTAACTCACCTGTTGAAATGCACAAGATGTAGTATAGATTAGGTCTGACCAGCAAACGAACGTACGCCACAGTTTTAACCCTTACACGGGGCGAACATGTGTCGTCAATATCACGCCACGATGCCGGGCAGGCGAAGACCCCTCGCCCGCGGATCGGGCGTCATCCGCGAGGCATGCAACGCTTCGTGCTACGGTGTGCGCCAAAACGCGCCGGCTGCGGTTGGTGGGTGAATTTTGCGGGTAGTCGTTCGAGCGGCTTTGACTGGACTTGGGTTGTCCGATCAAGTGCCCGGGTAGGTTGTCAGGGAAAAGGGAACGTTCGTCATGGGAATTCTTTGCGATACGCAGATTCGTGAACTCGTCGACATTGAGCCGTTCGCTGACACGATGAAACGTCCTGGGCGGATCAGCTTCGGCGTTTCCAGCTACGGCTACGACTTGCGCGTCGGGACCGTCTTCAAGATTTTCACCAACGTAAGTTCGACAGGTTCGATGACCGTGGTTGACCCTAAAAAGTTTGACGACGACGCGTTTATCACCGTCGATACTGCCGAGACAGGTTTTGATCATGTCATCATCCCACCGAACAGCTTCGCGCTGGCGGAAACGGTGGAATACGTCGGCATGCCGCGCGACCTGCTGGCGGTGTGTGTCGGAAAAAGCACATACGCCCGCTGCGGGATAATCGTTAATGTCACGCCGATCGAGCCAGAGTGGCGCGGCAAGATTACGCTGGAAATCAGCAACACAACTCCCCTGCCGGCAAAGATTTACGCCAACGAAGGCATCGCGCAGCTGATCTTCCTCAAGGGCGACCGCGTGTGTGCGACCAGCTATGCGGACAAATCGGGCAAATATCAGGACCAGGCCGGGCTAACACTCCCGCGGGTGGATTAGCGCCCGCCGCCTGACTCTGTTCGTGCGGTTGCGCGATTATGTCGGGCATCGCGTCGGGCGTCGTGTCGGGTATCGCGCATTTCGGTGAGAATTGTGGTGTGTCGCAGTCGTCGAATCATTCTCCTGTGCCTGCTTGCCGCTGCGTGCGCGGGAGGGTGCGCCTCGCTGAAACAACTTTTCAAAAAGCCGCCGCCCGAAAGCGATCCGATCCCGCCGAGTACTCAATACGTTTTGCAACAGCCAATTCGCGTAATCACCGAGGAAAGGCCGGTAAAGGTCGGCGAGTTGCCGCTGGTCTATTTGCTCGAACATCCCGGCGAGGTGCGCGTGGTCGATGCCACCGCAGGGGTCATCATCATCGGAACGCAGGCCGGCGGGCGGACAATCTTGAGTATCTCCGCAGACGCCGGCGTGACGATCGCCGGGCGCACCATTCGAGCCGGACCGCTAGACCCGACCCATCGATACGAAATTTACCTGACTGTGCGCAGCGAAAACACTGTAAAGAATACACTCGAACGGCGGTGATGCCTCGAGGTGACCTATGCAACTAGCTTCCCGAACCATCTTCATCTGCACCCTGGCGCTGTTCGCGGCGACACAATTGGGCAACGGCTGCGTCTCAGACGACGGCGGCGGTTCGAGCGACGACTATCGCCCCAGCCCGTCGCGCCCGGGGAATGATTATGACCCAAACGACCGCATCCCCCGCGACGCCGACCTCGTCACCGAAGGCCGCGATCTTATTCGATATCGCGCCGAGCAAGATGGCCGGGTCTATATCTACGATGCCGACGCCCGCAGGGTGCTTGGCAGCTACCGCATCGTACGCGGTCGCGAGCTGATTGTGTCGCCGAAGGATGACCGCGCGTGGATCGATGACAAGCGCGTTTTAGATTACGACTTTGATCGTAGCCACACGCACCGAATTTATATGTTGAACGACCGGCAAAGCAGCCGCCCCCCCGACCGCGACAGGGAGCCGCCACGCCCGGAGCCGACCAAGCCCGCAAAGCCCCAGCCGGAACAGCCCGTCGGCCCGGTCTTCGGCGGCGGCGGCGCGGGGGCTGTTGTGCCGAAGTCGGCAACCATCGCACGCGAAGGTAAAGGCACCGATCTGAGCTTTGAAGCCGACGGCGTGGGCACCGTTTATGTCTACGACCTAGACGCCAAAACCACCGTGGCCACCTTCAATCTCAAGAGGGGCCAGCGGTTCACGGTGTCGCCCGGTTCAGGCGAGGCCGCGGTTGATGGCAAGGTTGTGTTTAAGAAGTCGTTGAGCACTCGCAAAACGTATCGGTTGTATTTCAACTTAAATGTCTAATGCCATTGTCCGCCGCCGCTCCCCGCGAGGAGGCGAAATCGGCAGCGATCAATCGGCACTTGGAAGTCAGTCAGGAAGGACCCGCAAGCAATGAAAATCTCTCGCCGTTTCACAAAAGCCGGACAAGACGTTTACTCCACCGTCGAATGGGACAAGCGCGTCAGCCGCATCACCAATCCGGACGGTTCGGTGGTGTTTGAGATGAAAGACGCCATGATTCCCAAGGCGTGGAGTCAACTGGCCACAGACATCATGGTGAGCAAATACTTCCGCAAGGCCGGCGTGCCGCAAACCGACAGCGACGGCAACCCCGTCCGCGACGAAAATGGAAACATCGTCACTGGCCCGGAAAAGTCTGCCCGGCAGGTCATCAATCGCCTCGCCGGCTGCTGGCGACACTGGGGCGAGAGTCATGGCTATTTTGACACCAAGGAAGACGCCCAGGCGTTCTACGACGAGCTTTCGTACATGCTGCTGCACCAGATGTGCGCGCCCAACTCGCCACAATGGTTTAACACCGGGCTGAACTGGGCTTACGGCATTACCGGGCCGGCGCAGGGTCACTTTTTTTGCGATCCGAAGTCGGGCGACCTGCTCAAGAGCAAAGATGCCTATTCCCATCCGCAGCCGCACGCGTGCTTTATCCAGTCGGTGAGCGACGACCTGGTAAACCCCGGTGGGATCATGGACTTGTGGACCCGTGAAGCGCGGCTCTTCAAGTACGGCAGTGGGACCGGGTCAAACTTCTCCCGGCTACGCGGCGAAAACGAGGCGCTCTCCGGCGGGGGCAAATCGTCGGGGCTGATGAGCTTCCTCAAGATCGGC
>DDRH01000063.1:9191-23181 GCA_002343075.1 Phycisphaerales bacterium UBA2421 | reverse complement strand
GTCGTCGGGCCTGATGAGCTTCCTCAAGATCGGCGACCGCGCCGCCGGCGCGATCAAATCCGGCGGCACCACCCGCCGGGCCGCCAAGATGGTCTGCCTTGACCTCGATCACCCCGATGTCGAGTCGTTTGTTAACTGGAAAGTCCGGGAAGAATTGAAAGTCGCCGCGCTCGCCGAAGGAATCAAGGTTTTACCCAAAGACCAGCAGGAACTGGCCAAACGCCTCGGCCTGAAACTCGACTACGATTTTAACGGCGAAGCCTACTTCACCGTCAGCGGGCAAAACTCGAACAACTCCGTGCGCATTCCCAACGAATTCTTCAAGGCGCTGGAAACCGACGGCGATTGGAACCTTGTCAGCCGGGTGAACGGCAAGCCGACCAAGACCCTGAAAGCCCGCGAGTTGTGGGATCAGATCGCGTTCGCTGCCTGGCGGTGTGCCGATCCAGGCGTGCAATACGACGACACCATCAATCAGTGGCACACCTGCCCGGCGTCAGGGCGGATCAACGCAAGCAACCCGTGCGTCACCGGCGATACGCGCGTACTCAGCCCCGGCGGCATCTGGCGGCGCATCGACCAGATGATTCACATCCCGACGCGCGTCATCACCAATCAATCCGAGCAGGAAGTTCACACTACCGACGGCGCATTTCCCACCGGCACGAAGGATGTCTTTGAGTTACAAACTGAATGCGGCTACAGCGTCAAGCTGACCGCCGACCACAAAGTCTGGACGCGGTCGCGCGGCTGGGTTGAAGCAGCGCAGCTCACCACGAGCGACGAACTTCGCCTGCCCGCGCAACCCGCGTGCGTGGAACAAGTCGGCGAGCCACAAGACGCCCGCTTTTTCCAGCTTGCCGGCCTGTTAATGTCGTGTGCCAACGGCCAGCTCGATACGTTGCATCTTGACCATTGCCTCGATGCCCCCGCGCTCAACCAGATGCAGGATTACGCCCACGAGTACTGGGCTGAGTTCCTGAACGACAACGAGTTTGCCATCGCCCAGGCCGACCCCGGCCAACTCGATCTCAACGGTTCGGGTGTCGCGGCGGCAAGCGACGGCGGCGTGGCGACGATGACAGTCACCAACCGCCGGCTGATCTCCCGCATCCGTGCGTTCTCGCGCGTCGAAGACAACCAGACGCGCTTCAGCGATGACACCTTCACCATCGGCCTGGCGGCGCAGAAGCACATCCTGCGCGGCTTGTTCAGCGCCGACGGTCATGTCGTCAATAACACGATCGAATTGCGGCATCGCAGTCTCGGCCTGCTCCAAGACGTGCAGACCGTGCTCCTTGGCTTCGGTGTTAAATCGCGCCTGATCGGCCCCGGCGCCTCAGCACCGGCAGGCCTGGCAACCAGCGACGAACTCTCAACTATTCTTAGTCAACCCGACGGCGGAGCCGTCGATTGCGGAGGCTTGCCCGAGCGGCGAGTATCCCCCACGCTACTCGGTACGCGCACGCCCCCCGGCAACGGCGGGCATCAATCGCGCCACGACGCAGACAGTAGACGCCACGGCCTGCGTATCGATTCGGGCAGCCTCCGGCTTTTTTGCAAGTACATCGCGGTGCTTCCAGGGGCGAAACTGGAAGAACTCGTCAACACGGCGGGCAGTGGGCAGTGGGCAATGGGCAGGGAAACCTCCATTCCTGCCGACCGCCGACTGCAGACTGCCGACTGCAACTGGGACCGCGTCGCGTCGTTCACGCGCGTCGGCCACGAGCAGGTGTTTGATCTGACAGAGCCGGCCACAAGCAGCTTTGTCGCCAACGGCCTGACAGTACACAACTGCTCGGAATACATGTTCCTCGACGACACCGCGTGCAACCTTGCCAGCCTGAACGTGCTCACATTTTTCGACGGCGAGAGCAGGCGATTCGATGTTGAAGGCTATAAACACGGCATTCGGCTTTGGACCGTCGTACTTGAAATCAGTGTGCTGATGGCGAGCTTTCCTTCGGAAGATATCGCCAAACTAAGCTACAAATTTCGCACGCTCGGATTGGGCTACGCCAACCTCGGCGCGATGCTCATGCAGGCGGGCATTCCATATGACAGCGAAAAGGCACGCGCCATCTGCGGCGCGCTCACCGCGATCCTCACCGGCGAGAGCTATGCCGCCAGCGCGCAGATGAGCAAGGAACTGGGCGCATTCCCCGGCTTTGCGGAAAACAAAACCGACATGCTCCGGGTCATGCGCAATCACCGGCGCGCGGCGTACGACGTCGGCTCAAACCGCGCCGCAGCGGCGCATATGACGGGAAAACTCGGCGACTATGAAAAGCTCGATATTCACCCCGTCGGCATCAACGCCAACCAATTCAGCGCCGCCGACGCGCTGGCGGTGCCGACTTTGCTCTCCTCGGCTCAGGAATGCTGGGATCGCGCCGTAACTCTTGGCGAGAAATATGGTTATCGCAACGCCCAAACCAGCGTCATCGCCCCCACCGGCACCATCGGCCTGCTGATGGATTGCGATACCACGGGTGTCGAGCCAGATTTCGCGCTCGTCAAGTTCAAAAAGCTAGCCGGCGGCGGGTACTTCAAGATTGCCAATCAATCGCTCCCGCCGGCGCTGAAGAATCTCGGCTACTCGCCGGAGCAGGTCAGCGACATTATCAAGCATGTCATGGGCACCCTCACCCTGCAGGATTCGCCGCACATCAACTGGGCCACCCTCAAGCTGCACGGATTTGAAGATGCAGAATTGGAGAAGATCGAGCAGTCGCTTCCGGGCATGTTTGAATTATCGTTCGCATTCAGCCCGTGGAGCCTCAACGCCGAGTTGTTCAAACGCCTGAACGTGCCCGAGCACGTCTGGCAGGCGCCAGGCTTTAATCTGCTGCGGCACCTGGGTTTCAGCAAGCAGCAAATCGACGAGGCAAGCGATGTGATCTGCGGCCGCGGGACGGTCGAAGGCGCGCCGCATCTCCGCGAGGATCACCTCGCAGTGTTCGACTGCGCCAATAAGTGCGGCAAGCATGGCAAGCGGTTCATCGATGTTGAAGGCCACATCCGCATGATGGCGGCGGCGCAGCCGTTCATCTCCGGTGCCATCAGCAAGACCATCAATCTACCCAACGAAGCCACCGTTCAGGATATCGAACAAGCGTACGAATTGAGCTGGAAACTGGGCCTCAAGGCCAACGCGCTCTACCGCGACGGCAGCAAGCTTAGCCAGCCGCTTAACGTGAAATCAGACGAGGAACTCGAAAAAGTCGAGGAGGACGATGATGACAACGTCGCCGCAGCGAAAGACGAGTTGGCAGCAGATGTCACAAAGGCGGTCGCAACAGTTTCTGGCATCCACGCCGCAGCAAAATACGAAGGCGGAAACGGTGCGGACGACGCCAACATCGAGCGTCTCGAACCAGTCCACACCCACATCATCGAGAAAATCGTCGAGCGCATCGTCGAACGACCCCTCCGACGCCGCCTTCCAGATACCCGTCACGCTGTTACCCACAAGTTCGACATCAGCGGCCACGAAGGCTACCTGACCGTCGGCCTGTATGACGATGGCCAGCCGGGCGAATTGTTCATCACCATGGCCAAGGAGGGCAGCACCATCGGCGGGCTGATGGACACCATCGCCACGCTTGTATCGGTGAGCCTGCAATACGGCGTGCCGGTCGAGTCGCTCGTGCGCAAGTTCGAGCATGTGCGTTTCGAGCCAAGCGGTATGACGCGCAACAGCGACATTCCATTTGCCAAGAGCCTGGTCGATTACATCTTCCGCTGGATGGCGATGCAGTTCGTCCCCGGCTACCGCGCCGCCAACGCCCCCGAGCGCGAACCGGCACCCACACTCGCCGACGCGGTGGAAGAAGAACTCGACCAGTCGCGCGGGGAGGTGACCCGCCCCTTTGAAGGCAACGAGATTCCCTCTCCCAGTTCCCCGGGCGACAAAGCTGGGGGCTCCGCCCAGAGAACAAGGCAATCCCCCGCCGCAGCAAAGGTGTCGACAAGCTCGCGCCTGGCCACACTCGACCCACTCAGCCAGCAAGGCAGCAGCATGCAATCCGACGCCCCCGCGTGCGATGTGTGCGGCTCGATCACGGTGCGATCGGGGACGTGTTACAAGTGCCAGAATTGCGGGAACTCGATGGGGTGTTCGTAGCTCATCCTCAGCGTCTCGCCTCCACCGAAACGGCGAGCGTGATGGACGAGCAGAAAAACTAAATGTCGGTACTCGGCCGGGCGAAGCAGGCCGGGCTCGAGTGAGGCGCTCTGGACACTGGCCTTTCCGAATGCAGCGATGAAACGCTGAGATTTTGACGTTGCCACAAACGTCGACACGGCCTGCTTCGATCAGATCACGCGCCACTCACCGATGATTCGTTTCGGCAAGTTCCTTCGCCACCGCGCTGACGACCGCCTTGGCGTCGCCAAAGAGCATGAGGGTTTGGTCGAGTGTGTATAGCTCGTTATCAATCCCCGCGAAGCCGGGGTTCATGCTGCGCTTGATCGCCATCACGGTTTTGGCTTTGTCGGCGTCGATGATGGGCATGCCGTAGATCGGGCTGCTCTTGTCGTGGCGGGCTGCGGGGTTGACCACGTCATTGGCCCCGATCACCATCGCGACATCGCACTGCGGAAACTCGCCGTTGATTTCATCCATCTCCAGCAAGCGATCGTAAGGAATCTCGGCCTCGGCCAGCAGCACATTCATATGGCCCGGCATGCGGCCCGCGACCGGGTGGATGGCAAACTTCACGTCTACCCCTCGTCGGGTTAGCTGGTCGTACAGTTCGCGCACCTTATGCTGCGCCTGCGCGACCGCCATGCCATAGCCGGGGATGATGATGACGCTTGTAGCCGCTTCGAGAATGCCCGCAGCCTCTTCGGGCGTGGTGGGCTTGGCAACCTTGCGATCACCCTCAGCGGCCGGCCCGGCCTGCACCTGACCGAACGCGCCAAAGAGCACATTGGTAAAGCTCCGATTCATCGCTTTGCACATCACGATTGAAAGAATCAACCCCGATGCGCCATCGAGCGCGCCGGCGATGATCAGCAGCCGGTTGTCCAGCACAAAGCCCATGAAGCTTGCACTCAATCCCGCGTAGCTGTTGAGCAGCGCGATGACGGTCGGCATATCCCCGCCGCCGATGGGGAGAATCAGCATCACACCGAACGCGAGCGCAAGGACCAGGAGAATCGGAAACAGCCACCACCATGTCGGGTTAAACGTGAGCAGCGTGCCGCAGAGGATCGCCCCGCCGAGCACGGAGAGGTTGACGATGATCTGTCCCCTGTAAACCATCGGTCGGGTCGGCAGAAGATCCTGCAGCTTGCCGAACGCCATCAATGATCCGGTAAACGTGAGCGCGCCCAGCAAGACCTCGAGCGCGAGGATGCTCATCTCCACCGGATGAGGCACGAAGGTCACGCCCGCGGAATTGTGAAAGTACAACCAGTAGTGGCCGGTGCCCACGAGCGCCGCTGCCAGCGCGCCAAACGCATGCGAAAGCGCCGTGCGCTGAGGCACCGCGGTCATGGGCATGAACACCGCCATCGGCACACCAATGGCAGCGCCGATCGCAAAGCCTATGAAGATCCATTCATAATGAATCACGTTATGCTGCAGCAGCGCCCCCACCACCGCAGCGAGCATGCCGATCTGGCCGATGGTGTTTCCCTTGCGCGCGGTCGCCGGCTGGCTCAGCCATTTCAGCGCCAGCACAAAGCAGGCGCACGCAAAGAGGTAGGATGTCGTCGAGAAAAAGGTAGTGTAAGTCGATCGATTCGCCGCCTCGAGACTGGCACCCGCGGCGGCGAGAAAGTGGGTTTCGAGCAGCATCACTTCTGCCCTCCCCGTTTCTTAAACATCCGCAGCATGCGATCGGTGATCATGAACCCGCCGACGATGTTGGTCGTCGCCGCCACCACCGCAATCACGCCGATCGTCGTTGCAAACTTACCGTGCCCCGCGCCCGCAAGTTCAATCGCAGCCACGACGCTGATGGCACTGATCGCATTGGTCAGCGACATCAACGGTGTGTGCAGCAGCGGACTCACGCGCTTAATCACTTCAAGGCCAAGAAACGCCGCCAGCAGAAACACATATAAGTGCGAGGAAATGTCCGGCATGGGAAGGTGCATAAAACTCCTCTACTCAATCGTGAGTCTGTCGAAGCCCTAAATCAGAAACCCGAAATCAGAAACCCGCAATCTGAATCGATGACGAAACTCGACTGACGGTTGTCGGGCAATGTCGTAGTCGTGAATCAGTCCCTCGGGCTTCATCATTCTGGTTTGATTCGGAATTCTGGTTCCGTCATTCTGACTTTTGCAATCCTGTTTCAACTGACACCGCCGGCAGCGTGCCCGCTACCATCTCATTCACCAACTGCCCGTTATGACAAACCAGCACGGCCTTGATGATCTCGTCGGCGGTATCAATCTTGAACGCGCCCTGCTTATCGATCATCACGCTCAGCAGATTCACCACATTGCTTGAGTACACTTGACTTGCGTGGAGAGGAACCGTGCCCGCCAGATTCTCGATGCCAATGATCGTGACACCATTGTGATCGATTGTCTGCCCCGGTTGTGTCAGCTCACAATTGCCGCCGCGCTCTGCGGCGAGGTCGACGATGACACTCCCGATCTTCATCTGCGCCACCGCGTCTGCGGGCACAAGTTTCGGCGCGGGTTTGCCCGGCACCAGCGCGGTGGAAATGACCACATCGCTCTCGGCGATCGTCTTTGCCATGAGGGCGCGCTGGCGCACCAGCGTTTCCTCGGACTGCGCCTTGGCATATCCGCCTTTGTCCTGTGCGTCGGCGGTATCGATCGGAAGCTCGATAAATCGCGCGCCGACCGATTGCACCTGCTCCTTCACTGCCGGACGAACGTCATAAGCGCTCACCACCGCACCGAGCCGCTTCGCAGTCGAAATCGCCTGCAACCCCGCCACCCCGGCACCGATCACAAACAGCTTCGTCGGTTGAAGGGTCCCCGCGGCCGTCATCAGCATCGGGAAGATTCGCGGCGAAACCGCCGCTGCGAGAAGCACGGCCTTATAGCCGGCGATGTTCCCCTGCGAACTCAGCGCGTCCATGCTCTGAGCACGGGTGATTCGCGGGACCAACTCCATCGCCAGCCCGCTTACGTTGCTGTTGATCAACGCATCAACCAATGCCTGATCGGCCAGCGGCGAAAGCAATCCAATCAGCGCCGCACCCGCCCGAAACCGGGCGATCCGAGCAACCGAAGGCTGCCGCACCGCGAGGATCACATCGCAGGCATGCACCGCACTCGCATCCGGCACGATCATCGCGCCGGCGGCGGAGTAGTCGGCGTCTGCAAACCCCGCGCGCAGACCCGCGCCCGACTCAACCAGCACATCGACGCTTAGCGCCTTGAGTTTCTTCACCCCCGCCGGCACGAGTGCCACGCGCGACTCGTTATCTGACTCCTGATTGAGAACTCCGATTTGCAGCATGCGGCCTGTCCTCGGTCTTGATGACCAACTGTTGTACCCGATGATCGATGCGATGGGCAGGGCGCGCCGGTGCGTCGCATTGCCACACGCCGCCGACCATTCCCCGACCCATCACGTCACCGCTCACCCAACAACACCTGTTCCGGCGATACGAAACGCCACTGGCACTCAACAAGATCGCCCAGTTCCAGCGCGCCAAACGACTCTCGATGCAACGACACCACATGGTTCCCCATCGCGGCGAACATCCGACGCACCTGGTGATATCGACCCTCACGCAACGTGACCCGCGCGCGACGCGCCTCCAACGCCACCAATTCCGCCGGCAATAGCGGCTTGTCCTCGCCATCGAGTATTATCGTCCCGCTTGCGAACGCCGCCGGTTCGTCGCCGCGCAGATCGCGATCGAGCACTGCAACGTACACCCGCGGCACATGTCGCTTCGGCGACGTTAGCTGATGCACCAGCTTCCCATCATCAGTCAGAATCAACAGCCCCGATGTCTCCTTATCCAGCCGGCCGACGGTCGTCACCGGCGGATTGCGCCGCGTCCACCGCTCCGGCAGTAGTTCGTAAACCAGCTTGCCTTCGTCGCGATGCGAACAGACGTAGCCGACCGGCTTGTTGAGCATGATGAGGATCGACTCAGGGTCAACCGGTTCGCCGTTGATGGTGAGCTTGGATGGATCAACCTTGTCATCCGTGCGCGCGACTGCGGCACCGTCGAAGAGAAGCTCGTTGCGACGAAGAAACCCCGCCGCCTGCGAGCGCGTGCAATACCCCCGGCTGGAAAGAACGCGATCAAGTCGAAGCAAACCCGGCACAACCCGACTCTACAGCCGCACCCCGCCCGATGATAGCGCCCCCGCGCCAGCGACCGTCCAATGTTCCGCGCGGAACATTGTCACATGATCTGCCCGCCGCGCACCGCTGCCTGCCAACCGCAAATTGTTCCGCGCGGAACATTGCATCGTTCCCGTGTCCACGGCGTGCTGCTTCCGCCCTCCGCCCACTACCCTCCGTCTACTACCAATTGTTCCGCGCGGAACAATTTGCAACACGGCATATAACCCATTGTATAAAAAGCACTTACAACGCAATCAAGTATTCACCACACCCTAACAGATTTGCCATTTCACATCGTCCCCACACCACCCACTCCGCCGAGACCGCCGGGCGAGCGGCATATGAGGAAGGGGGCGAGCAAAGGGCGCGAGCAACGGTCGAGCCGCGAGCGTCAGCGACCGGACAAACAGCGCGCAAACGACCCCCGCCAGGGCCCCGCCATTCCACCCGACCGACCAGCCGCGAGACGTCGGCGAGGCCGACTCGACGAATCTCGTCAATGTCAGTCGAGCCGCGCGAACGACTGTTTCGTTGAACGCAACAAAATGCTACGAAAGCAACTTATCCTCGTCACTCCGCAACACATCAATCACCCGCACGCCGGCAAAGACCCGCGCCGGGCCACCCTCGCAGGCAAACCCCGCGGCTTCGGGAGAATCGCCGTCCCCGCCCGGCCCGGCAGGTCCCCCGCCGTCGGCAACGATTTGCCAAACTGCGCCGCGAGGATCGTGAAGTCATCCAGGTTCACCGCACCGTCTGGGCTGTAGTCGATGTTGCCTTCGCTAAATACCCGCCCCGTCTGGCCGAAGTTGGCGGCGAGGATGGTGAAATCGTCAACTCAACATTGATAGGATTTAGAGATTCAAGAGAACACGATCCCGACGGAAGGGCTAACTTCGACAACTATGATCGATTGTCACTGCAGCAGAACTTGTCGCCTATTTTTGCGATCTCGGTTGATCTTGGGGGTTATCCTCCATTTTCGCGCGATTCTCGCTGTGACTGATTAGTCGACGAACAATCTCGTGTGCATGGTGCGGCTGTGATTGTGACAGTTCGCCCACGACTCGGAAGCCTACATACTCTCTTACCCAGAAACGGTCGTCTCTTGCGGCTGTATACAGTGCAGCAATCTCCTCGGGCGTACCGGCGAGGGCGTGCAAGCGGCAAATGTCTTCCGCCAGTTTGATGTTTGGATCATCCGGCCTAGTAAGCGTGTTGACCGTGGTCGCTGTGTAACGACAAGGTTCAGTACCGCTCCCAGCGATCGAATTCTCAGCCCCTTCGATTGCTACCACGAGGAGACGTGAACCCGGTTGGATGCCGCCGTCCGGCCAGATTCTTACATAGTTGGTAAGCACCCCAAGGCTGCCGAGCCATGATGCATACCGCAGTGTTACTTCGTCATCCGGCTGTCCGACCAATATTCGGTCAACTTTCAAATGGACATTGCCTGTCTCAATGTTACCGGCGCGAACGTGCTGGTCGGAGAGACTCGTCACAACGCCTGAGAAGACTACTGCGCCTAGCTGTAAGGGCCGTCCATATCCGCGCATCTGCATAGAGCACGCATTGATATGATCCCCTCGCATCGGCTCCGAACCACGACAGTCGAGCACCAATAGAAGCACACAATACAGAATAGCGACGTTCATAAAGCACGCTTATTGAACAAAGTCGAACGTCAATACGTCCTTGAAGACCGGGCCAACCGAGACACCGTTTAGAGCCTCAACCGTCTTCGTTGGATCCGCCACGGTTACGGTGTTGCCGTCTGCAGCGACTGCACAATTCTGCGTCTGCCATACTCCGTTCACGAATTGGGCATTCATGCTCACGGACCATCCGACGGTGCCGCCAGCAACATACGTTCGATCGTATGCGTCCGAGAAGCCTACGGCGAACTCACGGAAAGCAAGACTGCCGGTCACAGAATTCGCGGCGTCATTTGTACCTGGATACAGATCGAGAATCGGGAAGTTCGGGGCGTCCGCGGCAGTGATCATACGTCGCTGGCCAGCGGCTTGTGCCTGGAGCAGAACGGAAGTGCTTGTCGCGCGAAACGCCGTGGCAGCCCCTCCGCCACCGCCTGTGGCCGCGTCGAGCACGGGGAAGCTGTTCCCAGGCGTGAGAACATCGCGGACCTGGTGATTGTTCGCGTATCCAACTACAACATTGTCAGATGTGCCGTTCGCCAGCCAACCAAGATTAATCTGGCCCAATCCAAGTTTCTCGTCGGTGCCGCCGCCATTCAGCTCAATCGTCGCCGATTCGTTGTATGCGTATTCTCCGGTCACCGGATTGCCGGCTTCAATGATCGTCGTGGCCGCGCCACCTGCTGCTGGTGGACCGGCACGCACCGTAAACAGATTCTGTGCGGCAACTGCGCTTTGAACGACCTTGAGGTCGACTTGGATTACTTTGAAGACCTTCAGGATCGCATCGTTTTCACTAAGGTTCGCGACACCGTCAGTGTCGTCGAACAGTACGATACTAAACGAGCCAACGGAATCAGTGGTCAGGGTCGCTTGCATGGGGTTTTGAGCATCCCAGTTGACGGCAGGGGGCACAATGCCCTGAAGCCTTTGAGAATCGTTTGCATTCCGAACCACCGCCCATTTTAAGTGATCGCGAACGAATGGAGCCAAGTTTTGAGTCATCGTTGCGCTCAGTTCGATTGTGCCGGAGTTTCGCAATACCGATACGGCGATCGGTTGCGCATTCCATTCGACCTCGTTTCCTTTCAGAGACCTCGTCTGATTTCCAAGTCCTCCTCGCACATTTGTTACGTCAGCGGCGGTAAGGCGCACAGCATCGCTTCCAGGACCTGTCGTCGGAATGGTGGATGGCCCGGTGCTGGCGCTGATTCGTAGACTACCATTCACACTGCTCCCCCCCACCGCCTCGACCCAGAGCGTTGACGGTTGCGAGCCGATTTGCCATTCGTGGACGCGTGAAGCGGGCGTGATGTACGGAGTACCAGACCGAAGCGGGTTGTCCCAGATACGCGTTCCAGGCGAGTTTGATGCGACCGCGACCCGCACGACTCCCGAGGTGAGATGCGACGGGAGACGCAGCTTCAGTGGCACCAGATCATCTTCGAGCGAGGTTCCCGCTTCGTCTTCATCGACGACATCATTCTCGTTGTCATCATCATTGTTGCGCACCACGATCTTGCCCGGTGCCCCGGTGTCGTCTTCGACTTCCTGATCCGCAACGTTCGTAACGCCGTCATTGTTCGAATCCACCTGCAAATCAGCCAGATAGACCTTGACTGTCCCCCAAGAAGGATACTTCTGCCCCGCTCCCGGAGCGGAATAGACGTCGTAGCCTAGATCGCTGGGAGAGGCGCGCTTCATGATATCGGTGTCGAGCGCAATATTGAGATAGTTGCTGCCGTTGAGGTTGCCTTGGAAGGTGCGCGTGATCGTGGATCGATAATGCTCAAGCTTCGATTCATCGGCGGTGCCGTCGTGGATGGCGGTTCCGCCCCACTTGATCGGCGCGGTGAGCGGGAAGCCGGCGTTGCTCACTGGAAGATTGATATATTTCTGGCTGGCGATGCCAATTGAAAAGATGTCCCAGAACCCGCCATCGTTGGGCAGACCTTGGCCGTTGCCGTTGTGGAATCGCTCGACGCAGGTATCCCATGAGTGCCAGTCAATCTCAAAGCGGAGAGTGTAGGTAGCGGATGGTTCGAGCAAAAGTGAGGCGGCATGCTGCTTGCTCGGCTGGAAAGCAGTCTCCCCGCGGCCGATCACGCCCAGCTTGATGGCGTTGCCGGAGGCCACGGCTTCGCCGTTGGTTTCCCATAGCCAATCGCCGGCGACTGAGCCGATTTGGACCGGTGCCGAAGCGATTTGTGGTGCGGCACCAAAAGTGTTGAATGCTGAGAGTGAGTAAGAGAACAAGCCAACCGGCGGGACCACTTCCGGCCCGCCGGTACTTACCTCCGTATCATCAAATGACGTGACATTGACCCCGGCCGTGCCAATGAGCACGGGCACTGCGCCATCCTGCGAGCGATAGACGTTGAACCCAAGCTCGTCACCTGACTGATCGTTCCAAGTCACTACCGTCTTTGTTTCCTCGGGCGTGGCGATGACATTCGCAACGGCAGCGGGCGCGGTGCCGCCGGATTGGAACGTCGTAACAGTGACCTCGGGCGACAAAGCGGTTGAACCATCGGCGCCGATTGTTCGGACACGGTAAAGGTAAGCCGTATTGGCTGACAAACTCTTGTCAAGAATATTGGTGATGTTTGCGGCGAGAATCGGATCGGGATCGCCGGTTGTTGCCTCGGCGTTGACCCAGCTATTGGGCGAACCACTGACGCGACGCCGTTCGACCTTAAAGCCCACTGCAGTGTCAACCTGATCCCACTCGACCGCGATCTGAAATGGGGTGCTTGGGGTCGCGCGAACGTTGGAAGGAGCGACGGCGGCAGCGGAAAGCGTTGACACGGTTGCATCGACGGGCATTGATTGCTGTAAATATGTCGTCGTCTTGGCAAAAACGCGATATTCGTATTGCGTATTGGCGGCGAGGGTGTCCGGGTCGGCGTATTCGATGGTGTTGGCGGGAAGAACAACCTCTGGCCCCCACGACCCGCCGACCACACGGCGTTGGACGACGAAATGTGTTTCGTTTTGCGAGTTATCGCTCCACGACAGGGTGACTCGGTCTTGCGTAACGTTATAAAATGAGATATCGGTCGGGGCCGGAAGGATCGTTACGCCCCACTCTTTATTGGTGGTGACGGAATTTCCAGCAGCGGTGAACGCGCGGAGGCGGTACCAGATTTTGGTGGCATCAGGCAGAGCGGGTCCGGAATCCATCGTTCCCAGGCCATCCACCCAACTGGTCCGCTCCGGGTCGTTGATCGTGAAAACTACCGATCCGAAATCAATGCCGTCAAAGCTGCGCCAGATTCTGTATCCTAGAATGCCGGTCAAATCTTTTGGCGGCTCCCACTGCAGCAAGGTGGTGATGTTGGGCTGTGAATCAACGACCAGCGAATTGGGGCCGATAGGTGGTGCCGAATAAGATGTTCCAAAACGTGACGAGAGAAAAGTAAAATCATTGAGATCAACGACGCCGTCAAACGTCGAATCCCCCTCTTGAAACGTGGTACCCACGCCAAACCCGGCGCTCAACGCGGTAAAATCGTCCAGATTGATGTTGCGGTCGCGCGTGAAGTCGCCGTTAAAGAAAAACGTTTTCTGCGTTTCCAAATCAGCGACAAACTCTTCAGGCAGCGGCGGCTGATTTCCTGGCAGGCTTAAGATCACATCGTAATTGCCGTCGGGCAAAATCTGGCCCACCGTGCCAGTTTCGGCGGCAGTATAACCGGGAGTTGTCACGTTCCATTGAGCAGCTGAACTGCCGGCAACCTCGGCGAACTTGGACAATGGCTCATCGCCCCCCGCGCTACCGACGCCGATTCGTTGAAGCCGCAGATTTTGAATCGTTGCCCCTTGCGCCACGTTCTGGTCGTAAGTGAACTCAAACTGATGCGGCGCGGTATCAGGCTTGTAAACAAAGTCAGTTATAACCGCGAGGAGCCGACGAGGCTCCAGCAACTCAATGCCTCGCCCCCCCCCCCCCCCCCCCTCCCCCCCGGCCGCCCCCCCCCCCCCCCCCGCGCCCGCGGCGGGGGGGGGGGGGGGGCACGGGGGGGGGGGGGGGGGG
>DDRH01000063.1:0-9153 GCA_002343075.1 Phycisphaerales bacterium UBA2421 | reverse complement strand
AACTCAATGCCTCGCCCCCCCCCCGCGCTCCTCTGCGCGGGAATCTAGTTTCCGATTCTTCTGTAGCCGATCAAAGTCCCTACCCATAGCCGCCCTTTCCGTAAGTGATGTCGGTAACTTTTACATGACGTTCGTGATTTGTCAATACACACGCAATCCCAATGTGTGAATCACACTCCAACGTACTGGCAAGATGGTATGTCGACACGCCACAGGCTCATTCAGTGCTCGGTTGTGAGCTCACTCCCGCAACTGCCGGCACGCCTCGACCAGCGCCGCTGTCTTCATTCTTGTGATCTCTAGTGGCACGTGGCCGAAGCCGCATTCGCTGGTTAGCAGCAGGCGGTCGTCGGTGAAGACTTTTATGGCGGGCTCGACTCGGTCGATGATTTGTTCGGGGGTTTCGATGGCGTCGCTGCGTTGGTCGATCACGCCGAGGGCAAGATCGCCCTTAAAATCCCACAGCTTGAAGAGGTCCATCAGGTCGTAGCTGAGGGTGCAGTGTTCGAGCACGACTTCGTCGATTTTCACGGTTTGGAAGGCGGGGACTAAGTCGGTGTATTTGGTGAAGTAGACGCGTTTGCGGCGGGGGTTGCCGCCGCAGACGTGCATGCCTACTCTTACTTTGGGCAGGGAATCAATCAACTCGTTCAAAATACCGGCGGCCCACTCGCTTTCTTCGGGGCTTTCGGTCCACATGGGTTCATCAAACTGAATGTAGTCGCACCCAGCGGCGATGACTTCCTTTAGCTCATCGGCCAACACCTTGGCATAAGCGCGGCACAACGCCTGATCGTCGGGATACAAATCTTTCCGTTCGTTTACGCTGAAGCGCGTGAGCACATGCGGGCCGGTGACGGTTTGCTTCACGCGAACATGAGCCGGGGCGGCATCGCGGGCCAGTTTCCAGTTGCGGGCGAGCTCGAAGCGCGGGTTTTTGATCTCATCGACCACGCGGGCGCATTCGATCTCGAAGCCGGCAGTGCCGAACTGCTGCTTGAGCATGGCATCGAAGGTCACACCGTCGAGGCGCTTCTGGTAGAAGTAGTACATGTTCTCGCGATAGCCTTCGCCGTCGGTGATGACGTCGAGGCCGAGGCTGGCCTGGTCCTTGGCGGCCCACTTGATGAGGTCATCGACTTCGGGACGCGTGAGCGACGGTTTCTTGAGCGTATCTTCCACGCTGGTGTTGCGGGGATAGCTTCCGACGACTGTGCTGGTGAATGGCTTCATGTGACTAACTTCCTACTAGGGTAGATCGATTAATGCAAAGCGTCCGTGCTGGATTGCTGTCGATTTCGGGCGAACAGAATCACACCAACGACAGGCCGACCTCTTGGCGCGCTTCGTTGATGTGCGCCTTCACTCCCTGCTCCATCGACCTTGGCGTGAAGCCGATTTCGTTGATCAGGCGCTGGCCGCACATGATTTCGATCAATGGTGTTTCCGATTTTGACTCATCAAAATCGATTCGTGCATCGGGAATGAACGATTTGACGATCACCGCAAGCGCGCCGGCGGTGATGGACGTGCCGCCGTTGTTGTAGACGAAATGGTTCAGCCGCTTTGCCAGGGCCAGGCGGATGAGTTGTTCGGCGCAATCTTCCTTGTAAATCCATGTATCGCGCGTTGCAGCACCAAATGGGAGGGTCACCGGTTGTCCCAGCGCGGGCAGCGTTGCAAAATGTTCTGCCCACATCACGGCACTCCGTTTGCGGCCATGCCCAAACACCACCGGCGGGCGCGTGCAGCAGATGTTGGCGGCGTGTCGCTCGACATATCGCCGGCCCATGTGCTCATTCAGAATCTTCATCACCGCGTAAGTAAAGGAGTGTGAATTAGGGTCACAATAGTCATCTTCGGTCACCGGTCGATCGCCGTAAGGTGCCTGCGACGGCCCGTAAACCGTCTCGCTGCTGGTAAATACCAGCCGGGCGAGCTTCCGATGTACCGCCATCTCAAACAGATGCGTCATCCCCGCAATATTCACCCGCGTAGAGAGTGCGGTGTTCTCATCGACCAGCGCACCCATGACGTAGGCAAGATGGATGCAATGCGTGATATCCGGATGCGGGATAAAGACCGACATGACATCGCGAAAATCGCCGACATCCATCACGGCTACATCAAGCGGTGTGGATGTCTCCTTTTCGCAGCGGCGCAGGTGGGCGATCGCCTCTTCGTCGCGGGTCTGGTCGGCGGCAACGCACGGAATGCCCCGCGCCAGCAGATTGCGAATAACGCACTGCCCGATAAAACCCGTGCCGCCGGTAACGAGAAACTTCACGATGGCGTTCCAGCATCGCGATTACCGCCGAAATGTCAGCGCACCCGCGGCAAAGTGCAAACGATTTTGCACTTCGGTGTATCCCCGCCGCCGGGAGAAACGCAGCCGGGACGAAGTCTCACGACAGACGCGAACTCATCCGCTGCAGATAACGTCGAGAGTCGTCAGGGTTCCCGGAGCTTGGCCCTGCGGGCCATCGTCCATCACGACGGCTGTCGCGAAAGGGCACGCCGCTTCGTAGAATTGCCTTCCGAATGCCGCTTGTTGCCGACCGATGTATCTGTTTACGCAAGATTGAGTTTAGCGAGACGTCGCAGATCCTCACGCTTTTCGCGCGTCAGGGTGGGGTCGTGCGCGTGATCGCCAAGGGGGCGCACCGCACCACGAAAGTCGGTGCCAGCAAGTTCGGCGGCGGGATTGATCTGCTCGATGTCGCCGAGGCAGTATTCTCACACGCGCCTCACCGGGAATTGCCCCCGCTCACCGAGTGGCGGCTGACGGAGGGGCACCGCGAGCTGCGCCGCAACCTCCGCGCGATCTATCTCGGCACCTACGCGGCTGAACTGGTGACCACGCTTGTTCATGAGCATGATCCGCACGTTGAGTTGTTTGATCGGCTCGAACAGTCCCTCCGCGAGGTGGCGACGGCCCGGCGGGAACAGGCATTTCTTGCTTTCACCCTCGACCTACTGAGGGAGACAGGGTTGATGCCTGAACTAAATGCGTGCATCAACTGCGGGCAGCCGATGAGCCGCGTGGCCAGGGCCGCGTTTGCGATCGATCGAGGCGGGGTGGCCTGCGGCGACTGCGCGCCGAACTTTTCGCGACGGGTAGGCATCGATCCCCGCCTGCTTCGGGTTGTGCAGACGATCTTGACGCTACCCCGGCTCGCCGGCCAGCCCCAGCGGCTGCCCGGGCTGACGCGCAACCAGACCGATCCGCTCAACCGGCTTCTCGCCGAGCACATTCGCTTCAGCAGCGCGCGCGAGCTACGGCTGGCGAGGTACATCCTGGCGCCGTCGGCGTAGCAGCGCGCGTCCTTGTGCTTCGGCCGATGCATTCTACAATTCGCAGGCATATGGGAAGGATCCCCGCGCTTGTCGCCATCGTCGCCGCCTCCGCCGTATCGACTGCCGTCGCAACTCTGGCAGCGGAAGAGGCATTCGCACATCAACCCACATCGCAAACCTGGGAGCTGAAAGGCAAAGAGTGGCAGCCCGCTGCCGGCAGTGCTGTCGATCCGTCGCAGGTTGGCGATCCGACGCTGGATGAGATTGAGGGCCTGATCGAACGGGGGCGGGGCAAGGATGCGTTTAAGAAGGCGGTCGTCTGGCTCAATGGCAACTCCGGCTCGCCCTCGCGCGACCGCGGTCTGTACCTCGCGGCGCGGTCGCTTTATATCTCGGGCAACAAGGTCAAGTCGTTCTATTACTGCGACGAACTGATGGACCTGTTTACCGAGAGCGCATACTTTCAGCCGGCGCTGGAACTGCAATATCAGATCGCTGACGGATACCTGGGCGGCGAGAAACGTCGTGTTCTCGGCCTGCCATTGGATGATTACTCGGATGAAGCGATCGAGATGCTGTTCCGCATTCAGGTGCGCTCGCCCGGGTCGCAACTTGCCGAGCGCGCCTTGTTAAGGTCGGCGGATTACTACTATTCCAAGAGCGATTATGATCTGGCGGGCGATGCCTACGCAGCGTATGTGCGCAGCTACCCGCGCAGCCCTGATATCGCGCGGATCAGGCTCCGGCAGGCGTGGTCCTATCTCGCACAGTTCCGCGGGCCTCGATTTGACGCCACGCCGATTGTTAACGCAAAGAGCCAGCTGACCGACCTCATCGCCACTTATCCGGAACTGGCGCAAGAGGAAAATCTCGGCCAGCTGGTTGACCGGATTGACAGCACGATCGCACAGAAGTTTCTGACCACCGCATCTTACTACAAGCGGGTGCGCAAGCCGGTCGCTGCGGCGTATCTCTACCAGGCACTGCTCGAAGGCTACGCCGCCACACCGGAAGCAGAAACTGCTCGCGAACAGCTGGAGTTGCTCCCGCAAGAGGCGCGCGATGCTGCACTGGCCAAACCCACCCTGCCATCAGCGAGCGCACAATAGCGCGCCCGGCCGGGCGAAGCGGTACACTGATCGCAGTTATGAAACGCATTGCCAAAGCACCCATCGCGCTCCAAGTACTCGTCGCCCCGCTGCTGCTCGCAGGCCTCATGCCGCTTTCGGGCTGCGGCTACAATCAAGGCGGATATACGCAGTCATCGCTGTACAGGCAGGATATCAAGACGGTCGCTGTGCCGATCTTCACGAGCAAGAGTTTCACCCGCGGAATTGAATTTCAGCTTTCTAAAGCCATCACCGAACAAATTGAATCCACCACTCCGTACAAGGTCGTCCCCGCCGAGCGGGCTGACACTGTGCTCGAAGGGCAGATCGTCGATGCGAGCATCAGCACGGTCAGCAGCGACAACCGCGCCGCCATCCCGCAGGAACAGCTTTATCGTGTAGCGGTCAATTTCACATGGAAGGACCTGCGGACAGGAAAAATCATTGTTGAACGTCGCAACTTCGAACAAACCAGCACGTTCTACCCTACAATGGGCGAAGGCCGATTCATCGGCACCCAACAATCCACCGAGGCCCTGGCTCGCGGCATCGTGCAGGAACTGCAGGCGGATTGGTAACCGGCGGACGGTCGCTTTTGGAGGTTCCCAGTGTTCGACCCATCTCGCTCTCACCTGGCCGGAAACGGCCCAACCCGGCGTCATTTTCTGTTGCAATCGGCTGCGGCGCTGTCGGCACCCTGGCTGATCGGTGCCAGTCGCGCCTTCGCACAGCACCCCACGCCCGTGCGAGGTTTGAGCGACGACGAACTGATGGAAACGGTGCAGCGGCAGACGTTTCGCTACTTCTGGGAGTTTGCCCACCCGGCCTGCGGCCTCGCCCGTGAGGGAAGCGGCCACGATCCCAATATTGTCACCATCGGGGGTGCGGGCTTCGGGTTGATGGCCATGCTCGCCGCCGCCGAACGGGGGTGGATCACGCGCGAACAGCTTATCGCACGCTACACCCAATGCCTTGAGTTTCTCGTAAAGGCCGAACGCTTTCACGGCGTTCTCCCACACTGGATGCACGGCGAAACCGGCAAGGTCTGGCCGTTCAACCCCACCGACGACGGCGGCGACCTCGTCGAGACCTCATTCCTCATCCAGGGCCTGCTCGCCGCTCGGCAATATTTCTCCAATGACACGCCCGAAGAGCGCGCCATTCGTGGTCGCATCACCCAACTCTGGCATGAAGTCGAGTGGGATTGGCACACGCAAGGCGGGCGCAAAGTGCTCTACTGGCACTGGTCCCCCAACCATGGCTGGAAGAAAAACCACGAAATCCGCGGCTGGAATGAATGCCTCATCACCTATGTGCTGGCAGCGGCCTCGCCGACGCATCCGGTCGATCCTTCTGTCTACCACGAAGGATGGGCAACCAGCGATCACATGGCCAACGGCAAAGAATACTTCGGCATCAAGCTCCCGCTCGGCGGGGAGATGGGCGGGCCGCTTTTCTTCGCGCACTACTCGTTCCTGGGACTCAACCCCAACGGCCTGCGCGATCGCTACGCAAACTATTGGGAGCAGAATGTCGCCCACTCGCGCGTCAACCACGCCTATTGCGTCGCCAACCCAAACAACCACAAGGGATATGCCGACAACTGCTGGGGGCTGACCGCCAGCGTCTCGGTAAAAGGCTACACCGCGCATTCGCCGACGAACGACCGCGGCGTGATTGCCCCCACCGCCGCCATCTCCTCAATTCCATACACACCCAAAGAGTCGCTCGCGGCAATGCGACACTTTTACGAACACCACGGCGACAAACTCTGGCGCGAAAATGGCTTCCTCGACTCGTTTAGCGAACAACACAACTGGGTCGCAGAGACGTTTCTGGCCATCGATCAGGGGCCGATCGTCGTGATGATCGAAAATCACCGCACCGGCCTGCTGTGGAATCTGTTTATGCGCGACACCGAGGTCCTCGAAGGCCTGAAGCGCCTCGAGTTTGCGATCGGGTGAGCTGAACGCGGGAGATGAAGCCTGAATCGTGCCGCTGCGTTCTTTGTTCAACGCAAAACGGCAAGCACGACACGGCGCGTACGCCATGTCGTGCCAACCGGGCTGACTACTGCCGAATGCCGACAAGCATCAGGCCTTGCCTTCGAGGATTGTCTTCTTCACATTCCCGGGGACTTGCGCATACTTCAGCGGTTCCATGACGCTGCTGGCGCGGCCGGTGCTCATGCTCCGAAGTTCGGTGGTGTACCCAAACATTTCCGCAAGAGGCACTTCCGCTTCGACAATCGTCGTCACGCCGCGCTCCGAGCTATCCAAAATCAGCCCGCGGCGGCGATTGAGGTCGCCGGTGACATTGCCTACGAATTCCTTCGGCGTGGTCACCACCACCTTCATGATCGGTTCGAGCAGTTCCGGCTTCGCAGCCTTCACCGCATCGATAATCGCCAGTCGGCCCGCCAGCTCGAACGCAACCTGGCTCGAGTCGACATCGTGGTAGCTGCCGTCCGTCAGGGTGACTTTCAGGTTGATCAGCGGATAGTTCGCCAGAATGCCCGTCTTACAGGTCTGCCGCACGCCCCATTCCACCGACGGAATGTATTCCTTCGGAATCGAACCGCCGACGATCTTGTTTTCAAACGCAATGCTGTCTTCCCAGTGCAGCTTCTTGAGCTCTTCCGGCTCGAGGCCGGACCCGTCGAACGGCTCGACGGTGATCCAGCAATCGCCGAACTGTCCGCGACCGCCGGACTGCTTCTTGTGCAATCCGCGAATGTCCTTCGCCACCGCGGTGATGGTCTCTCGGTAGCTCACCTTCGGCTTGCCGACCACCACATCCACCTTGTAGTCGCGCGTCAGGCGCATCTTGATAATTTCAAGGTGCAGCTCGCCCATGCCCGCGATGATGGTCTCGCCGGTCTCGGCGTTGTAGTTCGCCGAAAACGTCGGGTCCTGCCGACGCAGGTTGGTGAGCGCGCTGCCGAGTTTATCTTTGTCGCCGCTCGATTTCGGCTCGATCGACATGCTGATAACCGGCTCGGGAAACGTCGGCCGTTCAAGGATGATCGGATGATCCGGGTCGCAAAGCGTGTCGCCGGTCATCGCTTCATCAACACCAATCACCGCGACGATATCGCCGGCTTCGGCCACCTCGCGCGGCAGGCGGTCGTTGGCCGACATCTGAAACATGCGGCTGATGTTCTCTTTGCTCGCCTTGTTGGCGTTCAGAACGCGCGTCCCCTTTTCCAGCTTGCCGGAGTAGACGCGCACATAAGTCAGCGTGCCAAACTTGTCGTCAACAATCTTAAACGCCAGCCCGCAGAATGGCTCCTCCGGCTGCCGCTTCCGCTCGATGTGCTGATCCTTGTCTTTTGGATGCGTCCCGGTCGCCGGCGGCATGTCCAGCGGGTTGGGCAGGTAATCGATAACCCCGTCAAGCAGCGCCTTAATGCCCACATATTTATACGCCGAACCGCAGAACAGCGGGTGCGCACGAAACTCAATCGTCCCCTTCCGCAACGCCGCCACGATCTCGGCAACCGTCAACGATTCCGGGTCGCTGAGATATTTCTCCGCCAGCGTATCATCCAGTTCCGCCACCTTCTCAAGCATGATCGCGCGATAGTGATCATACTTTTCCTTCATGTGTTCCGGCACAGGTTTGGTGGTGATCGTGTTGCCCTTGTCGGTTTCGCTGGTCATGTCGGTGTAGTAGCCCACACCGCGAATGAGATCGATAATCCCCTTAAACGTGTCCGCCTGCCCGTCGGGAATCACAACCGGAATCGCCGGCGCGCCCAGGCGCGAAAGAATCGTCTGGTAGCAATACTCATAATCCGCGCCCACCTTGTCCATCTTGTTGACAAAGCAAATGCGCGGCACGTTGTACTTCGTCGCCTGACGCCACACCGTCTCCGATTGCGCCTCGACGCCTTCCTTCCCGTCAAACACCGCCACCGCGCCATCCAGCACGCGCAAGCTGCGTTCCACCTCTGCCGTGAAGTCGACGTGCCCGGGCGTGTCGATCAGGTTGATCTTGTACTCCCGACCGTCCTTCTCCCACGGGCACGTCGTCGCCGCCGACTGAATCGTGATCCCGCGCTCCTGCTCGTCCTGCAGGAAGTCCATCGTCGCCGTGCCCTCGTGCACCTCGCCCATCTTGTAGTTCTTGCCCGTGTAGAACAGGATGCGCTCCGACACCGTCGTCTTGCCCGCGTCGATGTGCGCGNNCCCGGGCGTGTCGATCAGGTTGATGTTGTACATGTCCCCGTTGCGCTTCCATTCGCAAAAGGTCGCCGCCGAGTTGATCGTGATGCCGCGCTTCTGCTCTTCCGGATCAAAATCCATGACCGCAGTGCCTTCGTGCACTTCGCCCACCTTGTGCACCCGGCCGGTGTAATAAAGAATGCGCTCCGATGCCGTCGTCTTGCCTGCGTCGATGTGTGCTGCGATGCCGATGTTGCGAATTTTGGTCAGGTCACGTGCCATAAATGCCTTAATCCTTTGGCGTTACAGATGCACGACTCACGCCCCAGCCGGCCGACAGGCCAGCCGGGCACGCATCGTGCCCAGTTTTCGTTCGCGGAATCGGCGCACGGCGCAAACCCTGCGCCGCGGCCCCGAAACGAGAGCGAAATAGTGTAGGGAACCCCGTGCGTTCGTCAAGATTCGACATGAAACCAAAACGGGGGCCAACCGAGGGTTGGCCGAGAGACAATGCACAGACAACGGCAAAATCAAGCGAAAACCCGCGATCGCCCCCACCCAGCCCGGGCGCAAGCCTCTCC
>DDRH01000023.1:7192-47221 GCA_002343075.1 Phycisphaerales bacterium UBA2421 | reverse complement strand
CAACAACGCCGGGCAGATACTGGCCGAAGCCCGATTCGACGACGGCAGCGGGTTTGCGTACTTCCGCCTGGACCCGATCGTGCCGGAACCGGCGGGGGCGGGAATTGTGATGTTGGCGGGCATCGCCGTAAATCGTCGTCGGCGGCAAGTTCGGGGGTGAATGCAGGATCGGCGCCCCCGTCCCGCTGCTACGACTCGGTCGGCGGATCAATCAGATCGACCCGGCAATTAGATGAACCCAACAATCAGATCAGCCCAACAATCAGATCAGCCCATCGATGCCGCGCTCGAAATCGAGGATGTTGCCTCTTTCTGAGCGGATGAAGTGATCGATGCCCGGGCCGCCGGTGAGGGCGTTTTGTCCGGCGTGGCCGACGACGAGATCGTTGCCTTCGCCGCCGTCGAGGGTGTCGTTGCCGTTTCCGCCGATGAGGATGTCGTTTTCGGTTTGGCCGAGGATGCTGTCGTTGCCGTCGCCGCCGCGGAGCTGGTCGTTGCCGAGTCCGCCGAGGAGGGTGTCATTGCCGGCGTTGCCGTCGATGGTGTCGTCGCCGTCGCCGCCGTCGATGAGTTCGCCGAAGTCTCCGCCGGTGATGCTGTCGTTGCCGGACTCGCCAAAAATCTGTGCCGGCCCGAATGCTGCGGTGATGACGTCGTTTCCTCCGCCGCCGAAGAGCGATTGCGGCCCGTTGCCCCCGAAGATGGTATCGCCACCGCTGCCGCCTAGCACACTTTCGGTGACGGTTCCGTTGGCACCCTGGCCGGCATCAAGGAAATCGTGGCCGGACTCGCCTAAGAGCGTATCGCCCCCGCCGCGGCCGATGAGGGAGTCGTTGCCGTCGCCGCCGTCGAGGAAGTCGTTGCCATTTCCGCCGATGAGCGTGTCCTGGCCCTCGCTGCCGCTCATGGAGACGTTCGCGGGGCCGAAATAGGTCATGGAGTCATTCCCGCCGTCGCCGACGAGAACGATTCTGGGCGGAACATCGCCCGGCGTGCTGAGCGAGGCATCGATCTCTAGAAAGTCATTTCCGGCGCGTCCGTTAAACGTGATATCGGCGTTGAAATTGATGCGCTGCAGAAAGACAACATCGTCGCCCCGGCGCATGTCGATTTCGATGCGTTGCACGTCGGCGGGGTCATATTTTCGGGACGCGATGGTCTGAAGCCCCGTTTTGCCCTGGGCGATCTGCCGGGCGGTTGGTTCGCGGAAGAGCTTCACAATCAGATCGCCCCGGCTGACGCGCATGTGGACGCGCTCGCTGAGGTTATTGCCGTCGATTTCGAGCAGCCCATCGCTGAGCGAGATGGCGAACAGGCAACGATTTTCCAGCGATTGAACGTGCATGAAACCTCCTAAACAGATCGTCACCGAGCCGATAGCCCGGTAAGAACGCCAAGACAATTCGCCGCCGGAGTTTAACGATCGCCGCAACGGAGGCAATCGGGGCGCACCTTGCGGCATGATGGAGATGGACAGGGGCCGCAGAACCGATTACCCGGGATCAGCTCTTCGTGCCACCGACGTTTCCGCCGGGAGAGGCCGCTGGAGTCTTCGGAGGCTGGGCCTGACCGGGCATGTCAGGTGCCATCGTCTCCATGATGACAGCATTGAGGAGAGGAAAAAGCAGCAGTGCGCCGTGGAACACAACCCCGATGAACGCAGCGACGTATAGTCGGCGGACGAGAAAGTTGGTCAGAAACAGGGTGGTGACTGAAGCCAGCCAGAGGACGATGAAGGCACCCATGACGATCGCTGTACCAATATCGAGCATCGGCCTGGGCTTGCCAAACACATGGTAAGCCACGCCGAAGAGGACGAACACCCCAAACCACACCAGCAGCGATAGCGAGAGAAACCTGTGTGCCTTATAGAGCCTGACAGCCAGCGGGGTTGCTCCGGCTGCGAGCGCCGCTTGTTCGTCGAATCTCAATCTTGCCATCGCATACCTCTCGCACTTGCCTGCTTTGCAGGACGATCCCGTTGATATCTTCCGCCGCCTCTACTTCTGTGGATCCTCTGATTGCGCTTTGTCCTGCAGGAGAGCGAGTCCAAATCATCAATTGCCCGCGGCGGACTGGGCAAACTGGCGGTACAGTTCGGCATACTTGCCCTCGTGCCTTAGAAGCGCCGCATGTGTGCCGCTTTCCACGATCCGGCCGTGATCCAGCACCAGGATCATGTCGGCCCGCATGATCGTACTCAGGCGATGGGCGACAATAAATGTCGTTCGCCCGGCGAGCAGCTTTTCCAGCGATTGCTGCACAAGCATCTCGGTCGCGGTGTCTACGGCGCTGGTTGCCTCGTCGAGCATGAAGATTCTCGGGTCGGCGAGGTATGCCCTTGTAAAGCAGATGAGCTGGCGCTGGCCCAGGCTCATATTGGCGCCGCGCTCGCCGACATCGGTGTCGAAGCCCTGTTTGAGGGTCATAATCGCGTCAAAGGTGCCCAACTGCCTCGCGGCGGTAAAAACCTGCTCGTCAGTGGCGTCGGGTTTGGAATAGCGGATGTTTTCAATCACGGTGCCGGTGAACAGGTAGTTGACCTGCAGCACCAATCCCATTTGCCGATGCAGCGATTCGCCGGTGACGGTGCGCACATCAATGCCGTCGACAAGCACCCGGCCCTGCTGAGGCTGATAGAATCGGGCGATCAGGCTCACGATCGAACTTTTCCCGCTTCCGGTATGGCCGACGAGCGCGAAAGTCTGCCCGGCGCGGGCCTCGAAGGAAATGTCGTGCAGCACGGGGCGCTCGGGGTTGTAGCCGAAGGTGACATTTTCAAACGTGACATCGCCCTTGATGCGGGGCAGCGGGCGCGCGGTGGGCAGGTCGTGCACGTCGGGTGGCGTGTCGAGCAGGTTAAACACCCTCTCGCCGCCGGCCATGGCCATCATGAGTTGGTTGATGAAGTTGCCGAGCGTGATAATTGCGCCCATAAACCAATCCCAGTACCAAAACGCCGCAACCACCGCGCCCACGCCCTGGGCTTTGCCGATACGTCCCGTCGCGATGAGATATCCGCCGAAGAGCAGAACAATCGCTCGTCCGGTGTTTCGAATGGCTTCGAGCAGTGGTTGATAAATGCCGTTGGTGCGGGCGACACTTACGTTGTTGCTGGTGTTTTGCTCCTGCAGCCGATTAAACACGCCCAGATTGGGCGCCTGGCGGTCATACGCGGTGACGACGCGCATTCCCGTGATGTTTTCGGCGAGATTGGTGCTGACGCGCGTCCACCACTCGCGCACCACCTGCTGCTGGCGGCCCAGCGTGCGAAGGTAAATGCGCGTCAGAATGAAGAGCGGAATGCCAAGCCAGCAAACAGCCAGGAACAGCCGGTAATCTGTCCATGCCATGGCGGCGGCGGCGACGAGCATGATCATTGCATTGGCGATGATCTGCCACACACCCCACACGTTCACCTCGCGCAGCGCATTGATGTCGCTAGTGAGCCGGCTGATGATCCGGCCCAGCTTGGTCTTGTCGTAATAGCTCATCGAGAGCAACTGCAGATGGGCAAACATCTTCTGGCGCAAATCAAACTGCACGCTTTCTCCGGCCCGCGTCATGAGAATGATGCACCAGCGTTGGAGAAGGACCGATCCGGTGAATGCCAGACCCCACAGCACCATGATGAGCGCAAGCCGCGTCTTGGCCTCGCCCGCGGTGATGTGCAGCGTGCCGTCGAGGTATCCGGCGCACACCGCGATCAGCAAGCCGATAAATGCCGGCGATAGTAGATCGAGCAGGACGTGTAACAGCCCGACCACAATTCCCGTGACATAAGTCTTGCGGTAGGGGGTGAGGTACGTCAGCAGCCGACGGACCATCGCAAAAGAGATGGGCTTATAGCGCGCCTCCCCCTCGCTCTCGATCGCGGGGAGCGCGACTGCACCGGGGGAGCCGGTGAGCTTGATTTGCCTGGAAAACCGGGGAATGAGCCTGGTGAACATCTTTGAATAAGACGACCACTACCGGCACCCGCCGCCGATTGCAAACTGTCTGCGAAAACTGAGCTTGAATCCGAACGACACCGCTACCGCACCGGCATCGCCGAAAAACTATCCTGCAGCGTTGAATCGCTCCTCGGCGGCGGTCCAGTTGACCACGTTCCAGTAGGCGGCGATGTAGTCTGGCCGACGGTTCTGATACTTCAGGTAATATGCGTGTTCCCACACATCCAGGCCGATGATCGGCGTTTTGCCTTCCATGATCGGGCTGTCCTGGTTTGCGGTCGAATAAATCTCGACCTTTCCGCCGTTCTTCACCAGCCAGGCCCACCCGCTCCCAAACCGCGTGGTGGCGGCGGCGGCGAAAGCCTCTTTGAACTTGTCGAACGAGCCGACAGAGGCATCGATGGCCTTGGCGAGGTTGCCCACCGGGGCGCCGCCAAATTTCGTGCCGTTGACCGGGCCGATCGTCTGCCAGAACAGATTGTGATTCACAATTCCCCCGCCGTTATTGCGGACGGCGGCCTTGATGGCATCGGGCACTGCGGCAAGGTTGTTGGCAATGACCTCTTCAACGCTCTTCCCCACCAACTGCGGGGCTTGTTCGAGTGCTTTGTTGTAATTGGTTACATAGGCGTTGTGATGCTTGCCGTGATGGATTTCCATCGTCGCTTTATCAATGTGCGGTTCGAGTGCGTCGGTCGCGTAGGGCAGTTTCATAAGTTCGACGGGCATAAATGATCTCCTGTTGTTTACTTAACAAAAGCGTAGGACGCGGGGGGCCGGGCGTCAAACCGTTTACGGAATGTCGCCCACGAATTTGCAGGAATCAGTCACGAATGATGTGCGCATTCAACGCATCGCCGGTAGCGTAACCTTGGCGCCAAGCCTACCCCTCGTGCAAAAATCCCTTACACTTTCGTCTTTCTTCATTCGTGTTTCGTTCGTGAAGATTCGTGGGCAGCCGAGGCTTGCCGGTGCTGTTCACCTGCCGCGTGGATTTTCTTTTCGATCCGCTGTTCAATTTTTTCTTCAATCTTCTGGCTGACGCTCGATCCTGTGCGGCGTTTCCATATGACCCAAGCCACGACAAGGCAGACAAGCACGATCGCTCCGGCGATGAACCAGTGCTTGAATTCCTTGATTCGATCATCGTTCAGCGATTGGCCGACCCAGTGCCCCAGCAGCATGAACAGCCCGCCGGAGAAGAATGCCGCGATGCCGTCGGCGATGAGAAACTTGAAGAAGTTGTAGCGAATGGTGCCCGCGGTGACGACCATCGCGCCGCGGATGCCTGCAAAGAGCCTGCCGACAGCCACCACCAGCACGCCGTAGCGCTCGAAGAGCTTCTCAACGTGCTGAATTCGCTCCGCGGTCACATGTTTTCCGATGAACGGCAGCTTGGTGATGTTCATGCCGTATTTGTGCCCCAGCATGTAAAGGCAGATATCCCCGCCGATGATGCCCGCCCAGCAGGCCGAGCCAACAATGATCCAACTGCGTGTGTCGTGAACCAAAAACGCCCCCGCGACGATCAGCGGGATATCTTCCGGGAGTGGAAGGCCCAGCCCACACAAGAACAGCAGGCCAAACACCACGGCCACCCCGCCCCAAAAGCCATGGTTTTGAACCCAGTCGCGAACGGTATCGATACTGAAAGCCAGGAGATACAACATAAGCGTTTCTGCCTCGTGCTGCCGTACTTGGGCGTCACACCCGAACTTAGATGTAGTACATTGAGTCTTTCGACCCGACGTTGCGTGGAATCTGATCGAGGAGCTTCTCCAGCGTCAATTCGCCGAGCGCGGTTTCGGTTGTTTGTTGCACCTTGGCAACAACAAATGCCACCGCGGCCGCGCCGGGCGAACGGGTTGCGGCTCGGTCGGCTTCGGCATCGTCGGTGCGCTCCAGCAGGTCGATGACGTCGGCGATGCGAATGTGTGCCGGCGCGCGGGCGAGCCGATAGCCCCCTCCCACGCCAGCCCGGCTTTTGAGCAGCCCGGCCCTGCGCAGCGCCATCAGGACAAGTTCGACGTATTTCCCGGGCAAATGCTCGGCTTGGGCGAGATCGCGCGACTGCACGAAGTTTTCGTCACCCACCCTCCCGAGATGAACGAGTGCGCGCAGCCCGTATTCGGTTCGCTTCGACAGTCGCAACGGTTACTCCCTACGATTTGTCCCATATTGATATGGGGCAAGTCGATCGATCTTCTGCGCTGACGGATGCGCGTCAACTTTCCCGACGACTTTGTATGATGTCAGATAGTGAGGGGTGTTCGGACTGCGTTGGAGCGCGGGTGTTCGGATGATGCAGGCGATGAGCTTTCTGCAGCGGACGATGCTGGTTTGTGCTTTCCTGGCCGGGATTTGTTCCGCCGCGGGGGCGCAGCCGGTCGATTTGGCTTCGTCGCGCGCCGTGGTCGGGCAATCGGCGTTGCGCGTGGGTGAAAACGCCGTGCTCGCAGTGGTCGTCGACATCAAGCCCGGCTATCACGCCCAATCAGCCACGCCGAGCGACGAAAACTTTATCGCCTTCGAGCTTGCGATGGAGCCGAATGATCAACTGATCATCGGCAAGCCGATCTACCCGAAGGGGCATGATCGAACCTATCCGGCACTTGGCGCGCTGAACCTTTACGACGGCAGGGTGGTGGTTTATGTGCCCGTGCAGGTCAAGCCGGACGCTTCGCCAACAGGCGAGTTGAGCATTCGGGGCACGCTCACCTACCAGATTTGTGACGACCGTAGCTGCTTCGCGCCGGAATCGCCTGAGGTGGCGTGGCAAACGAAAATCGTCGCCGCTACCGATTCGGTTGAACCGGTCGAGCAGGCGATTTTCAAGGACTTTGATCCGTCGGTGTTCGCAGCGATCGCCGACGCAACCAGCGGCACCGCCAAGCCACCTGCGCCTGCGGCAAAGGCGCAGTCGCTTTTCGGTCTCGAACTGCGCGACAATGCTTATCTGCTGGCATTTGCGGGCGCTTTTGTTGTGGGGATCATCTTCAATCTCGTGCCCTGCGTGTTGCCGGTCTTGCCGCTGAAGGCGGTGGGCTTTTATGAAGTGGCGCAGCACGATCGCGCGAAGTGCTTCATGTTCGGGCTGATCTTCTCCGCGGGCATAATCGCTACGTTTGCTGCGCTGGCGGTGCCGGTGCTGGTGTTCAAGGCGATTAGCTGGGGGGAATTGTTCGGAAATGTCTGGTTTGCAGGCGCGGTCACGGTAATCCTCATCGGCATGGCCGCAGGAATGTTCGGGGTGTTTGGGGTGAACATGCCATATTGGGTCTACAACGTCACTCCGCGGCATGACACCGTGAGCGGCAATTTCCTCTTCGGCATCCTTACTGCGGTGCTGAGCACGCCTTGCACTTTCGGGCTTTTCTTCGCGCTGCTGACATGGGCGGCGCTTCAACCGGCGGTGGTGGGTGTGCTGCTCCTGATGGTTGTGGGGGCGGGTATGGCGTCTCCCTATGTGCTCCTCTCGGCGTTTCCCGGCGTGGCGCAGAAATTGCCCCGGGCGGGCGCGTGGAGCGAGATCATCAAGCAAATGATGGGCTTCCTGCTGCTGGCGACCGCGGCCTACTTTGGCAAGATGTTTTTGCCCGACGCGCTCCGCGGGCCCAATTTCTGGTGGGTCATTTTCGCGCTCATCGCCGCGGCGGGGGTGTTCCTGGTCGTGCGGGCGGCACAGGTCGCCAAGCATAAGCTCGCCATCGTGGCGGCGACGGTCGTGGCGGCGGGGCTGATCGGCCCTGCCCTGGCCATCACCGTCAAGCTCGCCAATCCTCCAATCGATTGGACCGCCTATTCTGAAGAGGCACTGGCAAAGGCCCGCGCAACTGGCGAGCCCGTGCTGGTGAAGTTCACCGCCGACTGGTGTGCCAATTGTCAGACGATCGAACTGACCGTCTTCGCTTCGGAAGAAAACGTGCGATGGCTCCGCGCCAACCGGGTGACAACCATCAAGGCCGACCTGACGCACCAATCGGCCATCGGCTGGCCGCTCTTGCGCCAGCTCAACGCCGTCGGCGCAATTCCAGTGACAGCGGTCTGGCGCGCCGGCGAAAGCGAGCCCCAGATTCTGGCGGGAATCTATAGCTTCAAGGAACTTCGTGCGGCAGTGGGTGAGTAACCCGTCACGAATTCCTGGACGCGAAATCCTTCATAAACGCCGCAAGCGCCGCCGCGCCCTCGGCGGGCATTGCGTTGTAGATGCTGGCGCGAATCCCGCCGACGGTGCGGTAGCCCTTCAGCGCGACCATTCCGTTCCTGGCCGCTTCCTTGATGAAAGCGTCGGTGATTTCTTCGCTCGGCAGGCGGAAGGTGACATTCATGTGGCTTCGCTGGTCCTTCACGCTGACGGTGCCGGTGTAAAAGCCATTCGACGAATCAATCGCCCCATAAATCGCCTGAGCCTTTTGTGCGTTGATCTTCTCGATCGCTGCAAGTCCACCCTGGCGTTCGAGCCAGCGAAACGTTTCGAGCAGGATATACACGCCAAACGTCGGCGGCGTGTTGATCATGCTCTTGTTCTCGGCCATGTCCTTAAAGCTCCAGAGCTTGGCGGGCATCTTCTTCTGTTTTTCGTACATGTCCTTGCGCACAATCGCGACCACCACCCCCGCGGGCCCGAGATTCTTCTGGCTTCCAGCATACACCAGCGCGCAATCGGCCACGGGATGCGGGCGGCTCATAAACTCACTGCTGGCATCGACGATCAGGTTGCGATGCACCGGCCACTGCGGCAGGCGATGACCGTGGACGGTTTCATTCGAGCAGACATGAAAATAGTCGGCTGCGTCGCTCAGTTTCCAATCGCCCTTTGCCGGAGAGTGATCAAAACTACTCGCCTCGCTGGTCGCGACAACGTTGGCCTTCCCACCGAGATCCTTGATCGCGCCGGCGGCCTTCTTGCTCCATTCGCCGCTCACCAGGTAGTCGGCCGAGTTGTGTAAGAATGCCATTCCGATTTGCGTAAACAGTTGTGTCGCGCCGCCTTGCAGAAACAGCACGTCGTGGCTGTCGCCCAGGCCCAGCAGCTTCTTGCAAAGCGCGATGGACTCATCCATCACACCGTCAAACTCCTTCCCGCGGTGGCTGCATTCGGCGATGCCAAAGCCCTTGCCCTGAAAATCAAGCAATGCCGCGGCCGATTTCTCCAGCACCTCGGTCGGGAGCATGGCGGGTCCGGCGCTGAAGTTATAGACACGATGAGCCATTCTTTTTACCTCTAAATCAAGCTAAGCAGGATCGTAAGCCGCTGCGCCGAGGGAAACGGCGTTGCGCAATGAAAACGAAGGATATAAGGCAAGATCAGACGCACTTCAACCGCGGCGCGATCTGCAGCGCCAGACGGATTTCCAGATTTGGCTACGGCTTCGCCGGCCGTCCGGTGCGCCGCAGTGTCGCGGTCACTGGGAAGTGGTCGCTGGGCAGTCTGCCATCGTAAAGATTGCGGTCAATGCCCGCCGCTGTGGGGTTGAGGTCGTCGCTGGCGAAGATGAAGTCGATTCGGTTGCCCTTAATCGCCTCTGGCTTAAACGCGGTGAAAGTGGCTTCATTCTCGGCGCGCTCCGAGTGAACTTGTCGGTAGGTATCAATCAACGTCGTTGCGCCGACGCGCTGGCCAGCGAGCTGCGCATAGGGGGCATCACTCTCCGTGCAGTTAAAATCGCCGATGATGAGAACCGAGCATCCCTCCCCAAGTGTTTCCGCCTGCCGCCGGATGAGCTTGGCCGACTCTTCGCGGGCCACTTTTCCGACGTGATCGAAATGTGCATTAATGACCAGCAGAGGCCGCGTGGTTGGGTCGTTTCGGTCGCGCAGCTTCAGCCAAGTGGCCATGCGCGTGATGGCAGTGTCCCAGCTCTTGCTCCCCGGTGTCTGCGGCGTCTCGCTGAGCCAGAAATGGCCGGAATCGAGCAACTCAAACCGATCGCGCCGATAGAACGCCGCTGTCATTTCCCCTTTCTCTTTGCCGTCGTCCCGCCCCACCCCCACCGCGGCGAATTGTGGCAGCCTCACGGGAATGAAGTCGCGTTGCACGAGCAGAGTTTCCTGTGTGCCAAGAATGTCGGGGTCGAATGCTTGGATGGCCTTCACCGCGGCATCCTGTCGCAGGTCCCAGTGGTTTTCGCCGTCCGGGGCGGTGGCAAAGCGGATGTTAAAGCTCATCACGCGAAGATCGCTTTGCAGAAAGTTGGACTCACTTGTTTTGTTCATGGCGCAGCCGCTGACTAACAGGAGGAAGGTGGTGATTGATCGGAGCATTCTCGAATGTTACCGGCAATACACCCATTTACCGAGCCAGCGTCAATTGTTGCAGAATCTTTTAGCGATCCACCCCCTGCGGTGTTAGAATCCTGTCGATACGCCAGCGCGCCGGCTGTGGCGTCATGCCGGTGGCGTTGACACATCCTGCCTCCCTGTCGAGCAACGAGGGTCCTTACCGACGCCAGCAAACGGAGTCTTCTCATGCCTTCTTACACCACGGGTGATATCAGGAATGTTCTCATCGCCGGCCACGGTGCCAGCGGCAAAACCTCGCTGGTCGATGCCATGCTGTTCGCCAGCGGCACCATCAACCGCAAGACTTCTCCCGCCGACGGGTCAAGCTGCAGCGACTTTGAGAAGGAAGAGAAAGAACACAAACACAGCATCTACTCCGCCATTTTGCATTGCGACCATCTCGGCAAGCGCATCAACCTCATCGACACGCCAGGCTCGCCCGATCTCATCGGCCAGGCTATCGCGTGCCTGCCCGCGGTCGAAACTGTTGCGGTCGTCATCAATGCGCAAAGCGGCATTGAGGTTATCGCCCGGCGCATGATGGAAGCCGCCAAAGATCGAAATCTGCCCCGAGCCATCATCATTAACAAGATTGACATGCCCGAGGTCGATCTCGCGGCGCTCGTCGAACGCATTCAGGAAGCCTTCGGGCCGGAATGCCTCCCCATCAATCTCCCCACCGGCGGCGGCAAGGCCGTTGTCGAGTGCCTCTTGAACGCCTCGGGCGAAGCCGATTTTGATACCGTGCGCCGGTGCCACGCGGCTATTCTCGATCAGATCGTCGAAATGGACGAAAACCTGATGGAAAAATACCTCGGCGGCGAGGAACCCGACTACGACGCGCTCCACGACCCCTTCGAGCGCGCCATGGACGATGGTCATGTGGTTCCCATCCTGTTTACCGACGCAAAGACGGGCGTCGGCGTCACCGAATTGCTCGATGCCATCGTCAAGCACTTCCCCAGCCCCCTCGAAGGCAATATGCCAGCCTTCCTTACCGGCGAAGGTGCCAACGAAAAGCCTTACGAGATACATGAAGACGCCGAGCATCCCCTGCTGGCGCATGTGTTCAAAGTCACCGCCGACCCGTTTGTGGGCAAGCTTTCGATTTTCCGCATTCACCAGGGCCGCGTGACAGGGCAATCGCAGGTGTATATCGGGCACAACAAGAAGCCCATCAAACTCGGCCACGTCTTTCACCTGCAGGGCAAGGAGCACCGGGAAGCCCCCGAAATCATCTGCGGCGACATCGGGGCCGTGGCCAAGATTGAAGAGATTCATGTGAACGACGTGCTGCACGACGATCACGCGCTCGACAGCGTTCACTGCAAGCCGCTCAAGCTCCCCACGCCGATGTACGGCCTGGCCATCACCCCCAAGGCCCGCGGCGATGAAGCGAAGATGAGCGTGCAGCTTCATAAGCTTGAAGAGGAAGACCCGACATTCAAATGGCACAATGACTCGCAAACTCATGAAGTCGTCATCAATGGCCTCGGGGAGCTTCACCTGCGCCTCGTGCTGCAGCGGCTGGCCAACCGGGGGCTGCACGTTGACACCAAGCCCCCGAAAATCGCCTATCGCGAGACGATCCTGCAAAAAGCCGAGGGCCATCACCGCCACAAAAAGCAGACCGGCGGGGCGGGGCAGTTTGGCGAGGTCTACCTGCGCATCGAACCCATGGAGCGCGGCAAGGGATTCGAGTTTATCGATGAAATCTTCGGCGGGGCGATTCCAGGGCAGTTTGTCCCCGCAATTGAGAAAGGCGTGCGAGAATTGCTCACGCAAGGTGCCGTCGCAGGCTATCCGCTGCAGGATGTCCGCGTGATCGTTTACGATGGCAAGCACCATCCCGTCGATAGCAAGGAAGTCGCCTTCAAGGCCGCCGGGAAGCACGCATTCCGCGATGCAATCCTCAAGGCCCGCCCGAGCATTCTCGAACCGATCGTCAACATGGAAGTGACCTGCCCCGAAGACAAAATGGGTGCCATCACCGGCGACCTCTCCGGCAAACGCGGCCGGATCATGGGCCAGGATTTTCTGGGCGGCGGCATGGCCGTCGTCAAAGCCCAGGCCCCGCTGGCCGAGGTGATGACCTATCAAAACCAGCTAAAGAGCGTCACCGGCGGACAGGGCAGCTTCAGCATGGAGCTAAGCCACTACGACCCCGTCCCCCCGCAGGTGCAGCAACAGTTGGTCGGCGCGTACCACCCGCACGCGGAAGATGATTAGTCAGAAAACAGCCAGAAAACCACGAGAAAGCCAACAGAAAACCACTCGATCCAGCCCACGTTGGCAGCGTGATTGGAATCCTGGCAGGCCCAGAAGAATCTTTCGCACTTATTGCCACGCCGGGTTTTGGTGATGGAGGTGCTGGCGTTCTGCGAGTCTGAGCGTCCACAACGCAATCACTCCAAACAAGCCTCATCCTCCAAAGACAGCACTCAACCACAGAAGCCCGGTTCGGTCGCCTCTTCCTAGATCAATCACCAGCACTGGGTCTTGGTTATCTGCACTTTCGTTCATCATTTTAATCGAAAGTCCCACCGAGTATCTGTGGCCTTCCCCACGAACGGCAAGCGCGACGGCTGTCACTAATTGAGGCTTGCCTCGAACTCTTCGGGGCTGACATAGCCTAGCGCCGAGCGCCTTCGGCGGCGATTGTACCATCCTTCGACCCATTCAAAGATCGAACTCGTTGCTTGTGCCCGGGTTGCAAATCGGCGGCGGCTCATGCTCGGTTTGATGTCATGCCAGGCCGACGCGTCGTCAACGCCATCTTCAATGCCTCCTGGCAGGGGTCGGTTCGCGTGTGAGCGGCCAGTCGTCCAGTGACTGATACGACACGCAAACTTGCTGTAAACTTCAGACTTGCGATACTTCTCCACGGTCACAAGGCGGCAAGCCTCGGACTTGAACATTTGTTTGTAGGTTTTCCGTGCCGTGCTGAGCGTCTCCTTGGCCGGACATTATCCGGGCTCGAGTCTCGCTCACCATTCGTAGGGAAGGCCGCTTAACACGGGAGCAAGAATGAATTGGTGCAACAGTCTCGTGCGACCATGCGCCCTGACCTCAATGGTCGTCGGTCTTTTCTGCATCCTGTCGAGCTCGCTCGCACAGGCGCAGCAATCCAAGCCCAATATTCTGGTGATCTGGGGCGACGATGTCGGCACATGGAACATCAGCCACAATAATCGCGGAATGATGGGCTATCGAACTCCCAACATCGACAGAATTGCCAAAGAAGGCGTGGCGTTCACTGACTACTACGCGCAGCAAAGCTGCACCGCGGGACGCGCGGCGTTCATCAGCGGGAGTGTTCCGGTGCGGTCGGGCATGACCAAGGTGGGCATGCCGGGCGCGAAAGAAGGATGGCAAAAGACCGATGTGACCATGGCCACCGTGCTGAAAAGCCAGGGTTATGCCACAGGTCAGTTTGGGAAGAACCACCAGGGTGATCGTGACGAGCACCTGCCCACCGTTCATGGCTTTGACGAGTTCATGGGCAGTCTCTACCACCTCAACGCTGAGGAAGAGCCGGAGAACCGCGATTACCCCAGTGACGTAAAATTGCCCAACGGCAAGACCTTTCGCGAACAATTTGGTCCCAGGGGGCTGTTGCGAACTAAATCGGACGGCGCCGGAGGGCAATCGATCGAAAACCTCGGTCCGCTGACCAAAAAGCGGATGGAAACCATCGACGATGAGACCGTCGCCGCGGCCAAGGAGTTTATCAGGCGGAAGCATGAGGCCGGTCAGCCGTTTTTCTGCTGGTGGAACGGAACCCGCATGCACTTTCGCACGCATGTCAAGGAAGAGCACAAGGGCATCGCCGGCCCCAGCGGCGATGAGTACCACGACGGCATGGTCGAGCATGACATGCACGTCGGTGAATTGCTCGCCCTCATCGACGAACTGGGCATCGCCAACAACACAATTGTGCAGTATTCAACCGATAACGGCCCGCACTACAACACATGGCCCGATGCTGGCACCACGCCCTTCCGCGGGGAGAAAAACAGCAACTGGGAAGGCGCTTTTCGCGTGCCTTGCTTCATTCGCTGGCCCGGAAACTACCTCGCCGGCGAAACCCTGAACGGTATTGTGTCGCACGAAGACTGGCTCCCCACCTTCGCCGCCGCGGCGGGGGCTGCCGACATCACGCAGAAGCTGCTCCAAGGCGTGGAACTCAACGGAAGAACCTATAAGAACCACGTCGATGGCAAAGATCTGAGCGATTATCTCTCGGGAAAGGTCAAGGAATCGCCGCGGAAGGCATTTATCTACACCAATGACGGTGGCGAGATCGTGGCGATTCGCGTCGGCGACTGGAAGGCCACCTACCTCGAGAACCGCGCGTATCAACTGGACGTGTGGCGCGAACCATTCGTTCATCTGCGACTGCCACTGCTCTTCAATCTTCGCCGCGACCCATTTGAGAAGGCGCAGCAGAATTCCAACACCTACCACGACTGGATGATCGATCGCGCGTTTGTCCTGGTGCCGCTGCAGGCGGTTGCCAGCGAGTTTCTCATGAGTATGAAGGAGTTCCCTCCAAGCCAGCGTCCGGGCGACTGGAGTCTGGATTCCCTTGAACAGCAGATCAAACGGATGACCATTGGCGGCGAGTAACGCCAGAGGCTCATACGGCACCCAGGCCGCTCCCCGCAATGTTGCGGGGGCGGCCTGGGTCATTGTTGCCCAAACAGCTTTGATCACGGAGAGGCGCGATCATGTTGAGCTACCAGTTTGTTCGCCACTCGGTCCTGTGCGTTCTCACGGCGATCTCGATTTCCTGCGCCGCCGATCCGCTCGCTTCCTGGAATGATGGGGGCACGAAGAAGCAGATTGTCAACTTCGTTGGCGACGTAAGTCGTCGCGGCTCCGAGAGTTACATTCCACCCGCCGAGCGAATCGCGGTGTTCGATAACGACGGAACCCTTTGGGCAGAGCAGCCATTCTACTTTCAATTGGCATTCGCCCTCGACCGCGTGAAGGTGCTTGCCGACCAGCATCCGGAATGGCGGGAGAAGGTGCCATTCGCATCCGTCTTGCGCGGTGACCTGAAGACAGTTCTTGCCGGGGGCGAGAAGTCGCTGGGCGAAATCGTCAAAGCAACCCATGCCGGCATGACGACTGACGAGTTTGAAGCAGCGGTCATAGGATGGCTTGCGAGCGCCCGGCACCCGGAAACAAAGCAACCGTACACGAAAATGGTGTATCAGCCGATGCTGGAACTCCTGGAGTACCTGCGCGCTCACGGATTCAAGACTTACATTGTGTCCGGAGGCGGGGTGGATTTCATTCGTGCGTTTGCGGAGGAGACCTACGGCATCCCTCCCGAGCAAGTCATCGGCAGCCGAGGAGTTTACGCGTTTGAGATGCGCTCGGACGGGGCGCATGTGGTGAAGCTCTCAGAACTCGATCTGATTGACGATGGTCCGGGCAAGCCGGTTGGCATCCAGCAAATGATCGGCCGTCGACCCGTGATAGCAGTGGGCAATTCTGACGGCGATCTGCAAATGCTCGAATATGCCACAAGCGGAGCCGGCCGTCGGCTGGGCGTGATCATTCATCACACCGATGCGGTGCGCGAATGGAAGTACGACAAGTCATCGCACATTGGCAGGCTCGATCAGGCGCTGATTCGCGCGGGTGAGCAAAGATGGATTGTTGTCGATATGGAGCGGGATTGGCGGCAGATTTTTCCGAGCGATCCGTAACTGCCACAAGCCGCCTTGGGGGGGTGTTCGTCGGCGAGCGAAAAATTGGCGGCCTCAGCGGCTGGCGTAAACTATTGCCTGGGGTCTTAGACATACGAGGTCAAACATGAAGAGTTTGCAGATGATTCGCAGCGGGCTTGTAGTGGCGATCGCGGCGGCCCTCCTGATTGGGTGCGCCAACAAGAAGACGGGCTTCGATAAGGCGGCGCTGGCGAGCAAGCGGCTGCAGGACACGCGCAGCGAACTGGCGGCGACGCGGGCGGAAGTGGTGAAGGCGGTCGATTTCCTGGACGACCTGGTAAACAACCCCCAAGCCGACCTGCGCCCGCAATACGCCAGATTTTCCAAGGCCGTAGACGAAGTTGAGCGCCGCGGGCAGCGCACGCGCGATCGCGCCAACGACATGCGTGCGAAGCGGGAAGAGTACGTCGTGCGGTGGAAAGCCGAGGCCGACGCGCTGACCGATGCGAAGATGAAGGAGCGGGCCTACGCGCGCATGGGCGAAGCGCGGGCGAGCTTTCAATCGCTCACCGACAAGATGGCCACCGTCCGCACCACCGCCACGCCTTTGATGTCCAACCTGCGCGACTTGCAGCGATTCCTCAGCAGCGATCTCACCCGCGGGGGGATTCAGTCGGTGAATGACCTGATTATCGCGACCCGCGCCGATGAGCAGACGCTTCTCGCCGCGATCGACGACATGGCCGCCGCGCTGGATCAGGTGGCGATTGAAATGTCGCCGGTTGCGCCTGCGGAAAAGAGATAGTTCAACCCCGGCCATTGAAGAAGAACGGCGGCACGCGATGTGCCGCCGTTCTTCATTGATGGCTGGTGACGAGCGATTACGACAAGAGCATTTCGAGTTCTTCGCGCCCCATCGAAGTGATGAGCGAGTTGTCGGCGGTGATGATCGCGTCGGCGAGGGCGCGCTTGGCCTTTTGCAGTTCGAGCACCTTCTCTTCCACCGTGTCCTTGGCGATGAGGCGATACGCAAACACCTGCCGCGTCTGGCCGATTCGGTGGGTGCGGTCGATCGCCTGCTGCTCCACCGCGGGGTTCCACCACGGGTCGAGCAGAAACACATACTCGGCCTGCGTGAGGTTCAAGCCTAGCCCGCCGGCTTTGAGGCTGATGAGGAACAGTTTGCAGTCGGGGTCGTTCTGAAAGCGGCGGACTCTCGCCTGGCGGTCGTTGGTTTTTCCGTCAAGATATTCATACGTCACGCCGCGGGCGTCGAGTTTTTTGCGCACGATCGAAAGAAAGCTGGTGAACTGGCTGAACACCAGCACCTTGTGGCCTTCATCGATGACTTCTTCAATCTGCGGAACGAGCGCGTCGAGCTTGGCACTGCTTTCACCGACACGCTTCTGGTCAATCAACCCCGGATGGCACGCCGCCTGCCGGAGGCGCAGCAGCGCTTCGAGGATCTGCATCTTCGTCTTGCCGATGCCGAGTTGGTCAACCTGCTGCAGCAGGTTGGCGCGGTAGTGTTCGCGTAGCTCGTTGTAGAGCTTGCGCTGCTCGCGGTCGAGTTCGCAATACAAAGTCTGTTCGAGCTTGTCGGGAAGCTCGGGCGCGACTTGTGCCTTCGTCCGCCGTAGAATAAATGGCCGCAGCGCCTTGGCGAGCGCCTCGCGCCCGCTGCCGTCAACCGTTCCGCCGGCGCTGATTGTTTTGAAGGCGCTACTGGTTCCCAGCAGGCCGGGGTTGAGAAACTCGAACAGGCTCCAGAGTTCGCCGAGGTGATTCTGCACCGGTGTGCCCGACAGTGCCAGGCGGTGGTCGGCGGTGAGAATTCGCACGGCCTTGGCGCTTTCGCTTTGGCTGTTCTTGATGGCCTGCGCTTCGTCGAGCACGACATAGTCAAAGGGAATATCCTTCATCTCGACGGCATCGCGGCGGACGGTACCGTAGGTGCTAAGCACAATGTCGTAATCCTTAAACCCGTTCTTCGGAATCGATCGCTGTGCGCCCGAATGATCGAGCACGCGCAATCCGGGGGTGAACTTCTCGGCTTCGGCCTTCCAGTTAAAAATGAGCGACCGCGGAACGACGACCAATGTAGGCTTGCCGGCGCCATCGAGCTTTCGCCGTTGAAGCATCGCGAGTACCTGGATCGTCTTTCCCAGGCCCATATCGTCTGCAAGGCACCCGCCGAACCCGAGTTTGCGCAGGAAGCCGATCCAGCCGAGACCATCCTTCTGATAGTGCCGCAACTCTCCAGAAAACTCCGGAGGTGCCTCGGCCGCCTCGATGCCGTTGAACTGTTCGAGTTGTTGTCGGAGCTTGGTGAAAGACTCGTCCCAGGTCGCCTCGGGCACCGCTGCCAGAAGGGCATCCAGCAGGCCAACCTGCTTATTGCTGAACTTGATATGGTCGCCGTCCACCTCGCCCATGGCGGCGAGCACGCCATATTGTTCGAGCCAGTCTTCCGGGAGCACGCCGAAGGTGCCATCGCCGAGCTTCACGAGCTTGTCACCCTTCCGCGCGGCGCTGAGAAGCTGTGGGAGCGTCGCGGTCTGTCCATCGAAATCGATGTTGCCTGTCAACTCCAGCCAATCAATTCCACTGGCGACGCGCACGTTAAATTTTCCGCCTTTGCGGTAGACCTTTCCCTCAGCTTCGACAATCCAGCTTTGGCCGACGAGGGTCGAGACGATCCTGCTGAGTTTGTTCGCGGGCAGCCGCCATGTGTCGTCGTCCGTGTGTGATTCGCCGGGGCGCAGGCCCAGCGAGGTTAACACTTCGCCCGCGGCAAGTTCCGCGTTGCGATCGCGCCAGAGGAGTTGCCGGGAGTTGGCGTCGTACAGGGCGGGCCGCACCGGCCGCCAGGGGACTTTCACCCCGGCGTAATCAAACAACAACTCGGCCACAAGCCTATTGGCCGGCCCACCGGTCGGGCGCGCAATGCTCAACCGGGGCCGCGGGGGGGCGCGCAGTTCCGTAAGTTCATGTCCAGCAGGCAGTTCCAACTGCGGCAACCGCGGGAGATTGAACAGCTCGGTGAGTAACTGTGGAATCTGCGCTTCTGGCACAAACGTATTCGTCTCGCTTCGGAGTAGCGCGATTAGGTCAAACGCGCCGCCGTCGTCGAGCTTGCTCACGGTGTTACCACGAATAATCAGCCCCCCGCGGAGCACGATGGCCGATTCGCGGGCGTCGATGGTTTCGTTATCGCGCCGAAAGTCGCCGCGCAGCCAGAAGATCGGTTCGGTTTCTTCCTGCTGCAACCGCAGGACAAACTTCCACTGCGGCGCATCGTCCCACTCGAGCGACGGCAGGGTGGCCGAAGTCTCGTGGTGCCGCAAACGACATCGGCCGGTGGCGATCATTCGGCGAAGCAACGTCTCCGCCGAGGCTTCGGCGAGCAGAAACCGGTGATCGATGTCGAGATAGTCTTCCACCACCCCGCCGCGGCTCGCCCCCAGCAGCATCTGCACGATCGAGGCGTCTTCCTGCTCGGGCAGTTTTGGCAGGCTGACGCGCGAAAGCCGAAGCGAGCGAAGTCGCTCGGGCTTGCCAGCGACCAGTACATCTTCGCACATCAGTTCAACCGCGAGCATTCCCTGCGCGATCGTGGCATCGATATCCACGACGTAAATTATGCGTCGATACGCCGGCCAGGGTGTCGGCTGGGCATTTTCGTTGCCCAGCATCTCGTCGCTGACGGTCTGAATCGATCGAAGCCAGCGGGGGCGCGGCTTGCCGGGCTGAGCTTCGTCTGCGTCGGTCCGATGGATAGTCTGGGTTGACCGCCGGATGCGTTCGATGTGCGATTCGACGACTGATTCGTCGGCGTAATCGGTCTCGTCGTCGGCGTCGTCGTGTACATCATAGTCGTGGCCGTTGCTGTTGGCGTTTCTGGGGCGATCCATCTCCAGCCGGGGAAGAATCTTCTGGTGTTCGGCCTGTCGAAGCACTGCCCAGATATGTTTGCACCCGCCGTGCTCTTCAAAATAGGGGCATCCGCAGCGATATTCGGGGTTGCGAAGGTCGCCGGAGTTGAAGCGAATCTCCACGCGATATCTTCCGGTGCCTCGGACAATGGCACGAACGTAATCGGGGCGATTCTCCACGATCTGCGCCCGCCGCTGAGAGAAATATTCATCCCCGCGCTCCTGAATCTGCGGCGGGAAGGATTGGCTCAGTTCTTCAAGAATTGACATCAAATGCGCTCAGTTGGATTGACGCGCCCCGGCACCCTCCGCCGGCGCGCGCGCCAAACCGTAGTCTGTACACGCATTGACGAACTGTTGCAAGGCGTCACGATACCTGGCCGACTCCAGATGCGCGGGCAGAAGATGCGTAGCTCCTTGAAAATCAACAACTTGCGACGTTTGATCTTTTAATCGTCGCGCCCCGATCGCGCGGGTGATTTCCTCGACGTGTTCCGGCGGGAGAAACGCATCGGCGAGCGGGATCATCGCCAGAACCGGTGCCGGCGAGAGGGAGATGAGGCGCGACACCCGGACCGCGGCAAACCGGCGGCCAAGCCAGCGCTCGGCCAGCCAGATTCCCGGGCGGACGACAGTCGCGCCGGGGAGGCCCATCAGCCAGCTTTGCGTATTCACGCCGTGGATGAAATCGACCACCGGCGATTCGAGCACAATCCCCGCTAAGTCGTCAACGGTTTCGCCCGCGGCCAGCGCGATGGTGGCACCGAGGCTCACGCCAAAAAGCATGAGTTGACGCGTCTGCTCCGGCTTGCGGGCACGCAATTCTGCGACAATTCGCCAAACGTCGAAATGATCATTTAGCCCGGCAGAGGTGGCGTTTCCACCACTCTCGCCGTGGCCGCGCAGGTCGAAGAGCAGGACGTTGAACCCGACATCGAGCCACACCGGCACCCATGCCAGCGCGCCAGCCCGGCTGTCGGCGTAGCCGTGGACGATTATCACCGACCGGTCCGACCGCGCGATCGATGGAATCCACCACCCCACGAGTGTCACCCTTGCTTCAGCCCGTCCACTTTCGATTGTAAAGTCGCAGTTTTCGTAGCGTAATCCAAGATCGGCGGGCGTCATTCGCCCCAGACGGGCCATCGCGCGGGCGGGCGTGAGCCTCGGGGGATGGAGCAGCGCGAAGGTCGTCAGCACCACCGCAATGCCCCATAGGAATGCGCCCGAAACCAGAATCACCAGCACCAAGACCATTTCGGGTGCCACTTTCGACGTCGGCGGGGAAGATGCAAGCCCCACGCGCGGTCCAACTCAAGCCGATGACGCTTCCACACCCCCGGCGGCTGGAAAAATCTCGCATTTGGGTAAAGAACTTCCCGTGGCTCGTCCGATAAAGTTCTGAAGATGACCCAGCGGCGGCGGAACGCCGCTCGCGATGACCCAATCCTGTGCAGGTAAGGAGACGCCCTATGAAAACCCGCATTGCCTTCTTTGCAGCCGCTATGATCGCGGCCGGTGCATTCGTCGGATGTACCCGGAAAACCACCAACGCCAGTGCGCTGGACATCAGCGAGCCGACACCGGTTTACACCGCGCCCCAGGCAACGTCGCCGCAGCCGGTGGCGCAGCAGGTGATTTACGACACCGCGCCCGCCCCGCAATATCAGCAGGCGTCCTACGCCCCCGCTCCGTCGCAGACCGCGGTCGCTGGCGGGTCGAGCTACACGGTGAAGAAGGGCGACACGCTCTTCAGCATCGCCAAGGCCCGATACGGCAACGGCAACCAGTGGCAGCGCATCGCCCAGGCCAATCCCGGCCTTAGCCCACAGACACTCAAGGCTGGGCAGACCATCGCGATTCCATAAAGAACCGCAGGCGGCAATACCTGGCTGATTCAGGTTGATCGTCGATAGCAAAAGGTCGATCGCACTGTGAGACCTCACCGGAGACCCACCGTGAGACCTCACCGCGAGCCCCCTTTGCCACCGGCGATCAACTAATTTTGCGCGCCTTGCGTTCCAGCCCTCAGCGGCGCGTTGCGCCCGGAAATGCTGACCGTCTGCTCCGTCCGACGAAGACCAATGCCAGGCTCACAAACGCCGTCATTGGTTCAGGGACCGCAGCGGTCGTCACTTGCAACGGGGCGGACATGCCGAAGCTGGCCGCCAGCGGGGTGAAATCGTTGAGGTTGACGAACCCGTCGTAGTTGAAATCGCCCTCATGCCACCCGCCGGCGTTCCCAAACCCCGCCGCCAGCGCGGTGAAGTCGTCGAGATTGACACGCAAGTCGAGGTTGGCATCGCCATAGAGAGTGAATGCGATGACAACAGAAGTTTGGTCCAGCGGTTGACCTTGATAGATCCCGGGAACAGGGGTTGCCAACGCCGAGGCGGGCGCGATGCCCAGGCCGGTGCGCCGGGTGAGGTCGCCCGCGGCGCTGGATGATCGAATTCCGTTTCCGCTCCAACTCCCCGCAGCATAGCCGTCGCGCACCCTTGTCGTCAGCGAATGAATTGGATCGGTTCCGGTGTAATCGATGATGATCGCGTGATCGGTGAGATCAAGCCCGCTGCCGTTGAGTTGATTCACGCGCGATGTTCCCATTGTTCCGCCTCCGGCCCGAAGCTTGACCAATCCGGTGGTGGCTTCGATGAACGAGGTGCGAACGTGAGTGGCGGTGATTCGCCCGCCGGTGGTTTGTCCGGTTGCTTGAACGGTTCCACTGCCGCTGATGCCTCCGACTGACAGGCTCGATCCGCCGGCCGCGCGCAGCAGGCCATCGGCCTGTACATCGCCGGTGAAGCTTACCTGGGCTGCGTTGACAAGTTCGATCGCGCCGCCGGCTTCAATGTGCATGCTGCCCGACCCGGTGAATCCCTGCCCGCCGTTGCCCGAGAGCTTGAGTGTGGTCTCACCGGCGGCGATGAGTGCACCGGTGTGAATCATGGGGGAACCGGGATCGATAACGAGCGGCGCGAGGGGATTGCGCGAGACGATGACGCCGTGATTGCGAATGCCGGCCGAGTTATCGCCGACGCGTCCGCCGCCTTCGATGCGGTGAGATGGGTTGTTGATAAATGTCCCCGGTCCGCGAAGCGCCGCGGTTGCCGAATCCAGGACGATCACGCCGGTGCCCGTGAAGGTCGCATCGCCCATGGCGACGAGCGCGGTGTCGGCGGTGGTGCCGAGTTCGGTCGTGAGCGTGAACGTCCCTGAATTGGTGATGACCTCGGCCACCTCGAGGGTCGAACCAGCTCCCGCGGCGATGTGGCCGTTGTTGATGATGCCCGTGAGGGATGCAGCGTGCCCGGGCGCGATCGTAATGCGAGAACCGAGGGAAGATTGAAACGTGCCCCCGGCGATGGCTGCATCGTTGATTAGCTGGATCGTGCCGCCATTGGCGTGAATGTGGCCGCTGGTGTTTGAGAACCCACCGCCGCCACTGCCGCTGAGCAGGAGCCATCCCGCGCTGGCGAGGAGCGTGCCGCTGTTGAGTAACGCCGCTGGCCCCTTCGAGGCGGGATCAACCACCAGGGCTTGGTTGGGGGTGGAGGCATCGATAATGCTTTGATTGACGAATTCAATCGCATTGCCACCGAGCAGGCCGTCGCCGGTGATGCGGTTGTCCACGTTAACGACCCGTCCGCTGCCCGCGATGCGCGCCGCGTTGCCGTCGAGTTGAATCGTGCCCCCGCCGAAGAGAGTGACGGCTGATGCGCTTGCGAGAAGTTCGGTGTTGGGAGAGAGGGTGATCAATCCGGCGTTCTGGATGAACCCTGTCGTGCCGTTTCCAAACACTGCCAGCCGGGAGCCTGGATTGAGCCGCAAAGAGTCGGCTGGGTTGATCTGCATCGAGCGAACAAGCGCGATTGTATCGAGCCGGACCGTGCTGTCCTGTGCCGCAGAGGCATCGATCACAACATCGTCAAACGGCGAGTTTGGAACATTGAATGTGCTCCAGTTGCCCGGATTACTCCAAACACCGTCGGCCGGACCGACCCATATCTGTGCGTACGAGGGCATGGCACTGAGCGCGCCAATGATCAGCGATCGCGCAAGATAGTTGGCGCAGATTGTCGGCTGCATCATCGTTCTCCTGACGACGTGGGCATATCCCCGCACTCCCGCCGCTGACCGGGCTTTGGGGGTGCACTGTGTAAACTAACGTGGCAGTGCGCCGAGGCAATAAAAAACTTTATGCACTCCACAATTCGGGCGTTAATCGCGGCACAAATTGCGCAGTTTGACGCGAACAAGTAGGATTGCGGATGTTGGCGCAGGGAGTCAGAATCGCCTGAAATCACGGCTCATCTCACCGACTCAAATGTTGTCACTGTCAATTCGCCGGCGCGCGACATGTGCAGCGTCACCGAGCCTTGACGATTGGTGCGATGTAACACACGCCCGGCGGTGAGGGCTTCGAAGTCAACCTGTTTCCCGCTGAGTGTCCGGTCGTTGCTGCTGATTACGATTTGCGCGTCGACCGCCTGCAGAAATGCCGCGGTGGTCTTTTCGGCGCTGCCATGGTGTGGCGCGATGAGGACGTCGGCCTTGAGCTGGTCGGGCGCTTCAAGCAGTAACATCTGTGCCGCGGCTTGAATGTCGGCGGGGAGTAGCACGGATCGCCCGGCGAAAGTCAGGCGCAGCACAAGCCCGCTGTCGTTGCTGGATAAATCACTGTCGCGCGGGGGCCAGAGCACGTCGATCATCGCGCCGCCGCCGAGGTTGATTCGGTTGCCGGGAATCAGTTCGAGCACGGTGCGATCGGTTGATTCAAGAAAGCGAAGCAATCCCTCCGCCGGTGGGTTGCCCGCGGACAGGCGCGCGAAGTGCGCGCTGGTCATCACTTCATTTACCCCGTATGCCTCCACCACCTCCGCTGCGGCACTGATGTGATCGAAATCGCCGTGGCTCAGAATCACCCGGCCCACGCTCCATCGCCCCAGATGCCTCACAAATGGCGCGATGCATTTACGAAGTGGATCGCGCAGCGTCGCAGAGCCGCAATCGATCAGCACCAGCTTGCCCCGCGGTGGCGCGATCACAGCGCACTGACCCGCGCCGACGCTCAGCAATGTGATTGAAAGCTCATCCGCCCGTGGTGCAACGGCATCAAGGGCGCGAAACCCGAACACAAACGGCGCCACCAGCAATCCCACCCCCGCCGCGGTGCAGCAGGCGCGGACGCTTCGCCGTAGAGACGTCGTGGTGATTGGAAGCAGGGGAATGACGAGGACGATGTAAAACGCCACCACAATCCACAGCGGCGGGGCAGGCAGGGGCACGTCCGATCCGGGCAGCCATGCGAGCACGCCTACGATGTCGCGCATGGCTTCCATCGGCAGTGTTGCCATCACAGCCCACGCCGGTGCCGCCGCGGGGAATAGCAACGTCAGCACGACCTTGAGAAAGCCGCCAACCAGGGCAACAAACACAAACGGGGCGAGCAGGATGCTTCCTGGAATCGCCCACGGATTGAGTTGCTCAAAGTGATAGGCAATCAGGGGTAACGACACCACCCACGCCACGACCGCCGCGGCGAGAATGGTTCGCGCCTTTCGCTTAAACTGGTCGCGCGCGAGTTGTCTCGGTGAAAGTTTGTGAAAGCTCCTCAAGACTTCGATATCCGGGTCGTCGCGCCAGATGAATCGCGCGAGTGGCTCGGTGAACAAGATGAGGCCAAGAACCGTACCGAAGCTGAGCTGGAAACCAGCATTGAACAGATCAAGCGGGTGATAGAGCAGCATCGCGATAACGCTGATGGCCAGCAGTTGAATTGCATCGACGCTTCTGCGAGAGACGATGCCGATCGAAAAAATAACGCATAGCAACACCGACCGAATCACCGGCGGGGAGGGGAGCGCCACCACGCCGTAGAGCACGACAAACAGTGTCGATACCCACATCGCCGCGCGCGGCGAGAGCCGCAGCAGGTGACATACTGCCAGCACGACCGCGCCCAGCACCGCGATGTGCATGCCGCTGATGGCGAGGTGATGACTCGTACCGGTTTTTCGGAACTGCTCCTGCACGTCGCGCAACTCCGGGTCGTGGTCGCCGAGAAGCAACGCGCCGAGCAAGGCATGATCGAGGGAAACCGCCTCGGGAAAGCCCGCAGCCAGCAGATGGCGCACGCCGGATCGAAGCTTTGTCAAAACCGATGGCGCATCGCGCGTAATGATCGAGATATTGTCAGCATGATCGATGCCAATCGAACAGAGCACGCGCTGCTCGCGGTAGTAGTCGGCCCAGTTAAACTGCCCGGGATTCATCGCCGGGCTTGGCCGCTGCAGCATGCCGAGTACGCGCACGGTCTGGTGGATGGCCAATCGCGGGTGCGGCTGATCGATTTGAACAAGAATCCCGCCATCGGACTCGACCCAGCCGTTCCAGGTGAGCACCCGCGTGACCCGGGCCACACAAACCTGCTTCGGCGGGAGGGCCCGACCGACCGCGAACGGGTCGGCCAAAATCCGCGGCTGCCGCTCGATGTAAAGCTCCAACTGCGCCAGCCGGGGTTGCTCGGTGCTGAAGTGGAAGATGTGATCGCTGACAAATCGATACTTCGATAGCTGCGCGACCGCGACGCCGGCAATGAGGATGGCCAACATCAGAAATGCCGACGAGAGCACCGCCCGTTGTCGATAGCAGCCAGCAGCCGAGGCGCACACGACGGCAAGCCCGAGCCAATACCAGGGATGAACGGGTGCCGAATCATGCAGCGCGATGCCGGTCATGAGCGCCGCAGCCACCGGCACCGCGGGACGGCGGGCAATCTGATCTGCGAGCCATGCGCGGAAGGAGGGGGGTGCGCTGGCAGGCGGCGTAATGCTGCGCATGGGGCCTTCCGTTGATCTAAATATGACTCGAACGCGATGACGGGCGCGCGGGCGAACATACGCCCGACATGTCAACTCAATGATCTATGCTAGGCCGCCTTGAGTGAAACTCCGTCGCCGTTTCAAACATCCTTGCCGCGCGCAGCAGCTTTTCTTCACTAAAGACCGGTCCGAGCAGTTGCAGGCCGATCGGCAGGGGTTTGCCGTCGCTGGTTGAGCCGTCGGTGAAGCCTGCGGGGATGCTGATGCCCGGGATGCCAGCGATATTGGCGGTCACTGTAAACACGTCGCAGAGATACATGCTCAGCGGATCGTCGGTTTTTTCGCCGATTTTGAACGCTGGCACCGGGCTGCTGGGGCACGCAATGACGTCGCACTGCTCGAAGGCACGGTCGAAGTCGTTCTTGATCAGCCGGCGAATCTTGAGCGCACGAACGTAAAATGCGTCGTAATAACCACTTGAGAGCGCGTAGGTGCCCAGCATGATGCGCCGCTGCACCTCCGGGCCGAAGCCCTCGGCGCGACTTTTGCTGAACAATTCGACAATATCGCTAACCTTGTCGGCCGTGCGGTGTCCGAAGTGTACGCCGTCGTATCGGGCGAGATTGCTGGATGCCTCGCAGGTGGCGATCAAGTAATACGCCGCGATGCCGTACGACGTATTGGGCAGGCTGACATCGACGACCACAGCACCCAGGGAGCGATAGGTCTCGATCGCGGCGTCGATGGCCTGCCTTACTTGTAAGTCAAGACCCTCGCTCAAGTTATATTCCTTGGCGATGCCGATCCGCAGGCCCTTCAGCGGCTGTTCGAGGCTTGCGGAGTAGTCTGGTACAAGCTCATTGAAGCTGGTCGAGTCCATCGGGTCGTGCCCGGCGATGACCTGCAACTGTAGAGCGGCATCGGCGACGGTTCGGCCGAAGGTGCCTATCTGGTCGAGGCTGCTGGCGTAGGCGACGAGTCCATATCGGCTGACGCGCCCGTAGGTGGGCTTGATGCCGACGATGCCACAGAGCGCCGCAGGTTGGCGAATGCTTCCGCCGGTGTCGCTTCCGAGCGCGCCGGGGGAAAGCCCGGCACAAACGCTCGCCGCCGACCCGCCGCTGCTTCCGCCTGGTACGCGCGAAACGTCCCACGGGTTATGTGTGAGTTTGAACGCACTGTTTTCCGTCGACGAGCCCATGGCAAACTCGTCGCAGTTGGTCTTGCCAATGATGATCGCCCCCGCCGACTGCAGTTTTTTGATGACCGTCGCATCATAGGGCGCGTGAAAATTGGCCAATATCTTGGAAGAACAGGTGGTTTTTCCGTGCGAAGTGCAGATGTTGTCCTTCACCGCGATCGGCACCCCGGCGAGCGGGCCGGGGTGTTTGGCATCGTCAATCCGCTTGGCCTGTTTCAGGGCGTCTTCGTTAAACACGCTGTTAAACGCGCCGATGTCCGGCTCGACCGCTGCAATGCGGTCGAGGGTGGCCCGCACAAGCTCGACAGCGGAGACCTGCCCTGAGGCGACGGCATTTTTGGCTGCGATGAGAGTGTCAAATGTCATGGGTGGTTGGTGGTACAGAAAACTCAAAAAATTCTCAGCCGGTCTGGTCGCCGAGTCAATGTGATCGATCTGGCACTGGCAGGTGCCGAAATGCAGCCCTCTCAGCCGATTGGACATCACCACGATGGCTACCCCGCCGAGTCGTCACCACCGCCGATGATCTTGGGCACTTTGAAGAACGGCCCGTCGGTCTCGGGGGCATTCTGGAGAATGCTTTCCAATTGCAATGAATTGCCGACGGCGTCGTCTCTAAAAGCGTTGCTGACGGGTAACGGATGGGCCATCGGGTCGATTCCGTTGACGTCGGCCCCGCTGATTCGTTGGACATAGGCAAGAATCGCATGCAATTGATCGCCGTACTTCGCCAGTTGCTCATCGTCAACCGCCAGCCGGGCCAGTTTGGCCAGATGGCGGAGTTCGGTGATGTCTGCGGTTTTTCCGTCGATTTCGGTGTTGTTCGGCATGGCGATGTGAGTTTTAGCACGATTCCCGCCGCCGGGGCAACAATCGGAAAAGGTTGTGTGCCAGAGGGGGGTTGTCGTACGGTTCGAGCGGCTTTGACACCCCGATATCCGGGCTGTAGTTTTTGGTTTCTTATCGGTCGGTGCGGATCGGCAATTGGCCGTCGCACACCGGTGGGGAAGGGTTCGACCGGACGTGAAAAATGCACGCGGTCGGCCCCGCAGCCGGACGGCTTGGCAGTGATGCAGGCTGGTCTGGAATTGAGGATGATGAGCAAAAGGCCAACCCCGGGTGTGGGTCACCGATGTCGTCGGCGATCATCCCGGTTTAAGCAGGCGTGTTTCAAATTACGTTGATTACAACATGCAGTCACCGCAACACCGTCAGAGTTTGACGGCGGGCGCGGGTGAACTGTCTCGGAGGTTCGCACCATGGGTATGCAACGCAGTAGCTTCAAGGGTATGCAACGCAGTAGCTCTAAGGATGTGCATCGCAGTGGCCTGAAAGGCGTCCGCAGCAATCGTCGTGTTCGGTCCGCTGTCAAGGCAACGGTCGAGACGCTCGAACGTCGTCAACTGCTCACCACGTTTTCTGGCGGTGGGGTCAATCCGAATACCGGCGCGGCCATCGTCGACACTTTCGAGTTTGAGTCGGCCAGCGGGGTGGTGCGCGTCGCCATGGGCGGCAATATCACCGCAGAGTTCCTCGCCCTTGAGATTCACCCTGGTGATGATGATCTGGCGATCCCCGTGGGCCAGCGAACCTTGATCGACCTACCCGCGGTCGATGCCGAGATTGGGGCGGACATTTTCAAGATCTACATCTCCGCCGGCGACGAGTCCGGTTTTATAAGCATTGCCGAAGTGGCCGCTACCGGCATTGCCCGGCCGATGCAGCCTTTTAGCACGTCGCAGACGATTCGGTTCAACAATTTCGAGCCCGGCAGCACCGCCGAAACCCTGACGATCACCAACGCCGGCGGCGCGGTGATTGGCGCGTTTGATATCGCCGACAGCGCATATCCCGCTGCCGTCCAGCCGTCGGCCGATCGACCGATTCTCACCTACGGCGATCAGCAGGGCGATTTCCCTGTGCCGGGCATCGGCGTGATGCCCGCGCCAACCAACGGCGTGCTCATTGCTGGTGTCGAGTCTGCCCCGGGCGTCACCGTCGGCAAGGTTCTCATCGGCGGTATCACCACGGGCGTCGTCAGCCTTGGTGGGTCGATCGATACTTTCTACACCGGCGCTCTGCTCACCGGCGATGCGTTCGGGCTGGCGGGCCAGGGTCAGGTCGCCACATTCAACGATAACTTCTCTGTTAACGGTGACATTCGCAACCTTATTGTCGGTTCGAGCATCGGCACCGATGACCTGGACGACGACGACGTCCGTGGCGGCAACTTCGGCTACAACACCGGCGTTGACATTAACGTCACGGGCCGCATCGGCCAGATCGTCACATTTGAAGACTTTTACGGCTCGGCGCGGGCGCAGGCGTCGCGCCCCGCTACAGAACTGACAACGCATATCAAGGAAGTAGAGTTTCGGATAGCGCCTCTAACCGGCTCCGACACACTGTTCCAGCGCGGCTTTATCGGTGCCGCGACCATGGCCGGGCAGTTGGTGAACGACACCTTCGCCACGCCGCAATACCTTTACACATACTTTGATTCGGGCCTCAATGAAGGCGATGTCGCGGTGATCGATGGCACGATCAATGCCGCAGTGAACGTCGACGACTTCAACGACTACTATGGCCTGCCGCTGCTCGCTGGGCAGACGGTGACGGTGGATCTCGATACAAATGGTCCGCTCAACGTCGGCGTTTTTGACCCCGACAATCGGCTGATTGCGTCGGATTACAGCCACGCGCAGGGTAACAGCCGTGTGAACAACCTGAACCAGCCGTTTCAGTTTACTGCTGAAAAAGCTGGCGTGTACCGGCTGGCGGTTGGCGGGTTTGGCGACCAGTTGTTTGATGGACCGACTCTCACTCAGCGCGGTGTCGTCCTCGGGCGCCCGGCTGGCAATTACACGCTCACCGTGCGCGGCGCTGCTGACATCAACTTTGGTGCGGTTGACTCGCGCGGCTCGATTCTGACCGACCAGGACGCGAGTCTTCGCCCGGTTGACAGCTTCACCGTGCTCGACGGCGATCTCGGCGTGATCAGTGCAAGTGAGACCATTGCCCACAGCTTGTTGACGGGCAGGTACTACGTCGCGTCAGGCAACCTGCGCGCCATTACCGCCGAAAGTATCGGCTACGTCGTCGGCGGTGGGATTGGTTCTGCCCCCGATCTGCATGTGCGCAAGGGTACTGTTGGGCTTCTTAAGGCCACAGGTACCGAAGGTTCTGACGTGCTGGCAATCAACTTGTTCGACGCCGACCCGTCAACCGGTTCGGTCGATCGTACCCAGGCAGTCGGCGTCGACTATCAAGTCGTCGAAGCCGCGGGAACATTGCTGGGCAACTTTATCACCAAGCGGGCGATCGGCGTGGTGCGTGCGGGAAACATGTCAACCCTCACAGCAAGCTATTTCGTCGCGAATTCTGACGCGTCGGGTAGCGATGGCGTAATTGGGTTGATCGACGTGGCCGGCGATTTTGGCACAATCGGCGCCGGCGGCCCGGCAATCGATACTGGCTCGGGTGGAAATGTCCGCTATATCAATGTCGGCGGAACCGTCTTCCGCGACACCTTCTTTGGATCATCGGGTAGCGGCGAGACCGTAACGGTTCCGGCGAATCAGGCGGTCACCCTGACCGACGACTCGGGTACTGACTTCACGGTTGAACCCGTCGCCATCACACCCAATACTGGCGGGTTTGGCCAGCCTTCGGGCGGGACGGTGAATCGTGTTGGCCAGATTCAATACACGCCTTATGCCATTCGCAGCACGTCCGGCGGGCGCTCGGGTGTGGCGCTGGTGAACCTGACCAGCAGCACCGGAATGAAGATCACCAGCTTCCCGCGTGGTGGCAACGCCGTGGTGGACATTGCTCAGATTACGGTCAATGGCACAGGGCGACCGATCGCGGCAAGCGGCCTCGCGCTGGCGGGCGGCCCGAATGACCTTACGCTCGATGTGACCGGTGCTGCACCGGTTAACGTCTTCGACATTAATGGCGGCTTGTTTAGCACGATCAGCAATGCCAGCGGCGGCGAGATTGTCAATGTCAACGCCACCAGCATTGGTAACCTCACCGGCCAGACGATCGGCCTCACGCCGAAATTGCTCGGTGTCGCGCTCAACCAGATCGCTCAGCAGATTCCGACGGCGTATCCATTCATTGATCAGCGCGTCGGCGTGAATGTCACCGGCAGCGTTATCAATGTTCGCTCGAACCGCGGTCTGGGTAACATCAACATTGGAGGCAATGTCAGCACCATCGTTGCCAATGCCGACAACTCCGGCACGCCGGCCGTGTTTGAAGGCATCAATGAGCCTATCCAGATCAGTGGAAACGTCATCACACGCATTAACATTGGCGAAGGTGTCTTGCCCACGGGCACTGGGCAGGTTGCACGGTCGGGCATCTATGTCGGCGGTGTGATCACGAGGATCGAGAACCAGGGCCTCGGCTCTGACATCCGTGGTGATGTGGTATCAAACACGGCGATCCTCACGATCGAACTCGACAACGGCGCGATCATCAACAACGACATCGCTGTCATTGCCGACTATGAAGATACAACTGAACTCCCGCAGGTCTTCACAGTCGTTGACATCGGGGCTGACACCACCGCGCAGCCGATTTTTGAGTTGAACACCATCAACCTCAACGGTGTGGGTGGGATCATAGGCTCATACATTCGTGCCGCCGACATCGGTAGCATCAGAGTCAACGGCGGCTTTGGTATGATTGCCAGCACGGTCCAGGCAGGCGGAACCGGCGTAGTCAATGCCATCAATGTAGACGGCTACGGCATTCGATCTTCCAGCTTTGATATGGGCGGCCGCGGTGGGTCGGTCGTGGCCAATGGCATCGGCAAGCGGCTCGATACGACAGCGTTTACCGCGTCAGTCCGGCAGAGCGAAGGCTCGCAGTTTGATCAGTTCTTCGGCACGCGGCCCAACGAACTCACCGACCTGCACGCCCACCTCGGCACCACCGCTTCGGCGCCCAAGCGCAAGGGCGTGAGCAACAACGGCCTGATTGCCGACAGCCTTTTCACCGCAGTTGGCGATCTCGGATCGATGCAGGCTTACCAGATTCAGGCTCGCGACCCGTTTGACTCGCAAGGCGTCACCATTCCGTTTACGTCAAACCAGTTCCCGATGCGCATGAGCTATGGCCAGAAGATCGGGCGAATCACCACCGTCAGCGACGTGATCGGGCTTTCGCTACAAAGCGGCGGGCTGGATAACTTCACCGTTCGCGGGGGTGCGGTCGAGCGTAGCAGCCTGGCAGTTTCGGGTCGGGTGAACGTCGTTGACATCTCCGGTACCTTCCGGGGCACTTCGCGGTTGGTTGTGACCGGCAGCGACGGCGCGCTTGTCTCGATGCGCACTGGCGGGTCGCTATTCGGACAGGTGAACGTGGCGCTCGGCGTGGGCAGATTGACTGTCGGCGGCGACTTTGCCAGCCCCAGCTTCCTTGTAACGCGCAACATCGATCTGGTGGACATCACCGGAAGTATCCTTACCGGCGGGTTCCTCCGCAGTAAGCGCACAATCGTTGATCTGCAGGTGGATGGCAACATCCAGGCCGGCTCGACCGTGCAAGCCAAGGCGATCAGCAGCCAGACCATCGGCGGGCAGGTGTTTGGCAATATCGTGATTACGGGCTGAGTGCCCGGGTGAACAGTAAATCCCATCCGCAGTCGGCGGAGAGCAAATCACCGGTTTGCTCTCCGCCTTTGTCTTTGCTCGCCTTTGTCTTTGATTGAAGCGGTCGCGCGACGACTGTTCGGGGGTGGGGGTGCGACGATCAGTGCTGCTGGCAGCGCCTACATTCGATGGATTACTCTTCGCCAACCCGGCCCCGGCCGCTCTTGATGCCGCTGCGGTGTTTTTTGGCATCCAACCGACGGCGCTTGGCGGCCTTGGTGGGCCGGGTGGGCCGGCGCACTTTCGGCTCGATTCGCGCGGCGGCGATGAGTTCGGCGAGCTTGGCGAGCACGGCGTCGCGGTTCATCTCCTGTGTGCGGTGCTCCTGTGACGACAAGAGGAGAAAATCGTCCTTATTGATCTTGTTCCGGGCAAGCGTCCGCAACCGGGCGACGGCAGTATCGCGCAACACACCTGTGAGGGCATGAAGATCGAGGCGAAGGTCGGCCTTGGTCGAGAGCTTGTTGACATTCTGCCCGCCGGGCCCGCTGGACCTCGAAAATGAGACCACGATGGCACTGGCGTCGACAAAAGTGCCCGGGGAGATTTCGACTTGTTCGGTCATATGTGGCAACGCTGTCCCAAAGCTGTTGAACCGTCACATTGTGATGATCCTAGGTCGGGTGTCCACGCCAGTCGGGCATTGCACCGGTGCGCGCGCCGTGCCGAATGTGGAGGATCTCGATGACATTTTCATTGACTCGAAACAGCACGCGGTAGGGGTGAACAACAATCTGACGCAGTTTGAAGCTAAACTCCGATGCCTCGGGCGCGAGAGCAACTGAAGCCCCATAGTCGGGCAGCGCAAGAATTTCCTGTTCTAGCTTTGCTAAAAATCGGTCGGCGTTTAAGGGAGACCGAGCGGCGATGAAGTCGGCGATGCGATCCAAGTCGCAACGCGCCTCCGGTGTGAATGCGATGCGGCGACTTCGCATCAGCTCTGCTTTCGACGCAAACGCCTGCGTAGCGATCGGAAGCAGGACTTTGCGTCCAGCAGTTGTCCGGCATCTGCTTCCGCGGCAGCCTTACGAACGGCGGCTATGCATTCGGCCGCGTCCAACGCACTCCCGATTTCCTCGTAGGACTGCGCATGCTGTACAACAATCGCGGGGACGCCGTTCACCGTTAGCACCTTCGGCCGGCCGGAGCGTCGGAGCTTGGCGATCTCCTGCCGCGATCGCCGCTTGAAATTGTCGAGCGTATCAATGTCGGTAGGGCGGATCATACGCATCATTATCGCATCGATAACGATGCGTGTCCACACAAATCAAACCAAATCGCCCAGCCCGCTCAGCCCGATCACTTCGTGGGAGTAAAACGGCTCGGCAAACTTCACGCCGATCCGCCCGCCGAAATACCCGCCGATCCCGCTGACCATCTGCATCAGCCCGCCGTCGGCCGCGAGGCCTTGTGATGCGTAGCAGTCGCACGCCTTCATTTTTACGTCGTGGGTGTCGCTTACGTCGATGCAGAACGTCGGCTGGAAGCTCATGCGGAGGTGTGTGCAGAAGTAGTAGATAATGCGTTTCGGGTGCCAGGGTTCGCCGGGAATGCTGGTCTTGGAGAGCTTTGCATCAAACCGCGCATCTTCGGCGATGCGCGTGACGGCGACATGATCGGGGTGGGCATCGGTCGGGTAGGGCACGAAAAGCACGTTGGGCCGGTGGACCCGGATCGCCGCGGCAAGCTTGTGGCGGCTTTCGATGTTGTGGGTTACCTCGCGGTTCTTCAGGCCGAGGTTGGATCTTTCTACTCCGAGCACAATTGCCGCCGCGGCGGCCTCAGCGGCACGGATTTCGGGTGAGCCTTTCGGTGTCGGTTCGCCGTTAGTCATGTCCAGAACATGTACGGTGTGACCCTGCCGAGCCAGCTTGACGATCGTGCCGCCCATGCCCAGCTCGGCGTCGTCAGGATGAGGGGCGATTACCAGGAAACTTGCCATGGCTTGACTATTTAGCCGCAGATGAACGCAGATGCACGCGGAGGGATGGACTCAACCACGGAGGCTCAGATGATACAGAGGCGGAAGTGCTTGCCGGTGCGGGGGAGGACGATCGATGAGCCGTGGCTGCGAAAACTGCATGAACAATGCCTGCTATTGTCTGCCTCTTCAGCGCCTCTGCGGTGTCGCGGCCGCAATCATCACCGCTGGTAGACCGCTTCGAGACGCGCAACCATCACTTTTGTATCGAAACGCGCCAGCGCAAACTCGCGTCCACGGCGGCCCCAGTCCTTGCGTTTGATTTCGTTCTCGATCAAGTCAATCAGGGCGACGCGGAGCCGGGTTTGATCGAACGGTGGCAGGCAATAGCCGGTTTGCCCGTCGATCAGTCCCTCGCGGTTGCCATCAATATCGTAGGTGATGACCGGGCATCCGGCGAGCTGGCCCTGCGGCAGGGCGCGCGCCAAGCCCTCTCTCCGCGAAGGATGGACGAGGATGTCGAGTGCGCCCGTCAATTCCGGGATTTTCGTCGGGGGGACCAAACCGGTCAGGATGAATCGTTCTCTTAAGTTCATCTCACCTATCTGCTGCTCAAACCGAGGCCGCAGCAGGCCATCGCCGATCCAAATAAACTTCAGTCTGGGAAATCTTGCGCACAACTCGGGAGCGGCGGCGATGATGTCATCGTGACCTTTGAGATCAAAAAGCCGGGCGATCGTGCCGACAGCAATGTCGCCGTCGGCCAGACCGAGTTGCGCCCGAACGAGTTCACGCGAGGTCGGCGGGTTGATAAAGGGCCGCGTGTCCATGCCGCTGTACACCGTGACGTATTGCTCCGGCCTCCCGATCCGCGCAGCCAGCGATTGGTCGCGCATCGCGTCGGCGACGCACACGATCCTGTGCGTGATCGGTGCGGTGCGGCGTTCGAGCGTCTCATACACTCTGTTGACGTACCAGCGCGTTGAAGCAGTGAAGGCCAGCCCATGAATGGTATGAACAATCCACGGCACGCCGGCCCGGTGCGAGGCCCAGCGGCCGATGATGCCGGCTTTGCTGCTGTGGGTGTGAACCACGTCGGGTTTGAGCTCGCGCAGCCGTCTGGTCAGCCAGCGGTAGGTTCTAAAGTCCTTCCCGGGGCGAATGGCGCGTCGCATGGCATCGACGACTTCAACCTTGTAGCCAAACGTCTGGGCGCGTTGCAGAAGCGACCCTTCCGGGCCGATAGCGGGGCCGGTGATGAGGGTCACATCGTGGCCGAGGTCGTGCTGGCCCTCGCAGGAAAGCAGGGTGTTCTCCTGCGCCCCGCCGACGATCAGCCGGGTGATAATGTGGACAATCCTCATCAGGATAAGACTTTACGACGAATCGACATGCTGACGAAACCGGAGAAATTCAATTGCCCGGATGTTATAACCGATGTTATAATGTCGGCGGTGGCATCAATTCTTTGAGGTTCTCAAATGGCTATGCAATTGAAGATTACAACGATCGGGAATTCAGTTGGCGTGATTTTGCCCAAGGAATTGCTCGACAGGCTGCGCGTCGGCAAGGGCGATTTGCTGCAAGTGCTAGAGGTGCCCGGCGGAGTGACGTTGACGCCGTTCGATGCGGAGTTTGATCGCCAGATGGATGTGGCCGAACGGGTGATGCGCCAGGATCGCGATGTTCTTCGTCGACTGGCGGAGTAAGTCATGGAAGACCCAATCTGGATCAGCAAGGAACTGACGCTGGCCATCCACAGCCGCCAGTTAGCCGAACACGGCGGGCAGGATGGCATTCGCGATGAAGGCCTGCTCGAATCGGCCTTGGCGCGACCGCGACAGATGTTCGCCTACACCGATCCCGCGCCCGACACTCCAGCGCTGGCGGCGGCGGCGCTGGCGTTCGGAATCGCGCGAAACCACCCGTTCATCGACGGAAACAAGCGCACGGCCTACGTTATCTTCAGGACATTCATGATTCTGAACGGTTCAGACATCCAAGCCTCGCTCGCAGAACGTTACGAGATGTTTTTGGGCCTGGCTGAAGGGTCAGTCAACGAAGAGCAACTGGCTGATTGGCTGCGCGCAAATTCCGAATGATTCGATTGACGATCCGTCAAATGGACGAACCTCTCGGCGCACGAACGACTTTACTACGCCAGCAAGTCAGGTTCGGAAGCTTCGGATTGCAGGACGCCAAGCCTGTCCAGAGCGTGCGCTGGCGGTGTTGACGACGAGTTCAAGGCCGCAGCCGGCGAAGCAACTGGTTCGGTTTCAGGCGGTATGCCGTTCACCGGATCAAGAGCACCCCGTTCAACCCATTCGGAGTCGAGACCGGCGGGAAGCCAGGCAAACTGGTACAGGTGGCGGTAAACGGCGGTCGGGCCGGGATCCCACAGATTCCAATCCATCCACCGCGGGCCATCCAGAACCTCGAGCAATTCGTAGCCGCCGGAAAGCTGGATCGAGATGTCGTATTCCGGAGATTCGGCGTAGGTGTATGCCCCGAATACATCCACCGAACCATCGTCATTGACAGCCATCGCCCCGGCGTTCGCACCGCGAAGGTCGCCCCAGTGAATCGTGGCAGTGAGCTTTGCCGGATCGACGCCCTTTAGCCCGCGAAATGTCGCCAGCTTGCCGTCAACGGTGAGCGGCCCGGTTCGCGGCAACTCGGTGGCCGGTTGGCTGGTGACGCCCGGCCACTCTTCGTAGCAGATGCTCCCGGGCAGGGTGGGCGACCACGCCGGAAACCCCAAGACGTCGGCCGAATAGAGGGTGCGCTGTTCCAGCGGTTCGAAGCGAAATGGCGACATGGCGGTCACTCCCATTACGACAGATGATACTTCACTTTACTACAAGTGCGTTCCGGCGGATCCAAAATTTCGAGAAAGCTCGGAATTCGAACATCGGTCCCTCGCGGGGCCGCCGACGGCGAGGCTGGGCAGGAACTTCTTTGTTCTCGCCTACCGCAGTCGCGTATCGCTGTTCCCGATCCCGCGCAGCGCCAGCGTCAGCGCATCGACGTTGCTCGCCAGGCGCTTGGCTTCATTCACGTCGATGATCTGCTTATTGAACAGGTCGGTCAGGTGCTGGTCGAAGCTCTGGCTCCCTGATTCGCGGTTGCCGATGCAGGCCTTAAGCTTGTCAAACTCACCGTCGAGGATGTATTTGCGCGCCAGCGGCGTGGCCATCATGATTTCGATGACCGGCACGCGGCCTTTTCCTTCGCGTTTCTTCGCCAGCCGCTGACAAACGACAGCGTTGAGGTTGTTGGCCAACTGCTGCTGTTGTAACTCGCGCAGGTTCGGGTCGAACAAGCTCACAAATCGCTGGATCGTCGTCCATGCGTTGGTGGCATGGACGGTGGTGAACACCAAGTGCCCGGTATCGGCTGCCTTGAGCGATGTGGTGAGGCTGAACGTATCGCGAATCTCGCCGACGAGAATCGTATCGGGATCCTGCCGCATCATGGCGCGCAGGGCGTACTCGTAGCTTTCGCTGTCGGTGCCTACCTCTACCTGGCTCACCAGCGCTTTGGCGTTTTCGTGTTGAAACTCGATTGGGTCTTCAACGGTGATGATTCGCTCGGCGCGCGTGCGATTGATTTTGCCTATGATTGCCGCAAGCGTGGTCGATTTGCCGCTGCCGGTCGTGCCGCTTACGAGCACAATCCCGCGGTGGTAGTCGGCCAGGCTTTCGATCTGCGGCGGAAGGTTTAGTTCCTCAAAATGAGGAATCTTGGTGATGATTCGCCGCATGACAACCGCATATTTTTGCCGGCTGTGGAACACATTGGTGCGGAATCGCGCGCCCAGTTCGGGAACGGCATAGGCAACGTCGACAGCTCCTTTGTGCTCCAGGATATCCCACTTTTCGTGATCGCTGACCAGTTCTTTTACATACTCGGTCATCAGCTCATCGTCCGGCGGGGGGCAGTCGAGAAATCGAGCCTTTCCGTCGACGCGAATCATCGGGATGCTGCCGCCTTGCAGATGAAGGTCGCTGCCCTTGATCTTTACAAGCGTCTTCAGAAAATCTTTGAGTTTCAGCCGCTTTTCTTCTACATGAATCTGAGGTGCCGGTGCGTCGGTTTCGGCTTCGGGGGTCTCAACTGCGGCGTCTTCGGTCTGTGCCATGATGATGTTCCTGTGTTGAAATCTGCAGGGTCGAACGGCGAACGGTTAACAAAATGATTATCCCGAAGCCGGGCCGACGTTGCAATCAAAACTTATCGCCCCGAGAATTCAATTCATGCCTACATTGACAGTCGACGGAAAAGCGTACGAAGTTCCCTCTGGCAAGCGGCTTGTGCTTGCGCTCACAGACGAGTGCGGCATAGATCAGCTTCATGCCTGCGGGGGGCAGGCGCGGTGTACGACTTGCCGGGTGCAATTTGAGTCTGGCGAGCCTGAGAAGGCGACCGAAGCCGAGAAGAGCGTACTCGAATTGCGCGGGCTGGCCGCCACGCCGGGGCTGCGGCTGTCGTGCCAGATGTGCTGTGATGCGGATATGTCGGTGACAGCGATTTCCCGGCTGGCGGGCACCGGCCGGCCGGATGCGGGTC
>DDRH01000023.1:5341-7083 GCA_002343075.1 Phycisphaerales bacterium UBA2421 | reverse complement strand
CGCGGGTCGGCGGCCCGCCGACGCCATCGAACCGCAGCCGGTTTGGGTTGCCCGGTAACGAACACGGAACCGGCCGCTCATTTGTCGCCGAATCGCTCAAAGCGGCTCGGATTGATCACCCGATCGCCCGTCGCAGAAAACCGTCGGCATCGGAAAGCAATTCCCGTGCGCGTTCTGCGGAGACAACTTTTTTGTGCATGACAATTGCCACTTTGACATGCCCCTCTGCTCGCTTGAGCAGTTCCATCGACTGGGTCGCATCAAGGCCGGTCAGCAGCCGCACAATTCGCGCGCCGCGGTCCCATAGCTTGACGTTGGTGGCGCGCAAATCGACCATCAAATTTTCATAGCATTTGCCAAGTTGAATCATGCTGATCGTGGTGATCTGGTTCAACACCAGCTTGGTCGCAGTGCCGGCTTTCAGGCGGGTCGATCCGGTGAGCACTTCAGGGCCGGTCAGTGGTCGGATGACGACATCCACCTTTGGCTCGGTCGGTACAGGTTGGACGCACGATAGAAAGATGGTTTTTGCGCCAAGCTCTTTGGCGCGTCGAAGCGCGCCGTGAACGTAAGGCGTCGTCCCTCCTGCGGCCATGCCCATGACGACGTCGTTCGGTCCGACGCGCCGATCATCCACATCCTTCGCACCGCCGTCGGCGGAGTCTTCGGCACCTTCCTGCGCGACGAACATCGCCTTTTCACCCCCCGCGATGATGCCCAGCACGGTACCAGGGTCGCTTCTAAAGGTCGGTGGACACTCCGACGCATCCAGCACCCCCAGCCGACCACTTGTTCCGGCACCGAAATAGAGCAGCCTGCCCCCGGCCCGAAACGCGGCGACAGCGAGTTTGATCGCGCGCACCACGTCGTCGCGCACTTTCTCGACAGCTTCGACCGCAACGCGATCCTGCACGTTCATCATCGCAACGGCCTGCTCGATACTCGCAGCATCGATCGACATCGACTCGGCGAGGCGTTGTTCGGTGAGCAGGTGGCCACGATCGCCGGGTGGTTGAGTGTTCATATTCGATGCGATTATGCATATCGGCGCGCGTGGCGAAACGCAGCGCCGCAAACGCAGGCCCGGGGCCTAAGGCGATGACCAGCGATGAGCTCAGCCGTTTAGTTCCGGGGCGTGATCGAACCAAGCAGAACCGATCGACGCGCGCCGGTGACATTGGGGATATTGCTCGGCATGCCGTCAAGCGTCGCCGATGCGAGGATGGCGAATGCGACAGCTTCTTTCGCCTCCGCCGGAAGGCTGTACTCATCGGTTGTGCGGACAACCATTCCCGGGGTGGCGCGCAGGAACCCCATAATCGAAGCATTGCGGCTGCCCCCGCCGGAGATGATGAGTTCATCGGGAAGCCGTCCGAGCAGGCGATGCATCGCGTCCAGAATGCTGCTGGCGGTGATATAGCAGACGGTTGCGAGCAGGTCGGGGAAGGGGCGCGGGTCGGTCATGGTGTAGGCACGCTCCCAGGCGCTGATCATCTGCGGCACATCGGTGCTCTTGGGAAGCGGGGCGGAGAAAAATGGCTCGGCGAGCATCCGTTGAGCCGTCGCGAGATCTGGCAGACCGATCGTTGACTGTTGGCCGTTACGATCGAAGCCAATGCCGGCCGGATCGTGTTTGCGGCAGAGGTAGTCGCTGAGGCAGTTTCCCGGCCCGGTATCGAATGCAATCACTTCACTCAGTGCACAGCCTGGTCGCAGCACGGTAATATTGGCGATGCCGCCGA
>DDRH01000023.1:3715-5216 GCA_002343075.1 Phycisphaerales bacterium UBA2421 | reverse complement strand
ATATTGGCGATGCCGCCGATGTTGAGCAGAACGCGCAGACTCATTGCATGTCGAAAGAGGGTGTAATCGGCAAACGGCACGAGCGGTGCGCCTTGCCCGCCGACTGCGCAGTCGGCGCGTCTGAAGTCGCTGACAACGGGGCAGCCCACTTCTGCTGCAACCAGCGCCGGATCAAGCAGTTGCAGCGTGTTGGGCGGGGAGTGAAACAGCGTCTGCCCGTGCGCCGCGACCGCTGCCAGCTCCACCCCGCGCAACTGCGATACGGTGAGCGCTTCATTGACCGCGTGAGCGTATGTGAGGGAGATTTCTCGGCCGATTTGCGCCAGATCTTCCAACGTGCTCACGCCGCTTTGCCGGAGCGAAAAGATTCGCCGCTTCAACTCGGAATGATAGGCAAGGTAGTGATGCCGGATGAGGCGGACCTGCAGGTCAAATCCTGTGCCGGTCAGCCCCACTATTGCGACGTCCACCCCGTCGGCGCTGGTTCCGCTCATGGCGCCGGCGATCAATCGTTCGGTCGAGTGCATTGCGTTAAGTTACCGCTGAAGCCTTGTGCGGAGCAAGTTTTAGATTTTCATTGTAGCCACGCAAATTGGCGCATATGCTATAATCGTGTGAAGCAGCACTCGTTTTCGCTGCGGCTGTGTTTTGTCGGGAGCGAGACCGATGGCAGAAGAATCAAAATCGTCGGAACCAGGAGGCACGGCTACTGCCGTCAAGCCGGCGCAGAAGCCGCAACCCACCAAGAAGCCGCCCCAGCCGCTCCCGCCGTGGAAGGTGCTGCTGCACAACGATGACAAGAACGACATGGGGTACGTCGTGGAGACGATCGTCTCCCTCACTCCCCTCAACGAACAGGCCGCGGTATTGCGAATGGCCGAGGCACACAAAACCGGCGTGGCACTCTTGTTGGTGACGCACAAGGAACGCGCAGAGCTATACCATGACCAGTTTCAGTCGAAGGGGCTGTGCGTGAGCATCGAGCCCGCTGAGTAGCACCGAGGGCGGCAGCGTGCGTTACGAACGTGTATCGACGCTTTGACCTGCTACCCTCCGCCGGTTTGGCGATCAACGCAATCTCACCGCTTCTCAATCGGCACCACCGTCAACCCCTGCGGGCCGGTGTATTCATCGGTGGGGCGAATGATGCGGTTGTTACGGTGCTGTTCCATGATGTGCGCCGTCCAGCCTGCAATCCGCGCCACCGCGAAGATGGGTGTGAAAAGATCAAGCGGAATGCCCATGGTGTAATAGGCACTGGCACTGAAGAAATCCACGTTCGGGTCTTTTCCCTTGGTCTCCTTCACCACCGGAATCAGCCGCTCGCTCATCTCATACCACTTGGTATTGCCGGCGTCCTGGCCTAGCTGCTTGCTCATCTTGCGCAGGAACGTGGCGCGCGGGTCGAAAGTTTTATAAACGCGGTGCCCAAAGCCCGGGATCTTTCCGCCGGCGGCGAGGGTGTCACGCACCTTTTTCTCAGCGGCGTCGGCAGTGCCGC
>DDRH01000023.1:2109-3580 GCA_002343075.1 Phycisphaerales bacterium UBA2421 | reverse complement strand
CGCGATCGCGCCGGCGACGGCGGCATGCATATCGCTCAACGTGGCGGCGATGACCCGTGCGGCAAATGTGCTGGCGTTCATGCCGTGTTCAGCGTGCAGCACCAGCGCCGCATCCATCACTCGCACAAGCGTTTCGTGCGGCTTCTTGCCGAAAAGCATGTAGAGAAAATTGCCCGCGATCGACAGAGAAGGGTCGGGCGCTACGAGTGCTTCGCCCTTGCGATGGCGATGATAGTCACACACGATCGTCGGAAACTGCGCAGTCAGCCGAATTGCCTTGCGGCGGTTGGCGGCGGGGTCGTTGCTGGATAAATCCGGGTCGCCCGGGCCGAGCGCGCTGGCTGCTGTGCGGAGCACATCCATCGGAAGCGCATCTTTTGGCATCGCCTCAATCACGCGCTCGACATGTGACGGAAGGGCGGTGTTGGCGGCAAGTTCCTTATGAAGCTCTGCGAGCTCGGTCTTGTTGGGCAGACGGCCTTCCCAGAGCAGAAACGCCACTTCTTCAAAGGTGGTGTTCTCGACCAAATCGCCGATCTCATAACCCTGATAAACCAACCGGCCGGCATTACCGTCAATGAAGCAAATATCGCTCTTGGCGGCGACAACGCCTTCAAGACCTCCCGCGGGTTTGGCCGGTGCCGAGGTGACTGCAGTTGACATAAGTCTGCTTTACCAATCGATTTGCGAACGATGAATGAAACCGCGGAACCAGGGGTACAGCGACTGTTCGCAAATCGCACTGAGTGGAACCAATCAGTCGCTGCCCGCGGGGTGACGACGCCGCATGGCAATGTAACGGGCGCGGCGGAAACAGTCAATTTCAGCCAAGCCAAACGCGATTCTGGCCGAAAGAGTATGAGGAGAGACAGCCGAGCCGATTCATCGCCACGGCGCCTCACATCCCGCGGCTCCCGGCAAAGACGAAAGCGAACACCGATGCCTCAAAAAATACGCCCCAATCGCCACCGCATCACCCCGCCAAAGGCCGACCCACGCATCGCGCGCAAGCAGGTCCGCCGGTGGATGAAATGGTTCATTCCCCCGGCAATCGTGCTCGCTACCCTGCTTGCCCTGCGCGTCGATGCGAGCCTCATCGCCGTCTGCGTGCTGGCTTTTCCCGTCGTCATCATCCGCGCGGTGCAGGCCTGGGGCGACTATCAGACCGCCTGCGCCGAGTCGTTGCCCCATGCATGAGCCTGCCCGCCTTGCATCCCCCGACAAGACCGCTACGACAACAAAAGAACACGCTTGAAGCGCACGCTTGCAGCACACGTTTCGGCTTCGTTGACAGCACCGACTTAACGGCACCGACTCAACTCGCGCCGCCACAGTCCCGTCCGCCCTTAAGTGCCACGATCCGGCACGAACGCCGTGTCGGGCCTAAGTGCAGACTCGAGGGACATTTAGCCTGTGTCACCGTGCGCCTGAGACGGCTCCTTCCATCCGCCGACTAAGTAGAATCTGCTAT
>DDRH01000023.1:1399-1982 GCA_002343075.1 Phycisphaerales bacterium UBA2421 | reverse complement strand
GGCATTTCCGGGCATTTCCGGGCATTTTTTGGGAATATGGATAAATTGGGTAGTATGCAAAATCCCGGTTTTTTACCGCGCCGACTCCGTCAAACCTCCCGTAAAACGTACCGGTCTTTACTCCGTACGTTCGCGCCCGTGGCACCCGCGCCGACATTGCGTTGACAACGTCCGTACGCAAGCTCGGCTATTGTCCAAACAACTCAAGTGTACCTAACAAACTACGAACAGTCAAGAGAATTCCGGACCGATTCTCCCGCTACGATTGGACTGGATAGAAACACAGGGTCAATGAATTGACCCTGCCGCGGCATCGGGTTCGGGCGGCGCCTCGGGCTGCATTATTCGTGATTTTCTCTTGCGGGGGGGAAACCTTGTTATGATTCTTATGGTCTTTCGGCCGAAGCGGGTTGGGCCGCCTGCGGGTGGCGGAGCTTTGCAGCAAGACAAGGAGCCGTTCTATGGCGGGCGACGAAAATCCTGTTTTGGGCGAGCATCGCGGCGAAAGAGTGGTCGATATCAAAGCTGCGCCGTCTTATGCGCGCGGCGACGGGGTGCACGACGACAGCGCGGCGCTGGCGGG
>DDRH01000023.1:936-1263 GCA_002343075.1 Phycisphaerales bacterium UBA2421 | reverse complement strand
GCGTTGGAGTCCGTAAAAGCCAACTCGACGGCAGAAGTGCCGATCGGGGTTATTTTTCCGATCGGCGTCTACCGCCTCGCCCGCGGCGGCTTCGATATTACACGCGTTAAGCCGAATCAATGAAAGCAAATTGTCAGCAGTCGGTGCGTGCGTACTAATCACTGCCTACCGACTACTGCCTACTGCCTACTGTTTTCCCCTATCCTTTTTGTTGCGAGGTGAGCCATGTTGCGTTCGAAAGCTGTTCTGGCGGGGTTGTGCGCGGTCGTGCTTAGTGCGGTTATGTCGTCGCGCGCGAGCGCAGCGCTGCCGATTGAGTTTGAGTTT
>DDRH01000023.1:0-777 GCA_002343075.1 Phycisphaerales bacterium UBA2421 | reverse complement strand
CGCTGCCGATTGAGTTTGAGTTTACCGGGGTTTACACGCAGACGAGCGGCACGATCTACTTCCCCGGCGACATCTTCACAACGACCGTGCGGTTTGATCCCGATTGGCCCGATGCAGAGCCGTCGCCGACGGACGGAGAGTACGAATATCTCACTTGGACGGTACCCGCCCCGACTTCAACCACACCCTTCGTGCTGGAAGGGGGATTCAATGGGTTTGGAGGAATCTTTACAGGTTTAACCGACGTATCCAGTACTTGGCTCGTTAACAACGGCTTTGTCTATTCAATGGCAGTGGTATTGCCGCCCGGCACATTCACCACTGATGCACTTCCGACGAATCTTGATTTATCAATCGCGACTCGCACCGAGTTTTCTGCCTTCAATCCGTCGACCTCGCTGAACTTGAAAGGCAATCTCACTTCACTCGTGGTTCGCACTGTGCCAGAACCGAGTGGAGTAGGAGGAGTGTTTGCGGCGGCTGGCCTCTCTCTGCGTCGTTTTCGCAAACAACTAAATCGTACAACACCTGAAGGGGAGTAATATGCCCATCAACGTAAAAACCGACTGCGGCGCGATCGGCGACGGAACAACTGACGATACCGAAGCATTTGAAGATGCGATGGCGAAGGTTTCGCTTGAGGACGGCCCGGATCATGATTTGATAAAAGTGCCGGTCGGGTTTTATCGAGTCAAGCGGAAGTTGCTTCTCAACAAGACTCAGGGGGTGCGAATTGTTGGCGCGGGCAACGTTGGGGAAGAAAAGGGGTCTGGAATA
>DDRH01000004.1:97551-97986 GCA_002343075.1 Phycisphaerales bacterium UBA2421 | reverse complement strand
CTGCAGGGCTCCGGCAAGACCACCTTCAGCGGCAAGCTCGCCAACTACATCCGCAAGAAGGGCAAGCGGCCCTTGCTCGTAGCGTGCGACGTGTACCGCCCCGCGGCCATCGACCAGCTGGAGACGCTCGGCAAGCAGCTGGAAATCCCGGTCTTCAGCGAGCGCGATAACAAGGACCCCGTCAGCATCGCGCAGAACGCCATCGCGCACGCCAAGCAGCACGGCTTCACGGCCGTGATCGTGGACACCGCCGGCCGCCTGGCGATCGACGAGCAGATGATGGACGAGATCGCCCGCGTGAAGAAGGCGATCAACCCGCAGGAGACGCTCTTCGTGGTGGATGCCATGACGGGGCAGGACGCGGTGAACACGGCGAAGGCCTTCAACGAGCGCCTGAACATCGACGGCGTGGTGCTCACCAAGCTCGACGGCGAT
>DDRH01000004.1:298-97391 GCA_002343075.1 Phycisphaerales bacterium UBA2421 | reverse complement strand
CGATGCGCGCGGCGGCGCGGCGCTCTCCATCCGCAGCGTGGTGGACAAGCCGATCAAGTTCATCGGCACCGGGGAGAAGATGGAGGCGCTGGACGAGTTCCACCCCGACCGCATGGCGGGGCGCATCCTGGGCATGGGCGATGTGGTCTCGCTGGTGGAGCGCGCGCAGGAGCAGTTCGACGAGAAGCAGGCGCGTGAGCTGAGCAAGAAGATCGCGAAGGACCAGTTCGGCTTCGACGATTTCCTGGAGCAGATCGGGCAGATCAAGAAGATGGGGAACATGAAGGACCTCATGGGCATGATCCCCGGCGTGGGCAAGGCGATCAAGAACATCGACATCCCCGATGACGCCTTCAAGGGCATCGAGGCCATCATCCAGAGCATGACGCCGGAGGAGCGCAAGAACCCCTCGGTCATCAACGGCAGCCGCCGCGCGCGACTGGCCAAGGGCAGCGGACGCGGCATCGAGGAGGTGAACCGCCTGATGAAGCAGTTCGAGGACATGCGCAAGATGATGAAAATGATGGGTGACAAGTCCAAGATGATGAACATGATGCGGCAGATGCAGGCCGCGCAGGGGATGAGGAGGTAGGTCGGTCAGGAGATTAGAAAATGAGATGATCAGAAAGTCAGTGCCGTTTATTGTGCTCGGCGCTGCGCTGATGTCTTCTTGTGGGGCGAATCGGGAGCATGAGCTAGACGACGCTGCCGTTACTGAGCCCGGCCATGCAATCGCGCTTCGCGATACGTTGCCGCCTTCGCATCCGATCGGAATCTCATTCGGAAGCTCCTTTGGCATGTGCCATGGTTACTGCTGGCACGAGTACACATTGCACCGTTGGGGCATCACGGGTGTTCGTAGGGCTGGTGTATTGGAGAGTTCGGAGAAGCCGGACCAGAGGATATGGGCTCGCGTTCCCCCCGATCGCATGGACGCTCTGCTCGCCATGGTGGATACCATGGATCTTGGTCGGCTGAATGAGGTGACCGGATGCGGAGACTGCAAGGATGGCGGAGCCTGCTGGCTGAAGATCGAGAGGCCCGGCAGGCAGAAGGTGCTGAGCTACGAATGCGTTGGTGGAGCAGGACATCTAGCTGGGCTGCTGAAGCGATTATGGGATCTAGAGCCATCGCCGGCGTCAGACGATGTCCGCTTGCTGATGTCTGGAATGCCCCACTGGGACTGATCTCTTGTGGTGTCCAAGCCGTTTGATAATTATACGTATTGATGTTGTACATTTGCCGTGCAAACATCCATCCTTATGGACACCAAACTCACCCTCAGCTTCGACGCGGGCGTGGCCGAGCGGGCCAAGGCCTTCGCCGAGGCGAACAACATCAGCCTCTCGCGGCTCATCGAGTTCATGCTGAGCAAGGTTACCGACAAGCGCTACCGGAGCCTGGACGAGCTGCCCGTGAGCGATTGGATCAGCCAGGTGGCCGAGGGCGAAGCGACCTACGTACGCAAGAACGCCGCCGAGCGGGACCTGAAGAAGGATTACTTGGCCAGCCGGAGGAAGCGGTAGAAGAGGTAACCGCAAAGACGCAAAGAGCGCAAAGGGTAATTCCGTACTGGGCTTCTTGGCGGTCTTTGCGTCTTTGCGGTTTGAATTAACCCCATGCCCCCCAAGCGAATCTTCCTCGACGCCAACGTCCTTGTCACGGTGCTCTGCAATGAGTACCCGCGTTTCGGGGCGTGCGCCCGCGTGCTGAGCCTCGCTGATGACAAGCGCTTCGAGGTGTACACCTCACCGCTGTGCCTGGCGATCGGGGCCTACTTCGCGGAGAAGAAGAACGGGAAGAAGCTGGCCCGGAAGAAAGTCGCGCTGCTGGCGGAGAAACTCCGGATCACCACCATGGGATCCAAGGCTGTGGAGCGCACCATGGCCGATCCACGCATCACGGACATCGAGGACGGGTTCCAGTACTTCTCAGCAGTCGATGCGGGCTGCACGAGCATTATCACACATGACAAGCGCGACTGGAGATTCGCAGCGATGGAGGTGCTTGCCCCGGAGGACTTCCTGCTGAAGCATGCTGTGAGGAAGGCCTGACCGTACGTTCACATTCGGGGCACTTTCCCGATGAGGGTGAAAACTTCCATTATGACCATCGCCCGTGCACCCCTGATTGGCCTGCTCGCCGCATTCGTAGCCTGTTCCAGTGGCCCTGGCCGGTCGGCTGGTTCGGAGGAAAGCCCAGAAGAGGCAAGGGACATGAGCGATGAGCAGCAGCCGCGCTTCGTGGAGGGCAAGGACTACACCGTGCTCGAGCGGGTGCGCTTCATGGATGCTCAGGGATTCGAGCGCCCGGCCGAGGCCTTCAGCGTGCTGCTGCCGAAGGGCTGGACCCATGAGGGCGGCGTGTCGTGGAAGGGGCTGAACGAGTGCCGGGGCGAGATGATCGCCGCGAAATGGAGCGCGAGCTCACCCGATGGCGCCATCCGCTATCAGGTGCTGCCCAATCACAGCTGGTCATCGGCCAGCGACATGATGATGATGCAGAACCTGCAGATGCAGGCTCAGCAGGGCGGCTGCGAGGTGGGCGGTCCCATGGATGCCGCCAGCTACCTGCGCGAGGTGTTCGCGCCGCGCGAGCTCCGTGGGGCGAGCATCACCGAGGTGAAGGAGAACGCGGAGGTGGCACGCGAGATGGAGCGCATGGCCGCACAGACGAAAGCGGCCTTCGAGCAGTGGGGAGGCCAGGCCACGCTGCAACCCAGCGCGATCATCGCCAGGCTGAAGTGGAACGATGGCACCGAGGGCATCGCGCTGGTCTCGGTGCTCAACGTCATCAACGTGTCGCAGAACATGTATACCGGCGAGTACCAGCAGCTCACCAACAGCAACGCCAGCGAGCGGAGCATCCTCCGCTTCCCGGCCAGCCGTCGTGATGAGGCCGAGCGCGCACTGGCCACGATCAAATCGAGCTTCCGCACCAACCCCGCCTGGAAGCAGGCCGTGGAAGGCTACTTCGCGCAGCTGCGCCAGCAGCAGGACCGGATGCATCACATGCGCATGGCCGCCATCGATGAGCAGACCCGCCAGATGACCGAAGGGCACAACCGGCGCATGGCCGACATCCAGGCCCAGGGCGCCGCGAACACCGCGCGCCACAACGAGCGCATGGCCGGCTACGACCAGCAGATGCGCAGCTGGGAGCAGCAGCAGTCGGCGCAGGACCGCCAGCACACGCAGTTCGTGAAGGCCATCCGCGAAGTGGAGACCTGGAACGATGGCGGTAATGGACGCGTGGAGCTCACCAGCGGCTACAACCACGCGTGGAGCCGTGGCGATGGCAGCTACATCCTGAGCAACAGCCCCAACTTCGACCCCAGCTCAGTGTTCCAGGACCAGAATTGGAAGCCGATGACCCCTGCTGACTAGCCGAGTGGCTCATGTGCCGTATCCTTGGAGCAAAGCGCAAGCGATGCTCAAGCCACTCGCGCTCACCGGCGCATTGGCATTGGCCAGGCCTCCACTGGCCCGGGATGGATACGAATTCGCCTGGGTCCGGAACACCCCATTCGGCAAGCGGGTGGTTGTGGTCACCGTGGAGCCCGGTGAAAGCGCAGCCAAGGACCTGGGCGGCATCACTCTCGGAGCGTTGGCCGCCCAGGCTATGTCCATCATTCCATCCTGGCCACAGAGCGCGACCAGGAGTCGCAGGGCTGGGGGGCACCTTGGACGATGCCGTATGGCTATGCTCCGCATGCCCCGGCCATGATTCTCGCAGTGCCTAGGCAACGTGGCCCGGTTCCTGCCGGTCATCGCACACGCATGCGGCTGTTCGCCTCCCTCCTTCCCTTTGCGCTGGCCGTCGCCGCCTCCGCGCAGCACCTCACCTATGAGGAGTGGCTGCGCCGCGCCATGGTGGACATGCGCCTGCAGCCAAGGTTCGGCGACCAACCGAAGAATGAGGCCCAGGTTTCCAGCGACGCGGAGTTCACGCGCCTTATGCTGGAGCAGGAGCCCGATCGGCGGAAGGCCAGCGAGCAACTGCTGCTGCACGGCTTCGACCTGCTCCGCAAGGGCGAGATGCCTGCGGCGATGAACCGGTTCAACCAGGCTTACCTGCTGGACAGCACGAACGCGGATGTCCATTGGGGATATGGCACCTTTTTCATGATGCTCGACCGTCCCGGCATGGCGCATCGGCAGTATGAGCAGGGCCTGGCCTTGGACAGCACGAGCGTGCGCCTGCTGACGGCCGATGCAGCCGCCTACCTGAACGAGCGGGGCGCCATCGTCGTGAGCGACCCGGCAGCCGCGAGGTCCCTCGCCGATCGGGCGTTCGACCGGCTCCTGCAGGCACAGCGCCATCACCCTGACGACCCTGGCATGCTCTACCGCCTGAGCGTCTGCCATCTCCTGCGCGGGGAATGCGACGAGGCTTGGCGCGCCTACCGCGCCTGCAAAGACCACCCGGAGGCGCCAATCGACCCCGGGTATCCGGAATACCTGCGGGGGCAGTGCCCCGAGTGAGGCGAGGAATGGCCCGATGATTGCCAAATTAGCGGCTCCAGAAGCGCCATGAGAACATCCGTATTCGCCCTCCTGACCCTAGTCAGCCTTTCCGCCCATGCCCAATTGCTCTCGTTCGATGAATGGTATGAGCGCTCCGACAAGGACCTCTACTTGAAGCCGCAGTTCGGTGACCGCGGTCCAGATGTGATCAACAACCTGGTGGACCAGGATGTCTTCGTGGCCATCATGAACAACCGCAACCGTCAGCGCGCGGTGAGCGACAGCCTTGTGAAGCTGGGCTTGGAGCGGCTGCGGAAGAATGATCACGTGGCCAGCATGCGCCGGTTCAACGAGGCCTGGCTGGCGATGCCGATCAATCCCGAGGTGCACCGGGCCTTCGGCGCTTATTTCCGCAGCATGAAACGCCCCCTGGAGGCCCATGAGCACTACCAGGCCGGCATCGCCATCGACAGCACCTATGCCCCCCTCCTGAAAGAGGAGGCCGACGTGTACATGGAGCAGCGGTACCACATGCAACAGGAAGGGCGGGACAAGAAGGCCGAGGAGCTCACACTCAAGGCCTTGGACCTTTACAAAAGGGCCTATCGCCGCATGGGCAATGACCCAGAGGTGACCTATCGCCTCTTCGAATGCTACGTGCTCACGCTGAACTGCCCCAAGGCCTGGGAATTCCACGACAAGGTGGTGGAGATGAAGGCGCGCAGCGTGGAGGAGATGTACCTGAACCGGCTGAAGGCCTACTGCGTTCGCTGAGGCATTCAGGCGCTGCCCGTCTCGCTGGCGTGGATACGCCGCAAGACGTCCTCGGCCTGCGGCGTGAGCTGAACACCCCGCCGCTCCATGACCCTCCGCATAGCCGTCAAAGCCCGCTCGATGTCGTAGACGGCGAAGCCCTCGCTGCCGCCCCAGGCGAATGAAGGCACATGCTTGGGTGGGAATCCACCACCGAAGACATTCGCCGCCACCCCCACCACAGTACCGGTGTTGAACATGGTGTTGATGCCGCTCTTGGCGTGATCGCCCATCATCAGCCCGCAGAACTGGAGGCCAGTGGCGGCCTCCCGGCCTTCGGCATAGCTGTATGCCCTTACCTCCCCGTAGGTGTTCTTGAGGTTGCTATTGTTGGTGTCCGCCCCGAGGTTGCACCACTCCCCGAGCACGCTATTGCCCAGGAATCCATCGTGGCCCTTATTGCTGTAGCCGAGTATCACGCTGTTGTTCACCTCCCCTCCCACGCGGCACTCAGGACCGAATGCGGAGGGGCCATAGATCTTGGCGCCCATCTTCAGTTGGGCATGGTCGCCCAAGGCGACGGGGCCGCGCAGCATGGCGCCCTCCATCACCTCCGCGCCGTGACCGATATAGATGGGCCCTCCCTTGGTATTGAGGATGCAAGCCTCCACGATGGCCCCTTCCTCCAGGAAGATGAGGCCCGGGTCGCCCACCACCGTATTGAGTGCGCTCAAGGGCTGGGAACGGCGCCCATCCGTGAGCAGGCGGAAATCGTGGTCGATGGCCCGGCCGCAATGCTGGAAGAGGTGCCAAGGCCGTTCGAACCGGATCAGCTCGCCGGGGAATGGCACCGGGTGCAGGTAGGCCGGCGGGGCCTCCCAGTCGGTCATAGCGGGAGCCTCCGCGCCCGCCAGCCCGAACGCCAAGGCGCGCCCGTCGCGCACCAGCACCTCACCCGGCCGCAGGCCTATGACCGCAGCCACCAGGTCGTCCGTCGGGAACAGGGCCCCGTCAGCCTCGAAGCGCGGTGCGAGATCGGACGGCAAGGGGAACAGCGGGCCGAGGTAAGGCTCCGTGCGATAGCCCACCTGCAGCCCGCTCCGCACATACCAGCCTTCGGCTATCCGCAGGATTCCGGGGCGGAGCTGGGCCACGGGCCTGGTGAACGTGAGTGGCAGCAACTGCGCGTGGCGCCCGGCGTCGGACAGGATGATGGCCATACGGGCGAAGGTAGCGGGCGCTCCAGCACCCGATCAAGGCATGCCGAAGAGGCCGCATACCCACCAAGCGATGGCTGCAAGCACAGCGCTCACCGGTATGGTCAGGATCCAGGCCCAAAGGAGCCTCAGGGTCACCCCCCATCGCACGGCACTGAGGCGCTTGGTGGCCCCCACGCCGATGATCGATCCGGTGATGGTGTGGGTGGTGCTCACGGGGATGCCCATCTGCTCGGTCATATAAAGCGTCATGGCACCGGCGCTCTCCGCGCACACGCCCTCCAGCGGGCTCACCTTCGTGATCCGGGTACCCATGGTCTTCACGATCTTCCAACCGCCGCTGAGCGTGCCGGCTCCGATTGCGCCATAGCAGGCGAGCGGGACCCAGTTCGGCATGGCCTCCAGGTTCTCGGCGTGGCCGCTGGCCACCATGGCCACCATGATGATGCCCATCACCTTCTGCGCATCGTTGCCCCCATGGCCTATGCTGAATGCAGCGGAGCTCAGCAGTTGGAGCCGCTTGTAGATGTTCGCCGTCCGCAGCGCGCTCGGTGCCTTGGTCATGTCCACCGCATAGGTGACCATGAACACCAGGGAGAAAAGCGCCATTGCAATGCGCAGGTCGTTGTTCTTCAGGATGAAGAGCGAGGTGATGGCCGTCGCCACCGCGATAATGAGCATGCGAAGCCAGAGCCGCTGCACCAGGGTGACCAGCGTGATGAAGATGCTGATGATCATGCCCACCAGGGGGGCGAGGAAGATGAAGGCCGCCACCAGCCCGATCTTCTGCATGTTGACGCTGTCGATGTCGAAACCCGCCCCCGCCAGTGCAGCGCCCGCGAAGCCGCCGATGAGCGTGTGCGATGAACTGCTCGGAATGCCGTACCACCAGGTGAGCAGATTCCAGGCGATGGCCGCAATGAGCCCTGCCAGGACAACGCGGAGGGTGATGAACTCCTCGTGCACCGTCTTGGCCACGGTATTGGCCACGTGGTGGTCGCTGAAGATGAAGAAGGCGATGAAGTTGAAGGCGGCCGCCCAGATGACGGCCTGGACGGGTGTCAGCACCTTGGTGCTCACGATGGTGGCGATCGAGTTCGCCGCGTCGTGGAACCCGTTGATGTAGTCGAAGATCAGCGCTAGCGCGATGATGACGATGAGCAGGGTCATGCGCTCAGGCGTACTTCAGCATGATGGATTCGAGCACGTTGCCGACGTCCTCGCACTTGTCGGTGGCAAGCTCGAGCGTGCTGTAGAGGTCGCGCATCTTGATGAGGGTGATCGGATCCTTCTCGTTGGCGAAGAGGTTCTGGATGGCGCGGTCATAGACCTCATCGGCCTCGTTCTCCATGCTGTTGATGCGGACCACGAACTCGTTGTGGTCATTGGCCTTGTGCATGTGCCGCAGGCCCTGCACCGCCAGCTGAACGATGCCGCAGCCCTCATGCACCAACCGGGCCAACTCGCGGCAGGTCTCGTCGGGCTTGCCGATGGCGAAGAGGCTGAGGTTCTTCGCGCTCGCCAGGATGAAGTCGGCCACGTCATCGAGGCTCGTTGCCAGGTAGTGGATGTCCTCCCGGTCAATGGGCGTGATGAAATTCCGCGCCAGGTCGGTGAAGATGGTGTGCGTCAGGTCGTCGTTGGCCCGCTCGGCGATCTCGAGCCGTTCCAGGAGCGCAGTGCGCTGCGCGCCGGGCTCGGTATTCATGATGGCGATCAGGTCCTCGCTCATCTTCAGCACATTCGCCGCCGAGGCCTCGAAGTGATAGAAGAACACGCGGTCGCGCGGTTTGAAGATGCTGAGGAGGGCTTCGATTGCCATGCGCTGGAGTTTCGGGCGCAAATCTATCCGGGGCGACCCTCATGCACCGGCGGCCGCAAATCCTTAACGATGGCTTAACATGCCCATGGCGCGGCTCAGGAACCGACGGGCCTCTAACTTTCCCCCATGCTCTATGAATTCAACGGATACAGGCCGGTTGTGCATCCTTCAGCCTTCGTGCATCCCCAGGCTGCGGTCACGGGCAACGTGGTGATCGGCGCGGATGTTTACATCGGACCCGGCGCAGCGCTTCGCGGCGATTGGGGCGAGATCGTGGTGAAGGATGGATGCAACGTGCAGGAGAACTGCACCATCCACATGTTCCCTGGCGTGAAGGTGGTACTGCATCCGGGCGCTCACATCGGCCATGGAGCGGTCATCCACGGGGCCACGATCGGCAGGAACTGCCTGGTGGGCATGAATGCGGTGCTCATGGACAATGTCGTGCTTGGCGACGAGTGCATCGTGGGGGCGCTGAGCTTCCTCCCGGCGGATAGCGTATGGGCCCCGCGCAAGGTGGTCGTAGGCAACCCGGCCCGAGTGGTGAAAGAGGTGAGCGACGCCATGATCGCATGGAAAACCGAGGGTACCCGGCTCTATCAGCAGCTGCCCGCCGAGTTGCACGCCACGCTCCGGGAATGCGAGCCGCTGCGCGAAGCGGACCGGAGCAAGCCACCGGTGACAGCCCAATACCGGACCTGGAACGAGACGAGGTCCGGAGACTGACCGGTTCCGCTGCCCAACGCCGCCGATCACGCGCTTCCGTCGGGCTGCTCCAAGTGCAGGGCGTGGAGCATGCGGTGCACCAACGGGGCGAGGATCACGGCCATGGTCCCCAGCAACGCGATGCCGCTGTAGAGGGCGTACACAGCGGCAAAGACCTTCGCCCCATCGGTATCGAGCGGGTCCACAGGGCCCATTCCGCCCATGATCATGGACGCATTGAGCAGGGCATCCACGAAGCGCATTCCTGCCAGATCCATGTATCCTGCAATACCTATGGCCAGGGAGCCGCAAGCCATCCCTGCGGCAAGCAGGAGGTACCGCAATTGGCGCAAAGCGAACCGATTGGCGGACAGCAGGGGCTTGGAGCGATGCTCGAACACCCCGGCAAATTTACGGGCGCGATCAACAGCAGGGCGTTCAACCATGCCCGGCATCCGGCCATTGCCATGGAACCGGTGAAGCGACCTTCGCAGCGTGCTCACCGCCGCATGAAAGCCCTTTCCACCATCGGCCTGCTCATTCTCTCCAATGCCTTCATGACGCTGGCCTGGTATGGGCACCTTCGCTTCAAGGAATACGATTGGGGGCGTGGGCTGGGGCTCTTCGCCATCATCGCCATCAGCTGGGGCATCGCCTTCTTCGAGTACTTGCTGCAGGTGCCGGCCAACCGCATCGGCAGCAACCTGCATGGAGGTCCCTTCACCTTGGTGCAGCTGAAGGTGCTACAGGAGGTGATCACGCTCGCGGTGTTCACCTTGTTCACCCTGGTGGCCTTCCGACACGAGACGCTACGCTGGAACCATGCGCTTGCCGGCCTGTTCCTGGTGGCCGCCGTATGGCTGGTTTTCAAGAAATGATGCATGCACGCCCCGCCGCTCTTCGGTGAATTGGTCGTTATCCTGGCGCTGTCAGCCGGCATCCTCATGCTGTTCCGGCGTTTCAGGCTACCGGGCATCCTGGCGTTCATCCTCACGGGAATGATCGCCGGACCCCATGGGCTGGGCTGGGTGAGGGATGTGGAGGAGGTGGTGGCCTTGGCGGAGATCGGCGTGGTGTTCCTGCTCTTCGTCATCGGAATGGAGTTCAGCCTGAAGAAACTCGCCAACCTGGGAAAGACGGTGTTCGTGGGCGGCGCCCTTCAGGTGGCGCTCACCATCACGGGCATCGGCGGCGTGCTGCATGCCTTCGGCATGCGCACCGAGAGCGGCATCTTCATCGGCTTCCTGGTCTGCCTGTCGAGTACGGCCATCGTCCTGCGGGCGCTCCAGGAGCGCGGGCGCACGGACAGCGCGCCGGGACGGGTGGCCACCGCGATCCTCATCTTCCAGGACATCGTGGTGGTGCCCATGATGCTGCTGACGCCGCTGCTAGCCGGCCAAAGCGACGATATCGGGAACGACCTCCTCTGGCTGCTTGGCAAGATGGCCATCCTCCTGGTGGCCGTTTTCGTTAGCGGGCGCTACCTGGTGCCCCGGCTGCTGCGTGTGGCGCTCAAAGGGCGGGGCAATGAGCTGTTCATCATCACCATCGTGGTGATCTGCTTCGCTGCGGCCTACACCACGCAGGCCATGGGCCTATCCCTGGCATTGGGCGCCTTCTTCGCCGGGCTGGTGATCAGCGAGACGGAGCACGCTTACCATGCAACCGGCATCGTGCAGCCGTTCCATGAGCTCTTCCTCAGTTTCTTCTTCGTCTCCATCGGCATGCTGGTGGATGGAGGGCTCTTCCTGCGCTCGCCGCTGACCATCCTTGCGCTGTTCATCGGCGCCACCCTTGTGAAGGTGCTCGCAGCCACCATCGCCGTATGGGTGCTGCGCTATCCGCTCCGCACGGCACTGCACACTGCGCTTTCCCTGTTCCAGCTCGGCGAATTCGGATTCGTGCTGGCCATCCCCGGCCTCAAACTCGGCCTGCTCTCCAGCGACCACTACCAGCTCTTCCTGGCCGTTTCCATCCTGGGCATGGCCACAACACCGCTCATGCTGGACAGGTCGGAGCGCATCGTCCGACGGGTGTTCATGCAGTTCGTACCGGCTGCGGTCAGCGAGCGCCTCGACCGGGTGATGCGTGTGAAGCTGGAGCAGGTACGCAAGCACGCCTCCGTCCTCAAGGGCCACCTGGTGGTGATCGGATACGGGCTCAATGGACAGAACGTGGCCAGGGCAGCGCTGAATGCAGGGGTGCGCTGCGCTGTCATCGAGGAGGACCCCGATCAGGCCGCACTGGCCCGTTCCGCCGGGTTGCCCGTGCTGCACGGGGATGCATGCAACACACACATGCTGGAACAGGCCCACGTGGAGAGCGCACGCGTCATCGTGGTGGCCATCAGCGATTCGGAGCAGACCGTGAAGATCGTGGCGGCCATCCGCAGCATCACCTCCACCGCCTACATCATCGTGCGCACGCGGTACGTGCGCGACATGGAGCGCTATCTGGACGTGGGCGCGAATGAGGTGATACCGGAGGAATTCGAGACCAGCATCGAGATCTTCTACCGCGTGCTGCGCAAGTACCTGATTCCGGAGGACCGGATCCAGGGATTGGTGGCGCAATGCCGCTCCCAGCACTACGGTATGCTCCGAGGGGCGCCATCCCTGCCCCGTGCCGCACAGGCCAAGCAGGATACGCTGACGATACCAGGGCTCGAGATCGCCACCCTGCCGGTGACCCAGGGCCGGGGAAAGGTGGTCGGCCGCAGCATCGGCGAAGCCGGGCTCCGGGAGAAGTACGGCGTAACGGTGCTCGCCATCAACCGGGGCGGCCGGTACATCACCAACATGAGGGGCGACACCCGCATCCTTACCGATGATGTGCTCTACCTGCTGGGCAGCCCGGAGAGCATCGTTCGCCTCGACCAGGACCTGCGCTGAAGATCCGCTTGCCTTGCGTCGGGCGAGCGCCGTCCGATTGATCACCAGTCGGCAGGCCCTTCGGCTGCCGATGGCACGGCCGCCCGAACCTTACAGGGCCGGCTTCCGTTCAACGCGCCCGCCAACCGCTTGAACCGCGACGCATGCCCCAAGCCACGCTCCAGCACACAGAGGTCCTGCACATCCTGATCATCGATGATGAGGAGGACTGCAACTTCGTTACCAAGCTGGTGCTGAAGAAGGCGGGCTATACGGGGCGGGTGACCTGCTACACCAGTGCTGCGGAGGCGCTCGAGCACATGCGCAAGGGCATGGACCTGCCGGACCTCATGTTCGTGGACATAAACATGCCTGCCGTGAGCGGGTTCGAGTTCCTCGCCACCTGCGAAGCGGAAGCTCTGCTGCCGAACGGACTCACGAGCGTAGTGATGTTCAGCAGCAGCAACCGCCCGAGCGATCTGGAGCGGGCCCTCTCCTTCCGGTCCGTGATGGGCTACGTGGAGAAAGCCCTCTCCGTGGAAAGCTTCGAGCGCGTGCTCGCCGATCGCGCCGGCCGACGTCTATGACCCCAACCTCAAACCCATCATTGATAAGATGAAGAAGATCCTGATCATCGAGGATGAGACGATCATTTCGTTCAGCTACCAGCTCCAGTTGGAGCGCATGGGCTTCGAGGTGATCGGTACGGCGCGAAGCTCGGAGGAAGCCGAGGAGCATATGCGGCGGGACCGGCCGGACCTGATCATCATGGACATCTACCTCAAGGGGCCCAAGACGGGGCTCGAACTGGCCCAGGAGATCCATGCGAAGGACCCGATCCCCATCCTGTTCCTCACCGCCAGCACCAAGGCCGATGTCATAGAGGCCATCCGTGGACTGAAGGACGCGCACTACCTGCCCAAGCCCATCAATTCGGACAACCTCGAGGACATGCTGCAGCGATTCGCGCGCGCCTGATGCCAGCCATGAAGGCCACCCCCGATCAATCGGACCGCCTCCACCGGTTCGCGCATGACCTGCGCAACCGGCTTGCAGCCATCCAGCAGGCGATCATGCAGCTGCACGAAGCGCCTGAAGCGGATCGCGGCGAGCTCATCCACTTCGCCGAGCAGCAGTACTTCAAGGCCATGCGCAGCACGGAAGAGCTGCTGGATGACTTTGGCATCGACCGCGTAATGTGCAGCCTGAAGCTCGGTCCCGTCGACCTGAGCGGCCTCGTTTCCGAGGCCATCGGGCGGCAGCGCCACCGGATCGAGCGGAAGGGCCAATCCATCCAGCTCGACATGGAGCCCGGCGTGCGTGTACTGGGCGACCCTCATTGGCTCGACCAGCTCGTGACCGCCCTCGTGAGCAATGCCTCGAAGTTCAGCGCGCACGGATCCCGCATCAGGGTATCGTTGCGGTGCGAGGCCGGGTCGGCCATCCTGAACGTGGAGGATGAAGGCATCGGCATGGATGCGGAGGACCTGGAGCAGGTCTTCACGCGCTATGCCTTGCTGAAAGGTCGGAGCACCGCCGGAGAGGCCCAGGGCCGTTCAACACTTGCCCGCGCCCAGCAATGGGCCGAGGCCCATGGCGGCAGCCTCAGGGCCTTCAGCAGCGGAACCGGACAGGGCAGCAGCTTCGCACTCAGCATCCCCCTTCTGCGCTGACCATCGGTCAAGCCGGACGGGTGATGCGCTTGGCCACTCGCTGGCCGCGGTGGTTTACGGCCACGTTGAATTCCACCTCATCATTCACGGTGAGATCCTCGAAGGCAAGACCCTCCAGGTCATCGTGCCTGAAGAAGAGGTTGTTGTCCGGGTACCGGATGAAGCCATACCCGTTCATCAGGCTCATGACGGTGCTGCGGTGGCGCTCATCATCGACCAGGGCCGCCGCGGGCCGCTCCCCCTCCCCTTCGTAGTCCCGGGACGGGTCGCGCATCACGAACATGTCGCGGACCACCTCATCATCCTCCTTCAGGCCCTCCTCGATGAGGTCATGCATGGGCAGCGGGTAGCTCACCTCATTCCACAGGTCCGTGCTGGTCCGGGTGGTCTGCTGCTCCCCTTGCTCATCGGTGAACTCGAAGTCCCACCCCATCAGCATGGTCTTGCAGCCGAGCGCGTGGAGCTTGCGCACCAAGGGTACGTGGTCACCGTCGCTGGCGATCAGCACGGCCACATCGAACCGTTTCAGCATGCACAGCTCATAGGTCTCCAGCGCCATGAGCACATCGATGCCCTTCTCACGCTTCCGACCGAGCAGGTCCTTCACGGGCAGGTAGTGGGTCTGGACCCCGTTGTACATCAGCACATCATCGAAGACACGGTCATAGTAGAGCTGGTTGGGCTTCTCGTTCGCATCGCGCGCGCTGAACCGGCCGCGGAAGAAGTGGGCATCGATGATGTGGCAGAGGCTCGGGCGCGTGCCTTCCCGCTCGGCCAGCGTGTGCTTGATGAAATCATGCACGCCGCCGATATGGAGACGCCGGCGGTGCGGATGCACATAGTTGTAGTAGTTGCTGACGTGGGTGAAGTAGCTACCGTCGTAGAACACCCCCACCTTGAGGGCTGCAGTGCCCTTGCTGCGATGATCCATAGTCGACACAGGTATTAGTGTAGGAGGCGAATGTAGGCCGACACTGACCCACCATGCAGCTAACTTGCGGTCCGTGCGGACCGTGCTCCTGATCATCCTCGCAGCCCTGCTCGGCCCGGTCGCCGAGTGCCAGCCCCTGGGGGCGGATGCCGCAGGCGCCATCACCTACAGCCGCAGCATCACCGCGCCGCTCAATGCCGTGCTCCTATTCGACCGGGCACAGGAAGCCTGGACATGGACCTTCGGGAAGGAACCCGGGGCCAGGGCGCTGCGGACGGACCGGGACGGCGGGATGCTCGAGGGCGTGGCCCGGGTCAATTACCGTTCGGCCCATCTGAGCATGCGCGACGAGACGATGGGGACCATCCAGTACCGGGTCACCATCCATGTGAAGGCGGGCGAGTGCCGGATAACGGTCTCGGAGCTGACCCATTCCGGGAATCGGACAACGCCTCGGGGCGGTATCCATTTCGGCCTGCTGCTGCGAGGGGATGAACCGGCAGGCCGCGTCCGCGGGGTGGGTGCAAGCAACAGCCGCCGCATCTATGCGGAAGTGAAGGCTGTGGCGGACGCACGCATCTCCACGGTGCTCCAGGCCTTCGAGGCCCGCCTGAGGGCAAATACGCAGCCCTGAGCGCAACCCTGCGCGGCCATGGCCGTTCAAGGTCGCGCACATGCTCCGTTCCATCGCTCGAAAGTGGTCACGCTGGCCGGCGGCTGCCGCCTTGGTGGCGCTGCTGTTCATCGCCTACGGAATCAATCTGATGTCCCGCTCACGGGTGCTCCAGGCCAGCATCCAACGAGAGGTGATGCTGCTGGACGAACTCAGCCGCATGAACGACGAGCTGCACCGCGTCTCCCTGGTGCACCGGGTGGATATCTCCGCCCAGCAGCACCAATGGCCCCGGGAATCGGGCAAGCTGAGGCAGCTGGCGGCAGGGATCAGCGAGCGGTATGCGGGACTGCCGGGCATGGACCGCCTCCAGCAGGACCTGGGCCGAGTCATCCATCAAGCCGATTCGCTGCACGCCCTAGCGATGGCCAAAGGCGGCCATGTCGCCGACCCGAGGGCCTTGGAGGCCATCTTCCACATCATGATGCAGCGCGCCCAGAAGGTGATCGACGGAACCGCCCGCGAGGTGCACGAGAAAGGGCTGAGCAGCCACACGGCATCGCTCAACGACAGATGGAACGAGGCGCAGTTCCTACTGGTGACCGCCTGCCTGCTCGCCATCGTCCTGGCCTGGCTGGTGGCCATGCGCAGCGACCTGCTCCGCGAGAGCCGCCTGCGGAGCGAGCAGCTCGCCCAGGCCAAGTCCACCCTGGAACGCACCAATCGCGAGCTGCGCGAGACCATGCTCAGCAAGGAGGAGAAGGAGGTGATGATCAAGGAGATCCACCATCGCGTGAAGAATAACCTCCAGATCGTGAAGAGCCTGATCCGCTTCCAGATGGACCAGGTGAAGGACGCGCGGACGCTGGAGCTCTTCAATGAATGCGTGAACCGCGTGAGCGCCATGGCCCTGGTGCATGAGCAGACCTACCTGAGCAAGGACCTCGCGAACATCGACGTGGGCACCTACCTGGCGCAGCTTACGCGCGACCTCTGTCAAGCCTACGCCATTGACATCCGCCTCGAGCACGATATCCGCATCCAGGTGCCGACGCTTGGCGTGGATACGTTGATTCCCATGGGGCTCCTGATCAACGAGGTGATCTCCAACTCGCTCAAGTACGCCTTCAGGGGCCGCGATCGCGGCACCATCATCGTGCACATCGATGGCAGCGATGGCGGCCTCCACCTGCGCATCGGCGACGATGGTGTGGGCCTTCCCGACCGCAGCCGCTGGGAGCGTCCGAACAGCCTAGGCATGGACCTCATCCATACCCTCGCCGATCAGCTGGATACCACGGTGCACCTGATGCCCGGCCAGGGAACCGTCTATGAACTCCGGCCCAAGCAGTCGGCTCTTGCGCGCAAGAGAAGGGCCTGACCGGGCAACGGTCCATCCCACACCTGTCAAGGCCATGGATGGCTCTGCGGCCCCGCATACATTTGGCGCGGACCATCCAGCGCCTCACCATGAAACCGACCGCTCCCATTGCCCTATCCCTTGCCGTGATGAGCGCCTGCGGGTCACCAGAGCAACCCATGGCGGAGAAGATCGAGTACCCGGCGACGCGCCGGGATAGCGCAGCAGGCGACAGCCTGCATGGCACCTGGATCGCCGACCCCTACCGCTGGCTGGAGAACGACACCAGCGCCGAAACGGCTGAGTGGGTGAAGGCCCAGAACGCGGTTACCAACGCCTTCCTGGCCAAGATCCCCTTCCGTGACAGCCTCGCGAAACGCTACGAGGAGCTGTACAACTTCCCCAAGGTGGGTGGCCCCATGCGGGTGGGAGACCTCTTCTTCATCTGGAAGAACAGCGGACTGCAGAACCAGAGCGTGATCCATGTGCGCAAGGGCCTCGAGGGCGAGGACCGGGTATTCATCGACCCCAATCAACTTGACCCGGCCGGCACAACCACGTACAACCCCATGGGCCACAGCAAGGACAATCGCTACATGGCCGTAGGCGTCCAGAAGGCCGGCAGCGACTGGCAGGAGATCATGGTGTACGACCTCACCACCCTGCAGCCCACCACCGACCTGCTGAAGTGGAGCAAGTTCAGCGGGGCCTCGTGGTACAAGGACGGCTTCTTCTACAGCCGCTACCCCACCCCCGCCAAGGGCACCGAGCTGAGCGCCGCCAGCAAGTTCCAGAAGGTGTACTACCACAAGCTGGGCGATCCGCAGGAGAAGGACGTGCTCGTGTGGGAGAACACCCAGAACGGCGATCTCTACGTGGGCGTCGGCGTCACCGAGGGTGAAGAGTTCGCCACCCTGTACGTGAGCACCGGCACCGACGGCTACGAGATGCATTTCCACGACCTGCGGAGCGGTGGCATCCCCTCCCCGGCCACCACCTGGGTGCCCCTGCAGACCGGCTTCGACCACAAGACCAGTATCGTGGACTTCGTGCCCGGCACCGGCAAGTTCCTGGTGATGACCGAGGTGGACGCGCCCAACTACCGCCTGGTGGAGGTGGACCCGAAGAACCCCGCCAAGGAGAACTGGAAGGACATCATCCCTCAGGCCCCGGAACTGCTGCAGGGCGTGAGCACCGGCGGCGGACTGCTCTTCGCGGAATACCTGAAGGATGCCACCAGCCGCTTCTACCGCATGAAGCTCGATGGCACCGACAAGCAGGAGATCGCGCTGCCCGACATCGGAAGCGCGGGCGGCTTCGGCGGCAAGCGCGGCGACACGTTCAGCTTCTACAGCTTCACCAGCTTCACCGACCCCGGCAGCATCTACAAGTACGACTACGCCACCGGCAAGAGCGAGGTGTGGTTCCGTCCCGAGCTGAAGTTCGACCCAAGCGACTTCGTCACCGAGCAGGTGTTCTACACCAGCAAGGACGGCACCAAGGTGCCCATGTTCATCGTGCACAGGAAGGGCGTGGAGAAGAACGGCAAGAACCCCACGCTGCTCTATGCCTATGGTGGGTTCAATGTGAGCCTGACGCCTAGCTTCAGCACCAGCCGCATGCTGCTGCTGGAACAGGGCGGCGTGTTCGCGCTGGCCAACCTGCGCGGCGGTGGCGAGTACGGCGAGGACTGGCACAGGGCCGGCATGAAGGAGAAGAAGCAGAACGTGTTCGATGACTTCATCGCGGCGGCGGAATACCTGATCGCCGAGAAGTGGACCGACACCCCGCACCTGGGCATCAACGGTGGCAGCAACGGCGGTCTGCTCGTGGGCGCGGTGATGACGCAGCGTCCCGACCTGTTCGGCGTGTGCTTCCCCGAGGTGGGCGTGCTGGACATGCTCCGCTTCCAGAAGTTCACCGCCGGCTTCGGCTGGGTGCCCGAGTACGGCAATGCCGAGAACAGCCCGGAGGAGTTCGCCTACCTGAAGGCCTACAGCCCGCTGCACAACGTGAAGCCCGCGAAGTACCCGGCCACGATGGTGATGACCGCCGACCACGACGACCGCGTGGTGCCCGCGCACAGCTTCAAGTTCGCCGCGGCGCTGGCGGCCAACGCTTCGCCTGAGAATCTGCTGCTGATGCGCGTTGAACCCAAAGCCGGCCACGGCGGGGGGAAGCCGGTCAGCAAGATCCTCGACGAAGTGGCCGATGTTTACTCATTCTTGCTTAAGACGGTTGGCAAGTAGTTTAGAATTCAATTGCCACCGGAATGGGTCATCCTCGCTTTCGTGTTTGCGTTTGGTGCGTGCGTTGGCTCATTCTTAAACGTTGTCGTTTATCGACTGCCACGGGGCGAGTCGTTGTCTCATCCGTCGTCGCGCTGCCCGAAATGCGAGCATGCGCTGGCATGGTATGACAATGTTCCGGTGCTCGGCTGGCTCTGGCTGGGGGGCAAATGTCGATATTGCAAGGCCGCGATTTCGTCGCGATATCCTATCGTTGAGTTTCTGACTGGGGCGTTGTTTGCATTTTACTACATTGCCATGTTCGATCTGCAGTGGGGTCCGTGCCCACCGCCGGTGCGATTGCTGGATATTCGCAGTGACTGGCCTATTTTCGCGTTGTACATGTTTCTCTTCGCGACGCTCCTGGCGGCAAGCCTGATCGACTATGAGCTGTTTGTCATCCCGCTGGGCATGTGCTGGCTGCTCGCGGCGGTGGGGGTTGGGGTGCATGCGATTGTCGATTCGCCCTCGATGCGGGGGTCGCTGCTGATCGCTTCCCCCGTGGTCAACGCCATCGCCGCGGGCGGCACGCTCGGGTGGCTCATCTCGGTAGCGCTGATCTATAGCAGGCTGGTGCGCCGCAGTTTCCCGCTTGGTGAGCCACTGCTGGAGGTCGATCGCAATTCGATCGTCGCCGAGTGGACGGAGGCGAGAAACCGCGGGGAAAATCCGCCCCCGCTGCCCCCGCCATACTCGGTGTGGCAGATTTACAGCGAGATCGCGAGGGAGATGTTGTTCCTCCTTCCGGCGCTGGTGCTCGCTGCGGTGTTCGGCTTGCTGGTGTTGCGCGTCGATTCGGTTGCGGCGTGGTGGACTGCGTTGCTGGCCACGCCTTTTGTAAAGGGGGCACTCGGCGCCATGCTCGGTGCGCTGGTGGGTGGACTGGTGGTATGGGTGACTCGAATCCTCGGTACCATCGGCTTTCGCAAGGTTGCGATGGGGCTGGGTGATGTGCACCTGATGTTTGGGGTGGGTGCCATTATTGGGGCCGGGCAGGTTACCGTTGCATTTTTCATTGCGCCATTTGCCGGCATGGCGATCGCGCTTTATCTGCTGGCGACGCGACAAAAGCGGGAGATCCCCTACGGGCCGTACCTGTCTATCGGCACCGCCGTTGCTGTGTTATTCTATTGCCCGATCGCAGCGTGGCTCCGGCCCGGGCTGACCGGTCTTGCGCAGATGCTTGGCAATTGGGCAGGCAGTTAAGGCAAAAGTATGCAGACACTCTGGCAAAAGCTCTGGTTTTATACACGGGTGATTCTCATCGGGGCGGTGGCGATTTGCGTCCTGCTCTTCCTGTTCTTTAACTTTCGTGCGCGGGTCGATCCGGGGGTTGACCTGATTTTCACCGAATACAAACAGCCGGCATTGCTGTTGGTGCTGTTTTTTACGGCTTTTGTAAGCATTCTCGCGTGGTGGCTTTTCTGGACGATTTTCCGGACGATTCACCAGCTACGCACCGGCCGCGATAAGGCAAAAGTGCAGCGGTTGTCGCGCGAGGTTGAAGAGATGAAAGTGAAAGCCGCGCGGCTGCAAACCAAGAGCGCCGCAGTCGCCTCGTCCAGCGATATTGACCTGCCGCCGCCCGCGCCCTAAAGGGTGGCCGGGCCGGGCGAGAGCCGCGTGGCATTGCCAAGCGATGGGCGCATGGTAGATTACTGCATCTTCGTGTGCTGGAATCACACGCATATCTGAGGCGAAAGGAGTCGCGAAATGGGTTTACGTTCCCTCTCTATTGTTGGTCTGCTCCTGACGGTGGCGGTGGGATCGGGCTGCCAGAACAAGCTGCACGATGAGAATCTTGCCCTTCATCGGCAGAACCGCGAACTGCAGACCCGCCTCAATGAAGCCGAAATACGCCTGCAACAGTCACCCAATCCAGGCGACCTGCAGCGGCTGCAGGGTGAGCTTGCCTCGCGAGATCAGCAGATAGCCGACCTGCAAAGCCAGCTTCGCGCGCCCACGCCCGGCGAACACGATGACCCGTCGCTGGCTGGCATCGAAGTCACCCGCGACGACACCGCGGGCACCATCACGGTCAATATTCCCGGCGATGTGCTCTTTGCCAGTGGCATGTCAGAACTGAAGGAGTCGAGCAAGAAGACGCTCGACCGTATCGTCAAGGCGATCAGCAACGACTACCCGGGCAAGAAGATCATGGTTGATGGCCATACGGATTCCGACCCAATCAGCCGCACCAAGGACAAGTGGAAGGACAATCTAGACCTTTCCGCAGCCCGCGCGCGAACGGTGGCCGATTACCTTTCGCAGCGGGGGATCAGCAAGAACATGGTCGGTACGCGTGCCTTCGCAGAGACCAATCCCAAATCGAGCAAATCGGCGAGTCGCCGCGTCGAGATCGTTGTGAAAACACGCGACAGTGCTGGCGTTGCCAGAGGCGAGTAGCTTGTAGTCCCGCGGCAGCGGTTGATTTAGCTCGCCGGACTTGTCGGAGCCGTGCCGATGCACTATCACCGAAGCATCGGCAGCACGGTATCCATCATCGATTACAGCATGGCTAACCTGCGCTCGGTGCAGAAGGCATTCGAGCACAACGGGGCAGGCGCGTGCATCATCTCCACCCCGGAGGAAGTCCGGCGGGCGGATCGAATCGTCCTGCCGGGAGTCGGCGCGATTGGCGATGCCCTCAAGACCCTCCGCGGTCGGGGGCTGGACGACGCGATTTGCGAACACATCGCCTCTGGCAGGCCGTTTCTGGGCATTTGTCTCGGCTTGCAGATGCTTTTTGATGTCGGCTACGAAGACGGCGAGCACATTGGGCTGGGCATCTGCCGCGGCAAATGCGTGCGGCTGGAGGTGGATGTCACCCACGCGCTCAAGGTGCCGCACATGGGCTGGAATCAGCTCAGAATCAAGTCTGAATCGCCTTTGTTGCGAGGCATCGATGACGGCTGTCATGTCTACTTCGTCCACGGCTACCATGTCGTGCCGGATGATGACGTAATCATAGCTACGACAACAGATTACGGCGTGTCGATCATCAGCAGCATCTGGAAAGATAACGTGATGGCAACCCAGTTTCACCCGGAAAAGAGCCAGGTGGTCGGGTTAAAAATGCTCGACAACTTCGCGCGCTTTTAGGCAGCGTCAGATGAGCGATCGCGCCTGTTGCCACGCTTCGGGGTAGAGCTTGGGGTACCACTGATAGAGCATGAAGTAAATCAGCACGCCGGTGATAGAAACATATAGCCATACCGCGAGCGTCCACGGCGCGATCTTGCGGTGGGCCGCCCAGTTCCGGCGGTAGGCCCGGTGGACGGTGAGGCTGACCATCGGCACCAGTGCGATCGCGAGCACCAGATGTGGCAAGAGCACAATGTAGAGATAGACGAATCGATACCACCCGGCAGGGATGCCGCTGCTCTTCTCACCATGGATGAATTTACTTGTCAGGTAGGTGCCCAGAAACAGCACACCCATGAAAATGGCGGCGGACATTGTCCAGCCGTGGGCGGCGTAGTTCTTTCGTTTGACGAAGAAAAGCGCCAGCACCAGCAGCACGGTGCAAGTGCCGTTGAGAACACAGTTTATGAGCGCAAAGGTCTCTTTGTCGGGCATCGGGGTTCACTCATTGAGCAGTCGGCCGGTGTCGGCGACGAGTTGCTTCATCGACACTTCATCGGCATGAGAATAGATGCCGCGGACGTTTCCAGAGCCATCGACGAGGAACATGAACTCGCTGTGCAGAATGGGCGTCGACCCATCCGCCGGAATCGCGGCCACCTTAAAACCCGCCGCGATGCTGAGATAGCTTGTTCCCGGCTCGGTTAAGAACAGCCAACGCGCATGATCGGCACCAAACTTGTTGCCGTACATCTTCAACACCGGTGGAAGGTCGCGTTTTGGGTCGACCGTGAACGAAATGAACCGTACCCGTGGGCTGTTGATGGCCTCGGTGATCGACGCCATCGCCTCGGTCATCCGCGGGCAGGGGCCGGCGCAGTTGGTGAAGATGAAATTGGCAATCCAGAATTTGCCCTGCAGATCTTTGTTTGAAATCGTCGTGCCGTTCTGGGTTGTCATCTCAAATGCGGGCGCGGGAAACATGCCGGGCAGGGGCTGGGGCCTGGACTGCCACCAGACGGTCAATCCGGTAAACAACGTCGCCGCGACGATTGCGACCAGCATGAGGGGCCAGAACGGCATCGGCTTACGCAGGTGACGCTGCTTCATTTGATCCTGGCGGGCCGGCAGTTCGGTGGTCATGGCGAGATTCTAGTGCAGGTCACCTTGGGACGTCGACCGTGCGACAAAAGACCCCAGCCCCCAGAAGGCCAGCCCCGCCGAGGCCGTGATGGCGAAGCAGAACCAGAGCGGCGGGCCGACGAACGGGGCTTCTGGGGGGAACAACAGCGTGCGCAAGCCCGTCAGGCTGTAGAAGAGCGGATTGGCATATATGACACGCTGAATCGGCTTCCAGGCCCCTTCCGGCGGGAAGAGTGCGCCCGACAAGAACCACATCGGCATCAGAAACAGATTCATAATGGCATGGAAGCCCTGCGTGCTGTTCATGCGCCAGGCGATGCAAAAACCAAGTGCCGTGAGGGCAAAACCCGCCAGCAGCATCATTGCAGCACACCCCAGTGCCGATGTGATTGTCAGCTTCACGCCGGCCAACGGGGCCAGCAGCAGGAAGAGAATGCCCTGCCCGGTGGCCAGCAGCGTCCCGCCGAGCACCTTGCCGAGGACGATCGCCCTTCGGTGAACCGGCGCGACCAGCACCGATTGCAGGAACCCCTCCCGGCGGTCTTCAATAATGGATATCGTGGAAAAGATCGACGTAAACAGCAGGATCATCAGAAGCGCGCCCGGGTAAAAGTAGGCGAGATAATGTCCCCCGGCAGCTTCGGGGCCGGAGAAGCTCTTGCCCACGCCGGCACCGATCAGCAGCCAGAATATGACCGGCGTGGCCAGCGCGCCAATCACGCGATTCGGCTGGCGTATAAAACGCTTGAGTTCGCGGGTGCAGAGTGAGAGTGCAGCGGTCATGGCTGATTTTTCGTCGGTGGGGCGCGACTCGGCTCCGCGGGCGAGATTAGTTCGGCGGGTCGGCCGTGACGCGCACCACCACGGGATAATGATCGCTCGCCACGCGCGCCAGCCCGCCGGTAACTACTTTTGGTTCGCCAAGCTGCCCCTGCATGCTCGGTGTGGTGACAATATGATCGATAAAGCTGCGAAACCTGTCGTTCCAATATCCCCCGTATGAGAGCGCGCCCGAATCGGCAAGCTGCTGGGTAGCGAGGAACAGCTTGTTGTCGCCTTCGCCCACCAGGACCGCGACGGTATCGCCGCCGGCCTCCTGCTCGAACTCCTGGTGATACAGCTCATCGTTGATATCGCCGAGAAAAATCACATCATCCGTGCCCGACTTGGCGATCTCGTTAATGATCTCGTTGGTGCGCGCCGCCTCGCGGTTGCGCCATCTGGTCACATCGACATTATTGCCCGACTTGCTCTTCTGGTGATTTGTTCCCACCCAGAACTTGTATCCCGATGGTGATTCCACCAGCAAAAATGCCGGACCACGGGCAAACAGCTTTTCGCCGCGCGGGTTGGGCACCGGATCGGGTTCGAGAAAGTACTGATCTTTTCGATCAATCACCTTAAAGCCCGGCTTGAGCATCATCGCCAGCGTCTGGCCACGTTCTGAGTTGCCGGGGAAGACGATGACGGTCTCGTACGCATCTTGCAGCCAGCGCTTATTGAACAGTTCCAACTGCTGCTGGCTGCACCCTTCCTGAATCACCAGGACATCGGGGTTGAAGCTGGGATCGAGGATGACCGTGGCCACTTCCCAGTTATCCTCATCATCTTCCTTTTGTAGCCGGCGCAACACGTCCTCATCCGTGATTGTCTTGGCGGCTGCCAGTGTTTTGGCCTGAAAATTCTCCCTAAAATTCTCGATGTTGTAGCTCCCGACGACAATCTCCTCGGCCGAGGCGATCGCCGGGACAAAACAGACGAGCAAAATCGAGCATATCAAGCGCATGGGGCAGTGGTCCTTTCGTTCACCGGCAATGATACCGAATTTGGCTAGAATTTGCTTCACTGGGGCGGCTGTCTTACTCTCGCTGGCTTGCAGATTATGTCAGACGCGCAGGCCATATCCACAGATTCAGCCGCACCGGGCAAGCCGGTGATGGCTGCGCTGTCGCCGGCGATGCGGCAGTATCAGCAGTTTAAGCAGCAGCATCCGGATTATGTCTTATTTTTTCGCATGGGCGACTTCTATGAGATGTTCTGGGAAGACGCCAAGCTGGCCCACCGCGTGCTGGGTGTGACGCTTACCAGCCGTAACAAGGGTGCCGCGGACGAGATTCCCATGGCGGGGGTGCCGTTTCATGCTGTCGAAGGATATCTGCGCCGAATGATCGCCGCGGGGCATCGGGTGGCGATTTGCGAGCAGATGGAAAGCCCGGAGGCGGCAAAAGGGGTGATTCGACGAGAAGTCACGCGGCTCATGACGCCCGGCACGCTCACCGACGACCCGCTTCTTGATGGCCGAAGCGACAACTTCCTTTGCGCCGTAGCGATGGCGGTGAGCAAGTCCGGCGGATATCAGGCTGGGCTGTGCTGGGTCGATCTTTCGACAGGCGCATTTCATGCCATGAGCGGCACCGAAGGCGAGCTGATCGACCAGATCGCCCGCATCGCGCCGGCGGAAGTCATCGTGCCAGAACTGGCCAGCGGGCAGACGCACCCCATCGCGGGGCAGATTCGGTCGGTCGGGGTGAAGACCATCACCCCGCGGCCTGGCTGGCAGTTCACCGCGCACCATGCGACCGAGCAATTCCGCAGGCAATACGAGACAGCAGCCGTCGCGGGGTTTGGTTTTGAGAATGACGATCCCGCCATTCTGGCGTGCGCCGCAGTGCTGACCTATCTGGAAGAGACGCAAAAGCACGCGCTCCCGCACCTGCGTCCCCCGCGGAGGCATGTTCCCGAGCAGTTTCTGGCGATCGATGCCGCCACCTTCCGAGCCTTGGAAATTGACCGCACCGTCCGCACCGGCGGCACCGACGGCTCGCTGCTGTCGGCGATTGATCGCACCCGCACCGCCATGGGTGGACGAATGCTGCGGCAGTGGGTGCGCTTTCCGCTCTACGATCTGGAGCACATTGCCGCCCGACACGACGCAATCGAGTCGCTGCAGGCGGACTTGGTCTTGCTCAAATCGGCAGCGTGCCGGCTGGCCGACGTGTGCGATATTGAGCGAATTGTGGCGCGCATCACCGTCAACCGCGCCAGCCCGCGCGATCTACTTGCGCTGGGGAAATGCCTTGAAGCCATTCCGGGAATCCTCCAGGAACTCTCGCGCTTGCCGGAAGGCGGAACGGTCGTTGGTGAACTGGTTCCACTAACGCCGTTTTGTGCCGAGCAGGCTGCGTTCATCGGGTCCGCCCTCGCCACCGAGCCGCCGGCGCATCTGCGTGAGGGCAGCGTGATCGCCAGCGGTTTTGATGCCGAACTCGACCGCCTGCGCAACATCGCTGCCAACAGCGCGGTGTGGCTGAGCAACTATCAGGCCCGGCTCGCCGCCGAGTCAGGGATTCCGTCGCTGAAGGTGAATTACAACCGTGTCTTTGGCTATTACATCGAAGTCACCGAAGCCAATCGCGATAAGGTGCCGACGGCGTGGACGCGCCGGCAGACGATGAAGAATGCCGAACGATATGTCACGGCCGAGCTGAAGTCGTTTGAGAGCGACGCATTGAGCGCGCGCGACCGGGCCATCGCCCTCGAGCAGCAGTTGTTTGAGAAAGTGCGTCAGGCGCTCTTGCCGCATGTCGCCACGCTGCAGGAACTCGCCGCCGGGTTGGCTCGGCTGGATGTGCTGTCGAGTCTTGCGGTGCTGGCAGCCGATCGCCGCTATTGCCGACCGACGATCAGCGGTGACCGCATGCTGAAGATCACGGACGGCCGCCATCCGGTGCTCGATCAGCAGCTTGGCACCGACTTCGTCGCCAATGATGTGTCGTTCGACTCGACCGATACGCTGCAGCTTATCACCGGCCCGAACATGGCTGGCAAGAGCACCTATATTCGACAAGTGGCGCTCACGGTGCTGCTCGCGCAGATCGGGTCATTCGTGCCCGCAAAGCAAGCGGTGATCGGCCTGGCCGACCGGCTCTTTGCCCGCATCGGCGCCAGCGATGAGATTCACTCCGGCCAGTCGACATTTATGGTGGAAATGACAGAGACGGCCAACATTCTCAACAATGCGTCGGATCGCAGCATTGTGGTTCTGGACGAGATCGGAAGGGGCACCAGCACGCTCGACGGGCTTAGCCTGGCGTGGGCTATCGCCGAGCATATCGCCGGGGCGCTCCGTTGCCGCACGCTGTTTGCCACGCACTATCATGAATTGACGGATTTGGCCGAGCGATTCACCGGTGTAAAAAACCTGAACGTCGCGGTGCGAGAGTGGGAAGACCAGGTGATTTTCCTGCACAGGATCGTGGAAGGAGGAACCGACCGCAGCTACGGCATCCACGTCGCCCGGCTGGCGGGGGTTCCGAAGGAAGTCCTGGAACGGTCGCGCGAATTGCTGGGCGAGTTGAGTGTGCAGCACGTCGGCCGCCCGCGCGTCAGCCGGGGGCGGCGGAGCAATAAGGCGTTTGACGAGAGCCAGATGCCGCTCTTTGTCGAGCCGAGCAAGGAACTGGAAGCAGCGCTGCGAGAGATACAGGTCGAGTCGATGACGCCGATGCAGGCGTTTGAGCTGCTGCGCGAGTGGAAGCAGCGGTGGGGGAAGTGAGTTTCGGGAGCTGGCCGGCAGAAGGCTGGTCTACGCGCCGCCGCGGCGTGGTGGAGATGATGGACGCCGACGGTGCCGATCCTGCGATGCTCCGGCAAAGTCTGGAGTTTATTGAGCGCGTGAATCGCTGGCTTGGCTACACCGCGGCGACGATCAGGCATCTCGACCGGCTTACGCACCCCTGGCCTGCAGGCCGCCGCCTTGCGGTGCTCGACATCGCTACCGGCACCGCCGACATGCCGCGGGCTATCGGCGCATGGGCGGCGCGCAAGAAACTAGACGTTGCCATCACCGCGATTGATCGACACGAGCAAACCCTTGCCGTTGCCCGTCAGAAGACCCGCGATCCTCGTATCAGGCTTCTGCAGGCTGATGCGCTGCGGATGCCGTTTAATGACAACAGCTTCGATATCGTCACTTGCTCTATGTTTCTCCATCACCTTGATGGTAGCGACGCTGTGAAGGTTATTCGCTCCGCGGACCGGCTGGCGCGGCATGGGGTCATCATTGCCGATCTGCTGCGCGGGCGGCGGGCGCTGGCGTGGATCTCGTTGTTCACACTATTTTCCAACGCGATGGTGAAACACGACGCGCGCGTGAGCGTGCGACAGGCGTTCACGGTTGACGAACTCTGCAGCGCTGCCGCGGAAGCGGGTGCGATCTATCTCAAGCCGCGGGTTCATTTCGGGCACCGGGTGGTGCTTTCGGGGATCAAGCCGCAGTCGGCGCCGCCGCAGGCCTAGACTGGCCGGGCGAAGTCAGGCGATGCGAATCGGTCCCACCGCGGGCAGGGCGATGCCCCCGCGCGGGCCGCTCGGGGGGGTGGCGCGGTCGCGCAGTTGGTCGTTCTGCCGACGCTGAATCGAGATTTCGATCTCGGCGAGTTGCTGCCGAAGCCGGTCTGGCAGAAGCGGGTTGAGTCGCTCGCTCTCGCGGATGAGCAGCAGCGCCTTGGCATCTTCGCCGGCGTTGGCAAGCCGCTCGACCTCCGCCTTCACTTTTGGGCCAACCACGTCCAGATTGCCCGGGTTCTGGGCGATGACTTCCTGCGCGAAGTTCATGCCGTCGCCGTAGCGCTCGGCGCGCAGCATGGCGTCAGTGAGCTTGGCGATCATGGTGTCGGGGCCGATGGGGTTGTTGACCGCGACGTAGTTATCCATCGCCAGCTTGTAAAACTCGATCGCCTCCGCCGCCTGCGGGGGCTTGAACTGCATGTGAACGTCGCCGATGTTGTGGCACACCTCTGCAACATCGAGCAGTTCATCGGGTTTGTTGGCAGCGAGCAGTTTGGCCTGCTGCAACCGGAGAATGGCAAGGCGACGGGTGAGATCTTCTTCGGTGTTGCCCGCGAAATCGCCGGCAAGCACGGCAAGCGTTTTCCAGGGTGTGTCCTCCTTCTGCGCGATGGCCTGAATCGCCTGCCATGCCTGCCCTTGCACGGAAGGATCGGCCTCGCCCGGTGGGCTGAGCATGCGCTTGAGGCTGGAAAGCTCCGACGCCCGGCCAATCGTGCCCATGGCTCGTGCAGCCTCGAGGCGCACGGTGGGTTCTGAATCGGCGAGCATCGGCGCAACAGCGTCTACGGCATTCGGCCCAAACCCAGCCAGCGCACGCACCGCGGTTTGGCGCACGCGGGCGGTTTCGCGGGGCACAAGCAACTGCTGCAGGTCGGGGAACAATTCGACGCGTTGAAGGGGGACAATTGCCTCAACCACCGCTTCACGGGCCATTTCCGAACCCGCGCCGCCGGTCGATCGCAATGCCGATCGCAGCGCCGCCGTCACCTGTCCGATCATGGCTGTGTCGGCGTCGGCGACCAGCTTGGGTCCGAGATCGCGCAGCGCGATCGCCGCCGAGCGAACCACCGACTGGTCGGCATCGCCGACCATGCGGAGCAGCAGCGGGACCGAACGTAGATCCTGGATCGGCGCGATGGCCCGGGCAAGCTCGGCACGAACGTCCGGATTGGACTCGATACTGAGCTGCGAAAGCATCGATTCCAGCGCCGGCGGGTAATTGATTGCCGCGAGCGCCTTGGCGACGGCAAAGCGCACGTTGGAATCGGAGTCGCCCACCATCTCGCGGAGACGCTGCTGCACCGGTTCGGGAATGACTGCCGCCGACGCTTTTTCATCGCGAACGATCATTGCAGAGATAGCCCGAATCTCGCGCTGCCCGCTCGACATCCAGGAAAGCAGCAATTCGGTGCGGCGTTCGTCGGAGGCGCTTCGATATGCCCTGCTGAGCACTTCCATCAACGATGCCACGAGCGATTCATAACCGGGCTTGAGTTCATCAAACCGCGCCGCCCTGCCGGCGAGCACATTGGTTTTGAACTGGGCGTCGGACAAGCTGCTGTTTTCGCGCCACCAGGCAAACCACCGGCTGACGTCGCTGCCGTTGCTTTGCGCGCCGGTCATGTCGCGCAGCGCAGCCATCGCCGATTCGCGAATGTCCACGCTCTCTGCGTCGCTGGAGATTAGTTCGATGAGGGTGGACGCCGATCGCTTTTCCGAGACATAGCCCAGTGCCTCAATCGCGGCGCGGCGGGAGGACTCGCCGCGCTTGTCGCCCGTGACGCGTTCGATCAGCCGCTGGACCACGATCGGGTTGTCCTTGAACTTGGCCAGCGCCCGCGCCGCCGGGCGGGCGAGATCGCCGGGGGCATCGGGTTGAATGAGCGTAAAGAGCGAGTCAATGTGTGACGGGTCGGGCGTCTCATCTTCCGCCAGCGCCACCGCCGCGGCACCTTGGATCGCGGAGTCGGCTCGTTGCTGCAGGGCCGCAGCGAGCGCGGCGCGTGAAGCGGGGTTGTCCATCCGCGTCAGGCGACGCGCCGCCTCCAGCCGCTGCAATCGCGTGACGCTGTTCCCTCGGTCGAGCAATAACTCAGATTGTTGAGCGGCTTCGCTGTCGGCGGGGGAGGCCTGCGCGTGGGCTGCAGGGCTGATTGCCGCCAGGGCAACCGCGCTACACGCCAAGCTGATCCATCTCCGCTTCATATCTTTGCCGACGCGAACTGACTGGCCTAAGATCCTCCCGAGCGCCCACCGCAAGGGCGTGTGCGGCCGCCGGTGGCCGATCGCGGAGGTGTGTAAGCGAGCAAACTAACCGATTTCAGCCGCCGGGCAAGCGATTGCGGGGCAACCGGCCCGGGAATCTTTGCCGCGATTCGGCGTAATTTTGCTTGACACAGGTTTGCCTGGGGTGGTGCAACATTTCATGCTTGAAATCGGGTAGTCTTCGGGCGTAAATTATGAGTCCGCAACCGCGATGGCTGCGACGCAAGCGGTGCCTCTTTCTGTGGTCCCTATGGAACGCAACGATTGGACAGATGCCGAGCGAAGAGTCGAGCGCGCCGCCGAGCTATTCGAACAGCGGAAGCTCGATGAGGCACTGGAAGAGCTGCAGGCCGCTGTCGGAATCAACCCGTACAACGCCGGCTGGCTCTACAATCTGGCGTTAACCCTCGATGAGCTGGGCCGCAGCGACGAAGCGATCGATGCTTACAAGCAAGCGCTGCAACTCGAACCGGATGACATCGCCGCGCTCTACCGGCTGGGCGTCAACCTGCACCGCGGTGGCCGCTACCGTGAGGCGATCGAAACCCTGGAAAAGGTGACTTCGATTGATAGCGAGTTTGAATCTGCTTACTGCATCAGGATTGCGAGCCACACCGAGTTAAGCGAGCACGATGAAGCCGAGCAGGCTTTTTACCTCGGGCGGCTGGCCAAAGAACATTGCCCCACCTGCTACTTTAATATGGGCGTAAGTCTCGCGGCGCGCGGGCTTTACGATCGCGCAATCTACTGCTGGCAGCGGACGCTCGAGCTCCAGCCGAACCACCCGCAGGTGCATCTGAAGCTCGCGGCCGCCTTCCGCAGCCGTGGAGAGTTGCAGCGGGCGCGAAAACATGCCCTTGCCCGGCTGCGGCAAGCGCCCCGCGATGATCGTGCCATGCTCGAACTGGTCGATTTGCTGCTGCAACTTGGCCGGAGCGATGATGCCGGGGCGCAGCTGGAGACTGTTGCGCCCGGTGCGATGCAGAAGTCGCCCAACCTGCTTTACGCCCGAGGCATATGGCTGCTGGCAAAAGACCGCCTGGCCGAGGCCGCCGAGGCGTTTTTTGCGACGCTTCAGCTCGACCCTACCTTTCCGCGCGCCCACCTGCGCATGGCCCAGATTCGGCTCCGCATGGGTAAGCTCATCGAAGCCAAGACGCACCTGCGCTCCGAACTTCTGCTGCGGCCCGACGACCCGCGCACGCTCAGCGATCTGGCTAACTTATTGATCGATACATCGGAAACCCGCTCCGCGGTGGTGTGCCTGCGGCGACTCACGCTCCTGCGGCCAAACGACCTGTTTGCGTGGCAAAATCTGGCGGTGGCGCATTTTCTGCGTCATCAGTATGATGACGGCATCGCCGCGTGCCATCGGGCGTTGGAGATTCAGAGTGATTCGACTGCGGTCATGCACAACCTGGCAGTGGCGCTTTCGGATTTGGGTCGGTACGATGAAGCGCTGGCAGTCCTGGCACCGCTTGGCCCCGGTGCCGGAGACGATTGTGCAGATCTGATCCTGCGCATTCGCCTGCAGCGGGGTCGAGCCAAGCTCCGGTATTACCTTGGCTCGCTTTTTGGCTTGCTCAGCAGTTCCCGCCGTTAGGCGCTTGCCTCGCCACGATGTGGGGCGAGAATGCGGACGATGGAAACCCTGCTCGGTGCGCTACTTATTTTTGTCCTGCGGATTATTGATGTGTCGATCGGCACGGTGCGGACCATGTTCACTGTCCGGGGCTATCGGCTCGTCGCCGGCTTGCTCGGTGTGGTCGAATCGGGGGTGTTCATTTTTGCCATCTCTCACGTGCTCCGGGAAGCGGGCGGCAGCCCGCTCAAGATGATGGGCTACGCCTTCGGCTTTGCCGCGGGAGTCGTTCTCGGGATAACGATCGAAAAATGGATCGCCAGCGGGACGATTCTGATCCGCTGCATCAGTCCGCGCCACGCGGTTCGGCTCCGGGCCAACCTGCTCAACGAGGGGTTTGGCGTGACAAGCGTGCGCGGGGAGGGCCGCGACGGCGAAGTGGTGATTTTGTTCATCGTCGCCCCTCGGCGAAAGCGGAATGCGGCGATTGCGGCGATTCATGAGGTCGATCCAACCGCATTCGTCACCGTCGAACCGGTGGCCACAGCGATCGGCGGGCATATGCCGTTTCACCCATCTGCCGCTGCGTTCAAGAAGTGAGGGGCGATGGCGATTGTTCACCTCGAGAGCCTCGACGACCCGCGCGTCGCCGTCTATCGCAACCTGAAAGACCGCGATCTGCTCGGCCGGCATGGTCGGTTTATTGCCGAGGGAGAGTTTGTCGTTCGTCGTCTGCTGCAGAGTCGCTTCACCACTGAATCCGTGCTGCTTGCCGACCGGTGTCTCGCCGATTTTGCGCCCGCGGTGCCCGAGGACGTCACGGCGTATGTCGCGCCGCAGCCAGTGGTTAACCAGATCGTCGGCTACCGATTTCACACCGGCATTCTCGCCTGCGGCGTGCGACCACCACCGCTGCGGATCGGCGATGTTGCAGCGGATGACCGTGACGTGTTGCTCGTGATTTGCCCCGACCTGAACAACAGCGAAAACCTAGGCGGGATGATTCGCATCGCCGCTGGCTTCGGCGCGACAGCGGTTGTGATCGGCGAGCGAAGTTGCGACCCATTTTTTCGCCAGACCATTCGCGTATCGATGGGAACGATTTTCTCCATGCCGATTGTCGAATCGGACAACATTCTTGCCGACCTCCAGTGGCTGAAGACGAAGCACGTCGAACGCATCGCGACGGTTCTCTCTCCGCAGGCCCAACCCCTTGCTAGCGTCGAGCGGCTGTCCCGGCGGGTTGCGCTGCTCTTTGGCAGTGAGGCGCAGGGGCTTTCCGGCGATGTGCTTGCCGAAGCGGATCGCGCGGTGACGATACCCATGCAGCTTGGCACCGATTCGCTGAATGTCGCCATCTCGGCGGGGATCATCCTGCACCATGCGGTCTACATGGCGTTGCGTGAGTAGAGATACATCGCAACCAGCGCTCCAGCGCCGCAAAGCAGCGAGCCGAGCACCAATGTGTAGACGAAGCGCATCCCGCGATCGAATCCCGTGCTGCGCTCGGGATGGGCACTTAGGTCTTGAAGGAACCGAACGCGTTTCGCGATGCTTCCGTGCCGAAAACTGCGCGCTTCCACCGGAATATGATTGATGCTCGCCGCCCGATACAGCGCCGAGGCGACGGCGGCGGCGCCGGCGGGGCTGACGGGCCGAAGGCGGGGTTCGTGCTGGCCGGAGGTCGGCTGCATCGCGCGGGCTGCATACACATCCGCCTGCCGTTCGAGCCGGCGGCTGAACATCCCGAACAGCAAGATGAGTAATGCGACGATCGCACCTGCAAAAGTGTAGTCCATCGCCTGACTGGCCCATGCGGTAAGCTGCATCTCGTGCATTATCAGCGCCACCGCGGCCTCGACTGCGGTGGATGCCACTACGACGCTCACCACAAACACGACGTACCAAATCGTGTGTCGGTGGACGATATGACCCAACTCATGCGCGAATACCGCCTCAATCTCGCTATCGCTCATCGTTTCCAGCAGCAAGTCGCTGAGCATCACATAGCGAATCTGGGGCAGCAAGCCCATGACCGCGGCATTGCCCATGGCGTAATTGGTGTTCCAGAGCAGAACTTCGCGATAGCGCGTCCCGGCGGCGCGGCAGAGTTCGTCGAGCCTCGCGCGCAGGGCCGATGCGGGCAGGCGCGAGGTGCGGAAGATGCGCCGCAGCGGCTCGGGTGCAATCGCCAGCACCATCAGCGCCGCGGCGACCGTAACGGTTGCTTCAATGCCCGCGGCGCGCGGGTCGGCGATGCTGGTGGTCCAAAGAACGAGATTGATCGCATCCCGAATGAAGGAAATAAGCAGCAACGGGACCGCCGTCGCCAGGATTTGCAGCCGCAGCCCCGACTCGATATGGCCAGCCAGTGTCGGCGGGGGGTGTGCGGGCATGCTCTCTGCAAGCAATGGGCCAATGCTCTGCTCGCGCGCCAGGCGATCAACTGGGTATTGTGCCCACCAAAGCCCAACCCATGCCGCCAGCGCGGGGAGCGGGCCGAGAAGCATGCCCGGCAGCGTGATCGGCACTTTCCCCGCGCCGCCGAGCAGGCCTTGAACGAACTCAACCCACGTGGCTCCATAGAATAGTCCCGCAACAAACCACACCACGATCGCCACCCGGCAGACGGCGATCAGCCGAAGTGTGCGAAGGTGGAGTTGCCAGGCGTTCACTGCGCCGAGCCGGCTCACCCGATATCGAATGATGACCGCGGGCACGAGCACGATCAGCGCAAAACCTGCGCAGAACCAGGCCAGCCGGCTCGGGTTCACGGTGAGGGTGGCGCCCCGCGCGGGTAGCGCCACGATCCAGAACACATAAAGCAGGAGAACTAGTACTTGCGACACGGCACGCGATTGAAGCCTCGCGGCGGGAAGAAATCAAACGGCGCTGAAGTGACGGGCGAGATCGCTGTACCAACGAAGGTTGCCCATGTCGAAGTCAGTACCCCTCGTATCCGCTGCCGGGGTCATTCAGATCGGCCAGTGCCTTGGCGCCGGCGATGCCAAGTGCGATCAAGACCGGGATGGCTGGCAACGCAAGTCGAATGCTGAAGTTGACCCATTCCGGCGCGCGCCGGAATTGAATAAACCGACCCAGCCAAAGCAGCGGCGGGGCGGCGGCTATCAGTAGGGCATTGCTGACCCGAACATTCACAAACAACGGCTCAATCGAGACTGCAAATAACAGTCCCACGATCGCCACCGCGGTTGGTGCAACGGCGGGGATGAGCGTGGCGCGATGCATTCCGAGGATAGCAAGCAGAAACACCGCGGCACAAGCTGCCGTCGCGGCGCCGGCTTGCATCGACCACTTCAGCGAGCCTGACATATGAATCAGCACGCACGCGCCGAACAGAATCCCGAGAAACCCAAGCATGCTCGCAGCCGAGCGGTCATGGGTCAGGCTGGAGTCAATGAACCACAAATCAACAGCAAGAATCAGTACGATGACGGCAAACAGTGACCACCACTCGCCCCCCGACCGGCTTGCCGCTGCCGGCTGCATCATGAGATAGAGCACTGCCGCGATGACGACAGTGCCGAGGAGAGTGCGCCCCGCCGGCCTGCCTGTCCACATCGCGATAAAGCCCGAGGCGATTGCGATTGGAATGGAAAGCCAGAAGAGCCAGTCGCCGGCACTATTGGGCCAGAAGCGCGCCGCGATTCCGTTGATCATCGGGTAAGCAGTTGCAAACCCGAGGGCCACGGCCAACGGGGCGACCCATTCGCGCCGGCGCAGCGGCAGCAGCGCCGCCGCCGCTGCGACCGCAGTGGCAACCAGCGCTGGCCACAGCGCGCCCAGCAACAAATCGTCGGTGGTGATGGGGATTTCGGGGATCTTCATACCCAAAACAGGGGCGGTTGATGGTTGGCTGCCGACAAAGCGAAATGACGAAGATTCATGGTCGTCCCGCCGCGAATATCGCTACCGCCAACCACCAACCCGCCTGCGTCGGTCAGTCCTTGTTCACTTCAAGGGCCACGTGCACATCGACATCTGTCCCGATGCCCTGCGGCATGTACGCCACGCCGAAGTCCATTCGGTTGATCGTGAACTTGCCATCGAAGCCGGTTTTTACTGTGCCGCGCATTTCAGCGGTGCCCATCTTCTTGAGGTTGACCGTGATGGGCTTGGTGGTCCCGCGGATGGTCAGGTCGCCGCTGACCTCGTAGAGATCGTCGCCCAGTGACTTGATCGATGTGCTCTTGAATGTGAGCGAGGGAAACTGCTTGGCATCGAAGAAGTCGGGGCTGCGAAGATGCTCGTCGCGCTTGGCGTTAAACGTATTCAGGTTGGCCACCTTCGCGGTAACTTCGATGCTGCTCTTGGTCGGGTCGGCGCTGTCCCATGTCACTTTGCCTTCCGGTGAATGGAAGACGCCAAACGAGTAGCTCGCGCCGAGATGGCTCACCTTGAACAGCAGCGCCGAGTGAACCGGGTCGAGCGTGTAGCTTTCCGCCCGCGCCGATCGCGCCGCAGCGGCCAGTGTTAACGCAATCGCGACAAAGAGAAATCCAACCTTTTGCATGAACAAACCTCCAAAAGCAATGAAACGCCAAGCCCGGCGGAGCACCGTGCCCCGCCGGGGTGTTAACAGAGTTTACTCGGGCAAATCGATCAACATCAACTCCGATGCTTCAACGGCGCTAAAGTTCAGCGCCGTTTCGTCAACCACGCGCGCCTGGTCGCCGGCGTTCAAGATTTCGCCGTTAAGCGTCACCTTGCCGGTGATGACAAAAGCATAGGCGCGCCGACCGGGTCGGGGCGCATGCGTCAGCACTTTTCCCACCGCCGGCCGGGCGACATAGACGGCGGCGGCCTGGTCGATGGTGAGCGTATCCTCGATCGATCCATCCGACACCATCGCAACCCAATCGCCGCCAGCCAGCGCGTCGTCAAACGACCTCGTAGCCCACCGCGGTGCCAGGCGCTTGGTGCGCGGCATGATCCAGATCTGCAGCAGGCGAACCGGTTCGGTTTCCGAACCATTGTGTTCGCTGTGGACGATTCCCTTGCCGGCGCTCATCACCTGCACCCCGCCGCGGGTGGTGATGTGATCGTTGCCGGTCGAATCCTGGTGCCGCAACCCGCCTTCTACGATGTAGCTGATGATTTCCATATCGCGGTGCGGATGCGGATCAAACCCGCCCCCGCCGGCGATGATGTCATCATTAAACACGCGCAGCGGGCCGAAGTTGACGTTGGCCGGGTCGTGATAATCGGCGAAGGAAAAATGCCAGCGGGCGTCGAGCCAGCCAAAGTTTTGATGATACCGCTCACCGGAACGAATGATATGAATCATAAAATGCTCCAAATGTCTTTCAGGCCTGCACTTGCGCTGCTCCTGTGTGCCGCTCGGAAACGTCCGGGCGAAAACAACTGTCTTAACGATAGTTGCATACGCAAATATCTGCCGTCAATCATACGCACACGGTGTCGGAGAAGTTCGCGCAGGGAGTCTCTTGGGTGCGGAGATAGGGGGATCAATTAAGCTAAAGGCGAAATCTGCGCAGCAGCAATGCCGGCTCACTGGAGCAATCAGCGGCTCTCGATGGCCTTTTCGAGCAGTTGCTGCAGTGCCCGGACGCGCCTGTCGCCCAGATGGCCGAGTTGTCGGCGGTGCGTTGCTTTCACAGGCTCGTCGAGCGTCCGAAGCAACCCAAGGCCCTCCGCGGTGATGCGCACGCGGATGACCCTGCGATCTTCCTTCTGTCGCGTGCGAGCCAGGAGCTTGCGGGTTTCCAGGCGGTCGAGCAGGCGGGTCATGTCGGGGTCGTGCGTGCTCATGCGCTCGGTGATTTCGTGGCAGGCAAGCCCGGCAGTTTTGCTGCTGCGCAGAATTCGCAGCACATGATACTGGGTGGGCGAAAGAAAATGGGGTTTGAGCAGATCTTCCAGATCGCGCATGAGGATGTCTGCAGTCTTCTGCAGGCTGAGGAACACCGTCCGCTCCAGCGACATGACGGCGGCGGCGCGGTCTGGCTTGGTCTCGTCCTTGAGTTTACCCATAAGTGCGGCGGAAAATACTTGTTACAACAGCGGTTGTCAAACGGATGATCGTTAGACGAGATAATTCATGCGCTTATTGAATGCCGTCAACCGACGGTTGCTTCGGCGCGGGCACTGAAGTCGTCTGCGGAAGGCTTGCGATCGGCCCGGCCGTCTCCCGGCAGCCCGGCGCCGGGTGAGGCTTGTGCGAGAGACTCGAGGAAAGGGTGGGTTAGAGGATGCCGGACGCACTCGGCAACGATCCTCGCGGCTCGGGGGGGCATCCAGTGACGAGCGGCTCGGGATGTGCCCCGCCGCTGAAGAACGGCCACCCGGCCTGGGTTTTCTCCGCCAAAAGCCAGCGAATCGCAATCCCAGCTCATCGGGACGTCTGATAAACTGAAACATTCCCAGGCCTTCGAGATTACCCATTTTAACACAAGTCATATCAGGGATTTGCCGATTCCTGTTTCAGAAGGGGGATACAGGAGCACGTCCATGGCAACCAAGTACGAACGTCGCGGCGAATCGAAAGTCTGCACCATGAAGATCGGCCCGGAGCGAAGAAGGTTTCGCCGGCATGAGTTTGACCACCGGGGCGTCTCGGTCGAACGCTTCGATGGCGAGCGCCGCGGGGGAAAGATCTTCGGGCACCTGGTCGATATCTCTGCAGGCGGTGTGCGAATCCGCACCCCGGAGAAAAACGTGAAGGCCGACACGCAAATCCGCGTGCGCCTCGAACTGCCCAGCTATGCCGGCATCACGCCATTCGTGGCCAGCGACGGCCCGTCCATCCAAGGCCGCCACGAGTGGGTCGGCTGGATGACCGTGCGCCGCGTGCTGAAGAACGAAGACGGCAACTTTGACATTGCCGGCCCCCTTGAAGACATGCAGGAAATGGATCGCGGCATGCTGGGCCTGTATCTCTCGACGCAGCCGCTGGCTGCGTGAGGTCTGGTAGGACGCTTTTCGACCGCACAATCAACCCGCCCCGTGCAGCCACGCCCCGCGTGGCTGCTGGGGCATAGAGAAACCGCCAACCCGCCGCGCGGCTGCGATGATGCCCGTCTCGAATCAGCGGCCGCGGCAATGGCCGAGGCGTTTTTCAGTGCGAAGCAGCGAAAGAGGTAAGCCTGGGGCGCAGCCCCAGGACTAAGGCCCCTTCCCGCCGCTAAGCAGCGCCAGGCAATGGAATTGCGGCGCTCCCCGCTGCGAAGCAGCGCAAGAGGTAAGCCTGGGGCGCAGCCCCAGGACTCCTTTGAGCATTCCCCCGCTATGCGTCATTCAGCACCAAAGGTGCGAAAGAATCCCGAGATCGACATAATGCCACCCCATGCCGCAGTCGCTCGCTGCCATCCACTTGCACGTCATTTTCTCGACCAAACTCCGTCAGCCGACGATCAGCGCAGACCTTGCCCCGCGGCTGCATGCTTACATGGGAGGCATTGCGCGCGAACTTGGCTGCATCGCGCACACCATCAACGGCATGGACGACCATGTACATCTGCTCATCTCTGTCGCGCCGAAAATCAGCGTCTCGGATCTGATCGGGCGCGTGAAGTCCAATTCATCTAAATAGGTGCATGGGCTGGGCTCGCAACATAGAGAGTTCGGGTGGCAACGCGGATACGGCGCCTTTAGCGTAAGCGAGTCGAGCATGGACAGTGTCCGGAGTTACATCGATCTTCAGCGGCAGCATCACGCAAAGCTCTCGTTTCAAGAAGAGTTCGTCGCGTTTTTGACGCGGCATCGAGTGGTGTACGACGCGCAATATGTCTGGGATTGAGCCGCGTCGTTGCAGACTTCTTTCGCCCCATTGGGGCTTTAGCGCCGCCGAGATGGCGTTTCCGCGGCGGGGCGTGGGGCTTACCTACCTGGGGCTGCGCCCCAGGCTTACCTCTGGCGCTGCTTCGCAGCGGGGGAGGGGCCACGGGCCCGCGGGCGTTCTCGCGGCGGTCCCGGTGGGCGATGGGGCATTGGGTTTCGCGCGAGGAGATGCTCGCGACTTCGGGTGCGCGACGAAACTCGCTCGGCGGAGTTGGCGCGGTGCGGGGGAAGGGCGGCTCATTTTCGTCGCAGGCGAAGGGCTGCTGCATGAAACTGGATCGCCTCGGGCAGGTGGGTGTCCCAGTAGTACCAGTCGTGGGTGCCGGGGTGTTCGCGATATTCGTGCGGAATGCCCCAGTGCTCCAGCCCGCGGTGAAACTCGCGGTTGTCTTCGAGCAGAAAATCCTCCGTGCCGCAGTCGATCAGCATTTTAGGCCCTTTGCCCGACTTGCGGCAGCGGTCGACGAGCGCCACCAGGTCATGATCGCTGCCGGACGGCCGTTTTCCGAAGATGCGGCTCATTTCTTCTGCGTAGTCCCTGGTGTGCCAGCCGTTGGTGCCGCGCATCAGCGCCCCGGAGTGGCTGTTAACGCTGACAAACATCTCGGGAAACCCGAGGGCCAGGCGCATGGCACCATATCCGCCCATTGAGAGTCCCCCAATAGCGCGCCCGCCGCGGGTCTTCTTGGCTGGAAGCAGGCGCTCGGTCTGGCCGACGACTTCTTCGATGATATGGTCGGCGAAGCGCCATCCCTCGTTGGCATTGGTATACATGCTTCGTTGGCCATCGGGCATGACGACGATGAGCGGCAGTCCCTGTACATAAAGCTCGATCTTCGACCGCCGGAGCCAGCCGGTGTAGTCGTCATACATTCCGTGGAGCAGATAGTAGGTTGCAAACGGCCCGTTCCCGCTGTCGGGGACGATCGCATTCATCGCCACTTCACGGCCAAGAATCTGGCTGGGAAACCGAATTTCTAGAATCGCCATATGTGCCGCGGATTAGAACACGAAGGGGCACAGAAACGAAGAGGCAGATTGCAACCCGACGGCAGGGCAACTCGACAAAAACCAAGGTCTTGGTGGGAAGGCGCGCTATCAGATCCCGTTATGCAGCGTTCATTCGCCGCTTGCAGATAAACCACCACGGCTCAAAGGCGCCAAAAATGAGAGTGATCGGGATGGCATGCAAAAACCACGCCATCAAACAGACTCAAAAATCCTGCCACGCTCCGCCTTTGCCGCGGGACAAAGTAAAGAGCTAGCCACACAATCCACCGGTCTTTGAACAACTTCGTGTGCTTCGTGCCTTGGTGGTTAACCTTCCTGCTCTTCTTCCTGTTTTCTCCAACCGAATCACACGAAGCTTTGATTGAACGAAAATCAATTGAACGAGAATCAATCAAACGTGAATCAGTTGTACGACCGCAACACTCCGATGACGACACCCTGCACTTTTACCTGGTCGGCGTGAACAACGCGCGGCTCCATCGTCGAATTGGCCGGCTGCAGGCGGACGCGGTTGCCGCTCTCTTTGTAGAAGCGCTTGAGCGTTGCTTCACCGGAGTCGAGCAGGGCGACGACCTGTTCGCCATTTCTGGCGCTTTCACGGCGTTCGATGACAACATAGTCGCCGTCGCAGAGGTGGTCTTCAATCATGCTGTCGCCGCGGACGCGCAGGACGTAAACGCCGTTTTTGCTATGAAAAAGCGTCTCAAGATCCACCTCTTCCCGATTCTCAATTGCAAGAATGGGTGAGCCCGCGGCGATGTTGCCCAGCAGGGGCAACTTGGTCGGCCGCTCTTCATCGGGGAGGACATCGGCCACGATCTCAAGCGACCGCGCCTTGTGCTTATCCCGGCGGAGGGCGCGCTTCTTCTCCAACGCACCGACATGCTCGAAAATAGTCACTTTGCTCGTGCCGAGTTGGTCGGCCAATTCCTGCATGGTGGGGGAATAGCCGTTGAGATGACGGAAGTTGCGAATGGCGACGATCACATCAAGCTGGCGGGGGGTGAGGTTCATAATGTTCTCCGGCTATGAGCACTTCCACCGAGACTTCCACCAACGCTGAGTGCGTGGTTTGGCCCGTGTTTTAGAGTACATTACCCTAACGCGCCGCGAATGTCAAGCCAAAGTTTGGTATCGAGGGCAGAAATTGTCCCAATCAGGCCACACGGCAACGCGGTTCGGGATGCAGATTTGCGAGGCCTTGCGTGAATCTGTGCGCGGCTACCCGACCGGGGCGCCTTTGCGCGGGCGCCGGTGCTGTAGCCCGGCCAGCGCGAGGATGATCGCCGCGGCCGCGGGTTCGGGCACGCTGCTTCGTTCGGCGGGGGCGGTCTGGCCGAAGTTGGCCGCCAGGCCCGTAAAATCGTCTAGGTTTACCGTGCCGTCGCCGGTGAAATCGCCCGCGAGCCAACTGCCGTCGTTGCCGAACGATGACGCCAGCGCCGTGAAGTCGTCAAGGTTGACTGATTTATCGAAGTTCGTGTCGCCCACAATGCTGGTGACCGTCCCGCGGAAGCTTCCGACGAAGTTGATGGTAGCGGTGCCGATGGGGTCGATGTCGTCGATCACCGTCGCCGCAATGGGAATTTGAATCGTTGCCGTTGCCGTGGCCGCGGGTACGCTGCGCGCGATGGTGAGCGTGCCGAGGTTGCCCGATGCCACGCCGCTGCCCGTGCCGATGAGCGTGCTGGTACCACTCGCGAGAATTGAGCGGTAGGCCACTTCGCCGTTGACGAGCGACACAGTTGCCAGGCTGGCATCAAACGTAAGCCCGCTGGAAAGGGGAATCGAGTCGCTGAACCCGTCGGCGATTAAGTTTCGTACGGCAAATCGCGCGGTGCCGAGAATGCCGAAGTTAGCCTGTGCGCCGTAATCCGCGGGGGATGTGCCCGCGGTGGCGTTGGGTAGCGGGTCCCAACTCCCGCTGGTGTTGGCATCGGCTACCCCGCCGGCGATGAACTGCACCGTCTTCGGAGAGAGGTCGATCAGGAAATTTCCCGAGTACGTCGTCGATAAACTGCCCGGCCCTTGCTGCTGCAGCGGGGCGCCGTTGACCGAGCCTGAAATGGTGAGCCTGCTCTCGGGCGTGTCGAGCAGAAAAGATGCAGGCGCCGCGAAGCCCCGCGACACAAAGCCCGCCAAGATGGGCAACGCCCCGATGGTGCCACCGATGAAAATGTTAGTAATTATCTTGAAACGCATAGCTCCCTTTCGATGTCTGAATCTTTCCAGATTCGGCAGCGATTGGCAACAAAAATATGCACGACACCGCGAAGAATCACCCAAGATCAACCTCGGTGGCGAAGCAAAACCCGATTCTTGTCCGGTTTCGCGCCGCGGCATACAGTTTTGGGGACAGCGACGGTTGTGCGGTGACGACTGTGCTTTGGTAAATTAGGAGTCCACATGAATATTCGACGTCGAATTGCCATCGCCGCGCTGGCGGGTACGGCGTGCCTGGCGAGCTTGCTGTTCGCACGGCCGGGCGTGGTGGTCACCCACAGCGGCGCGCGTTACGAGGGCGACGTCACCGAGCGCGGCGATGACTTGATCGTGAGTATCAAGGGCGTTCACACCACCATCCCGCGGGGGGATGTGGCGACTTTGGATTACACCGGCACGTTTGATGACGAATTTGCCCGCCGACTGGCTGAATTGCATGCCGACGATGTCGAAGGGCGGCTGGCGCTGGCGAAATGGGCAATGAGCCAGCGGCAATACGTCGCGGCGCGCGACGCGATTGAAGCGGCACTGGTCATCGACCCCAACAGCCAGGACGCCGTCGAACTGCAAACCGTGGTGCGAAGCCAAAGGCGGTTGGAGGCACAGTCGCGCGCTGAGCCCAGGGCCGCCGTCGAAGGCTCGCGGGATGGGTCGAGTGAGTCAGCAGAGCCTGCCAACGCTGCTCCGCTTCGCGGCACGACGCTTTCCACCGACGATATTCAGTCGATCCGCAGGATCGAATGGCGCACGGATGACCCGCCCGTGCGGGTGCGCGTCGATAGCAAGGCGGCGCGATCCTATGCGGAGATGATTCAGCAGCGTTACGAGGTTTTTGCCACACTGAATCAGGTCGAGCAGGCGCGACAGATTCTGAGCAACCCCCATTCGACCGCAGACCAGCGGCGGGGCGTGGTGATTCTCAGCGACCCGCCGGCGCTGGCCGAGTTCAGGCGCATGGTGCAGCCGGTGCTCTTGTCGGGGTGTGCCACGAGTGGGTGCCACGGTTCGGCGATGGCGAGCTTCAGGCTCATCAGTCCGGCAACCACCGATGATGCGACCTACACCAACTTCTATATTCTCAACAGCTACACCAGGCACCTCGACAGGCAAGTGCCCGCGGGTGGCATTTTCGGCGGGGCGACCGAGCTGCGCATGATCGATCGTGGCAACTCGGCCAAGTCGCTGCTCGTGCAATACAGCCTGCCCGCGGAGGTTGCGGAGTTTGATCACCCGAAGATTCCCAACTATCAACCCCTCTTCCAAAGCACCACCGACACGCGTGCCCGCGCGCTGACGGGTTGGATCGACCGTTCGCTCAAAATCAGCCCCGGGGAATACAGCATCGAATGGCGACCGAGCCGCCCGACAACCCTCCCAGCGGACGATGCCGGGGAATGAGCGCATGACAGTTTCACCCGTCGCACTGCTCTTCACAGTTTTGCTGCTGACCGGACTCGCGGTCGGCGGGTATGCCGTGGCCGATTTTCGCCGGCACAGACGGCTCCGCGCGATGGCCGCGGCGCTGGAGATGCACTTCGCCGCCAACGATCGGTTTGACCTCGCAGCGACGGTCGCGCGGCGGTTCCCCGTGGTCGCCCCGGCCGATCCGCTCATCACCGATCTAATCTATTGCCGGCGCGACCGTCGTTACCTGTATGTATTCCGATTTGATTACACCATCGGCGTCACAGGCCCGAAGCGGCGCCGGCGGGCAATCGTGGGATTTTCCGAGCCTTGCGATGCCCCCGGAGAGCCGTCGTCGCTCTATATCGACAAGTCATCCGACCCGTTGGAGCAGCGCTATCGGAGCCTGGTGGAAAAGTGCAACCCGACGTTCGTGGCTGCGTAGGTGTCTCAGTCGTGAAACTTCTTCGGAATGACAAGCCTACTTTGCCATTCCCCAACCACCGACAACTCGTTGCCCAACGCCGACCGATTACTTCACGATGGCGCTCAACTTGAAGATCGGCAGGATGATGCTCATTGCAATGAAACCGACCACGCTGCCCATCAGCACGATCATCAGCGGCTCGATCATCGCGGTGACGGCTTTGATCACGCTCTTGAGTTCTCGCGCATAAAAGTCGGATACTTCGTCCAGCACTTCACCGAGCTTGCCCGATTCTTCGCCCGCGCTGATCATCTGCACCACCGAGCGCGGGAGCAGTTGCGATTTTTGCAGCGGCAGGCTGATCTTCTTCCCTTGCTTGACCGACGTATAAACGCCGCGCCACATGCGCTTATACAGCGTGTTGCCGCTGATTTCGGCGGTGATGGCGAGCGTGTCCAGCATCGGCACGCCGGCGTTAATCAACTGCCCCATCGTGTGCAACCCCCGGCTGATGTAGAGCGCGCGGAACATTTTCTTAAACAGGGGTACCGTCAATTTACTCTTATCCCACCAAAGCCGACCCCAATCCGTCCGGATCATGAGCATAAAGCCCCAGATGCCCGCGACCAGCCCGGCAAGAATGATGTACCAGTAGTTCACCATAAAGCCGCTCAGTGCCATGAGCATCTTGGTGGGTGCCGGCAGTGCCGCTTCCTTGCCTTTGAAAATCACAAGAAACCGCGGGAGTACGAACGTCAGCAGGAAGATGGTTGTGCCGACGGCAAGCGTGCCGATGATGCCGGGGTAGATCATCGCCCCTTTCACCATTGACGCCGTCTCGATCTGCTGCTGTAGATAGGTCGCGATACGGTCGAGCATCCGGCTGAACCCGCCGGAAAGCTCAGACGCTTTCACCATGTTGATGTAAAGCGGGCTGAAGACCTTGGGATAGCGCATCAGCGCGTCGGAGAAGTTTTTGCCCGATTCGACGTCTTTCTTGATCTGGGCGAGCATGGCTTTGAACTTTACGTTCTCCACCTGTTCATGGATGCCCTCGATCGCCGCTCGAATGCTGATACCGGCGCGAATCATCACCGCGAGCTGGCTGGTGAAGTTGAGCACGTCCTTGGCGCTGGGTCCGAGAGAAAGGCTGACGTTGAAAGCCGACTTTTTGTTCTTTTCCTCGCCGGGGGCGAGCGAAAGGATCATCTCGCCGCGCTGCCGGAGCGTCTGCGCCGCGGCATTCAGGTTTCCCGCCGCCAGCACGCCGGCGGTTACCTTGCCTTGCGCGTTCTTAGATTCGTAGCGATAAGTAGGCATATTTTTTAGCCAGAAGCTGGCAGCGAAGAGCTGATAGCGTGATCCGCCATCGGCCTTCGGCCGTTCGCCATTGGCTCTCCACTACGCCGCCAACGCCCGATCCAGCTTCTCAGGATGCGCCGCCTGGGCGATCGCGTCTTCCTTGCTGATATGACCGTTGACGTACAGATGCTTGATCGAACTATCCAGCGTCTGCATGCCGATGGCGCGGCTGGTCTCGATGACGTTGGGAATTTCAAAAATCCGGTTCTCACGAATGCAGTTGCGCACCGCTGGCGTGCAGAGCATGATCTCGAGCGCGGGAATCATGCCCGGCTGGTCCTGTCGCTTGAACAGTGTCTGGCTGATGACGGCTTGCAGTGTGTTCGCGAGCATGGAACGAATCTGGTTCTGCTGGTCGCTCGGATAAATATCGATGATGCGCTCAATCGTCTGCGGCGCGTTGACGGTGTGAAGTGTGCTGAAAACCAGGTGCCCCGTCTCGGCCGCAGTGATGGCGGCGCTGGTAGTTTCCAAGTCGCGCATTTCACCCACGAGGATCACGTCCGGGTCTTGTCGAAGTGCGTGGCGCAATCCGCTTGAGAAGGTCGGCACATCGGCGCCAATCTCTCGCTGTTCGATACAACTCTTTGCCGATTGAAACGCATACTCGATCGGATCTTCCACGGTAATGATGTGTCCACTCTCGCGCCGGTTGATGGCATCGACCATCGCGGCCAGCGTGGTGCTCTTTCCGCTACCCGTCGGCCCGGTGACCAGCACCAGCCCGCGTGGCAGATAGGTGAGCTTGTGAACGATATCGGGGAGGAACAGCTCTTCGATCTTTCGCACCTTGTCGTTGATGGTACGAAGCGCGATGGCGATCGTGTTGCGCTGGTAATGCGCGTTGACGCGGAATCGACTCACGCCGGGAATTTCATAGGAAAAGTCGGCGTCGCGCAGTTCCTGGAAGTGCGGCCACCGGTGCTCGGGCAGCATCTCGCGGAGGAGTCGCTCGATGCCTTCACTGGTCATGACGGGGAAGTCGGTCGGTGTAACAACCGTGTTCACCCGAATCAGCGGCGGCAGGCCGACGTTTAAGTGAATATCAGACGCCTTGTTCTGCACCGCGGCACGGAGGATGTCGTTGAGCAAGCTCATGGTTCGGTGGGCAGAAGGCAGTGGGACGTGGGCAGAACATCAGTTCTATTCACGGATCACTCGCGTTTGCCGACTCCTTTACAAACTCGGGCTGGGTCGCACTGGTGCAGCCGCAGAAAGATCCTGCCCACTGCCCGCTGCCGACTGCCCACTCATCAAAGTCCACTTTCAGTTACACGCAATATCTCATCGACCGTTGTCAGGCCCTTCTGTACCTTGTCAAAGCCGTCTTCACGCAGGCTCACCAGCCCGCGTTCGCGGCAGACTTTCCGGAGGTTCGTCACATCCGGATTAGCCGTTACAAGGTCGCGCAGGTTGTCGTCCATGACGAGTAACTCATAGATGCCAAGCCGGCCGGAGTAGCCGGTCTTGCGGCAGCGATCGCAACCCTTCCCGCGGACGGCCTTCTGGCTGCCGAAACCCTGCAGCATCAGGTACTGCTTCATCTCGTCGCTTGGCTCATACTCTTCCTTACAATGCGAACAGGTCTTGCGCACCAGCCGCTGGGCCAGAATTGCATTGACCGCGGAACTGATGAGGTACGGTTCCACCCCGATATTGATCAACCGCGTGATGGACGCCGGCGCATCGTTGGTGTGCAACGTGCTGAGCACAAGGTGGCCCGTCAGCGAGGCCTGCACGGCGATGTTCGCGGTTTCGGGATCGCGAATCTCACCCAGCATGATCACATCCGGGTCCTGTCGCAGCAGCGACCGCAACGCGGCGCTGAAGCTCATGCCGATTTTCTCATGCACCTGCACCTGGTTCGCCTGGGTAAGGTGATATTCGATTGGGTCTTCGACGGTTGCAATATTAAGCTTGTTTCCGTCCATCTGCCGCAAGCTGGAGTAGAGCGTCGTGGTCTTACCACTACCGGTGGGGCCGGTCACCAGCAAGATCCCGTGCGGCTCGTCAATCTGCCGCTTCCAGATGGTGAGCGCGTCTTCGCTGAAACCGAGGTCTTCAAGCTGCACGTTGATCGAGCGGTTATCGAGAATTCGCATCACGACTTTCTCGCCGGCTACGGTGGGCAGCGTGGAAAGTCGCAGGTCGATCTTTCGATTGTGAATAACGGCGCGAATTCGGCCGTCCTGCGGGAGCCGTCGCTCGGAAATGTCTAGGTTCGACATAATCTTCAGGCGCGACACGATCGCAGGGTGCATCGCATAAGGCGGGTTCATCGCCTCGAACAGCACGCCGTCGATTCGATAGCGGACTTTCAGGGCCTTTTCCTTCGGCTCGATGTGAATATCGCTCGCGCCCTGTTTGAGGGCGTCGAAAATGAGGTAGTTCACAAACCGAATGACCGGGGATTCGGAACCGAGTTTTTCGAGGTCGGTAACGTCATCCTTGTCTTCCTTGACAAGCTGCACGTCGTCGTCGGCCATGTCCTTGATGATCTCGTCAACCTTCAGATCGGTTGTGCCGCTGGTGAGTTGTTCCACCACGCGGTTGAGATCGCCGGGGGTCACCACGACCTGCCTGATTTCTCTGCGTGTTTTCCGGCGGATTTCGTCGAGAAGGAAGACGTTGGTCGGTTCGGCCATGCCGAGGAATAGCGCCTTTGCTTCAATCCTCAGCGGGAGCACCTGATGCTTGCGAATGTAGTCGACCGGCAGCAACTCGAACGCCGCCTGTTCCACTTTTGCTTTTTCAGGCACTTCAAACGGAAGCCCCATCGTCTCGGCCAGCGCCGAGAGCACCTGCGCCTCGGTAGCGGCGTTCATGGTCAGCAGGATTTGGCTAATGGCCTTGCCGGGCGTCTGCGCCTGCACGCTGCGCGCCTGGGCAAGCTGTTCTTCGCTGATCTGATTGCGCTCAAGGAGCAGCGATTCGACGCTGGTACGCGCGGTCTGCGGCTCGGGTGACCAGAGCTGCTCCAACTCGGGAAGATCGCAAAGCGAATCATCGTCTTCCGTCGGCGCGTGGCTGCGCGGCTTGGGCGGAGGTTCGACTGCCGTGGGTGTTTTGCGGCCAAACATCGTGAAACGTCCTTACCGCTGCATCCGCAGCTCGAACCGGTATTGCCCTTGCCGTACGACGACAGAACTGGCGCTGATTTTTTCCACGGTGAAGCCGTCGACCGACTGGCCTTCGCGGAAGAGGGTGTTGTTGATCATGCATGCCTTCTGCGCCGAGCCTGACATGATGCTCTGCAGTTGCAGCCCCTGTACCGCCTTGATTACGGCCTGCCGCTCTTCTTCCTTGCGACGCTTGCTGATGACGTCGGTCTGCGGCTGTTCTTCCTCGACCACCCAGACATGAAATGGATTGGTCTGCAGCTCGTTCAGCGGGACCTGGGTCGTGTTTGGGTAGTTGGCAAACCGGCGGACCACGGCTTCGGTGTCGCGCAGCGCCTTTTCCATGAGCTTGATGTTGCTGTCACCACCGGAGAGAAAGCTCGAGATGGTTTTGGCTGCCTCCTGCGTCTCGGCCGCGGCGACGGCTTTGGGGCCGGAGCGCAGGTGCATCAGGTACAGCCCGCCGCCGCCGAGCACGACGAGCAGAATCAGGACCAGAGTTGATTTGTTAAGTGATCGTGGCTCTTCGGTAACGACAAACTCGGCTTCATTGCTCGAAAGCACATCGGTCAGTGCCGAGGAGCCGTCGCTTTCGCTTTCTTCGTCGTTGTTCATGTTCTCGATGCGCATGATCGTCCCATTCCATCTCTAGGCGTTTCGGCGGTTATTGAATCGAAGTGACGGCGGAATCCGGTTCGAAGAAAATGCTCAGCGTGAGGTTGGCCGTCATCTCGCCTTCACGCTGGTCAATCTTCTGCAGGGCCATGTTGGTGACCCGGGTGATTCGGGGCAGCTTCTCCAGTTGAAGCAGGAAGGAGTAGAAGCCGTTGAAATCGCCGGCGAGCGACATCTGGATCGGCTGCTCGCTATACCCCGCGGCACGTTCGGATTTCATCGTGCGGACGGTCTTGGTCTGCAGTGAGTTGGCCTCGGCCATCTGCCAGACTTCCTTCAGGATCTTGTCAACTTCCTTTTCCTGGGGCAGCTTGCTCTCGAAGAACTCGATCGCCTTTTGCAGTTCATCAATCTTGCGGCCAATATCCTCGATGCCCGCCGTCGCCTGGCGGAGGTTGGCCAGCGACCGCTGCTTGTTTTCGAGGTCGAGCCTCAATGCCTGGCGCTTCTGGTCGGCTTTCTGAAACACCAGAAAGTAACTGCATGCCAGCAGGCCGATCATCGCAAGCACAAAGATCAGTTCTCGAATGCCAAATCGCATGTTACTTACCCTCCAATTCGACCGCCGCGGTGCCGGTGAATGCTCTCAATTGGGAGACGTCGGCGTTGGCCATGAGCGTTAGCTCGATCTGGAACTTGCGCATGCTCACATCCGACTTAGGATCGACCTTGAACTGGTCGCTGATCAGCAGGTTCACATCCTTGAACAGCGGTGATCGATTGAGCTTGCTGATGTAGCTCGCCACCTGCACATCGGTGTCAGCGATGCCGGTCAGCTTCATCGTCACGTCATAAACGCGCGGCTGCAGCCCCGCTTCACGCGCTTTGGCCGCGGCCTTTTCCTTATCTATCTCCTGCTTCCGCTTCTCATAAATCGTGTTGGCGGCGGGAACGACGACCGCGGCACGCTTGGCTTCCATCGCAAGATCAAGAAGCGACACACCGGCGGGAAGAGAGTTGGTCAGCTCGGCAAGGATGAATGTCCGGGGGACCTTTTCCAGCAGCGATGCAGTCAATTCGGCCTTTTGCGCCATCTGCCGCTGCTTCTCCTGCATCTTCTGCACCTGCTGAATGCGTCGTGCGGCGTCGGCGTATTCGTCTTCGACCGCGTTATGTAACTGCTCGACGGCCTTCACGCTCTTCTCGCTGTAGGTGAATGCCGTCCCGATCGCCGTCATGACGACGATAAACAGCCCTGCGCAGATGACATTGGACCGCCGCTGCGCCTTGCGGTGCAGGTAGTCGTCCGGGAGGAATGAAAGCTGGTTTGGTGTACTCATGCTGCACCTCGGCGCTCGACGCGCTCGGTTTGGGTGTTGATTGCCTTGCCTGCGGCGGCGGTGGGGCCCATGCTCAGGCCCACTGACACCGCCCAGGCCGGCTGGGCAAGCCGGCGGTCGATCCCGCTTTCGATTCCCACTTCGGTCGTTCGCGCCAATCGCACCAGCGGATCGCCAATCTGCGCCGCCAACTGCATCGAGCGGGCCACCGACTGGCAAAGCCACCGCTGGCGCGCTTCCCCGCCGACGAAGATCAATCGTTTTACGGGCTTGTTGGTGAATGTCGCTTCGTGATAGCGACGGCAGAGGTTCAGCTCATCGATCAATCGGCCAAGCTGTTCTCCGCAGGCTGATTCGAGTCGTGATGTTGGCGCTTCGGCCGGCGTCGGGGCGACGGCGGCAGGCTGGGCCAATGTCGGCGCGGCCTGCCTTGTTGCGGATGTCAGCAATGAGAACGAGTCGGCTTCGCTCACCGCATCGGCGGAAGCTACTTCGGCGGGTGATACTGGCGGCGCAATCGCGGCCACCGCAGGGGCAGATCGCGATTCCTGCTGCTCTTCATTCTGCATCGCAGCCTGCACGCGCGCCAGCTTGGCCTCGTCAAAGCCCACACCCGTCGCAGTAGCCACGGCGCGGGTGAAGTGGTCGCCGCCGATCGGAATCGAGCGGGCGAACATCACCTGGCCTTCCTGCGCGATGACGGCCCGGGTTGCGCTGGCACCGATATCCACAAAGAAGTTAACCGTGTCGCGGTCGGACTTCCGGCGATAAACCTGCGAAAAGCAGTCGATCAGCGCCATCGGCTCGACATTCATCCCGATCACATCCAGCTTGGCTCGGGCGGCGGCGTCCAGGAATTGGTTGACCAGCTCTCGCGCCGCAGCCATCACAATGACTTCACATCGGGGGTCTTGCTCGCTGAATATATCGCCGGCGATGATATGGCGCAGCAGGCACTGCGACGGATCAATCGGAAGCTTGCCGCGGGCCTCGAAGGGGAGTGTTTTCTTCAGCGTTGCGTCGTCAACCCTAGGCAGGCGAAGATGCTGGATGAACATCATCGACGCCGGTAGCGACAGCACGGCCTGGCGGCCCTTGAACTGGCCTTGCGCGAGTAAGTCACGGGCGGCTTCGGTAAACCAGAGAATGCGTGCCGGGGGGTTGGCGCGAACATGGCTCGGCACATCGGCACTGGCGGCGGCGATCAGACGGTAGTCGCCGTCCACCTGCTGCACCTGCGACATCCGCAGGCAGTCGCTTCCGAAATCAACCCCGATGGGGTTGCAGCGCGGTGCCAACCAGTTTTGTACGAGCTTGAGCATCGAAGCCTCACTCCACTTCTCGAAGCCGCTGACTCTCTGAACTACGATTGACTCGCCAGCGTTGCAAAGCCGGGCAAAATCTGCCGATGTGACGATAAAATCGGCACGGACAGCACTAACGCCCGCTGTTCAAGCATCGGTAGGAATTCGCGAGCAGTTAACGTCCCGCGGTGGTGAGAAACTCGGCGGCGATGGCATCGGCAACGGCTACGCCCGCTTCGGTGAGTCGAATCGACTTTTCCGACGCGACCAATAACCCTTGGCGCCCGTAACGCGTTATCGGATCGGCGAAGCGGGTTATCGGGTCGTCATTCCATCGCGCGGCGAAGTCGGCGACGTCGATGCCGTCGGTCAGGCGCAGTCGGAGCATTGCGTGTTCGCCCATGCGCTGCGGCTGCGTGAGCTGTTCCACTTCCGCCGCGGGAAGAGTGGAGTCGTCGATGGCTCGTTCCCACTCGCCGATGTGCCCGCGATTCTTCCAGCGGACGCCGTGCACGTGCGACGCCGCCGACGGCCCGAAGCCGAGATAGCTCCCGCCGTCCCAGTAAAGCAGGTTATGGCGGCACGCCTCGCCGGGACGCGCAAAATTGCTTACCTCGTAAGGTGCCATCCCCTTGACGGCCAGCCGGCGGCGCGTTTCCTGGAGCATTTGCAACTCGACCGCTTCGTCGATCGCGACAATCGTCCCCACCCGCTTCTTGACGGCCATGGGCGTGTTGGGTTCGTAGGTGAGCGCGTAACAGGAAATATGCGGAGTACCCAGGGAAATCGCAGTTTCAAGCGAATGCAGCCAGGATCGCATGGTCTGGCCGGGAATGCCAAAAATCAGGTCGACGTTGATCCGCTCAAACCCGGCGGCGCGCGCCAGGGCGACGCTGCGCGCCACGTCGTCGGGGTTGTGGTGGCGTTCGAGCATCTTCAGTTCGGCTCGATCGAACGATTGCGCGCCAAAACTTAGCCGGGTCGCGCCGCATTCGCGCAGCATGCAGCAGTAATCGCGCTCGGCGGTGGCGGGGTTGACTTCGATTGTCCATTCATCGACCTGCGCAAGGTCAAACAGGCTCTGCAGGCCTTCGAGGAGCCTGCGCATCGCGTCGAGTGGCAGAAGCGAAGGCGTGCCCCCGCCGAAGAAGATGGTCCGCGGCCTGAGTTCGACCGCCGACGCACGCCAGAGCGCCGCTTCGGCCAACAGGCGATCGACGAAGGCCCGCATTCGCTCATCGGTCTGACTGGGAATGCTGTAAAAGTCGCAGTAGTGGCACTTATGAAAGCAAAACGGCACATGCACATACAGCCCGGTCACCGGTTCGCGCGAGAGCCCCTGAAGATCAAGCGGGGCTTTGCCGGCGAGCGGGAGGTGCATGGGGGAAGTTTAGGCGAAGAAGAGACCTAGAGACAAAGAACTTAGAGACGGAGAGATGGGGAGACGGAGTGGGGAACCTGGGGGATACAGTGTGGCACGACTTGACCTGTTCCGGTCAAGTCGTGCCACGGGTGTATCTGATTCGCGTTCGCGATTTTAGAGCAACTCGAACGCCCGGAACTGCGCGGTGGCGGTTTGCGTGTCGCTGCGGGCGGTGACCGCCATGCCGACTCGAAGCGCCGTGGGCATGGAGATGCTTACCGACCGGACAGTGATCCACGTTGTCCCGTTGGTGCTGTAGAACCCTGTGAACGTGTTGCCGGACCGGGTGAGCCGCAGCCAGACCGGACCGGAAATGTTGGGGATGTTCGTGGCGTAAGTGGTCGTCCCGCCGGTGCTGGTGCGGTACTTAAACATCACGCTGTTGTTGGTATCAAACCGCAGATTGATGTTGCGTGCATTGGCCGCGGTGCCGTCGCGGGCCATCAGCCCGGCCTGCGGGACAAGCCCGGTCGCGCCGGTCAGGCTGTCAACGCGGACTTTCATGTCAAAATCGCCATTTTTGGCAAAGTGTACAAACCGGAAGCTGTCGCTCGAATCGGCGATATTCAACCCGCCAGCAACGATGTTGTAGTCAGTGTTGGCAGTCACAACTGTCGTCGTCCCCGCGGGGGCGGCGGCGATGTCGGTGCTGGTCGAGCCGTCTGTCACCGTCGCACCTGCGGTGGTGATGGTTGCCTCATTGCTGGGCAACGAATCGGCAGGTGTTCCCGTCGCGATGACGCGATAGGTGTACGTCGTTCCCGCCGCACTCGTGGTATCGAGGTAGGCGGTTTGCCCTGCGGGCAGTGTGGCGATGGTGACATACGCGCCGGTGCCGGTCTTTCGCTCGACCCGGAAGCCGGTTTCGTTGTTGCTGTTATCAGCCCAGGTGAGTGCCACCTGGCTGTTGGTGCCTTCAGTTGCAGCAAGGCCCGACGGAGCGGTCGGCGCAGTGGGCGCGGGTGTGCCGCCGTCGTTGAAGCTGCGGAATTCGATGGTGTTGGTCTGCGAGACGTTTTTGCTCGACCCGGCCAGCCCGACGAAAACGCTGCTGCCCATGTTGATGGTGATGCTGCTGGTGACGGTCCAATTCACGCCGTCGGTGCTGCTGTAGCCGGTGAAGGTGTTGCCGACGCGCTGCAGGCGGAGGTAGCCCTGCCCGGCCGGGTGCGTGGCCGACCCGACCGCGGTGGTGGTGCCGCCGGTGGTGGTGCGGTAGCCAAACCGGAAGCGGTTGGAGGAGTCGGTGCGCATGATGACGTTGGCCGAACTGCTGGTGATCGATGCACGAGCCATCAGCCCCGCCTGCGCAGTGGGATGGGTGTTGCCGGTGCCGGTGACCCGCACCGAGACATCAAAGTCACCCGTGATCGTCTTGTAGGCAAACCGGAAACTGTCGGCGGTGCCCCAGATATCGGCGCCGCCGGTGATCAGGTTGTAGTCGAGGCTGTTGGTGATGGTCTGCGTCGAGCCGGCCGGCAGCGGGTTGCCGATGTCGCTGCTGGTGAACTGGCTGCTGGTGACCGCCGACGACTCATTGCTTGGGGCCGAATCGCCCGAGGGGGTGAGTGCGATGACTCGGAACGAATAGCTGGTGCCTTCGAGCAGTCCGGTCGCCGCGAACGTGGTGGCATTGGCCGCTGCGGTGCCGATGGACGCCCATGCGCCGCTGCCTCCGGTGCGGCGTTCGATGCGGAAGCCGGTTTCGTCGGTGTTGTTGTCGATCCAGGTGAGGTTAATCACACTGTTACCCGCTACGGTCGCGACGAGATTGCTCGGCGCGACGCTCCCGGCGCCCGGCGTGGAGACGGCGGCTTCGTTGCTCGACGCGCCATCGCCCGAGGCATTGAACGCGATGACGCGATATGCGTAAGCGGTGCCCGGTGCGGCGGTGGTGTCGGTGAACGAGGTTGCGTTGGTGTTGGCGGTGCCGACAGAAATCCATGTCTGCGACGAGGCCAGCCGGCGTTCGACTCGGAAGCCGGTTTCGTTGTTGCTGTTGTCGGCCCAGGTAAGCAGCACGGTGCTGCCGTTCTGCGCCGAGGCATTGAGGCTGGTCGCGCCGGTGGGCGTGCTGCCGCTGGTCGGTCGAAACGCGCTGATGGCCGCAACCGCAGACTCATTTCCGCTCAAATCGACCGCGGTCACGCGATAGAAGCTCGTCGCGCCCGAAGGAGCCGACGCATCGACGAAATCGCTCTGAGAGCGCAGGCCGGTGGTATTGAGCTTGGTGAATGTGCCATTGGAACTGCTGGACCGGTAGATGTTGTATCCGGCGAGATCGGCTTCGGTGTTGTCGCTCCAATCGAGCGTGATGCCGCTGGCCGTGCCCTGTGCGACGAGGTTGCTCGGCGCCGACGGCGCGACGGTATCGGTCAGCCGGACGGCGCTGGTTGTCGCCGGCGCCGACTCTGTGCCGTGTACGTTCACGGTGGTGATTCGATAGAAACTGGTCTGGCCGACGGGTGCCGTCGGATCGGTATATTGGCTCTGGGTGACGGGCGAGCTATTGAGCAAAGTAAACACGCCGCCGGCCGAACTGGAGCGGTAGACGTTGTAGCCGAGGGTGTTGCCTTCGGTGTTGTCGGCCCAGTTGAGGAAGATGCCCGCGCCGCTGCTGGTCCCGCTGAGCGCAGTGGGTGCCACCGATGGAGTGACGGGCTTAATATTGCTGATGATGTAGATGTTGTCCTGGTAGTCGTAGTTGGTGACGCTCGACCCGGTGTAGTCGTGCAGCAGGATGTAGGTGTTGGGAATGATCTTCCCGGCGCGATCCTTCGCGATGTACCATCGCATCGCATGGCCACCCTGGTTGATGCTGTTGGGCACGTTCCAGTCGGCGACCGACCATTGACCATCAACGCGGATGCCAAAGTTGTTGGTGCCCGGGTTAAACGACACGATGGCCGGGTTGGGGTTGGGGCTGGTGCTGTCGAGCCGCGGGAGGATGCTCTGCCCGTCGGCGGCGAGGTGCTTGAAAATCAGCGTGGTGCTGCTTGGCGGGGTGGTTGTCTGGTTGAACCACCTGATGCTGCTGGCCTTGTCAATCGCCTGCTGGTGATACGCCGCGAGCATGCGCACGGTGACGTTTAGCCCGCCTTCAGCCTTGGCCCAGAAATCGCTCAGGACTTCTTCGCCCACTTTGACGCGCTGCCCGCCGTTGCCGAGGCTCTGGCCGGTGTTGAGAACCTTGACGTTGTAGCCAAACGCCGAAAGAAGCGTGACTGCCGACGGTTCTTCATCATTTTCGCTGTTGCGCTGAGCCACGCCGCGCAGTTCGACCTGCTTGGCCGGTTCGTCGGCGTCGTTGCTGTTGATTGTGAGCATGCCCGAGCGGATTTCATTGCCCCGGACCGTGCGTTTGTAGACAAACTTGACGGTTACATCCTTGAACCCGCCCGCGCTGATGGTCGCCGCGCCCCCGCCGGAGGTGATCTGCCAGTCGCTGTTGCTGAGCACGATGCTGGTGATGTTGAGCGGCTGCGTGCCGGAGTTATTGATGCGCAGCACCGCGGTGTCGTGAACCTGATTGGGCAGGTCCTCGTCAAGCACGTTGACGTTGTTGAAAACGAGCCGGTCGGGGAACATGAATGCGCCGTCGCGATTCTCAAGGCCGATCTCCGGCCCCGCCGGCGCGGCGCGCACGTTGCGGATGATGCCGATGATGTCGTTCTGATCGTAGCTGACGTTCCATTCTTCAAACGTGAAGACATATGCGTTGGGCACCACGCTGCCGTCGGCATTCTTCAACTGGTAGAAACGGACCTTCTGCTTGCGATTGGCATTGGTCTCAAAGGCGTTGAGCGAGTGTTCGCTGTACACGACGCGGTCGGTGAATGCCGGGAATTGCCCGTAGAGCCCAAACTCGGCGCTGCCCGGGTCAAAGCTGGTGACACCCGCCGGGGTGACATTGACGCTCTGGGCATCGGCTTGCGAAATATTGAGCAGCCGATTGAGCGAGCCGACATTGCCCGGCTGATACCACCCCAGCCGCGAGGACGGGCTGACGCTGTTGGCGAAGTTGGCCAGAATCTCCACCGTCACATCGCCCGGTCCGGCCTTGAGAAGCTTCTGCAGCGAGACTTCATCGGGCGAAGACGGGTTCTGCGGGAAGTCGAGCACACTTTCGCTGCCGCCGGTGCGGATGGTGTTGGTGCCGAAGTAGAGATCGAGCACGCGTTGCAGCGCCGGCTCGTTGGTTCCACCTTCTCCGCTGGTGCCGATGCCTCGTAGCGAGATGGCAATCTGCGCGCGGTTTGGGTCATTGGTGCTGAGGGTGAGCGTGCCGGTCTTAATGCCGGTGCTGGTAGCAGTAAAGGCGATATTGAGCGTTGCGGTCTGCCCTGCGGCGATGGAAAGGGGAACAGTCGATCCGCCGGTGAGGGAGAAGTTGTTCCCATTCGCGCCGCTGAAGACGGCCTGGCTGATGGTGAGCGTGCCGGTGCCGGTGTTGGTGATGGTGACCTTCGAGCGGTTGCCGGTGGTGGTGGCCGAGGTCGATGTCACATCGTTAAAGCGCAGATCGCGGTTGGTGATCTCCGCCACCCCGCCGCCGGGGGTAATGGGGCGCAGCAGGGTGATTCGCTGCCCGCCGTACTCGGCGACGTAGAGAAACCCTGTGCCCGAGGCCTGCGTGATATCGAGCGGATCGACAAAGCCCGTAAAGCCCTGGAAGCCCGATTTGGCATCGGAAATGGTGCCGTTCGATCCGGGCGTCATCACCAGGATGTCATCGCCACCGGAGTAGCGCACGATCAGGATCTTGCCGTTGAGCGCGCCCCCGAAGGCATTGCCGCGGTACTCGATCATGCCGTTGGGCGAGTAATTCTTGCCGAAGTTGTAGGCGATCCCGCCGAAGTTGCTTTCCGGCTGGGTGCCGACAGGATACGCCGACGGGCGTTCGGGAGTCGGTTCGATCTCAAATGGATCTGCACCGGAAGTCGGGTTGCCCCCGCCGAGGATGTAATCGCCGCGGAGCGGGTTGGGGTGACCGTAATACTTACCCTGCTGAATGCGGAACATGTAATCGTTCTGGGTCGCGACGTTGGTCAGTTGCGTGCCAGCGACCCCGGGCTTGGCGGGTGTGTTTCCGCCCGCCGCCGAGCCATTGGTGGCGCTGTACATGTTCCCGTTGGTATGAAACAGGATGTCGTAGGCGCTGCGTAGACCTTCTGCGTAGATCTTGACCGGCGCATTGGTGGCAAACGGGTTATACGGATTGGCACCCGTGCTGTTGACGTCGATCGTGCCGGTGCCGATTGCGTTGACATCGATTTCAAGGATCGCGGCGCTGAGCAGCACTTCTTCCTTCAGGCCCCAGGCATTGTCGGGCGCGCCCTTGGCGCTCATGCTCGACACGTTGACGTAAAGCCTGCCGTTGGGACCGAAGACTGCCTGGTAATTCTGGTGATCCTTCACACTGCGCGGCAGTCCGACCACTACATCCTGCGCGGTCTGCAGGTTGGCACCGGTGAGCTTGGTGATTTTTCCGGTGAAGTTGCTGGCCAGCGGGAGGCCGGGCAGGCCGGCGTATTGCCCGTGGCTGACATAGGCGATCAGGTTGCTTGCAGTGCTGTTCGGCGCAAAGGCGATCGACAGCGTCATGCGCGGCCCGCCTTCGCGGTTAATGATCGTGTTGATGAGTTGTCCGGTGCCGACGGTGCCGTCGGAATTGATGGTGAACCGGACGATCTTGCCATCGATGGTGGTGCCGTAGAGCTTGCCGTCTGGCCCTTCTGTCACGCTGGTCCAGGCGTTGCCGAAGGTGTTGGGCAGTTGAATCTGTTCAAATGCGACCGAGCTATCCACCACGCCGCCGGCTGTGCCGGTGGTGAAGGTGCTGGTGAACGGGATGAACGCGGCGCCGGTGGTATCGCGCACGCCATCCGTGACGATAAACGTGTAGCCGGTGTTGGCCGCGAGGGGGGTCGAGGGCTGGTAGACGATTGCATCGCCGCCGCCGGTGGTATCGATGCTTCCGGGGATGAGCTGGCCGTCGCTGGTACGAATGAGGCGAACGTTGGTTGAGGTGAGCGTCGACGCATCGACCCCGCCGCCGATGTTGGGCAGGTTGAGGTCAGCGGCGACGAACGCATCTCTGCTGACGTTGGTCTCGCCGTTGCCCGGACGGGTGCCGGTGATGGTCGGCCGGCCGGCGGTTGAGGTGCCTGCGCTGATCTGAAAGCTGTCAAAGGTGACCGTGATCGGCCCTACGTTGTTCTTATGAAACGCCATGATGCCGGCGCGCGAGGCGCTATTGAAAAACGCCGCCTTCTTGGTGCCGGTGAGGGTAAGTTCTGCCGACACTTTCACAAACGCGCCGCCGTTGACGCTGTAAAATGCCGTGACGCGTCCGCTGGCGGCATCGCCGACGAGGCGCAGATCGAGTGTGTTGATGCTGCCGAAGCTGCCGATCGGCACTTCTTGCGCGGTGCTGCCACCCGGCAATGTGGTGGTGGTGCCGGTTGCGGTCGATTGCTCATCGCGGAACTGGAGGAAATTGCCGCTCGGCTGGCGAATTGCCACGAGCTTGACGTAGTTGTCCTGGTCAGGCCCGAAATAGATGCCGCCTTGTTCGTAGGGGTCGTTGAGATAGCTCAGCGGGCCTTTAAGGCGCGACTGAATGACAAAGCCACTCGTGGTGCCGTCAAACTGCGTTTCGAGGGCGTTGACCAGCGAGTTGTCCGAGCCGCTGTTGCCGCCGGCGGTGGCATTGCCGGTCGTAGTGAGCTTGAGCACGCCCGCGGTGGTGTCGAGATCGATCAACCCGGGTAGATACGAGTTGGCTGCGTTGGAGTTGAGCTGCACGCGCGTGAAGCCGGTGCCCTGGCCGTCTTTGTCGACCAGTTCGTCGCGATTGGAATTGAAGTCGAGGAGGAACGGCAGCGCCTGAATCGTGTCGGCACCCATCAGCTTTCGGGCTTCCAGGTCTTCAACGATCGGCTTCCAAGCCAGGTTCAGGCGGTCTGCAGGACTAAGTTCTAGCGTCTTGCTCACAGATTCTCTCCACTTCAAATTGCCGGTGTTGCGTCAGCATCATCAGACTTTCAACCCCGCGGCATGTCTTGCTGTTAAAGTCTCGTATCAGGTTGATATTCTTTCACATTCCCGGGCTTTCGTCGAATATGCGGCGGAAAGCCGCACCGGCTTGCGCCAGGGATACCGGCTTTACCGGCTGCTTCCCGGAGGCTGTACAGCCGATCCCGGGGAGTTTCGTGCCGCAGGTCATCGCGGATGCGTCCCATAAACTCTTGTCGCCACTCAGGATGCGGCAAATGGGTACGGGGCACGTCCGATCCGACGTCAAACGCGATTGATGTTGCTCGATCAAAAAACACCTTGTATCCTCTGGAACAACGGGCAAACCGACCACTCTCTATAGTGTCGCGAACTACCACGTCGCCCTGCGAGGATTTTGGCATGCAAGTCGTGCTTGTGATGTTTAAGACCGACGGCTCCCGACGGAGCTTTTCGCTGCACAAGCAGACCACCGTCGTCGGCCGGCGCGAAGATTGCGACGTGCGCATCCCGCTTGGCGAAATCTCGCGAAAGCACTGCAAAATCATCCGCGAGGACGACGAGCTGAAGATCGAAGATTTGGGTTCGAGTAATGGCACGTATATCAATGGCCAGAGAGTGCAGGGGGCATCCCTAAGCCCTGGCGATACGATAAAAATCGGCTCGGTTGTATTTGTAGTTCAGCTTGACGGCGTGCCCGGCGACGATGAAATGACACCCTTCACGTCCGACAACGTTGTGGCCGTTGCGGGTGATACATCTTCACATGATTCGGCGTCGCACGATGTCGGGTTTACTGGCTCCGACGGCAGCGCCCCCGGCATGGACCCGACAGCCATTTCGGACGTTGGCACGTCCGAAAGCAGCCACACGTTTGACCCCATGGGAATATTGGACGGTCCAAACGATTCCGGCGCCGCCGACGCGCTGAGCAACAGCGCGATCGCCGACGATATCGCCGCCGACCTCGAGCGTGCCGAGAGGGAAGACAGTCGGTAGGGGTTCCCGTGCCTTCGCGCTCAATCTAAGCCGCAATCTAATCTAGCGGGGGCCGATTCGGCCAGGCGGTCGCCGTTATCGGGCCGTTCGCGCCCACTTATTCCGCTTTTCACCCATCCAGCCGCCATTCGGGCTGTTTGGCCCTGTCTCCAATGTCTCGCCGCGCGTGGCCGGTTCCTGACAAAATCTGTTGACAACGAGCGGGCAGCTTGTTATGGTTTTGTTAGGATATCCGACCTGCCGAGACGGCTCTTTTCGCGAGAAGGCCCGGTTTTGCGCGTCGGATGTTTAATGGTTCTTGAACAAGAGGTGGTTTAGCCAACTGAGGAGGTTGTCATGGGTAAGTGGATCGAACTTCGGAAAGACCAGCCGGAAACTCCCGGCCCCGATCGGCAAGACATCCCGCCGGCCGACCCGGGCCGGGTGCCCGAGGATGCCCGAAAATGCCCGATTTTTGAAAATACGCAATTTCCCGTATATCTACCCGAAAAGCAGCGCGCCGCCATCGAACTGCTCGCTGCGGGCCAGCCGCTCAATCGCGTTGCCGAGGCCCTAAGTATTGATCAGAAAACGCTTTACCGATGGCGGTGCGATCCTGAGTTCGGCGCCGCTCTTTCGGCCCGGGTTAACCAGATGTGGGGCGAAGCCTCCGAACGGTTACGCACGATGGCCATTCGAGCGGTCGATCTTTTGCAGGAGCAGTTGTATAGCCGAAGCACCGAATCGTGCTACCGGGCGGCGCGAAGCGTGTTCCATCTCTTTGGGGCGGGAAGAGTGATGGCTCGGAGCCAGTTGCTATCCGACCAGGCCAGGAGTGCCGCCGCGGCGCGCCCGGTTGCGTCCGGCCCGGCAGAATAGCGCATTGGTCATCAAACTTCGCTCCGGCGGTCGTGCAGGCTTTATTTTGAGGCGAAGGGGCGTTAAATTGCGTGGCTCGCGTCGTATTGGGCATTAGTCGCCGGATCGCCGCGGTTCGCACTCATTTACGTTAGAGGATTGCCATGGCCGAGAACCAAGCCGCCGTTGCGGAACAGACCGAAGCGTTTCAGTACCCCATTCAGATCGAAGACGCCGGCCCGGCGACCAAGAAAGTAGTGGTGGAGATTCCCAAAGAGCGAATCGATGCCAAGCTGGCCGAGCAGTTCAAGGAACTGCGCGGCGCCGCCGCCGTGCCAGGGTTTCGCCCGGGGCATGTGCCGCAGAAGCTGTTGGAAAAGAAGTTCAGCGCCGACGTCCGCGAGCAGGTCCGCCGGAGCCTGATTGGCGAAAGCTACGAGCAGGCCGTGGAGAAGAACAACCTGCAGGTGATTGGTGAACCGGTGTTTGCCGACCCGAAATCGCTGGAACTGAAAGACAACGAAGGCCTGAAGTACAGCTTCGAGGTCGAGGTGCAGCCGGAACTGAATCTGCCGGAACTTACCGGGGTGAAGGTGAACCGCCCGGCGATCGCCATAACCGAAGATAACGTCGATCAGGCGATGCAAAACCTGCGTGAACAGCAGGGCCTGCTAGTGCCCGTGGAAGACCGCGGGGTGGAAGATAAAGATTATCTGGTAGTTGATGTCGAGGTGAAGCTCGACGGAGAGTTGGTCGGCCACCAGCATGATGCGCAAGTGGTCAGCCGGCCGGGTCGTATCGGCGGGATTGATGTTGCCGACCTCGATAAACAACTCGCCGGCATGAAGGCTGGCGAAAAGCGTGACGTGAAAGTGGCTGTGCCCGAGACGCATCCGAGCGAAAAAATCCGTGGCAAGGAAGTGAACATCGAGTTTTCGCTGAAAGACATCAAGAAGCTGGAGCTGGCCGAGATCAACGATGAGTTCCTGGCCGACCTCGGATTCGAGAATCAGCAGCAGCTTCGTGACGCGCTTCGGGAACAAATGGAAGAGCGCATCAAGATGGATGTGCAGAGCGCGCTTCGCGAGCAGGTTCACAAATATCTACTTGACAGTACAACGATCGAGATTCCCAGCCGTCTGAGCGATCGACAGGCCCAGCGGGTGGTCAACCGTCGGGCGGTCGATCTGATGATGCGCGGCATGCCGGAAGAGACCATTCGCGCCAACCTGGAAAAACTGCAGGTGGGCGCGAAAGATGAAGCCGCACGCGAGCTGAAACTGTTCTTCATCCTCCAGAAAATCGCCAATGATTTCGGCGTGGATGTGGACGAAGGGGAGTTGAATGGACGAATTGCCATGATCGCAGCGCAGCGCGGCGAGCGCCCCGAAAAACTCAAGCAGAGCATGGCCAAAGACGGCACGCTGCAGAACATGTATGTTCAGATGCGCGAGCAGAAGGCGGTCGACAAGATTCTCGAAACCGCAGAAATCAGCGAAGTGGATGTGACGGCGAAGAAGGCTGAGTAGGGTGACTCGGCTGTTCGGGAAACCCGAATGACCAAACCAGCAGCTTGAATCAATCCCGAAGCCCGAATGACGAAAGTCGTTCGGGTTTCGACTTTCGCAGGATGTGGTTTGGCCGGTATTCTAATCTCGTCATTCAGGTTTGATTCGGATTTCTGATTTCGCCATTCGGTTTTTGATCATGCCAGACATCACCGCACCCATCGGAACCGCCGACACACTTCCCGACGAGGCGGCGAAGTGGCAGGCGATCGAACGCGCCGCGCGCGAGACCTCGGCACTCTATCACTTTAAGGAAATACGCACCCCAATCCTCGAGCACACCGAACTCTTCCACCGCGGCGCGGGCGAGACTACCGACATCGTCACCAAGGAAACCTACACCTTCACCGACCGCGGCGGCCGCTCGATCACGCTGCGCCCGGAACAAACGGCCGGCGTCGTCCGCGCGGTAGTCGAGAGCAAGTTACTTAATGATCCGGGCAGCATCGTGAAGGTCTTTTATCTCGGTCCCAATTTTCGGTACGAGCGGCCACAAAAAGGTCGGCTGCGCCAGCACCACCAGTTCGGCGTCGAGGCGTTTGGGGTGGCCAATCCTGAACAGGACGTTGAGTGCATTCTGCTGCAACTGGCGTTCTATCAGCGCTGCGGGCTGAAAGACCTGGCGCTGCGCATCAACAGCCTCGGCGACCGCGAGAGCAAGTTGCGATATCGCGAATTGCTCGTGAACCACCTTTCGCCCCGGCGCGAGAGCCTGAGTGAAGAATCGCAGCGACGGCTCGAAACCAATCCGCTGCGCATTCTGGACAGCAAGGACCCGCGCGATGTGGAAGCGTGCAAAGGCGCGCCGCCGGCGAGTGAATCGTTGACGGAAAAATCTAAACAGCACTTTGAAACCGTCGCCCGTCTGCTGGAGCAGGCGCAAGTGAGTTTCACAATCGACGGCGCGTTGGTCCGGGGCTTTGACTACTACACCGACACACTGTGGGAAGTCACCGCGGGCGGGCTTGGTTCTCAAAACGCCATCGGTGGCGGGGGACGGTACGACAATCTCGTCGAACAGCTCGGCGGCAAGCCCACGCCGGGGGTTGGATTCGGCAGCGGGCTGGAGCGGTTGCTCATCGCACTCGACGCGCAAAGAGTGGCGCTGCCCATCGAGAAAAAGCCGCTCGTCTGGCTCATCAGCCACGGCGATGCGGCGCGGTCGGCAAACGTCCGGCTATTGCAGGAACTCCGCGCCGCTGGCATCGTATCAGACATGGACCTCGCCGGTCGCAAGGTCGATAAGCAATTCAAACGCGCCGACCGCGAAGGCGCCAGCTGGTGCATCATCGTCGGCGACGCCGAACTGGCCGGCGGAACTGTGAATCTGAAGAACATGGTTACGCAGGAGCAGGTGAGTGTGGAACGAAGCGAAGTCTTTGAAAAACTACGTTAGAGTGTAATGCTCGATTCATGAACCGGAAGCCGTGAATCAGATGACGCTACAGACCAAAGATGTTCGCGTGCTAGACTACAGCGTGGCCGGTCCCCGCGACTGGGTGGCAGGCACACGCCGGGTGTGCACGTGGACGATCGGCATCGCGTTGATCTCCGGCTTGGTCTTGTTGTTGGCCCATCTTGTCCGGCAGACAACTGAGATCGCGCGCGAGCGAGATGCCTTTGCGCAATCGGTGCTCACCGGAGGTGCTGAAGCGCTGAGGCTGGATTTTCCGTTCCACAACCCCGAACTTCCGGCTGCTGCGACGAAGTCGCCTGCTCTGGAGCGCCTGCTGAATCGTCACAGGGCCCCGCAGGATCATTACGGTACTGTGCTGGCGTCGCAGTTGACCTCGCCGGGCGGCACCGATGCTTTCGTCTGGGTCCGATCTGTTACCCGAGACGCTTCTTGTATAGTGATTGGCAGCACCCCTTCCATCCACGCAACGGTGGTCCGGCCGACCTCACTTCTGTCGCGTCGAGTTTCGGCAGATCCGCTCGTCGGCGGGCGTGCTGACCTTGAGAGTGTCGATCGCGCGAAGCGGGTGATTACTGTTTACACAGCGACCCCCGACCCGCACGACGCATCACACGCCAGCTTTATTCTGAAGATTGACGCCGAAGAGGTGTGTTATGACCTATGGCTGCGCGACGATGACAGCACGCCAGCCGGACTGACTGTTGCAGTCGAGAAAAGGAGAGAAGCATCGGATACGTCGGGAGTCCGACCTGGCACAGATTAGCCAACCGATTAGCCGACTACCCCGAGCATTCGCTGGGCGGCGGCCTTCAGGTCAGGTAGGTGATCGTTATGCACTCTCCAGATCAATCCAATGTCGATATTGAAATAGTCGTGGACCAACCGATGCCGAAAGCCGGCGATTTGTTTCCATGGGATCGCGGCCTCAGTCTCTTTGATCGCGTCGGACAGTCGCTGACTCGATTCGGTCATCACCTGAAGATTTCTGATGACCGAGTCGCGAATCGTCCTGCTGTTTTGCATTGCGTCGCGCCCGCCGGCGAGGTCTTCCTGCACGTTGTCGATGCATGTGAGAATGTGAGTCAGGTAAAGGCGATCAGTCAGCGCAAACTGGCTCATAACTTCACCGCTTCTGCCAGCACACGTTCACGAACCAGCGGATGGAGTTCTTGCGGCATGCCGACGTCAACTTCGCAGCCGAGCAGTTCTCTCAAGTCCACGATCAGCCCGCCGGGGAACCACGGTGAGGTCGGGCCGACAATATCGATGAGGAAATCGGCATCGCTCTCCGGGCGTGCGTCTCCCCGCGCACGCGATCCGAAGACTCGCACATTTCCCGCGCCGTGTCGCGCGGCGACTTCGATGATCCGGGCACGCTTCTGCTGTATCAGGCGGTCCATGCAGGGCAGTATAGCATCAACGGCGAGATTTGTTTGTCTCGAAGGTGTGGGGCCGCGGCGCGATTCATCACGCTGCGGGTGTCGCCACCGCGGCGAGCAGGGCGTCGCCGTATAGCTTCACCTTCATCGGCCCCATGCCTTTGACGCCTTCGAGATCGGACAGCGTTGCGGGGGCCGCAAGGGCGATGTCTTTCAGGGTGGAATCATGACAAATCACATACGCGGGCAGGGATTTTTCGCGAGACAGTGCGCTGCGCACCGCGCGCAGGCGCTGGAAGCACTGCTCGGTTGCCGGGTCGAGCTGAAGCGAGTCGTCGAGCCGAGCACCGTTCATCCGCGCCTTGCGCCTAGGCGGAGGACGCGCGTCGACTGCTGCGCCGGGGTAGCTCGATTGCTGCGACAACAGATCAATCAGCGTCTCCGGCGGCGGGGCTTGGGCCTTCATCACCCGCACGCCTTCGCTGGTCAGACGCACCACCGGGCGAAAGTTGCGATCGGGATCGAATTGCTCCGCCAGCGCCGACTCGATCACCCTGCGCATCATCTCCTTCACCGCGCTGGCTCTGAACTCGCGCAGCAGCCCAAACACGCTCAACTGATCGAGCCTCCACCTGGTGATGCGCTCGTTGGAAACGCCAATCAGTACATCAGCAACAGTCGCAAGGCCAAACTGACCGTTCATTCGCGCGATCGCGCTGAGGATTTTGCGAATCACCAGCGTCGTCTCGTCGTCGACGATCAAGGCGCTGTCATGGTCTGCAAGCTGGCCACGGCGGCAGACGTCGCAGGTGCAATCGCTGATTTCACTCTCGTCACCGAAGTAATCGAGAATCATCTGTCGGCGACACCGATGCGTGGAGAGAAATCGCACCATCAGTTCCAGCTTGTCGGTGGCAATCTTCTGAAGCTCGGCCTTGCGTTCGGGCGTGAGCGAACCGTCTTCGCCAATCTGGTCGATGAAGAATTCCTGCGTACGGCGATCCTGAAAGCTAAAGAGCACCACGCAGCGGGCAGGCAGGCCATCGCGGCCGGCGCGGCCGGCTTCCTGGTAATGTTGTTCGATCGTGCCGGCAAAGTTGTAATGAATCACAAATCGAATATCGGGCTTGTTGACACCCATTCCAAACGCGGTCGTCGCGATACAGATGGCGCGCGGCGTGGTCATGAACTTCGCCTGGTTGCTGGCACGCGCCGACGCGTCCATGCCGGCGTGATAGGCGAAAATCGGTCGGTCGCTGATCGCGCCGGAGAGCAGGTCGGTCAATTCATCGACGGCTTTGCGAGTCGAGCAGTAGACAATGCCGGTACCCAGTTCGCTCCGAAGCAGGGCGAGGAGCGCCTGCTGCTTCTCACTGGTCTTGCTGACGCGGATCGATTCATAGCTGAGATTGGGCCGGTCGAAACCCGTGATGTAGATAGCGGGTTCACGCAGGTGAAGTTGGCGGATGATGTCGGCGCGCACGTCATCGGTCGCGGTGGCGGTGAGGGCGATGGTTGGAGGGTCGCCGAGTTGGTCGCGGATCGGCCCAAGACCGCTATATTCCGGCCGAAAGTCGTGTCCCCAGTGGCTGACGCAGTGCGCCTCGTCAATCGCAAACAGGCGTGGCTGCAGCTCACGAAGCAGCGGCTGAAACGTGGGGGCGAAGAATCGCTCGGGCGCGACATAGAGCAACCCGTCGTAGCCATGCCGTAGTCTGGAGATGACCGCACTCTGCTCGGCGGCGGATTGCGCGCTGTTCAGCACGAGCGCGTCAATCCCGCGGTCGTTCAACTGCCGCACCTGGTCGGCCATCAGCGAAATCAGTGGCGAGACAACGATCGTCAACCCACCGCTGGCCACTGCCGGGAGTTGATAGCACAGCGATTTGCCGGCCCCGGTTGGCATGACACACATGACATCGCGCCCGGAAAGCACGTCGGCAATGACATCGGCCTGCGCGCGGCGGAATTCGTTCAGGCCAAACCGGTCGCGGAGAATCTGCAGTGCGTCTGTCAATCCACCTTCGATTGTAATCGCAGAAGCGCGGAGATGTACCCCGGCCTGCGCGTTGCAGACTGCTGCGATATGGACGCGGCGGCAACCGTGGCGTTGATTACAGAGCCGGTTTGCGATAATTACCGATCATTAACGAATTGAAGGGAAAGGATTTCCAATGTCAGACACCGCCATCGCCACCGCGGCCGATTATGCAGATGCCATGCTGGTTGCCCGCCGGGCGAAGAGCGTCCTTGTGTTGATACTACTGCTCGCAGTGCTCGCGCAACTCGGGCTTTTCTTCGCCGCCAGGTACAGCAATGTGATTGTTGAGCCGAGCATCGTCCCCACCTCGCCGCCGGTGGAACTTGCAACGACTTTACCTGCCGAGCTTCCAGTCGATTCTCCCGCAGTGTCATCGACCATTGCCACAACTCCGGTTCAGCCGAGCAGCAAGTGGTTTGACTCGTTTCACTACCTCGTCGGGCTGACAGGATTTCTGGGCATAGCACTTTCAATCGTGCTTTCGCTGGTGCTGTTTCTCCTGGTGAAGATCATGCTGGTGGGCCGGTTGATCGGTGTCGCCCGGGTGACCAGCGCCTATGTATGGACGCTGGTGCTCATCGTCTTGCTGTTTCCGTGGCAGGCGTTTCTTTCAGATCACACCTTCAGCAGCCGCGAGTTCATCATTCCGGGAGTGCTCTATACCTGGGATGAACTGCTTCAGTTCGCGCGCTTCAGCACGGAAGAACTCGCGCCGGCTATTCTCAAGTGGGCGCGATTCGTCGGCTTTCCAGTCCTGGCGGTGTTGATGCTCATGGTCATCCAGATCAAGAGCAACCGCGGCCTGCGGCAGGCACTTGGGGAAGATGAACTCTCGGCGCTCGGCAGCTAAATGGCCAAAGGGATGACTGGCGATGTGAGCTTGACTCAAAGTCGCGCGCTCCCTGGCACTTGTACTGCCGCGGGTGTGCAGCGAGATGACCGGCATGCGTGAAGAACGTGGACAGATTCCGGGTGATGTGGTCGTCTATGAGCCGTTCACGCTTTGGGGTTCGGTCGGGGGGAATGTCTCGGTGATCGAAGGCGGGAAGCTCTATGTCCGCGGCGCGGTCTACGGCCACATGACTGTCGAAGCCGGTGGAAGGGTACATATCCTCGGCATCGTGAGCGGCGACTTGACCGTGATGACGGGTGCAAAGGTGATCGTCAGCGGGCAGGTCGGCGGCAACGCGATCAACCTTGGCGGGCGGCTACACGTCGACAGCAAGGCGACTATTCACGGCCGCGTGCGAACCAAAGATGGCAAAACGGAGGACAAACGCGAGTGACGCCCCCCGGCCAGTTCTCCAACACGCAATGTGCGTCGTGCCGCGGAGTACGCGCACCGCGGCGGTTGTATCGATCCTAGTATGCGCGTCGGTTTGCCATCGCGCCCCACAGGTTAAACGCCTTGATCGCCTCTGGAACGACTACATGAATCTGCGGTAAGGTCCGGCCACCCAGCGGGAGGCGAAGCTCGTCATAGAAGAATGAGTCGTCGAAGCCAATGGTGGCAGCGTCGGCGATTGTGTTGGCGAAGTAGACCTTACTCGCTCGCGCCCAATAAATCGCCGCGAGGCACATGGGGCACGGCTGGCTGCTGGCGAAGACCTCGCAGCCCGAGAGGTCGAAGGTGTTGAGGTGTGCGCACGCGTGTCGAATGGCGACAACCTCTGCGTGTGCGGTTGGGTCATTATCGTGCAGCACTCGGTTGAAGCCCTCGCCGACGATCCGGTCGGCCTTTACAACCACGGCACCAAACGGCCCACCGAAGCCATCGCTCATGCCTTGCTCGCTCAGTTCGATGGCTCGCCGCAGGAAGGTCACGACGCGCGGATCTTTGGAAGGATCGCCAAAAGCTTCAATTTTGTTGGCTGGAGTGTCTGACACGCGCCTAGTATTGTATCGAGGGTCGGACAATACAACACTCTTTTAATTGGAGAATCAGATGATGGCCGGACCAACGCAATCATTCTCAAGACGCCGCCTGCTCGCCCTCGCCGGAGCCGCGGTTGCCGCGCCGTCACTTGCAAGGGCCGATGGCAAGACCACCGTCATCACGCCAGACCGTGATCTACAGGGTGCGGGATTCTTTCGCAGAATGATCGGGGCGATCGAAGTGACGCTCGTGAGCGATGGCGCATTCGCATTCAATCCGCCGTATCCGCTCTTCGGCGAAAATGTTGGCGAAGAGAAAGTGCGGGCAGCGCTTGAAGCAGAGTTTATCGACTACGGCAACGTCGGGGCGCAGGTGAGCGCGTTGCTGATTCGGAGTGGCAAGGATGTCGTGTTGGTCGATACCGGCTGCGGCGAACTGTTCGGCCCATCGACCGGCAAGCTACTCAGCAATCTTGCCAATGCCGGTGTCGCCGCGAGCGATATCACGGCGGTGGTGATCACGCATGCTCATGGCGATCACGTCGGGGGCCTTCTAAGCCCCCGCGGGGTGGATGTGTTTCCCAACGCTCATTACTTTGCGCACACGGATGAAGTGGCGTTCTGGTCGGGCACCAATCCCGATCTGAGTAAGTCGGGCATCGCGCCCGCCGATCAGGCAGGGTTTATTCAGGGCGCGCAACGGGCACTCAAAAACATGGCGCCGAAGCTGACTTTGCTCGGCGATTCGCTCAAGATTGTCGATGGCGTTGATGCCGTTCCCGCGCCGGGACACACGCCAGGACACCTTACGCTCATGATTTCCTCTGGCGGCGAGCACCTGTACTACATTGCTGATACCGTGCACCATCATGCGTTGACTCTGGCTCACCCGGGTTTTCACATGGCCTTCGACACCGACCGCGATGCCGGTGTCGCATCGCGAAAGCGGGTGCTTGACCGGGCCGCTTCGGATAAGCTACTGGTCGCGGGCGCTCATCTACCGTTCCCGGGGTTCGGGCATGTTCGCAGAACCAGCGATGGGTTTGGCTGGGTTCCGAGCGTCTGGCAGTGGTGATCGCGGGCGAATAAATCAGTCGAGGTACTATGCGAATCGGAATTCTTGGAAGTGGCAACATGGGGCGCGTGCTGGGTGCGTCGTGGGCCGATCACGGGCACGAAGTGTTCTTCGGCTCGCGCGATCCCGACAAGGCCCGGCAGGTGGCTGCGGAGGTGGGCCGGGGCACCACCGGCGGGAGCAATGACGATGCTGCGAAAGCGTCGGAGACCATTTTGCTCACCGCGCGCCATCTACCGAGTACCTTTTTGTCCAACGTTGCGGTGCTGGGTGATAAGGTTGTGATTGATGTGAATAACCGGGAGATCCCGCCAAATTTTCGTTTTCCTGCCATGCCGGAGCGATCGTTTGCGCAGCAGGTGCAGGAAGATGCGCCCGGGGCGATGGTAGTGAAGGCGTTCAATACAATTGCGCAGGAGTTGTGGGATCACCCGCCGGAATTGTTGAGCAAGTTTAATGTCGCGTGCTTTCTGGCAGGCGACAGCGACCGTGGCAAGGCGATCACGACGGCACTCGTGCGCCAGACGGGCCTCACGCCGATCGATTGCGGCTCGCTGCAGCACGCGTGGATGCTCGAAGCGTCGGCGGACCTTGTTCGATTACTCATCATGGATCGGCGGATGGGCCCGTGGACCACCCTCTCTGTCGCCACCCTCCCAAAGACCGAACCAAGATACGGCGGGCGACGTTGAAGCGATCAGGGCTTGAGGCACCCAAGCCGGCACTTTGTGCAGAATACTTTGCCCCGCGGTAGTTAGATGGAGCGATCATCATGGCCGAGACCCCCTCATTGCAGATTGACGACGACTGGAAGAAACAGGCCCAGGAAGAAAAGCGAAAACTCGCGGAAAAGGCCGCAAGTGCCCCCGCCGCCGCACCCGCGGGGGTGGCCAGGGCTTCAGAGGGCAAGACGCCACCAGGCGAGCGGGAAGCGCCTCAGGCATCGTTCCCTACACTCGTCCGATCGATCATGACCCAGTCTCTCATGTACCTTGGCGAACTGGCCGTGCGCGGCGGGGAACAGATGCTGAACCTCGATATGGCAAAGTATCAGATCGACTTGCTGGGCGTGCTCGAAACCAAGACAAAGGGCAACCTGTCGGCCGAGGAACAAAAGTTGCTCGACCTCACGCTTTACGACCTTCGATCGAGGTTTAGTGAGACTGCGTCGCGCTATGTGATGTAGCGCGGCGGGGCAAATAGATGGTTTGCCATCTTGCCTAACTTGAATCATTCGTTTAATTTCTGTTTACGTTGGTTCAATACGAACACGCCGACGGATGATGGACCATCGGTCGGCGGCGACGGATAGAGCATGGATCGCTCGCTGTCGCAACCATCACGGCCTGGCCGTGGTGCTTTTCCGAGAAAGGCAAGGAAGCCATGGCGGCTCGGCGCCACGCCATCTCCGCTGGTCCGTCCCGGCTGTCACAATTGTGGCAGTTGCCATTGCTCATCGTCTCCCTCGCGCTTTTTGGCTACGCGGCTTACCTCTTCATCGACCCCAAGCCCGGCCTGACCGCCGCGGAGAAGATCGATGTGGCGCAGATCCTTCTCGATCAGGACCGCCCCGAAGCCGCCCGCGAACACCTCAACAAGGTGCTGGCAAGCGAGAAGCTGAGTGTGGCCCAGCAGGGGCAAGTCCACATCATGCTCGCCGAGTCGCTCGACCGTGAGCAGAAGCAGAAGTCGCTGGAGATTCCGGCGAATTATCAACGCATTATCGAACAAACGCGCCTCGCGCTTTCACGCGGCGTGCAGCCGAACGCGACCATACACCGTCGGCTGGCCGAGAGCTTCGAGGCGCTCGGGCGGTGGGATGATGCGATCGACAACTACCGCAAGGCGATGGCCAGCGAGCCCGATCGCTCGCTGCCGCTTCAGCGGAAAATCATCGATTTGCAGTTGGTTTCAGATGATCTCGCGGGTGCTGGCGCATCGCTTGAAAGGTATCTGACTGACCCGCGCGTGGCCAATGCCGAACGGGCCTGGGCGATTGGCGAACAGGCGCAGATCAAGATCGAAGAAGGAAAGTACGTCGAAGCGAGGCTGATGCTCGACGACGCAATGAAGATCGAGCTAGACCCGGTGGCGCGCGGCACGCTCCACTATCGTCTGGGGTATTGTGCGTTCCGGTTGGGGGAGACCGACGAAGCAGAACGGCTGTTGCGGGTGGCGCGCGAAGAGTTGCAGATCCGCCATCCGCTTGACGCCGATGCGTGCTACTACCTCGGCAAGATTTATCAGGATCGAAGTGATCCGATGCAGGCGAATTCGTTCTATCAGGTCGTTCTCACAAGCCACCCCGATTCGCAAGTGGCACCGCTGGCGCGCATGGGCCGGGCGATGTGCCGCATCCTGCTCAAGCAGGACGATGCAGCTTTATCTGACCTGCAGCAGTTGGTGCGCGAGGTGCAGAGTCGGCCGAGCCGCGCGAGGCTAAAGGGCGAAGTGGCCGACGGCCTGCGGCGGGCAGGGGCGGCGTTTGCCAATCGTGAGAACTTCACCGGTGCGCTCGAGGTGCTGGCGTATGAACAGGAGATTGATGGCAAGCCGGTCGCCGGGTTCTTTGCGAGGCTCGCCGACGTCTACGAACGCCGGGCCGCACAGCTAACGCAGCAAATCGCGCTGGCCCCGGCCGCGGAGCGCATTCGGAAGGAGCAGTTGCACCGCGAGTCGACCATTAAGGCCGCTGACTCGTACATCGCATACTCACGGGCGCAAACGCTCATCGACGACAAGAACTACGGTGCTGCGATGTGGAAAGGCATCGAGCTTTACGATCGCGCCGGCGATACCCCCGCAGTCATTGCGACGCTCGATCTGTTCATCGCAGAGCGCCCCGACGACCCACTCGCCCCCGATGCGGTGCTTCGCCTCGGGCGGGCGTTTCAGGCTTCTGGACAATTTGATAAGGCCATAGAGGCCTTTCAGCGCAACCAGTTTCGCTATTCGCAGAGCCTCGCCGCCAGCAAGAGCGCCGTGCCACTGGCGCAGGCTTACATTGCCAAGGGGCCGGATTCATTCGGCAGGGCGGAGGCGGTGTTGAAGGGTGTGATCGACAATAACCCGATGATCACCCCGGACTCGCAGGAGTTCAAAGCGGCGCTGTTTGAGCTAGGCATGCTTTTCCATCGCACGGGCCGGTTTGAAGAGGCGATTTCAAAGCTCGAAGAGTTTTCCAACCGCTATCCGAATGACGATCGAACGACGCAGTTGCTCTTCATCACCGCCGACAGCTATCGCAAGAGCGCGCTGGCGATCGACCCGGCGGCGCACGCTGCGAAGAACGCGACGGCGTCTGCCGATGACTCCCCGGCGTTCGACCCGGCCGAGGCACTGGCTGCGCGAAATGCGCGGCTGGTCCGCGCGCGGGCGCTCTACGAACGAATCACCGAACTCTGGCGGGGCACCACCCCAACGCGCGAGCTGGAAAAATTGCACCTCAAGCTTTCGCACTTTTACAGGGCTGATTGTCTCTATGATCTTGGTGACTACGCAGCGGCCATCAGCCTCTACGACGCCGCCGCCGTCCGATATCAGGATGACCCCGCGGCGCTGACGGCGTTCGTGCAGATTGTGAACGCGTATTGCGCCATGGGCAAGCTGGAGCAGGCGAAGGCCGCCAACGAGCGCGCCAAATGGCTACTGCGCAGGATGCCGCCGGATGCTTTTCAGGACGGCGCATTTTCGATGCCAAAAGAGTATTGGGAACGCCAACTGAAGTGGATCAGCGAAGCAGGAATGTGGTGATGAATTGCCTCGTTCAGAATGCGTGACAACGATCAACCATGAACTCTTCCCTCGACATCATCACTGCGATCGAACAGCAACTCGCTTGCTATCAGCGGCTGGCAAAGCTCGCCGATGTTCAGCGGGAGCATGTGCAGATGGGCGATGCCGAATCGCTGTTGGCGGTACTTCAACGGCGCGCGGGCGTGCTGGAGGAACTGTCGGCCCTCGAACGCGTAGTGGGTCCAGTCAAGCGCGACTGGGCGACATTCACCCGGTCGCTATCCGATGACAGCCGTCAGCATGTCGAGCAGGTGATGCTCGGTTCGAGGGAGTTGCTCGAGCAGATCACCAAGTCGGATCAGGACGACGTGCTGCTTCTGCAGCAGCGGAAGCTGAATGTCGGCAAGCAGATTGGTCAGGCGACCGCTTCGCGGCAGGTCAACCGCGCGTATGCTGGCGCCGCCTACAGCGCCCGTGGGGCCGGAAACATGGATCTATCGCGATGAATCAAACAATAGAAGCCAACTCGACCGAGACTTCGCCCACAGGTGAGGCCCGCGCCCAGCGGATCGAAGAGCTTGGGAGAATCATCATGGCCTATAGCGAGCTGACCGAGCGACTGCAACAGTCGCACGAACAGCTGAAGGGCCAGGTTGTGAAGTTGCGCACAGAACTCAGCGAAAAGAACCGTATGCTCGAACGCCGCAATCGCCTCGCCGCGCTCGGTGAGATGGCGGCAGGGTTGGCACACGAGATTCGCAATCCGCTCGGCGGCATTCAGCTATACGCCGGCATGCTCGGCCAGGACGTGGCCGACCGTCCGGATTCCGTGCAGGTTGTCAATAAGATCACCAGCGGCGTAAAGCAGTTGGAGTGGCTGGTGAGCCAGGTGCTTCAGTTTACTCGAGAAATGCGGCCGACCATTCGCGAGTGTGATCTGGCCGAGGTGGTGAGCGACGCCATCGACCTCGCCGAGCCGCGCGCCGCGGCGGCGGGGGTGCGACTTACCGTCGACGGCCCGCTATCGGTACCCGCGATGATCGACCCGAACATGTTCGGGCAGGCACTGCTCAACCTCGTCCTCAATGCCGTAGAAGCCCAGGCCGAGCGAGGTGATGTAATCCGCGAAAGTTTAACCGGCAGCGAGTTAACCGGCGGTGAGGTGATCGTCCGCTATCGCGCGCAGGAAGGCGCACAGTTTTGTCTGGAAGTTACCGATCGTGGCCCGGGGATTCCCGCAAGCGCGCTCGATCGAATCTTCAACCCGTTCTTTACCACGAAGGATCATGGCACCGGACTGGGTCTGGCGATTGTGCATCGGATTATTGAGTCACACGATGGCACGATCTCCGCGGCGAACATGGAAACTGGCGGAGCTCGATTTGAGATCCGGGTTTGAGTCGGTGGCGGTGAAGTTGCTGGTAGCGGGAGTTTAGAAAGATCAGGCATTGGACAGTTGAGCCTGGTTGAAAGTTGATTGAAGTTGGAAGTCTTAAGGAGGCGCACGGATGGCACGCATCCTCGTTGTTGATGATCAGGAAATGATGCGAGATTCGCTGGCTGGAACGCTCGCGCGCGACGGCCACGAGATTGTCGCCGCCGGTGACGGCACCGTCGCGATTCAGCGGCTGCAGGGAGGTCAGCGATTTGACCTGGTCATTTCCGACCTGCGCATGCCGAAGATGACCGGCACCGAACTCCTTGCCGAGGTGAAGAAGTTTCGGCCCGATCTGCCCGTGGTCCTCATGACCGCGTTTGCCTCGGTGCAGACCGCGGTCGAGGCGATGAAACTCGGTGCGTATGATTACATTCAGAAGCCCTTTGAAGCCGACGAGATCAAGTTGCTCGTAGAGCGCACGCTCGAGCATAGCCGGCTCAAGCTTGAGAACGCCGCGCTGCGCAGCATGGCCGAAGCATCCGGCCCGCGGCCGCTGATTGGCTCTTCACCGCTGATGCAGGAAGTGCGCAGCACCATTGATGTCGTCGCCCAGCGGTCGGCAACGGTGCTGATTCGAGGCGAAAGCGGCACAGGCAAGGAGGTGGTGGCACGGGCGATTCATTACGCATCCCCGCGGAAGGACCGACCGTTCCTTGCGGTCAATTGTGCCGCGCTCAGCGAGCATCTGCTGGAAAGCGAGCTTTTTGGGCATGAGAAAGGCGCATTTACCGGAGCCGACAAGCTCCGCCGAGGACGCTTCGAGTTGGCCGACGGCGGCACATTGCTCCTCGATGAAATCAGCGAAATCGCCCCCGGCCTGCAGGCTAAGCTGCTACGCGTTTTACAGGAGGCGTCTTTCGAGCGCGTTGGCAGTTCGATCACGCAGCAGGTCGATGTGCGCGTGATCGCGACCAGCAATCGCGATCTGGAACAGTCGGTGCGCGAGGGGAAGTTTCGGCAGGATTTGTTCTACCGGCTCAACGTTGTTCCCGTCGAATTACCTCCGTTGCGGCAGCGGGCGGATGACATTCCGGAACTGGCACGCCACTTCCTGCACCGATCGGCCAAGCGGGAAAGCGAGGCCACACGGCACATTGATTCAGATGCGGTTCGACTATTGCAGAAGTATCCGTGGCCCGGCAACGTGCGCGAGCTGCAGAACATCATGGAGCGCGCCAACGTGCTCGAACGCGAAGCGGGCGTCGTGCGCGCCGCAACGATCGAACCCTGGCTGCGCGTCGCCGACACGAGCGATGTGAATGTCGATGGCCTGGCTGGCAAGCCATTGGCCGATATTGAAAAGCAGGTGATCCTGTCCACCCTGCAACAGTTCCGCGGGCACAGGATCAAGACCGCGACGGCGCTTGGCATTGGCGTGCGCACGCTCGGGATGAAGCTCAAGAAATGGAAGGATGATGGAGAGTTGATGGAAGCAACGATGTAGTCCTTGCGCAGCAGTTTTTGCGCCCTGAGCGCACCGATTGCGCGGCGGTCGGCAGGCGGTCATGGTTGATTGAAGTCATCGAGCACCACCGGTTTGAGATGTCGATGTCATCAATCCCCCTTGGGTAAGCGGACTTCTTTCATGGCACGCGGTTTGTTACGGTTTATCTGACGGTTGGTCTCAAAGGTCCGAAGACGATGTTTATTCAGCGACTCATCAATCAGGGTAACGCACCGCTGGCCGAGCAGGTCATGCGGTTTACTTCGGCCAGGCACAAACTTCTGCTGGAAAACATCGCCAACGCATCAACCCCGGGTTATCGAAACAAAGATCTGGACATCAATGGATTTCAGCAAATGCTGCGCGATCGCGTGCAACACCGGCGCGACGCTGCCCCGGGTACGGTGGGCTTTGGTGATATCCGACCCAGCGAATTCGAACCAAACGGCGGGCTGATGTTTCACGACGAAAACAACCGCTCGATGGAACAGCTCGTGACCGATGGCGCGAAGAATGCGCTGATGCATAACCTGGTTGTCGAACTCCTGAGAAAGCAGTTCGATTCACTCAAGAGTGCATTGCGCGAGAGAATCACTTAACCCAATGAAGTTTACGGCCAGAGTGGATGGCCAGTAGCGAGTTTAACTTGAGCATCGATCATGTTTGACGCCTTAGATATCGGAGCCAGCGCGCTATCGGCCCAGCGGACGCGGATGGATACCATCGCGAGCAACGTCGCCAACATCGGCACCACGCACGATGATAACGGCCTGCCGAACCCCTTTCGCCGCCGCATCGCCCTCCTGCAAGCCCGGGCCAACGACCGCGGGGCACCGGGGGTGAGCGTTTCCAAGATCGTGCAGGATCCCGCGCCATTTCGGCAGGTGTATGAGCCGGGCCATCCTGATGCCAACGCGCAGGGTTATGTGAGATATCCGAATATCGACCTTGCCATGGAAATGGTGAACATGATGGAAGCCAGCCGGGCGTATGAGGCAAACGTGACGATGATGGAAACTTCAAAGGCAATGATCTCATCGGCACTGCGGCTGATTGCTTAGCCGAAACGTGAGAATTGAGGACTTGAATTGATGAATTGCCCCGATCAACAATTGCCGGACTCGGCAAGAGCCGGGCAGATCGAGACTGGCATTGGGCAAGATTAGGATCGCGAATGATCAACGGAATTCCCACAACCGGAGTCACTCCTCCCACGACCTCAACCGCCATCAGCACTGCGCCGACGGCGGGCGGTGCTTCGTTTTCCGACATGCTCAAAAACAGCATCGACGAAGTGGCCAAGCTTCAGCAGGATGCCAGCCAGGCCACTCAGGATCTGCTCACCGGGCGCACGGAAGATGTCACCGGCGTCTTCACCGCAATGGAAAAGTCGGATGTAGCTTTCAAAACCCTGCTTGCCATTCGTGGTAAGCTCATGGACGCGTTTGACGAGATCAAGAATATGCCGATCTAGGAGTTGGTTGCTCGGAGTGTGTCATTCCAGAGATGATAGTCGATAGTTGAAAGCAAATGGCCGGTTGTTGGATGTCGCTGGATGGCGACTATTTTTTGAGAGTGACGCGCGCGATATGCTCGGATCGAGCTGCGAACCGCCATTACTCAACTGACAACGACTGACCCTTCGATGCCATGCAATAGCCAGGAGGGCTGCAGTCATGGATGTGTTCAAGCAGCAGTATCAGCGAATCCAGGAGCAGTTGGCCGGACTGAACGGTACGCAGCGGATGCTCGTGCTGTCGCTGGTGGCGGTCATGGTGCTCACGCTGGTGCTCTGGTCGCGGTTCGCGGCGACACCCGATAGCGTGCCGCTTCTGATGCAGGCGGTGCGCGAGCAGGACCAGGCGCGCATTGTTAACGCGCTCACCCAGCGGGGGATCAGGCACACCCTTTCCGGTGGCAACATCATGGTTTCCCCGGACGACCGGATGCGTGCCTTCGCCACTATCACCGCGGAGAACCTGGTGCCGAGCGGTTCGTCGAATCTGCTCGACGATTTTCTTTCCCGCGGAACACCATTCGACTCGCAGGACAAAAACAGCAAGGTGTGGAAGCTCCTGCTGGCCCAGAACATCCAGAGCACGCTCACCATGATGCCGGGCGTACGCGATGCACGCGTCACCATTGATACCAACAATGTTCCGCGGTTTGGTGGTTCGATCAATCCGACCGCCTCTGTATTTCTCTTTATGCAGAACCCGGGCGAACGGCTCTCCCGCTCGGCGGTCGAGGGCGTGGCGGCATTTGTTACAGGCTCGGTCGCGGGAATGAAGCGCACCGATGTGCAGGTGATCGTCGACGGCCGGCCGCATTCGCTCGATGCAACCGTCGCCGGCGGGGGGGCAAGTGATATCCTCGAGCGCATCAGCGAGTACGAAACCTATTTTGCCGGCAAAGTCGTCGGCAGATTGAGCTATATTCCCGGCGTTCATGTCGCGGTTTCGGCGAAGCTGAACAACGAATCTAAGGAATCGGTCATTCGCTCCATCGATGACATCAAGAGCAAAGAAACCGAGATTACCAGCAGAACCAGCGAAAGCGTCAGCGAAGGCCCAGGCCAGACCGATCCCGGTGTCGGTGCCAACACCGGCGGCGAGCTTTCCATTCAGGCCAGCGCCGGCGGAACTACGACCACTACCGAAGAGTCCGTCACCAAGATGGAGAATTTCCCCACGCATCGTGAAGAACACATGCGTGTCGGGGGTGGGGATGCAGTGCCAACCTCGGCCACCGTGGCGATTCCTCGATCGTGGTTTGTAAAACAGTTGAAGGATGTCGATCCGACCAGCACCAAGGAGCCGGACCTTGCCGCGATCGAACAGAAGATCGCTGCCGAACAAGCAGTGATTCAGGAAACGGTTCAGAAGACGCTCGCACTGGCCGATGCATCCAGTGTGCAAATCACCACTTACGTCGATCCGCCGGCGGAGCTTCCCGGTGCCGGTTCGGGAGGAAGCGGGCTGTTTGGATTCACCGTCGGGGGCAATATGAAGGAGATTCTTATTGGCGTGCTGGCGCTCGTGAGCCTCTTCATGATCAGCATGATCGTGAAGAAGAGTGCCCCCGCCCCGCTGGTGATTCCTGAACCGGCCAAGAAGCCCAAGATAGTCGAGCCTCAGCCGCTGGACGGTGCCGAGCAGTTGATCGGCATCGCCGGCACGGGCACTCCCACGCTTGAGGCGATGGAGCTTGGCGAGGAGGAAATGCAAGGCCAGCAAATGGTGGATCAGGTGAACAGCATGGTGAAGGACAACCCCGATGCCGCGGCGCAGTTGGTGAAACGTTGGCTAAACAGAAGCTGAAAGGGAAATGATGAGTGATGAATGCGCAAAGATGAACGGTTGATTCATCATTCATCGTCCATCGTTTCGAAGACATGCCAGAAGTAAACGGAGTCAAAAAAGCTGCCATTCTGCTCCTGACGATCGATCAGGACTCGGCAGCCGAGGTTCTCAAGCGGCTTTCACCGGAGGCCGTCGAGGAAGTGTCGCGCGAAATCGCTTCGATGGGCGAGATCACACGCGACAACCGCCGCGATGTGTTTGGGGAGTTTTACTCCGCGGCGCTGGCGAATCAGTACATGAGCGAAGGTGGGCTGGAATATGCAAAGGGCCTGCTGAAGCGAGCACTGAGCGAAGCCGATGCCGAGCGCGCGATCAAGCAAGTCACGCAGCAGGTACAGACCACACCGTTTAGTTTTCTACAGAAGGCAGAGAGCGAGAACCTGCTGACGTTCATTCAAGACGAGCATCCCCAGACCATCGCCCTGATCCTGGCACACATTCCCGCGCAGAAAGCGAGCGAGATTCTCGTCGGCCTGCCGAGTCAGAAGCAGGTCGAGGTGGTCAAGCGCATCGCCAACATGGAGCAGACCAATCCAGAGGTGATTAAGGAAGTCGAGCAGGGGCTTGCACATCGGTTGAGCGACATCGTAAGCCAGACGTTCGAGAAGGCCGGCGGGGTGGAGACTGTGGCCGAGATGCTCAACCTCGCCGACCGGAGCACGGAAAAGGGCATCATGGAAGGGCTGGAGGCGGAAGACCCCGACCTGGTCGAGAGCATTCGCCGGCTCATGTTCGTGTTCGAGGACATTCTGCTCGTCAACGACAAGGGAATTCAAAGCGTCCTCAAGGAGATCGAGAACGACGTGCTGAGCCTGGCGCTCAAGACGGCGAGCGAGGAACTCAAGCAGAAGATCTTCAAAAACATGTCAGAACGCGCCGCGCAACTCATCAGCGAAGACATGCAGTACATGGGCCCTGTCCGAGTCAGCGATGTCGAGCAGGCCCAGCAGAAGATCGTCGATGTCGTCAGGCGGCTGGAGGACTCCGGCGAGATCATCATCGCTGGCCGTGGTGGGGAGAAGGAGATGGTTGTGTGAGGGGGGTAGAGACGTAGAGACGGTGAGACGTTTGGGGTGATGGGTTTGAAGAGAGATGCCGGTATTGAAACCATCCAGTTCGGCACCCGTCCAGCCGCAGGTCTTTTCCCTGCGGGCGGTGGAGCAGCACGCGCAGCAGATGTTGCACCGTGCGAGAGAGCAAGCCGAGGCACTGCTTGCCGACGCACAGCGGGAAGCGGAACTGCTTCGGCAAGGCGCAAAAGAAGCCGGCCAGGCCGAAGGGCTTGCCCAAGGGCTGAAACAGGGCATCGAGCAAGGACAGTCTGCCGGTCGAAAGCAAGCGATGGAGCAGGCGGCGGGCGAACTGGCTGCATTGATCAAGTCGCTGGGCTCGGCTGCAGAGCAGATTGAGTCCTCTCGCAAGCAATTAATCGCCTCAGCCAACGATGATGTCTGCGCGCTGGCAATTGCCATCGCACGTAAAGTAGTCCATTCCGCGGCGGCGGGGCATGAGGGAACACTGACTGAGACCCTTGCCAAGGCGCTGAAGTTTGTAGTCGGCCAGAACGACGTGCGTATCGCCATTAATCCTGCGCAGAATGCTTTGTTGAGCGAATCCCTTCCATCGCTCAGGCTCGCCTGGCCGGCACTAAAGCATGTTGAAATCGTCGCCGATGATGCCGTCGCCCCCGGCGGGGCGCGCATTCTTACGCGGCACGGAGAAGTTGATGCCACGCTCGACGGCATGATTGACCGAATCGCTGCGGAACTGACCGGCGGTGAGAAATGAACAGCGTGCTGTCGCCGCTGTTTGAGACCGTGGATGACGCCATGCCGTTTGGCGTCCGCGGGGCGGTGCAATCGATCGCCGGATTAACCATTGAGGCTGTCGATCTGGCACTACCCATCGGATCGCTCTGCAAGATCAAATCAATGGGCGAGAGAGAATGCCTGGCCGAGGTCATCGGGTTCGCCGCCGACCGCACCCTGCTGATGCCGCTCGCCAGCCCCGCGGGGGTTTCCCGGGGCGATCGGATTGAAAGTGTTTCGTCGGCACCGCGCATTGCTTGCGGGCCGGAACTGCTTGGCCGCGTTCTTGACGGGTTTGGTCGGCCGACAGACGGCCTCGGCCCAATCGGTGCGAGCAACTCCCGGCGGATCGATCAGAAGTCGCCAGCGCCGCTCGATCGGCGGAACATCCGCGAGCCAATCGCCACCAGCGTTCGCTGCATTGATGGGCTTCTCACCTGTGGGCTGGGCCAGCGGATGGGGATTTTTTCGGGGCCGGGCGTGGGCAAATCAACGTTGATGGCGCAGATTGCCAAAAATACCAGCGCAGATGTGAGTGTGATCGCTCTCATCGGCGAACGTGGCCGGGAAGTGAGGGAGTTTCTCGACCATGCACTTGGGCCAGAGGGCTTGTCGCGGTGTGTGGTCATCATCAGCACCAGCGACGACCCGCCCCTGCTCCGCGTACGGGCAGCGAAGGTGGCTTGCACCGTCGCGGAATACTTTCGTGATGAAGGAAGGAACGTGATGCTGCTGATGGACTCATTGACGCGCATGGCGCAGGCACAGCGGCAGATCGGTCTGGCTGCGCGCGAGCCACCGGCTACTAAAGGCTTTCCGCCGAGCGTGTTTGCGCTGCTTCCTGAGATACTCGAGCGTGCTGGAAGGACCGAATCGGGCAGTATCACCGGATTTTACACCGTGCTTGTGGAAGGCGACGACTTCAACGAGCCCATCCCCGACGCCGTCAAAGGGATCACCGACGGCCACCTGTGGCTCAGCCGTCACCTCGGCAACCGGGGGCATTTCCCTGCGATTGATGTGCTTCAGAGTATCAGCCGCGTGCGGGGAGATGTCTGTGACAGTACTCAGGTAAACATGGCCAGGCGGGTGCAATCGCTGCTGGCAACGTACGCCGACATAGAGGATTTAGTGAACATCGGTGCCTACGTCCCCGGTGTCAATGCCGAATACGATCTGGCGGTGCAAACCCGGCAGAAGGTCGTCTCGTTTTTGCAGCAGGACTCTCGCCAGCCGACCACGATGGCCGAGGCGCAGAAGCAACTGGCGGACCTGAGCAATTGGATCGATCAGGCAGAGAAAGTGCTGAAGGTGGCGAAGGCGCAGGCTGGGAATGGAAGAGTGAAGTAGCGGGAGGAAGAAGGCGCGAAGGCACGTAGGATGGCCAAATTTCGATTCAATCTAGAGGGTGTGCTCCGCCAACGGACTCAGGTGGAGCGTGATCGCATGCGCAACCTCGCGGAAAAGCAAGCGGCTGTGGCAAAGCTTACGGACGAACTGAAACGCCTCGATGCCGACATGCAGTCGTCTGTGGCCGACCTTCGAACCAACCGACTCACCGGCACGCTCGACCTGGGCTTCCTCGCTGCCCACCGGCGGTTCAGCCTTGCGATGCAGCGGCGTGCGGTGGAGCACGCGAGACGGATCGTGGTTGCCCAGCAGGCGGTCGAGAAGGCTCGTGCCGAACTGGCCGAAGCGGCGAAGCAAAAGAAAGTCATCGAAAAGCTGAAGGAAAAGCGCCGTGTGCTTTGGCGGCATGAACAGGATCAGAAAGAAATGGCTCAACTGGATGAGATCGGCATGCAGATTGCATTTGAGCAGATTGAGAGCACTGAGCAGATTGAGCACAGTCAGAATCTGGAGCGCATTGGGAACTCTGATCGCGCCGGCTGACCAAGAGTGAATGACTTGCCATGATAAAGCGTCTCGGATTGGCCATCGTCCTCATGCTAGCCATCAACTTCCTCGCGATTGCGGGCGGAGTCGGCTGGCTTTGGAACAGTGGCAAGCTCGGCAAGGACCAGGTGGCGCAGATCAAGGAGATATTGTTTACCCCTACGACCTTGCCCGCAGAGGTGACGCTGGAAGAATCCTCGGGTGAGGACGCAACTACGCAGCCATCGGTGAAACTCGATGACTTGCTTGCCAGGGCGTCGGGACGGTCCGCGGTCGAGCAAGTGCAGTTTATACAGGAAGCTTTTGACGCCCAGCGAAACGAGCTTGATCGCAGGTATCGCGAGCTGCAGGACCTTCAGCGGCAGGTGGAGATTGCCAAGCAGCAGCTCTCCAGGGACCGCACCGCAGTCGAGTCGAAGGAAAAGCAACTCGCCGCGCAGGCCACCGTGCAGACGCAGCAAACCGATGATAAGGGGTTTCAGGACAGCCTCGCGCTGTATCAGACCATGCCGGGCAAGCAGGTAAAATCGATCTTCATGGCGCTCGACGACGACACGCTGGTACGCTACTTGCAAGCGATGCAACCGAGACAGGCGACTCGAATCATCAAAGAATTCAAGACGCCCGACGAAACCGCGAAGATCCAACGTGTGTTGGAGAAAATGCGGAACAGTCAAGCCTCGGCAGGCAACTAGCATGGCAGCAACCATCACGCAAAACTTGCCATCAGCATCGGCAAGATCGGCTCGGTCGACTGGACGACCAACAACGCCGGAACCCCCCGACTTCAAGAGCGGCGGCGGATCGTTCGATGCGGCGTTGAAACAGTCAGTTGAGCAGAAATCCAAACCGCGCGACGACTCCGAGACGCGCACCGTGCGAACCACGGCCGACGCCAAACCTGCTCAGAAGCCGCAACGGAGCAGAAAACGTGACGCGAGCGAGTCCGATGCAGCGCCGGTCGCCGGTGAGCAATCCGACACCGAGAGCCCCCCATCGGCAACCGACAAGGCGCAAGGGGAGTTGAAGACTACTGAGACAGCGGATGCTGAGACCGTCATCGCGCCGGCCCAACCGCGGGCGGAATCGGAAGCAGGTAGCGGCGTTGCCACGCCCGTTGACGCGTCGTTGGCTGTGAGTTCGACGACGATTCAGGCGAGTGTCTCCAGAGAATCATCGGCTACTGTCGAGGAAGCGAGTGGCGTTCCAGCCACGAATCAGCCTGCGCAATCGGAGACCGTCGTCGCCGCGGGTAAGGCTGGCACTGCGTCGGCGAGCGCCGGCGGCAACCCAGGGGCAAATCCTGCAGGCGCAACAACGGCGGATACGATTGATCCCGCCGCCGAAGCGGTAGAGGGGCCTCAGCAACAGGACACCACCCTCCTCGCCGGCACGGATGACGGCGAGTCGCCTATCGCACCCGCTGCCGCCAAGCCGAAGGAGTCAGCTGTAGCGAGTGATCGGGCAAGTGACGAACTGCCGAATGCTGATCTACAGGGTCGTGAACGTGCCGGAGGCGTACAACACGCCTCCGCGGACCAGCCTGCGGTAAGACCGGTCGATGCCAGTCCGGCGAATGTGCAGGCGGTGCAGTCGGTGACTCAGACGGGGGCGAAGCAGGGTGCAGTCGCGCCAGCACCCGCCCCAGCGCCGCCGCCCCCTTCGCCCGAGCGCTTTGCCGAGGCAAACCATCCGCAGATCGTCAGCACCGTCCGCGGGCAGCTACTTCCGCACGGTGGGAGCATACAAATCCGGCTCGACCCGCCGGAACTTGGTGCCTTGTTGGTGCAGGTCACGCTGCGCGACGGGGTTATTAATGCTTCGTTCCAAACCGAAAACGCCAGTGCCACGCAGGCGCTTAGCCACAGCCTGACGCAGCTAAAGCATTCGCTCGAGAGTCAGGGTGTGAGCGTCGATAAGCTGCAAGTAACCCAGGGCGCCCGCAGCGAAAAGTCTGACCAGCAGAGCGATAGCAAGAACAATCAGCAGCAGGGCCAGCAGGGTTTGGATTGGGAGCGTCAGAACAGCGAGCAACGGAAGGAAATGCTCAAGCGCATGTGGGCCAAACTCGGCGCGGGCGATCCGCTGGATTTGGTGGCATAGTCGATCCGTCGTCTTAGAGAATCGAGAGAAACCATGACAACCGCAGCCGCGACCGGCAGCAATTTATCGGGAAATCAGGCACCTTCGAGCAAATTTGCGCTCAAGACTGAAGACTTCATCAAGCTGATGATCACGCAGTTGCAAAACCAGGATCCGCTCGAACCGGCGAAAAATGAGCAGCTCCTGGCGCAGATGAGTCAGATCGGCCAACTCGAATCAAGCCAGCAATTGCAGTCGAGCCTGAAGTCGATGGTGTTGCAAAACAATGTTGGCGCCGCCAGCGGGCTGATCGGCAAGACGGTGTCGGGGCAACTCAGCAACGGCGAGAAGGTCTCCGGCGTTGTTAACTCTGTGAAAGTGGAGAATGACAGCGTGACACTCGAACTCGACAACGGCCACACGGTGGAACTCGGGCGCGTCACGTCCATCGCGCCGACGCCGATCGCGACCACGGTTGGCTGATGGGGGCGTTGCGCGCCGAGGCTTGGCACGCAGATTGCAGCATGTCCGCCGTAGTGACCGCGTGGCCCATCTGCGGAGCAAATGGGCAGTTGACGAACGCAACATTTGCGCTTGGCGATGCGGGAATCGCGCTGCCGAGCAGACTAGAACGACGACCCATGGCACTTACCAGCACACTTTTCACCGGCTTGAGCGGGCTTGAAGTCAATCAGACCCGGCTCAACGTCGTCGGCAACAACATTGCCAACGTGAACACGATCGCATTCAAGAGCAGTCGGGCTTTGTTCACGCCGCAGTTTTATGTAACGGACGGATCAGGTTCGCCGCCGAGTGCTGATTTTGGCGGTGAGAACCCCTCACAACGCGGCTTGGGCGCGCAGGTGGCGACGATCCAGAAGAATTTTGCCGCCGGGACGCTCGAGACCACCGGCCGGCCCACCGATCTGGCCATCGACGGCGGGGGGTTCTTCATCGTGCAGGGGCAGGGCCAGCAGTTCACCCGCGACGGCTCGTTCGTGCTCAACCAGAATAATGAGCTGACATCGACCAGCGGAAACTATGTGCAGGGTTTTGGCGTCGATCCCGACGGAAACATCGTTCCCGGGCAGTTGGGCAACATCAAGATTCCTCTCGGCGGGCTGACCAAAGCCGAGGCGACCACACAGGTTGATCTGCAAGGCAACCTGAATGCTGGTGGGGAATTGGGAACGATTGGCAATGTTCTGCTCTCAAGGGCCCTGACCGACGTGGGTGCCAACGTCGGCGGCGATGCACCAACAGGTGCGACCGCTTTGGTCAATCTGCGCGCTGCAGATGATACCGGCGTGCCTGGTACCGCGCCGCTCTTCACCGACGGGCAGACCATCAGCCTCGCGGCCAAACGTGGCGGGCGAACGCTCCCGCCGCTTGACCTGACCATCAGCGCGACCACGACGCTTGATGAGTACAACCTGTTCATGAACCAGGCGCTGGGCATCGATCCAACGCAAACCACGACCGGTTCACCCGCATCCAACCCCGGTTCAACCGTCACAACGGCTGTCACGGGCACTGACCCAGCCAACACGCGGCGGCTGCGGATTGAGAGCCACATCGGCCAGCAAAATGCCAATTCGCTCGCCGGAACCGCGCTGGGCGCGACCGCGGAATACACCGAAACGTCTGCGGCGACTGGCGAGAGCGCGTATACGAGCTTTACCACTTACGACTCACTGGGTAACGCGCTCCGTGTCAACGTGGTTACGGTGCTGCAAAATGCCGACGACACCGGCACGGCATGGCAGATGTATGCCTTCAGCGGTGATGACACCGATGCACAGGTGTTCGACCCCACCGGCGCGAGCGCCGGCATTCGCGTAGCGACGGGAACCATCAATTTTGATAACAATGGGAAGCCGCTGACCACGACGCCGATCCCCGTCCGGATTGATCGCACCAACACTGGGGCGGGTGATCCGCTTTCGTTCGGGTTTGATGTATCGCAACTCAATGCAATCGCCGATAGCTCGACCAATGGTTCCAACATTTTTGGCGAGCCGGATGGCAAGCCGATTGGCACACTCACCAGCTTCTCCATCTCGACCAACGGCGACATTACCGGCGCATACGATAATGGCACGAGAGATTTGCTCGGTCAGGTGGCAATCGCGACGTTTGATAACCCAGAGGGGCTGCAGGATATTGGCGGCAATCTGTATGTGACCGGCGGCAACAGCGGCACGCCGAAAATCACAGCCCCGCTGCAGCTGTCTGCGGGTTCGATTCGGTCTTCGACGCTCGAATTGAGCAATGTCGATCTCAGCGAGGAGTTTGTGAATCTGATCATCTCGTCAACCGGCTTCACCGCTGCGAGCCGGGTGATTTCGACGAGCGATCAGTTGTTAACGGAGCTATTGAACACGAGCAGATAGATTTGAACCTGGCATTCGCCCGCCGCACCCGGGTGAGTGGCCTCTGATACCCCAGCCCTCGCGACAGGGTGTTATTTCTGCTGTCGCGGGGGCAACTTTTAACGGCAGCGGAGAGCAGCTAGCGGAGGGCCAATTGCAAATTTCAGGCTGCTCTCGGCTTTCTGCTCTCCCCTTTCGGCTATTTTTATCATGATCACCCTCACTCGACTCAACGGCCAGCCATTCGTTATCAACGCTGAGAAGATTCGGTACGTGGAGAAGACGCCCGACACGCTCATCTGCTGCGATGATGGTGAACGGTTGATGGTTAAGGAAGATCTGGCTGAAGTGCTCAAGCGCGCCATCGAGTATGCGCGACTGATTCGCAAGCCGATTACCGATTAGGCTGGCTGCCAGAATGTGCCAAAAGCGTGGAAGTTTTTGTCGGATAATCGTCACTTTTCGCAATCCCACCGCACCCGTCTGCCGATACTTTGCCTAGGCGCGCCCCCTCTCGCCGGACTTATGGGACGCTGCGAACGACAGGATCGTGATCATGGCAGACAAGAAAGCTGAAAAGAAGGACGAGCACGGCGACGCCGAGAAGAAGGGTGAAGCCAAAAAGGGCGGCGGATTCCTCACCAAGCTGCCTGTGCTGCTCGGCGGGGTGATGATGGTCGAGGCTGTGGTTCTCGTTGTCGGACTCAAGATGTTGGGGTTTGGGCAGCCAAAAGAGGTGGTTGCTGCACAATTAGCAGAACATGACGAGGCCGAGGCCCACGCCGATGAGTCTCACGGCGAAGCCGACGCCCACGCCGCCCCCGCCGGGGACGGACACGGTGCCGAAGCTGGCAAGGATGGTGCCGCGCCGGTCAAGAAATACGACAAGAAGAAGTCGTATGAAGTGCCGCTAGTCGAGTTTCGCGCGCCCAACAAGATGTCTGGCCGGACCTTCCTCTACGACATTTCCATTTTTGTGCTGGCCAAGGGGGAGAGCGTGAAGAAAGTTCAGGACGCGCTCAAGGACCGCGAGGCCTTGATTAAGGACCGTGTTCGTACGATCATTGCACAAAGTGATCCGGAGAAACTCGGTGGCGGAAGCGAGCCTGGCCTCGAAACGCTCCGCCGACAGATCAAGTATCAGCTTGATGAAATCGTCGGCGTGGGATTGATCGAAGAAGTGCTCGTGCCCAAGTGCATTCCCTTCCGCACCGACTATTAAGAGGTAGGTCAATGGATTGATTTACCGCTCCGGCCGCAGCCAAGGATGGTGTGCGATGGCCGAAGGTGACGCAGTTCCGCCCCCCGCAGATTCTGTTCCCGCCGATGCTGCTGCAGATGTTGCGCCGGCTGCTGCAACACCAGCCCCAACGGACAGTTCACTCCCCGCCGACAGTGCCGACTTTTTCAGTGCTGCACAAGCCGAAGTCAACGCCGCAGCCGAGGCAGCGGCATCTGACGCACCTGCGACCGGCACACCGGCCAAGGACGAAAAGGCTGACGATCCCTTCGATCCAGCCAATGCTGCGTTTGACAGCGTTTCAACTTCATCTGAATCAGAGTCGTCTGCAATCCCGCAGATTGACGATGCCGCGCTGCAGGAACTCCTCAAGCTGGCCGAAATGGAGGCCGCCGCCGCACCTTCGACGGCTAAAGCTGCGCAGGGAGCAGCCGCGGCCTCCAGCGACGCCGATGGCGACTTTATGTCGGCAGCGGGGATTGAAGCAGCCGGGTTTGACTTGCCCAACTTTCAGCAGGTGATTGCCGATGCCGCTGCCAGCAGTATCGATCTGCTGCGCGATGTCGAATTGAATGTGAAGATCGAACTGGGCCGATCGCGGATGGTGGTCGAGGATGTGCTCAAGCTTGCCGAAGGGTCTGTGGTGGAACTGGATAAGCTGGCTGGCGATCCGGTGGACGTTTTTGTCAACGATCGGCTCGTGGCACGCGGGGAAGTTCTGGTTCTGAATGATAACTTTTGCGTGCGCGTCAACGAGATCGTCACAACCAACCGGGAAGACGCCGCAGCATGAAGTTTGGCATGAGCCATCTCGTGCTCATTTGTACACTCGTCATATCGAGCGGGAGTGCCGCCGCGCAATCGACGCAGCCGGGCACGCGATTCGATGATCAACCCGTGCTGAGCCAGGCAGCGGGCAATGAGGGCGCCGTTTCTTCTCCAACCACCGCACCCGCTGCAGCTCAGTTGATGCCGGGTCAGTTTGCTCCGCCTAAGTTCGACTGGGCGCGCGTCGCCGCGGCGCTGGCGCTGGTGATCGGGATCATTTTCGCGATGAAATACATCGCCCGTCGTTGGCTGGGTGTGTCGAGCGCGATGGGAGCGGGGAAAGTCATCCGCGTTCTCGGCAGAACCACGACTGGCCCTCGGCAGCAGGTTGTGATGTTGCAGGTGGGCAATCGGATCGTTGTGGCAGCTGACAATGCGGGGCAGCTAAGCACGTTGTGTCAGGTTACCGAGGCCGACGAGGTTGCGTCGCTGCTGGGCCAGTTGCAAGTCGACGACGGGTCGGCACGGGCGGGGGGCTTTCGTAAGTGGCTCAAGAAGGCAGATGAAGACTTTGCCGCCGACGAACTTGAGAATCAGCCAATCGCATCTGGTGCGGTGGGCGTGTCGATGACCGCGACCGACATCGATCCCGCCCTCGACGAAGCCCGCGGCGAGATTGCGGGGCTGATGGACAAGGTGCGCAGCATGGCAAGGCAGTACAGGAAGCAGTAGCACCCGAGATGGAGTTGTCCGGGTGAGTTTCTTTTGAAAGGGAATGGCGATGCAGCAGGATGCTCGCGTCAATCCATTGCGGTGGATACTTCTCATCGCGCTATGGGTGGTACCGTCGGCGGCGCGCGCGCAAGAGGCGTCAACGGATATTCCCATGGACGGGCGCCCGTTGACCATCCAGCGGGGCAACCCCGCCGTGACGCCGGCACCCTCGATGCAACTGCCCGACCTCACCGATCGAGCCAATTTTTCCGCGGCGATGCAGATCATCTTCCTGATGACCGTCCTCTCGCTCGCGCCTGCCATCTTGATAATGATGACGAGCTTCACGCGCATCATCATTGTGTTGTCGCTATTGCGTCAGGCGCTCGGCACGCAAAATCTGCCGCCTAACCAGATTATCATTGGTTTATCGCTGTTTATGACGTTTTTGGTCATGGGGCCGACCTGGCAGCGCGTGAACAACGAAGCGCTGTCGCCGTATCTCAACGGACAGATCGACCAGCGAATGGCGCTTGCCCGGGCTGAAGTGCCCATTCGTGAGTTCATGATCGCGCAAGTTTCGAAGGCCGAGAACCATGAGGATGTCTTCCTGTTCTACAAGTTCCGCGAAGGCGCCGCAGCAAAGGAGCAGCCGACCTGGGGCGATGTAGGAACGATGACCCTCATCCCCGGCTTTGTGCTGAGTGAATTGAAGACCGCATTTTTGATGGGCTTCAAGATCTATCTGCCATTCCTGATTATCGACGTAGTGATTTCATCGGTTCTGATCAGCATGGGAATGATGATGCTGCCGCCGGTGTTGATCTCGCTGCCATTTAAGTTGCTTTTGTTTGTCCTTGTCGACGGATGGCGATTGATAACCGCGCAACTGATGGGTACATTCGTCACATGATCGATTGGTTGGGTCATGGATGACCGGACCAGTGATGTAGTTTTAGTTTAGTCGCAGTTCACTTCAGATCGGCGACACACTCAAGGACGGGTGTGAGATGATCGACCTCGGCGCAGCCGTAGACATCGTTCAACACACATTACTGCTTGCGCTGTTGATTTCGTCGCCCATGCTGCTCATCGGCATGGTCGTGGGGATCATCATTTCGCTGGTGCAGGCCGTCACCCAGATTCAGGAACAGACGCTTACTTTTGTGCCCAAGATCACGGCGATGATTTTCGCCGCGGTGTTGTTGATGCCTTGGATCGCGAGTCGGCTGCTCGAGTACTCCGCGGCGCTATTTTTGACTGGTCAGCTTCCATAACCTCAGCCAGGAATGGGTCGGTAGCGATCAGTCGCAGCAATAGAGACAGATACTGATCTGGAAATCGTCGTAACAGTTGTGCAGCAATGGGTTTAGAACAGGCACTTCGAGAGTTTGTGGACCACGTCGCCGTGTCGGCGCCGGCCTTGCTTCTGGTGATGTTTCGCGTCGCCGGAATCTTTGTAATGGCCCCGCTGCTGGGTAGTGCGCGCATTCCGAAACGGGTGCGCGTGATGTTGGTCGTGCTCATCGGCTTCAGCATGGCCGGCGCGGTCCGGATGCCTGTGGCGCTGCCGGCCGACCTTGCGACGCTCACCATCGCGCTCGGTGGTGAGTTGTTCTTTGGAATCGCGATGGGCATGTGCTTGTCGTTTGTCTTTGTGGCGGCGCAGTGGGCTGGCGAAATCATGGGCCAGCAAATGGGGCTTTCGCTGGCGCAGTCATTTGATCCGCAGTTTGGTGCATCCAGCTCGCTCATCGGCGATCTGCAGTATCTGCTGGCGCTGCTGATCTTCATGAGTCCGCTGGTCAACGGCCCTGCGGCGCTCTTTCGCGGAGTTCACGCGAGTTTTGCGGTGTTGCCTCCACTGAGTGTGGGCCTCGATGCGTCGGTGTTCGCACTGGTGATTCAGATGTTTACCGCCGCCACCATGCTTTCGTTGCAAATTGCGGCACCGATGCTGGTGACGATGTTGATCGTCGATGTCGCGATGGGCGCGTTGAGCAAGACCATGCCGCAAATGAACGTGATGACGATGGGACTGACTGTGCGCTCGCTGGTTGGCATGATTGTGCTGGTGGCGGGAGTGAAGATCACGAGCGAGGTACTGGTCGGCGCGGTATCGACCAATGTGGATGCAGTCGAGGCGGCGTATTCGCTGCCGCCAGTGCGGTGAAAGCGTAAGGATGGCCACGGATGGCCGATGAGCTAGGCGATAAAACCGAAGCCCCGACACCCCGCCGCCGGCAGGAGGCGCGCGAGCAGGGAAACATCGCGCGCTCCACCGATTTAACCGCCGCGGCGGTGATCCTGGGTATGTTGTTCATGCTGCAGGTGAAGGGCGGCGACCTTGTAAACGCACTGCGGGCGGTGACCGAGCATGTCATTTCGCGGGAAGTACTGTCCGATCATGACCCGCGAAACATTTCTTCGCTGGTGGTCAGCCTGATCGGCATCATTGGTCCTGCCATGATCCCGCTCCTACTGGGTGTGGCGCTGGCCGCGGTGCTGATCAACCTCGCGCAAGTTGGCCTCGTGTTTAATCCGAAACGGCTGCAGCCGAACCTGGGGGCGCTCAAGCCGACCAAGGGCCTCAAGCGCCTGTTTGGCAAGGGAAAGGGTTCGATGCAACTGGTGATGAACATCGCCAAGCTCATCGTGGTGAGCACGGTAGCCTACTCAGCGGTGCATGGGCGGCTGGAGCAGATCGTCTTGGTTGCGCAACTCTCTGTATTGCAGATCTTTGCGCTTGCGAGCGAGATCATTTTTTCCATCTTTCTGCGTCTGGGGGTGCTGCTTTTTGTGCTGGCGATCCTGGACTACTTCTGGCAGCGGTATCGGACGGAGCATGAACTGAAGATGACCAAGCAGCAGGTGAAGGACGAGATGAAAAAGATGGAAGGCGACCCATTGATCAAGCAGCGTCGGCGCCAAATCGCGATGCAGCGCGCGATGCAGCGCATCAAGACCGCCGTCCCCACCGCCGATGTGATCGTAACCAATCCCACCGAGTACGCCGTGGCACTGAAGTATGAAGACGGATTTCATGCGCCCAGGGTGGTTGCGAAGGGGCGTGGGTATATCGCCCAGAAAATCCGTGAGACGGCGATCGAAGCCGGCGTGCCGATCCTCGAACGGCCTCCGCTGGCGCGGGCATTGTGGCGGCTGGTGGAAGTGGGCCAGGAAATCCCTGAACAATACTACGCCGCAGTCGCGGAGATTTTGGCATATGTGTACGAGTTGAGCGGAAAGGTGAAGAGAGCAGCGTAACGCGGTCGACTTGCCGCGGGTCACTGGTGAAGCCCTCAAATGCACACCAACCCGCGACGAGCAACCAACAACCAGCAAATCGAACATGGCATCCGTCGCACCCAACCCCATCCTTGCCAAGTTGCAGGAGCATCGCGCGCTGATTTTCCCGCTCGCGCTGATGGGCCTTCTGGGCGTGATCCTCGTTCCATTGCCCCCGTCGGTGCTCGATTTGCTGCTGGTGATCAACATTGCGCTTTCGATCGTCATCCTGGTCACCACGATTTATGTAAAGAGCCCGCTGGAGTTTGCGGTCTTTCCATCGTTGCTGCTGGCCGTAACGCTGTTTCGGCTGGTGCTGAACGTCGCGACCACACGCCTGATTCTCACCGCCGGCGACGGCGGTGCATCGCCGGAGGTGGCGCGACATGCCGCGGGCGAGGTCATTCTCGCGTTCAGCAGTTTTGTTACGAGCGGCAGCCTGGCAGTCGGGCTGATTATCTTCGTCATCATTTTCGTCATTCAGTTCGTCGTTATCACCAAGGGCGCGACGCGCATCAGTGAAGTGGCGGCGCGATTTACGTTGGACGCGATGCCCGGCAAGCAG
>DDRH01000004.1:0-124 GCA_002343075.1 Phycisphaerales bacterium UBA2421 | reverse complement strand
GCAGATGGCGATCGATGCCGACCTAAATGCCGGCCATATCACCGAAGCCGATGCCCGCAAGCGCCGTGATGAGATTGCCGATGAAGCCGACTTTTATGGTGCGATGGACGGTGCCAGCAAGTTT
>DDRH01000045.1 GCA_002343075.1 Phycisphaerales bacterium UBA2421 | reverse complement strand
GTTGGGGGCTTCTTCGGGCACAAATTGATTCTAGCATGCAATTTTCACCACAGAGACACACAGGACACAGAGGGCGCCAGCGAGAGCATCGATGTGACGTAGCCATCGCGCGCACGCCGAAAGTTGCTCGACGGGCAAGTGACAGCGTGCGTTTTCCTGGAAGTTGTTTGGTCTTTGGCGGCTGGAGAACCAGGACTGGGTTGCACTTCTCTGCCACGTCATCGCCGCCCCGGTGAGAATCGCAAATGATTCGCGTTTCGTTTCAGGTTTGAAGGCAATGAATGCCAGCCGCCGGCTGAACGATTGCGAGAAGTTTTTGTGGCGCCGATGGCTCGACAAGGGGGCTTGAACGTAAGTTTCGCGCGGGCCGGGGGTTATCGGTTGCAGCGGCTCGGATTCTTTAGAACGGCCGGATCGGGGGTTCAGAAAATTGCGGGTTTTCTTAGGGAATTTGCGCGCAGCGCTTGAAATCGCGCGAATTCTCGTTATTTTCCCCATCCAACTCGACTGGATCTTGCGTTTTACGCGGGAAAACAGTCGCGGCAGGAGGCACGCCGGTAGGGCTTTGGTGTCGAAGCGGATTCGACCCACGCCGGTGTGAGTCGACGGGGAAAAATCCTCTCCCGGCGCTCGCCCTCCAAAACGGATGGTCCGCGGCACACTCGCCTCACCCGGCGGCCGCGCACCGAAAGGAGTCACTGCAATGGCCAAGGCCATGACCAAATCGGAAGTTGCTAACACCATGGTGGATATGCTCGGCAAGGCCGGTCATACCCTCAGCAAGAAGGCAGTCGGCGCGTTTTTCGAAGCGCAGGCCGAACTTGCCTACAAGCAAGCCAAGAACCAGTTCGTATTCCCTGGCATCGGTAAGCTCGTGCTGGTGCAACGCAAGGCACGCAAGGGCCGCAACCCGGCCACCGGCGAAGAAATCCAGATTCCGGCCAAGAAGGTCGTTAAGTTCCGCGTGGCCAAGGCCGCGAAGGATGCAATCCTCGGCGCGAAAAAGTAGTCTCTGGGAAGTTACTTCTTCCGCTTACGCTTGCAGAAATGTAAGAACCCCGGACGGCCTGGTGCCGTCCGGGGCTTTTTCTTGGCTGGTTGCCAGTTGCTGGCTGGTGATTGCTGGTTTTTCGATGGCGGTTGCGAGATGTTCGGCGAGAACTGCAGCTAAAGACTTACGACTAAAAAAGAAAACCCCGCGCGATGCGCGGGGAATGACTCATCAAAATTCGCCCTGTGCCGGCATCTAGCAACCAGCACGCAGCAACCCAATCACGCAATCACCCAATCGACGTCGCGTAGGGCAGCAGGCTCATGTAGCGTGCCCGCTTGATGGCGGTGCCGATCATCCGCTGTTCCATCGCGTTGGCACCGGTGCGCTTGCGGTTCTGGATTTTACCGTTGCCGGTCATCATTTTCCGCAGGCTTTCGGTATCCTTGTAATCAATGTACTCGTCGCCCGATTCGCTGGTGCGGGTGACCTTGATCTTGGGCTTGCTGAACGACTGAAACGTGGATTTTTCTTCTTTTTCGCGTGCCATGCTGATTACTCGTAAAACTCTGTGTAAAAAATCGAGCCGGGCACTATATCAACTTCGCGCTCGATAGACAATTCCCGATCAATATCTGTTCTGCTCACCTGCAGCCCACCCCGCCGACACTGCGGTGCGCGGCAATCTGGTGCACCTGCTCGCTGGAGTTGTAACTTCTTTCCAGATAAGGATTAACGGCGACCAACGCTACGGTCGCCCCGGCCGAAATGTCGAGATTCACAAAGTAGACCGCTGCCAAGCGGCGGGCGTTGCCGACAAATCGCGCGGTCCGACGCAAAAATAGATCATTGCAGAAATGTGTTGAACCATTTTGCTGCATCAAACCTCAACCCCGCCATCGACTCCGCGCCGACGGCGGGCCGCGCGTGACAGCCATAGCGCGCCGACAACGACTGCCCCCGCGGGTTCGGGGATGGGGGTGAGGACGTACCAACCGCTGTCGTTCGGGCCGGTTCGCGTGCCGTTTACCAGAATCTGCCCGCGATTGTTGATATCCCAGGCGGCAAACAGGTTCACCCCCGGCAGATTGACGAGCGAGTTAATATCGATCGGCTCACTCGATCCCGGCGCAAACAGCACGGCCCGGCCGACCGTGCCGAACTGATCATCCTGCTGCCCCACCGCCCAGCCTTCGTTGTTAATCGCTTCGAGGTAGTTCGTGTAGAACCCCGGCAACAGATCGAGCATCCGCGGCGGGGAGTCGAAACTGTCGGCGACGAACGCAAGACGGCGATCGGGTAGGAGCCATTCGCCGGCGACTTGGCCGGTGTCGTTGATATCGTTGGCGCGCACAGGTTCTTGACCCAGTGGCCGCCAATCTCGTGCCTGCAAGCCTTGGCCGACGTAGCTGCGGAGCGTTTCGAACGTTGGATCAGAGTTGTCGTACCACTGACCGACGAAGGCTCCTGCCGAGTTAACACCGTACGGCAGCACCGAGCCAGAAGCAGGTACACCCGATACAATCTGTGGCATGGGGATCGTTGATCCAGAAATGTCCCACGCGACCAGCTGATTGTTTCTGAACTCGGGTTCGAACAACTCACCTAGAACAATTGTTCCGTTGGTCGCATTCGCGCCGCCGCCGATGCCATTAAAGGGGAGTTCATGAATCTCAGTGTCCGACCACATGGCCGGTCGGACCCAGTCGTCCGAAATTGTCTTGAACCAGCCAACACCTAGTCCAGAACTGTCCGTTTTAGTTATTTGGGCGCGAACTGTATCGGGCCGCTGCGCCGCGAAGCTTACTCGCCCCTGTTCACTCCACATCAACGCCCGCGCCCAGCCAACCTGTCCGATTAGATCACCTCTTGATCGAAAACCGGTCGCGGTGCCACTGTCTGACAAAGATTGAACGTAGAGATTACCAGCGTCCGGCGACGGGTCGAGTTGAATTGCCGAGAACATCAGCGATGAACTGGCCGTGGCCCCGCTAGAAAATAAATAACTCACGCTAAGTCCGATAACTTGACACACAAAAAAAACCGCCTATTTTGACAGCGCGTAGCAGGGTAACTCGGGGTGTGTCTACGGGAGTCTTGATGCGTCTCAACTTTCTTCATTTCCGGTCTCGTTCTTTCAAAATGGTTTGTGGACTAACTGTTGCGTTTGCTGCGTCTGAAAGTAACGCTCAGACGTGGCAAGGTGGCACAAATGTTTGGGATGTTGGAAGCAACTGGGTCGGCCTAAGTCCGCCAAGCAGCACCTCCGCCACCGCCCGCATCGCCACCGGCTCCGGCGGGTCAATTCGGTTCACGGATACCGCCTCCTATACAGCCACAGTCGGCACCATCGACCTCCTGATTCCCCCTTCCACCTATAGCCAGTTAAACACCGGTACGGGCACTTCTCAATCCGCAAGCATCAATTTTGGCAGCGGCACTGCGGGAATCAATTACAATTTTTCTGGCACAGGAAATTTTGCCAGCAACCGTCGATTTTCTATCGGCGCAAACCGTTCGGCCACGCGATGATTGGTGCCAACATTGGAGCAGGTAGGGGACCATTTCTGCGCGGGGCGTTTGCGAAGTCCGGCTCAGCACTCACTAGTATCATGATTTTCCTGAGCAAGCGGCCAGCAACCTAGCCGACGGTTGAGTTTGTGCGGACCCTCAATGCGCCGCTGGTTCATCGATGCGTAGCCTGAACCGCCGGCGGTTGTGTTGTATCTGAGTCCGAACAGTTTCACGGCGTGGGATCGCCGCTCGCACGACAAGGGCCAGAAGCCCATGTCGTGGCACCCGGGAACACATTTGTAGTTCCCAGTGGTTATGATTGATGGGTGCCACTATTTGGCTCTCAGGCCAAGTAGTGCCGGGTGCCGAAACCGCGGCGTGAAACCGAAGAGCACGACATGGCCTTAGAGCCATGTCGTGGCACCCGAAATTCATTTCCATTCATCCTTCTTCTTGGCGAACTTGGCGTGCTTGGCGGCTGCATTTTCCTCTGCGCAACCGACGTTCGCACGACAAGGCGAGTACGCCATGTCGTGGCACCCGGATTCTCATTTTCTTCAAAAAAAATCGCCGGCGCTGCGCTTTCCGTTCACCGCTGGCGCAGCGCGGGGGGTAGTAAGGAAAGGATGAATGATGAATTATGAATGATGAATGGGGAGGACGCTGCGCGCTTGGCCTGCGTGCCCGGGAATGCCCGAAAATGCCCGATTTTTGAAAATATCAGAAACTACTTAGCCTGGCGGCTGGCGACGCGATCAATGACTGTAAGTGATTGTTTGATAAGCTTTTGCGAACAAGTGAGGTCAGGCAGTCGCGCGGCGGACTGGATTGGTGGGCGGTGCGGATCGGGCATCGGCAGTCGCCCGGGTTGGGGGCGGGCGGGGGAATAAAGCGTCGCGGGGCGTGCTCTAACTGGAGATGACGCCGGCGCGGCGGCACAATGGATTTGGGAGTTTCCTTGCCGACGGAAGAGGCGCTGCTCATCCGCGATTTGAAGAACGGATCGGCGCGCGCTTACGCCGTCGTCATGGAGCGGTACGCTCCGAGGCTGCTGCGCACGGCGCAGGGCATGCTCGGTAACACCGCCGACGCCGAGGACGCGCTGCAGCAGACGATGCTGAGCATGTTCAAGGCGATCGGCTCGTTTCGTGGCGAAGCGGCACTGAACACCTGGCTGACTCGGATTCTGTTCAACCAGATCAGCCGGGTGCGCAAGGCGCGGGCGACGAAATCGATGTTGTCGCTTGATGGGTTGTCGCTTGACGGCGAACGATCGAACACGCACGCCGCGGCCGGCGATGTGCCTGCTGCGATTCGGGCGAAGATAGACCTTTCGGCGATGCTCGAACAGATGAGCGATGAGCATCGTGATATCTTGGTGCTGCGTGAATTGCAGGGCCTGAGCTACCGGGAAATCGCCGAGATGATCGGCCTGCCGCAGGGAACCGTGGAATCGCGGCTGTTTCGGGCGAGAGAACAGCTTCGCCGGAAGTTTGCGGGGTACGAGGTTTGATGTAAGGCGCCCGCGACGACGTGAGACCGACAACCGATGGAGACTGACTGATGAGACTTGGGTGATGAAGCCCGGCTGAAGAGAACAGACTGATGAGAACAGACCGATGAAAACTGACTGTGCAACCTGGCCCGACATCGAGCGCGCGAGCGATCGCGAGGTGAATGACCGGGCGCGCGCGCAGGCGGCGCGGCATGTGCGCGGGTGCGAGGCGTGCCGCGATGCGCTGCGGGCGCACCTGTCGCTGCGTCGGTCGTTGCGGCTGACCTATCCGATGCTGGCGATCGACCCGGCGCTGTCGGCGCGGGTGCAGTCGATCCTGATGTTTCAACGCAATGCGGCGCTGCAGACGTGGCTCCGGCGCAGCACCGCGGTGGCGGCGGGCGTGCTGCTGATTTGCACGCTTTCGGCTACATTTGCATACAGCGAGCCGGGCACGCCGGTGGACGATGCAGTGTTTGTCACGCCGGAAGTCGGCCGGGAGACCGACACGCCGCAGCATGTGACACAGTGGATTGTGCAGGATTTGTCGCGAGGGCGTTAGAACCGCATGCAGACGATCAAGATCTATCTTCTCCTGGCGCTGCTCGTAACCTTCGCGGCGGGGATAGCCGGCGGGGTATGGCTCGCGCCCAAAGACGATCGCCCGCGCCCGCGCGGCGACGGCGGGCGCGGGTCGCCGATTAGCAGGATTGTGGACGAACTGAAGCTTTCCCAGGAACAGCACGACAAAGTGATGGCGATCTTCAAGCAGGCGATGACCGAGGCCCCCCCGCCGCCGTTCGAGGCGTTTCGCAAATGTGATAAGAAGCGCGACGCGGCGCTCGATGCGTTGCTGACCGATGAACAGCGCGCGCAAGCTGGCGAGATTAACGCCGAGTTTGAACGCGAAATGGAGCAACTGAACGCACCGGGGATGGCGGTGTTTAAGAAAGCGCAAGCCGACGCACGCGCGCTGCTCACGCCGGAACAGCAGGCGCAGTTTGACCAGTTGATCTCCGAGAAGATGCCGAGCTTCCGAGGCCGCTGGAAAGGCCAGCCGGGGGCAAGAGAAGGCGAACGCCGACCGCCGGAAGCATCAACCATGCCGGGATGATCAGGCGGCAGATTAATCAATAGATCATTCGCAGGGACAATTCGAGATTACTTTAGTTTACTTTCGTTGTCACCGAGCGCAATGCCGGCCCCGAGACGTCCCTTCATCGACGCGCTACCGGCCAGTCAACTGATCCCGATAAAACTCAATCATCTTAGACAACCCCTCCCGGCGGGAGACCACGGGTTGCCAGCCGAGGATTTGTTTGGCGCGGGTGATGTCGGGGCAGCGGACTTTCGGGTCGTCCGGGGGCATGGGTTGGTGGGTGATGGTGCTCTTGCTTTCGGGAATGAGCGAAAGCACTTCCTTGGCGATGTCGAGGATGGTGAGCTCCTGCGGATTGCCGAGGTTGATTGGCTCGATGAAGTCGGCCTCCATCACAAGATTGATACCGCGCACGAGGTCGGTGACGTAGCACAGGCTGCGCGTTTGCTTGCCGTCGCCGAACACGGTCAGCGGTTCGTTGTTGAGCGCCTGGCGGATGAAGCTGATGACCACTCGGCCGTCGTACGGGTCCATGCGCGGGCCGTAGGTGTTGAAGATGCGGATGATGCGCGTGTCGGCCTTGCGCTCGCGGTGATAGGCCATGGTGCAGGCCTCTGCGAAGCGCTTCGGCTCATCATACATGCTGCGCAGGCCGATCGGGTTGACGTTGCCCCAGTAGTCTTCCCGCTGCGGGTGGACGGCTGGATCGCCGTAGCATTCGCTGGTGCTGGCGACGAGGAAGCGGGCGTTCTTTTCCAGCGAGAGTTCGAGGAGGTTCCATGTACCCTGGCTGTTAACTTTGACGGTGGCGACCTGGTGCTTCACATAACCGATCGGACTCGCCGGGCTGGCCATGTGATAAATGCGATCGATGGGACCGTCGATCTTCAATGGTTCGCAGACATCGGCTTCGATCAGCTTGTATTTATCGTTGCCGCTGAGGTGGGCGACGTTGTCACGGTTTCCGGTAATGAAGTTGTCGACGCCGACGACCTCATGCCCCTGCGACAGCAGAAGGTCGGTGAGGTGAGACGAAAGGAACCCCGCGCCGCCGGAGATAAGAATGCGCATCAATGCTACCTCAAAACTCGCACAGTGAATCGCGGGCGCGTGTCCCCAGGACCAGGGTGGCGCGATCGCCAGCGAACGGACTGCACTGTATCGTGCTATCGGACAACGTCGATTGAACTTTGCGATGAAGCGTTTTAATTTTGCGACATGACCGATAATCCCCTGCATTCTTCCCAGGTACCGTCGCGCCGCAGGGTGCGGGTGGGCGTGATCGTCAATAACGTCGGCGGGTACTCCCGCGGGGTGGTCCGCGGCATTGCGTCATTCGCGTTCAGCCGTGCGTGGGTGTGTCGGGTGGAGGGGATCAACGACAGCCGCATTCTGAATAACCTGAAGGATTATGACGGATTAATCGTCCAGGCCGCCACCCCCACCCAGGCTCGGGCGCTGTCACGGGCGAGCATTCCGGCGGTGAATGTTTCGTCGGCGTTGCCCTTGAAGCAAGTGCCGAGCGTTGTATCAGACGACCGGCTTGTCGGCAGGGTGGCCGCCGACTATTTGTTGCGACGGGGATTTCGCCACTTTGCTTACTTCTCCCCTGACAACCGGAGCTTTGCAAAATTGCGGCATGAGGGCTTGTCCCAGCGGTTGAGCGAAGTCTCGCAGTCGGCAGAACTCGCCCGCGACGAGCCTGCGCTGCGCGCCATCCTCCGCCGGCGGCGCGAACCGATCGCCATCATGGGCTGTAACGACCGCGCCGGCCTGACCGCGCTCGACCTGTGCTCGCAGCTCGGCGTAAAGGTCCCCGATGAGGCGGCGATTCTTGGCGTGGACAATGATGAAATGATGCAGAGCCTGGCATTTCCAGGCCTCTCAACCGTCGACACCGCGCGGCAACGCATCGGCTTCGAGGCGGCGGCAATGCTTGAGCAACTGATCGACCGCAAACCGCCGACGAGTAATCTCGTGTTTGTCCCCCCGGTGGGTGTCATCACTCGGCAGTCGACGGACACCACTGCCATCGCCGATGGAGACGTTGCCGAGGCCTTGCGATTCATCGAGCGACACGCCGGCCGACCCATCGGGGTGACCGACGTCACCCGCGAACTGCCGCTGTCGCGCCGGCAGCTTGAAAGGCGCTTTCGCCAGATCGTAGGCCGATCGGTACTCGACGAGATTCGCCGCTGCCGCATCGAACGCGCGCAGCAGTTACTGGTCAATACAGAACTCACACTCAAGCAGGTGGCCATTGCAAGTGGATTTGCTTCAACGAGCTATCTCAGCGTCGTGTTTCACAAGCGAGTGGGAGTCACCCCGATGCAGTACCGCGCGCGGTCGGCGGTCAGTCAGTGAAGGCGAAACGGATGATCGCGAGCATCGCCTTCACGCCGTCTTTCCATGTGATCTTCTTCCCCTCTTCGTAGCTGCGTCCGTAGTAGGCGACGCCAACTTCATAAATCCGCAGCCGCGGCCGCAACTTGGCAACCTTCGCCGTCACTTCTGGCTCGAAGCCGAAACGGTCGCATTTGATGGTGATGCGATCAATCACCGATTTGCGGAAGACCTTGTAACAGACTTCCATATCGGTGAGGTTGAGATTGGTAAACATGTTGCTCATCGTGGTGAGAAACCTGTTTGCCACGCTATGCCAGAAGTACATCACGCGGTGCGGCTCGCCGATGAACCGCGAGCCGAAGACTACGTCCGCCTTGTCATCCAGAATCGGGCCGAGCAGCTTTCGATAGTCTTGCGGGTCGTATTCAAGATCGGCGTCCTGTACCAGCACCAGATCGCCCGTGGCATGCTTGAAGCCGTCGCGCAACGCAGCGCCTTTCCCCTGGTTCTGCGTCTTGTGAAAAATCTTGAACTCAACCCCGGGGAAAATCGCCGGAAGTTCATCAAGCTTGGCGGCGGTGCCATCCCTGCTCGCATCGTTGACGCAGATGATCTGGCTCGTCACCCCTTCGGGCAGCGGCGCGCGAACAACGCGCGCCACCAATTCCTGGACCGTCTGCGCCTCGTTGTACACCGGAATGACGACCGACAGCCGAACCGGCTTGATTGAAGGGGCACCTTGAAAACTGTCATTGCTCATCGCGTTGAAGAACCTTCCCGGGTCACGCTGCCACCGCGTGCCGCTCTCGTCAGTCGGATGGTAACGATGCAAGGTCGATTGGCAATTGGCGGCCACAAATCCAGGGCGGAAATGGGCATCGTCGACGCGCTGCGGCCCCCGCTTAAACGGTGCCCTTCATACATCCGGCAGAACAACCTCGCAGTCGATCGCTGGTTAGAATCCTGCAGCGAGCCCGTCCTTGCGATGATCGCTCGCCCCGAGATAGCCGTCGCGCAGCCGCTGAATCAACTGTGCGCCGCCGAACTCGGCCGACTCTCTGATCTCGACCTGATGCCCCCGCGCTCGCAGTCCGTGCTCCATCTCGCTGCTCCATCCACGTTCGAGCAGCACGCGCCTTCCTTCCATTACCTTCCACCGCGGCGCGTCGCTGGCCGCCTGAGGATTCTGGTCGAACGCACAGCAACGCACCACCATCTGAACATGCCCCTGCGGCTGCATCTCGCCACCCATGACGCCGAAGCTCATCCACGCGCGGCCGTCTTTCGAGACGAAGCCGGGGATGATGGTATGAAAGGGTCGCTTGCTCGGTCCAACTTCGTTTACATGTCCTCGTTCGAGGGTGAAGCCAAAGCCACGATTCTGCATGGCGATACCGGTGCCGGGAACGACGATACCGCTTCCGAAACCATAGAAGTTGGACTGAATCAAGGACACCATTCGCCCTTCGCCATCGGCGGCGGTGAGGTAGACTGTGCCCCCAGGATGCGGCCGGCCATGTTGCGGGGCGATCGCTTGATCGAGCTTAATCAGCGCCGCGCGCCGCGCCGTGTATTCAGGCTCAATCAGGTCATTCGGATCAACCTGCATAAACTTCGGGTCGGCCACATGCCGGTGCGCGTCGGCGAATGCGAGCTTCATCGCTTCGATCTGAAGGTGAACGCAATCGACGGAGTCAACATCGTATCTAGTGAGATCAAACTGCGACAAAATCCCCAACGCCATCAGTGCTGCAACTCCCTGGCCATTCGGCGGAATCTCGTGCAGGCGAAACCCACGAAAGTTGATCGACAGTGTGCCGACAGGGGTGGCCGTGTGGCTGGAGAAATCGTCCAGAGTAAACTGCCCTCCGGAGCGGTCGGAGTGATCGACCATCGCCCTCGCCAGATGGCCGTGATAAACCGACTCGGCGCGTGTAATCGCAATCTCTCGGAGCGTCTTTGCATGGTGTGGCAACTCCACCACTTCGCCAGCACGCGGAGCGGCACCGTCAATGGTGAACGCCGCGAGAAAATCGGGGAAATCTCGCAGCCGTTCGACCGACGCCTGCCACGCGCGCGCCGTCACCGGCGAGACAACAAACCCTCCTTCGGCGTATTCGATCGCCGGCTCAAAGAGTTCATGAAATGGCAACCGACCAAACTTCCGGCTCAGCTCCAGCCAGCCCGATGGCGCGCCGGGAACCGTGACACTCGGCCAGCCCCGCACGGGCATATCGGTGGCGTCGCCGAATTGATCGCGCTCCATCGCCGCCGGGGAGCGACCGCTGGCGTTAAGGCCGTGCAGGTTGCGGCCATCGTGGAGGATGGCAAAGAGATCCCCGCCGATACCGTTGCTTGTCGGCTCAACAACCGTCAGCGCGATCGCCGCTGCAACGGCAGCATCGATGGCATTGCCCCCGCGCCAGAGCGTGCGCAGGCCGGCGCTGGTCGCCAGCGGCTGGCTTGTCGCGACCATGTTGCGAGCGAGCACCGGTTGCCGCTGCGAAGGGTAAGGCAGCGCTGGGTTGAAAGGTGCGTCGGTCGGCCTCGCAGATGTTGGCATGAGTCCACCTTCCATTCTGGTGCGCCCTCACGACCCGCGCGTGGCCGGCAGGGCAATCGGGTCGGGCGCGGGCTGTGTTGCGGCAGATGTGACTGGCTGGTACGCAAACGACTCCAAGAACCGCTTGTAGATGTGCTTGTGATAGTCAAACAGTTGCAGGTCGGTGGCGTACAACTCGAACCAATCGCCCTCGATCTTGACGACCATGCGCCAGTTCCACTGCGAGAGTTTGCCGCGCCCGCGGGGACCATTGAATACGATGGCTTCGTGACCTTGAAAGGTATCAGTAAACTTGTACCCCTGATCGGAAAGCGTCGCTCGGTCAGGCACAGAACGAAACCGCCGCACGCCGATGGTCGGACTGCCAGCCGTATAGCTCGTGTCGAGGCCGTGAATCCAGTCGGAGTAGGTGCCATCGCCCACGACATTGGTGCTGCCCTCGAAACCCTCGGGCACAATCAGCGAATAACCCGCAGGATGATTCACGCGCCGAGACTCATCCGGCGGGGGCAGCGGCTTGGGCCAGAAGAACGCATACCAGCCGACCCCGAGCAGCAGGATCGATCCAAGCACAGTCGCGATACGCTTTGCACGGTAAGACATTGCGGCGTCGATTCTACTCGCCAGCTACCGAGAATCGACCATCGCTGCGGGGGGCCAGTCGAACGGGCCGGAGTTAAATCGTTGCATTCGGAAATAGTATGTGGCATCGCCTCGCTCGGGCGCGATCAGGCCGCGCCAGGTCTGCCCCAGCCCGCGGCCAGTGGCAAACTCCACCGTCACATCATGCGTGCCGGGTGCAAGCTGCAGCGGGATGACGAACGTCGTCCGGGGGAGCATCTCCCATTGACGCACGTCGGTCTGGCTCGTCGCCTTTAGCAACAGCCCCGCGGCGATCAATCCTCCGGCGACAAGCGCGTCTTCGCCGCTCATGCCGTCGCGGCTCCCTGCCTTATACAACCCATAACCCGCCCCGCCGGCGATCAATCCCGTGCCGACCGCGCTCTTGGTCAGGCGAATCGTATCGATGCTCTGCCACCTGCGATCCTGCGCCAGCGAAAGCAAATCCGTCGGCGGGCCATCACCGACGGCGACGCGCTGTACCACACCATTTACAATCACTCTCGGTGCCGGCACGCGAGCCACCTCACTCGGCTTGGGTGCAAACCCGAGGATCGACCCGTCAAAGTCTGTTTCCTTGCGAGGACCGACGCCAAAATCAACCACCAGAAGCACATTCGCAGACGAATGCAGCCCCGGGTCAGCGACGCTCGATTGGTCGGGCCGGAGCTGCCGCACTCGCTCGAAGTTGGCATTTGCAAGGTCATCACGCCCCAGTTTCTGCCAGCATCGAGCCAGCATGATTGTGGCAATGGGGAATTGGCGTTCCAGTCGTGCGTAATCCTGCTGTTCATCCTTGGCACGCGACGCATCGCGCAGCTTAAACAGTGCATTCTCGAACGCGGCGCGCGCGTTGCCGTAATCCTGCTGCATGTAATAAGTGAGGCCAAGATAGAAGCTGGCCATGGCGCGCTCGAAAGGCTCCCCTTTCCAGATGCGCACTTTCTCGTCAACGAGCACTGCCCCGAGCGACCGCCCGCCGTCGTTGACACCGACGCTGTTCATCACTTCGTAGGCTTTGAGGAATGCCGCTTCTGCCTCAGCAAGGTCATACCGTGCCAGCGCTGCAGAACCGAGCCGGCAGTTGTTCAGAACAAAATTCTCGTCGGTTTTATCAGCAAGCGGGCGGAGCCGCTCCCCGGCGGCGGCGAAGTTGCCAGCGTAGAATGCGCTTACCCCCAGTTGTGCTTCCCGCACCTTCTTGGGAGTTTCACAGCCTAACAGCAGCGGGCAGATGGTTGCGGGCAAAAGGCACAGCAAAGCAAAACGGCGCGGCACCGTGCGAATGAACGCATTGCTCGAAGTCGCCAGACAACCCTTGCCAGTAAACCGCATGGTTCTTTCTGCCTTCTACCTTCTGCCACAGCCGACAGCGCTCATCAATCCAGAAACCCTTTCACGGCCACTTTGTTCACTTCATACCGGCCAGTCCACAGCACCTCGCGTGTCTGCAGGCTCGTCAGTTCGTAAGTGCACAGATACGCACTCTTACGCCGTTGAGCATCTTCGTTGGTAAGCGAACGGAAAGTTGCGGTGAGCGCGTAGTCTGGCTGAATGCTGTCGGGTGCCGGGCCAAGTTCAAAATCCAATTCCTGCTTGCGAAGATTGTAGAACGCGTCGCGATTCATCACCCAGACATACTGCTGCGGCGCGTGACGGCTGAGCAGCGATCGCACGCGCCCGGTGAATGCTTCCGAAGCGCCACGTGGCAACACCTCGGCGGTCATCAGATTCTCCACCGGCTGCACGACAATCCGCAGCGCGCCATCGCGCGCGATGGCCGACTGAACATCCGGGTCGCCGGCAATCTGCATTGCCATGTCCGTGGTCATCTTCTGCAAATCCACACCGTCGAGCGCCGTATTGCGCCCCGACTTCACAGCACTCGTGCAGCCGGCCACCAGCAGCAGGCACACGAGTAGGACTCTCTCATTTCGGCATCGCGCCTTCGTGTCTTCGTGCCTTCGTGCCTCTTCGCGGCGCATCACCGTTCCACCCGGGTCAGGTACTCGCCGCTATACACCATCTCCCGCGAGCCGGCGCCGGCAAACTTGGTGATGTTAAACTCGATGCGATAGAGGCTCGTCGCGCGGTTGGGAAGTTCCTGCATCTTTGCATATAGCGCATAGTCAGGCTGCGTTCCGGCGGAGGTCGAGCCGGCCGAGACGCCGGTCTGCCCCATGCTGTCTTCTCGCTCGCGCGCGGCGGGGTCAAGCTCGCGATTTTGCATGTCGCGGTAGCGGTCGCGGTTCTCAATCAACGCCACCCGCCCACGGCCGTGCTTGAACAGGCTGGTCTTCAAGCGGTCGATGAAAATGTCATAGTTCGCACGCGCCGCCGTCGTCTGGTTTTCAACAGGCATGGCGACGATCGTCCACTTCGCCTGGCTCGCGTTCAGTTCGGGCATGGCGAGAATCTCCATCGCGATCGTATCAGTCGATGCAACAAGATCTTTGCTCTGCAAACCCCGGTCACGACCATCCAACTGATCGACCGGCGGCCGCTGCTGGCCATACTCGTGCGGCTTGTCGTTGTGCGAACAGCCCACAACGCCCGCGGCCAAACCCAATATCACCAGAGACTTATGTACCAACATCATTTGCATAACACTCCATTACAGATTGACTGCCATCAGCGGGCGCCCGGTGCGTAAGCCGTTAGACACCTTGACCATGCTTTCGATAGTAGTTTGACATCTCGCGGGAAAACTCACAATCCTTTACGCTCTGTCGCGTGTCTAGTTTGACGCGCCGGCTGCCGAAATACTATCGGCCAAACGCGCGGGAGGTTTCATGTTTCTTCGGATCGTGCTTTCAGTCTTGATCATTTCCTTCGGTGCCGCAGGCTGCGTAGACAAGAGTCCACCGCCGCCGCGGGTCGCAGTTCCACAGAACGCAGGCGACGGCGCATTGCGCCGCAGCGACCCGCAGAAGCCCATGCCTTATGAATTGTCGCGGAACCAGCTTCCGCCGCCGGCGTTTGACGATGTAGCCATGATCGACCAGGAAATGCCAGAGCGACAGGCGTTTTTGAACGCATACGAGCGCGTCGGCAAACCGGTTATTCGGATCGACAATGCGCGGCAGGAGAGCGACAATTCGGAGAACACCGCCGTCATTCTTCAGTTCATTGATTGGCTTCGTTGCGGCGGAAAGGTGGACGTGCTCACACCCGGCGCGAAGAGTGCGACTGCGGACATAGCCGTGTTGCTCTCGATCGACGTGGTGAGAGACGACCGAAACACCGTCCAGGCGGTGCGCCTCGCCGCTATCGCAAAAAATGTGGGAGACGAGCTGCTGCTCGGGCAGGGGTTGGTGGACATGCCACAGCCAATCGACCGGCAGGCGATCAACCGCTACACGCGTTTTGTGGCTCGAAAGCTCATGAGCGACATGACCGGCACATGGGAAAGCGCCCCTCGCGCAGTAGCACCGCCGTTGGAAGCACCGGCGCCTGCCGCCCCGGCGTTACCGCCGGCCGCGCCCGGGTCTTCTGGTTCTAGCCCTGATACAAACCCGGGTGCAATCTGAATCTGTTCCGATTCGTCCAACTTAGCCGATATGAAAGACCTGAAATGATGAAGAAAACGACAACGTTTATGGTAGCGGCGCTGCTTTCGCTCACCGCGGCTGCGTGCAATGAAGTGAAGCCGCCAATTCAGGGCCGTGCCGATCCGTTTGACGCCCAGCAAGTCCATTTCGCAACTGAATCGTTGCGTAAAGACACCGCCGTCGGCACGCCGCTACTCAGCCGGGATGATGCTGGCAACATTCTCTATGTTACCGTTCCCATCCGCTCGGCGATCAACAAGAGCTTGTATGTCGATTACCGCGTGACGTTCTTCGATCAGAACGGCCAACAGCTCAATCAGACCACATGGCTAAGTAAGACGCTCGAAGCCAACACGCCCGACCGCATCCAAGTGAACGCCCTCGGCCCGCGCGCCGCCGACTTTCAAATCGACTTCCGCTATTCGCGGTAGCGAACGTGGCAAACCAAAGCTGAACACCGCGACCCGAGAGTGTGCACACTTTCGCAGGATGTTTATGATCTGACGCAACCAGCGATCAATCCTGAGAAGGCATGTTTTGCGATCCAACCGGCCGTTTCATCACCGTCGCTCCACATTCATCCGCTTCCAAAACAGGTAGGTTGAAATCGGGACGCAAATGCGGCATAGTATTCGACCCAAACAAGGCCGGGCGTGTTCCGGAGTGGCCAAACGGGTCAGACTGTAAATCTGATGGCTTATGCCTTCGTTGGTTCGAATCCAACCGCGCCCATTCAGGTATCCATAGACGTGCTCGCCCCGGCGGGCACGTTTGCGTTTGTGTGATTATCGGGCTTGGTGGACATGGGGCACGATCGGGGGGCTGCTGTGCGAGGCTTGGGCGCGAAACAGACACTTTTACCGAAACGTTTTCCCCCCTTCGGCGACTCTTAGTGAGGCTGAGCTTCAGATCAACTGCTGCGAGGCTTGGGTTCTGCATAGAAAGGGAGAAGCACCTCAATGCTATTGCCTGGCGATCGTGCTCCGTTCTTTGAAGTGGCCAGCAGTGTCAACCCTCGGTTTTGCTTTGACACCATCGCGGGCAGATACATTGTGATGAGCTTCTTTGGCTCGACGCAGGTGCCCTCGTCCGAACAGTTTCTTACTGAGATCGTGCAGCGGGGTCATCGCTTTGATGTTACGAACCTGCTGTTTCTGGGGGTCACCAATGACCCGGAAGATGTGCAGCACATTAAGGCCGAGCACCCGGGGCGGATTTACTTTTACGATCTGAATCTGGCGGTGAGCAGAAAGTTCGGCGTCGTGCGCAATGAAGCGCCTGCGCCCGCGGCCCGCTCGGGGCAAGATGGCCAGGCGGCGGGTGAGGCGGACGGCCCGGGCGAATCGCGCGCCTCGCTTACGCGCAAGACGTTCATCCTCGATCAGGCGTTGCGCATCGTCGCCATTATTGAGATGTCAGATGGCACTGTCGCAAAGCAGATTGAGACGATTTTTTCAATACTCGATTCCCTTCCCAAGCTCCAGTCGCTGCAGGCCGCTGCGCCGGTGCTCATCGTGCCCTATGTGTTTGAGCCGGAAATGTGCAAGCAACTGATCAACTACTACGAATCGCACGGCGGCGAAGATTCGGGGTTCATGCGCGAGGAGAATGGCCGTACCGTCGGCGTGCTCGACTATTCGCACAAACGCCGCATGGATTGCGAAATCACCGACGACGGCCTGATTAAGGCGACGCAGGAGCGCATCAAGCGCCGACTCGTCCCGGCAATCAGGCAGGCGTATCAGTTTGACGCAACGCGCATCGAGCGGCATATCGTCGCCTGTTACGATGCTGCGCAAGGCGCGCATTTCCGCGCCCACCGCGACAACACGACCCTTGGCACCGCTCACCGGCGATACGCCGTCACGATCAACCTCAACTCACATGAGTATGAAGGAGGCGAAATCTGGTTTCCGGAGTTCGGCCCGAAGCGCTACAAGCCTGATAGCGGGTCGGCGATCATATTCTCCTGCTCCCTGCTGCATGAGGTTCCCAAGGTCACACAGGGACGGCGGTATGCTTTCCTGCCGTTTCTCTATGATGAAGCCGCCGCCGAGGTGCGTGCGCAGAATCGGAAGTATCTGGGCAACGTGGCCGGCGCTGCGGGCAAGAGTTCGCCCCCGACCGCCTGCGGCACAGACAGTGTTGCCGTCGCCAGCGCCCAAGGTGGGCGCATGCCAATCATTGATGGTAGCGCAGGCTGCGGTCACCCCGAAGGCTGCCAGACCTGCCTCACCAGCGCCACCTATGAATTGGGTAAGCCACGTGACTCCCATTCCCCCGCCGATGCACCCGACACCTTTTCGGGTGCGACGATAAGATAAAGATCCATCAAGATAGTCATTATTCGCAGCGAGACCCGGCTGCGGGGACGACGTCAATAAGAACGCCGGGCACGGCGCCCGGCATGAAGACAACTTTGAGCCGACAAACAGAGCCGCAAACCTACTGTTGCGAGACCAACTCATCCGTCTCGAGTTGTTCTTCCACTTCCACTTGTTCGGCCATGAGTAGCGCGCGCGTTTCGTAAGTGTTGCCGTCGATGTGAAACTCCACCTCGTAGGCAACCCAAGGCGCGCACCAAGTAGATCGCACCACCCCGCACATGCCTCGACTAAGCGACAACTCGGGGATGTCCTGGGTCAGTTTGACCATTTCATCGATTGCTGGCGAGCGCATTGGGGGCCTCCATGCAGAAAACTTGTGACGAGAGGACAACGAATGACGGCAACAACTTTCGACGAGTCGCGTCGACTCGCCCGCGAACCAGAGCCTCTTCCTTGAGTGGTTCGCGCTTTCCCTCGTTCCCTTCCGTCAACTACTATAAAATGACAAGTTTCTCTGCAACGTCAATTGAAATCCAACGACTTCATTAGAATGATTGGTCGCACGCAAACTTTTCATAAACGCCTTCTTCAGTGGTACCGCGCCAACCGACGCGACTTGCCCTGGCGGGCACCGATGGGTTCGCAGCCGGGCACCCTGCCGGATGCATATTCGGTGCTGGTGAGCGAAGCGATGCTGCAGCAGACACAAGTTGCCACTGTGATTCCTTATTTTCAGCGGTTTTTGCAGGCATTTCCGACGATCCATCGCCTCGCCGCCGCGGACGAGCAATCGGTGCTCCGGCTTTGGCAAGGCTTGGGTTATTACAGTAGAGCACGAAATCTGCGCGCGTGCGCTCAGGCAATCGTGGCGCAGCAGGGTGGGAAAATCCCCGATGCTGTTGAAACGCTTAAACAGCTTCCGGGCATCGGTCGGTACACAGCCGGTGCGATTGCGTCGCTAGCATTCAACAAGCGAGCGGCGATTGTTGATGGCAACGTCGTCCGAGTGATCTGCAGGCTAGACGGTATCAAATCCGATCCGCGGCAGAGGCCTGTGATCGACCACCTCTGGCAACGGGCCGCGGCGCTGCTGCCCCGTGACAACGTCGCCGATTTCAATTCGGGGCTTATGGAGCTAGGTGCGACCGTCTGCACCCCGCTAAAGCCCCGCTGCGAGCAATGCCCTGTGCGCAAAAATTGCGCAGCGTTCGCCCTCGGCAAGGTCGATCTGATTCCACCCAGGAAAGAGGCGAAGCCTACAAAGCTAAATCGGCGTGTCGTGCTTTGCATTTTACGCACCGTTCGCCGCACGACCGAAGTGCTGATTGAGCAGCGGCCCGCAACGGGGCGGTGGGCGGGAATGTGGCAGTTTGTCACGCTGGATCCAGGCAATCACACTAAAAGCGCGGGGAGTGGTGAAGCCGATTCGGCCACCGACCTTTCATCGCTCCGCAGCGGCGCGGAGGGTGTCGCCAAGAATGTCGCCGCGAAAATCGCCGGTTCGACCACCCCGCCGACGCATTTCATGTCGCTGCGCCATCAGCTCACGCATCGCCGGTATGCGTTTGAGGCCTTTACGGTTCACGCGCTCGCCCGTCGCAGCGCGAAATCAACCATTCCCGGCGAAATGCGATGGGTAAGCATCGATCGTTTATCAGACTACCCCCTGCCCAAGCCCCATGTTCTGATCGCTGCCAAACTCGCCGCACAACTGGCATAGCTTCCACCGCTTGCCTGACACCGCGGCGAATTGTACGACATAGCTCGGAATGACCATGATGGATTTTAACCCCATCGAAGAGCGACGGCCCAAGACGCTGTTCGTCCTCATGCTGCTTTCCATGGCAGCACTGGTGTTCAGCTACCTCTATGCGTACTGCCTCACCGATGCGCTCGTCGCCGCCGAGGTGATGACGCCCGTCAGCTCGGTCGACAACGACCCTCGTCCGCGCACCCTCATGGTCGGATGGATTGTACTCATGATCACCTTCGGCCTGCTCGGGTGGGTAATGAACCGGCTGAGTGCCAGCGAGATGCGCTCGCTGGATGAGCTTTCGCGCGAGCAGGACTGATCAATGCACCAGCAAGCCCACCAGATTCACAGCCAACTGCTCCGTGGTGAGCGAGATTGTGACATTCGAGTCAAGATATCGTTCGGTCTTCACCACCGATTCGATCGCCGATGAGAGCCGGTCGAGCCGGTCCGGGTCATCGCTGGCAGCGGGTAGTTTCCGGCGCAGGTGATTGGCAGCGATGCCAGCGATGATGCCCAAACCCTCGCGCGTAATGGTGTCCTTCGTGATGTTTGCATCGCGCGCTTCATGGGCTGCGAAATAGGTTTGTGCGGCGTTGTTGATGCACTGACTTAAATCGGGCACCGACTGCGCGCCGAGATGATCGAGAATTCTCGCCAATTCGCGCGCCGAGGCGATCACACCGTCTTGAAGCCATCGCAGCGAAAGCCCCAGCGAACCATCGGTAATCGCAGCGGCATCCCGGGCGTCGTCGGCGGGGATTCCGCGCTGTATAAGCTCCTGGGCAACCAACTCCTCGGGAAGCCTACCAAACCGCACCAACTGCGACCGGCTGCGGATCGTGGGCAGCAGGAGGTTCACATTGGTCGTGATTAACACGATGAGTGCATTCCCCGGCGGTTCTTCCAGGGTCTTTAGCAGCGAGTTCTGAGCGGTCGGGTTCATCAACTCGGCTTCTTCGACGACAAACACCTTCCCACCCCCCATCACCGCCTTCAAATGTGCCTTATCGTTCAAAAACCTGCGGATCACCTCCGCCGCGAGGGTGGTACCCTTGTTTTCGGGTTTGAGCTGGCGAATTTGCTTCCGATGCACAACATGAAAATCGGGATGCACATCGGCTTTCATCGATCGGCAGCTTTCGCACACGCCGCAGGGATTGTTGCGTTTTGGAGCGGTGCACAGGAAGCGAGCCGCCAAGGCTCGGGCAGTCGTCGCTTTTCCAACTCCTTCAGCACCTGCGAAAATCAACGCGTGTGGCAGCCGTTCGGCCGCCAGAGCTGTGGCAAGCCAGCCGACGGCAGCATCCTGACCGAGAATCTGGGCAAAAGTGCTCATAGGTCGAGGCCCAGCACCTGAGAAATCGCCTGGACAACGTGCTGGTGCACCCGCTCGACCGGATGCGCGCCATCGATAAGCTTATGGCGCTCCGGATCGCGCTCGACCTGGGCCAGATAATTTTGCCGTACCTGTTCATGATACGCCTCGGGGCGTTGCTCAATCCGGTCTTTGACGACCTTTACCTGCTCGCCAAAGAGAGTTTCAGTCCGCTGCTCGAACTTGGCGCGCACGCGGTTGCGGCTGTGCTCCACTGGCATGTCAAAAATGAGGGTGAGATCGGGCCATCGCCCGCGGAGCGCGATTTCCGCCACGGCGCGAATCTCATCGGCCGAAAGCCCGTCGCCTCCAAGCTGGTAGGCAAGCGTGCTGCTGACGAATCGGTCGCAGATCACCACCTGGTTGTCTGCCAGCGCCGGCAGGATGATCTCTCCCATCATCTGCGCTCGGGCGGCCATGTAGAGCATCATCTCGCAGCGCATGACGATCTCGCCATGATCGGGATCAAGCACCACACCCCGGATCATTTCTCCGACGCGCGTCGAACCGGGATCGCGCACCAGCAGCACGCGCGCGCCGCCCGCTTCGAGCCGTTGCTGCAGCAGCCGGGCTTGGGTCGACTTGCCGCAACCTTCGCCGCCGTCGAATACGATGAACTTTCCGTTCAGTGGTGTCATGCCTGAAGACTTCGCCTCCGAGTGTAATGCCCGTGCGGCGTGCTTGAAAGTCATCATCGCGCGATCTAGAGTGAACGATCATGTCGGATGCACTTTTCGAGGCAAAATCGAAGTTCATCGAACGCTTCGGCGACGGCGGCCGGCTGCGCGCCATCCGCGCGCCGGGCCGTGTTAATCTCATCGGCGAACATACTGATTACAACTGCGGCCTGGTGCTGCCGATGGCGATCGAACGATATGTCTTTGGCATCTGCAGAACGCGCAGCGACAGTCGACTGGTCGTCGAATCGACCGCGTTTCCCGGCGAACGAGTCGATATTGAGCTAGATGGGCGCATCGAATCTCGGGCACCGCAATGGACGAACTACAGCAAGGGCGTGGCGGCGGAGATGCTGAAGGCGGGCATTCCGCTCGTTGGCATGGATCTGCTTCTCCACAACACGCTGCCTGTCGGCGGCGGATTGAGCAGTTCGGCGGCGATTCTGGTCGCGACGGGCCTGAGCCTGCTCGCCGGCGGCGGCAACCGAATGGACGCCGACCGGCTCGCGCTCATCTGCCAGCAGGCCGAACGCAACTATGCCAATGTCCCCTGCGGCATCATGGACCAGACCGCAGTCGCCAGCAGCCGTGCGGGGCATGCGATGCTTCTCGACTGCCGCGACCACAGCAAACACTTCGTACCGATCGACTCCAAGGAGCTGCGCGTAGTGATCGCCAACACGATGGTGCACCACGAGCTGTCCGACGGCGCGTACGCGGCGCGGGTGGATAGCTGCAATTATGCCGTATCTTTTTTCCAGGCACGCGATCAATCTGTGAGATCACTGCGGGACGTCTCGCCCGAGCAAGTGCAGGCGGCAAAGGGCACGCTCGATGACACTACCTATCGGCGCGCCAAGCATGTGGTCACCGAAATCGAACGATGCCGCGCCGCTGCCGAATTGCTGGGGAAACGGCGGTATGAAGATGTCGGTGTGCTCATGCAACAAAGTCACGACTCACTGCGGCTCGATTACGAGGTAAGTTGCGCAGAGCTCGATTTTCTGGTGAATGAGTCGCTCGAAGCCAAGGGTGTCTACGGCGCGCGAATGACCGGCGGCGGATTTGGTGGGTGCATCGTTGCGCTGGCCCAGCCGCGGATGGCCGAGGGTGTGATCGAGCATCTTCGTCACGCGTACAAACGTAAGTTTGGCATCGATGCCACCGTGTTTTCCACCGCTGCCGCAGCGGGTGCCGGGCTGGCTGACTGACTCATGAAACAGCTACTGCTCAAACTCTGCCGCCGGGAAGACTTAACTCGGGACGAGGCGCGGGAGGCATTTGCCGCGATCATGTCGGGTGAAGCGGCCGACGCGCAGATCGGCGGGCTGCTGGTGGGGCTGGCGGCAAAGGGTTCGACGGTTGATGAACTCGTCGGCGCCGCGGAGGTGATGCGCGAGAAGGTGGTGCCGGTTGCAATCGACCAGAGCACGCATCCACTACTCGACACTTGCGGCACCGGTGGCGACACGCGTGGCACGTTTAACATCTCGACCGCCGCCGCGCTGATTGCCGCTGCCGCCGGGGCACGGGTGGTAAAGCACGGAAATCGTTCTGCATCGAGCAAAACCGGTTCTGCCGATGTGCTTGAAGCGCTCGGCGTGAAGCTCGATCAGTCCCCCACCCAAGCCGAAGCCTGCATGCGGTCGGCGGGCATCTGTTTCGCTTTTGCGCGATCGCACCATCCTGCGATGAAGCACGTCGCTGCGGCGCGGACGGCGCTTGGCATTCCGACGGTGTTCAACCTGCTTGGCCCGCTGACTAATCCGGCCCGGGCGCAGCACCAGCTTCTCGGCGTTTTTTCGCCGGAACTCACCGACCGCCTCGCCGCGGTGCTGCGCGAGTTGGGCAGCCGGCGCGCGTGGGTTGTTCACGCCGACGACGGACTCGACGAGCTTTCCACCCTCGGCCCGACCCGCGTGAGCGAGTTGCATGACGGCCATGTCAAAACCTGGTCACTCGACCCGAGTTTACTGGGGTTTGAGCACGCGCGCCTGAGCGACCTGCAAACAGACAGCGTCGCCGGCAGCGCCGCGATCATTACGGGGATCGTTGACCGCAAACGGGGTCCTGCGCGCGACATTGCCGTTCTCAACGCCGCCGCCGGGCTGGTTGTGCTTGGTTTGGCATCGAGCCTGCCCCGCGCCGTTGAGGTATGCCACGCGGCGATTGATGAAGGCAAGGCCCGCCAGACGCTCGACGCGCTCATCACGGCATCGCAAAGCTAGAATTCTCAATGTACGCGTCTTACGCGTCCCGTTGCGGCCCCATACGCAACGAAGGCCGGCACAAGGCCGGCCTTCGTCGGGTTCATTTGAGCGTCAGACTGCCGTCAAACTGCATTGACGACCTGTCGCAGAATCAAGGCTACAGCCCGCCCGGCCCACCACGACCGCCGCCCTGCGCCTGCATGGCAATCTGGAAGCCCGCGGCGATAAGCTGGCTGATCAATTGCGTCGGGGCATGCACGTCGATGCGAATCGCGGTCCCTTCGGTCGCTGTGCTCATCGCCAGCGGGGGAAGGTCGGGCTGCATCTGCACGTTCATTCCGAAGCCAAACTGCTTGGCAACGTTCAGGCCGGTGCCGACGAATTCATCGATCGCGACATAAAATACACCGCTCTTGTTGGCGGGGAGTTGTGCGGTCACTGCCTTCACGCCGGGCAACGCGCCCAGGACATCGGTCTTGTCTTTGGTTGCCTTCACCGTCGCGGCGATCATGGCATCATCAATTCCGAACGCCTGCACGAGCTTGTCGGCACCCAGTTCGGCAACATAGAAATTCATGCCATCCGGGCCGTACATAAACTTCATCATCTGTTCGACCTCCGGCCCCCCGCCGTCGATCTTGAAGTCGCCCTTGACCTGATCAAACGCCAGGCCTTCGATCGTCTTGGCGCCCGGGGTGACGGTGTAGCTCATCTGGTCTGCGGGCATGCCAAATGCGGTCATCAGCTCGCTCTGGCCCTCCATCATGCCAATATAGGCGGCTTTCATCTTGGCGGCGTCGCCGGTGTAAATGTTGACCACCTGCAGCAATGCCGTCTGCCCCACTTCACCCTCGGGGGCGACCATGCCGAAAGTCTGGCCTTCGGTCGCTTTGATGTAGTCCATCAGGATGCCGTAAAACTTAGTGACAGCGTCAGCCTCTTTACCGCCGGCCTTCTGCAGTTCGGCAACGACAGGCGCTGCGATGTCATCAACCATCTTCGCAGACAGGACCGGGTCGCCGGTGAACCCGCCGAACGCCAGATACTTTCCTGCGGGCAAACCAACAGTAAACGATTCAGTGGTGTTTTTGTTCTTGGAAACAAAATCGCCGAGGTAGCTTCCGTTGGTAAACTCGGCCACGACCGAAATGTTCAGACCGTCTGGCACGAAGTTGATGGCGACGGTCGAAGCGTCATTGTCACGCAAAAACGAGTCAGCGATGTCAAACAACCGGTCAACGCCGAGCTTGATGGTCGGCCCAAATTTGGCCATGTCGGCATCGTTGCTCAGTTCTTCGTCAATGCTCTTGGCGATCTCCGCGCGACCTTCCGTGAGGTGAGGCTGCAGCTTGGTTCGGATGCTGCGGGTGTTGGCAAGCATCACAATGTCCTTGCCCAGTTCCTTCTCGGTCACGCCCGCAACCTTCATGCCCGTGGGCTTGAGGCTGGCGATTTCCTTCATCGGCGCAACGGCAGCGTAGTCGCCCCACTGTGCGGCGAACACGGGCGACGGGGCACCATTCGGGGTGAACTCGGTGACCGAGCCATCGGTCTTCGCATCCGCAAAATTGCCGATGAAAGCGCCATAATCGCTCACCGGAATCAAGACGACAAACGACTGATCGTCGCTGCCCGTGACGGCAGGATCGATAAACACAAACGCCATGTCACCAGCGTCATTCGTGCCGGCGGTGATACCAGCCTGCTCGCGGATGAAACCCAGGGGGTCCATCAACGGCGGCGCGAATGCGGCCACGCCGAGGTCGGTCGCGAACTTGGCCAGTTTGTCGCTGGTCGCCTTCACATTAGTTACTTTTACAACGATTAACGACTCGCCCGGCACCTGATCGAGCACACTGGCTCGCACCATGTTGGCCGCGACAAGCACGACCATCGCAACGGCGCCGACGGCAATGCGGGAAACTCGATACATATTGCACTCCTTAAGTGGCTATAATTTGCGGTTCGCTCTTTTCGTCGGACTGTATAGCCCGTTCCGACTTAAAGGGCCGGAAAGCTAACACAACCCGCGACAAGCGTAAAGCGCACACGGCAAAAACCGTGATAATCGTTCAACTTATTCGCACGCTGCGGTAAGATATTTCCTGGAAGAATCATGCAATTGACGGTTTTACCAGCTTTGCAAGACCGCTCCGAGGCGCAACCTGCGTGGCTGCCTGCACTTGAAACGGGCCCTCGGTCGATCTCGGCGGTGCAGGTGCTGCGGATTAGCGTCACCGACCGGTGCAACTTCCGATGCGTTTACTGCATGCCCGCGGAGGGCGTGCGGTGGTTGCCCAGGGACGAAATTCTCACTTTCGAAGAAATCGCCGATGTCGTCCGCGCCGCGATCGACATTCATGGCATCCGCCGGTTCAAACTCACCGGAGGAGAGCCAACCGTCAGACACGGCATCGTCGAATTGGTTGGGCTGATCCGCCAGATTCCCGGCGTGAAGGACCTCTCGCTGACCACCAACGGCTTCTGTCTCGAAGACCTGGCCGCCCCACTCAAGCAAGCAGGTCTTGATCGGGTGACTGTCAGCATCGATAGCCTGAATCCCGAAAAGTTTCGACGAATCACCCGCACTGGCCAGTTGGACAAAGTCATGCGTGGCGTGAAGCGTGCGATCGACGTGGGCTTTGAAAACGTGAAACTGAACTGCGTTGCGATGCGAGGGACCAACGACGATGAGTTTGCCGACTTTGCAGCGCTCTCGGTCCAACATCCTCTGACGGTGCGTTTTATAGAATACATGCCCCTCGGCGATGCCGCGGTCATGCACGCGTCGCCGGCATTGGGGAATCTGCAGCCAGCCCGCGGGACACCCAACGCGGTTGTAAGCACTGCAGGCCCGCGTATCGCCGCGGATGAACTCGGCCCTGCCGCCGGGTGCGGTGCCCAGGACCGCGGGGCCGATGCGCTGATTCCTGAAGGCGAAATCCGTGCGGCGATCGAAGCCATGCACGGCCCTCTCACCCCGATCGATCGCATGCACGAAGCCGGAGTCGGCCCTGCGGTGCCATACCGCATCGCTCGTGGCAACCCGAAGGGCCGGCTGGGGTTCATTAGCGCCATGAGCGCGCCATTCTGCTCCACCTGCAACCGGCTGCGCCTCACCGCCAATGGAGTTTTGCGGTCATGTTTGTTTGAAGGCGGCGAGGTTGACTTGAAGCCGATTCTGCGCGCCCTCCCAGATCGGGCCGAGTCGCAGGCGACCCGTTATGACCGGATCGCCAGCGCGATGACTGAGTGCGTGCGCCTAAAACCCGAGGTGCACTCGCGCCGCGGCAATGAGCAGATGAGCCGCATTGGCGGGTAGCCCGCAAGGCTGGATCGCGCTACAGTCGCCCCATCTGAGCGATCACTCCGAAGATGCCGCTTCCGACTGACAGCACAACACCGATGATACCGCAGATCAGCCCGGCCTTGGCTTGTCCGGCGTGCGCTGGGTTTTTGTTCATCACGCCGAAAATGATTGCCAGGATACCGAGTATCAGGCCCAGGCAGGCGAGGCATGCGCCCGGAATGGAGATGATCCCCAGCACCAGCGAGGCCACCGCCAGCCCACCGCCTTGCTCTGTGGGCGGGGTCTGATAGTTGACATAACTCGGTTGCGGTTCGCCCGCGGTCGGCGGAGGAGGTGTCCACGCGGGTTGCGCCGCTGCGGGCGGGGGGATTGCGGCGGGCTGAAATTCTGGCAACGTCGACGCCGGCACCCAATCCGACAGCCCGTCACGCCACACCAGCGCCTCGGGAGAAAGGTGGCTCCGCTGAATCATCTCCCGAATGGCCTCGGCAGCCACCGGCCCCCGCTGCTCGCTGCCGACGGCGTAATACCATTGTTCGTGCATACCAACCCTCATCGTTCATACCAGCGGTGTCGTGCACCATGCCGCACCGTGTTCCCGGCGGCCCTCGCCCGATTCTCACCGGTTACCATCCATTCGCAAACCACCCGACTTCCTTGCAGCATTTTACGACCGGGGGCCTAGCCTTGCCAAATGCCGCACCAAACCGATGATGCCTGCGCACGCGCACGGGCCGTGCGAAGCATCGATGGCCAAACCCCGCAACGACTTCCTCGACCGTTTACAGTACGCGGGCCTGCGTCTCGTCAGCATGTGCCTGCATTGCTGGCCGGTAAACCTTTGCCAGGACGCTGCCAGGCTTATCGGCACCATCATGTTCTACGTTGACGTAAGGCACAGGAAGCGTGCCATTGGCAACATCAAGAGAAGCTTCCCAGACATGAGTGACGCCAGCGCAAGGCGGCTCGCCCGGGAGAGCATGCAGCAACTCGTAATGCTCGGTGTCGAGACGATGTTCACTTCACGGCTGATTCGCATCGAAACCGTCGCTCGACATATCAAGCTCACCCAACTCGGCCCGACGCTCAAGATCCTTCTCGAACAGAAACAGGGCGTGATCATGCTTACCGGGCACTACGGTGCATGGGAGGTGCTTGGTTATGCGCTGGCAACACTCGGATTTGAGACAACAAGTGTCGCGCGCCCGCTGGATAACCCCTACATCAATGAGTACGTCATGGGCGTCCGCGAGCGCATGGGCCAGCGCATCATCGATAAGAAAGGCGCGACCGCCGAGGTGGTCCCGCTGCTCGAACGGAAGGGGGCCGTGGGATTTATTGCCGATCAGAATGCGGGCGTGAAAGGGATGTTTGTCGATTTTTTTGGGCGCAAAGCCAGCACCTACAAATCGATCGGCCTTTTGGCGATGCAGTTTCGCGTGCCGATCATCGTCGGATACGCGCGCCGGAAGAACGGGCGGTTTGAGTTTGATCTGGGCGTGGAAGACATCATCTGGCCCGACGATTGGGCACAGCAGGATGACCCGCTCCGCTACATCACGCAGCGGTACACCAAAGCAATTGAAGACTTCACCCGCGCCGACCCGGGACAATATCTCTGGGTTCATCGTCGATGGAAAACCCGGCCCAAAGGCGAGGCGCCCGAGCAGTTTGACTGACCCCCGCCGCGCCGCGGAAGGGGCATGCAGTTGGTTTACACGCCGAGCAGCGCTCGATATTGCGGTAACACTCTATCCCAACTGAACTTATCGTGCACGGTTTTCAATCCCCCTGCGATGAGTCGATCGCGGAGCGCCGCATCGCTTCGGAGGGTGGCGAGTGCTCGGGCAAACAACTCCGCGGTCGCGCGATCGCCCCCCGGCGGAATGAGCAGGCCATTCTCGCCGGTCGTAACAACATCTCGCACTCCCCCCGCATCGACGGCGATCACCGGAACCCCCGCCGCCATTGCCTCAATCAGAACCAGCCCGAAACCCTCCACCTTTGAAGGCAACATCAGGCAGTCAAGCCGAGCAAGCGCCGCCTGCGGGCCTACCCCATCGCCACCAACTGTGCCGTGCAACACGATCCGGCTGCGCGCTGAGGTTTGTCGTGCGGCGCGCTCGATGGACTGGCGCGCCCGGCCGTCGCCAAAATAGTGAAGCTCGGTCGATTCATCAGCAAAATGCATCATTTCGACCAGCAACTCCGGCTGCTTGGCCGGATCGAGCCGGCCAATGTACCCGACGCGCGCCACTTGCCCTGAAAACACGCTCATCTGTTCATAGGACGCCGGATCGACCGCGTTGGGGATGACGATGCACCTTTCGGGCGCGATGCCTGAACGCTCGGATGCCACGCGCACGATCGCAGTCGATGGAACAACAAATTTCTCGGCCCGATCGCTAACCCACCCCTGCACACGCCAATGCCAGCGCGGCGCCGGCTGCACCGTTTGAATCGACTGCAGCCCGCGCACGCCAGGACACCCGCCAAGCGCCACTGAGGCGACTGTGTTGGCATGCGCGAGGAAGCTGAAGAGTGTGTCAATCTTCCGCTCGACAATGATCGCGCGCAACCGCCGGACCACGCCCGGCAGGTGCCAGGCGCGCGAAGCGCCCAGCGCAGTCGTGGCGACCCCGCACTCGCGAAGCTGATCTGCAACCGGTCCCCATTTTTTGAGGCAGATGACCTCCAAATGCGCATACGGCCGCAGACGCGTCGCCAGCTCGCGGACGACTGTGGGGGTGCCGCCAATCTCAAGATCGGTGATGAGCAGGAGTATTCGCTTCGCCACTGCAGCCGATTAGAACACACGACTGCAAAACGATGAAATCGTCGCGGGTGGATTCCGGGCACCAATCGCCCGCGGTCGCTGCGCGATCATGGTGATTGCTGCGAGGATTTTTCGATGAGTAGCTCGAATAGGCGACGATGATCGGCGTCGTCGCTCATTCGCTCGGGATGCCACTGCACGCCCATGAACAGGGGCAAAGTCGGGTCTTCAATGCCTTCAATCACGCCGTCTGGTGCAGTGGCGATCACGCGCAGGCCGCGTCCGGCGGTGCGGATCGACTGCTTGTGGCTGGTGTTGACGACGATGTCGGTCTTTCCAAGCGTGCGGGCGATGAGGGACTCGGGCAGGAGCGACACGGCGTGCCGGTCTACCCAGTCGCGGTTGACATTGCGATGGTCGATCGGCTCGCCGGCGGGCTTGAGGTCGGGAATGAACTGGTTCATTGCCCCTCCGCGGTGCAGATTCATCAGTTGGCTGCCTAGGCAAACGCCCAGCGCCGGCAACCGGCGCCGTTCCACCTCTGCGATGAGCGCGCGCTCGAAGCGTTCGCGAAAGGGATCGACCGGCACCGCGTTGGGGTGCCACGATTCGCCGTACGCAGCCGGATCAAGATCATTGCCGCCGGAAAAGAGAATGCCATTCAGGCGATCGAGATACTGACCGATCAGCGACAAGTCGGCGCGATACGGCAAAATGACCGGCAGCCCCCCCGCGCGCTCAACACTCGCAGCGTAGCCGTGCGGAGACAGATACTGCTTCTGCTCGGCGTTGTGGTCGGAGGTGATGCCGATGAGGGGACGGATCATGTAGACAACGGGTTAATGACCTTGAGTTCTCGAAAGCACCGCATTTGCGCGTCATCGGTCCAAAGTTCCGTCACGGCATAATCGAGGCAGACGGCTGCCACATGCGCGTCGTGAACAAACGCGCCGGTCACCTGTGCCGATGGGATCAAATCGCGCAACCAGCGCCAGTACGATGGACGCGGGACACCGAGAGTCAACGTGGGGCACTCCAGCCAGTTCTCGATCTGCGCGACGGCCTGAGCGGGGGTCGAAGGTGGCGAAAACACTTTGGGGCGCGTGACAACGCCAAAAAACTCGACGATGCAATGCCACGGAATCAACCATGGTTTTCCGCTTGAAACCAGTTGTCTAAGCAAGGCACCCGAATCGTAATGCAGAGGGTGCGAGCTTCGGTGCGCATACACCAGAATATTTGTATCGATGCCAACCATTAGAGTGGACCACCGGACATCGTCACCGCGCATCATCATTGCGGTGATAGGAAAGCTGCTGGATTGTTTGCCACGAAGCCTCTTGGAGCTCTGGCACAAGTCCGCCGGGGACGCTCAGGTCGCGAAGCTTAAACTTCGACGGTCGCGGCGCCGAACTCAAAGCGTGCTGGACAGATTCGATCACAATCTGCCGAACCGTTGTGTCTTGTTCAACGGCTCGCCGCTTCAACTCCTTCATTAGCCCGTCGGGGAAATCAATCGTGGTCCGCATGCATAAAAGCATATCTTGCGATGCATAAATGTGCAAAGGTTGGGAGCGGCACCCCGATCGTCATAAAACGCTTAAACTTCCAGCACTTCCGCAGCCTTACGTGATTTGCCGGCTTTCTTGCGCGCATTCTCCGTCAGCAGTTCCTTCCGCAGCCGGATGAAGCTGGGGGTTACTTCGACGAGTTCATCGTCTTCAATGTATTCCAGCGCCTGTTCAAGTGTCATTTTTCGCGCCGGGCGAAGGATGATGTTTTCGTCGCTTCCTGTCGTTCGCATGTTGGTCAGCTTCTTGGCGGTGGTTGGGTTGACTACCAGGTCATTATCCCGGGCGTTTTCGGCCACCACCTGCCCTTCATACACCTCATCGCCAGGCTCGACGAAGAACGTGGCGCGGTCTTGCAGCGTGTTCATTGCATAGGCATTGGCCTTCCCGTTGCCGTTGGCAATCATCACACCGTTGGCCCGGCCGGGTACATTGCCCCGCTGCGGGGAGTATTCATGAAAATTGTGGTGCATGATCGCCTGCCCCTGCGTAGCGGTGAGCATGCGCGTGCGCAGGCCGATCAGCCCACGCGCCGGAATGGTAAACTCCAGGTGCACCGCGCCGTCGCGGTTATCCATCCGCACCAGCTCGCCTTTGCGATTGCCCACCAGTTCCATGACCGATCCCATCGCCTTCTCGGGTACATCCACAACGAGATATTCAATCGGCTCGGTAATCTCGCCGGTCTCCTTGTCCTTGTGCATAATCACTTGCGGCTTGCTAATGCTCAGCTCGTAACCTTCGCGGCGCATGTTCTCGATCAGCACGCCCAGGTGCAGCAACCCGCGGCCGCTGACCTTCATGGCATCGCGATTGTCGGTTTCTTCCACTTTCAGCGCGACGTTGCTCTCCAGCTCTTTCATCAACCGGTCGCGGATGTTGCGGCTGGTGACGTACTTCCCTTCCCTGCCGGCGAAAGGCGAGTCATTCACGCGAAACATCATGCTCAACGTCGGCGGCTCGACGTCTGTCGCATCGAGCGGCTCGGGCGCAACCGGATCGCAAACTGTGTCGCCGATGTCCACCGATTCAAGGCCGATCAATGCCACAATGTCGCCGGCTTCGGCCTCATCGGCGTTCTTCCGCCCAAAGCCTTCAAACACCTGCAACTGCTGCAGCTTACACTTGTTAATCGCGCCGTCGCGCTTTGCCAGCGCCACCTGCTGGCCGGTTTTGATCTTGCCGTTATAGATGCGCCCCACGCCAATACGGCCGACGTAATCGTTATACTGGATGCTGCTCACACGAAGCTGCAGCGAGCGATCCGGGTCGCCGTGCGGCGCCGGAATGTGCTTCAGAACGGCCTCAAAAATCGGTTGAATATCCGTCCCGGGCACATCGAGCTTCCAGGAAGCCGTCCCCGCGCGCCCGCTGGCGTAGATGACGGGGAAATCAAGGGTTTCATCATCGGCACCCAGTTCGACAAAGAGGTCAAACACTTCATTCAGCACTTGATCAGCCCGTGCATCCTGGCGATCGATCTTGTTCACGACCACGATCGGGCGGAGTTCGTGTTGAAATGCCTTTTTGAGAACGAAGCGCGTCTGCGGCATGGGGCCTTCCGCGGCATCGACCAGGAGAAACACGCCATCGGCCATCGACAGCACGCGCTCGACCTCCCCGCCGAAGTCGGCGTGGCCGGGCGTGTCGATAAGATTGATCTTCACGGTCTGGCCCGTCTTCGGATCGGTGTGATTAATCGCGACGTTCTTGGCGAGAATTGTAATCCCCCGCTCGCGTTCAAGCGGGTTACTGTCGAGAATCGTATCCTGCGACACTTGGCTGTCGCGAAAGTTACCGCTTTGGCGAAGCAGCGCGTCGACCAGGGTTGTCTTCCCGTGGTCGACGTGGGCGATGACAGCAACATTGCGAATATCGTTACGCACATGATTCATGGTACTTCGTCTCGTATGGCAAACAGGCATCAAGCCGACAAAAAAAGAAACACGACCCGGCGAATGGTCGTCGATCGTGATCAGGTCAACATCGGAGCATCCGGAGCGTCGAATCGACGAGTATAGCAAAATTTTAAACAACCTTCACCCTCCCCGCGGACAGCTCTTGCGGCGGGCGACCTCTGGCGCGTCTGGCCGGATTTGTCGCGCGTGGGCAAGCGTAGTATTTACAAGCACTTACGCCACGGGAGACCGCCAAGCCGGCCACCGAACCGCCTTGGACTAAACGAAACCCGGGAACCGGACACTTACTTCAGGTTGGACGCGTGGATCAGATCACCATCGAACGAGCCAGACGCGGCGAGCGGGATGCCATGGCGGCCCTGCTGAACGGGTTGGCCGACATTTGGTATCGATTCTCCGTCAGTCAGCTGCGCGACCCCGATCTCGCCCGCGAGGTCGTGCAGGAGACCGCCGTGCGGTTTATGAAGCAGTTGTCCGGCTTTCGTGGTGAAAGCAGGATCGAAAGCTGGTCGCTGGGAATCGCCCTGAACGTCGTCCGCGAACAGCGCCGAAGCGCAAGCAAGCTCGACCCCGCAAGACTCGCTGCGGGTATGAATCTGCGAGAAAGCGAGGAGCCGACATCCTCGGGCGACCGTTATGAACAGGATGAACTGAAACGAGTCCATGAGCTGATTCAGTCGCTGCCCGACCGTCAACGTGAGGCGATCTTGCTGCGATTTTTTGAAGCGCTGAGCGTCGAAGAAACCGCCGCAGTTATGAATTGCGCGGCGGGAACGATCAAGGCGACTGTGCATCAGGCGCTGCGAGCAATGAGGCAAAAGCTGACAGAGCAACCATGACCCGCCTCCGAAAAAAAGTTCAAGCCGCGCAAGATGCCTACGCAACCGCGAAGTATCCCGGCAGCCTCGCCGACGACGTGCTGCCACAGCCGGCGACCGGTTCGCCGTGGAAACTCGCCTTCGCCTCTCTTGCAGCAGCAGCGGCCATGTTGTTTCTTGGCATCACATTCTGGCCAACTCCGCCGCGCGGCGATTCCGTGGCACAGGTCGAGCGTGCCGCAGAGCGGCGTGTAGATACAATTGACCTTGAGACACAAGCTGAAGCCAGCGAGATCGCGAATGCAGAATCGTACAGCCCCGAATCCTATACCTATGTGATGGAAGATGTCCCGAGACTTCCGGCGATTGGATCATTGTGGGCCAGCGATGACGATACCGACGGCGACACCGGCGGCCACACCGCCGGGACGTTCACGCCGCTCGTTCCGTCGTTTCCATCCATGATCGAACTAGCCGCCGCCGAAACCGAAACAAACGCTACCGAAGGAGATTTGAGATGAAGCATTTCATTCCGACATTAGTTGCAACGGGGCTGGTCTCATCACTGGCTTGGGCGCAGCCCGTTCCGCTGAGCGGCCCAGGCCCGAATGGCGACCGACCGGGCGACCGTCGCGAAGGCCCTGCGCGGGAAGGTCGCGATGGGCCGGTGGGGCGAGAAGGGCCGCTTGTTAACCCGCGCGCGATGGCCGGCGCCCGGCCCGGACCGCTCGAACATATGAAGAATTTCCTCGACGTCATCGACCGGTACAACCAACTCGGCAAAGACGCTGATGCCACCGCCGTCGCCGCCGTCATCAATACGATCGACATCCTGCGCCCCCGGGGCACCGATGCGATTACCACCCGGCTGGAGAACATGCTTTCGGAGACACAAAGCATCGCGGCACAGCGGGTCATCCGGCTGCAGCTGGCCGATTTCTACAGGCAGTCGAATCAACCCGAAAAGGCGCTGGAGCAGCTTGACGTACTCATATCGGGTCGGGCTGGCAACTAAAGCAATCCTTCGATGCTCGTGCGCGAGTCGGCGTTGTCGTCGTCGGCGAGATCAGTTCCGCTGCCCCCGTCAAGGAGGTCGCTTCCTGCTCCGCCGATGAGTGTATCGTTGCCGGCCTGGCCGTAGAGTTTATCGTTGCTGCTGGCGCCGATGAGCCGATCGTCGCCATCGCCGCCGAAGATTCGGTCGACATTTCCCCCGCCGTCGATGGTGTCGCTACCACCGTTGCCGTAGAGACGGTCATTTCCCGCGCCACCGAAGATTAAATCGCGTCCCCCGCTGCCGTTGACGCGATCATCACCCGCCGCCCCGTCGAGGGTATTCTTTCCGGCCCCTCCGGTGATCGTATCGGCACCGTCGCCCCCGACGATCGAGTCGTTGCCATCGCCGCCGTCGATGTAGGCTACTTCGTCGATGCCGGCATCGAGGGTCACCACGTCATTCCCAGCGCCGGCAATGATGCTGAAGCTGCCGACCGACGTATCGCTGAATCGCAGTTCGCCGTTCCCGCGCACGATCCCGATGTCCGCACCCCGCTGCCGCACGCGGATTCTGTCATTGCCGCCCGTCCCGGCAACATGGGCGGTTTTTCCTGTCAGGCTGGCAAACTGCCCGTCCACACTCAGCACATAGTTCCCACCGCTGCCGTTGGTCGCGCCGGCTCCGGTTGACGCGTTATAGCTGCTGTTGCCCTTGCCACTAACGCCGATGAAGTAGACTGTGCCCGAAGTTGCGCTGAACTGTATGCGGCTGTTGACAGTGTCGGCCCCGTCATTGTCATTGGACGCAATCAGCGAGCCGTTGGCGTTGAACAGTCGTAAGAACGTGTCGGCACCGAAGGCATTTTGCGTGAACGCGCGAAGCTCCACCAGCCCATTTGCCGGGGCAACAAAGCGATACAGATCGACATCGGCATCACCACGAACAAGCGTATCATCGTAGCCTATTGAAGCAGCGATGGTTGTGCCCAGCGACACGGTACGCACCGCGCCCGAGGTGATGGTGTCGTCGCTCAGCCCGGCAACGACCCCGCCGCCGAGCATTTGGATGTTGATCCGATATTGTCCCGTTGCCCCGCTGGCCCCGCTGCCGAGGATGAAGGGGTTAAAGCTGTCATTGCCCTTGGCGCTGAACGCTGCGTAATAGTCGCGATTCTTGGGCACTGAGATGCGCAGCACGGGATCGCCGCTGGTGCTGGTGTCGTCGAGTTGTGCGAGCCTGGTTCCCCCGCCGTCAAAGAGCGTGATGAGCGTGTCGAGGGGATTGGGGTTGCCGGCAAGGTCGAAACTATCGGCGCGAATCTCAAGGATGCCGTCGGTCGTCGGGCGAATCTTGAGAATGTCCACATCCCGATCACCCACTTCGATGGTGTTGCCGTCGTCGGTGCCAATGAAGCCCTGCAGATTGGTCAGCGGCAGGGACGATATCTCCACAGCCTGTTCGATGGAACCGTTGCGGTCATTACTCACAAATGCAATCGAGAGATTGTAAAAACCGCCTGTTCCCCCGCTGGTGCGGTTGCTCAAGTTGGTTGGGTTGTAGGTTTGATTCTGAAAATCACTCACACCAATGTAGTAAACCTCACCCCGGCTGACAGTGCCGGAGACGAAACTGTCGGAGGTGTGGCCAATGGCGGTGTTGCTTGAATCGACCGCGATGCCCGCGCCGCCGTCGAACTCGACTTGCGCGCCGTTGACGTTCACGGCAAATCCGTCATCGTCCGCGGCGAGCTGCACGCCGTTTTCATCGAACACGCGGAGGAAGCTGTCGACAAACTGGTTATCAAACGGCGTATCGACATCGATGAGGAGAGTGCCGGCATCGGGCACTACAATGCGAAATAGATCGACATCGCTCACGCCGACCTCTTTCCCGAAATCGGCACCGATAAAGCCGTTAAACACCTGCGGCGCTTCCCCCGCCGCCGTCAGGCTCACTGGCACCGCGCCGCCGAGGATTCCGTTCGGATCGACATTCTTTAAGCTCAGCCCCAGCCTGAAGTTACCTTGCTTGCCGGGTTTGCGTCCGGTGCCGTCGATGATGTTGTAGCTGTCGTTACCCGTGCCGCTCACGCCAGCAAAATAAGTGCCGGGCGTGAGTTGCCGCTTGATGAGCGAATAATCACCCGCACCACTGTTATCGTCGGCGGCGAGTTGCGTGCCGTTGGCGCGAAACAGTCGCAAATAGCTGTTGAAATTGTTCGGATTCGTCAGGCTTGGTGCAACTTCAATCGTCACTTCACCTGCCACGCTCACGGTAAACCGGTACAGATCCACATCTCGATTGCCGACAGTCACATTGCCGTCGCGACCGAGCACACCTTCGATCGCGTCAAGCGGGCTACCATTGAGCGCCGGCGCGGCGATCGCCCCGGCAATGACGCTGCTCGGATCCCCCGCCGGCACGCTCCCGGCACCGCCGAACTGATCGCGAATGAACCGGACGGCGTTGTAGACGTTGATACGCTTATAGCTGTTCCCGGTGTTTTGCAGCGAGGTCACCTCGCCGGGGTCGGCGGTGCCGTTTCCGTTGGCATCGATGAACAGCGCATCGTCTTCATCGTCGCCATCGATGATGGTGTCGCCGGTTTGCAGCAGAATGTCGCGCACCTCAACCGGAGAAAGCAACCGCCCGCCAAACGTGAGCGATGCGTCCTGCATCAACGCCACCGCGCCCGCCACCATCGGGCTGGCCATGCTGGTGCCCTGTGTTTCGTGGAGCTGATTATTCGGCCAGGTTGATTGAATCACCGCGCCCGGCGCAAAGATGGCGTTTCCCACGTTTGGCGGTGGCCGCTGGCTGAAACTCACTACTCTGTCCGGCCCGGTGCTGAGGTCAACCGTGTTGCCGCCCGACCAGTAAAACCCGCCGCCTTCGTTGGTTTCCCATACTGCGCCGACGTTCAGCGTGCTCACGATGCCCGGGGAGGCAGAGTTGGCAAACTGCAGGTTAAACTGCTGCCCGGAACTGTCCCGCACCACGCCGTAAGTATTGCCCGCGGCGCTGACGATCGTGACGCCAGCGTTTTCCAGCGTCGTGATCTCGTCACGGTAGATATCGCCATTGACCTCCGCCGGGGATGTGTAGAACCCGCTGCCAAGGCTCATGTTAACCGCGACAATGTTGTACCGAGTACGGTTGTTGATGACCCACTGCAGCGCGCGCTCGATCGAACGATTGTCGGCCCCCACCCCCCCGCCGCTGGTTTGGCTAAAGACGTTGAGACCGATCAACCCGACCCCCGGTGCCACCCCCCCTGCGTATCCGCGGCCGGCATCGGGCCGTGCGCCGACGATCCCTGCGACATGCGTACCGTGCGGGTTGACAACCGTTGGCGTGTTACCGCCGGTGACGATGTTAGCGCCGTCGCGATAGTTGGGAGAAATCAGCGGATGAGTAATGTCCAGCCCGGTATCGATGACGGCAACACTCACCCCGCCGCCGTCGATGCCGGTCAGCGAGCCGTCGTTGCGCAAATCGGTCACGCCGATCAGATCAAATGCCGCCGACAAGAGACGGCGTTCTTCAAGCCATTCCTGGAGAAAGCGATAGTTCATGATTGATCCGAGACCTACAGCAACACCTCGATGCTGATGCGCGTATCACCTACGCGTTCTTCGGCGGAGTCGGTGCCATCGCCGCCGTCGAGGAGGTTGCTGCCGTTGCCTCCGTAGAGCGTGTCGTTTCCAGCCTCTCCGTAAAGCTTATCGTTCGAGCCTGCACCAAAAAGCAGATCATCCCCGTCACCCCCGAAGAGCCGATCAACATTTCCGCCTCCGTCGAGCGTATCGTCGCCGCCGTTGCCGTAGAGCCGATCGTCATTTCCCTCGCCGAACAGCAAATCGCGCGAGCCGGAGCCGTTAAGCCGGTCATTGCCCGCGCCGCCGTAGAGTGTGTTCTTGCCTGCGCCGCCGGTCAGTGTGTCGTTGCCCGTCCCGCCGAAGGCGCGGTCATTGCCGGCACCCAGATCCATATAGCTGGGAATGGCCGAATCATTCGAGACTACATCGTTGCCGTCGCCGGCGAAAATCTCGATCCGAAGCACATCGCCGATCGCATAAATGCTGCTCGGGCCATTCAGCGAGGCAATGAGCTGCCCGCCGTTAGTGGTGATGCCGATTGTGTCGTTGCCTGCTGTGCCATTGACTGTCAGCACGCCCTGGCTCAGGCTGCCCACCGGCGGGGGCACCGAGAGCGTGATGGTGCGGCCATAAAACCACCGCGTCTGATTATCTTCGTCAGTTATCTTTGCTGCGAGCACATACTTGCCATTCGTCAGCGTGCCCGCGGTTGTAGACGATTCGTAAAAATCGAGGTCGCCGCTCAGCGCGCTCTGCGCGATGAGTGTGCCCGCACCATTGTAGGGATTGCGGTCGGAATCGAGATAGATCTCGTAATTCGCCTGCCCATCACGGTCGCTGCCGCGGAAAGTCACGTTAAAATTGGTGCCGGCAAAGAACGTGCTGCCGCCTTTAGGTTTCAGGTCGTATATATTGGGAAACTGCAGGCCTTCCTGCCCGGCGTTGCTGCGCTGGGCAGTTCCGTCGAGCGCGAAGCCAATGCCATCCGCCGGCCGCGTGCCCCCGCCGATGCGGCTGAAGAGATAGCCCGTTTGATCGCGCGCGGGTTTATCCGAAGTCGTGCCGTACCACGATGACTTTATGACCGCGCTGCCGCCGTTGATGGTGGTCAGGTTCGTGGTGCCAACGTAGTACGCCGGCACAGAATTGTGCGCAAACCCGCTGGGATCGAGTTGCACGGAGTTATTCAGATCACCTTCGTGCGCGCCGGCAACAGGCTCGCCGTCGAAATCGAGATTGTTGGGATTGCCGTCGGTGCGCCAATAGTTATCGGCAAAGAGCACGTTGTCGCGGACGACCATCGGCGCGTCGCCATAGTCGCTGCCAAAAAAGTCATTCACCCCATCGACCGGATGGGGATCGAGAAACGTGAGTTGGTCTACCAGCACCCCACGGCGGCCGGCGATGCGCGCGATCTCTGCCACGAGCGACGCGCCTCGACTATGACCGATGAGGTGCATCGAAAGCTGTGCCAGCGCCGGCAATTGCTGGCTGGTACGGGGAAGCAGCAGATATTGCGCCACCACTGCCGCCACCTCGCCGGTGGAGTAGGCCGCGCCGCTGACCGCATTCCAGTCGAGGCGAATCACGACCTCAGACGTCGTGGTGTTTCGGTAATCGCCATACCCCGGATCGGGCGAGAAGCTGGTGACGGCAATCTGCCCGGTTGAATCATCGACGCGCAACGTATAAACAGATGCAGCGGTGTTTCCGCCGAGTCGGGCGATAATGCCATCGGCGGTGGCCGCGGGCCAATCGTTGATCGAGCCTTCAAAACCGTGCGCCAGAAGCGTCACACCCGCCAGAAGCTGGCGTCGCTCAAGCGATTGTAAACTCCATTTTTCGCTCATCTGATTCATGTTACTGGAAAGACGGCACATCGTGCCAATCGGTTTCGGATGAACTCAAACTTTCGCGCCGCACAACAAGCGCCGCGCCGAGGTCGCCAGAGCAAGGCGGCCCTCGACGCGGGATTCATGGTCATTTTTTGTAACCTGGTGCTCCACAATTCGCTTAACTTTGTGTCCGTTGTGCCCACCTGTTTCATTAAACGCGCGCCACCCGATACGCTCTGCAAGCTAAAATGATCGCCGACATCCTGCTTTCCATCCTCGCACCCATTCTGCTGATGATCGGGCTGGGCGTGCTGTTGCAGGTCAAGTTCAGGATGGACCTGAACACGCTGAGCAAGCTCAATATCTACCTCTTCACGCCTGCGTTTATCTTTCAGAATGTCTATCGGAGCCAACTCCCCTGGAGCAACATGGCTGCGGTCGCGGGAATCACAACGGTCCAATGCGTGCTGCTGGGGCTGCTTGTCTACGGCGCGGGGAAAGCGCTGGGCGTCAGCCGGCAAACCCTGGCCGCGGTTGCGATGGCGGTGATGTTCTATAACAGCGGCAACTACGGCCTTCCCCTCGCCGAGCTTGCCTACCCGACTGAACCGGCAACCGTTGGTGTGACAGGCGCGGCCAAGAATGGCGCTGCGGTGCAGGCGTTTGTGGTGATGACGATGAACGTGCTCACCTTCACACTCGGCATGGGCATCGCCGCCTATGCCGGCTCCGGTGAATGGAAGCAGGCACTCTGGAAAATCTCGCAGATGCCGACGCTCTACGGGCTGGTGCTCGCTATTTTCGTCCGGCTGTGGCTGCAAGGCGATGAATCGCGCGCGTTTCCGATGATCTTCGCCAAGCCAATCGAATATCTCTCCAATGGCCTCGTACCGATGGCGTTAATCACTCTTGGCGCGCAACTCGGCAGCCACCCGCGCTGGCCCCGATGGAAACCGATCGGTGCAGTGCTCGTGCTGCGGCTGCTTCTCGCGCCGGCGATTATGGCGGGCATGCTCTACGGGTTTCAGTTTCTGGGCTACGCGCCGTTGAGCCTCTGGCCCTGGCCAGCCGAGTTGCTGATCCTCACCGCCGCGGTACCGACGGCGGTTAACACGCTGCTGCTGACGATGGAGCTGAAAGGCGACGCCGTCCTCGCTGCCGACTGCGTTTTCTGGACGACGGTGTTTTCGTGCTTCACCATCACCGGCTGGCTAGTCGTGTTGCGGATGCTGGCAGGTTAGCGTTAGCGCGCGCGAATGTATTTCGGCGGCTGGGAGATCGCCACAAGCCTCGACCACCAGCGCATGACCTGCACCGCGACATAGGCCAGCGGCAGCAACAGCGCCAACAGCGCCGCGGCACGCAGATTGACATAACCGGCGACGATGGCGACGTCATAGACAATCAACCAAAGCAGACCGAGCAGCACCAACGACTGCCCCGCCGACCGCGCGCTGTCGCTCTTTCGCAGCACCAGCACGGCCGCCACCAGAAAGCCCACCACCGCTGCACCAGCGTAGGCCAGGCCGGGAGTGATCCAAAGCGAATCGACCACCGATCCACCCTCTGGCGTCCGCCGCCATGCCAGCACGCCAACACAAAGCCCATTGACCAGAACCAGCCCGGCCATCACCGCAAGCCAGTGCGCGCGCGTCAGCGCCGGGCGCTTATCTTCCAGCTTGTAGCAGACCATCGAAAGCACCACGACATGATTCAGCAAGAGCAACGGGTGCCAGAGCAAAGGCACCTGCGGGGCTGCGACGACGGCATGGAAAAAGCGGATCAGGCCCAGCGAAAGTAATCCCGGCGCAACCAGGTACTTTCCGGCGATATCATAAAACGAAATGAGCAGCAGCGTGATGATTGCGCAGGCGAGTGTGGGCCAGCGCATCTGCGTGCCCCACCCGTAAGCCGCGGCCCCTGCCAGCGCAAGGCCCGCCATGAGCGCACAAATCAGGTGTGCCGCCATAACACTGATGCGCCCGCTGGGCAGCGGCCGACCGGGTGAGATTTGTGAATCGCGCCTTCGGTCGATGATGTCATTCAGGCTCATCCCAAAGCCATACATGCCGATTGACATCAGCACAATTGCCGCGACGTTCCAAAGTGTGAGGGTGTTCCACGGGTCGGCCCCCTTCACGCCTGTCCACTTCGCGAGCAAGAGCATGCCCGCCATGCTGTTGCTGACGGCGGTGAAGACCAGAGCCATGCGCGTTAGCTGGAGCAGGGGCAGAAGATGGTTAAGCAGGCGCGGCACCGTTGCGGCGAGTTGTCAGCCGGAGCGAGGGCGTTGTCAAACAATCGCCCCCGGGTCACGCCGACGGCTAGATCGCTTCCGCAGCGGCCAGCACGCGCTTCACCGCGGGGGTGATGGCTGCCCATTTTGCCTCGGGTGTCTTGCTGATGGTGACAAAATCGCCGAGCAACAGGACGTTGGTCACACCCTTGATCGCAAACAATCTCGAAGCAACCGCATGCCCCGCGGCCGCCGGCGCGTTGAAAAAGCTCTGCGGTGACGGCGCAATGACCGCTCCCAGCACAAACTTGAGCGCGTTCGGGTTGGGCGTCGGCTGTGTCGTGATCACTTCAAACGGCATCGCAAACTCGCGCCATCCTGTCGCAGTCCAGCGTCAATTCCAGGTGATCAATCCTGGCTCAAACGGCGATGCCATATCACCGTTGCCCGGGACGATGCGCACGGAGAACCCATGCCGACCGCTTGATTGGCATTCAATCGTACCGGTGAACAGGTGTCGGTCGGGAGCCATCTGCTTGTTGTGCTGCATGCGCAGAACCTGCGGCGAATCGATCGACCCGGCAGAATTGATCGCGCCGGCGTAAAGCTGCACGCTCACGTCGCCCGGTTCGATCTCGGGGATGTCCAGCAGGGCCTCGACCTGCATGCGATCGCCGACCTTGTAATGCCCGTTTCCGCTGGTGTGAATGCCCACAACGCGGATTCGCTCCCACATGGTGCGCAGCTTTTCCTTGTGATGGGCCAGGGCGACCGCACCCTTCAGATCTTCCGTTGAGAGCTTGCCGCCGCGTGTGAGCGCGGGCAGGTAAAAGTGCTCGGCATAATTCTGCACCATGCGGTTGGTGTTGAACACTGGCGCAAGGTTGCGCAAACACGCCCGCATCCGCGCTATCCAGTGCCGGGGAATGCCGTCGGCGCCGCGGTTATAGAAAGTCGGGACAGTTTCCCGTTCGAGAATCTCGAAGAGCAACTGGCACTCGACCGTGTCCTGGTGCGTTGCGTCGGTATACCCTTCGCCGATCTGCTCGCCCCTGCCGATTGCCCAGCCGGAGGCGGCGTCGATGGTGTGGCCTTCCACCCACCAGCCGTCGAGAATCGAACAGTTAAGCCCACCGTTCACCGCGGCCTTCATTCCGCTGGTGCCGCTGGCCTCATGCGGCCGCCGTGGGGTGTTCAGCCAGACATCGACGCCCTGCACGAGGTGCCGGGCGACATCCATGTCATAGTTTTCGATGAACACAAACTTACGCCGGTATTGCGGCTGCCGTGCAAACTGCACGATCGAGCGAATCAGTTCCTTCCCTTCGTTGTCGGCGGGGTGGGCCTTGCCGGCGAAGATAAACTGAATCGGATTCCGCGTGTCATCCAGGAGCTTCTTCAGCCGATCAAGGTCGCGCAGCAGCAGCGCGCCCCGCTTATAGGTGGCAAAACGTCGGGCAAAGCCGATGGTGAGCGCCTCGGGGTCGAGCACTTCTTCCGCGGCCTTGATTTCGTCCGGCGCGGCTGAACGCTTCACCAGTTGCTCTTTCAATCGACGCCGCGTCCAGCCGACGAGCTTTTCGCGGCTGCGCTCGTGCGCACGCCAGATTTCCTCGTCCGGAATCTGCGCAACATCCTCCCAACTCGCATCGTCGGCAGGATTGTGCAGCCATGTATCGCCAAGGTATCTGTCGAGCAGATCGGTGACTTCAGGGCTGAGCCATGTGCGAATGTGAATGCCGTTGGTCACATGCCGAATCGGCACCTCCTGCTTCGGCACACGCGGCCAGATATTGTGCCACATGTTGCGGCTGACCTCCCCGTGCAGCTTGCTCACGCCGTTGTAGCCATCGGCCAGGCGAATCGCCAGCACCGCCATGCTGAAGCCCTGCTTCTTGTTGTTCACATCCTCTCGGCCCAGGGCCAGAAAGCCCTCTTCGTCCAGTTTCAGCGAGCCGATATAGTTTTTGAAATACTTGGTGATCATGTCCGGCGGGAACATGTCGATCCCCGCGGGGACGGGCGTGTGAGTTGTGAAGACGTTGGTAGCCATCACATATTGCCGCACTTCGTCGAACGTGCGATCGGGCATCTTCTCAAGGAGCATTCGGCATCGCTCCAGCGCCAAGAACGCCGCGTGGCCCTCGTTCATGTGCCACACGTTGGGCGTGATGCCCAGCGCGTCCATTGCGCGCACCCCGCCGATGCCGAGCACCAGTTCCTGCTTAATGCGCATTTCGCTCCCACCGCCGTAGAGCTTGCTGGTGATTTCCCGGTCGCCAGGCGCGTTGTCGGCAAGGTTGGTATCGAGGAGATAGAGAGGGACCCGCCCCACCATACACCGCCACACGCGCACAAACACCGCATTATCCGGAAGATCGACCTTCACCTGCACCGGCGATCCGTCGCTGAACCGCATCACTTCCAGGGGCAGGTTGTAAAAATCAAGTTCGGGATAGCTCTCCTGCTGCCAGCCGTCGCTGGAAAGGTACTGTTGAAAGTAACCATTGCGATAAAGCAGCCCCACGCCGATGAGCGGCAGGCAAAGTTCGCTGGCCGACTTCAGGTGATCGCCAGCGAGCACCCCCAACCCGCCGGAATAAATCTGCATCGATTCATGCAGGCCAAACTCCGCCGAGAAATAGGCCGTGAGCAGCGATTTATCGGCGGCGTGCTTCTTGCCAAACCATCCCGGTTCGGCCAAATGTTCCTGAAACGCGCCGTAGACCCGCTTCAACTGCGACAGAAACCCCGGATCTTCCGCGGCATCGGTGAGGACTGACTGGGGCACCCGGCCGAGGAATGCCCGCGCGTTGTGATGCAGTTCATCCCAAAGCGAAGTCGCCGACTCGATCTTTCGATCGAGCCTCTTGAAAAGCTCGACTGCCGATGGGTTCCATACCCACCAGAAATTATTCGCGATCTCCATCAACGGCTGCAGTGCCACCGGGATGTCGGGGAAGACCTCAAAGTGCTTGATGTTGCTCGGAACGAAACCGTCAGACATGAGATTGATCCGTTTCAGTGTTAAATCGATCACAATCGCCTAACTCATGTTGGCCCGTGCTGGCGCGCGGCGATCGCTCAAAAAATGCCTCAAACTGCGTGGCCTCACTCGCCCCCCGCGAGCAACGCCCTGGTTGGTTATCGGTTATTTTGGCGAATGCAGTCGAACCGGCAAGCGATTGTGCGCGACTTATCGCATCTGAATGGAAAATGGCGTCATCAACACAACCGCACGCTTCTCCAGAAGGCGCATAAACTGCATCTGCTGCGCCACATGCTTTCGAGCCGACGGCGGGAGGGCCAGCAGAATCGACTCGGCGGAGAGTTGCACGTTCACGCGCACGGGGCTTGCCAGTTCTGTGCGGCTGCCTTCGATCAGATCGGCGAGGGTTTTCGGGGCGGGCAGCGTGAGAATCTCATATTTATCGGACTCCAGCGACGCCTTCGACGCTGCATGGGCGATGGCTCTTTCCAGCCCGCCGAGCTCATCGACCATACCGAGCGATTTCGCCTCGGGTGCCAGGAAAATCCTCCCGCGGGCGACTTGATCGATGTCGGCAATTTTGCCGGCCCGGGTGGTCATCACGCGGTCGGTAAACTGGTCGTAGACCAGCGCCATCGATTTGCGGACCAGCGACCGCTGCTTTTCGTCCCAGACCTTGCTGGTGCTGTAAAGCCCGGCGTTGGCCCCTTTGCTGAATTCTTCGGTGGTCAAACCAAGCTTGTCGTATAGATCTTTGAGAACAAACTTGCCGCCCACCACACCGATCGACCCGATTATGGCTGCAGGGTCGGCGAAGATGTAGTCGCCGGCGCTGGCGAGATAGTACCCGCCGCTCGCCGCCATGCCGCCGATGCTGATGATCACGGGCTTTTCTTTGGCCAGTCGGCGTGCCGCCTGCCACATTACCTCGCTGGCCAGCGCGCTCCCGCCGGGCGAATCGATGCGAATCACGATGGCCTTTACATTGTCATCCCCCGCCGCCGTTCGGAATGCCTCACGCATCGTCTCCGAACCCACCCCGCCGGCGTCGAACAGGCTGCCCTCACCGGTACCATCGACGATCGTGCCCTGAGCGTAAATCAGCGCAACCGTAGGCCCCCTGGTAGGCTCCGACTTCTTGTTCATCGCCTTCAACAGCGAGAAAACATTGCTGAAATCGATCGCCTCCTTGTTCCCGACGCCATAGTTCTCGATGAAGTGCACATCGTTCTCAAGATGCCCTTCCATCAGGGCGCGCAAGCCGTCCTGATCGACCAGGTGATCGACCAATCCACGTTCTTTCGCAACCGGGCCGGGAAGGAGCATCTGATCGATCGCGTTTCGAATCGTATCGCGCGACAGGCCGCGCGTGGCGGCGAGATTGTCCACCGTCAGGCCGAACAGCGACGCCACAAGCTTATTCAACTCCCCGCGGAGCTCATCGCTCGGCGCGGTGCGGGTGTATGGCTCTTCGGCACCCTTGTATTCCCCAATCTGGACAAAGTCAGGCGTGATGCCCACCTTGTCCATTGCCCCCTTGTAAAACATCGTCTCCAGGCCGACGCCGGGCATCATCAGCTCGCCGCCTTCGAGCATGCATATATCCGAAGCCGCCGACGCGACCAGGTACAGGCCGGTGTCAAACGAATCGGCGTAGACATAGACCCGTTTGCCCGACTCGCGAATCTCCTTCACCGCCTGCTGCAGATCCATCGCCTGCGCCAGGGTAACGGTCGCACCGATGCGGAAATTGAGGAACACAGCCTTCAGCGATCCATCATCGCGGGCGCGGTGTAGGCGAAGGATCACCGACCGCAGCGTGGGTGCCGCGTCGGTGCCAAACCAGCTGAAGTCGGCAGGCTTCTCCACAAGTGGCGAGCTAAACTCAAACATGGCCACCTGCGCCTTGGCTTGGGCGGCTTCCTGTTCGGCCTTCTTCATGGCCAGCAACTCGCCGACATTGGGATATTTCTTCGGTGCCACCGCGTTTTGCGCGGCTGCCGGTGCCGTGGTTGGCTGTGTCGCCGGGGCGACTTCAGCGAAAGTAAATGAAGCAGCCAGCAGGCTGACGGTGAAACCACGCAAAAAGTTCATCATTGCTCCCGCAGAAAGACCGGATTGAAGCCTTAAGAGTATAGATCGACCGATTCGGCCAAACAATCGAGCCACCAAAAGAAGCAAGAATTTGACGTACCCAACCGATTCAAGTTAGCTTCCGATGATCGTGGGAAGGATTCCGATTCGACGTCGATTTTATTTCATCTTTGCTGGCGTTTGCGCGTTTACGTCCGTCGGCTTCGGGCAGGCGCAGGCACCCAGCGCGCTGCTGCAGATCGAGGCCGGCAAGGCACGCACCTGGTCGGCGGGGGAAGCATCGATCGTTACACTCGACGGCGGGGTAAGTATCGTCACGGATGGCGCACGCCTCTTCGCCGAACAGGCAGTGATCTGGCTCACGCCGGTTCCGGGAAGCAACGAAACGCAGGTGGCGGAGATCGCCCTGATTGGAAACGCAAAGCTGCAACAATCCGGGGGCACGCGCTCCGGGCCGAGGCTCATGGTCAACGTGCCTGTCCGCGGCACTATTCGAGTCACCGCCGGCCAACGCCTCGCCGCCGATGCCAGCGAGTCCGACGTGTACAAGCAGGCCGCATCGATGCGAGCCACCGCCTTACCCCTCGAAGACCGGCCGCCGAGGCAACTCGAAGCCCCCGACCCATTGCCGCAAAATGCAGCGCCGCCCCCCGATCGTGTTACCCAGCTCACACCCGGCGAGCCGACCAACCCCGGTGCCACCACCCGCCCCGCCGCACCTGTCAACTTTCAGGCCCGCGACATCGAGACTCGCATCGGCCCCGACGGAAAGCTCATGGTCCTGCTTTCCGGGGGGGTCACACTGCTCCAGTCGCGCGACAACGGCGATTTTGTCGAGCTTCTCGCCCAGCGCGCCGTCCTTTTCACGCCCATCACGGGAATCGCTGAACTCGGCCAGGGCGATCGCATTCGCGAAGTCCAGCAGGCGGTGACAGCGGCGTATCTTGAAGGCGACGTTCAGATCCTTTTCACACCCGCCGGCGCAGGCGTCGGCGAGAAGAAGGCTAAACAGATTGCCGATCAGCGATTGGAAGCCGAGCGCGTGTTTTATGAGTTCGCCACCGATCGTGCCGTGCTCACCGATGCCGTCATCCACACCTACGACCCTCAGCGGGGCGTGCCCATCGTGCTGCGCGCGCAAACCGCCCGTCAACTGGCCGTCGGCGAATACAGCACCGATCAGGTGGAACTGACCACCAGCACCTTCGCTGTGCCGTCCTACAGCATTCGTGCTTCCAAAGCCTATGTGCGGCAGTACGACACCGGCGATCCTCGCTACGGCGATCGAACAGTGTTCAAGGCGAACAACACCACGTTTAATGCGTTTGGCATTCCGGTGTTCTATCTCCCGGTCGTCAGTGGGAGCGTAACCGACCGCGGGTCGCCGCTGCGCGATATTCAGTTCGGCGGGGGGAGTGGGTTTGGCGCGGGCGTTCGCACGCGATGGGGATTGTTTGAAACGCTCGGTCAGACCGCGCCCAAGGGCCTCGATGCCACCTACCGTCTCGACTACTTCGCCGACCGCGGCCCCGCGGGTGGGTTCGATTTTGATTACACCGGCGGTTACGTCACCCGCACCACCGGCGACCCGTGGAACTTTGAAGGCAGCTTCAAAAGCTACATCGTCCTCGACAGCGGGGAAGACCGGCTGGGCAAGGATCGCGCCCGAATTGATCATGACGACGAAGTGCGCTACCGGCTGGTTTACGAACATCAGCATTTCTTCCCCGATGACTGGCAGATTCAGCTGCGCGCCGGTGCCGTATCCGACCCCACATTCATGGAAGAATGGTTCGAGCGCGATTTTGACAATGGCCTGCCCACCAACGTCAGCGGATACATCAAGCGCCAGCGCAAGAGCGAAGCGATCACGGCACTGATCGAGTTCAACCCCAGCGACCAAATCACCACCGCCGAGTCATTGCAGGAGACTATTCTTTCGCTGGATGCAGACGGCAACCCCGTCCGCAAACCCGTCGAAGTTGAGCGGCTGCCCGAGATTGGCTACCGCCGCATCGGCGAGAGCTTCGGCGGGGATCGACTTACATTTTACAGCGACAACCTCGTCTCTGGCCTGCGCTTCAACCGTTCGCAGGGAACACTCGAAGGCGATATGGGCTTCAGCCGGCGCGGCGAACTGGAGGACAACGGCTTTTTCAGGCGCGATGCGCGGTTTGTCGGCATCCCCAGCTACGCCCAGACAGGCGCGCCCGGCGGGACGGTTTATCGGGGCGACTTCCGCCAGCAGATCGACTACCCACTGCACGGCGAAAACTTCAACCTCACCCCGTTCGTCGTCGGTCGATACACCGCATACTCCGACGCTCCGGAATCAGGTTCGGCCCATCGGCTTTTGCTGGGCGCGGGGGCGAGGCTTGCCACCCAGTTTTGGAAGGTGGACAACGACGCGCGGTCGCAGTTGTTTGATGTCAACCGTATCCGCCATGTCATCGAGCCGCAGGCGCAGGTCTTTACCAGCATCTCGACTGAAGACCGCGAAGATGTGTACATCTACGACGAGTCGATTGACGCCATCAGCGACATCACGGCCTTTCAGCTTGCGCTGCGCCAAAGGTGGCAAACCAAGCGCGGCGGCCCGGGCCGCGAGCGAAGCGTGGACTTCCTGGTTTGGAACATCGAGGCCAACTTCTTCGCCAACCAACCCGACGAATTCGCCAGCTTCACCTATGCCCCCGCCAACGACCGCAGCGGCATCACCGCGGCCAACTTCCGCGGGGCCTATTTCTACAGCCACCCCGAGGCCTCGCTGCCGCGTAACAGCATCAATTCCGACGTGCTCTGGCGCATCAGCGATACCACGATTGTCCTGGGCGATGTGCAATGGAACTTAGACGAGCAGAACCTCGCCACCACCAGCCTGGGCCTGGCCGCCCGGCGCGACCCCCGGCTGAGCTATTTCACCGGCGTGCGATACATCGGAGAAGTCAATTCAACCATCGCCAGTCTCGCGATCGACTACCAACTGACGGCGAAATACAGCATGTCGCTGGCTCAGGCGTTTGACCTCAGCGACAACGGCAGAAACAGCACCAACTTCACCCTCCGCCGCCGGTTTGATCGATTTGTGGTCACGGCCAACGTTTTCTACGACGACTTGGAAGATGTCAGCGGCATCAGCTTCGGCATCTACCCCGAAGGCCTCGGCTACGGCGCGTCAACCGCGGATTTCCAGAGTGCGTTTGAACAGCGATAAGGTGCCTGCGCGCGAAAAAGCAGTTCAGCAATTCAGGTCGGGACCCCACCATCGCCACGCTCATGACCTCTTCCATGATCGCCAGCCGCTGGCGGGTGAGGGATTCCGGTTGATTCCCCGGGGAGGTTTGTGAGGGCCGTGCAGATCAATACACGGAGACAGCGATCAGGCCGCGCGAGTCAACGGGCCGATCGGCTTAGCGCGGGGGGGCGCGCGATAGGTCATATGCGGTTTGCAGGTTCAACCAGAATTCTGGGGTCGTTCGCAGCGCCTTGGAAAGCTTCATTGCCATGGCCGCAGAGATGCCCCGTTTTTCCGTGCAGACCTGATTGATTACACCAACCTGCACGCCAATGTGTAACGCAAGGCGAGTCTGCGGAACCTCATGCTCCGCCAGCAGCCTGCGCAAGAATAGTCCGGGATGAAATGGAGATTTTAACATTGGTTAGTGGTAGTCAATGACTTCCACATCATCCGCATCTGGCGCGCGAGATGAAACAACGATCATTGACCAATCAAGCATCACAACGCCTTCAACAGCACCCGCACAACCCGGTTCAGCCCCGTCCGCGCGTTTGACACAAACTGCTGAAAAATCTTGTTGGTCACGCTCATGAACTCTTCCATGCTTGCCAGCCGCTGGCGGGTGAGTTCGACGGCTTCCTGTTTCGCTGCGGCTTTGCCCAGCGTGCTTTCGTCGAGCATCTGCTGACACCTCTTGATTGTCTCCAGCACCGGATCCATTTCGCGGCGTTTACGCTCGGCGGCGATGATGCTGAAGATCTCCCAGACGTCACTCAGGCTCTCAAAATACTCACGCCGTTCACCCCGCTTGTGCAGCCGACGAATAATACCCCAGTCGCACAGGGCACGCAGGCTCATGCTGGCGTTGCCCCGGCTGATGTGCAGGCGGTCCATCACATCATCGGTACACACCGGCTGCGCGGTGATGTAGCAGAGGGCGTGAATCTCGGCCATCGTGCGATTGATACCCCACGTCGCCCCCATCTCCCCCCACCGGCGGATGAACTCATCCTGCGCGGTCTTCAACTGTTCGCGGGTGTCGGGCTTGACGGGGGACGGCTCCAATGTGGCTGGCATATTGAATCTCCTTGATTTTCAGTAATTACTGAAATAATAGCACGCGAGGAACGCCCGGCGAGTTGTTTCAATGAAAATGAAAGTCGAGTCTGCGCCCCAAATGGAGCGAAGTGGGCGCACACTTTGAAACAGTCCACCCCCGATGCAATTCCCCGCGGCGGGCGGGTCGATCACCCGGGGCGCAACGGTGGTCGCGGGCTATATAATATTTGCGGCCTACCACCCAGGATGAGAGATTAATGCCGTATCGAAAACCCCGAGAACTCCCCCGTCGCTGGTGAAACGGCGATGGTCACCTCATCGACATGCCCCGCCATTTGCAGGCTGATATCGGCAAGCAGTCGGCCCATCTGGTCTTCAGGCCCTTCCATGACCATCTCCACCCGGCCGTCGAACAGGTTTTTCACATAACCCGCCACCGCATACCGCGCCGCGAGCGATTTTAACGTGTAGCGGAACCCCACGCCTTGCACATGCCCGCTGAAATGGCAGGTTTTTCGGTTCATCGGCTCACCAACCGAGCCTGGACCGGCCCACCACCACAATCTCCCGCACATCGGCGGTGCTGGCTGCGGCGCGGATGATGTGTTCAAGTTGCCGACGAGTCATCGGATTCAAACGCCCGCAAAATGTCGTTTCGCTCCTGATTCGTCAGTGCGCCGGCGAACGGGTTGGATTGCCGAAGCCGCACAGCCCGCTCATCGCCGCGGGTCAAGACTTCGATGACGCAATCCTGCGGGCCTCGCAGGATTTCACGCCATTCCTCCAGCGTTGCCACCACGCCGGGGGATGCCGTCGACTGCCACCTGGCAATGTTGTTCATCGCTAACGAAATCAGACCCGGATTCTCGCAAAGCTTCGCTGCAATGACCCTGCCGAACGCCAGGCTGCGTTGGTCGATCATTTCATGGCGGTTCTTCACGTCTGGATTGTATCAGCAAACGCCGAAGTGAGGCATTAATCCCGCGGGACTTGCCCGGCGGCATCGCTTGACAGGACTTTCATGTATTGCTGATACTCGCCGTCGATTTTCTCCAGCGGCGCGCCCAGATAATGCTCGAGCATCGGCCGCACTGCGCGGGGGTTAAAGCTGCCATCGACCTTCTTCACCCGCGCGATCGGGCTGATTAACTCTCCGGCGACGGCGTCGGCCATCATTTTGTCGAACGCCGGGCGATACTTTCCCCCCGCCCCGGCTATCAGAAACCGGGCAAATGCCCAGTTTTGCGCATAAAACGCCTCGATTTTCTCGATCGGCTGCCCCACCACGTCGCCGGCGTGCATTGAGGCAAGTTCGGTTAGCGACCACAGCCCGCCAGCCTCCATCGCATCGCGCAGCTTCTTTGACCGTGTAACGTTGCGCTCCAGATTAAAACTCGGCGATGTGGCATTCCATCGGATGTTCTCAAACATCGTCGCGATCCCCTCTTCCAGAAACGGCGGCAGGCGATCCTTGAAATGCCGGGCTGCAAACTGGTGCCAGCCTTCGTGCGCCGCGACGGCAAATGTGCCGCTCTCGCCGATGTAGTAGGCCACGAAATAATCGCGCACGGTAAACCCGCCGCGGTTGATCTGAAGATAAATCGCCGCATCGCTCCCGGTCCGCTGGCGGGTAAACTCAGCCCACTGCCTTCGGTTGGCAAAAACGTAGCACTCCATCGTCCGCGGGTCGATTTTTGCCGTGGGCGCGAGGCTGCGATACTGCAACAGCGCCGCCTCCATCACCGCGACGAGTCGTTGATCAAAACTAACGTCGTTCATGGTGCTGTAGAGCGTGTAGTTCGCCGATTTTGTCGCCGTCCCCACACTGCCCCACGCCCGCTGCGACGTGTTCGCGCCAAGTTGGCTACTGACGGGTCTTTTCTGGGCCGATTCTGCACACCCCACGAGGCCAATCGTCCCCAGTTGCAGCATCAGAAGGATCAATTGCGTTTTACGACAGTCCACATAAGCTCCGGTCATGCAAGCCCCCCGGGTCGACATCATCAGCATAGGATGCCTCAGCCGCAACCGCCTCTGGAACGAAACCACCGCCGACCGTACGCCGCACGCCACCACGACGCTTGTCCGTGCGGGCAAGCGCGTGATTTTGGTCGATCCCGGCCTGCCCGGGACAATCCTCGCCGCACGTCTGCACGAGCGCACAGGCTTGAAACCCGAGGCAATCGATACCCTTTTTGTCACCAATTTTCGCCCCGCCCACCGCGGCGGACTGGTGCTGTTTGAACACGCCCAGTGGATCATCTCAGAAGTGGAGCAGGACGCCGCCCGCGCGAGCCTGCAGGCATTGATCGACGACGCTCCCGAGGAAGACGACGACCGCTCGGCGATGGAACGCGAATTGCAGTTGCTCGGCCGGTTTCGTCCCGCGCCCGACAAGCTCGCTGATGGCGTAGACCTGTTTCCCCTCTTTGGCTACACGCCGGGCACTTGCGGGCTGCTGATCAGCACACCAACCGTGAGCACGCTCATCGCCGGCGACGCGGTGCCCACGCTCGACCACTTCCTCGCCGGCCAGGTGCTGCCCGATAGTCAGGACATCGCCGCAGCACAGGAATCGCTGCGGGAAGCCTATGAAATCGCCGACCTCATCGTGCCCGGCCACGATAACCTGTTTCTCAATCCCAGGATGATGGGGATGTAAGAGGCGGGTAGTGGACAAGCGGCAGTGGACAGCTCAGAAGGAACTGTCTGCAAACCTCCCGGCCTGCAATGGCATAAGATCAGGCAGACTCTCTTGCCTGTGATTGCATTCAATCTGATCTTCAACTGACCGCCTCCACATCAATCACCAGATCAATCACGCTGCCGAGCGTGTCCGCGGTCGCGGTATCGTTGCCCGGACCGCCGTCGAGGCGGTCTTTGCTGCCGCCGCGACCGAGGAGCAGGTCGTCGCCGCCGTCGCCGACCGACTCTTCGGCGTCGTTGCTGGTAAGGATTGCATGACCCACAACATTATTCGTCGACGGCTGGTTGTGTGGTGGCCGGCTGCGTTGAGGGTTCATCCCATTTCTTGTCCCACGCGCTGAATGTTGCGCTGACGAAATATCGATCGCCTTTCGTGACGACATGACGAACTTCGATATCCAAGTTGGCGACACCCGGAAACTTTATGCGTTTAAACATTGTTGGAAAGTATGCCCGGCCTATCGGTCCAGTGTTAAGGTCAATTGAAGTTGCGGGTGGTTTCCCATCGACGGACTCCAGCCGCGCCCAAAGCTGGCCTTGTGTCGGCACCGAATCTCGCATGTACTGAATCATCGCCGAAAGTTCAGGTGGCGGTTGCACTCTCCAATCTTCGAGTAATTGTTCGATGCGCTTTATCGCATCGGCAAGCGGCTCGGATTTATCGTTCAGCAGCATTCGCACTGACGCGATCCGACCGTTCATCTCATGTGTGTTGGTCTTGAATGCACTTGTTTGATAGCGTGCACCATCTGGCAACTCAACTTCCACTTTGCGCCAGCTGTAACCCGAACTTCCTCTAAGAAACCCATCGATCCCATTTCCTTTCAGGCCCACCACTTCAGAAAACGGGCGCGCTATACGAACACGCACGAAGTGGCTCTGACCGGCAGTTGGTTGCGTTGCCTGCGGTTTTTCGATTTCAACCGGTCCGCAGCCAATACAGCCGAACGAGAGGATCAAAGTGGCGACGATATACATGCAAGCCCTCAACGAGAATCAGAGGTATCCGATTGTCAGCAACCTTTGAACGTCGATATTGTTGTTGTTCGCAGCCCAAGCGCGAAAAAATTGGAATTGGCCATTGCGCTGTGCAACTGGAGTGGTCTCATCGGCAATCCAATCCCATCTGTGGCCGAACTCGCCGAGGTCAGGCATTGTACCAGCTGGCAAGTGCGGCTGCACGAAACCGGTGAACGCTTGATTGTGCCCGGGTATCGGAGAAGCCATGATTGTGCCGAAGATCGAGGAAAATGCAGTCCAGAATTGACGGTCAAGATCATACACGACGTTCTGAAGCGTTTCTTCCTGTTCGAACTGAAGCAATGCTTGATTGCCATCCCAAATCTCGGTTAGGCCCTGCGCGCCAGCCAGTCGACCTTGGTCAATTTGGATAAAACCATCTCTTTGATCACCATCAATCATCCCGTTCATCGCAAGTTGCACAATCCTGTCGATGCCGCCATCGCGATACGCCATCAACTGGTGATACAAATCTTCGTACACCAACCAATTACCTGTCCCGAGAAAATTAAACATGCTCTGAAATGAGAAGCCTGGCGCGTTTCGCTTCGCAGCGATTCCCTTAAAAAGCGCTTCGGCCAGCCCATGTGGATTAACCTGCTGCGAGGCAATCATGCCTACGCCGACTACGTTAGACGCCAAGGCAGCCATACCTGACCATTTGGCCCAATCGGGCGAGCGATTGTATAGCTTTGCGTATAGCTCAGTGATGCGACGGTTCATCGCAACACCGTAATTGATGTTTGGGTGATCCTTCTTAACCAGCCGAACCGCTTCCGTCAGCTCAGGATTGGGCGGTTGACCAGGCGCATGCACGTAGACGATTGTAGAAGCAATTCCATGCGCCACCGGATTGGCGTCAGCGGCACGCTGCGCCTGATCCGGGCCGCGGAACGCTTCGACTGCGATCTGTCCCGGTCCGCCAGTGGGTACACCCGGAATTGGCGTTGAAGTAAGTGTGAACGGACCTTTACCCCGAGGACGGATACAGGGACGCGGTTAGTTGATCTGAAAGTTCGCACATTTCATTCCTTTCTACCGCTGTCTGGGGCGATCAGGTGACCGTTTCGACATCGATGAGCAGATCAACCACGCTACCCAGCGTGTCCGCGGTCGCGGTGTCGTTGCCAGGGCCGCCGTCGAGGCGGTCTTTGCTGCCGCCGCGGCCCAGCAGCAGGTCGTCGCGCATTTTGGCTACGGAATCTTCCGACGGCCCTCGATCGTGGCTTCCAATGTGATGCTGGCGTACCACCGCGATGGTCCGGTCGAGCGGAATATCACCGCTACGTTAACATCCTCGGCAATCTTGCGTCGTACCCAGCGCGGGTCGTACCCACGCACGCCACGTTCGGCAATTGCGTCAAGTTTCCTACTGAACACTTCGTCTTGGCCAACGCCCCAGGCATCAATGCGGTCGCGGACGAGCTGCAACACTTCCCCGAACTCGCCAGACTTTGTACTCAGCCCAAATTTGACGTCTGTGACGACGCCGCGCTTGCTGCTGACGGACAGCACGGGAATCTGCTCCACAATCTCGACACCGCCCGGAAGGCGAACGCGAAGCGAAGTCGGTCGACTGGAGTGTGCGGTCAAAATTTCGCCTCCGGGCGAGAGCTCCGTCCAAGTCAACCCGTCAAGGCTGGCGGTTGGGCCGAGCATATCGACCTTGACTTGAGTAGGTGGCGACATAACGAGCCACATAATGAGGAGTAACACGCAACCTCCGACGAAGGGCAAAGTCAAAAGCAAGCAAATCTTGCTGATGAATCTCAGTAGCCACCTCGCAACAAGATGTCTACATCAATTGCCGTCACGCCCGCTTCCCAGGTCGAAAACGCAGGCCTCAGATTATCTGAGTACCACTGTATGCGGTCTGCCGCGACTCCAATGTTTCCGTCAGGGACAACGGTCAAGAACGGTGAGGCACCAGGAATGACTGACTTGATCGGTGCCACCCAATTCGCCATCGCGCCGGACGCGTCTGTCCAAAACGCGGCGTGGGGCGTGAAGATCGCATTTTGCAACACGCGGGACTGCTCATCAAATCCCAAACGCTCGTTGCCTATCTGCACACGAGCGGTGTCAACCGGTACGCTCGTGCTCCGGCGTGAACGTCGTGCCACGCGTCACGTTGAGCTTGCGAAATGTGACCAGCCGCGAGCGAAGGAGCATTATCACGACGTTATCTAGGAAAGAAGAAGCCCGTTCGCTCCGGCTCGAATCGCGCTGCTCGTTGATTTCGGCGATCAAAAATCTTGAAGATAAGTTGCGACGCTCCATACGCGACGATAGGTAACGTCGTATCGATTGGAACGCTCTCGACAGAAGTCACATCCACAATCAACCCCCCCCGCAGTTTAGTGCTTTCCCGACCGATCCGCTCCCACGCAAACTCGATTCCAAATACGACCCCCGCCCTAGTCGTTGAGTCAACCGTCGCACTGAATGTTACAGAAACGCCGTCGTCGCGACGCTCGCACACAGTCGCCCCAATTCGTATAAAGTACCCCGCTTTGCCGACTTGGTGCACGAGTTCGAAGCTCTCGGTCGTTGGATTCGCTACTCTGGCGGTGTCCATGTTTGAATTCCTTTCGCTGCAACCTGTTGCGGTGTTAGAACCTGTCCATTCTCGTAAAACACAGTGTGCTCGAACCAACTTGGACGCCGAATGTGCTGTAATTCCCATGAGGTGTAGCGACCTACCCAAACCGTATGATCGCCGGCTAAAGCCTGCGGTACGTTTACGCCGTCGAGATCGAAACGAATCTTTCCGCCCCTTGCAATTGTAGCATTCACAACTCGACCGAAGACGTCATCCCATCCCAAAAACTCATCTTTGGAGTAAAAGCCCACCTGTTCCCATTGACGCGAATGCGTGGCTCGAACTAACTGCGCAAACGCCTCAAGATTTCCCGGCATCGGGTGCTCGTACATTCCTAGAGCAATATCAATCTTTCCTAGCGTAACTTGCTGCCCGGCCGCCGCAGCATCAAACGCGGCGGCAGCTTCCTCAGGAGTAAATCGCTGACCAGCAGCAACATGGCACCGTCCCCCGTTTGGAAAACGGAAAATCACATCGGCTGGCGCGGCCGTGTTCGCGCCATTGGCAAGCGGCGTCATCGCCATCCCACGCGTCGTGTTCAATGCCCACTGTATTCCCTTTAGCAAAGTGAGGTAAAGAACCAATTCACCAGCTTTACCGAACCTGCTGACCTCGGTCCCGAGCACCGGTTCGTACCCGCTGCCAATTGCGAAACCCGTTTCTCCGACGTAGTGAATAGGGTTAGCCCCGCGAAGTAGTTGATAAGTCTCTGTAATGTAAGCTTGCGCTTCCGGTTGCTGGAATGTCAAGATAAATCTGCATTGAGCAAGATTTGCGTCGTACGCACGAAATGCGTAGCGGAGCGCGGGATTTTGGAAGGCTGGGTAGTTCTCATCAGCCCTTTGCTTCTGATGATCATCCAAGTTCGCCGCAGTCCAATAATGCCCATTAGCACTTTGTGTAAGGACCATCCGAATTTCGGCGTCCGTCAATTCAACGTCTTGAACCTCGGCGACGTCGATTCTTCCGTCGGCAAGAACATCAGACAGCGTGTAGGTCGGCTTAATCACTTGACGAACAATGTCATCCGCAGTCTCAATTTTCACAAGCAGCCCTGCATTGTGAAACGGGGTCACGCCTAGTTCCGCTCGAACGCGATCAACTGCATAATTCGAGAGAATCGTATCGGGCCAAGTGCCTCGATACATGACGTTGAAATCTGTTGTAGTGAGGAAATCACTGCTACCACTCAACGTCATGTTGCGGGCATCAGCGGGTTGATCTTCAGAAATGAACGAAATCTCCGTCTCAGACAACATTCCGCGACCGTCGAGGCGAACACGGAACTTTGCACTTTCTTCTGGCTCGGACCACGGAGCCTGCCATTCGGGATCAAGTGTTGTTTCGCGATCTTGAACAGCGCGCATCAAATCCGAAATCGTCGTTCGAGTGACAAAAGGTATCGGCTGATCAGATGATCCTTGAAGTGATAGATTGGCAACAGTTAAATGCACATCATCCCGCGATACTTCCTCGTCGTCCTCATCTCGCTGCACCAGCGAAAGGCGCAGGTTGCTGTCGGGCAGCAGACCTTCAACCCACACCTCCACGTCTTTTGTTGCCAAATCGGCCAGGTATGTGTTGCCAGCGGGCAACGCCAGATCGAGCGTCAGATTACCCAACACGGTGCCGTCGGACTTGAACAGGCGAACCGCCGCGGGGTTGGAAACTTCAACGCTGTATGTGCCGGAGCCACCTAGCGGGCCGAGGCGTTTGAGCGTAATGCGGGCGAGGTCGTCGTCTACCGGGTAAAGCGAACCTTCCGGAATCTCCGCGGTCGTGTCGGCGAAGTCCAAGCCGTCATCGCCGACGGATTCTTCCGCGTCGTTGTTGGTGAGGATGAGGTACTTGTTTGGATCATCTTCGTCGGCATCGTCCACCGGAACGCCGAAGCGCCCGCCGGTGCGATGGGCCCCTAGGTCTCGTGTTCCAACATCAAAACGAGCTAGATAGGAACCCGTGCTCCTCCTAGTGATCGCAAATGCAACGCCATCTTGCTCCTCGGTGAAGGCTGAGATGGCTGTGTATGTGTCGCCAAGGATGTCGAAATTGGCGTATTGTGCAGTTGTCGCAAAGTAGCTGGCGTCGGCCTGTAACGATGGAGAAATCCGAAACTCGATGGTCTTCGTATTGAAGTCATGATCGCCTACTTGCGCATAGACCAACCATCCGCCAAGCCCATCCGAAACGGCCCCTAGCAACTTTAGATCTCGTAGTTCTGTAAGTTCAACCGTGTCTCGCAGGCCGTCGCGATCGACCACTGCCAGAATCGGAAACTGATGGCCGGGACCGGAGCCCAGTCCGGTGACTAGAAACACCGGAGCATTTTCATTTCGATTCGGCAAGCTGATAGTTCGGTGACCATCGCCGTACATGAGCAAACCTGAAGGTATCGGCACGTTTATGTGTCCAGCCGGCGCAAAGCTTGAATCAATCTCCCCGGAATCGAGGACTCGGAACGCACCAAAATTGTTTTCGACGAAGGTTGTACCTGTCACAATGATCCTACCGTTGGTGTCCGCGTAAAGCCGCGCCGGAACTCGATAGCCATCTGCAGGCTGACTTAGAAACCGGACTCTATAGTTTGGATCGCCATAGGGATTGTTGGGTGCGGAGACGAGTGCTGCTGCAATCCCCGCCGTACCAAAGGAGGGGTCAGCGTGACCAAACGAGTCGATTCTCGCAATTCCGAAAACGGGGGTGCTGACTTGGATCAATTGGGGTGGAAGACCAGGAAAACCGAACAGATGATGGTCGAGTACTGTCTGCTGAATCTGGCCCCACAGAAGCAGATAAATTTGACCATCGCTCGACTGGATAGCGTCATACACTCTTGATGAGTTCATCGGTGTTGCGAATTGCCCTCCCATACTTTCTCCGGAGAGCACGCCGGAAGTGCCGAACGATGTGTCGAGCGACCCATTGGCATTGAACTGGTACAAGTGATCCGCTCCGACAAGCAGTTTCCCATTCTCAAGCACTCTTAAGAAAATGGAAGCGCGCCAGTAATTGCCGCCCGGGACTGAGATTGCGCCGACGCTAGAATGACCCCCAGCACCAAAAGTTTCATCGAGATCCCCGTTTGGAAGATGCTGGGTCAGTAACAACTGCACACCCGATGCGCCCGGTAGGACTCCGATGCCCATCGTGACGATGCGACCATCCGGGCGTACTGCGACGTCCTGGCTACCTTGGGCGTCACGCCACAATGAAGATAATCCAGGTGCCGTTGAAGTTGCTAAACTAACGGCGCCAGCGTCTCCGAACGTTCCATCGGCACCACCCAGGCCCCAGTGTTTTGGCGCAAACTGAGATTCTTCACTCACGGCATCGCTGTGTGGATTGAATGCTACCACTCTAAATGCTCGGCGAGTGCCCGCCAAACTCGCGTCCGCGAAGAACTCAGTTTCATTTCTGGGCACATGGCCGATCGTTTGAAACGTTCCTAGTTCGGTTCGTTCTTCGACACTAAAGCCGAATTCATTATTTGAGTTATCAATCCATTGGAGCCAGATCCCACGGTTTCCCAGTGTAAGCTCAAGCTGCGTTGGCGGTGCAGGGGGCCCGTAGCTTGATGCCAACTCGACGTATCCGGTCGGCAACGAAGTCCCGACAAGATTCTGCGTGATTGTGCGATAGCGAAAAGCTGTTCCTTGTTCGACGCTGTTTAACGAATAGTTCGTAACTGTATTGCCGAGGGTTGCCACTGTTTCCCACCCTGTTACCGCAGGCTCCAGCTGCTGCACGAGGATCGAGGTGGCTGTACGCGAGTTGTTCGTCCAATTGAGTTGCACTTGGCCGGGTGCGAGACTTGTTGCTTGCAGGTCCGACGGAGCAAGCGGTACGCCGGCGGGCGTTGTGACCGTTGAATTCACTGTGTAGCTGGAAGGGATGAAGCTATTACGGCTCATCATTCGAAACTCATACGTCACGCCGCCTTCCAAGCCGTCAATCGTGGTGGATGTCAGCCCGCGTACAACTGTGGCGACGAGATTAAACGCGCTGGTACCGACCGGCCGCGCCTCAATGACGTATTCCGCTGAACTCTGACTCGAGTCGCTCCAATACAATTGCACCTCGCTGTCCGAAATGCTCGTAATCGAAGTGATCGACGGCGGCGGCAGCACCGTCACCGCGCTATGTTTGTTCGTGGTCGCGCCGTTGCCGTGAGCGTTGGTGAATGGCCGCACGCGGTACCAATACTTGGTGCCATCATTAAGGCCCGGGTCGTCGTGTGAATGCGTTGAGTTATTCACTTCCTCCAGCAGCGAGAAGTTGCTGCCGTCCAAGCTGCGGAAGATGCGGTAGCCGTCGGGTGTGCCAGTGCTGGGCGCTGTCCATGTCAGCCGGGTTGCCGAGCTTGACAGCGCCGCAGCCTGCATCGTGTTGGCTTCTGAGAGCGGCGCGGGCATTTGCCGGCCGAAGTTGGCTTGCAGAATCGTCCAGTCGGCGAGATCGACTGTTCCGTCGAGGTTAAAATCGCCCTGATGAAATTTCTTGTTTGACTGGAAGAGATTGGCTTCGAGCGCGGTGTTGTCGTTGAGGCTGACGGCGCGGTCGCGGTCGGCGTCGGCGATGAGGAAGAAGAAGCTGAAGCGGTGCTCGCTGATCATGCCGGGCACGCCGAGTTCGCTGATGATCGAATCGAAGTTGCCGTCGGGGATCATCCCGCTGACGCCCTGGTTGGAGTGGCCGGGGAATGAAAGCTCATACATCTCGTCGCCGCTGTCGTATGCGAGGCTCATCGCCGCGCGGTCGACGGTGGTGTTGGTGGTGAGGTGATCGATGACGATATCGTCGGCGGTGAATTCGCCGGTGACAGGCTGATTGAACTGGTAGTAAACATGCTGAGGGGCGGTTTTGTAATGCAGGCCGACATCGTCGATGGTGACGGAGAGG
>DDRH01000038.1:31335-57883 GCA_002343075.1 Phycisphaerales bacterium UBA2421 | reverse complement strand
TCAGGTTTTGGGGAGCAGGTCACCTCAGGGTAGCCGAGTCGAATGAATGCCGTGTTTGCGGCGCCGCGATTCGGCTGTTGAAGATTGTTGCCACTACCGTTGATAGTCCGATCTTCTGCGTACGCCTCGGCCGAAAAACTAAGCACTCCTGCTATAGCCGCTCCGAGCAGCGTCCAGCGGAATCCGGTAAATTGATGATTCTGATCCATGCAAGGTCCTCACCCAACGTTGACAAAATCCCCCATTTTCCGGGCTATCAGCTGCCCTTTCAATGTTCGTAAGTGACGCAGGCGTCCTTCAGGTTTATCAGAATGTATCGAATCTTGCTTGAGAAACATCGAGGAGCGATGCTCGGCGCAGTCCGGCGTTGCGACGGGTCATGTTGGCCAATACCAGCGAACGACGTGAAAGAAGACCGGGGCGGCGAAGGCGAGAGAATCCAGCCGGTCCATCACCCCGCCGTGGCCTTCGATCAAATGCCCGTAGTCCTTAACTCCGGCATCGCGCTTGATGGCGCTCATGACCAGCCCGCCGAAAAAACCCATGATTGCGATTGCAAATGCCAGCAGCGCTCCCTTCCACCATGAAAAAGGCGTGATCGGCGAAAAGGCGGCACCGACAGCAGTCACCGTCAGCACCCCGCCTACGAAACCTTCCCAGGTCTTGTTTGGGCTGAGCTTTGGAGCGATCTTCCGCCGGCCGAGCATTTTGCCCCAGCAGTACTGAAACACATCTGACAATTGCACAATCGCCACGAGAAACACCAGCAGAATCCAACTCGCATCAAACCCCTTTACCTTGTGCATAAGAAGCGCCGGTGCGTAGCTGATGCAATACACGCAAATCATAACGCCCCATTGAATCTTGGCGGTGCGCTCAAGGTAACGCGCGCTATCTCCAGTGAGCGTACTGCGAATTGCAAGAAACAGAAAACAGTAAACTGGAATGAAAATCGCGAACATTCCATACCAGTCGATGTACAGCAGATAGTAATGCAGCGGGACGATAACGAAGAACGCCCAGAATAGCGTGTGATGGTCGGCCCTTCGGCTTGGCGCGAGCGTAATCATCTCGCGAAGCGCCTGAAACGAGCAGAGTGCAAACAGTACAACCACCCCGCCTTTCCCCGCAGCTAACGCAAGCGCAAAGAGAATGACCATGACCCACCACGCGCGGGTGCGCGCGTTGAGGTTATCAACCGTGCGCCGTGCGCCTGGCCCGGTCGCTACAAGAGATAGGCTTGCACCAACAATGGTCGCGACCATCAGAATTCCGCCAATTGCCGCGGCGAGAATCTTCGTGTTGTTATCCCACGCAAGCATTCAGCTCACCTCCGGGGTGGAATCAGCCGTCGCGGCAACCGGCGCCGAAGGTGCCGATGCGGGCTCGCCGCCCATTCCCCGATCTTCCAGCGCCGCAACCGCCTGCCGGGCACGCGCCAAAAACGCCCCGCGCGGCTCCGCCGCGTTAAATGTGACCGGTGGCCCAAATGTCACTGAGGCCAGCACAGGGACGATCAACAGATTACCCTTGGGCATGATGCGGTTGAGGTTTTCCAGATGGACCGGCACCAACTGCGCCTGGGGTCGCTTACGGGCGAGGTGCCAAAGCCCCGGCTTGAACTCGGCCATTTCACCTTCATCGGATGTAAACCTCGCCCCTTCGGGAAAGATGATGAGTGAGTCACCGTCATCAAGTACCTTTTCCATGGCAATCATTGGATTATTGCTGACGGTCACCTTCTTGCGCTCGATCAACACCGCGTTGAAGACCCGGCTGGCTAAGAACCGCCTGACGGGCCCGCCCTCCCAATAATCTCTCGCGGCGACGGCGCGGGTGCGCTTACGCAAAAGCCGTGGGAGTGCCGCCCAAATCACCGGAGCGTCAAGGTTGCTTGTATGATTGGCGAAATAGATCCGCTGAGGGAGCGCGCCGTTGGCGTCGAGTGGTTCGATGCCCGACCAGCGCGCCCGCGCGCCCGTTACCGCCCGAATGAACCAGGGAATCACGCACCACCCCTTCCTGCGCCCCTCCGGAGGGCGTGTTTGCCATACTTTGTGTTGATCGCGTCCATTGCGGTATCGAGTTTGCGCTGCTTTCTCTCTGTTGGATGCTCGAACAAACACAATTGCGCCGGCGGCTCTGTGAGTTGGCTCACCGAAACGCCAACGAGCCGAACCGGTCGAAACGACTGGCCCGCCCAGAAGTTAAACAACTGGCTTGCCGCATGCCAGATCGACTCGGTCAGATCTGTCGGCGGGGTCAGCGTTTGGGCACGCGTGATAGTCTGGAAATCTCCATAACGGATCTTGACGGTTACTGTCTTAGCGCGTCGATTATGTCGGCGTAGCCGCCACGCGACATTCTCACTCAAGTGAATCAGCACGGCGCGCACATCTTCTGGATGATCAAGATCAGCGCCGAATGTCGTTTCGTGACCAATCGATTTTGCCTGTTGGTCCGGAGTGACTGCGCGCGTGTCCAGTCCGCGACAAAGGCGGTGGAAGTGGCCGCCCAGCTCGCCGAATCGTTGATCCAGCACATTTTTCGGTACTAGCTGCAGATCTCCGATGGTCCGCACGCCAACCTCAGCAAGCCGATCGGCCGTCTTCGGCCCAACACCCCATAACTTGCTCACATCCAGGGGCGGGAGGATGACGTTCACATCTTCTGGTGCAATCACCGTAAGCCCGTCAGGCTTGTTAAGGTCGCTCGCGAGCTTGGCGAGAAACTTGTTGGCCGCGAGGCCGACAGAGGCTGTAAGCGATAGCTCACGGAGAATATGTTGTTTCACCCGCGTCGCCACCTCAAATGGGGGGCCGAGCAGTCGCTCAGTGCCCGTAAGGTCAACAAATGCTTCATCGATACTGATCGGCTCGACCAGGGGGGAATAGTCATCGAGGATAGCCATGATCTGCGAGCTGATGCGCTGATACTTCTTCATGTCACCCGGGAGAATCACCGCTGCAGGGCACAACCGCCGGGCGAGGCTCATCGGCTGCGCGCTGCGACATCCAAACTTGCGTGCCTCATAACTCGCCGCGGAGACGACCCCCCGATTGCCGTCGTGTCCTACCAGCACTGGCTTGCCGCGCAGCGACGGGTCATCGCGCTGTTCGACGGAAGCGTAAAACGCGTCCATGTCAACATGCAATATCACACGGTCCCAACCCATGGCCCGGTATTCTACCCTGATCGCCCCGCGTGGGGAGGTTTGCGTTTGGCGGCGACTAAATCCGCTCCCGGTCACATCTTGAGCGTCGCAAGCTTGTCATACAGGATAGCGGCGGTCTTGGTGCCGTTGTAGAAACAGTCGAGATCAAACTTTTCATTCGGTGAGTGAACACGGTCATCGGGCAATCCGAAACCGACAAGAAGCGCATCCACCCCGAGAACCTCCCGCAGGGTGGCAACGACCGGCACACTGCCCCCGGTACGGGTGAAAGTAGCTGGTTTGCCGAAGCCTTCCGAGATCGCTTCCACTGCCAGTTTGACCGCTGGCGTGTCGATTGGAGTGAGGACGGGCTTGCTGATGTGGTCGTCCATCGTAAACGTAACGCGCACGCCGTTGGGAAGCCGGTCGCGGATCGCCTGGCGAAACGCCATCTGGACCTTTTTAGGATCTTGGTTGGGAACAAGTCTCATGGAAACCTTTGCACTCGCCCAGGAGCCGATGACCGTCTTCGCGCCCGGCCCTTGATAGCCGCCTGAAAGGCCATTGATGTCACAGGTCGGACGTGCCCAGATGCGTTCGAGCGTGCTATAGCCGGCTTCGCCGACCAGATCGCCTTTCGACAGCTTTAGATCGCGGGCAAACGCGTCGTCACAATGAGGCAGCGCCTTCCACGCGGCACGCTCTTCGGGGGATAAACCGGCTACATCGTCGTAGAAGCCGGGGATGTTGACGCTTCCGTCTTTGTTATGGAGCGTTGCGAGAAGCTCGACAAGCGCATTGGCGGGGTTCTGAATTGCCCCACCCCAACCGCCGGAATGCAGGTCGTGGCTGGGACCGTCAAGCCGCACTTCTTCATATACCAACCCGCGCAAGCCATACCCGATCGCAGGCACCCCGCGAGCAAAAAGACCGGTGTCGGAAATCACCAGCACATCAGCCTTCAGCTCTTCCTTGTGAGCATGCACGAACTTCTCAAGATTCTCACTACCGATTTCTTCCTCGCCCTCTATGAGACAAGTAAGATTCACTGGAACCCCGCCGTGGGCCTGCCAGGCGAGTAGCGCTTCAACATGACACCATACCTGCCCCTTATCATCCACTGCGCCTCGGGCAAAGATAGCGTCGGTCCCGGCTTCGGTCTTACCGATTGTCGGCTCGAACGGCGGGCTGTTCCAAAGGTCCAGTGGCTCCGGCGGTTGCACGTCGTAGTGTCCATAGAGCAAGACCGTCGGTCGGCCGGGTTGGTGCTTGTTCTTGGCAACCACCGCGGGGTGACCCCCCGTGGGCATCACCCGCGCATCAAGCATGGCAAACCGAAACTGGTCCGCAAGCCAGTTGGCACAGCGAACCATGTGCTCCGCATGATCAGGCTTGGTACTTACGGATGGAATGCGTAGAAACTCCTTGAGCTGTTCAAGGGACTGGCTCTTACGTTGCTCGATGGTGGCGAGGACGCGGTCGATCATGAACCTATTTTTAGCCGCAGAGGGCGTCCGTTGCACGCATCCGGCAACCTGACGTGACGGGGAGTTGAGATTTCGTGTCGCCCGCGCATTCATCTGCGGCGATCTGCGGCTATATTCACCGGGAGCCATGCTGACCGCGTTCATCAAGTTCGGCGACGGGAAGATCAGCCGCGAGACTGACGAGGCGACTCTTATTCGTGCCATGCGCGACCAGAAGGCAGTTTTCTGGCTCGACATGAGCAAGCCAACTGACGAAGAGCTTTACCTGCTCGACGAAGTGTTCGGGTTCCACCCGCTGGCAATCGAAGACAGTATTCAGTATTCGCAGCGGCCCAAGATTGAGCCTTATCGTCATACCGGGGAAGTCTGTAACGAATCGTACTTCTACATGGTGATTCACGGGCCTGACCTGGAAACATTTCGTGACCAGCTGCGCACCAAGGAAATCGACATGTTCGTTTCCTCGCGTTACCTTCTTACGATCCACGAAGAGGAACATCGCAGCATCCGTGATGTGCGCATGCGCGCTGAGACCGATCCCAACCTCGTGCTCGACAGCGGCATCGACATGCTGCTGCATAGCCTTCTCGATTTACTTGTGGATAACTACACACCAATTCTTGACTGGCTTCAGGAGGAAATTGACGATCTTGAAGAGCAGGCAGCTACAAAGCCCACCGAAGCGCTTCTACCGAGAATTGCGCAGAAAAAGCGAGAGCTGCTGAACTTTCGCCGCATCATCGGACCTCAGCGAGAAGTGATAGCGCAGTTGACACGAGGCGAAGTGCCTTTCATTCGTGAATCAACGCGAATCTACCTGCGCGATGTGCTTGATCATCTGGTGCGGGCGGTGGAAATGATCGAACTGTATCGTGATCTGATTGTCGGCGCGCGCGATATCTACATGTCGAGTGTAAGCAACAACCTCAACAAGGTGATGAAAGCACTGACAATCATCACAGTGACTGCCCTGCCCGCGACGGTCATCACTAGCTTTTATGGTCAGAATTTTGAGACGCCGTGGTTTCAGGCGACGTTACGCTCAAATGTCGGCTTCTACGTTTCGATGGGAATCCTGGTGGGCTCGATCATTTCGCTTCTTGTGATGTTTCGGCGATGGAAGTGGCTCTAAACTCCCCGGCGTGACCGCGGGGCATTTCGGCGCTAAATCGTCGGCACTTCCACCTCACCCTTTGCCAGTTCCGCTGCAGCAAGTGCGGTCTCCTGCTGCTGATATTGATGCATCTGCCACAACACCTGCAGGCTGCTGAAGCCGACATAGAGGTAGCCGCCAGCAAAAATCATCAAGAATGGCAAGCTGATGATGGCGTAGTTGTAGTAGGCACTGATAAAGATGAAGCAGCACATGTAGATTCCGAAGGCGATCTCGAGGATTGGCACGGCCAGCCTCTTGAACGTGAAAACGTTCACGGGCCTGAAATCCCGCCGGCCGTGTCTGCCAGTCACGCCGTACTTCGGAGTACGGACAAACTCCCCGCTGGCCTTCTTGCCGAAATAGTATGACCAGATTGCCTCAATGAATGCCTTGGTGTTATTGACACAAATCCCCACGCCGAGGGCCATTAACATCGGCAGCGCAAGGATTGAGCGCCAAGTTGCCTGTTTTCCAAACAACTCTCGCTGGGCGAACACAAAAAACGTACTGGCGGAACATGTGGCGAGCACAAACAAACTGACGCTGAACAGCACCTTTCCCCAGCCTATGTTCTTCCAGGGGCCGTCAGAATAGATGAACGCGGGGTACATCAACAAGGTGAGCAGCACCATCAGAGGATAGACAACCGTGTTGGTGAGGTGAAAAAATGCCTCGCTTTTGATCGACCTCGGTAGATGTTTGCTCCTGAGAATTCGGGGCAGCAGCTTCAGGCCGGTTTGCGCACTGCCCTTGGTCCAACGATGCGCCTGCTGTTTAAACGCGATCATCTCCGGCGGCAGTTCCGCCGGTGCGGCGTACTGTGGCAGATAAACAAATTGCCATCCTTTTAGCTGAGCCCGATAGCTCAAGTCTAAATCTTCAGTGAGTGTGTCGTGTTGCCAGCCGCCGGCATCCTCGATGGTCGAGCGGCGCCACACGCCTGCAGTGCCATTGAAGTGCATGAATCGACCGCTGCGGTTTCTTGCGGTGTGTTCGATGACAAAATGGCCGTCTAGAAACATCGCTTGGCTGCGCGTAAGCAGCGACGCGTCGCGGTTAAGGTGATCCCACCGCACCTGCACCATGCCGACATTCTCGTCGGTAAAGAAGTCAACCACGTTGCGTAAAATGTCTGAGGGGGGTACGAAGTCGGCATCGAAAATTGCAATGAGTTCCCCGCGTGCAACGCGCATTCCCTCCTGCAGTGCGCCGGCCTTGAAGCCCACACGATTTGATCGGTGGATGTAGCTGATTAAGTGGCCCCTCTCCTGCCACCGCTTCACTTCCTCGCTCGCAATGGCAGCCGAGCCGTCTGTGCTGTCGTCAAGGACCTGCACTTCCAGTTTTTCGCGAGGGTAGTCAATCGCGCAGGTGGCACGAATGATACGCTCGGCCACCGAAGACTCGTTGAACATTGGTAGCTGAATCGTGATGAAAGGAAGTTCTCCAAACCGGCCCTTGGGCTGGTAAGCATTTTTACGATGCTTAATGTAGAGAAACACCAGGATGTAGCGATGCATTCCGTAGAGTGCAACCAACATCAAAATGGCGATGTACATCGCCATAAAAACAGCTTTGATGGCGTTAAAATTCTCCCACATGCAGGCAACTCTCGATCTTACCCGGCCCGTAACTACCCATTGCGCCAGGAGGCTAAGGTCTCCGGTCAACTACTTTCAAAGCCAGCCGATTGTGTTCTCGATTCCTCGGCGCACAATATATTGACGACGCACGCCTCCAGATGACTGATACCGAAATCACACTTTATCACAATACGCAACCGAAACACAAAGGTTGCAAAACTGGGAACTTCATCAGGAAATGCCCGAAGGCTCCTCCGCCGGACACTCGCTGTCACGCGGAGGAGCCTTCTTCGATTATCGGCATGGGCGAGCCGATTTTAAGCCGCTACCGGCTCAGCCTTGGCCTTGAGGGCCTTCTTGGCAAACTCGGTTCGCTTCGTGTATCGCTTCCCGCGGAGGCCTGCACTCTTGCGAACGGTGCCCTTGGGTTTCTCCAGATTGCCTACCAGCGACAGTACCACGAGCGAACTGCCGTCGCCGATTCGAAAGTCGGCGGTCTTGGTGATGCGGGTGTAACCGCCGTCTCGATCGACAAATTTCGGAGCGATCTCGTTAAACAACCGCTGGACGACCGTCTTGGTCTCGCCGGTGAGAAAATCCTGATTCTCATCCACAAGCCGACGATCATTCAATTGAGATAGCACCCGCCGGCGGTAGAGCAACTTGAGTCGACCGGCGTCATTGCCAGTTGCACCAATGCCCCTCTTCGCCAAGGTGATCAACTTTTCGGCGAACGCCTTAACTTCCTTGGCCTTGGGGTGAGTCGTGCGAACCTTGCCGTGTTCAAACAGCGACTGCACAAGATTCCGTCGCATCGCAATTCGATGCTCCGTATCCCGGCTGAGTTGCCGGCCGAATAACATATGTGAACTCATATCAACTCCAGAATACTGCCTGCCGGCTTCCGATCGTCACTCAGCACACCGCGCAATCCGGCACTGCCACCGGTCCGCAACGTCCTGCCGACGCACAATATTTCTAACATCCTACCGAACTGTTCAACCTAGCCAATCACTCCATCGCCCCGCCGCCATCCTCGGCCGCGCCGCTGTGGCTGAGATCCATCCCAAGGCTCAGTCCCATATCGGCAAGGCGACGTTTCACTTCGCGAAGGCTGGTCTTTCCAAAACTACGCACCTTCAGAAGCTCAGAATCGTTCTTCTGTACGAGATCCCGGACGGATGAGATACGTGCCGACTCGAGGCAGTTGTTTGCACGAACTGAGAGATCAAGTTCCTGGACCGTCATGCCCAGTTTCTGCCGCAGGTCGGGATCGATCATTGCCTTGTTGGCATCGCGAAGAGCGGCAATCGCGTCATCGCTGGCAACGTCGTGGCCCAACTCAAAATACTGCACGAACGGGTTCAGATGCTTGCGTAGGATTTTTGCAGCCTCTACGAGCGCCATTTCCGGCGAGACGGTGCCGTTCGTCCAGATCTCAAGGATCATGCGATCATAGTCGGTCTTCTGTCCAACCCGCGCGTCTTCGGTCGAGTAACGAACACGAGTAACGGGAGAGTAAATGCTGTCGACTGCGATAAGTCCCAGTTCTTGAGTGTCGCCTTCGTCGTCAATGTTCTCAGAGGCCGTAACATAACCGCGGCCCTTGGCAACGCGAAGCGTCATGTCGAACTCGACGTCTTCAGTCAACGTCGCGATGACAAGATCCTTGTTGATGATGCTGATTGAAGTATCGGCCTCAATCATGCCGGCTGTGACAGGGCCAGCTTTCTTGGCCGTCAGGCGCATTTCTTTGGTTTCATCACCGTCGAGTTTCACCACCAGGCTCTTGACGTTCAGAATGATGTCCGTGACATCTTCCTGGACGCCCGGCAGGCTTGTGAACTCGTGGTCGGCACCTTTGAGCCGAACATGGGTGACAGCGGCACCTTCGAGCGAGGATAGCAGAATCCGTCGCAGGCTATTGCCGACCGTGGTGCCAAAGCCGCGCTCGAAAGGCTCGGCACTGAATCTTCCAAAAGTGTCGGTTGATGCCTGCTCGTCGCGAACCACGCGGGACGGCAATTCTAAACCACGCCATCGAATACGCATCTCAGAATTCTCCTGCTCGCATCCCGATTGCCGGCAGTTCCCGTCCTCGACGATGAGGACCATCTGTATGCCAGCCTCGCGAGAGCGAAGCTCAATAGTTCAAGTTATGAAAAAGCCAGTAGCAAACCGATTACACGCGCCGCTTTTTCGGCGGTCGGCAACCGTTGTGGGGCAGCGGGGTAACGTCTTCAATTCCGGAGATCTTCAACCCTGAGTTCTGAAGATTGAGGATCGCCTGCTCGCGGCCCGCGCCAGGTCCTTTTACACGCACTTCCACTTCAATCATGCCGTGCTTTTTGGCTTCGTTGGCAGCTTTCTCGGCGGCACGACCGGCGGCGAACGGAGTGCTCTTTCGCGCACCCTTAAAACCGACGCAGCCGGCGCTGGCCCATGAAATGGTCTCGCCGTTAGTATCGGTGATAGTGACGAGAGTGTTGTTAAACGTCGATTTGACGAAAACAATGCCCTTCGTGACACCCTTGCGAATCTTCTTCTTGGCACCTGATTTAGCGCCGCCTTTGCCTGCTTCTGCCATCTGAAAACCATCTCCTGCGGATCAACCGGACTACGCCGTCCCCGCGAATACACACCCAAAGCTGTCGGCCGCGTACCAGCACACCACACCGGGCTGCCGATCCATCGCTCCGGACAAACTACTTGCGGACTACTTGCCAAGTTCCTTGACGCCCTTCTTGCCTGCGACTGTCTTACGCGGGCCTTTTCGTGTACGCGCGTTTGAACGAGTACGCTGGCCGCGCACGGGCAAGCTGCGGCGATGTCGGTTGCCGCGGTGGCTGCCGATCTCGCGAAGCCGACCGACATTCTGCTGAATCGTCCTGCGAAGGGCACCCTCGACCAAGATGTCTTTATCAAGAATGCCAATGATCTTGGCCAATTCATCTTCGCTCAAATCTTTCGCACGGCGTTCGGGATCAATGCCTGCTTCTTTCAAAATCACCAACGCGTTCGACGGGCCAACGCCGTAGAGGTAGCGAAGGCTGATCTTGATCTTCTTATCCGGCGGAATATCGATACCTGCAATACGGGGCATGGTTGCTCCTGAGACTGACTGCCAGCCAGAAACGCGGGCTTAGATCAACAAGCGATCGCCGCTATGTGTGGCCGACGGCTTGTCGGTTCCTTATCCTTGCTTCTGTTTATGTTTCACGTTCGTGCAGATCACCCGCACAACGCCCTTTCGGCGGACGATCTTGCAATTTTCGCAAATTCGCCTCACGCTTGCTCGAACCTTCATGGTGACACCTCAAAGCCAACCCTCAGCCCGCCTCGGACTAAGGAATTGGAAATTGTAACAAAATCACTCCGCCATTGCCAATCGCAAAACCGCAATTCTATAGGCCCCACGGAGGGCGGCCATCGGTTAGAATGTCGGCACCCGCTTCGGTGACGGCAATCGTATGTTCAAAGTGCGCCGCTGGCTGCCCGTCTTCGGTGACAACGGTCCAACCATCCGGCAATTGATGGACGTCGCGTCGGCCGATGACAACCATTGGTTCAACCGCAAAAGTCATCCCCGGGCGCAGTTTAAAATCGCCACGTAACTGCTCTGCTGTCACGAAGTTAGGTACTTTAGGGTCTTCGTGCATGCTCCGGCCTACACCGTGGCCAACGAACTCTCGAACCACGTTGAAGCCGTTGCTTTCAACGTGGTACTGCATCAGCCGAGCGATGTCGCTCCATTTACGCCCCGGCTTGATCTGCTTTAGCGCGATCGCGAGTGTGTCGCGAGTCACATTCACTAGCTTATTGACCTTGTCACTCACCTGCCCGACAGCAACCGTTGTGGCGGTATCGGCACAATAGCCTTCGACCCGCAGCGCCAAATCGAGGGTGATGATGTCCCCGTCTTTCAGTTGCCGTGGGCCGGGAATGCCGTGCACCACTTCTTCATTGATGCTCAGACAAGTCTCGGCGGGGTAGCCGGTGCCTGGTTTGTAGTCGGGATAATTCTTGCTCATCCCGATAGCGTTTCGCTTTGCCAATAGCTCACGAGCAATCTCGTTAAGTTCAAAAGTGGTGACCCCAGCACGCACGACCTCGCGCATCGCGGCGAGAATCTCACAGCCGATCTGACCGGCTCGCCGCATCATCTCAATCTCGCGGCGTGTTTTTAGAATGATCGGCATGTTTCAGTCCGCAGCAGGCAGAGGGCAATCGGCAGTTCACTCCTGCCTCATGCCAACCGCTGACTGCCTGCTCCACATCAGGACTGTCGCCCTTTAATCCGCTTACCACCATCGCCCAGGAACCCGCCGTAGTTGCGCATCATGAGGTTGGCTTCGATGCGCTGTACCATGTCGAGTGCCACGCTCACAACAATGAGCAGCCCCGTCCCACCGAGGAAAGCCGTGATTGTGTACGGGATGTTCATCCATGCACTGATCGCTGTGGGCACAACTGCAATCACGCATAAGAATGCCGCACCGACAAACGTCATTCGCATCATCAAGCGTTCGAGGTAGTCCGCAGTCCGTTTACCCGGACGGAGACCGGGAATAAAGCTCCCGTAATCCCGCAACTGGTTGGCCATTTCCTTGGGCTGAAACTGCACCGTCGTCCAGAAGTATGCGAAGAAGTAAATCATCACCACTTCGGTCAGGATGTAGACAAAAGCCCCCCTCCCGAACTCATTGTTAAGAAAAGCGATCAGGGATCCAATCCAGTTGGATGCAGCGCCGCCAGTGTTCACGACGCCATTGAGCCAGCCGAACAAGACACCCGGGAATAACATCAGCGACTGCGCGAAGATGATTGGCATCACGCCGCCATGATTCACGCGTAGCGGGAGGTACTGCTTCTGCCCGCCGTAGACTTTACGGCCGCGCGTGTGCTTCGCCTGCTGAATGGGGATGCGGCGTTGAGCCTGTGTAACCAGAATCGAGCCGGCCACAACCGCGATGAACGAGCCAAGCAGGAACAACACCTGCCCAACACCGATCGGCTTCGAGGCGTCGGCGGTACCAGAGAAATTACTGAGCGCAACAAGCTCGGATATGGCTGCGGGCATGCGGCAGACGATACCGGCCAGGATAATGAGTGACACGCCGTTACCTAGGCCGTACTCATCGATCTGCTCGCCAAGCCACATCAAAAACACGCAACCCGCGGTCAGCGAAGCAACGCCGACAAACCAGAACGCCGTGCTATGCCAGCCATCAGCAAACGTTGATTGCACCAACGACGGCGACGTGTTGTGCATGTAGCTCAGCCAGAATATCGCCTGAACCAGCGCGAGCGGGACCGTGGCGTAGCGAGTCCATTCTTGAATCTTTCGCTGGCCGGTCTGCCCTTCCTTCTTCAGCTTCTCCAGAGACGGAACGACCGTCGAGAGGAGTTGAAAGATAATCGATGCAGAAATGTAAGGCATCACACCCAGGCCGAACACGGTCGATTGACTGAGGTTGCCGCCGGAAAAAATCGAGACGTATGAAGCGAGCCGACCCGCTGCGGAATTGTCCTGCGATGCCTGCTCTGCCATCCTCGCAAAGGCATCCTGATCGACGCCGGGGAGCGGCACATGGTAGCCGATGCGATAGATCGCAAGCATGAAAAAGGTGAACAGCACCTTGTTCCGCAGTTCCGGCACTTTAAAGATGTTGATAAACGTCTTGATCATACGAACCAGATTTTAGCCGCAGTCCGCCGTTTGTCATCGAACGCCGTGGAGCATCACGGCGACCCGAGCACTCCAACGGCGTTCAACATTGAACAGATCGATCACGGAGCGCTGCCGGCGACGTTCCACATTGGGAACTAGTACAGCGCGCTCGAAAAAACATCCACATCAGGCCGGGACTTCGCCTGCTGGAGTTTCATCCTCGGCCGCCTTCTTCTTAACCTTTTCCCGTGGGATAAACTTCTTCTTCGGCTTTGGAAATGCAAAGGGCTCGCCCTTGGCGTTCTGTGCCTCGCCGCCTGCGCGGGTAATGGCATCGTGTGCACTCTTGCTGTACCAGCCAGCGACGACGGTGAGCTTTTTGGTGAGCGTTCCGTTGCCAAGAATCTTCACAGGCTGCTTGGTGTCGGGAACCAGACCCTTCTCTTTTAGGGCTGCCTGATCGACAGTGGCACCTGAGTCAAACTTTGCATCAAGGTCGGCGAGATTGACGGCGTGAAACCGGTTGGCAAACTTGAAGTTGCTGAAGCCGCGCTTCGGGAAGCGGCGGTAGATTTCAGTTTGCCCGCCTTCATAACCACTGCGAATGTATGTGCCGACTCGGGCACCGGAACCCTTGGTGCCGCGCCCCGCGGTCTTGCCGCGCCCGCTGGAATCGCCACGGCCCTTGCGCTGAGTGCGCTTGAACCGCTTGACCGCCGACGTGATAACGTGTTGCATGCTCATAATAAATTCCAAACTCGGGGGATGAAGAGTCACAGACTGCCCGCCTGCCAGCATAGCATTCGCGCAAACAATCCATCCAGACCAACTATGCCGTTACCAGCTCACCGGCACCTTTCTCAAGTTCGACACCCCGAATACCCTCGACCTGATCGCGCAGTTTAAGTTGACCCAAGGCCGCGAGCGTTGCCTTAACCAGATTCTTAGGGCTGGTCGAGCCGTAGGCCTTGGTGAGAATGTCGGTGATCCCCGCAAGCTCGCAGCAGGGTCGTACACTCTTACCCGCGGTCACACCAGTGCCGGGACGGGCGGGAACGAGCACAACCTTGCTCGCGCCACTTCGACCTTCGACCACATGGGGGATGGTTGTTCCCTTAAGATTCACCCTGATCATGCTCTTACGAGCGTCCTTGGTGGCTTTCTCGACGGCGTTCGGGACTTCATTTGCCTTGCCGTAACCGATGCCGACATTGCCTTTGCGATCACCCGCCACCACCAGCGCTCCGAAGGAGAAGGTTCGGCCACCCTTTACCACCTTTGCGCAACGATAGACGCGGACGAGGGAAGATTCGATACCCGAGTCGTCTCCGCGATCATCACGGCGCGGACCACCGCGCCCGCGACCTCCGCCGCCTTGCCCGCCGCGACCACGACCTCCGCCGCGCTGGCCGCCCTGACCTCCCGCAGACCGCTGCTGTGATGCAGCCTGCGCGGGCGCCTGGGATGATTCACCCGCAACAGCTGCCGCGGCAGAAGCCTCGGAAGTGGGTTGAGGTTCGGTCGATTGCGATTCAGGATTGTTGGTCTGGTCCGACATAGTGCTTCTTCTTGAAATTAAAACTGCAAGCCCGACTCGCGTGCCGCATCGGCAAGCGCCTTCACCCGGCCGTGGTAGCGGCGGCCACCGCGATCGAACGCCACCTTGGCAATACCCGCTGCCTTCGCGCGGTCGGCAATCGCCTTGCCGACGGCCTTGGCTGCAGCAATGTTGCCGCCATTGGCGAGCGGTCCGCGGACGTCTTTCTGCTGGCTGCTCGCCGCGACAAGGGTCTTGCCGGCAAGATCATCTATGACCTGGGCCGAGATGTGCTTGTCACTCCGAAAGACCGACAACCGAGGTCGCTCAGGCGACCCTGAGAGAGTCTTGCGAATACCGTACTTACGGCGTTGAAGCCGAACTGCTTTTTCTTGATTCTTATCTGCCATCTTTGCTCAACCTCTAGCGGCCACGCTGCGAATCGAAACCGCAGTTGAACCCACAATACATCTCACGCGAACACTACTTTGCACCCGCACCGGCAAAGGCCTTGCCCGGCTTGATCTTGACTGCTTCGCCTTCGTAGCGAATGCCCTTGCCCTTGTACGGCTCGGGTTTGCGAATCTTACGCACCTCGGCGGCGAAGTTTCCGACGGCCTGCTTATCGGGGCCTTCAACAACAATCTTATTCGTGATCTCGCCCTGACCGGGGTCGACCTTCACAGCAACACCCGAGGGAATGGAAACTGCGACCTGATTAGCGAAGCCGACCGACAGCACCAGGTTCTTCCCCTTCATGTCAGCCTTGTAGCCGACACCTCGGAGTTCCAGGGTGATCTTGTATCCATTGGTAACGCCTTCGATCATGTTCGCCAGGAGCGCGCGCGTCAGGCCATGCAGGGCCTTACTTTGACGCTGATCATCCGGCCGAGCGACGGCAACTTCAGAGCCGCTCAATTCCACCTTGATCGATGGGTGAACGTTCAGCTCAAGCTTGCCCTTGGGTCCTTCGACGTTGACCTTTTGGCCATTGATGCTGACCTTAGCCTTACCGACGGGGACAGGTTTTTTACCAATTCTGCTCATGTTCAACTCGAATCATCAATTGCCACTACGAACTAGGTTGTCACTCGCTGGTTCTTCCGACCGTCGCTCAGCTCACCGTGCAAAGTAACTCACCACCGACATTGGCCTCACGCGCCTTGCGGTCGCTCATCACACCTTTGCTCGTGCTGATCACGACGATTCCCATGCCATTCAACACGCGGGGGAGTTCACCCACACCCTTGTAGAGCCGACGACCTGGCTTGCTCGCGCGTTCAATGAGGTGAATGACCTTATCGCCATTCAACGCATACTTGAGCTTGATGCGAAGCTGACCCTGCTTGTTTGGATCGTCGATCGGGTCAAACTCCGCGATGTAGCCTTCATCCTTTAGCACCTGCGCAATGCCGGTGCAGATCTTGCTCTTGGGAATTTGGACAAAGAGGCGTCCAACCCGGTTGGCGTTGCGAATTCGCGTCAGCATGTCCGCGATGGGATCTTGATTATTCATTGCCGATTTCCAATTTCCAATTGCCGATATAAGCCGATTTGCAACCGCCGGTGCCTGCTCTTGAGGTCACGCCGAGCGATTGGCAATTGGCAGTTCCTCACCAGCTTGCCTTCTTCAATCCCGGAATCTTTCCCGCAAGGGCCAACTCGCGGAGCATGATTCGGCTCACCTTAAACTTACGAAGCACAGCCTTACTCCGGCCAGTCAACTCACAGCGGTTGTGGCTGCGGGTCGGCGAGCTGTCACGCGGGAGCTTTGCCAAGGCGGCATAGTTTCGCTCTTTCTTCAACTGCCGACGAACCTCGGCAAACTTCTTGGAAAGTGCTTCGCGTCGCTTCTGTTTACTTATCCAGGCTTTGGTTGCCATATCGATTCCAGTTACTGTTTTGCTGAAGTGACCTCTGGGACAGGCGGTGTTACCCGGCCGAACCCACCAGCGATCAGCCTTTGAACTAATTCTTGTCCTTTTCGTCCGTCCGGAAAGGAAAGCCAAACTGCTTGAGCAATTCCCTGCCATGATCAACGCTTGCCGCGGTCGTGACCACGGTGATGTTCATTCCCTGCTGAAACGTGACTGCGGCGCCATCGATCTCGGGGAAGACGGTCTGTTCGGTAAAGCCGAAATTATAGTTGCCGCTCTTGTCAAAGCCGTTGGGGTTCACCCCGCGGAAGTCCTTCACCCGCGGGAATGCCAAGGTGATCATCCGGTCGAGAAACTCATACATGCGCGTGCCGCGCAGTGTGACTTTCAAGCCCGTCTCCATGCCTTCACGCACCTTGAAGTTGGCAACGCTCTTCTTGGCTTTGCATCGAACCGGACGTTGACCAGCAATCGTCGCCAGTTCGCGCTCGGCTTGATCCATCTTCACTTTCTCGCCGCTCGTCATTGCCTTACCCAGGCCCATGCTGATGACGATCTTCTCCAGCCGGGGAATAGCGAGCTTATTCTTCACGCCCAGCTTTTGCTGCAGCGCCGGAACGACCTTCTCGTTGTAAAAGCCAAAGAGTCGCGCCGGCGGTGCGGGGAGTGCCGGGCCGTCGTCATCGGCGCCCGAGACATCCACCTTCTTTTTCGCCGCTGCCGCCGCCGCTTTTCTCGCCGCGATCTGCTCTGCGGTCGGCTTGGCACCCTTTTTGTTGTCGTCTTTTGCCATGGCTTTTGCCTCGCGTCGAATCTGACGCGGCTAAATTACAAACTGCACAAAATTGCAAACTGTTTCTGCTACTACAGTTACTTCAGGCCTACAACACCCAGATCGGTTCCGCGGGTGCTGGTCCGGTGCTTCTTGCCGTCTCTCTCCTGGAATCGGACGCGCGTTCCCTTGCCCGTGGATGGATCGATCGGCATGACGTTACTCATGTGGATCGGAGCATCCTTCTGAATACGCCCGCCTTGCGGGTTACGCTGGTTTGGCCGGACGTGCTTCCAGACGCGGTTGATTCCTTCGACCACAACACGATTTCGGTCAACCAGAATCCGCATCACGCGGCCCGTCTTACCTTTGTCTGCACCGGCGATCACCATCACGACGTCGCCTGATTTAATTCGGTGTCTCATCTCAAACCACCTCGCTGGCCAGCGATACAATCTTCATAAAATTCTTGTCACGCAGTTCGCGGGCGACGGCACCGAAGATTCGGGTGCCGACCGGCTCATTCTCAGCGCTGATCGTGACGGCAGCGTTGCGATCGAATCGCACATAGCTTCCATCAGGGCGGCGCGTTGGCTGCTTGGTGCGAACCACCACACAGCGAATGATCGAACCCTGCTTCACATCACCGCCAGGCAGCGTCTTCTTCACGGCGCAGATGATTACATCACCCACAGTCGCCACCTTGCGTTTAAACTTGCCGCGCGGCGTCGACCCGTGCAGCACCTTGATGCACATGGCTTCTTTTGCGCCGGTGTTGTCTGCAATATCGAGGTACGTTTGCTGCTGAATCATCTTCGTTTATTGAGAATCTCAAATCCTGAATTGCGAGCGGCGGAACAACTTTCGCACAACCTTTCGCAATTCGTGATCAGGGACTGCCAATCTCCTTTAACGCTGCTCCGGCGCTTTTCCGGTCATCACTTCCTCTGCTGACACCTGCACGGCCTTCTCCGGTGCCTTCTCAACGATGCGCAGAAGACGATGGTGTTTGGTCTTGCTCAGCGGGCGACACTCGGCAACTTCAATCCGGTCGCCCTCGCGGCTTTCATTGGCTTCATCATGAACATGAAGCACGGTACGGCGCTTCATATACTTGCCATACTTTGGGTGCATAGTCTGGTACTCGACCAGAACCTTCCGGGTCTTGTTAGTCTTGTCTGAAGCAACAACACCGACGATTTTACGTAGGAGTGGTCGCTTGGATTGTTCGGTTGCGGTTGCCATATCTGTTCTCAAATCAGTGCGTCAAACGCGACGCGATCCCGTCATGCTCACTCAACTCGCCTGCCGCACCAACGCACAGGCTAGCACTGCCTCACTTAGCGGTCGTCTGCGGTGCACGCTGCCGAAGGGCGGTCAAAATCCGGGCCACATCCCGACGGTTCTTTCGAAACTGGGTCGTGTCCTCGACCTTCTCGGTAACAGCCTGCGTGCGCAATTCAAAGAGCTTTCTACGCAGACCCTTCAACTCCTCGGCCAACGCGGGGGTCTCTTTGTCTTTGAATCCCTGTTTCTCTTTTGTCTTCTTCGTGGCCATGTTGTCCTCTCAAATCTGACCAATCTCCTAAGCCACGGCGTGACGCCGCACCACAAACCGAGTGGTGACGGGCATTTTGTGCGCGACACGTGCCAAAGCACGCTTCGCGGTCACTTCATCGACTCCGGCGATCTCAAACATCACGGTCCCGGGCTTCACCACCGCACACCAGAATTCTGGCTCGCCTTTACCGCTACCCATGCGCACTTCAAGCGGCTTGGCCGACACTGGCTTGTGCGGAAACACACGGATGAACAGCCGACCCTCGCGGCGGAGGTAATGGCTGACCGCTACGCGGCCGGCTTCGATTTGCCGGGCTGTTACCCAGGCGTGTTCGAGCGATTGAAGCCCAAACTCGCCGAACGAGACCGTGTTGCCACGGCTGGCGTTTCCGCGATTCTTGCCTCGCTGGCTTTTTCGAAACTTCACTCGTTTTGGCATCATTGCCATAACATCACCTGACCAGTCGTTATCTGCACCGTAAGGTGCCGGGCTTCAGGCCCATGATTGCGCTACTGCAACTCCACACGACAAACTAGCTTCACTCCCGGCATCAACGTCTTCCGCGACGGAGTGCGCCACCCGGGCGTACATCTGTTTCGAGCACTTCTTCACCGTACATGCCACGGTAAATCCAGCACTTCACGCCAATTGCGCCATAGGTTGTGAACGCGATTGCGTACCCGTAGTCCACATTTGCCTGGAGCGTAGTCAACGGGACCGAACCGACAGTCGTCTTCTCCGAGCGAGCGATTTCCGCCCCGCCCAACCGGCCCGATACCCCGATCCGGATGCCCTTGGCACCAGCTTGCATGGTGGCTTCCGTCCGCTGCTTCAACACGCGGCGAAACGCGGCACGCTTCTTGAGCTGTTCTGCAATCGCCTCAGCCACCAACTGAGCATTAAGATCGGGATTCTTGATTTCAATGACCTTGATCGGCGCGACTTTACGCCCGATCATGTCTTCCAACTCTTCGCGGAGTTTGTCGACTTCTGCCCCCTTGGGCCCGATCACCAATCCGGGACGGGCGGTGCGGATTGTTACCGTCACCTCTTCCCGAGTCCGTTCGATCAGAATATCGCTCACCGCGGCAAACGGGGGCCGGCGGTTTAGTCGCTGATCAATAAATCGGCGCAGCTTGAAATCTTCGACGAGAAAGGTGCCGTACGCGAACTTCGGCGCGTACCACTTGCTCTTCCAGTCTTCAGTGATACCCGTTCGGAATCCAATTGGATTTACTTTTTGACCCATCGAAACTAATCCGGATTCAGGTCTATCCGAGTTCAGATTATCTCAATCCGCACTCCAAAGGCCTCAACCCGCATTCTCCTTAAGCTGCGGCTTCCGTCCGTTCGTCCACGATGACCACCAAATGGCTCGTCTTCTTCTGAATCGAATACGCCTTCCCGCGATCCTTCGGCTGAAACCGCTTCATGATCGGCCCCGGATCAACCCAAGCCTTGGCAACGTACAGCGAGTTGCGCCGCACTGCTGTATCCTGCTCGATCGCGTTGGCGACGGCTGATCGCACGACCTTCTCGATCAACACACTTGACCGCTGCTTGGCGAACTTCAGCATGGTGATGGCGTCATCGACGTCTCGACCGCGAATCATGTCCATCACCAACCGCGCCTTGCGCGGAGCGATGCGGGCATATCGATGTTTGGCTTCAAATGGCATAGCTGCCTCAACTTGCAATCAAACTTGCTGGTCAACCCGGAACGTGCGGGCGACCTGAAAAAAATTCACTACCGACCCGGTGCCGCGTCGGTCTTACGACCCGAGTGGCCCTTAAACTGCCTCGTTGGCGAAAACTCGCCAAGCTTGTGTCCAACCATGTCTTCCGTTGCAAACACCTTCTTGAAGCTGTTGCCGTTGTGCACCTCAAACGTGTGCCCGACAAATTCAGGAATGATGGTGCAAGCACGCGCCCAGGTCTTGATGACCTGCTTCTTGCGCATTTCGTTCAGGTGAGAAACTTTCCTGAAAAGCTTCTCGTCAACGTACGGGCCTTTTTTTGCGCTTCTGCTCATGGTTCTCTCTTCAAACCGTACCTTGTATGCTGAATCCCGGATTCAGAACGCACTCAGGGCACTAGGCATAACTCATCAGATGTTGACGACCTGCGGGCGTTGCTGGAACTTGCCAAACTTACGCCGACGCAAAATCAATTTTTCGCTGTTCTTCTTCTTGCTGCGTGTGATGCCGCCCTTGGCGGGCACGCCGGTCTTGCTGACAGGATGGCGACCACCATTGCTGCGACCTTCGCCACCGCCGAGCGGGTGATCGATCGGGTTCATGGCTTTTGCGCGCGTGTGCGGACGAATGCCCTTATGCCGATTGCGACCCGCCTTCCCGATGCTGACATTAATCCAATCCAAATTCCCAAGCTGGCCAATAGTTGCCCGGCACTTGCTCTTCAACCGGCGCATTTCCCCAGAAGGAAGAATGATAACCGACCACTCGCCCTCCTTTGCACTCAACCGAGCTGCCCCACCGGCGCTGCGAACAAGTTTGCCGCCTTGGCCGGGATTCATTTCGATATTGTGAACTTCAAGCCCTGCCGGAATGCTTGCCAGTGGCATGCAATTGCCTAATTCCGGCTCAGCGGTGTTGCCACTTTGCACGGTGGCACCGACCTTGAGACCGTTGGGGGCGAGAATGTACGACTTTTGTCCGTCGCCGTATTCAATCAGCGCGATAAAGCAGGATCGGTTCGGGTCATACTCAATGGCAACGACCTTGGCCGGAACATCATCCTTAAGCCGCTTAAAATCGACCAGGCGATAAAGCTGCTTATTGCCGCCTCCGCGGTGCTTGGCGGTGATGACCCCATGATGATTCCGCCCGCCGGCGCGGCGCTTGCCAACGACGAGCGACTTCTCAGGCTTGAACTTCGTCAGAACCGCCTTGTAGTCGATCACCGACCCCTGTCGGCGGCCAGGCGATGTCGGGTTGTAAAACTTGATCGGCATATTTTTCAGTCGGCAGTCCGCGGTCGGCAGTCAGCAGTCATCACCGCTTCCTATCTTCCGCTTGGTTGCCCACTCCTATCAGAACAGTTCGATCTTCGATTCGTCGTGCAGCTTCACCAGGGCACGCTTCACATTTGTTTCATTCACATAGCCGGCGCGGGTTCGGCGGGCCTTGCCCTTGCGAACCATTGTGCGCACATCGGTGACTTTAACGTTGTACAGTTCCTCAACCGCCTTCTTGATATCGAGCTTGCTGGCCTTTCCAGCCACATGAAACGCGTATGTGTTGCGCGTTTGCGACTGGTGCGTGCTCTTCTCAGTGATCAGCGGCTTGATGATGACTTCAGTGGAAAGCATGGTTTACCTCGTCCGGCTTATGCCAGCACCTTTTCAAAATCAGCCTTGGTCATCAAGAGTGTGCGATTGCGGAGCAAGTCCCAGACATTCAATTGCTCGACGGTAGTAAGCGTCGTGCGATCGATGTTTCGGGCCGACTTTTGAAGCGTGTCATGCTTTTCGGGAATCGCCAGCAGCACGCTTCTATCGATGCCAAGCGACTTAAACATTGTGGCAACGGTCTTGGTCTTTACCGCGTCCAGCTTGACTTCTGTCAACAGCTTCAGATCGCCAGCCTGAATCTTGGAAAGGATTGCGCTCTTGGTTGCGAGCCGACGGGCCTTCTTGGGCATGGCCTGTCGCCAGTCTTTGGGCCGCTTCTGCTTGGCGTGTCCGCCGCCGACTTTGATTGGGTTTCGGATGCCACCGGTACGGGCGTTGCCGGTCCCCTTTTGCTTGAAGAGCTTGCGGGTCGAGCCGGCCACTTCGCCGCGCGCCTTGGTTTGCACAGTGCCCTGCCGCTGATTGGCGTGATACATCACCAACGCCTGCTTGAGCAGTTCCTTGCGCACTTCGCCACCGAGCTTCGCCGGATCGACCTTTAAGGTGTCTACCTGCTGACCGGATTGATTGAATACTGGTATGTCTAACATGTCAGTTGCCAGTTGTTAGTTGCCAGTTGCCAGGATCACGGGTCGATGGCTGCACTCGATGACAGCCGACCACCCATGACCAGCAACTACTCAGCTGCCTTCACTTTTGCCGTAATACTGCGGCGAACAAAAATGAGCCCGCCGTTTGGTCCCGGCAAAGCTCCCTTGATCAACAACAAATTGTTTTCTTTATCGATACGAACCAGCGGATGATTGCGCGTGGTCACCTGGTCTACGCCCATGTGGCCGGCCATCTTAAGGCCCTTCTTGGGCTTGCCAGTGTGACCGCGGTTGCTGGCGAATGAACAGATCGAGCCTCGCGAGCGGTGCTTACGCTCCGTACCGTGCGACGCCGGCTGGCCGCCGAAGTTGTAACGCTTCATTACACCAGCAAAACCCTTGCCCTTGCTGGTACCAACAACATCGACGAATTGCACGCCATCAAACGAATCAACCGCAACGGCATCGCCGGCGGTCTTATCGGTTGCGTCTTTCAGGCGAATTTCGCGGAAATAGCGCTTCGGAGCTGTGCCAGCGTGCTTGCCACAGTGGCCAATCAACTGAAACGTGCTGTGCTTCGGATCAACTGAGAGATAGCCAAGCTGGACCGCGTTGTACTTGTCTTTGCCGTCGGCGGTCTTTACTTGCGTGACGACGTTCGGCTCCACATGAACGATGGTCACGGGCACAATGGTACCCTTCTCATCGTAGACGCGAGTCATGCCAACTTTTTTACCCAGTAGTGCTGGTGTCATAACCTTTCGAGCCAGAGGACGTCGAGCCAAACTTCGGCCCTGCGTCTTGCGCTCGCCTCGGATCGGTAACAAGCGGCCTACGCCGACAGCCACCAATTCAGACGATACAATTTCCATCGACACGTGACTCGTCGCACCAAGGCGAGGAGCAAACGGGTTCTTGGATGAACCCCACGGTCTTCACAAAAATTTTGATGCTCCTGAATCTCAGGAGCATCGCGTTTACAAAGGCATTAGCCTTGCTTGATCTTTACAAAAACGCCAGCGGGAACGACGAGGCGATTGAGCGCTTCGACCGTACGTGCGTTCGGGTCGTAGATATCAATCACGCGCTTATGCGTGCGCATCTCAAACTGCTCGCGCGACTTTTTATCAATGTGCGGACTACGCAACACCGTGTATCGCTCGACTCGGGTCGGCAGGGGAATGGGCCCGCACACCTTTGCGTTGGTGCGCTTGGCGTTTTCGACGATATCTTTCGCCGATTTATCCAACGACCGGTAGTCGTAGGCTTCCATTCTAATTCGAATCCGATCCACAGTCATTTCGCTAACCTATTGTTCTGACTCTACTTACACCGTTCCAGAGGGCGCATACCCTCCGAGTGGCGAGCGGAGAAGAATATCGATCTTTAACGCCGAGTCAACACCTCATGAACAAATTTTGTTTCGTGATGCTGTCCAGTGCAGTTTTGTAGGACCCTCGTCTGCAATTTTGACTCATCAAAGTCCATCACGGCACCGCAGCAACGTCATTAGGGCAAACGCGGTGCCGTAGGGCTTATGGTAGTCCCACATCGCATAATCCCACCATGAACCATCCGACTCCTGATATGGCAAGACGTGCGACAGCAGTAACGGTGCCATGGCCTTCCGCTCTTCCCCGCCGAGCCGTTCGAGTAGGCGAGAGGCGTAAAAGTGGCCGAAGTAGTAGTAATACCCGGATGTCTGGTACCAGGCTTCGTGGGGATAAGGCCGCTTGCGACCCATGTCGATCCACATGTGGTTCGCAAAGAACGCCTGCAAACCCTCAACCACCCGCTCACGATTGACCAGCGGGGATTTCCACAGCCAGAGCGCATCGTTGGCAGACTGCGTGCGCCCGATCGCGCCCTTCATCTGGTTGGCGGGCAGATCAAGCATGTATCGACTGTCTGCCCCGTAAATGAACCACCCGCCGGGAGTGCGGCACTCTTCGAGCCGGTTCGTTGCGCGCCGAATGAGTGATTCGGGCACCTCAATCCCGACTTCGCGCGCGTCATGCAGCGCGATCAGTGCCGCCGCCGTGCCGAAGCTGGTCGCCTCCATGCTCGGCTGCTGGGTTTGCGCATGAAAGTCATAGTAGTTCCAGCCGCCGTTGTATGACGCAAAGCTGATGAGTTGCTTGAGATGCCACTCGGCAGTCGCGCGAACCTTCTTGTTATCCCCCCGCTTCAGTTCTTGCGCCATTGCTTGCAGGCCGTAAGTATGTGCCCAGATATTGTAGATGATCGCTCCACTCTCCCGGCGGGCGGTGCGGCTGGATAGGAGATACTTAAGACCCTTCTCGGCGGCTTCGGTTTCGCCGGCTTCGCGCAACGCCATCACGCATAGCGCAGTTGTCCCATCACGAAACGCCTCGTGCGATCCGGCGGTCGAATAAATTTCCAGCCCTCGCGTCTGCAGCCCGGTGCCCCACGAGCCATCCGGGTTCTGCGATGATCGAAGAAACGCCACGCCCTCGGCGATGGCGTCGTCGATCGGCCTGGCTGCAACCGCTTGCGTCGTAGCAAACGACTTGGGGGCGTAGCGGTCTGCCCGAGGCGCATTACTGCACGCGACCGAGCCGACCATCACGCCCAGAAGTGAGAGAGCAAGAATGGCACGCATCGCTACTCCTCCTTAAACGTCCGCAGCACAACTTCGCCCTCCTTAAGCCCGCGAGCGACCTCAATCAGCTTTCCGTCACTCCGGCCCACAATCACCGATCGCGTCGACATTTCACCGCCGACTTCCACACGCACCTTGCCGTTACTCACGGCGGTGCGGGGAATGACCAGTACGTCGCGGGCGTCGGCAACGTCGATCTCGACAGCGGCGCGATGGCCTGGCAGAAACGCATCCGCGCCGGCTTCGATCTCGACCGGCACGGAAAACTTCGCCGGGTCGCCCGGCATCGTCGCCACGGGAGAGGCAGCGCCCGCGACACCAGTCAGCACGCGCTCAGGCTGCGACCTTGGGATGATGACCACGGAGTCACCCGCGCGTACGCGACCAACCTGATCCTCGGGAACTGCAGCGATCAGGCTTACCTTTCCCGGCTCGACGACCGTCGCGACGACTTGCTCCGGCGCAACCTTGTCTCCGGAATCAATCGTCTGTTGTGCGGTGCCCTGCCAAGTGCCGTTCACAAGCTTGCCATGGAGCATAATGCCGTCTGTACTGGCAGAGACGATCATGCCTGCGGCATCGGAGCGGAGGTCGTTTAGCTTGCGGTATGCGTTCTCGTGGGCAGCCCGCGCGGACACCAATCCCGCTTGCCGCTGGACAAGCGCCTGTGCCTGCGCCGCGGCGAGCGCTTCGGCTGCCTGCTTTTGCTGCTCTCGCGCGTTGAGAACGGCACGTTTTGATTGCTCAAAATCGGTCGCCTTCTGCTTCTCCACGCGCTTCTTCGTCATTTCCAGCCCGATCTGCGAAAACTCAAGCTGCCTGAGCGCACGTTTAACAACGATATCGGCGGTCTGGTTGGTCAACTCTTCCGACTTGTACATTTTCTTTAACTGATCAAGCTCATCCTGCTGATCTTCAACACCATGCTTGGCACCGCGCAGCTGCATCTCATATTGCGATTGCATATTGGGGGCATCGGTCTTCTCCCACCAGGCGACGGCATTCTCGGCGGCTGTGGTGTTTTCCTGCTGGACCTTCGCCGCGAGCGCATCGGCTTCGTTGCCCAGCCGCAGATCGGCCTCAGCTTTCGCCAGATTCGCCGCGGCCACAGCAAGGTCGTTTTCTGCCATGGCGATTTGCCGGTTGATCTCATCGGTGTTGATC
>DDRH01000038.1:22164-31210 GCA_002343075.1 Phycisphaerales bacterium UBA2421 | reverse complement strand
CAAAAGTGGTTCGCCCGCCTTAACAGCAGTGCCGTGCGCCGCGATGGATTCGATCTTCATTTCGCCGCTGAATGCGCGGGGCCGAAAGCGAATCTGCGTCGCAGTGATTGGTTCAAACCATGCGTCGGCGGTCACGGTGAGCGGGATATCGCCTTTGCGGACAGTCACCATCTCCGGTAACTGCGAAGGCTGGGTCGCCGGCTCGGCCCATCCCACGGCGGCGAGCAGGCCGATGAGGGTCGCACATTTTGAAGCATGAATATAGGTGTTTTTGCTCACGAGCAGACTCCTGTTGTGTTGGTCACGCAACCGGCTTGAAAAAGTTGCAAGCCCATTCTTGTTCAACATTGAAGTTTGGCCTTGCGATCGGGTTCTTGCAAATCGGCGGGGGTCGAATCCCCCGTTTTTCGTTTGTTGGCGGGCCAATCGTGTCCTACACTTGCGGGCAGTGGATTATCGTCCAACCATCGCGATTACCATGGGCGACCCCGCCGGCATCGGTGCGGAGGTGATCGTCAAAGCGCTCGCCGACCCTTCGCTCAGGCATCGAGCGCGGTACATCATCTATGGGCTGAACGAAATGCTCGCGTACGCAGCCGACTTGGCGGAGTATGAGGTGTTCTGGTGGCGCGATCAGTTCAATGGCCGGCTCAGGTCATATCCGCACGACATAGTAGTAGTTGATTACGACCAATACAGCATGCTGGGCCACGCGATTCGCCATCCAAGCAAGATGGGCGGCGAGGCAAGCATGCGGTTTTGCGCCGACGCCATCGATGCGGCCAACAAGAAGCTGGTCGATGCAGTCGTCACTGCACCAATCGCCAAGGAAAGCTGGAAACTGGCAGGGCATCAGTGGCCCGGCCACACAGAGTTGTTCGCTGCACGAACCAATACGCGCAATTTCGCGATGATGTTCGCCGGCGGGCCGTTTAAAGTTGCCTTGGCGACTGTGCACGTTCCACTCATGGGCCTTTGGAACAAGCTAAACATCGGCGCGGTCTTCTCGCCTCTCGAATTGCTTCATAATGCCATGGTTGAATGGTTCGATATCCCACACCCTCGCATCGCGGTCTGCGGCGTGAATCCGCATGCGGGGGAGAACGGACAGTTCGGCGATGAAGAAGACCGGATCATCAAACCCGCAATTTTGATGGCCCGGGAACAGGGCATCGATTGCACCGGTCCCTATCCCGGCGACACGGTGTTTCTCGCAGCGCGGGACGGTAAGTTTGACGCCGTCCTCGCGATGTATCACGACCAGGGACTGATTCCGATCAAGCTACTCGCGTTCGACCGCGCGGTGAATGTGACGATCGGCCTGCCGATCATACGCACCAGCCCCGACCACGGCACCGCTTTTGATATCGTCGGCCGCAACCGCGCAAACCCCGGGAGCATGCGCGCCGCCATCGAGCTGGCGATTGAAATGGCATGCAGGAAACAAGCCCGCATGCGCTCCCAAGCACAGTGCGAGCCTCCCAGACGGGTAGGCGATGAGTAATCGCCCAAACCTCGCGGCGAGTCACAGGCTGGCCTCGCGATCGGCCCCTCCGGATTACAGTTCGGGGTAAGAAACAGATTGCGTCGCTGAAGCTACTCGCCCGGAAGCGTTGAAGGCGTCGGGGTGGGTGCCGATGCCGGCGCAGGGGCGGGCGCATCCGCCAGCTTCATTTCAACGATCTTCCACCGCCACGGATCGCGTCGCGCGATGCCGTCAGCACCCGCATTGGTGAGTGAGTTCATCGCACGGCTGCTCATTCGGGCTGGGTCAATCCACTGTGCGACATCTTCCCCGCGCAGGCGACCCGTTCGAGTTAGCTCATTGATGAGCGCCCCAGCGCTGTCCACTTCCTTCACGATAAAGACGCGCCTGTTTGACTGAATCGCTTCCACGCAAATGTCGGCTGCCGCCGCCACCCGGGCTTTGCCTTCAAACTTTCTGTATACCTCCGCGACGAACTTCGCCCGGGCCGGCTGGATCGGGTTCGGATTCTCGCTATCCGGCCCACCGCGAATCTGCGGCACAGGCCTTCCGCCGACGATGTAGTCGCTGCCGTAGAGCTCGTAGTTGCCCGCAAACTGCAGGAAGTTGCCTACGCGCTGTGCATTGACGAAGACCAGCGACCCGTCCGGGCACGACTCGCGAATACGCTGGCCTGCATAGTTGAGGTTGGTGGCGATTGTTAGATCGCGTTCAAGCGGCGAATCGGACACGTCAAGATGGATCGCCGCGGGAAAGGCGACGAGGGTTGCCATTCCGATCGCGCCCATAATCGCCCCGCCTCGGCCAGCGACACTCACTCCCGCTGCGATGGTTGTGGCCAAGAGCGTTATGCCGACCACCAACAACTCGGTGCGATCATCAAACTGCCAATCGGGCTTGAGGAAGAGCGACGCAACTGCAAATGCGACCACACCGCTCCCTGCTATGGTCGCGCCTGTCAGAAGAGCGCGCCGGCGCGTGAGCGGCACGATCGGCGGCGAATCCTCACTGTGGTCCAGCGCACTGCCGACCGCGTGATGCATCATCCACACCGCAGCAATGACCCCCGCTGGCAACACACTTGCAAAGAAGCGCATGAAGCCCCACACCGGCAAGTTCATCCCCCAGTAGTAAGAGAAGTACAAGAGCGTGCTCGGCACGAACCAGAGCACCAGCACAAGGGCGACGCGCCAATTCCACTTAAAGCCCATCACCAGCCCGCCGATGGTTAGCGGGAAAATGATGTAAAGGCCCGTGTTGTAAAGCTGGTCAATCCCCCACCGCCACTTGCGAGCCATTTCTTTGAGCGTGAAACCGGTGCTTTCATTGGTACTGTCGTAACCCGTGATTGATCCGACGGTAAACCAATTGAAGATTACCAGCACCGTCAGCGGCATAGCCCACGCCAGTAAAGGCACGCTCACTCGCAGCCATGATCGCAAAGACGTCCACCGCATCGAACAAATCACCACCGCGATGATCGGCAGCACCAACAGCCCTTCCGTGTAACGGATTGTCGCCGCATAGCCGAGCAAAAGCCCGGCCAGGGAACCGCGCCACCATCGGCCGTGCTGCCACCATTTGAGAAGCGCGTAAATGCCCCAAGTAACAAACGCCATGTCAGAAGCATGGCTATACGGGTTGTTCATTAAGACAAGGACAACGCTCAGCGTGCTGAAGCTGATCATTCCCATCACGCCAGCAAATGAGTTGGCGATAAGCCGGAGGATGAAAAATACACCCAGCGCCGCTGCCGTCGTGCAGATGGGGCTGACCTTGTAGGTCCAGAATACCGCCGCGTCCATGCCGCCGAACGCGTAACCGACCTTAAACGCAACTGCATTCAACAACGGAAGCCCGGCGGGATACTTCGGATACACCCACCCTCCGCCCGCCGCGGTCGAGCCTTCCTCGGCCATGTTCCACATCCAGCCGACGAATTCCCAGGGCGATTTCGGCTCGAAACCTGTGGTTCCGGTTGTCGCCAGCAACTTCCCTGCGACAAGATAGGCATTTTGGTTGTTTCCATAGTGGCCCGACGACCAGTAGGTATGACTAAAAGCATGTTGGGCCGCAGCCAGCGCGAATGCCAAGACCAGAAACAGCCATCTCCGGCCAGCCGATTCCAGTGGTGAGGGAACGACCAGGCGGCGCTCGATTAGCGCTGGCCGCTTTTCAACCGATATATCCAATTCCACAGACTCTGGGGCTAAAGCGGACCTTTCGCGTAAAGAAACGCCGGCGTCGTAGTTGGCCGTTGTATCCCCGTTGGTTGGCTGCTTGTCGCCGTTGGATGGATAGGTCGATGTGCTCATAGAGAAAGTCTCGGACGGGCCCGCGTCTTCGAACCTGGGTCGAGGATACTACCACGCTGCCGTGAATTCGTTGCAGGCGGCAGGATATTTCGGTTCATGCTGCCCGGTTTGACGCCCTTAGACAAGATAAATCAACTCGCGCCAGGTTTTTGGTTGCGACCGACCCCGCCGCTGAATTAGCCTCCTAGGCTTCCCGACCTGCCGTACGTCAGATTTAACTTGCGGTGCAACCTGACCCCTTTGGCTTCGATGGGCACAATAGAATGAAACTACACGAACCCGGGGCACAAAACTCAATCGCCAAATCCCTCGCGCCGACACTCTCGTGGATGCTCGTGGGCCGCCGGCGCATTTCACTTGCGCGAAAAGCGATTGCGTACGCCAATTTCCTGATGGGCAAGGGGTCGGGAACAGGATGGGACATTGATTCGGAGATCAGCGCCGCTGTGGGGACGATCTTCCGGCGAGATCCACTAATCTTTGATGTCGGGGGAAATGTGGGGCAATGGTCGCAGCGCATCATGGAACATGTTTCGCCTTCCCACATATACATTTTCGAGCCACAGCCGGCATGTCAGGAGCGGATTCGGACGCTCAACCTACCCAACACCACGCTGATCGCCGCAGGTGTTGGTGAACGCGCCGGGACTGCGCAGCTGTATACGTCATCCGAGACCGACTTGACCGCGTCCCTGCACGAACGAAATGACTCGTTTTTTGAAGATTGGAAATACCAACCCTCTGCGATCGAGATTGTTACCCTCGATTCATTCATCGCCGAGCGAGGAATCACCTTCATCGACTTCATGAAGATGGATATCGAAGGGCACGAACTGTTTGCCCTGAAGGGACTGCAGCGGTCGCTGACCGAAGGACGAGTCGGGGCAATGAGCTTCGAATTCAGCTCGGGCAACCTCAATTCGCACACGTGCTTTCGCGATTTCTGGAAAGTGCTCTCACCGAAGTACTCGATCTACCGCGTGACGCCGGCGCGAAAGCTCATCGAGATCGCCGGGTATTACGAGGACCTCGAGTACTTCCGCGGGGCTTCGAACCACATCGCGGTGCTGAAGGATCATCCATACGTCCCGCCGGGGCATCGGCTGTCCAGCACTGCGGAATGGTAATGACGGTCCTGCTAGTGCGACCGCCAACGCTCACGCCACCGTAATGCTCTTATCCAGGTATACATCCTGCACAAGGTTGAGCAGCTTAATACCTTCCTTCAATGGTCGCTGAAATGCCTTGCGCCCGCTGATGAGACCCATCCCGCCGGCACGCTTATTAATGACTGCGGTGCGAACTGCGTCGGCAAAGTCGTTTGCACCCTTGCTCTCACCGCCGGAGTTGATCAGCGGGGCACGGCCCATGTACGCGTTGGCGAGTTGGTAGCGCGTCATTTCGATCGGGTGATCGCCAGGATTCAGCTTTTCGTACACGTCCTTATGCGTCTTGCCATGCTTTGTAAAGTTGTACCCGCCGTTATTGGTAGGCAGCTTTTGCTTGATGATATCGGCCTTCAATGTCGAGCCGAGATGAATCGCCTGACTGCTGAGGTCGGCTGAGGTGTGATAGTCCTTCTTACTTTCCTTATCCACGAACCCGGGATTCCTCGTATAGCACCAGAGCACGGTGACCATCCCAAGTTCATGCGCGCGGGCGAATGCTTCGCTGACTTCCGCCAACTGCCTCGCGCTTTCTGCCGAACCCCAATAGACCGTCGCCCCGACGCTGGTGGCACCCATCTCAAAAGCGGTCTTCACGTTGCCGAACATGGTCTGGTCGAACTTGTTCGGATAACTTAGGAATTCATTGTGATTCAGCTTGACCATAAACGGAATCTTGTGCGCATACTTTCTAGCGCAGGCCGAGAGGACGCCAAAGGTCGAGCAAACGCAATTGCAGCCGCCTTCAATCGCCAGCTTGATGATGTTCTCCGGATCGAAGTATGAAGGCTCGGGTGCAAAACTCGCCCCGGCGGAGTGTTCGATGCCCTGATCGACTGGCAGGATTGAGACAAAGCCCGTCCCCGCGAGCCTTCCGTGGTTGATCATATGCTGGAAGTTCCGCAGCACGGCCGGCCCGCGGTCGCTTTGGCTGAATACCCGGTCGACAAAATCGGGGCCGGGCAGGTGCAGTTTATCTTTAGAGAATCCCTTTGCAGAGTAACCAAGCAAAGCGTCGGCATCGGCTCCAAGAAGATCGGTAATGGCAGACATGATCGTATGCTCCTTTCGAGCAGTAATGATTTTCCATCTGTTCTATCGGTTCTGCAGCAGGGTTTCCAGATGGGCGGCAAAGACACTGCGGGGCATGACCTGTTGCAAACCCATTTCGCGCGCCTGTTTGATCGTTTGCTCATCAATGTGCGAAACAAAACCGATTGCGGGTGCCTGCATCGCCGTCTGCCATGCCGCCGCGGCTTCGATGGCGCCGGGAATGGACAGATCGGCCAGCAACATTGCTCCAGCCTGCCCGGTTAGCAGGTGAGGGTCGCGGAGCATCACCACCACTCGCCCGGCGGCCCGCGCCGTGGCGCTGATTTTACCGCCGAACATCAGATCTTTGACCAATGCCACAACCGGTAGTGGCTCCGATTTCGAGTTCATCTGCAAATCGTAGTCGATAGACACCCGCTGGTGCCAATAACTTTTCATCTTACTGCACCAATCGAGCCGAAAAATAGGTTAGATCGGGTTATCCCCCTGTGCAGCAAAGGTTATTTTGCTGCTCGTATGGAGTTTGCAAGATGGATCTGGCAACAGTCGTCGGCTACGGATTGGCTTGGGGCGCGCTGGGCTACGGCATGTTCCACGCCTCGCACGGCGCAATCATGGCATACATCAAGCCCGGCGAAGTGCTTCTGGTGGGCGGATGCGCCCTGGGGGCAACCCTGGCATCCATGCCGATGCACTCGGTCAAAGGCGCGTTGCAGGCGTCACTCAAGATGCTGTTTTTCAAGGAAACCCACGTTGACCATCTCATCAAGGAAATGGTGACCTATGCCGAGACCGCTCGTCGCGACGGCGTGCTGGCCTTGGAAACCGTCAGCAAAGAAGCCCCCGACGCATTCCTGCGCCGCGGCCTGCAATTAACCATTGACGGGACCGACCCGGAGATGATCGAGCGCATTATGCGCATCGAAGTGGAAGCCATGCTCGAGCGTCATAAGCACGGCAAGCACTTTTGGATGAGCCTGGCCAAGTTCGGCCCCGGTTGCGGCCTGGTGGCCTGCCTGACGGCCCAGGTTGCCATGTTCAGAAATCTGGGTGGCGATGCCGCGGTCATTGGTGCCGCTCTGGCAGTAGCGCTAGTGGGCACACTCTATGGCGCGCTGTTGCAGAACCTGATTGCAGGGCCTGTTGCTGAAAAGCTGGGCATTCGATCGAAAGAGGAAGCGTTTACGAAAGAAATCATTCTGCAGGGTGTCCTCAGCATTCAGGCTGGCAACAACCCCCGCGTCGTCGAGATGCAGCTAATGAGCTTCATGTCACCCAAAGAACAGGCGGCGATGCCGAAGGCGGCTTAAGAAAGTCGGCGGAGGGCAGTCGGCAGTCGGCAGAAAATCCTGCCCACTGCCCACCGCCAACCGCCCACCAAGTACGATGGCTAAAGGCTGCAAAAAATGTGACCCGCACGAGATATGTGAAGAATGCCCTGAGTGGATCTTCACACTCGCCGATCTCATCATGTGCATGATGGGGCTTTTCGTTATTCTATGGTGCCTCAAACCCGGTGGAGCGGCGGCAGCGGCGGCGGCGGCGGACTCGCCTTCTCAGCAGGACAAAGAACTCATCGAAGTCATCGGCGCTATCCGAACTGCGTTCGGCTACGTCCCAGACCCGCAAAGCAATGATCCGATTGACGTCGAACTGCTGATGAAAAAGCTCGATCCCGTCCGCAGGGGACAGGGCGAGAAGGGAAAGACCGAGCGAGAAATGAAGGGCGCGGAGGGAACCGATCAGGAAGTTACCAGCATCCGAATCGGCAAACAGGCGATCGTCGGCGGCAGGATCATGTTCGACCGCGGGACTGTCTCACTCTCACGGGAGACCACCAACGCCCTCGATCAAATCGCGACTCAGATCCGTGGGCACCGCAACGTCGTGGTGATCAAGGGACACGCATCTCTCGACGATTTTCCCGATGGTGCATCGGCCGAAGATAAAATGGCGCTGTCCGTACAGCGCGCAAAGCAGGCAGCCGATTATCTGATTGGAAAAGGTGTCGAGCCGGAGATTCTTCGGGTTCAGGGATGTTCGACGTTTGAACCGGTGGCCTCGCGGATCTACAAGCCTGAATCGCAGTCGGTCAATCGCCGTGTCGAGGTGGAAGTCACGCCAACGCTGGTCGAGGAACTACAAGACCCATCCTCGATGAAACGGGCCGCACCCCTCAAAGAGTGAGGAAATCGCCCATTGGACTCAGTGAATCGCTTGGTCATTGCGCCGGCTGAGTGGCGGGCGGCTCGACAATCGTAATCTGGGTGATGCGATCAATGATGATCTGAGGCCGGCCCTTCATCGATTCTGCCCTGCCGCCGTACTCTTTCAGCACACCTTCGAGGCGGACAGACGCACCCGTGAGCGACTTTCCAACGTCTCCGCCGAACGCCTCGTCCATCGCCTTGCGGCTCTTCTCGAAAATCACCGCAAGAAGCCCGCTCTCCTTCGAGTTTTCAAACTCGATGTTCATCACCTTGCCGCTGCGGCTCCACTCAGCGAGCGAAATGCGACCCTTGATGATGACGGACTTGTCCATGTTTGCGTCAATCGTGGCTTTGTCCGACGCGTCAATCACGGGTATTTGCGCCGCGTCATCCGCCCGGGAGGCGACAGTGGTCAGGGTAAGAACTGCTACGAGAAGAAAGAGAGACGATGCGAGCCGGTTGATCATTAGGTAACCTTTCAGCTAAAAGGATATGCTCTTGCAGGCTGGCGTTCCAGCGAAATAGATGAATGATAAATCTTTGATTCGGTTAGAATGTAACCGGTTGCATGAAGCACGTGTCGCGAATCATCCTCGTCCTGATGCTCATCGGAGCAGTGGCACTTATGGCGCTGGGTCCGCGCGCTGGTGGGAAGATTCCTGAGGGCTTCACGGTTGTCGACTACTGGGAAAAGTGGTCGGGAATCGAGGGGCAGCAGATGCAGCAGATCGTCGATTGGTTCAACAGCACCGTCGGCAAAGAAAAGAAGATTTACGTTCGATACCTATCGATCAGTGCGGTCGATCGTAAGACTCT
>DDRH01000038.1:15025-22075 GCA_002343075.1 Phycisphaerales bacterium UBA2421 | reverse complement strand
CGTAAGACTCTTACCGCCAGCGCCGCGGGGGTGCCGCCGGATATTGCCGGGCTTTGGCAGCGGGATTTGGTAGCGTTCGCATCGCGCAACGCGTTGCTCCCGCTCGACGAGTTGGCCGCCGAGCATGGAATTGGCCAATCGACATATAAGCCTGCGTTCTGGGAGATGTGCAATTACAAAGGCAAGTTGTACGGCGTGGTGAGCACACCCGCCACCATGGGATTGCACTATAACCGACGGTCGGTGCTGGAGTTAGGCGAGAAATTTCAGGCAGCGGGGCTTGACCCAACTCGCGCACCAAAATCGATTGCTGAGCTGGATCAGTGGGCGAAGCTTCTCGACATCCGCGACGATCGCGGCGCGATTCGCCGGGCCGGCTATCTCCCCAAAGAACCCGGCTGGTACATCTCCTTCACCCCATTCTGGTTTGGGGGACAACTGTGGAACCCAGAAACCGCCGAGTTTCATTTCACCGATCCGAACACAATTCGGGCGTTTGAGTGGATTCAGAGCTACCCCAAGCGGCTCGGCAAAGCGGCCTTAAGCGACTTCAGCAGTGCCGCGGGCGGGTTTGGTACGCCCAACAGCCCGTTTATTGCCGGCACCTGCAGCATGGTGTTGCAAGGGCCATGGATGGGCAACTACATGTACCAGTTGCGGCCGGCGTCCTGCGAATGGGTTGTGCCCCGTGGGGTGGAGATGTTCCTGCCACGAACGGCTCGCGCCTTCAACTACGAATGGGCTGCGGAAGCAATGCCTGCGGACGATCCCACATCGCTGACCGACGTCACCTTTGCCGATGCCGATGTCCTGCTCATTCCCCGCGGAGCCGCACACCCGAAAGAAGCGTTTGAGTTTCTCGCATTTGTGACCCGCCAGGATGTTATGGAGCGGCTAAACAGCATGCACTGCAAACCTTCCCCGCTGGCGAAGGTGAGTGATGATTTCATTCGAAAGCATCCCAATCCCTACATTTCCGTTCACGAGCGCATGGCGTTCAGCCCGAATGCTCGACCGCAGATCAAGTCGCCCATGCAAGCCGAGATTGCCGCCGAGTATGAGTTGGCGATTGATGAGATTTACCTGCTCAGCAAGACACCCAGGCAATCCATGACAGACCTGCAAAAGAGGGCTAGGGCAAAGTATGACGCACACCTCAAACGGCAGGCGCTGCGTCAGGTGCACGCCGGCACCGCTTCGGAGAGTGCGCCATGAGTAGTCGCGAGCGGCAGAACTTCGTCAAGGGATTGTTGTTTGTTTCCCCGTGGCTGATCGGATTCCTCGTCTTCACGCTCGTACCGGTCGGGCTATCGCTGTACTACAGCTTCTGCGACTTTTCGCTGATCGAGCGCGACACCGCGGGCAAGACGCAGGCGATTTGGGTTGGTACCGAAAACTATCGCCAGCTCTTTCAGGATCGCGAGTTCTACCGCACGCTGAAAAACACTGGTTTATATGCGATACTTTCGCTCCCTGCTGGGATGCTGGTTTCGATCGGGCTCGCGCTGATGCTCAATGCTCCGATCCGCGGGCAGGCGATTTACCGCACGATCATTTTCCTTCCGTCACTCGTGCCGGTCGTGGCAAGTGCGATGGTCTGGATGTGGCTCTTCAATGCGCGGCTCGGGTTTTTCAATCAACTACTGGCAACCATTGGCATCGACGGCCCGGCTTGGATTGGCGATAAAAAATGGGCGCTGCCAGCCCTGGCGATGATGAGCCTTTGGGGCGTCGGCAACACGGTCGTTATCTACCTCGCTGGCCTGCAGGACATCCCGCGAGACCTCTACGAGGCCGCCGAGATTGACGGCGCCGGCGCCATTCGGCGGCTCTTTAATGTCACACTGCCGATGCTGTCGCCGGTCATCTTTTTTAACCTCATCATGGCACTGATCGGCACACTGCAAGTCTTCGCCCTTCCGTTCATTATGACCGGCGGCGGGCCTGAGCGGTCGACGTACATGTACACGCAGTACCTCTATGAAAAGGCGTTCGCATACCTGCAGATGGGCTACGCCAGCGCCATGGCATGGGTGCAGTTGCTGATCATCCTCGGGCTGACAGCCTTCGCGTTCTGGACCAGTAAGCGCTGGGTACATTATCAGGGAAGATAGTTGGACCTTCGCTTGATCGCTCCGAAAGATTTTCGAGATACACGGCATGAAACGATCGCCCCCTGAACTCGATTACGCAATTCGTGGCACCAAATCGCCACTACCACAACGGGGGCAAGTGGTAAGCAATCGTGCCCGCAAATCGCTGAATAGGTTGAGTGTGCACCTCGGTTTGCTGCTCTGCTGCCTTGGATTCGGGCTTCCATTTGCCTGGATGCTCTCAACCAGCCTGAAAACCCTCGACGCCGTCAGCCCGACTGACGGTGCTGCGAGTCACTCAATTCAGTTCATTCCCGACCCGGTGGTGTGGCAGAACTATGCAAACGTCGTCACAAATGAGAAACTGGATTTTCCTCTCTACACGCGCAACACACTTATCATCGCCGTCTTGGCAGTGATTGGTAACACGCTGTCGAGCGCGGTGGTGGCCTACGGGTTTGCCAAGATCAAGTTTAAGGGTAGAGGCGTGCTGTTTTCGATCATGCTCGCGACGATGATGATCCCGTTTCCGGTGGTGATGGTCTCAATCTTTACACTTTTTAGATTCATCGGCGACTACACCCCACTGCAGATGCTGGGCACTTTTCGGCCGCTTTGGCTACCGGCGTGGTTTGGCAGTGCATTTTCCATCTTTCTTTTGCGACAGTTCTTTCTCACGCTTCCCGATGATCTCTCTGAAGCGGCCCGAATTGATGGTTGCAGCGAACTGGGAATTTTTGTACGCGTGATGCTCCCGCTGGCACGCCCGGCGCTTGCTGTTGTGGCGCTTTTCACATTCATGGGTGTTTGGAACGATTTTCTCGGCCCACTCGTTTATCTCCAGCGGCCGGAACAATACACGCTCGCACTCGGCCTGCAGGTGTTTCAATCGGCGCACGGCGGGACACAGTGGAACATGCTTATGGCGGCCAGTGTCTTGGTCATCGTCCCCGTTATCCTGCTATTCTTCCTCACGCAGCGGACGTTCATTCAGGGCATCGCCACAACTGGGATGAAGGGTTAGCGGGCCAAACTACCCGTCGCGAACGCCGTGCAGGAGAAGATTCTATCGCGTATCGGCATCCGCGATCTCGTAGGGTACACTTAGCCGCATGACCGCTGCACTGCGTACGCTGCTAACTGGAGTTCTCGATTACGCGGGGCTTTTCCCGCCTGCGTCGATAACGCTTGATGATGCGATTCGCAACTACGCTGGCTACCTAAAGTCGCCCGACCGATGGATGCTCTCACGATTTATCTGCCCCACCGCCCGACTGGCTGAGTTGCCGCCGTACCTCGATCAGCTTGGTTTCAGCGGCCTCAACCCGCTTACGATTGCCGCGCTGGGCAAACCCGGCGAAGCGCCATTCGATTTGGTAGCCAACCTGGAATCTGATCTCGCCGCAATCCGAGCGTTCCGAGAAATCGCCGGCGAACGGGCTGTGGTCGATGTGATCGAAACACGGGCCTTTGGCGGTTCTGCCGAGAATCGCGAGATCGCTGCTCATATTGCCGGGTCATTGAATGCTGCCGGCCTTCATGGATTTCTTGAGGTGCCCTGGATAGGGTCCACTGCGGAATTGGTGAGTGCTAACGCTCGACTCTTCGCCGAACACGCTCTGGGGTTCAAACTACGCACCGGCGGCACGTCGGCAGAGGCGTTTCCCGCCGCCGGGGTCGTGGCGCGGACCATTGTGGCTTGTCGCGATGCAGCATGCCCGCTGAAGTTCACCGCAGGGCTGCATCACCCGCTTCGGGCGTTCAACACAGCGGTCAACACGACAATGCACGGTTTCATCAACGTCTTCGCATCAGGCGTGCTGGCGCACACGCATGGCATGGATGAACACGCTATCGCCGAGGTGCTCAATACCGAAAACGGCGCCGATTTCACCTTTGACGAATACGGCCTGCGATGGAAAACGCTCAATGCCACTCGGCAGCGAATCGAACAGACTCGAGCAAAGGGGCTCATGTCGTTCGGATCTTGCAGCTTCGATGAGCCGCGCGACGACTTGCGTGCGCTCGGCTGGATGTGACACAATCGGTGAATGAACTCCACCGCCATGAAGTCGTTCATTGACGTGCCACCAGATTCGCACTTTCCGATTCAGAATCTTCCGTTTGGTGTGTTTCGGCGACAGACAGGCGATGCGTCGGTCGGGACCGCCATTGGTAACCACGTCGTCGATCTTCGAGCACTGGAGGCGGCGAATCTGCTTCGACTGAAAGCCGTGAACGGCCGCGATCTGTTCGCGCACCCATCGCTGAACGCATTCATGGGAGCAGGTCGAGCAGCTTGGCGTGAGGCCCGGCAGATTCTCACGCTTCTGCTCCGCGAAGATCACACGACACTGCGCGACAATCGCAAGCTGCGCGACGCGGCCATCGTTCCCTTCGACGAGGTGACGATGCTACTCCCCTGCCAGATTGGTGACTACACCGATTTCTACAGCTCGCTAGAACATGCCACCAACGTCGGCACCATGTTCCGCGGGAAGGACAACGCACTGATGCCCAACTGGCTTCATCTGCCTGTCGGCTACCACGGGCGAAGTAGCTCCATTGTGATCAGCGGCACCGACCTACACCGCCCGCACGGGCAAACCAAGTCCGATGACGCCCCCGCACCCTCATTCGGGCCGAGTCGCAATGTCGATTTCGAGCTGGAGATGGGCTTTTTCGTCGGCCCGGGAAATGAACTGGGCCGACCGATTCCAACCACGGCGGCGCGCGATCACATTTTCGGACTCGTTCTTGTCAACGACTGGTCGGCACGCGACATTCAGAAGTGGGAGTATGTGCCTCTTGGCCCGTTCCTGGCCAAGAACTTCGGCACGAGCATTTCGCCCTGGATCGTCACGCTCGATGCGCTCGAACCATTCATCTGCCCCGGCCCCAGGCAGGATCCGCCTCCGCTGCCCTATCTTAAGATGGACGAACCGTTTTCGTTTGATGTGCAACTGGAAGTGTCTCTGCAGAGCGAGAAGATGTCGGCGCCGCATGTGGTTTGCAGATCGAACTTTCGCCATCTGTATTGGAATATGGCACAGCAACTCGCACATCATACGGTGAACGGCTGTAACACACGCCCGGGCGATTTGCTCGCCAGCGGAACGATCAGCGGCCCGACGCCTGACAGCTACGGCAGCATGCTCGAACTCGCGTGGATGCGCACCAGGCCGATTGAGCTTCCCAACGGCGAAACTCGCGTGGCGATCAACGATGGCGATCGAATCACCATGACCGGCTTCTGTGAGCGAGAAGGCTTACGAATCGGCTTCGGCGGGGTTACCGGCCAGATTCTGCCTGCGCGAACTGGGTGAGTGAGCGAGTGCACTTTCGCATCTGCAGGCACCAATCATCAGCGCCGATCAGTCGACGAGCTTATGCTCGATCAGAAACGCGCGAATCAACTCGCGCGACTTGTCCTTCCATTCGGGAAACTGCGTGCTGAATCCGTGTGAACCGCCGGGGACGGTGACTAGCTGGCTCGCGGCACCGTTATCGCGGAGCTTCTGATGCAGATTTGCCGCCTGCGAATGATCGACCACGGTGTCCGCATCGCCGTGGAACATGATTGTCGGCGGCATCTTCCCGTCGAGATGGTGCTGCGGTGAGAGTGCAGCCCCGTCAACACCTGCCTGAGTCGCTCGACGACCATAAACGCCGTAAGTCGTGTCAGTCAGCCCGCTCATCAAGACCAGTGCCGCCGGCTTCATCGTCGGGGCCTCGGCTTCGCTTGATCCCGGCGGGGTGGCAGTGATGGCAGTCCAGAGCGCCAGGTGCCCTCCAGCACTTGAACCGCCGACGACAATTCTACGGGTGTCGATGCCAAGCTCCGCTGCATGGTCTTGCACCCACCGTAGGGCCGCCCGGCCGTCGGCAACGCAATCGGCTGGTGAGCCATTAAAGCGGTCTTTCACTCGATAATCGGGAGCAATGCCAACCATCCCCCACTTCGCCGCCATGCGTGCCCAGCCGATCGATTTATCCGGCGAGCCCTTCACAAACCCACCGCCGTAGAAAAACACAAACGCGGCGCGGGGTTCGCTCGCCTTCCAGCCGACAGGTTTGACGACATGCAGCCGCAGTGGCTCCGATACCCGCTCGGCAAACACAAATGTCTCAGCATCTTCGTACCCGAGCGGGGTGACCAATGCCGTCGCGGGCGCGGTGGTTGGTGCCGCTTCCTGCGCCGACGACGGCAGCGCCAATCCGAGCACCGCGACGACTACCAATCCAAGCGACCGTTTCATCAGGGTTTCAATGCGCACGCGATCCTCCAATACCCCCCAATCCTATCATCAGAAAACCGGTTCAGCAAGGGCAAAATCAGGCCGCGCGGCCTATCCAATTTCGGCGATGCCCGAACAACTGTTTGGTGAATCCTCATCTAATCAGAGTTTTTGAACTCGCACCGCACACCTCACATCGTTTACGATTCCGGCAACTGTTGTTCGGTTCCGTCCAACATTCACTCAAAGGAGCAGTCATGGCCAGCACCGTCGAGATTGGAAAACAGCTTGTGGCATTGTGTAACCAGGGAAAGAACCTGGAAGCAATCGACCTGCACTACAGTCCCAACGTCGTCAGCATCGAACAATGGGGCGATGAAAACATGCCCGCCCGCATGGAGGGAATCGACGCCATCCGTGGCAAGAACAGATGGTGGTTTGAGAACAACACCATTCACAGTTCATCGGCAATGGGCCCCTTCCCGAAGGACGACAAGTTCATCGTCGTCTTCAAAATGGACATCACCTCAAAAGCCGGCCCGATGGCGGGCCAGCGCATGCAGATGGAGGAAGCCGCCGTGTACACAGTGAAAGACGGCAAGATCGTCCAGGAAGAGTTCTACTACGACATGTCCGGATGCGGCGAAAAGTAAAGTCGAGAGTCTATTCAAAATTACCGGCCCCCACCGCGGCCGCGGCCCCCCCGCCCGCGCGCCGCC
>DDRH01000038.1:0-14926 GCA_002343075.1 Phycisphaerales bacterium UBA2421 | reverse complement strand
ACTCCCCGCCCCCCCCGCGGGCCCCCCCTCCCGGCCCGGGCGGATCTGTCGGCGGTCTTGTTAGTGCCTACCTCCAGTTCTTGATAGAATTGTGCAGATGCAGGAACTCAATGAAGAACAAAAGAAGGCGATGAAGGCATTTCGCAAACGACTGAACGCCAATCAACTCGAGTCAGATTCGGTTCTGACACGTAATTTTCTCACCGGCCAACGTGAGAAAGTGACCGCAATCCAGCCCCCGCCCGGCTTTGGGAAGGCGGTTTGGGAAGAGCTCGTCGCCCTCGGCTATCTGAAACGCGACGGCGGCGGATTCTTTGAAATCGTTAAGCGATAGCTCGCCCCCCACGCGCCATTACCTGCGCCGGCGGAAAAAGTGGCGGATGTGACAGTTTCCTCTTTACTTCCCGCCGATGCCTGCTACCCTTCATTCTGCATTTTTTGCATTGGTGAACCGGTTTTTCAGCGAGCCATCTTCCATAGGGCATGCGGGTAAGGAGGACGGGATGAAGACAATTGAAATGCCGCAGCGCAGTCTCCGGCCACGCCGGGCACTTCGAGCGCTCACCCTCGTCGCGCTGGCAACATCGCCTTGGGCTTCAACGGCTTGGGGAGTGACCACAACCTGGCTGAACACCGGCACCAGCTACAACTTAGCCGCGAACTGGAACAATGGCGTTCCCAACACGAGTTCAGACATCGCCGTCTTCATGGGGACGCCCGCCAGTCAGCCGAATCTGACCACCGGCGTGCAAATCAATGTGCTCGAGCTGCACACACCAGGGTGGACATTCTCCGGCAGCCGGCTCGGACTCGGCGGCACGTCGCCTACAATCTCCACCCCGGGATTGCCGTCGGGTATCGTGACCTTCAATAACGGGCTAGGGCTCAACGCAACCGGAATCTGGGCCAACTCACTCGCGGTCAACGTCAACGGCCTGCTCGACACCGGCGGCGGAACGTCCAACTCGCGCTCGCTCACCCTCAACGGCGCGCCGCTGACCGTAAACGGCGGATTTGCGCTGGTTGGGTCTGGTGTGACAATGACGTCAACTCGCCTCGTGACGCTCGCCGGAACCGCAAATGTGACGATCGATTCAACCATTAGCGACGGCCTCACCGCGGGCGTAAGCGGATCACTATTCTCCGATTTAAGTGGCCTACTCACGCTCACGGGCACGAACACCTATACCGGCACCACGCGCCTCGGTGGGCAAGGCATCGTTGCTTTCAATGGCGATCGCGCCTTCGGTGCCGTACCGGCAGCCGCACTGGCAGACAGTATTCAAATCACCGGCTCGGGCACGTTCGAGATACTGCGATTGATCGACGGCAGTGGCGATGTCGCGCTGGATGCCAACCGCGGGATCGTAGTCGGCACCGCGAGCGCAAATCGCAACCTCACATTCGATGTTCCGGGAGCGACCGATACGCTGCAGATCAACGGCCCAATCAGTGAAGGTGGCTTGACGCGCGGCCGACTCGTCAAAACCGGTGCCGGCACACTCGCGCTCAACGCCGACAACACCTATTCCGGCAGCACCAACTTCAATAGCAACAGCGTCATTGCCGTCAACCACAACAACGCGCTTGGCCTAGGGTCACTAGTAACCTCCGGCGGGGCAACCGTGCTCTCGAGCAACGGCCCGCGAACAATCGCCAACGATGTCTTCATCAACGGATCAACGGTCATCGCGGGCAGCGAAAACTTCACCTTCACCGGCCCCTGGAGCCACCGCGGCACGTCCGATCGAACCGTCACCGTAAGCAACAGCGCCGCCACGACCATCGCCAACAGCGTCACGTTGACAAGTGTCGTTGCTGAGAACCGCTCGTGGACCTTCCAAGGCACCGGCGGGGAGCTGATCTTCTCCAGCAGCATTGCCAACGGCCCGGCGGTCGGGAACGTCAACTTCAACCGCAACGGCGTGACGACCCTGAATGGCAACAACACCTACACCGGCGCGACAAACATCAGCAACGGCACGGTCCGACTCAACGGCTCCCACTCCCCCGCCGGACCGTATACAGTCAACAGCGGCACGTTCGCGGGAACGGGGGCGATCGCAAACTCGCTGACCGTTAAAGACAACGCCTCGCTGTCGCCGGGTAACAGCATCGGAACGCTTAGCGCAAGCTCGCTCGACCTGCAAGCGGGGAGCATTTTCCTGATCGAGATCAACTTCAATGAGTTTGTTGCCTCTTCCGCAGACAAGTTCATCGCCACAGGGCCTTCGGCCGCAGTGACACTTGGCAACGGCTCTGCGTTTCCGACGATTCAGTTCTCGTTTACCTACACCGGCGAGCCGATCAACTCGCAATCGTTCGTGCTCATCCAGAATGACGCGCCCACGAACACCACCACTGGCCAATTTGAAGGTATCGCGCAACTGGCCACAATCGTCGATGGATACCGCACCTACTCCATCGACTACAGCGGCGGCGATGGAAATGATGTGGTAATCACCTTTACGTCCATCCCCGAGCCGATGGCCACGCCCCTGGCCTTGCTCGGCGCGCTAGGATTGCGGCGTCGGGTAAAATGCAGTTGACGCGCGCGGCACGGGGTGTCTGTGATTGAACCGCTGCCTTTCACTCGGCCAGCACGGGCGCAAGTGCCGTGAGCATCGATTCCAGCGGCTGCGACCCTGCCAGCCAGCGCACACCTTGAAATCGGCGAAACCACTTTATCTGCCGTCGAGAGAGTTGCCGCGTGGCGATTTTCGCTTGCTCGCTCGCGTCGTCCAGCGAGCATCGGCCTTGAACGTGTGCTATCAGCTCGCCATAGCCCGCAGCCTCGGCGGCGGTTTTGCTGAGCGTGCCGTAGCGGTCAAGAAGCCCCCGCACCTCCTGCACCCACCCCGCTGCGACCATCTCCTTCACGCGCGCGTTGATGCGCCGGCTGAGCACGTCACGCTCCCAAGTCAGCCCGATCCATGTTGCGATGTGGCGTTTCGGCGAATCGGCTTCCCAGTGTATCTGCAATGACGAGATCGGCTGCCCGGTCAACTGAAAGACTTCCAGCGCGCGAATCAGCCGGCGTTGATCATTGACATGGATCCTCGCGGCGGCGATCGGATCAACTTCGCGCAGCCGTGCGTGCAGTTCTGGCGTGGTAAGTGAACGCAGGCTTTCACGTAGCGACTCATCCGCACTCGGGCCTTCAAAAAGCCCATCAAACAGCGCTTTGAAGTACATCGGCGTCCCCCCCACAGCAATGAGCGGCACCCCCCGTCGGCGTGCCTCGGCTATGCACGCATCAGCACGCTCAACAAACGTGTTAACGGCAAAATGTTCATTCGGTTCTGCGATGTCCAGCAGGTGATGAACGACCCGCGACCGGTCGCCGGCAGAGGGCTTGGCAGTGCCGATATCCATGGCCCTGTAGACGGTCATCGAGTCAACACACAAAATCTCTGCCCCGATCGCCTCGGCCAGCGCCATCGCCAGAGCACTCTTGCCGGAAGCGGTGGGTCCGATTACTGCGATAATGCGATGGTTTTCTGCCATTCTTGCACGCGTAAAAATCCGCCTGTCACTCTTGCAGTCGGTTATAAATTGCCCTCCCACTTCTCGCCAATCGTAACTACAGTACTCGCAGTAAATTAGCTGCAAACCGACGGATTTCCGGCCTCTGGCACGCTCGTTGTTACTTAGTCACTCGAAGTGTTTGGCACTGTTTTTACAACAAAGGAGGTTGACCATGGCACTTCCCACTCGAGTGAGTAGGGCTTTAGCGGTTGATCCGATGGACGTTGTAACGCGTGAATTCGGGAACGCTTTTGGCCGGTTGTTTAATGTTCGCGATGCGTTGGAAGGCTCGACGTTCGCGCCATATGCGGTCGATGTGCGTGAGGATGCAGACCACATCTTCGTGGATGCAGAATTGCCCGGTTTCCAGAAAGATCAGATTGATATCACCCTGGAAAACCAGACCCTCGCCATCACCGCCGATCGGCACGAGGCTGAGCAGGAATCGAACGGCGAATCCGGCGGATACCTTTTGAAGGAACGCCGCCACACCCGGTTCAGCCGAAGCTTTACGCTCCCGCCGACCGTGGACGAGAGCAAGGTAGACGCCAAGCTGTCGGACGGCGTGCTGAGAATCACGCTGAATAAGCGTGAAGAGAGCAAACCGCGGAAGATCAACGTCGGCTAGCGTCGGTTGGTGCAATAGCCCTTGGACCAACTCGGTCAAAAAGCTCGACGAATGTCGCCCATTGGATTGCCGCGCCGGGAAACATCCCGGCGCGGCGTTTTCATGTGCCTCGATTCGCCGCAGCAATGCGCGCGTTGCGCTGCAACTGCGGCAGCCGAATCCGCTTGACCGCCGACCGGCGAAACGTGCGGTTAAAGTCGTCCGGTTGCCATCGCAGAACGTCGTCAATTGACAATCGCCCGTCGGCAAACCGAGGCTGCAGTTCGGGCAGGTCGGTTGACGGTGCACGGTTGTTCCATGGACAGACTTCCTGGCATATATCGCAACCGAAGAGCCAATCACCCATCTTCGTCTGCAGCGATTCCTCGATCGCGCCAGCGTGCTCGATATTCAGATAGGAAATGCAACGTGGTGCGTCGAGTTGATAGGGTGTAAGGGCCGACGTGGGGCAGGCGTCGATGCATCGGGTGCAGGTTCCGCAGCGGTCGGGTGCGGGGGTGTCGAACGGCAAATCGAGCGTGGTCAATACACAGCCGAGAAAGATCCACGAACCGACGCGCTCATTGATCACGCAAGTGTTCTTGCCAACCCAGCCCACACCCGCGCGGGCCGCGAGTTCTCGTTCACTAATCGGTGCGGTGTCCACACCGCAGCGCGTCTCACATCCGGGCGACGCATCGCGAACGTAGTCGGCAATGGCGTATAGTTTTGGCTTGATCAGCTCGTGGTAGTCGTCAGCTCGGGCATATCGGGCAATTCGGACGTCGCCGGGCGTTGCAACTTCCCCAGCCTGATTCGCATGATAGTTCATTGCAACGCACACGACCGTCCGGGCGTTTGGCAGCAGGATTGTCGGGTCAAGCCGCTGCTCGATGCGGTCGGCGAGGAAGCTCATTTCGCCCGCTTTGCCGTCGGCGATCCACTGGCGGTAGAACTTGGCCCGCTCACTTGGCGCCGCGGGGGCAATTCCTACGAGGTCGAACCCCAAGCCGCGGGCCAGTGCCTTCACTTCGCACGCAAGCGCGTGCAGATCGTGTGAAACTCGTGCGTCGTGCGGGTTCATTCTCACACCTTGATCAGCTTCCAGCCGCCGTGTCGAAATCTTGCAAACATAGCCACCCCACGGACAAACAGCTCGAAGCTGAGCAGGATCCAGATCGCAGACAAGCTCGCCTGATATACCTGCGTCATCACGAGCACGCCGAAGAGACGGATCGCCACCAGACGGGTCATGTTAATGAGCATGACGCTGAATGTATCGCCCGCCCCGCGCAGGCTCCCGCCGAAAATGATCGCCGCGGCAAATCCAGCCTGACCGAAGCCAGCATAAAAGAGGCACCAGGACACCAGTTCGATCACCGCCGGGTCGCTGCTCATGAGTCGGGCGAATGCCGGACTGAAGAAGACAAACACCATGCCGGCGAGGGTCATCAGGCCCCCGCCGAGGGCGTAGGCCAGCCATGCGGCCCTTTCCGCACGCAGCGGGTTCTTCATGCCGAGGCTCTGCCCGACAAGCGTTGTCGCGGCGATGGCAATGGCAAACCCGCCGAGATAGCTAAACGCCTCCACCCGCACCGCGATGGCATGGGCCGCGCCCGATGCCGCGGTCGGGTCCATGTCGTTGATGATGCGGATGAGGATGATGTTGACGATCCACATTGCAGCACTCTCAGCGGCATTGGGCAGGCCGATCCGCAACAGCCGGCGCATGTTGTGCCAATGCGGGGAGAGCCTGTGCAAGAAGAGCCTCGCACCGCCACGGCCGATTAGCAGATTGATCACCTGCATCGTACCTCCGGCGACATAACCCGAGAGCGCGCCAACGGCGATTCCGTAGAACCCCATCGCCGGTAGTCCAAACCAGCCGTAAGTGAGCGAAAACGACAGGCCGATGTTCACAACATCGACCACCACCATGGCCAGCGCCGGCGATACAGTGTCTCCCGCGCCGCGCAGACACGCGTTGGCCACCATCAGCACGAGCATAAATGGCAGCCCGAATGAGATGATCTTGATGAAACCCCGCGCCAGCTCAACGGCTTCTCCGCCAAGTCCCATTGCGTTGGCGATGGTTCCGGCGAAGACGTAGGCTCCCACCGCAACCACAATGCCCGCAGCGAGGGCCAATCCGATGGATTGTCCGCAGATGCTATTGGCAAGCCTTCGATGCCGCGCGCCCGTGGCACGGGCGATGATCGCGGTGCTGCCTGTGCCCAGCGCGCCGGCGACAAGGCCCATGAACCAGAGCAAGTAAGCGATGGTCCCCATCGCGGCACCGGCTGCGGTCTGGTGGCGCTGGTTGGCGGCCGTTTGCTCCGTTGTCACCCCTGCCGTCGTGACGGACCCGACTTGCACAACGTGGTTTGCGATGTAAGTGTCGGCCAGACCAGCAAATGCGTGCAGCATCTGTTCGATCATGACCGGTGCCGCGAGCAATAGCAGCGCGCGCAGCAGGGTCGATGTCTTCACCGTCGGGGTTGCAATCGATTTTTCGTCCGCCGTCGCTTCCGCCCGCACCATCGTGTCCGATGATAGCCCGCCCACGTCAAGTTTGCATGAATCACCGCAGGCAGTAGATTGCGCCGACCCGGCAACTTAACTGGACAAACTCGTGGAGGCATTGATGAAGAAGCTGACCGTAGCCGCAGTACTGATTTTTCTGGCGATTGGATGTCAGAAGGAAATCAAAGAAGCGTCGTCACAACCGGTTAAACAAATGCTGCCACCTTCTCAAGTGCTGCCAGCATCGGCTTGACGTATCGATCGCCAAACAGGTTGACATGATTAACCAGCTCGTAGAGTTGGTAAACGTGCTTCCTGTAAGCGTAATACCCGTCATCAATCCGAAATGTGTGATTGTACACCTTGTTAAACGCAGGCGTGCTGGTGTGGAACAAATCCAGGTAGGCCAACTCGCACTCGGCGTGGGCAAACCGGCAATTCGGGTCAATCACCGCTGAGACATTCCATTTGCCGGCTTCACCTTCACGCGCCAGCACGTTACTGGCCCACAAGTCTCCATGCGTGAGCCGGGGCTGATCGGAGTGATCCAGCAATCGTTCCAGCTTTTCGTGAATGCGTCCGACAAGCTTGCGCGCCTTGGTCGGAATGGCTGCGTGCTTTTCGCATTCTCGCCAGATCTCGTCATACAAGCTTCGATAGAACGCGGGCCAGCTCACCGCTTCGATCCGTTCGGCCGCCTTTGGCAATCGCGGTTCGACCTTGCAGTAATGCTGACCCGTGCATCGATGCAACGTAATGACAATCTCCGCAAGTTGTTCCTGCAGGCGATCAAAACACTCCTCGGAACACTTTTTGCGCGCCTCGGCCAGACTGACCCCTGGCATGCGTTCGAGCAAGATATAGCTGTCGGGCGAATCAAGCGTGCCAATGTGGCAATCCAGGACCGCCGGGGCGGGCAACCCGAGCGTCTTCAGGTAACGAAGCTGATGCGCCTCGGTTTCATACGAGCGATCAACCCGGTGCGGCGTGAGCTTGAGCACTGCACGCTGCCCATCGGTTGTTTCGATCATGAGAGCGGTGCTGATAGAACCCCCGTCGAGCGACGAAACCGCCGCCAACTCCGCTTCGTCGCCGGACCAGCGTTGCACGATCCGGCGAAGCGTCTGCCAAGAGACTTCACCCGAGTCTTGCGACATGCGTTAGCTCAATTGTCATTCAAATACGCCACGAAGCAAACGAAATTTGTCCATTGCAGCACAATTTGATGCGAGCGCCATTGATACTTACAATCCCGGCCTCATGAACCCGCAAAAACTGCACACTCTCTGTCGAATTCTAGGCTCTGTTTGGCTGCTGACCGCGGTGTCGGGGTGTCAGGAAACTCTCCAGGGGCCGTCCCCCCACCAGATCAGCGTGGAAAGAACCCGGAAAACCGTGACCTTGCTCGCTTCCGACGCGCTAGAGGGACGTGGCGTCGGCACAAGGGGCCTCGACCTTGCTGCGGACTATCTGGCCAAGGAGCTGAAAGACGCGAAATTTCAGCCTCTGAAGGGTGCCGATGGTTACTTTCAGCATTTCAGTGTGCGTGGCGAGGCTTCGGTCGACCCGACGACGACGCTGCAGATGTTCGGCGAAACGCTCGTTCTCGACACCGATTACCGCCCGCTGGCCATCGGCAAGGCTGGGTCGTTCTCGGGACCGATCACATTCGTCGGCTATGCGGCCAGCAGCACCGAACCTGCGTACAACGATTTTGAGGGGATCGACCTGTCCGGCCGGGTGGCGCTGGCGATGCGCTACGAGCCTCACGATGAGAAGGGTGTAAGCAGGTTTACAGGAAAGCAGGACGACTGGTCGTCTGCGGCATCGCTGTCAACCAAAGCCGAGGCCGCCGCAAAGGCCGGCGCAACCGCACTTCTGGTCGTTAACCCGCCAGCGCATCATGGTGAAGATGAATTGGCCGCGTTTGGCCGCCGCCGGGCGCGCGGATCGGCTCAAATCCCTGTTCTGCAAATCACTCGCGAAGTGGCCGACCGCCTTCTTGCCGCGGGGGGCGTGAGAGATCTGGCGAGCTTGCAACAGCTCATAGACAGCGAACTGAAGCCCGCGTCGGCTGAGATCGACGACGCCCAGCAGGCGAGCGGAAAGGTGGAGATCGCGCAGAAGATGATCCCCGTCAAGAACGTCGTGGCGATGCTGCCCGGCAGAGGCTTCAATGCCGATGAATACATCGTAGTCGGGGCACATTACGATCACCTCGGCTTCGGCGAGAGAGGCACACTGGCCCCCGCGACGACGCGATCGATTCATAACGGCGCGGACGACAACGCATCGGGCACCGCTGCCATTCTCGAGCTTTGCCGACGGCTGGGCGCGCGGAAGACTCCGCTGCAGCGGTCGGTGCTGGTCATTTTCTTCACCGGCGAAGAGCGCGGACTGCTCGGGTCGGATCATTTTGTGAACAACCCGCTCGTCCCGCTCGACAAGATTCACAGCATGTACAATCTGGATATGGTTGGCCGACTGAAGCCGAACAACGAAGTGGCTGTCGGCGGGCGGGAATCGGCCCCGGGTTTTCAATCGATGATGAACGAAGTTGACGCCGCATCGCCACTCAAGTTTGTGGCGATGAGTGGTGCCACGTTTGGTTCGAGCGATCACGCATCGTTTATGACCAAGAAAATCCCGGCTTTGTTCCTCTTCACCGGCCTGCATTCCGATTACCACCGACCGACCGATGACGTCGAGAAGATCAATTTTGAGGGCATTGCCACGGTGGTCGATGCCAGCGAGGAGATCATTCGGTCGCTCGCGGTGATGCCGAAGCAGAAATTCAGCGGTGCCGGACCCCGCCGGCCGACCACAACAACCAGTCCGTCGACGCAGGAAGTCAGGCCGCAGCTGGGAATCGTCCCTTCCTATACCGAGGACGAGAACGCACCCGACGGCGTCGCGATCAGCGGCACAGTCCCCGGCACGGCCGCCGAGGCCGCCGGGCTGCAGGGAGGCGACGTGATTCAGGCGATCAACGGGAAGCGCCTGATGAGCCTTGAAGACATGATGCCTGTGTTCGAAACAGCCAAGGTTGGCGATAAGCTCACAATGAGCGTGCTCCGAGGCAAGGAAGTGATCAACCTCGAAGCGACCCTGCGGGCCCGGCAGTCGGATTAGTCGTCAGCGCGCGGCAGGGACTTGGTGCATACAATCCCGGGCTTATGAAGTCCGCCATCATCATTGTCGATCACGGCTCACGGCGCGAGGAGAGCAATCGCATGCTGGAAGAGGTGGCTGATCTATTCGCGCGTCGATTTGCCGAGTCATTTGAGATTGTCGAGCCAGCCCATATGGAACTGGCCGAACCGTCGATCGCCACCGCCTACGCCCGCTGCGCAGCCCGCGGGGCAACTCGTGTGATCGTCGTGCCCTTTTTTCTCGGGCCGGGCAAGCACTGGACGACCGACATCCCCCAATTGAGCGCCGCAGCTGCGAAGTCGCATCCGAACACGCGGTATCATGTCGCCATGCCGCTGGGAATCGACGATCTCATTCTTGATCTGCTTGCAAAGCGTGCCAATCATTGCCAAGCCAACAGTTTCGACTGCCAACAGTGTCACGGCACCCCGCGCTGCGGCGCAGCATGACGCACAACCCTGACCAACTTCCCACCCGCCTGCTCACCGACGGCCAGCGCGACGCCATTCACCGCGCCCTGCTGACCGGCTTGCTCGGGAGCATCGCCACAAAAACCGACAAGCACGAGTTCACCGCCGCCCGGAATGTGAAGACTTCGATCCACCCCGGCTCGGGCCTGTTCAAAAACCAGCCGCAATGGATCATGGCCGCCGAGCTTGTGGAAACCACGCGACTCTACGCGCGCACCTGTGCCCGGGTACAGCCGCAATGGATCGAGCGAGCCGGCCAGCATCTGCTCAAACGGTCCTATTCCGATCCGCACTGGAATGACCACTCACACCACGTTAACGCTTATGAAAAGGTCACGCTTTTCGGCTTGGTGATCGTGCCGCGCCGCAGCGTGAACTACGGGCCGATCGAGCGGAAGGTCGCCCGGCTGGTATTTATCCTCAACGGGCTGATCGAAGGTCGCTTCCGCACCGCGGCACCGTTTTTCAAGCGTAATCAGGCGCTCGCTGCCGAGGTGCGCGAGCTGGAGGCCCGCGCCCGGCGGCGCGATCTTTCGCTCGACGCGCAGCAGTTGTTCGGCTTTTACGACGCCCGCCTCCCTTCCGACGTGTTTGACGGACCTGGCTTCGAGAAGTGGTTTCGCCATGCCGAACAGCACCATCGGCATCAATTGCAAATGTCGCTCACCGATCTCATGCGCGACGATGTCCCACCGGTCGACCGGGCTGCATTTCCCAGCCATACCGTTGTCGACGGCAACAAGTTCTCGCTGCATTATCGGTTCGAGCCGACCCACGAGCACGACGGCGTTACGGTTGATGTTCCGCTCGCTGCCCTTGCCCACCTGCGCCCCGGCGCATTCGACTGGCTTGTGCCCGGGTGGCTGCAGGAGAAAGTGGTCTCGCTCATTCGCACCCTGCCCCGTGCGACGCGCACGCGCCTGGTCCCTGCCCCCACCATCGCCGCTGAGGTCATTCGTGACCTGCGTTTTGGCGAGGCCGACTTTCTGGCAACGCTGGCCGACCGCCTGGGGAACATCGTCGGCGAGGTGATTCCGCGCAGCAGCTTCGACGTCTCGGAACTTCCGCCATTTCTTCGGATGAATATCTGCGTCATCGATGAGTCCCGCCGCACACTCGCCTCATCGCGCGATCTGGCCGAACTAAAGGAGAAACTCGCTGGCGTGACGCGGGACGCGTTCAAGGATCTTCCCGCTTCGCCGTGGCAGCGCAAGGACGTCAAACGATGGGATTTCGGCGACCTGCCCGAGTCGGTGAGCATCCGAAAACCGGGCATTACCGTGCTGGCTTATCCCGCGCTGGTTGAAGATGGCCAGCGGGTTGATCTGCGCCTGCTTGATTCCCCAGAATCGGCGGCTCGCGCCATGCGTAATGGCATGCGGCGGCTTTTCATGCAGCAGTTGTCGGGGGATTTCAAGCAACTGGGCCGTTCGTTTCGCGGATGGACGATCATGGCGCTGCACTATGCTTCGCTCGCTCCGTCCGAGACATTGCGCAGCGCGATTTTGCTCGCCGTCGCCGATGAGGCATTGTTTCATGACAGCCCGACCGTCGTCCGCACCCAAGCCGAGTTCGCCGACCGCGCCGCTCTCGCATGGAAGAAGCTTCTCCCGGCGGCCAATATCGCCGTGGATCATGCCGCCTCGGCGCTGGCTTCCTACCATTCGCTGGCCAGGTTGCTCGAACAAAAGCACCCAGAGCATCACACGGCGGCCATCGCCGATGTCCGCGGGCAGCTTGCTCAGCTCTTCCCGCCGGATTTCCCCATCGCCACTCCTCTCGCGTGGCGGCCGCACCTCGCCCGATTCATCAAGGCGGCAGAGATGCGAATCATCAAGCTCAAGTCATGGGGGGCGGCAAAGGATTCCGACCTGATGAAGCAAATCCGCCCGTTTCAGCTTCAACTCACCGACCTTCTCGCCCGCAAGCCCACCGCCGCCGATGATGCCGAAGTGATTGCGTTTCGCTGGATGATCGAAGAGCTGCGCGTGAGCCTTTTCGCACAAGAACTCAAGACCAGCGTTCCTGTCTCGGTGCAGCGGCTTGAAAAGCACTGGATGTCGATTCGGTAAGGGCATCCAAGTTGCGGCCGGGCGCGGCGCGCGGGACCAGTCGGCTCATCGATCCATCTGCCGCAGGTGCGTCGTCGTCAATGTCGGAGTATGGCCATCGGCCTGAATGCGGATCGCCGGGGCGAGCAACCTCGCTGCGATATTGGCCGGGGTGTCGTTCCAGCCGACATCCTTCCCCTGTGCAGGCGGGTCGGGAAACTGCACAAACCGGATGATCTCCCCCGAGAGCTCGCTGTTGCGCGCGCCCCATCTGCTGTCGGGATACTTTTCGGGGTTGCTCCGCTCCCAGAATGCGTCCTGGGTAATGATGGGATATCCGAACATCTGCCCGCGGGATGCGTGCGGCCGGGGTTCGAGGTACACCTTGGCGCGGCCGGCGGTTCGCTCGATGAACTTCCACTCCGCCGACTCTGCTGGAAGGTCATTGCTCGCATCAAACGCAATCGATGCCCCCGCCGACACCGCTTCTTCGATCTGTTCGTCACACATGCGGTCAAACGCCGCCACCCCGCCGGGTGTTTGCAGCAGTTGCAGCGCCGGATCGTTGGGAATCGAGCCGAAATAGACAATCACTTCAACCCCCGACTGCACCAGCGGACGAATCGCCTCACCCAGCCCGTCGGCAAGGTAGCGCGTGCGCGGGTCGGCGGCGCAGAGCGCGCGCTGGCTGAAACGATATTCGCCCGTTTTGCCCGATGCATCCCTCTCCAGGCCGTAGGGGTTGTGAATCAACACACGTGGATTCTCGACGCTGCGCATCCGCAGCCAGTCTACCTCCGGCTGCACCACCGCTTTGATAAACGCCTTCCACCCCGATCGCGCCAGCACCGGATGAAACCCGCGCGCCGTACCATAGCCCCCCGCCGCCTCGGTCCACACAACTACCTTGCTCAAATCCAGCCCGCGATAGTTTACATCGCGCCGTTCCGCCGGCAACGACCGCCCCGCCCCGCCCGCAGCCGGATCGTTTCCGGGCATCACCACCTGCCCACACGCCAGCGAAGCCATGGGCAGAGCGACCAACCCGGCGAGTTTCACCGCGAGAGATAACGCGCTAAAACGAGTCATGGAATCATGTCGGCAGGAGCAGCGCAGGCGTAGCAACGGCACGGCGTAAAGTTCAAACCCCGAAAGGCCAGAGTGGGATTCGAACCCACGAATAACGGATTTGCAATCCGCTCCCTTAGTCCACTCGGGCATCTGGCCGGCACACGATCTGACGGACGACGTTAGACACTAGCAGCAGATGCGCCCGCGTTCAAGCGCGAGTTGGGCCGCAGCAGCCCTCCTGCACCGCCGGCGAATCAAAGCCGTCTGTCGGAAGGCCGCTTTGGCCGGTCTCTCGGATCAATGTTCTGGATGGCATGATAGAAAATCTGATTGATCGGAGTCGCGTGGCGGCACTCGAAGCATTCAACCCGGGAAAGCAGATTCACTTCTCCATTTGGCGCATCAATCACGCGAAAATTGTATGAACTCAGCACGTTGTCGTTCAGCTCGGCCAATAATCGCCCGCAGTGCTCGCAGCGAAACTGATGTTTCATATCGTCAGCCCGTCCCTTTTCTGTAAGTTCACCGACGGTTTCGCACGCTGTCGCCCGACTCGGGCGAGTTGACGCTCAGCAAGCCACGAATTCGCGACTCCGCCTCGCTGGCTTGTATGAGAATTGCATCCCACGCCTCGCCCGTCCCGCCGATGCGCCGATTGATCCGTCGGCCCTCTTCGCTGGTCTGCGTGATTGTGTCGAGCGTTTTCAGCATCTGCCGCAGCTCATCGAGTTCATCGCTGTGCAGGCCCCTGCGAGCAGGGATGCGCCCATCATCCAGCACAAAAATGTCATTGGAAAGGTCTTCCAGTTCCAGGCTGCGATTGGCAATCCGCTGCACTTCTTTACTGATCAGCAGGCGGGCCCGGTCACCGAGACTGTGAACCAGTTCCGTCACCTGCGCGATATGGCCGGTGGCGACAAATTCCAGCGCCATGGCCCCTTCCACCTCCGGCATCAGCGCCACCATCGGACCGAGGGCATCGGCCTCCGCGGCGCGGGTTACCTTTGGCCGAAGTGTCGCCAGCCGATCGACCAGCATTGCCGCCGACGCCTGTTTGCGCGGCTCGGGGGCGATCAGATCAAACGTCTCCCCGTCTGCCGACTTATATACCCACCCCGGCCCGGCGGTGAGCAAATCCACCATCGCCCGCGCCGCCAGCTTTTGATTGATATCCCCATCGCGCCCCACCGCCGCCAGCGCAGAGCGAAATGCGTCGATCGCCGACGGTTTCTGCTTCAACTGCAACAGCGATTCGCCGCGCAGCATGAGCAATTCATAGCGCACCTCTGGCCGGTCGCGCGCCTCCGGCAACCGCCGCGAGATCTTCTGCAGCGCCGCCCGGTAATCCCCCCGCTGTACATCCAGCCGAACATCCTCCACCCCCTGCGCCCGCGCAGCCGGCACGAAGACAGCCAGGAAGAGAATGACCAAACTCCGTAAAAGCATCATCACACCCACTCCCCCGCCGCAACCCGCCCACAGACCGCTAGCACCGTTGCCCCCACGGTTAAAGTCGCCCCCCA
>DDRH01000003.1:56386-154710 GCA_002343075.1 Phycisphaerales bacterium UBA2421 | reverse complement strand
TTGTTAGGGTGTGGTTTTTACTTAATTTGATTGTAAGTTGTTTGATGGCAATGTGTTGTGATGGACTTTGCAAATTGTTCCGCGCGGAACAATTTGCAGTGGGCAGTGGGCAGTGGGCAGAGGGCGGATGAATGTTCCGCGCGGAACAAATGGCTTGTTGCTGGTTGCTAGTTGCTAGTTGCTGGTTGCTAGTTGCTAGTTGCTGGTTGCTGGTTGCTCCCGATTTCGTGGCCGCCGACTTGCCCTCCCCCTGGCCCCCTCCCGGAGTACCAGGAGGGGGAGATGGAACATTGTTCCGCGCGGAACAATTTGCCATCTCCGCTGCCCACTGCTCTCTGCGACTGCCCACTGCCCACTGCCCACTGCCCTCTACCCTCTGCGCACTGCCGACTGCCAATTGTTCTGCGCGGAACAATGGGTGTCGCGCCTGTGGGCCTACGATGGCGGGAGGCTCACTCCGGCTGCGGCGCCTAAGCTTCGCACGCGCTTGCCGGCGCTCACCGTCCGCGGGTGGGACTCGTCTTCCCTTGGCGGCTGCATGCCCCGGGCCATTGCGATCACGCCGGTGCGCGCCAGTTCCTTGATGCCATACGGGGAAACGAGTTCGACAAATGCCTCGACCTTGGCCTCCGGCCCGGACAGCTCGATCGTCAGGCTGCTGCGCGCGATATCGATGACCTTGCCGCGGAAGAGATTGACCAACTCGATGACCTCGGCGCGTTTATCCGGACCGACGCCAACGACGATGATCGCCAGATCGCGCTCGACGTAGGCAGTCCCGCTGAAGTCGCGCACCTTTACCACAGGCACGAGCTTGGCCAACTGCTTTCGGACTTGTTCGAGCGTGTTATCGTCGGCATCACACACAACGGTCATGCGGCTGATCTTCGGGTCTTCGGTTCTGCCGACCACCAGCGAGTCAATATTAAAACCGCGCGCGCTGAACAATCCGGAAACCAGCGAAAGCACGCCGGGTTCGTTGATCACGGTCGCGGTAATCACATGTCGGGCCATAACAAACACCTACCTTGAACTAGGACGTTGGATTGTAGTGGAAACCCCGGTGGATGCGAAAGGCAACTAACGTCCCGGGTGCGTGAGTGTCTGTCAGGTTGTTCGCACGGCGGGTGTTTGTGCGGATGAGGAGTGCCTGAACTATGAACGGTAATTCCAAAAAAGCGGTTTCGCGGCGATGGTCAAAGTGGCTGGTTTGTTCTGCGCTGGCACTGGCGGCGATGCCGGGCCTGGCCGTTGCCGGCGATCGGTGGAGCCGCGATCGCGACGACCGGCGGAGCGATGATCGGCGCAGTGAGAATCGAAGAAGCGATGATCGCCGCAGTGATGATCGGCGAGGCGTGGACGTGCGCGTCGAGATCGACTTCAGCCGGGGCCGATTTCCTCACCCCAATGACCGCTGCGATGACGCGCCCGTGCGTCACGAGCGCGTGTGGGTCGAGCCGGTGTATCGCACTGTGCGCGATCGGGTATGGATCGAGCCTGTGTATCGTGAAGTGCGCGACCGGGTCTGGCATGATGCGGTGTATGAAGACCGTTGCGAGCGTGTGTGGGTGGATGCGCGGTATGAGTATCGCGAGGTGGTGCGGATCGATTACTTCGGCAATCGAATCGTGGCCCGCGAGCGCGTGTGCGTGTCGCCGGGCCGATGGGAAGAGCGCCGCGTGCGTGTCTGTGTGCGCGAGCGCTATTGCGAAGACGTCTGCCGCCGCGAACTGGTCTGCGAAGGACACTGGAAGACGATCGAGCGCCGCGAGTGTGTGAGCGAAGGTTACTGGACGACCCGCCCCCTGCGCGACCACTACGCTCGCGCCGACCGGGGTGACCGGTATCGGGATTAACCGGCTCCATGGGGCCTGCGTGTCAGCGGTAGCTGCGCACTCGAATCGTCAATCATCAGTTGTGCTTCTGTGCTGTCCCCCGGAAGGCGTTTGTCATAAACTGATGAATTGTGAATGTTTTGCTTGTAACCCTTGGATCGCACGGCGACGTGCATCCGTTCATCGGCTTGGCGCTGGAACTTCGTCGGCGTGGACATCGCGCGACGCTCGCGACCAACGGCCACTTTGAGAAACTCGCTCGCGATGCGGGGGTCGATTTTCTGCCGATCGGGACGGATGAGGAGTATCGCAATCTCGCCGAAAACCGCGACTTGTGGCATCCCAGCAAAGCGTTCAAAGTGGTCTTCGCCGCCGTCGCGGAGACGATGCGGAAGACCTACGACCTCGTCGCCGAATTTGTGCAGCAGAATGACGACAGCATCGTAGTCACATCGAGCCTGGGCATGGCGGCGCGCGTGGCGCGCGACAGGTTTAGCTTCCCGTTGGTGACCGTGCACCTTCAGCCGGGCGTCATCCGCAGCCTGACCGACCCTCCGAAGCTCCCCGGGCTTTTCATGCCCCGCTGGTTGCCGATGTGGATCAAGCGCGGCATCTGGGAGGGAGGCGATAAGTATGTCGTCGATCCCACCATTGGCCCGCCGATCAACAAGCTTCGCAAGGAGATCGGCCTGGAACCGATCAAGCGCATTATGAAGGATTGGTGGCACTCACCCGACCGTGTGCTGGGCCTTTTCCCGGACTGGTTTGCGCCGCCGGCTGCCGACTGGCCCGGGCAGGTGCGGCTGACAGGGTTCCCGCTCTGGGATGAGCAAAACGTCACGCCAATTTCGGCGGAGCTTGAAGCGTTCTTGAGCGCCGGCAGCGCACCGATCGCATTCACGCCGGGCAGCGCAATGGTGCACGGGCAGTCGTTCTTCCAGGCGGCGGTCGAGGCGTGCCGGGCGACCGGGCAGCGCGGGTTGTTGCTGACCAGGTTCGCCGACCAACTGCCCCGAACGCTTGCCCCGGGCGTCATTCATGTGCCCTATGCTCCCTTCACCGACCTGCTGCCCCGTTGCGCCGCGATCGTCCACCACGGCGGGGTTGGCACCAGCGCGCAGGGTCTGCGCGCCGGCATTCCGCAGCTGCTGCAGCCGATGGCCCACGACCAATTCGATAACGCCGCGCGGCTGCATCGGCTCGGGGTGGGGCTGTGGCTTGGGGTGCGGCAATTCAGTGGCAAGAAGGTCGCCCGGGCCATCTCGACCTTGCTGGATGATGCGACGTACCGGCAGCGTGCGACCACGATCGCCGAGAGATTTGCCGCCAATGACGGCCTTTCCCGCGCCGCGGATGAGATTGAGTCAACCTTGGCTTCCCACCCGTCAAGAAAGCTCCAACCCGCCCGCGCGTAATGGGGAGCATTTCGCCCGGTCGATCGCGGTGGGAAAAAATGATCCCGCCAGGCAGGTTCCGACGCTTGAACTGGTTCAGGAACGGACGCCGGGTTTGATCTGTGATCAGCCTTGCATTTGTAGCAACATCGGCGAATATTCCGATAAATGAAGAGGCGTTGGGTGAGTTGAAGTACTCCAACGCACGAATCGAGACCGCAAACCCGACGAGAAGGAGCAATCAGAATGTCCGAAACCCCTCCCCCGCCTGCTGGCAGCCCACTTGACTATATGAAGCCCACCGGCAAAGGCTATGCAGGCCCAGCACCGACCAAAGAAGAATCGAACATGGGCATGCTCATCTTCATCCTGAGCCTCGTCACCGGTTTCATCGGCCCGCTGATCATCTGGCTGCTGAAGAAGGACCAGAGCCAGTACCTGAACGACCAGGGCAAGGAATCGCTCAACTGGATCATCACCGTGATCCTGGTGATGATCATCAGCATTCCGCTGATGTTCATCCTGATCGGGTTCATCACCTACTTCGGCATTCTGATCGCACACCTGGTGCTGACCATCATCGCGGCGATCAAGGCGAACAAGGGTATCGCTTACCGCTACCCCTTCGCGCTTCGCCTGCTGAAGTAACACCGTGTCGATCATCCAAACGAAAGCCCGGCGGCCTCAGCGCTGCCGGGCTTTCTGGTTTTTGTGGCTCGGTTGAGGCAAGATGACTGTCATGTCCATGAAGCTCTTATCGTCGTTGGTCAGCGTCTGGTTCGTGGCTGGCACCATTGTCGGGTGCATGCACCGTTCGGATGCGCGCACACCCGTGGGCGTGGGTGAGTTTGAGATTCTCTCGAATCCGCAAATCCTTGCCGACTTCGCCGTTCCGATAGAGAAAATGACGCTCAAAGGCGTGGCGCTCGGCGAAGGCCGCGAGGCGATCCTTTCCAACCGCGTGCTTTCCGAAGACGCCAACGGCTGGATCGTCTGCCGTGACGCCTGCCGATATCGCATCATCGCGGGAAAGGTCGCGACGCTCGGCGTGTGGGATCAGAAGGCGCTGACCCAACTTGGGGTGAATGAAGAAGCCGATATCCAAGCCCGATTCGGCCCGCCGGAGTCGGTGGAGAAGGTCGATACGCTTTCGACCAAGATGACCATCCATCGATTTGCCAACGGCACCCGGCGTGCAAGCTGGGATCGCATTCTCAACCGGCTGTCAACCGTCAACATCGGCTCGGCCGCCGTCGCAGCGACTGAACCTTAACCCAGCCCCGCCGACTTGAAGATTTATTTGATCCGCGAATGCCGATCTCGTAACGTGGCACGCCGTGGCCTATACCGTCCTCGCCCGCAAATATCGCTCTGCAACGTTCGACAAGGTGATCGGGCAGGACCATGTCGCGCGCACACTTCAGCGGGCAATCGAGTCCGGGCGCGTCGCGCACGCATTCCTCTTCACCGGCACGCGCGGCGTGGGCAAAACTTCGATGGCCCGCATCATGGCCAAGGCCCTGAATTGTGAGCAAGCCAGTCAACCCACCGCCACGCCCTGCGGCGAGTGCAAGACATGCCTCGCGATCGCGCGTGGCGATGACATGGACGTGATCGAGATCGACGCCGCCAGCAACACCGGCGTGGACGACGTCCGCGAGATCATCGAAAACAGTCGCTTTCGTCCGGCCAAGTCGCGGTTCAAGGTCTACATCATCGACGAAGTGCACATGCTTTCGCGCGGCGCGTTCAACGCCCTGCTCAAGACTCTCGAAGAACCGCCGGAGCATGTTAAGTTTATCCTCGCCACCACCGAGACCGAGAAAGTTCCCGCGACCATCCTCAGCCGTTGCCAGCGCTACGATTTTCGAAACATTGCCACCGACGAGATTGTGCAACACCTGCAGGCGCTCACCAAAGACGAAAACGTGAAGGCCGAAGACGCCGCACTGTTTCTCGTCGCCCGGGCCGGGGCCGGTTCGATGCGCGATGCGCTCTCACTGCTCGACCGCCTGCTGAGTCTTGGCGAAACGACGCTGACCGTGGAGATGATCGAGCAGCTCCTGGGCATGCCGAGGTCGCAGGCGATATTCGATCTGGCTCAGCATATCGGTGCCGCCGATGTCAAGAAGACGCTCGAAGCTGCCGACAAGCTGATGCGCGAGGGGCTATCGGCCGAAACACTCGTCATCTCGCTCGCTGATCACTTCCGCAATCTGTTGCTGCTGGCGGTGTGCGGTGCCGAGAGCAATCTGGTCGAAGTTCCGCAGGAGTCGCTGAGTGAGCTTGTTGCGCAAGCGGGCGCGTTTGACACGCTCGCGCTCACCCAGAGCATCGCCATCCTGGAAGAGTTGCGCCGGAGCTTAAGGCAGACATCGGCGGGGCGCGCCCTGCTCGATGCAACACTCGTCCGACTGGCGCTGGCCGAGCAGTTTACCAAGCTCGAAGTTTTGCTCGCCGGGGGCGATGCCGGGTCGGTCGAGGCTAAAAAAAAAACTTTGAAGTAATGCCCGCGAGTGCCTCGCCTCCGGCTGTTGCCCGCGCCGAACGCGCCGAGCGCCCAGTGCCCGTCGAGCCGCCGTCGGTTGATGCGGGCACCGCCGTCGATGACGCCGGCGAGGCCGATGCGCTTCCGGCGGTCGGTCGGGTCTTTGAGGGGGAGAAGCGATCGCTCGGGGCCATCTTCGCCGCAAATCGTGGCTCGAAAGGCACCGCAACGCCGCCCCTCCCGACGGCGGAGAATGTCGAGCCAGTGCCGGACGGCGAGTTTGCCACCGTCATGCGCCAACTCCGTACGGCCATGACACAACACGGCAGCGGGTATGAAGGCATCCTGGTTCATGGCCAGATTGTCTCACTCGGAAACGGCCAGGCGACGATTCGCTATAGCCATCAACATGAAGCGTCGGCGCGAATGCTCGAGCGCAATGGCAAGCGGGAAGCCGTGCAAAAAGTGCTAAGCGAGTTGGTGAACGAACCTCTCGGACTGACTATTGAAGTCGAAGCGGAAATGGAGGCTGAATCAGCACCCATGCCGCAATCGCGCAGCCAGCCGGCGCGGGCCGAGCCGCGGCACGCGTCGCGCGCCATCTCGGATGCGGCCCCCGCCAGTCCTGCCCCGCCGCCGCTGTCGCAGGAGCAGAAGCAGAAGATCCTCGCGAATGACCCGTTGGTCCGGGCCGCAGTCGAACTTTTCGGTGGAGAAATCGTCAAGGCTGACGACACATCGCAATAGTTCACGCTATAGTAGTGATTGATAACAAATGCCGAAGCGATGATAGTAGAACAAGCGTCGCACCGATCGATTCGCTTTCCATCAACCCTCAGGACGTTTCAACCAGCATTATGTTCGACTCACTGAAAAACCTCGGAAACATGGCCGGCTTAATGAGCAAGGCGCGCGAGATGCAGGAGCGCATGAAAACGCTCCAGGAAGATGTCGCGCGCCAGCAAGTCAGCGCCGATGCCGGCGGCGGGATGGTCACTGCGATTGTCAATGGCCGTATGGAATTGGTGCGCATTCGGATCGACAAAGACAAAGTTGATGTCAACGATACCGAGATGCTGGAAGATCTCATCGTCGCCGCGGTGAATGCGGCGCAGGTGAAGGCTGCCGACCTGATGAAGCAGGAGATGGCCAAGGTCGCATCGGAAATGGGTCTGCCGCCGGGGATGATTCCCGGCATGTAACCACTGCAGTCTGGCGAGCATCCCACGTCTTATGTCGCGATTTTTTGCTGGCATTCGCACATCCATCAGCATCAAGCTGCTTTTGTTGTCCGAGCTGTTGCTGATCTTCACGGTGCTTCTCATCCTGTTGAGCGTGCTTCCGGAGATGCGCGGGCAGATTGTCGTTGACATTCAAAACCGGACTTTGGCCATCGCCAAGACGGCAGCGCTTCAGCTTGACGGCGACGCTCTCCACACCATCCGCACCCCCGCTGACGTGAACACCCCCGCGTTTGCGGAGCTGCGCCGGCAACTCATGCGGGCGCGCCTCGCCAATCAACTGGAGCAGGACAATATCTACACGTTCTATCTTGACCCGAGCAGCGCGGCGCGCGTGCGCTTCGGCGTGATGACCCACCCAAAGCCGTTTGTCGGAGATGTCTATCCCATCCGGCAGGAGATGCTGCAGGTGTTCGCCAACGGCGCGGCCGCCGCTACCGAGCTTTACACCGACGAGTTTGGGGAGTGGATCAGCGCGTACGCACCCATCTTTGATTCGCGCGGGGCGGTTGTAGGCATTCTGGACGTCAACGAAAAAGCAGACGCATATTTTGCCAGCTATCACCGGGCGAAGTGGCTGGCGATTTCTCTGGCATCGCTGGTGCTCGTCGCGTCATCCATTATCGGCTGGATCATCGTCAGCAACGTGGTGATGAAGCCGATGCGAGCGGTTCATGCGGGCATGGACGCGTTACGGCGAAGCGAGTTCAACCATCGAGTGGAGCTGAAAACCGGCGACGAGTTTGAATCGCTCGGCGAGACTTTTAACAAGCTCGCGCGCGAGTTGAACGCGGCCCGCCGGGTGCAGGCGAGTTTCGCGCCACGAGACATACCCAGCCGCAATGGATGGGCGATTGCGGCACTGTGTCAGCCGTGCGACGCGACCGCTGGAGACTATGTTGACGCGTTTGAGCTTCCCGACGGGCGCATTGCGGTGGTCGTGGCCGATGTAACCGGTCACGGGCTGGCACCGGCGCTGCTGATGAGCGCGTGCCGGTCGACGTTGCGCGCGCTGGCCGGCTTAGACCTCTGCCCCGCCGACGTGGTGGATCGGATCAACGCGATGATCATTCAAGATCTGACCGATGGCCGGTTTATCACCATGATTTTCGGCATTTTGGAAGGTGACGGGCGGTTTGTTTACTGCAACGCCGGCCACGGCCCGGCCCTGGCGCTGTGCGCCGGGCGGGCACAGGTGCTGGCGGCACATCGCCCGCCGGTGGGGTTGGAGTGGCCGCGCGATCCGGGCGACGCCGGCGAGTCGGTCATCACACTTCAGCCGGGCGGTCGGCTGCTGTTGGCCAGCGACGGCGTGACCGAGGCATTCAATGTGGAAAACGAACAGTTCGGCGAGGAGCGTCTGATAGAAATCGCCGCCGACACTGCCATCCCGCATGAGGAAGTCATCACCCGGCTCTCTGCGGCAGTGGTGCGTCATCGGGGCCTGCGCGAACAGGTGGACGACATCACGATCTTGTGCATCGACCGGGTTTCATAACCGTTTGACAGCACGCACAGTCATTTCGGTGAGCCGTCTTGTTCAGCCGTCAATGATGACGCCGTTTTCGTCGAGGATCAGGTCGATTCCATTGCCGCCGTCGAACTCGTCGATGCCGCGGTCGAGGACGAGGGTGTCGTTACCGTCGTCGCCATTGACGATATCGATCAATCGGTCGTCGAAGCGCATGAGGTCGTTTCCGCTTCCGCCGAAAGCCTGGTCGCCGCCGTCATCGCCTCGCAGGGTGTCGTCGCCATCTCCGCCGTCGAGTGTGTCGGCCCCGCCGTTGCCGCGAAGGCTGTCGTTGTCGTCGCCTCCGAAGAGCCGGTCAGAGCCGCTCCCGCCGATGAGCGTGTCGTTGCCGGCGTCGCCCTGCAGGCGGTCTGGTTCTTCATTTCCATCGAGTTGATCGTTGCCCGCCCCGCCGTAAAGGCTGTCGCGGCCCTCTTTTCCGCCGAGGACATCATCGCCAGATTCTCCGTAGAGCCTGTCGCTTCCTGCGGCACCGTTGATGGTGTCGGCCCCGTCGCCGCCACGCACACTATCGCTGCCTCCGCCGGCGTTGATACTGTCATTACCCGCCTCGCCCCGGATGGTATCGCGGCCATTCAGCCCGCTGATGATGTCACCCCCCGCCCCGCCGAAGATGACATCATTTCCAGCCGATCCGACGATGGTGTCATTGCCATCAAAACCATAGAGCCGCGCGCCGTTAAAGCCACCCGGCCCGCTGCTCAACCCGCTGATGTCGATCCGGTCGTCGCCACCTAGGCCGCTGACAACAAGGCCACTCACGTCCACGAGGTTAAACCGGCGGATGGTCTGATTGATGACCACCTTCACCCGTGTGGGGTCTTCCAGATTATCGACGGAGATCAGATCGTCGGCGTCGGTTGCCTTCACCTGCAACTGGCCATCGATCAGCGCGATCGAGAGAAGCCGCCGCGGCTCAAGCGATTCCGACACGATTGGTGACGCTGAAGGCTGATGTTTCATGGAATCTCCCGCAGACGTTGACGTTTGCTGCTCGGGGTGAACCCGTTTCGCGCGGGCGCAACTTACTTTCGCTGCGGCAGCTTGATCGGCGGGGAAGCGGTGGTTCCCGGCTCGACTTTCACCCATTCGCGCCAAATGCCGGTTGAGAATGTCCCCGCGGAAAGAAGGTAGTCGCCGGGCGGGACGTTATCGATCTTGAACTTGCCGAAATCATTGGTCTCGGCGCGCCCGACGAGGACCATTTCGCCGGTTTCGGTGGGTTCGCGCACACCGGGCGTTGTGTAAACGGTAATCTCGCCCCCGGTGCTCAGCGTGCCGAGTGCGGGGGGCTGAAGCAGGCGTACTTCGATCTTTCGCGCGGGAAACGCCGCCGCGCTCATTACCGTAGACTCGACAGCCCCCGGCGGGCCGGTAGGCGCGGTCGCGTCCGGCGGCGGAGGATCATCTCCACAGCCGGCGAGAAGCGGCAACATCGCAACAAGAACCTTAAGCCCGCAGTGACGTAGGAATTCGGTACGCATCATCTGTTCATGCGAAGATACCGTGACGACGGTTCGTTTCCACGGCAGCCGGAAGTGGAAAATCATCCTGATCGCGCAAAATGTGCGCCGATGCCCTCGAACAGTGCTAAAAATGTTGATTTTTCTGGTTTATAGGACGCCGACAATCGCTGAATTGTTTTGACTTGGATGTTGTACACAGGTAACTTTCTTCAGCCGCGCTCCGACCGGGGGTGCCGCCTGCACAGTGTGCGGGAGCGTGCTGTTTTGTTGTGTTTATGCGGCTCTGTACTGCGGCCGGGTGATTCGTCTGCCAGATTTGGCCGGATTTGTTTCACGACGGCGAAAGTATGAGCTGACATAAGAGTCGAGTGTTGTAAATACTGACTGCTGCGCGGCTTCCATCAAAGTTAGGCACCCTATGAATTTGCGCCATCCGACTTCCCGCCGTCGTTCCCGCGGGTTTACGCTGGTTGAGCTTCTGGTTGTGATCGGAGTTATCTCGATTCTGATTTCCATCCTTCTTCCCGTTGTGAGCAGGGCGCAAGATCAGGCGCGTTCGGCTGCCTGCAAGAGCAACCTGCGGCAGATTTACATCGCTGCGCAAATCTATGCCAAGGACAACAAGCAATCGCTTCCCTACGGCTTTCGGTTTTCCCCGAGCAGGAGCGACGGCAGCGGCTCCCCGGCATCTGCAAGCGTCTCGCCGTGGATTAGTTGGTTTACAACTCTCAACCGTACGATGGACCCGCGCGCTTACCCGGAACTGACCAACGGCTCTTCACAGGTCGGCGGTTTCATGGGCTATAAGATGTCGAAGGTGTTTCAGTGCCCTGGGGCCAACGATTTTCAGCAGCAGGTTCACTACTTTCAGAATAGCGTCGCCATGCCCCACCTCCCTTTGGAGCTAAAAAACGCCGCGGTGCGGACGGCAAGCGGTACGGTGATTAAATCAATTCACTCCAAGGCGGCTACATTTCCCGACCTCTACAACGACAACGCGCTGTTTTGGGACACTCCCTTGTTCGCCACGATGAGCGACACCCGCGCATTTCCCTTTTTCGCCCCCCCGCAGAGCAACGAGTCCGAAGGCGCAAACGGTGTATTAGCAACAACTTACATCGACGAAGGCAGCCTGCGGTTGCCCCTGCAGCCGGAATTGCGGTTTCGCTATCCTGACCGAGACCTCTTCGCCGGCCGGGCGGATGGCGACTTTGTCCGGGGCGATCAGTCCATTTTTTTCCCCACCGACGAGCAGGCCGCTACTTGGGGAACGACCACGACGCCTCTGCGAACTTGGAATGTTGATCTCGGGGGCAATGTGATCTCGAACAAGTTTTACGGCAATATCCGCTTTCGCCATCAACGAAACAGCATCGCCAACGTCGCGTTCGCCGATGGCAGCGTGCAGGCGATGACCCTCAACAAATCGCGCGTCATCACCGGCGCGCGGGGCAAGTCGTACGAGACCACGTTCACGCGCAACATGCTTCGGACGAAGTGGCCAACGGGGTTCGGCCCGAGTGACCAAGTCTCGCCATAAATATTTGTTTTGCTGTAAGTTACGCAAAGCGCGTCGCGGCGCAGCCGGGGCAGGCCCGTGGGCTTGGGCGGTTGAAACTTTGCTCTTTCGGTGACGCTCTTTACACTGCCAATCGAGGTATGAACCTGAAATCCGGCATTCCGACCGTTGCTGACGTGGCACAATTGCAGGCCACGCCCACCTACAACGAATACACGGCCTACAACGCTGCGTTTCTCGCCCGGCACGCCGCCGCGCTTGATAAATATGGCAGGCACTGGGGCCAGGACCCGTTTGGCATGTGGAGCCGGCGGTACGAATACCCCTATGTGGGCGAAAAACTCCTCGCCCACGCCCGACTTCTGCAGACCGCCGACGGCGCACAGGCGATTAAGATTCTCGACGCGGGAAGTGGCGTAACCTTCTTAGATTACTACATTTGCGATCAGATTTCGTCGGCGAGTGTGGTTTGCGTTGATTACGACAAGTCCTATCACGACATCTTCGCCGCCGTCAACGCCAATACCCCGGGGGCGCGCGTGCGTTTTGCGGAGGGCATGCTTCAGGATTTGAAGTTTGGCACCGGCGAGTTTGACAGCCTCGCCTGCCTGAGCGTGCTCGAGCACACCGACAATTACGCGCAGATCATTAAGGAGTTCGCGCGGGTCGTGAAGCCAGCGGGCCAGTTGGTGCTGACGTTTGATCTCTCGCTCGACGGCAAGTTTCCGCTGTCATATCAGCAAGCCGCCGACCTGCTCTCGCACGTTTCGGAATACTTCGCCATTCAGGAAATTGACGCGACCGCCGAGCTAGGCCGGATGAAGTCGCCCGACGGGCTGCTCACCACCGATTACGTTAAGCAAACCAACCCCGAGCTGCTGCCGTGGAAGTTTCCCCTGCTGAAAGGGGTGCATGATCTGGTCAAAGGTCACGGCTGGACCGGGGGCTTTCGCAGCAAGGCAGTATTCTGCCTGGATGCTCGACGGAAGTAGACGCCTTGAATGGTGGGCCGCTAACAGTATTTGGATCGCCGGTATGGAGCATCAGGCCGGGTAGTGAAGCCGGGGTAGCGAAGTCCGGGCAGAGAATTCCGGGCAATGAAAACCGGGTAGTGAAGTCCGGGCATTGAAGGACGTGAATGCAGGGCAGTATCGATTCAGCCAGAAGCACCGCAGCGGCCGCCATCGGCAGAGGCTCGCCCGTGGCCATCTGGCATCGACACCCCCGCGCCGCCACGCTGGCCAACTGGAAATTCTGTTCGCTCAGCATCGGGGTGTGTGCTGCACTGTTCATAGCGTTGTTTAACCCCTTCTGGGTACCGTCGGGGGATGGCGATTTATATGTCTCGATCGCCCGCAGCATCGTTCAAGGCGAAGGGTTTAAGTTCAACGGCCAGTTCGTCAACATCTGCCCACCCGGCTGGCCGCTTGTGCTCGCCGGCGTGATGAAGATTTCTCCAACATTCGCGGCCTTTAAGGTCGTGACTATCTGCAGCATGCTGGCGTCGCTGGCAATCTGGTACTACGTGCTGGTCCGCATCACCAGCCCCCGCGGGGCCGCTGCGGTCGTGCTGCTGACTGCGGTGCTGTGCCACGTCTACTCGCTGACGTTCTGGACGCACTCCGAAGCGTTTTTCTGCGTCATATCTTCGCTTTCCATTCTCATTGCGCTTCAACTATCCGAACGGCGCGGCGGGCTTGCATGGCGTGTGCCCCTGCTCCTGCTCTTGTGCGCCGCAGGGGTGATGATTCGCTGGGCCGGCATTCTTCAGTTTCTTATTGTTTGCGCGGCGCTCATGAACGGCGCGCGCTTCTGGAGTGTTGCATCATTTCCGCGCTGGGCCGGGTCGCTTGCCTGCATCGCCGTCACGTTTTCGACGTTTCTCGTGCTGCGACATGTCCTTGCGCTCACGCCCGATCAGGAAGTGGCCCAGCGGGAAGTGGGCGCGGTTTTTGATGAGACCGTTGCCGCCACCCCGCGCCCGAGCGTCACCGCCGACGCCAAAAAGCTTGATCTGTTGAACACTGAAACCGGCAAGGATCGCACCCTCGCTGGCGAGCTATTGCGCCGTGCGGCCGATGCGGGAACCTGGTTCAGTTGGCTCTTCTGGCAGCCGGCCCGATTTGCATCGGCGGTGCCGGCGGCGGCGTGGCTGGGAATTGTCATCGGCTGGCTGGTCATTACCGCGCTCGGCGCGAAACTTCTCGATGCGATTCTGCAGCTGCAGTGGCTCTGGCTCGGGGTGGCGACTTACTGCGCCGTTTTGTGCATTAACTGGCCCAACGCCAATGCGCGCTATCTGGTGCCGATCGCCCCTCTCCTCTTCATTGGCGTGATTCAAGGTATTCGGCTGATGCTGATCGGGTCAATCGGCGGAGTGGGGCGCGATCGTGCGGTCGCCGTGGTGTTGATCATCGCTTCGCTGGCCATGGCGGTATCCGAGTGGGTGCTGCTGGGAAGGTTAGAAGCCACGCTGGTCGCTCTGACAATCGCCGCGGCCTGGATGCTGCGGCTGTGGGCCAGGTCTGGCCCGGCCGACCGCCCGGCACGGATCGGGCATCTTGCCGTCGTCACATTTGCGATGAGCGTGCTGCTAGTCAACGGCTCGCTCTACGCGATTGACCTGCGCATCGCGCGGAGCCACGACTTTTTTGCTCGCTACGAGGCTGGATTTAATGAAGATCTGATCCGCGCCTGCTATCAACTCAACCAGTCGGGCTTGCAGGATGCCGAATTGGCCGTGGCCGAACGCTATGTCAACCTCGGCCGGGTGCGCAAGAGCAAGTATGCCGTCCGCGCCGCGGTGCTGCTGACCGGGCGGGCGGTGCAGACCGTGCGCGACAAGAATGCCGGCGAGCCAAAGATGGAACTGCTGAAATGGTGCCAGAAGCGGAAGGTGCAGTACTACCTTGACCAGCGCCCGAGCGTGCCGTGGCGCGTCTGGCATTTTATCCTTCCCCGATGGCTGAACGAGAAACTGGTGAAAGAAGGCCTCGGCCCCGACTCCGGGGGATGGGTGCTCTATCGCATTAACATCGAGCCTGTTCCCGTGCTGCCATACACCGCGCCGACCAATTTCGCGCAGACCACGCTGCAAGCCGTTTTCCCCCCGCGCATTCGCCCGCCGGGCACCCAGCCCGCCGATGCGCCGGGTGTGGAATATCGCCGGTCAGGCTCGAGGATCGACCTGCCTTCAGCGAAAAACTGGCCGCAACGCGTGCCGGGGATGTGAATGATCGCGCTCCAAAATTCTCTGGCCGTGTGCGCGTGCATTCACCTCCGTAGTGAACAGCGGTAATCTGCGGCCAATGACTTCACCGAACGGTGCCACCTTCGTCATTCCCATCGTCGCGGGGATCGGCAACGCGCTGATGGCCGAGCCGATGGTGCGGCAGTTGCGCGCGGCGCGCAAAGGCAGCGTCATCAAGGTCATCGCCGCCACCCGACCGATGGCTGAGCCATTTCAACGGCTCCGCGGGGTGGACGTTTCGGTCTCTGGGAAAGGGGCGATGAAACTTTTTGGCGCCATGCGCGCCGCGGGGCCGATCGATTGCCTGATTGTCCCGTTCCCCTCCAACCGATGGCAATACAACCTGCTGGCGCGGCAGAGTCGGGCCGAACAAGTCATCATGCACGCCTATCCCGCGCAGCATCGCGCCTGGTTGTCGAGCGTCGGCACGCGCGTGGAGGCAAAACGCGGCCTGCACGATGTCGTGCAAAACCTGCGGCTTCTCGAAGCGCTCGGACTGCAGCCGGACACCGCTGCGGGCCCGCGATTCGAACTTTCCCGCAACGATACCGACGCTGCCGCCGATTTGTTTCGCGCCAGCGGAATCGAAGACCGGCGGCCGTTCATCGCCGTACACGCGGGCAGCGCCCGAACGATTCTCGCCGCGGCGAAACGCTGGCCCGCTGCAAAGTATGCAGCACTCGTGCGTGCACTACTTGAGCAGACGGGTATGGCAGTAGCGCTTCTCGAAGGACCCGACGAACGCGGTGTGGCGCGGGAGATTGTCGATCAGTTTTCTGCAGTCAGCGCGCTGACGGGGGCGCCCGTGGCAGGGGCTGCGCCGCGGCTGCACTGCCTCGAACTCGCAGGATCGCTCGGCGTGGCAGGCGCGGTGTTGCAACGGGCCAGGCTCTACGTCGGCACTGACAGCGGCCTGGCCCACCTTGCCGCCGCGGTGGGGACGCGCGCGGTCACACTCTTCGCCCCGGCCGACCCGCAGCGGGTTTGTCCGTTCGGCAACCATGATCTGGTCGTAAGGCCCGCAAAAGACTGTTCGCCGTGCTTCATGTATCCGTGGGAATCGACCAAACCAAAGATGCGCTGCTGCGAACCGTACTGCATTAACGAGATTTCGGTGGAAATGGTGATGGAGAAAGTGCGGCTGGCGATGCCACTGCACGCGGAACGTGTATGAGTATGCTGCAATCGCCGATGAGGATTGACCCTGTTGCCGCATCGCGGCGTGGATGATTCACTGAGTCTTTGGCCCGACAACGTGACCCCCCAACCCACGCGCGCCGCGGCGCGGAACTGGGTGATTGCTCTCAAGCTCGCTTTGCTGCTGGTTGTCCTCGGGTTTGTCGGGTGGGCGCTCTATCGCAACTTCCAGCAGATTGATTTCTCGGCCGTGCGCTTCTCGGTCGCGCCCGCAGCGCTCGCAGTGGTGTTTCTTGTCGTGGTTTCAACTGTACAGATGGTCTCGTATCGATCGCTGTTGTCGGCTTACACGCAGGCACCGGCTTGGCGGGTCATGGCAGCCGTGGCGTGGGTGCCGCCGCTGGGAAAGTATGTGCCAGGGAAGGTGGCTGCGCTTCTCGGCGCGATCTACATGCTCCGGCGATTCAACATCCCGGCAGCGGTGGCGATTTCCGTTGTGCTGGTGCTTGATGGACTAGCCGTCATCGCCGGCCTCATCACCGGTTCGCCGTTGCTGCTTTGGGAACCCGTGCAGCGCGTCCTGCCCGGCGGTTGGGTTTACTGCGGAATCATCGTCGCGGCTGGCATTGTCTGCCTGCATCCTGCGGTGTTTGGCCGCGCGATCAACTTTGCACTGAAGAAGCTCAAGAAGCCGCCATTGCCGCGGATGCCTGATGTGGCTCGATACATCGTCCCGGTCATGTGCGCGTTTGCGCAATGGATCGCTGCGGGGCTGGCGCTCTGGTTTATGACGCGCAGCGTCGCGGAGATGCCCGCGAGCCAGATTCCGCTCTTCATCTCGATCGCAGCCCTTGCGATGACCATCAGCTATCTCGCACTATTCGCCCCCGCGGGGCTTGGCGTGCGCGAGGCGATTTACCTCGGCACCCTCGCGAGCCTGATCGGCCCGAAAGCGGCGATCGTGGTCGCAGCGATGCGCGTCGCCCAAACCCTGGTCGAACTCGGGCTGGCTGGCGTGGGAATGGTACTGCTGCGCGGCGCGAGTAAGCCGCCGGTTGAACAGATCACCTGAGCGACGCGGATTCAATCGATCTACCGCACCGCGATTTGAGTGCATGAAACCGCGAAACCCTGCGCGCTTCTTCGTGAAGATTCGTGGGCCGATGGCGGCGGTGCTGCGGGGGCATTGGGGCGGTGTCGTGATTGCTGTCGACCTGCCGTCAGATCGCTTCGCGGGCGTTGTCGGGCGCGCCAACCGGGGCACCGGAATCGTCCTTGCTATCCGAAGCATGAATCACCTTCATCACCGGGAGCGACCATGTGTCGTGCATGGTTGGAATGGCCACATGCGGCTCTTCCGGAGTGGGTGGCAGGCTCGCACGGATGGTGCGCCGGCTGGAATAGATTTTGCGCCGGGCGAGGTACAAAAGTTCTTCGGTGATGCGCCGGTGCCGTCCCATCATGTCAGCGAGCAAAGCGACGGCAAACATCAGGAACCCGACGATTACCATCGCGCCGCTGACTGCGATGAGGCTTGTGAATGGGGTCGTCCGGCCTTGAGCGAGGTACCAGACGGTGACAAACGCCGCCATGAGCACCCCCGGTACGCCGACAATTGCCGCGATTCCGCCGAAGAACTTCATCGGCTGGATGTCGCGCATTGCGCGCAGGATGATCGGCAGGCTGTTGGTGGCGTATTTCCAGAGATTGGAGGCGATTCGGCTCTTGCCATGCTCTCGCACGCCGCGCACCTTCAGGGGCACCTCGGCGATTCGTAAACCCTTGCTAAATAAGTCGATAAAGCATTCCTGGGTGTAGGTAAATCGACCAAAAAGGGTCAGCCGATACGCCGCCTCGCGGTTGAAAGCGCGAAAGCCGCAGGACACGTCGGTGAAGTCGGTTCCGCCGCACACCCAGTTAATCATGCGTGTGACGGCCTGATTGCCGTAAAACTTAACTGTCGGCATGACCGGCCGCAGGGCCGGATCGGCGAACCGCGAGCAGGTGACAAAATCGGCTTCGTCCCTGAGTAGCGGCTCGACCAGCTTGGCGATGTCGCCGGAGTTGAACTGCCCGTCGCCGTCGATGTTTACAATGATATCCGCCCCGCGCCGCATGGCGCGTTCGAGGCCGGTGCGAAAGATGTAACCCAAGCCCGGACGGCCACTTATGTTGATAACAGTCGCCCCGGCGCGCTCGGCAATTTCGGCCGTTCGGTCTTCGGAACCGTCGTTCATTACGATGACTTCAACTTCATCAATTCCCGGAATCGCCAGCGGCACCCCGCTGATGACCTGCGCGATGGTCTTTTCTTCGTTAAGAGCGGGGATCGTTACGACGAGCTTCATGGCGGCGTCCTCCCCGACCGGTGGGCCGGGTTGAAGCGTGCGATGGTAGCAGCGGGTGCGGTCTGTCACAAGCCGTTCGGGCGTGGCCACGAAGTTGCTCACAAGCATCCTTTCCAGTTCCCCCTGCAGATCACGCTGCATGGCATTTGAAGACGTCGCAGACGCCAACCCGTTACAAACCGACCCTGATTCTGCTGTTATCGGACGTTTCTACCGCCCGCCATGAGAAAATAGGGAAGTGGCCCAATTCATGTAGCGTTTGCCACAGAGGTTTCGGCCCCCGGCGCGTCGATCTGACAAGCCGAAGCGCCCCGCTATGAAGTCGGCTTTAATTTCCGCCGCCCTCCTTGCCCGGTCATTCAATATAATCCGCGAAATGCGTGTCCCATCGCTTCAGCCGCAAACTCTCTTACACGCCTACGCCAATGGTGCGTTTCCAATGACCGACTCCGATGGCATCACGCGATGGTATGCCGCCGACCCCCGCGGCATCATCCCGTTAGACGCGTTTCACATTCCCGGCACACTCAGGCAGCTCATCCGCCAGCGGCGGTTCGAGATCCGGATTAATCACAATTTCCGCAACTGCATGACTGCGTGCATGACCGCAAAGCGCGATGAGGGCAACGGTAGTTGGATCAGCAACGAACTCATTGAGGCTTACGAACGGCTCCACCAGATCGGCCATGCCCACAGCATCGAGGCCTGGCACGACGGGCAGCTCGCCGGCGGGCTGTACGGCGTGTCGCTCGGCGGGGCGTTCTTCGGCGAAAGCATGTTTCACACGCAGCGAGACGCATCAAAGGTCGCGCTGGTCGCGCTGGTCGAACGGCTGCGCGAGAGAGGCTTTTCGCTACTCGATACGCAGGCACAGACTTCGCACCTCGCCCGCTTCGGCTGCATAGAAATCCCGGCGGTGGAGTATCAGAAGCTGCTTGAGGCCGCGCTGCTTTTGGAGTGCAGATTTGTCTGAAGACGCTCCGACAAATTGTGCGCCGGGAACTTCGCGCCAAAAATGACACGAGGGCACCTTTCGGAAGGCACCCTCGCGTCGGGTTGATCAGATAAAGAATCGAGACTTGCCTCAGCTTAGGCGCGTCGGCGAAGCAACGCCACGCCGCTCAGCGCGACGAGCGCGAGGGCACCGGGCTCAGGCACCACGCCGTCAATTCGGAACGCGAGGTCCTGATTCAGATCGGGAAGCGCCGCCGGGCTGCCAGTGTCGAGGAATGGCACCCATGCTGCCGCAGTCGTGAACTGAATGGCATTGTCAGTTGGCCGATTGCGGGCATCGGTAAGCGTGACGCTCGGATGGAAGACTGAGGTCAGCGGGGCCACGGGGGCGATCTGATAATCGACCCAGTAGGTGCCAGCATTCAGATTCAGCCCGCCGATATCAAAAACCGCGGATTTTACTCGCCGGGTGGTACCGGGCACATTGTTCACCCCGCCTACCAGGCTGCCGTCGGTGGCAAAAAGCCTATAAATGTTCGTTGCCGCGCTATCGATCAGACGGTCAGTCGTCGTATCGCCAAAAAGAACATTGCTGGTCGGCAAGTCGGGTCGGCCGTCCCAAATGCGAATGGTACCGGTCGTGAACAACTGCAAATCGGTGCTGCCGGTCATGTAGGCGTAACCGGTCACGGTATCGATGCGCGAGTTGGCCGAGAGCGTGAAATCATCGGCTAACCGGAAGGCGCCGGTGGCACCCGATGGACTAGCCGTCGCGCCAGCGCTGGTATTGCCCGTGAAAATCTCGCTCCAGACATTGCCCGCTGGCGCCGCAACGCCAGGTCCCGGCACCGCGGCACCGCTGGCGCGCGAAACCGCACCTGTTTCCAGGGGGCCATTATCGAAAATTAAATCCGCCGACGCGGGCAGGCTCATCGAACCCAGCCCAATAGCCGCCACGAGGGCAGCGAAGTGACGCTTCTGCATGATCTTTTCCCTTCGACAAGACGTGTGATGCAAACCCCAGCAGAGATGCGATATCTCATGCCTTCGGCCCCAGCAACCCGCAGGGACGGGACGATGATGTTCGCGTGCCCCGATAAATGCAAGTAAAAAATGTAATCTCTACCACCTTCGCCCGTTGTAGACCCCTGGCCGACGATTGGGGCATTACCTCCTCGAGTCTTGGGCCGGTTTTCAGAGCTTGCGAGAATTGCCGGTGACGGGTAGTTTTTCACGTCCCGCCAAAATGACGAGGTGTTTGGCGGAGGCTTAGATCGGGTCGTTAGCTCAGTTGGCTAGAGCGCCGCCCTTACAAGGCGGATGTCGGGGGTTCAAGTCCCTCACGACCCACTCGCGAATCATCGCACCGCATACCTAGCCCCGATCACCCAGAGTCGATCACCCATAGCCAGGCCGATCGACGGGTGTCAATCGACGCGGTTTCATCGGCGTTCGCGCCAGCTTATCCACGGGCGATTATCCCCAGCGAAACGTCACAGGCACTTCAACGGTCGCCGCGAGCGATTTGTGTACCGGGCAGTGGTTGGCGGCGTTCTCAAGCAGCTGCTGTTGCTCCGGGGTGAGGCCCGCGGGGAGGGCGAACTCGACCGTGATTCTGCTGATGCGCCGCGTTGGGTCGGCCGCCATCTCTTTCCCGACGCGCACCGTCGCGCCCGAAAGGTCGATCGCCTTTCGCTCGGCAACGATGGCCATCGTGGTCAGCATGCAGCTTCCGAGGGCCGTCGCGACGAGGTCTGTCGGCGAAAATGCCTCCCCTTTTCCGTGATTATCTCTGGGTGCATCTGTGAAAATAGAGGACTTGGAAGGTCCGTGAATCGCTTCACAACGAAGGTGACCCTGATAACGAATCTGCATGTCAACCATGTTTGCCGCCTCATAGAAGTTTTTTTTGTCAGGGCATGGTTATGTCTCGTAACGGCAAAAATTGCAACTTGTCGAATAAAATAGCTGTTTCAACGACTGATGGAGAATATTCGCTGCATCGATTATCGTGATAACGACAATTTTCCTGCCCGATTTTGTTGGTCGAAATCGCATTGGAGTAGATTCGGTTGCGTAAAATCTTTTTTACTTTTCCCGACGTTTTTGGTTGAAGTGACGGGGTAATGCCCATACATACACTCCCCTTGTCTCTCGGCGAGCTTGGCTGATTGGGTCAGATCAAGGTGGTCTCGCTGGGATCTCGCAACAACTTTTTTGATCCTGGTATCAGAAGGTGTACGACAATGGCACGACTCAATCGACGCGGGGCGGGAAACGGGAACTCGGGAAAGAAATCGCTCGCGAAGCTTGCGTCCAAGCCCATGTTTGAAAATCTCGAAAAGCGCCAGTTGCTCGCTTCGGCGGCGCTGGCGGGCGGGGTGCTCACCGTTCTTGGTGACTCCAACCGTACCAACACGCTGCAAGTGGAGTTTTCTGGCAGCACGCAGATCGTTGCGAAATTCAATGGCGCGCAGAAGTTCTTCGCGAAGTCGGCAGTGAAGGAAGTCGTCATCCGCGGGGGGGACAAGGCCGATTACCTTGCAACAACCAACTCCGCCACAATCAAATCAACCATTCGAGCAGGAAGCGGTAATGACACGATTTGGTCCGGCGGCGGAAACGATGTCATCTACGGCGATGGCGGGAATGATTCCATCAGCGGTCGCAATGGCAATGACACCATCTACGGCGGTGCCGGCAACGACACCATCGACGGCGGCGGCGGACACGACAAATACGACGGCGGCGGCGGCAGCGATGTCTATCGCAATGTTGAGTCGCGTCTGACTACCACCCCTTCAACCGGCGGCTCAACCGGATCACCATCCACCGGAGGTTCGAGCACGGGAAGTGGCACAGGAACCGATCCAACCCCGTTCCCGGGAACCGGAACCACCGGCACCCCCAACGCGGTCATCGCCGTACAAACAAGCAACATCCCCGCGGGCAACGCCATCCATGTCCACGCCTTGTCTTCATCGCTCAACGGCGGGTCGCAGACCACCGCTCGATATGAGTGGGACTTCGGCGACCCGGGCAGCAAGTACAACACCCTCGTCGGCTGGAACGCCGCACACCAATACACCCGCCCGGGCACTTACACCATTAAGCTGCGGGTTACCAATGAAGGTGGCAAGTCGGACAGCGTCACCAGGCAGATCAACGTCTCGTCGGCGAACCGGCGGCAGATTTATGTCAGCTCGTCCGGCAGCGACAGCAGTTCCGGCTCGTCGTCTTCACCCGTCAAGACACTCAGCCGGGCACGCGCCATTGCCGGTTCGGGCAACAATACCGAAATCCTTCTCCGCAGAGGCGACACATTCAGCGTTGGCGATAGCATTTCGTTCACCGGTGACAACGTCGCAATCAGTGCCTATGGAAGCGGTGCCCTGCCCACCGTGCGGTGGGACGGGGCTCGAAAGTACAGCCCCATCTTCTTTTTCAGCGGAAGCAATGTCCTGGTCGAAAACCTCTCGATCACCAGTAAGTTTACCGATCGTGAGAAAACCAACATGCCCGACGGCCTAAGCCTCGGCGGGCACAACATCACTGTCCGCGGGGTCGAGTTCCTGAACATTGGAAACGCCGTCAACAGCAACGCTCAGCCGACCGGCGTGCTCGTGCAGGAAAGCACCGCACCTTCCGATGTCGGCCTGCGAAGCTATTTTGTCTGGGTTGAGGGCAACGACCATGTGCTGCTCGGCAACCGGGTGGCCAACAGCACGCGCGAAGCGACGTTCCGAGTCAGCCGCAACGCCCAGCGGTTGCTGGTCCACGACAATGTCTTCACCAATCGTAGCCGAGTGAGCGCCGGCGACAGCCTCGACACTGCGAAAAACACCGTTTCGGTGCAGTGGGGTGCTCACGCCTACCTCTCTGACAACACCTTTAACAACGGGCCGGTGCGCATCGGCCCGCTCGGTGAGGCCGACGGACACAGGTTCCCCACTTCACGGTTTAACAACACCGTGATGGAAGGAAACACGTTCAACGCGCCGGTCTTCACGCTTCACGGAGCAAGCGACACCGTTTATCGCAACAACGTCGGCACCGCCAACGGCTACCCCGCATACACCATCGAAGGGTACAACAGTGCCTACGGCCGCGGCGTGAACAATGTCACACTTGTTAACAACACCGTCAGGAACGACAGCTTCAAGGGCAAGTTCCTCGATGTCGGCGGGAGTGTGAATGGCATTACACTTGTGAACAACCTCTACTCGGCCCCCGACCTGCAGCCGGGTGCGTTTGAGGCTGCACCGGTGTTTGTCACCAGTTCCGATTTGTCGAGCTTCCGGGCGATTACCAATAACGTGTGGTCTGTCGGAAAGCCGCTTCCTTACGCCGAAGGCGGGATGAACTACGTCTGGAGCAATTGGTCCAACGCGCAGGGTTATCACACCGCCGCCGAGTGGAACGCCCGTCCGCAGGTTGGGACGGACGTGTTCTCCAACGTCTCGGTCGGCTCGAATTTCGCCCCTTCGTCGTCCAGCGCCGCTGCGAACGCCGGGCGGCTCTTCGGGGGCGTGTTTACCGACATCAACGGGAAGATTCGCCCGAGTTCCGGCGGATGGTCGGCGGGCGCGGTCCAGGTTTAATCTGGACGCGTTCCCGGTCGTTGAATTGTACATATGAGGAGGTGAGGCCCGCGGCTTAGCCGTGGGCCTCGCTTTTTTTTCGGACGTTAAGCTGCGCTTAGCGTATCGGTCGATTGCGTCGACGGGCGCGAAACCTGCCCGGCGGAGGCGAATTTGTCCTGATTTGCCCCTCAGGCGCGCCGCTCTCGATTCGATGTAATGGGCATGAATACAGCCCGTAACGCTGATGTTGGTGCGATTATTGGCAACGCCTCGAATGGGGTTGTCAGCATCGAGCGGCGCACCGGTCGCGACCGCCGTGCGGGGGTCGATCGGCGAAACTGTTCGGTACCCGTCGCGTTCGACCGCAGAGGTGGCGACGACAGGCGTAGCGGCTTTGATCGCCGCGCCAAAGGCCTCGAACCACTCGAAGCACGTTCCATGTTCTCGGCGGTGAGCTTCGAGAACGGCATCCTCATGGTGCGCGGCGATGCCAATTCTCCAAACGACATCGTCGTCAATCTCAACGGCAACAAAGTCGTCGCCAACATCGCCGGGCAATCGGCCTCGGCAGACCAGAACAAGATCCGCTTCATCCGCATCATCGGCGGCGAGCAGGCGGATAAAGTGGTCGTCAATCCTAACATCACCGCCGATGTCCATGTTCAGTCCGGCGGGGGCAACGACACCATCATGACGGGGGCGGGGAATGATCTGGTCATCGCCGGCAACGGTAATGACTGGGTGGAAACCGGTGCCGGCAACGATTTCGTCAGAGCGGGCAACGGGCGCGATACGGTCATCGCCGGCGCGGGTCACGACACGGTTCTGGGCGGGAATGGCAGCGACAGCATCCTCGGCGGGAAGGGCAACGATCGAATCGATGGCGAAAGCGGCGATGATCGCATCCGCGGCGAAGCGGGTAATGATCGCCTCAACGCCGGCAAGGGCCGCGACCTCCTCCGAGGCGGGACAGGCGCCGACACGATCGTCTCCACCGCCGGCGACGATGCCAAGGGCAACGGCGGCTCGGACAAGGTGGTGCTCTCGACAGATGGCAAAACCATTGACGCCTCGACGCGTGAGCTGGATGCAAATGGCCTGCCGCGCGCGCTGACTTTTTCTCTCATCAATGCCGACACTAACCAACCGATCGCCGGCTATGAGAATCTGAGCAATGGCGCGACGCTCGACCTGGCAAAGCTGCCGACTCGCAACCTGAACATCAGCGCAAATGTGCCGGCAGCATTCGGCGGTAGCGTGCAGTTCAAGCTCAACGGCAAGAACATTGCGACTGAAGGCATTGCGCCGTACGCACTTGCTGGCGACTCCGGGGGCAAGTTCAATGCATGGCAGCCGGTAAAGGGTGAAAACTCGCTCGTTGCCACCGCATACACCGGAAAGGGTGGCCGTGGACTGGCGGGATTGCCCGTGCAGGTCAATTTCAAGGTGGTCGACGGCAAGACCAACACCGGCGGAAACACCGGCAGTACCCCGGTCAACCCGGGCAACGGCAACACCGGCGGCACGCCCGTCAACCCAGGAACTGGGAACACCGGCAGCAACGGCAATTCTGGCAACAATGGAATCGCCGGTGGCAATGAAACACCGAATCCGAATGCGGCGGCGCCAACAGCCCGAATCGAGCTGATCAGCACCGTTGTGCAGGCGGGGCACAGCATCCATGTCAATGCGCTTCAGAGCCGGATTAACTCCGGTTCACAACTGAGTGCGCGATTTGAGTGGGACTTTGGCGAACCAGGCGCGAAGTACAACAAGCTCCAGGGCTTTAACGCCGCACACAATTATGCGCGAGCGGGCACTTACACCATCAAGCTGAAGGTGACCGACAACACCGGCAAGAGCGACACGACAAGCCAGACGATCACCGTGCGCGAAAGCACGCGCAAGATGTACTACGTCAGTAACTCCGGTAGCGACACCAACGACGGTACTTCGCCGGCGACCGCGATTCGATCATGGGACCGGGTGCGTCAGTTGCTCAACGACAACACGGAGTTTCGCTTCAAGGCCGGCGAGACCTTCAGTGTGGGAAATGAGATGATGGTCAACGGCAGCAACGTGGTTTTCGGCATGTATGGCGCCGGAAACAGGCCCACCCTGCTCTGGACACAACGGTTCAGTGGCTTCAAGCGGTTCTTTGACGTGGGCAAGGGCAGCACCGATGTTACCGTACGCGATCTGACATTTGATTCGGTCTTCACCCAGCACCAGTTCAAGACCGGTGTGCCTGATGTGGCGCGACCTGCGGGCAAGAACTTTACGGCGATTAACAACCAGATGTTCAACGTCAGCTACTTCGTCAACGGCGAAATGAAGCCCCGGGGCGTGCTGGTGCAGGAAAACAACTCGCCGCTAAAGACCGGGCTGCGCGCGTATCTGTCGTACATCGTCGGCACCGACTGGGTCGTAACTGGCAATACCGTCGCAAACAGCACAGCAGAACATTGCGTGCGCGCCGACGGCGGGCAGCGTGTGCTGATCGCTCACAACGATCTGACCAACATCGCCCAGGGCCGGCCGGGCAATACGGTCGATATCATGAAGCAGACGATCACCGTTCACTGGGGGTCGGACTACACCATCTACGGGAACCAGACCACCGGCGGGCGAATTGAAATCGGCCCGCTTGGTGAAGGAGACGGCCTGCGACCGAGCAACATCGGACAGCGGCTTAACCGGGTCCTGATCGACAGCAACATCGCCAATTTCGGCAATTACCAGCGGCTGGAGATCGACCACGGCACCTCGGGTGTGCTCATCCGCAACAATGTGCTCAACACCCCAACGGGTGCGGGCATCATCGTGAGTGCCACCGCGAAGTACACGGCCTGGCCGCAGTATGGCGAACGTGGTGTAAGTAACGTTTGGATTACAGACGACAACACGATTAAGGCTTCAAACCGCGTGAGCGTTGGCCGGGGGTCATCAAACATCAACATTGCGGCATAACTCTAGTTGTGACCGAATGTTACAGCGATGTGGCGGTGAAGCGAGACCGAGGCGTCTCGCTTCGCCTTCCCATTTCCATTAACGTACTGCGGTGCAAACCTGCCGCCGTTGTGTGAGCCGCTGATGTTCTTTGTGCGAAACCATCACGTTGCAAGCAAGCCGCGAACCTCCATTGCCGATGTAGAGAGGGCAGAATGTCGGAATCGGTCCGATAACTGCGCGTCGTCGGATATGTGGCAGGTAGATTCAGGATGCGATTGACTGTGACCCAGGTAGACCTAACTCAGCCCACCGCCCCCGCCGCAGCCAGTTCTGCGACGCTCCCCGCCAATCGCGAACTGGTCATCAAAGCGCGCAAGGGCTGGATTCCGGTCGACTTTCGCGAGTTGATCAGCCATCGCGAGTTGCTTGCGTTCTTGGTCTGGCGCGATGTGAAGGTGAAGTATAAGCAGGCGATTCTGGGGTTTGCCTGGGCCATTCTGGTCCCGGTCATCCAGATGCTGCTGTTCACATTTATCGGACAGGCAGCCGGGTTCAGCGGGAAAACCTCGGCACCGTATTCCTTATATGTCTACGCCGGGCTGCTGCCGTGGATGTTCCTGAATGCGTCGATCACCAATGGCGGGCTGTCGCTGGTCAGCCAGCAATCATTGCTCAGCAAGATCTACATGCCCCGGCTGTTCATCCCAATGTCTACGATTGGGACAGCATTCATTGACATGCTCCTCTCCGGTATTGTCTTTGCTGGCATCTTTGCGTGGCATGGGTATGTCCCGTCGGGCAACATCGTTTATCTGCCACTGCTATTTATCCTGCTGATTTTGATGGCTCACGGCCTGGCTTTCATGCTTAGCGCGCTGACGATTAACTATCGCGACGTGCGATTTCTGATTCCGTTTCTCGCCCAGATTCTGATGTGGGTGAGCGCCGCAGTCTACCCGCCGCGCATTTTCAGCGAGAAGCAGATGGGCATTCTCGACTTTAACCCGATTTACGGCGTGATATCCGGTTTTCGCTCGGCGTTGCTCCGCGACGAACCCTGGCACCCGCGCGCCCTGATCTTCGCCAGTGTGTTTGCGGTGGTCATGTTTTTCTGGGGAATGTTCTACTTCAAGAAAGCCGAGCGACGGTTCGCCGACATCGCGTAAGGGAGCAGGCAGGGACCGAAAGCCAGCGGGCGGACTTTTTCGCCCGCGAGCGTTTGGCCCCAGCCGACTGGTTTATGGCAGCCATTAGCATCAAAAACGTCAGTAAAGCCTATCGCATCGGTGCCAAGACCGAGGACGCAAACCTGCGCGAGACAATCATGTCCGCGTTGCGCTCGCCGATGCAGCGGCTGCGGAAGTTTGACGAAAACTTTGACGAAAGCGACGACACGTTCTGGGCGTTGAAAAACGTAAACATCGAAGTCAACCGCGGGGAGGTTGTCGGCCTGATCGGCCGTAACGGCGCAGGGAAATCGACACTGCTTAAAGTCTTGTCGCGCATCACCGAGCCGACCGATGGCGAAATCCGCATGCGCGGCCGGGTCAGTTCACTGCTGGAAGTCGGCACAGGCTTTCACCCGGAACTGACGGGCCGGGAGAACATCTTCCTCAATGGCGCCATCCTCGGCATGCGCCGCGGCGAGATCAAACGGAAGTTTGACGCGATTGTCGATTTTTCCGAAGTCGGCAAGTTCCTCGACACCCCCGTGAAACGGTACAGCAGCGGGATGTATGTCCGGCTGGCCTTTGCCGTTGCGGCACACCTCGACCCTGAGATCATGATCGTGGACGAAGTGCTGGCGGTGGGTGACGCATCGTTTCAGAAAAAGTGCCTCGGCAAGATGAATGACTGCGTAAAAGAAGGGCGGACAATCCTATTCGTCAGCCACAGCATGGAGGCAATCGCCGGACTCTGCAGCAGCGTGGTCTTGATGACCGGCGGGAAGAACAGCGAAAAACTCAGTGTCGAAGAAGGGGTAAAACAGTATCTCGGCATGATCGGCGATGCCGAAGACCTGCCCATCGACAAGAAGCCGCGAACGCAGCACCGAAAGCGCGACCCGATTTTCACCGGCCTGAAGTGCAGAGGCCCGGATGGGGGCAAGGTAATCAAATCCGGCGACCCGATGACGTTCGAGATTGAACTGTCCGACCTGCACGAACCCGGCGACATGACAGTCGGCGTGGCCCTTTGGAACGAGAAAAATCAGCGCGTCGCACTGTTTCACAGCGTCTATCACGCCAACAAGACCTTTCGCGGCGTGGCTGGCGGGAAGAAGACCGTCACTTGTCATGTTCCGTCACTGCCTTTTACAGCGCAGGGCTTTAATGTTGAGCTGATCGTCACCGACGGCTATCACGAACTGGAACGGCTTGAACGGGCCGACCGCATCGAAGTGCTGTTCAACGATCTGCTCGGCACGGGAAAGATCCCGAACAAGCGTCAAAGCAACGTGGTGCTGCCCTGTTCATGGAACGACTGATGAAGTGGCTGCAGATGAACGCAGCGGGACGCGGTTGAGAGAAGAAGTTATGTTCATGAACTTGAGCGTGGATCCTGGTTCTGACTTGAATTGACGGACTTAGCGCAATCGTGAAATCCCGACATTGATCTCATTCGTCTGATCGGTGCTCATCAGCGTCCGTCTGCGGCTAACAAGAAAATGACCTCCGGACCGACAGTTTCGATCGTCATCCCCAACAAAAACCGCTGTGACGAGCTGGTTCAGACGCTCGCGTCGGTGCAGGCGCAGTCATATTCGCACTTTGAATGCATCGTGATCGATGACAACTCAACCGATGCCTATGAAGAGCGAATTGCCCTGTTTCGAACCGACTCGCGATTCAGCTTCATCAAGCAAGCGCCCGACCGTGGAGGCGCGCCAGCAGCGCGGAATGATGGGGCACGGCGGTCGGTAGGCGAGTTCGTCATTTTCCTCGATTCCGACGATCTGCTCGCCCCCTTCTGCCTCGAGCAGCGCGTCCGGTGCATGCGCGCCAAACCCGCCCTCGATTTCGCTGTTTTCCCCTGCGAACTTTTCCGCGAAACCATCGGTGATACACGCCTGCTTTGGAACGTGGACACACCCGAAGCCGACCTCGATCGCTTCATCCGGCACGATGTTCCCTGGCAAACCACGGCGCCCATCTGGCGCCGCGCTTCGCTGGAGCGAGTCTTGCCCTGGGATGAAGCGGCTCGGTCGGCGCAAGATTGGGAGTTTCACCTGCGCGCCGTGCTCGCCGGACTGAAATACGAGCGACTGGGGACAATCGATTTTTATTGGCGCATGGCGTCGGCCAATCGGCAGTCGATTGGGAAGAGTTCGGTGATGGATAAGGCGTATCACGATTCGCGCCTGCAGCTTTACCGCAGAATCTACAAGCACATCAGCGACCGTGGAGGAATGACCGAAGCCCGTCGGCGGTGGTTTGTGGGGATGTATTTCACGGCAGCGGAGACAATCGCAAAAAAATTGCACCGTGGCGAGGGGCGACGTGCATGGAAGCATGCCTGGACCGACGGCCTTGTCACTGCGGCCCAATATCGCCAGGGCTGGTGGCTTCTGGTCAATGCCCGATGGCCCGCCCGCTACGAGTCAATGCGGGCTTCGCTCGAAAGCAAGTGGCCGCGAGAATATTTCCTGCCCCGCAGTGACACTTTCATGAAGGCGCCCATCCCGGCCCAGCCGCCGTTCGCAGCCAGCAACGCGGAGGTGGCGTGATGGGCTCCCCTCGCATCAGCGTCGTGCTCCCGGTGTACAACGCTCAATCGCACCTCCGCCAGGCGGTGCAGAGCATTCTCGATCAGACTTTTGCCGATTTTGAGCTGATCGCCGTGGATGACGGTTCAACCGACGCGTCGTTATCCATCCTTCGCAGGTTTGCCGCGTTCGATGATCGCGTGAAGATCATCTCGCGGCCCAACACCGGGCTGATTGGCGCACTGCACGATGGCATCGCGGCGATGAAGAGCGACCTGCTGGCGCGCATGGATGCTGATGACGTCTGCCTGCCAACGCGGTTTGAGAAACAACTCGCGTACATGGATGCCCACCCCGGGTGTGTGCTGCTTGGGGCGTTTGTGCGCGCGATCGATCCACACGGGCTGACGCTATGGGAAGAGTCGCCGCCGGTGGGCCATGAAACCCTCAGTGCCGAATTGATGAAGGGCCGCGGGGGAGTCATTCGGCACCCGGCGGCGATGATCCGCCGGGAAGCGCTCCTGCGTGTCGGTAACTACCGAAAAGAGTTTAAGCATGCGGAGGACGTGGATTTGTTCCTGCGGCTCTCTGAAGCAGGCGAAGTGGCCAACATCCCTGAAATCCTGCTTGAGTATCGACAGCACTATCAGAGCATCAATCGTACACAGTACGCCACGCAAACCGAGCGCGTCACCCAGGCCGTGCGCGAGGCCGCGGCGAGACGGGGCTGCTCGTTGCCCGAAGGCTGGAGGTACGAACCAACCCCCCCGCGTCCGGCGGAGCAGCAACTTCGCGATTGGGGCTGGCTCGCATTGAAACGCCAGCGGGCCGATATCGCGCGAAAGCATGCGTGGTCGCTGCTGGGTATGTCACCGCTCAAGCTCGATTCCTGGCGCTTGATGGCGTGTGCGCTGCGTGGAAGATAGTCATCAGCAGGCTCGATGAAATGAGTAACACACCGCGAGTTTCAGTTGTGATGGGCGTTTACAACGCCGAAAGGTACGTCGAACAGACGGTGCGCAGCGTGCTCGCGCAGAGTTTCACCGAGTTTGAGTTTATTATCATCGACGATGGCAGTAGTGATGGTTCGCTGGCAATCCTCCGGCGGCTGCAAAGTGAAGATCAGCGAATCGTGATTATCAGCCGGGCGAACACCGGTATCGTCGGGGCCGCACTCGACGGAATGGCCGCCGCACGGGGGCAACTGATCGCGCGGCACGACGCCGACGACATCTCGCACCCACAGCGGCTCGAACTGCAGGTGGCATATCTGGATGCCCACCCCGAAGTCGTCGCGGTCGGTTCGCAGATGCAGATTGCCGATCCATATCTTTCTCCATTGGAAGAGACGCGATTTCCGCTCGATCATCATGGGATCGAGCGCGATTTGCTGCGCGGCAGCGGGTGGACACTGCCGCAGCCCGCGGCGATGTTTCGACGCGATGCGTACGAACGCGCCGGCGGGTACCGGCGGCAGTATAACAACAGCGAAGATCTTGATTTATTCCTGCGCATGGCGACCGTCGGCCAGCTAGCCAATCTTCCCGAAGTGCTGGTGCAGTGGCGCCGGCACCTCGCAAGCATCAATCACGCTCTCGGTGAGACGCAAAGGCTCAATAAGAGGCAGATCGTCTCTGAGGCTTATGAATCACGTGGTCTGGCCATCCCGAACGACCTTGAAAAAACGCTCTCTTATGTGCCGCACGTCCCCAAGTGGAAGCAGTTGTGTAACTGGGGCTGGAAAGCACTCAAGCGGGGCAATGCGCAGATTGCCCGGCTGCACGCATGGGCAGCTATCAAAGAAAGGCCCATCAGCGGCGAGGCGTGGAAACTGGCCATCTGTTCGGTGCGCGGGAAATGACCGTTTGCCAACAGGCCAGTTACGTGGAGTGATTGCTTAGAGGCAGCGTGATTGTGCAACCCCAGACGTTTCGACCCTGAGATCATCCAATGCCTTGCGTTTCCGTCATCATGGCAATCAGGAACGGCGCAGCTTATCTGTCTGCGGCGATCGATAGTATCCTTGCGCAGACGTTCACTGATTTTGAGTTCATCATTATAGACGACGGAAGTGACGAGCCCGCCACGCTGGAATTGCTGCGTGCTTACGCCGCGCGCGATGCGCGCCTCAAAATCGTGTCGCGCGCCAACAAAGGTTTGACAAGGTCGCTCAATGAAGGCATTTCCCTGGCCGCCGGCGAGTTGTTGGCGCGGATGGACGGGGATGACATCGCCACGCCGTCGCGGCTGGAAAAACAGGTCGCGTTTATGCGCAGCAATCCGGATGTGGTGCTTCTCGGCGGGGCCTATGAACTCATCGACGGCGCGGGCCGCCCCATTCGCACCTGGACGCCCGCCAACGACGATGCGACTCTACAGACCCATTGCCTCGAAGGCTCAACGCCCATTTGCCACCCGCTGGCCATGATGCGCGCCGACGCCGTGCAGCGGGTCGGCGGGTACGACGAATCGTTCACGGTCGCACAGGATCTCGATCTTTGGCTGCGACTGGGAGAGGTTGGCAGAATGGCCTGCCTCCCCGATGTCCTTCTCCAGTATCGCCAGCACGCCGGCAGCGTGAGCGAGAAGAAACAAGTCATGCAGACCGAGAATATGCGCCGGGCCTGCCTGGCTGCCTACAAACGCCGCGGCGTCGAGGGAAGATACACCTGCCGGGCAGACACGGGTTGGCGACCCACCGACGATCGCGCTTCCCGGCTCCGATTCGCCCTTCAGTACGGCTGGTGGGCGTTCAATGCCGGACATCGCGGCACGGCAAGGCATTATGGCTGGAAAGCTGCCAAGACGATGCCCTGGAGCACCGCTGGCTGGAAACTGCTCGGCTGCGCATTCTTAAAATCTACACCGTCACGCACCTAGCAATGCTCACCTCGATCATCATCCCCATGCGCAACGCCGAGCCGTTCATTGCCGAGACGGTGCGGAGCCTGCTCGCGCAAGACACCGATATCGAGATCATCGTGATTGACGACGGTTCCACCGACCGTTCGGCCGAGATCGTTCGATCGATGCACGACGGCCGCATTCGGCTCATTAATGGCCCACAGCGAGGCATCAGTGCGGCGGTGAATGCTGGCATTGCCGCCGCGCGCGGTGAGTTGCTGTGCCGCTGCGATGCAGACGACCTCTACCCTCCGGGCCGGCTCGCACGACAGGTGATGTTTCTGCAGACGCATCCTGAGTTTGGTGCAGTTTGTGGCGGCTACCGAACGATTGATCCGAAGGGACATCCGGTGAGCGAGCACAACATCGATGCATCACCGGCAGAAATCACGGACGAACTAAAGGACGGCGGAGGGCGCTCACATATGTGTGCCTACCTCTTTCGCACGGGCGTCGTTCGGCAGATCGGCGGATGCCGAGAGTGGTTCATCACCAGTGAAGATGCTGATCTGCAGTATCGGCTCGCCGAGCACACGCGCATCTGGTTCGATCCAGAGGGTGCGTATCTCTATCGCCTGCACGATGCATCGATCACACACGCTCAGAAATCGCTGCAGCGGCAGTTCTTTCGAGAGTGCGCGGTTCAGTTTCAACAACAGCGACGGTCGGGCGGACAGGATGATCTGCAGCGCGGCGCGCCGCCGGTGGTACCGATGGCCGGTTCGACCGACGCTCGATCCACGCACGAACAGATTCAACAGATTCTACTTGGCGAGGCCTGGAAGCTTCACGCCAGCGGGCGGCGCATGAATGCAATGGCGGCGGGCATGCGCGCCTGTATACAAAAGCCGGGCAATATTGCGGCATGGCGCAGCCTGGCGGCGTTGGCAATCAAACCCCGATCGCGCAAAATGTCCGCGGCGAAGACACCGAAATGAAAATCACTTTCGTACTTCCCTATGCAGCCCTTGGCGGCGGTGTTCGCGCCGTGGCGATGATCGCGCGCAACCTCGCGCGCAACGGCCACCGTGTGACCATCGTTTCGACCCCGAAGAAGAACGTGCCGCTGAAGCGCCGTCTGGGCTCTTTGCTCAGAGGTAACGGCTGGCCGAGCAGCGGGCACGGCGATCCTTCGCATCTTGATTCGCTGGTGGGGGTCGAACATCGGAAGATTGATACATTTCGCCCGATTGTCGATGCCGATTTGCCGGATGCTGATGCAGTCATCGCGACGTGGTGGGAGACCGCCGAGTGGGTGAATACGCTCTCGGCCGCAAAGGGTGAGAAGTTTTATTTTGTCCAGCATCACGAAACGGTCTTCGACAATCAGCCGACGAGGCGCGTGGAGGCAACCTATCGGCTCCCGCTGCGAAAGATTGCGGTGGCGAAGTGGCTCAGCGAGCTGATGGCGGACAAGTACGACTCTCCGGATGTGCCCGTCGTTCCGTGTGGCATTGATCACACTATTTTCGATGCCCCGCCGCGTGGAAAACAGAAGCGGCCCACAATTGGCATGATGTTTGCTCGTGCGGATTTCAAGGGCAGCGATGTGGCTTTGGCGGCGTATGAAATTGCCGCGCGGAACATCTCGGGGCTGGAGCTGAAGATTTTCGGCGAGAAGCCGCCCGCCCCACCGACAGTTCTGCCGACCGGTGCGGAGTTTGAAGAGCGTCCGCCTCAGAAACGCATCGCCGAGATCTACGCCAGTTGCAACGCGTGGCTGTTTGCGAGCCGCTGCGAGGGTTTTGGTCTCCCCGTGCTGGAGGCGATGAGCTGCCGCACCCCGGTCATCGGAACACCGACAGGGGTTGCCCCCGAAGCAATTGCCGAAGGTGGCGGGATGCTCGTCAAGCCGGACGACGCGCCGGAGATGGCCATCGCAATCGAACGCATCTGCCGAATGAAAGAAGCGGAGTGGAAGCAGATGTCGGAAGCGGCATATGCGACAGCGGCGCGGTTTACCTGGGAAAACAGCGCGAGGCTGTTCGAGGAAGCGCTGACCACCATCAGCACATCGCGCTGATTTGACCCGCCGCCGGATCTGTGGTGCGATAACCGCATGTTCAGGTTTCTTCCACTCGTCGCGATTCTGTTGGCGGTTCAACCCATGTCATCCACAGCTTCTGCCCAGGTGCTCACCGGTCTGGATGTACTTCAACAGGATGAGTTTAAGGCGCTCGCCGGCCGCCGCGTGGGGATCATTACCAACCACACGGGTGTGAGCCGCGATGGGACGCATCTCATCCAACTGCTGACGGGTGCCAGGGGCGTCACGGTGGTGCGGCTCTTTTCCCCGGAACATGGCTTGTATGGAGAGAAAGATGAGCACATTGGCGATGGCGTCGATGCGAAATCGGGCCTGCCAATTGTGAGCCTGTATGGAAAAGTGCGCACACCCACCCCGGAGATGCTCGCCGATCTGGATACGCTTGTGTTTGATATGCAGGACGTGGGCGCTCGCTACTACACCTACATCGCCACCATGGGCAACTGCATGAAGGCCGCCGCCGGGAGTGGCGTGCGGTTTGTGGTGCTGGACCGGCCCAACCCTGTCACCGGGCTTATCGTGGATGGTCCGAACCCGGATGCCGAGCACATCGGCAAGTTCACTTGCTTCGGTCCATTCCCGGTGTCACACGGAATGACCATCGGTGAACTGGCGCAGCTATTCAACAAGGAGTATGGCATCGGGTGCGATTTGCAGGTCGTCAAAATGCAGGGCTGGAAGCGCGAAATGTGGTGGGACGAAACCGGCGTGAAGTGGGTGAATCCTTCACCCAATCTTCGATCACCAACACAGGCATTGCTTTATCTGTCCATCGGCCTGATGGAAGCGAGCAATGTAAGCGTCGGCCGGGGCACGAATTTGCCGTTTGAGTGCTTTGGCGCCCCGTGGATCAAAGCCAGCGAACTCGCGGCGGCACTCAACGAACAGAATCTGCCCGGCCTGGAGTTTTCCCCGATCGAGTTCACGCCGACGAACACACCGCATAAGATCCATCGCGATGTAAGATGCGAGGGTGTGCGCGTGACAGTGACCGACCGAAACGCAGTTAAACCCGTGCTCAGCGGGATCATTATGGCCTGGACGCTCGAACGACTGTACGAGAATGAATACAACTACGACGCCATGCTCAACTTGATGATGAACAAGGGCGTACGCGATGAAGTTAAGAAAATGTCTGACCCGCGAACCGCAGAAGCCCTGTGGCGCGATGATGTAGACGCGTTCAAGGCGCTACGGCAGGGATATCTGATCTATTGAGATCTTGGATACAGCGGGGATTGATGGCCGCAACATAACTGCCGGGCTTCACGCGGCCTTGATTACGGCAGCGGGTCGGTCAGCGGCGGGCGGCGTGGGGGGCGCAGTTGCGAGCTTGGAGGCATCCGGCGCGACAGCAATCTGCGGGGAGCCAGGCATCCGAAGGTCGATCTGCTGGTTTGTCGGGGTCTTTCGATCGGGCTTCAGCTTCGCAACAATCGGCTTGGACGGGATTCCCGGATCGACTTCCACGACCACCACCCACGATCCATCATCAAGCTGCACGCGCTGGCCCGGCGGGTATGGCGGAGCGATCGCCATCAAGCCTTTGAGCACCACCGGATCGAGCCACGACCCATACTGGCCCTTGAGCAAGTCCAGCGCCTCCGCATTCGTTCGCTTTCTCCCCCGCGGAGGATTGAGCAGCCGGTCAAACATGTTTGCCACGGCGATAATGCGTCCGAACACATGAATGCGAGTGTTTTCCATGACCGTTGAAGGGGTCGGAAAACCGGTGCCGTCAAAGTGCTGGTGATGCTGATACACCACGGCAATGGTCGTGGAGTCACAGTCTTTTCGCACAAGATCAAGCCCAATCTCAACATGTGTCTGCCAGAGCCGCAGAGACTCTTCCGACTCTGGGCGATCGACATCCGTATGGTGTTGAAGCGACTCGGGGATCCTGGTCATGCCGATATCGTGCAGCATTCCTGCTGTGCCCAGCGCGACGATGTCCTTCGCGCGATCGGCGGGCAGGCGATGGCGCTGATTCACGACGTAATCCTGCAGCTTCAAACCGAGCATCAGTGAAAGATGCGCGACCGCGGCGGCGTGCGATACCGCCTTGCCCCCCTGCGCGCTGATCGAGTCCATGTATATTGGATTCGGGCCCTGTGTCAGCAGCGACTCAACGAGGTCTTGTGTCGTTTGCTTGTAAAGACTAAACGGTATTCCCGGCGACGAACCCTTCTGCACTGCAGTGATGGATGACTTAATGTGCGCAAGTGTTTGCGCTCGTGCCGGAGAAAGATAGGGACCGAGATGCTTGTCGAGGTGTTCCAGGCCCGGAAACTCCACAAACACCTGCGGAATCGGCATGGAGCGGATTCGGGCGATCACCGGTTCGGTCATCGCGAAGCTGCGCCGCAACAGCTCCTGCTCCGGCTCATCCGGGTTGACGACAGGCGCAGCCAGCACCATGCCCGGCTCGAGCTCGTCGGGGAGAATGCTAAGCACCAAACCTCGCAGTTAACACCGATAGATCCACCTCTTTGCATCGGCCCGGACGAGGCCGTGGTTCACCAGATTTCGATGGGTCCGTAGGATGATTGCCCACCGCGGCAGCCAGAGGGTCCGATAACCAGGACCACTCTGTTGAAAATCATGCGCCTGTAACGCGGGGCATACCTATCGATCGACAGCCCGCGTCCGCAGCGCTGTGAGAGCTGAATATCAGCTCTCTCACGCGATCGTCGAACGGAAAACGTAGTTTCCCGAAGAAACCGCATACCGTGTTCCGCCCGGCTCCAGCGTGCCCGCTCCGAGGTGAACTCCCGCGGGCGGTTCGACAGTCGCCGACCGGCCCGGCACCACCACTGAGGCCGTGACGTTAGCCGGAATCGTCGCGCGCAGCTCGAATTCACCGCCTCTTCGGCTCCAACTGCTGCCGACCTTGCCCTTGATGCTCTCATAGGAGGCATCAGCCCGGGTGACATCGCCGACCACCGCTGGCTGGATGACAACGTGCCGAAAGCCGGGGGCGCTTTCATCCAATCGAATGCCAGCCAAGTCATGATAAAGCCACTCGATGATGTGGCCGAGCATGAAATGGTTTTGGCTCGATTCGCGGCGCGCGTCCCAGGCTTCGGTCAGCGCGGTCGCCCCGCGCGCGAGGATGTAGCCATAACCGGGGCGGTCGGTCTGGGTGTGAAGGTCAAAAATCGCCTGTGAGTGGCCCGCATCGGCCAGCGCCCGGAGCAGATATCGATGCCCGATATCCCCTGCGGTGAGGCCCGACTGCCTGACATCGGTCAGCATCGCCTCGATCACCGCGGTGCGGTGCCCTTGGGCCACAAGATTCATCACCAGGGGAATCGCCTGTGCCGTCTGCGACCCGCTGGCATATCGACCGGCTCGCGAGTCATAAAACGTCCGGTTGAATGCATCGGAAATGTTCCTGCACAGCGCGCCATACCTTTCTGCCTCGGCGTGCTTTCCTAGAACCGCCGCGGTTCGACTCAGGATGCGGACATCTTCGAAATAGAATGCCGTCGCGGTCAGCGCGGCGGGCGTGAGCTGTGCATGGCCGGGAGGATTCGGCCCTATGTCATACCAGTCGCCCAGTCCGTGCGAAACGATGTGCTCCGACGCCTTGGTGCCGAGGTAATCGACATACCGCACCATGACATCAAAATACCGTTCCAACAGCGAATCATCACCCGTCCAAAGATATTGCTGCCACGGCACAAGCACCGCGGCGCTGCCCCACTCTGGTGAATCGCGGAAACCGTCGTTAAATACAACAAACTCAGGCGCAGTACACGGCACAAGGCCGTCGTCGGTTTGGCTGTCGGCCATGTCCTGCATGGCCTTTGTGTAGAGGCGGTTCAAGTTAAACTCGTAACGCAGGGAAGGGCCGTGCAGATGATACTGCTCAAGCCAACCGAGGCGTTCCCGGTGCGGGCAATCGCTCATCACGCTGACGAGATTGCTCCGCTGCGCCCAGCGGACGAGCTGATGCACGCGATTCAAGTGATCATTCGAGCACTCGAACCGCCCCGCGGGGGCGACGTCGGCATGCACAACATCGGCTTCGAGCGAAATCACCGACGGAAGCGCTTCAGATTCCAGAGCGGGGATCTGCTCGACCTGAAGATAGCGTGCACCATGATAAAAGAACCGCGGCTCCCATGTTTGTGCTGCGCCGTCACCGAGCGTGTATTGCCAGTATGCCGACCCTTGACCGCACGATCGCCGGTCGATCGCGCCGTCCTTATCCAGCAGTTCCGCAGGCGTAATGCGAACACCCGACCCCGCGGGGCCGGTTACCGCGAGGCGCGGCATGAGCGACGTATTCTGGCCCATGTCGTAAATCCATCTCCGCTTCCCAATCGGCGTCACCGTTTTGGCCCGAAGCGGCTCGATCCGCCGGCAAGGCGGTCCCGCGGTGGACGCGCCACGTAGCTGCGTCGCCGGTAAATCAACTCCAGTGCAGGTGGTGAGCGCATCGTCAACGAGGCTCGGCATGCACCAATTCTCGTCAACGAGACGGGCATCAAATTCCTCCCCCCCGTAGACGCTGCTGAACGTGGTAGGGCTGGGCACGACACGCCACTGTTCGTTAGTCACCAGTCGTTCGGAACTGCCATCGGCGTACTCTAGCAGCAGTTGTGCGATCGCACAGAGTGGGCGAAATGGCGTGGTCAGTTTGTGATAGCGCACCGGTTGAATGTTGTACATCCCCCCCGACAACACAAAACCAATTGCATTCGCGCCGCTGGCGAGCATCTGCGTGACGTCGGTCGTTTCATAAAGTGCCGTTCGACGGTGATTGGTCCACCCCGGGCCGAGCACGCGATCGCTGATCCGCCGACCGTTGAGATAAGCATCAACCTGCCCTAGCCCGCTGGCAAACAACAGTGCGCGCGATGGTCGACGGAGTAAGTCAAACTGGCGAAGAAGCATGAGGGTGGCATTGCCCGCATCGCCGGCTCGTGTTCCTGCGAGGCCATCAGTGATCGACTGGGCCGACCATTGCGAATCTTCAACCGAATCAGACGCGGTCACTCGCTTGTTGAGTGCAGCATTCCCCCCGCCGGACATCACCTCGATTTGCGCTAACGCGAGACATTCCACTCCGTCAAGGACCCGTGCGCGATTGACAGACAGCCGAACAAATCTCGCCTGTACCCCGTTTCCCGGAACGCGGATCTTCTGCGCCCACGGGTTTGGAAAATCGGCATGGGATTGGTCAAAGATCGAACACCATTCACTGGTTCCGAGATTAGTGGACCCTTCAAGCTTGAAGCGCACGGGAAATCCAAGCCCTTCGGTCACGTCGTGCCGCACCGCGTGCAGCACAATTGACTCAATCGGCACCACAGCTCCGAGATCGATCGTTAGCCATTTGCTGGCTGCCGGACCGTCAAGACTGGACGACCGGTACCCAAGCGCCGCGCGGCACCACCGCAGTCGATAAGGGTCGGTAATCCACTTCGCGCCCGCCCAATCGCTCGGCGAGAGAAGCCCGGCGGTGAATGAGGTTGGCGCGCTCCACCCGGAGGGCTGATCGTGCTCGTCCCAAACCATCACGCACCAATACTGCCTCTGCGCCGAGAGAATTGGTGCGCCCGCGTACCGGATGGCGGTCGTATTCGCGGAGCCAACCTTGCCGGTGTCCCACAGATTTCCCCTCCCTTCTGCCAGCTCGGCGGCGCTGGAAGCGACGATGATACGATACGCTGTCTGCCGCGCGCCCGCGCGTCCGCACTCCACAATCCAGCTCAACCGCGGCGCAGGATTGTCAATGCCAACGGGATTGGTGCTGAAATCGCACTGGAGATTGCCTGGTTTAAGCATGGCTTGTGGCATGTATTCGATCACACGGCCTATTCTCAACCGCAGCGTGGATGTCGGGGTGAATTTCTACAGATCGCACCCGGCATTGCCCACCCGCCGACGTGCGAAGTCTACAGATTCCTCGGCGGCTGGAGAATGGAAAGCGCGCCGTCATTGCAGCGCAACAGTTGAGCTACCTCAGTGGGGGGTACGAGGTGGCGGAGGCGCGTTTCGCTGGGTTCGTCTCGTGGCCTTCAGCTCAATCAGGCGCGGCGACGGCGGGTCGCTGCCAAAAGCACGATCACCATCGCGCCGGCCGGTTCCGGAACGGACGCGCGCGGGGCAGATGCAAGCGTGGTGCCAAAGTTGGCGGCAAGCTGGGTGAAATCGTCAAGGTTTACCTGCCCGTCGTAACTGAAGTCGCCCGCCGACCACAGGCCGCTGGCTCCGAAGGAGGATGCCAGTGCGGTAAAATCGTCAAGATTGACAGTGCCATCGAGGTTGGTGTCGCCCGCCGAGGTAAATGCCACGACGATCGAGGTTGCATCGACGGCTTGCCCGGCGAACTCCCCGCCGCCGGGACGGATAGCCGCCCCTTCAGCGAAGCCGAGACGGAACGATTCGTTTGCCATCGATGAAACCAGACCCGTTCCCGACGAACTCCCGGCGAGTAGCAACAGACGGACCGATTCGGCGGGAGAAGCCCCGCTGTAGTCGAGCACGAGGGCGTTGTTGGTCAGATCGAGCGATGTTAAAGGCACTGCCCCGCCGGCGAATGCAAGGCTTTGCAGCGAGCTCGCACCGCCGGCAGCGTTGGCGGTGGCACCTGCTGCGATTCGAACTGTGCCTGCGTCAATCGAGAATGACGTGCCGCGGATGTGACGAAGCTGTAACGCGCCATCGCCCGACTTTGTAGCCGTGGCTGATGACATCAATCCGCCGGCGAGGTCCAGCGATGCGCCAGTGGCAACCGACAGCTCGGTGTTCATCACAGCATGGACCGGAACCGCAATCTGGTGACTGCCGTTTAGCGCAAGCACCCGCGCGCTCGCTGCGGGCGATTGCAGTGTTATCGATGATGATCCGGCGATCACATAGCCTGCATTGCTATCAAAGGTGATTCGGCCCGCGGTGACAGGCGCGTTGACGACAACCGTCTGTGTTCCGGTAATCGCGGTGCCGAAGATAGCGTTGGCACCACTGTAGTTGGGCACCATGTGGCGCGACCACCCGGCGGTGGAATTCCAATCGCCCCCGGTGGCTTGATTCCATGTGGGTTTAATGGCGTTGACGGCCAGGCTTTCGACAAACGCCGTCGCGGTTTCATTGGGGGCGGCGTTGGAGAGCTGGCTTTGAACGTAGAGCGCAGAGTGTCCCGTCGCGGCAGCCGCAAGCTTGCGCCAATCGTTCAGGTTGATATTCAGAGAGCCACTAAACTCAGCGGTGACGGGGGTGCCATCTTCCAGCGAAAGATCGTGCTCCACCTTCAGTGTGTAGAACGTGGGATTCACAATCAGATTGACGCGCCGCACCGGGCCGCTCACCGATTGGGTGAGGACGTTGGTGCCTTCAAACTCGGTATTGGTGTTGGGCGCGTTGACTTTGTAGCCGAGCGAGATGGTCTGGTTGGCATCGATTCGAAGCGCCAGCGCGTCCTCGGAGGTATACTCCGATTGTGAATTGGTGGTGAGGCCTTCGCTGGAAAGGCTGAATCGCAGTAGCGCCTTGTTGTAGCTATTCGAGCTTGAGACAAAGTCGATGCCCGTGGCTTCGATCTCAATCGGCGATTCAAACATGTTGAACTCGCTCCGAACGGCGCTGACGATCTGGGCGTGCGGGTATCCCCCGCCGCCGGCATTGAGCTTGAGGGGTTCGGCCGTGGATTCGTTGACAGAACTGTTGCCCTGACTCCGCTGCGTCCAGAAGCCGTTGATGCTGTCGGCGTTGGGCACACTGGCATTATTGAACCGATCGGTAAATACCCGATCTGGCGAAGTTGCCGTGACTGCCGGGCGGGCATTACGGATAACCATCCAATCGACATCGTAAAAAGCCGATTGATTGTTGGCCGGGTTTGACGTCGGCTGCAGCGCGGATGAATACGCCGCGCCCCATTCACTTCCCGGTGCCCAGAAGTTAAACCGTGGGCGGGTTGCATCTGTAGGAACGAGCGTGCCTGTGACAGTTCGCAGCAATCGGCCATTGGCGTACCACTCGAGCCGGTTGTTCAGCCAACGCATCCGGAACGAATTGAACTGCGTAAGATCAAGCGTGGGAATAATGTACTCGCGGCTCGATTGCGTGACTTCATCGCCATAGGGCTGCGTGGTCAGATTGAAATCATTGTAAGTGCTGACCAGCACAGGATCGCCGACGGGGGTTGCGTTGGTGCGCGTGCTCAAAAACTCAAAATCGGCTTCGTCCCACAGAATGGTCCCGCCGACATTTCTCGAAATGTATGTGAAAAACGAGGTGACCAGACCATTGACCATGGCATTGCTGCGGACGCGCGCTTCAAGCTCAATGCCATTGGCCCCGCGGGAAAAGAATGCGTCGGTCGCCAGCTCGGTGCCGCGGAAGGTGCTGCCGGGGGCGGTGGGGTTGTAGGTGTCGTGCCTGAGACGAGCGAAGCCATTGGAGACGACCGGCGTATTGCCAAAACGGGAGCGACCGACGACGTGGGTCATTACATCCCACTTTGCAAGATCGATGCTCCCGCCGTTGAAGTCGTCGCGAAAAATCTCCTGTCCGAGTGCCGGCGTGGCCAGCAGGACGGCGGCGGAGAGCAATTGAAGGGAGTTTTTCAGCGAGCGTCGCATCATCGTGATCCATTCTACGCACGGGTCTGCGGATAGTCCGCGGAGACCGGGCAGTTTTGCCAGAAAACACAAAGACGCGGCGGCCCGGATGGTCCAGGCCGCCGCGTGCGGAGGAACACGCACTAATCGTTACGCCCGACGCCGACGCCCTGCCAACGCCGCAATCGCACCGGCGATCAGGCCCAGGCTCGCCGGCTCGGGCACCGCACCCCGTGCAATATCGCCACCGCTCTGGCCAAAGTTGGCCGCGAGAATGGTGAAATCGTCGAGGTTGACGCTGCCGTCATAGTTAAAGTCGCCATTGGTCCAGACAGCACCGTTGGAGCCGAACGAAGCTGCCAGAGCCGTGAAATCGTCAAGATTTACACCGCCGGAAAAGTTGGCGTCGCCAGCCACCAGCAGCGCGATTACGACCGTGGAACCATCGAGGAATTGCCCCGCAAATGAGCCACCGAGAAGCGACCCCTCGGCGTAGCCCAGCCGGAACAGCGCGTTGGCCGACGATGAGCCGATGCCATTCCCGCCCGATGCGCCCGCCTGCAGCAACTGGCGTACTTCGTTAATGTTTGACGGACCGCTGTAATCGAGCACCAGCGCGTTGTTGGTCAGATCAAGACGGCCCTCGGGTGCCGACGGGGTGCCCGCGATCGCCAGGTTGAAGACTGAACTGGCCGAATCTGGAGAATTGTTCGTTGGGCCAGGCAGCACTCGCAGCGTGCCTTCGTTGATTGTGACATTGAACAGCCGCAGGTTGAGCATGCCGACCGAACCCAGGCCCGTCTTGGTCAATCCGAGCGTGCCGATTGGGCTCAGGTCAACCACCTGCCCGGTCATCGATACATTCGCCCCCGCGGCGGCGCTGGCGACGAGATCGTTGTATAGATTGATCGGCGAGTTGATTGTGTGATTGCCCTGCAGCGAGGTCACTTCGTTAAACAGGTAACGCGTTGCCATCTGGAATGTGCCTTGCCCCAATCCGTCAGGCGAAATGGTGTACGGCTGCGCGCTGTCAAACAGAATTGCACCAACGGTCTGGTCGGCATCCATGGTCACCGCGGTTGGGGCGGCGGCGTTGGTGAACTTCACGTTGGCCCCGACGAAATTCGGCACGCTCGAGATCGTGTTATCGCCATTGACGTGAAAGATGTCTCCGTCGCTCCAGTTGGCCGGGTCGCTCCAGATGCCGCCGGACGCGCCCTGCCACCCCTGACGGAGCTGACCGACCGTGAACGAGTTAAGTGAAGCGGTGGCCTCTTCGGTCGCTGCGGAGTTGTTGAGCTGCGTTTGCAACACAACCGAAGAATTGCCCGTGAGCGCTCCCGCATCGGTAGGATCCTTCCAGTTGAGCAGGAACTGATCGACCGCACCGGTGAATTGCACCGTAACCGGCGTGGAATTGGTGGGCGAGGTATCGTGGGTTAGCCGAAGGTCCCAGAACTTTGCTCCGTAGGTAAGCCGGAATGAACGGACTGGACCTGGTAACGTTGCACCGGAATTGTTGCCGGGATTGAACAACTGGAAGCCATCGTACTCCGTGTTGTGCATCGGATAGTTTTCTTTGATACCCATCGCAACGCTGTATTGGCCCGGAGTGCTACCGCCGGACTCAATGCGGAGCGCAAAGGCGTCATCGGCCCAGTATTCCGAGTCGTCAATGCCCGCCGCGGGGGCAGGAGGGGTTGGGGCGGCGTCGAACAACGCCCGTGAAATGAGCGACATACGGAAGATACCCTTGTTGAGGCTGTTGGTGGGCGACGTAAAGTTCAGCCCCGAGCCTTCAACAACAACCGGCGCACGAAAGAAGTTGATGTTGGAATCGACAGGCCCGGCAATCTGCCCGTGAGGAAACTGCGACCCGCCTGCCGTAAGCTGCATCGTACCACCTGCCTCGTTGGCAGTGCTGATGCCGCCAGAGAGCCGTGGAATCCAATATCCCGGGATGGTGTCGGTATCGGTGACAATGCCGTTGGCAAAATTGTCAACCAAGACAGGATCTACCGCGAGCGCTGCGGTCGATACGAACGGAACCGCCAAGGCGGCCAAAACAAGACGACGATCCATGATTTCCTCCAGTTTCACCGGCGGATCGACTCCGCGTCTTCCCGCCGGCGGCATTAAAAACAACTCGATTCATTCAACACAAGTTTTTGCTCCATGGGCATACCCGCAGCCGTTACCATTGATGTCAACGGGAATCGGCGAAGGCGCGCCGTTCAGTTTCTGCCCGCCGTTGCGCAGCTGAGACGCCATCACGGCTACATCGATGCGCACGATTCTTCCCGAGCGATTGAAGATTTCGCTGCTGTCGCGGGCGCTCAATTGGTCGCCGTCGATAGCCACCCGTTCACCGTCATCACGCGTTAGAACGATGCCCGCGTTCTGTGCAGTCTGGTAGACCACCGGCACCTGGCAGAATGTGAACGCCAGCGCGCCCGAAGGCAGATCAATGGATGCGCGCGATTGATTCAGGGGGTAGTAGCGAAACTGCGAAGGTGACTGCGAAAACTCCGCTGCGTGCAGCATGGTCGGCGAGAATCGAATCTGACCCTGCTCGATCCGCACACCAAACTCGCCCATTCGGCTGATGATTTCTTCTTTCACCTGCCCCGTCATGCCCGGCTGGCGGGCGCCGGCGTGGGCGGGCGTGTGGGAGTACGGGTCGGTTGGGAATGCCCCGTAATCGCGGGCGCTTTTGTTAAACCCAAGCCCGCTGCGGACTCGGTCGTAACACGCATGCAATCGGCCGAGCAGCGCCTGGGGCTTACCCGCGCGCTCCGCTGCGATGCAAACTTCCTGCACCGCCACGACCAGCTTGGCGACCATGTGCCAGTAGATGCTGCCAAGCCCTTCATAGCCGAACATCGACCCCGAACGCCCGGTGAATGAATGATGCTCGAAAACCGACTCGTACAGGTCCGAGACAGCAGTGCGGTCGGCGGCGACGGCATCATGCCAGGCCGGATCTCTTGCGACCTCATCCAACCGCCGCTGCAGGGCCGCATCGTTGCTTAAATCGGCATGAAAACGCACGCGCCCGGTCCCGTCCAGGGCAACAACACGGAAATCGCCGCAGGCCAGCATGCTGCGCAACAGCCTGATGCGCGACACATCCTCGCCCCTGGCAATGTTCTTTTCGAGAAAGCTCTTGGTCGAGCGGTCGGGGTAAAGCGTGAAGCTGTGCTGGTCGGCGCGATACAGCTCGCTGGTGTATAGCGATTCCACCATATTCACAATCCGCTCGGGCGTGAGCAGGCCGGAACTAATCGCCGCAACCTGCCCTTCGAGCATCAGGGGCAGGTGGCGAACACGGGCGGTCTTCTTATCTTCGGAAAAGTGAATGAGATTATACGAGTGAAACAGCCCGTCGGGCCGCTCATTCAACCGGATGGTGTGAGCGATGAAAGTTTCGCAGAGCGCCAGCAGGTCACGCAGTTCAACAGCCGAAACCGGCACCGGCTGGCCAATCCCGGTTTGATAAAGCTGTCGGCGATAGTCGCACGAGACACCCCCCAGCTGGCTCAAAAGCGTCATGCGAGCAGCGGGGTCAACTGAATCGGTGTTGGTCAGGCCGAGGTTCCGCTGCAGCACGCCTAGCGTCGAGCGCAGCCAGTTGGCAACCTCGCACGATATCGCATGCGTCGGCAGACTTGTTGACTCCAGCACCCGACGGATGAGCTGAACGTGCCTCTGCATGTAGCAGAGGGTAACCACCGATAAACCGTATCCGGCGAGGGCGTTGTTGGCATCATTCCACTCGGGCCGCTGGGTGTGCATCCAGATGCCCCCGCCGATGACAAAGCTGCCCATCTTTGCCAGTACCGGGACAAGAAGCTTCTCCATCAGCGACACATGCAACACCGCGCCGTCAACTCCGCGCAGCAGTTTCGCGTCGGTTCCCATTTCCTTCGATTCGGCCTCAATCCTGCGATGCAGGCCGGCTTCAAACTCGATCGTGTTACGGCAGTCGTTCACCGTGTTTGCAAAGGGTTTGATGCGATACGGAACCGATGCATAGGAGAAGTTCGGCGACGCAAGCAATTCCGCAAGCGTCCCCGGCTGAAATCGCTCGGAAAGCTCGAGCAGCCGGGTGAGGTAGACAATCTGATGGTCGCCCCAATATCCGATGTTTGACCAGGGGTGATTTGGCTCGGGCACTTCCCAGTCAATCCCCTCATGGGTAACCCGATAGGGGTTGAATCCGTCTGCAGTTGAGGCGCTGACAAACTTGGCGATGATGCTTGTGATGTATTCTGGAAAGCTCGTACACAGGGCTTCCCAATTCTGGAAGATGTCCCGCCAATTGCCCTGATATGCGATGACCTGAGAGCCATTTTCGTCGCGCAATTGGATGTTAAAAGAGTTCCATGGTCGGCTTGGGTCGCCGTGACGCCGGCCGAAGGTTACGGGGAGATATTCATAGCCGAGCCTCAGCAGGCTCGGGTCGCATGCGCGGCGGAGCTGTTCAATCAGCTGCGCGGGCGAGACTTGCTCGGGCAGTTGCGCGAGCAAAGCTACGTACTTTGAAGCCACCGGCTTGTTACGAGTCTGGACCGAGCGAATGAAATCGGCCCGGCGAATCTTTCCGCCATCGGCAAACGCGCCGCCGCGCATGGTATTGAACAGTACGTTGGCAAAGTGGTGCACCGACATCTTTGCGTCGGCGGTTGCCTGTAAGCCGTCGTTTGCGGCGACGATGCGCGCGAGATTGTCGCGCGATGATTCGAGCGATTCTCGCAGCATCGGGATCGGACTTGCATCCGATTCAAGCATCTTAAGTGCTTTACTCACCTGCTGTTGCGTGCGACCGACGTCGGCCACGATATCCCAGCTTAGAGCCTGCCCCGGTTTCAGCTCAATCGCCGCGCTAACCAGGTAACTGCCCCGCTGGCCGCGCAGTTTGCACTCGGCGGCCACGGGTCGGCCACGGCGAAATGACTCGATACTCCCCGCGCTCAGTGTCGCTCGAAACGGGCTGAGTCCCCGGCACCAGACCAGGTTCGCACGCAGGCTCTCCGCGGGTTCGGCGCGGTCGGTGACAAGCGAATTCAGCGAGAAAACGCCGAGCTTGGTCGCACGATCAAGCTCGCAAACCTTGTAAGCATCGGCGAGACAACTCGAACCCTGCTGCACGCCAAGCTGCACGCCCGGGGGCATCACATTCAGCAAGCCGTCAATCATCTCGAAACTGCGCGAACGATGAGCCGAGTGGTTGATGAGGGTCGCGGTGCGGACGAATCCAAACGCATCACAGTTTTGCCAGCCATACCTGAAAGTCAGCCCGAGGCCATGATGTGTTTCTTCAAACACCACTTCATTGCCGATGGTGCTCTTGTAAAGATTGCGCGACACGATTGTCGAATCGATCAGACCGGCAAAAGGTTCCCAAACCTCTGTCGCATCATCCTCACGAATGAGCGTAATCGGTCCGGTGATGCCGCGAAGGTGGTGCAGTCGGTCGTCGGTTTCATAAGGAAACAGGCACATCTCGGGGCTGCGCCGCCCACAGGTGAGCGCGCCGGTACTGCTGACGTACATCCACAAGTCACTATCGCTGGCTATGCTCATTAGGAAGGGAGGCATCGCATCGAACTGCGGGATGCAGTACATCTCGCGGCCCGCGAGCGTGGTGAAGCCCTCTTTCGGCGACGGCGTTTTGCTGATTGCCCGGATGACCGGCTCAACAGCTTCCCGCGTGAGTGTCGTTTGATCGGAATTGACCACGTGTGCGCTCAAGATTGAGGAGGTAATGCCGGTGATCGGCTTCTGTAAGAGACCGCTCGCGAATGAAGCTTATTGGTCGACACAAACATTTCGGAGCAGGAGGTCAGATGCGTTCGCGCGAGTCAGAGCGCGGCTTTCCGCGTGACCGTCAGCGAACAGCACGTTGGCTGTATTGTTCTTCCCATGTCGCCAGCGGATATCGGCGCGGGGGCCGACGGAGAAGTCTCGATTGTCGGTCTTGATGGACTCGCCAAGATTCACGGTCGGGCGAGCAAGAAGAAAGCTGCGGGCGTACAGTCCGCCGTCATCGATGCCGTTGCCGACGGCGTACGCGTTGCCACGGTTGGTGCCAAAATCCTGGGAACCGTCAAAGATCAACGCGATTTCGGTCGAGCGCCGGATCTTGGATATCTTCCAGCCCTTGAGGAGCGGCCTCGGCGGGGCTACGGCGCGATCGGTGTCGTCAAGGTTGGGCATGAGGCGCGGATGCGACGAGTAGTGCAGTTTGCGGTCAAAGTTTCCAGCGGCGTTGCCAGAGTCGGCGAAGGCCGCGGGGCAGGCGAACGCCTCTTGCAGCTTAGAAGTCTCGGAGCCTGCTTGATCGCCGTAGGTCGAACCACCTTTACCCAAAGCGATACTCAATAGGAGCAATTGCCAGTCGGTGGCACTGCTGCCTCCGTTTACGGTGTTCCCATCAGGGCTTCCGATGCCGTCCCAGTACCCGTAAGGAAGCGCACCCTTGTGAATGCCCGTATACAACTGCACCGCCTGGCCGATGCTGCGCAGGTTGGCCATGCAGGCGACTGTTGTCGCCTGCGCCTTGGCCCGACCCAGCGTCGGCAGCAGGATGCCGATCAGGACCGCGATGATCCCGATCACCACGAGTAGTTCCACAAGCGTAAACGCTTTGCGAACTTTCGTGGTCCCTTGAATGTGGTTCGCTTTATTCATTGCAAGCTCCATCAAAAGGTTAGGCCGTCCCGCTGCCGGCGCTGAAGCCGGCACTTCATCACTTACAAACACTTATGCACGACGACGGCGAGCCACCATCAGCCCGGCGGTCGCGAGGAACGCCAGTGAAGTTGGCTCGGGTACAACAAACGAGACATCGTCAAGGTACACTTCGCCGTTGCCGAGCGGGTTGGTCGTGAAACTCTGGATCGCGTAGACGGCACGAGCCGAATCCGCGCCAGCGGGAACGATCGCATCCAGATTGAACTGCGAATAGCTCGCGCCTGGGGCGACGGTCAGGTTGGGGGTGCGGGCGACTTCGGTATTGGCAACCGAATCGCGCCACTCGATGCGAATCTCGACACCTACATCAAGCGGGCTGGAGGGAGTCGCATGCCAACCGCTGAAGGTGACACCCGAACCGGGCACCAGCCCCGGGACATCCTGGAAGGCACCGGCAAAGGTGTTCACGGTGTTATCGATGCCGAAACGGGCATGCAGGTTGCCCGTGCGGGGCATCTGGCCGCCGTTCACTGAAAAAGCGCCGCCGCCGCTGAAGCCTTCCCAGAAGCCAACGAACGGCGGGCCGTCCGAGGTAATCGGGTCTTCGAAGCTGGCGTTGGCAAACAAATTTTGTGCCGAGGCGACTGCCGAGCACAAACCGATGAGCGAAGCACCTGCGAGCAGGGCAATCGCCTTAGAGAGAGACGTGCGCATTCCTGATCCTCCGAAAGGAGTAAATGACATGTAGCGCAGGGAAGCCCGGCCACGAGCCGCGACTTCGATACAGGTTGTCGAACGATTCGATACTTGATCTGGCCGGAATTACCCTCCCGGCCAACCTCCGCTGACGTTGAGGAGTATGTCCAACGCACCACTTCATTGCCATGCAATTTCGCGCAAAACCTTTTTTCTTTTGCGACAAGTGGTATGTTAGGCTCGTCATGCTTCGAATCGGCATCCAACTCGACATGGTCGGCGCCTACGGCAGGGACGTCTTGCGCGGCATCATGCAGTATGCAAATCGGGCGGGTAACTGGGAGTTTGTAATGCCCCCGATGTACTCGATCGAACGAAAGAAAGCGGTGAGCCCCAAGGCGGTGGATGGTATCGTGGCAATGATCCACGACCAGCGGTCGATTAGGCCGTTTCGGCGGGCTGGGGTGCCTGTGCTGAATGTGGCGCACACGCTCGACTACAACGTATTGACGCATCTACATCTCCCAAGCGTTCTCCCGGATGACGTAGCCATTGGCCGGCTGGGCTACGACTATTTTCGCGACCGTGGGTTTCGCAACTTCGGCTTTTGCGGCCATCCGACCGCCGCGTGGTCGCGCACGCGCGAGCATGGGTTTGAGATAGCCGCGCGCGAAGCCGGGCACGAGTGCTTCAAGGTACACGTCGCCGATGATGTGCCCGTCGATTGGATCACCACGGTTCCGGTTCCGGCAGCGATCATGGCGGCAAACGACCGCTATGCGTGGCATGCGGTCGATGCCTGCCGCAATGCCGGATTGCGCGTGCCCGAGAATGTCGCAGTGCTTGGTTGCGACAATGATCTCATGCTTGTGGACATGGTTCGCCCGAGTCTATCCAGCATTAAGCCCGCGGCATTTTCAGTTGGTTATGAAGCGGGCAGAATCCTTGCAGAGTTGATGCAAGGCGGGCGCATCTCTCCCGAGCCGCACCTGATCCAGCCCGAAGGCATCGTCACGCGCCACTCGACCGACGTGCTTGTGATAGAAGACGAAACCGTCGCCGCCGCGGCGCGCTTCATTCGCGAGAATGCGGCCCGGCCCATTGGCGTCGAAGATGTGTTGGAAGAAGTCGCCGCGGGACGAAGAACGCTGGAACGCCGTTTTCGGGAAGAGATGGGCCGGAGTCTGCTCGACGAAATCCGCCGCGTGCGCATTGAGCGCGCCATGCAGTTGTTGCGCGATACGAGCATGGACATGCCTACGATCGCGGAGAAATGTGGATTCAGCAGCCAGGCGAGATTTGCGACGGTTTTCAGGAAGGAATCAGGAGGCACTCCGACAGCCTACCGGAAGCGGGTGCGCGGGGGCAGGTGAGCGGGTCGCCATCGGAGCTTCGGAAACAGGACTGCACCTGTTGCGGCCAACGTCTCCCAACCTTGACGACGATTTCCATTGACGTCCGTTCGCCCAGCACGTTAAGATACGCCGTGTAACTGTTTCATAGATTGTATTATGGTGATGGGTATCTGTTTATGAGTTCTGTTCGCGAGATCGCCCGAGTTGTCGGTGTATCTCCTGCCACAGTGTCGCGGGTGATCAACTCCGATCCGCGCGTCGCCGAAACCGTCCGCCGGCGTGTGCTCGAGGCTGCCAACAAAGCGCGATATGTCGCGAGCGTCGGCCGCCGGCCAACAACCAATATCGCCTTCGTCTACACGTCACAGCCCTCACTCGGATCGACCTATGACACCGCCATCCTGCAGGGCCTTTCCGACGGCATCGAACTCATGGGACTGGATTTGGTCATCCTTAACGCCGGTCGCAACAGACTGGACCATGAGACCTATACGCAGATGTTCATGCGCCGGGGTGTCCGGGGCGCGGTTTTGCGGGCGACTGCCGACTCGCACCTGATTTGCGAGCAGATCGCCAGCGAAGGCTTCCCCTCGGTGGTTGTAGGCGAGCGGTTTGCCAACCCGCGCGTAAGTTTTGTACACGCCGAGAGCCGCCCGGCCAGCCGGACTGCGGCCGAGCACCTGATCGACCTCGGTCACAGGCGCATCGCCATTTGCGTAAACGGCATCCCCGATAGCGACCACGCCGACCGCCTCGCCGGCTTCCGCGATGCCATGAAGGCTCGCGATATCGAGTTTGACGACCGCTACGCGTTTCAAGCATGGGCACGCCGGGACGGGGGAACGCAGCTCATCCGACAGATCGCAGCCATGAGCCGCCCTCCAACCGCAGTATTTATCACCGACCCGATCACCGCAGTCGGAGCGTTTAATGAAGCCCGCGAGTTGGGAGTGCGCGTGCCGGAAGACCTCTCCATTATCGGGTTTGACGATGGTGAAATGAGGTACATCGTTCACCCCGCGATGACGGCGGTTTGCCAGGATGCCGTGGCGATCGGGCGGGCGGCGTTCGAGGTGCTTCACGAGCTACTCGATCGCAAGTCGGCGACGGCGGTGCCGCGGAAGGTGTTGCGGACGTGGTTTGAAGTACACGGCTCGACCGCCCCGCCGGGGCAATCTGCAACAATCAAAGGCTCGCGACAAACCACCGGGCAGTCTCGACGTAAAAGTACTCAGAAGGAATAAGCAAATGCTCACGACCCTCACCCACCGGTGCCTCTCATTGCTGGTGCTATCGTGCGCCGCCACATCGCTGGCATCGGCGGCAGGGACGGAGTTACGTCAGACCGATTCCGGCTGGCGGCTCATCCGCGATGGCAAGCCATACATCATCCACGGCGCCGGCGGGAGTGGATCAAAGCAGTTGCTCCAATCCGTCGGCGGTAACTCCATCCGCACATGGGATGCTGAGGGTATCGACCAGACGTTGGACGAGGCACACGCGCACGGACTGACCGTGGCGGTCGGCATCTGGCTCAAGCACGAAAGGCACGGCTTTGATTACAGCGACCCGCAGTTTCGTGCCGATCAGGTTGCGCGCGTCGAGCGGTTGGTAACCCGATACAAAGACCATCCCGCGGTGCTGATGTGGTCATTGGGAAATGAGATGGAGGGGGAAAAGGGAGACAACCCGCTCGTCTGGGAAAATCTCGAAGCCTGCGCCGCCGCGGCCAGGCGAATCGATCCGACGCGGCCAACCATGACGGTGGTCGCCGAACTTGGTGGGCAGAAAGTGAAGGAACTGCACGATCGGTGTCCGAGTATCGACATCCTCGGCATTAACACCTACGCCGGCGCGACCTCGGTCGTCGACCGCTATCGCAAGGCTGGTGGCACCAAACCCCTGATCATCACCGAGTTTGGCCCGTTCGGCACTTGGGAAGTTAACAGAGACCCACTCGGCCTGCTCCCCGAACCGACTTCAACCGAAAAGGCTGAGCAATATCGCAAACACTACACCGCTACCGTGATTGAGGGTAGCGATTTGGTTCTCGGTTCGTATGCATTTACATGGGGACAAAAGCTCGAAATGACCAACACGTGGTTTGGCATGCTCCTGCGCGACGGCAGCAAGCTGGGGGCGGTGGACGCGATGACGGAACTTTGGACAGGCCAGTCGCCGACCAACCAATGTCCGACGATCGAGCCAATGACGATCAACACACCGCAATCAGTGAAGCCAGGCCAGCAGCTTGAAGCAAGTGTCAAGGCAGCTGACCCCGACGGGGACGCACTCAGCTACGAGTGGGCTCTGTGGAACGAAGTAGCCAAGCCAGGCCTCGGCGGCGATCCCGAGGAACACCCGCCGACGTATCCTGATGCGGTCAACCCGACCGCGGCCGGGAAGGCGACCGTGACCATGCCGAACGAGCCAGGACGGTTTCGGCTTTATGTCTACGTCCGTGATGGCAAAGGTTCGGCCGCGACGGCCAACATCCCGCTGCTCATCGCAGAATGACACCACCCGCGCCGAATGGGGGCCACGTCGTGCGCATTTGACAGGAAAGCGTTGCCAGTGGGGCAGTGAGAGGTTCGGGTTGTGAAAACGCAGGCGGTCGACCACACTGCTGGCCGTCGAGCGTGCGCTCTTGATCATGGCCAACCTGCACCCGATCACCTGTCGGCGATGCCGCGGCACTTTCGTGTTGCCGGATCGGATATTTCTCCCCGCCTGCCCGCATTGTGGGGCCAGCCCCGGAAAACGACTCTCCCGCCTGCGCAACAACCGATTCGCCGCCGTCGTCGCAACGGTGGCGCTCATCACGCTTACCGCGGCGCTGACGATGCCTTTTATGGATATGACCACCCTGGGCCAGCGGCGCGAGTTTTCGCTCCTCGGCGGCATCAAACAGCTCTTTGACGACTCTCACTATCTCCTGGCAGCAATCCTCTTCATTTTCAGCGTCGTTTTTCCTGTCGCCAAGCTGGTTTCACTACTCATCGCCACGAGCGGGCTTGTGCGGATATCCATCAGAGCACGACGAATGCTTCACAAGCTCGCCGACCTCACGGGCAAATACTCCATCCTCGATGTGCTGGTGGTCGCAGTGCTGATCGTGTTGATTAAGTTTCGAAACGTCGCCGAAGTGCACCCACGCGTCGGCGTGACGGCCTTCTGCGCGGCGGTGGCCTTGTCGATTTTGGCGGGATTGTGCGTATCTCTGCCGGAGCCCGACAGCCCGGAAATGGGAGCGAGCGGGTCAAACCAGAATGACGAAACCCAAAATCCGAAGCAAACCCGAATGAGGAAACCCGAATGAGAAATTCAGGTATGATCCTCATTCGGATTTCGACATTGATTCGGATTTCTGATTTCGTGATTCTGGTTTGAACAGAAGGAAGATGGAAACGCCAGCGACTGCTCCTCCTCATCGCCGCGCCGGCAGCTACATTTGGCGGCTGCTGGTACTCCTCGCCGCGCTCGCCGCTGCGGGGTATGGGTGGGTGATGTACACGAACGTCCCCCCCGGCGGCACCGTGACCGCCGTCAAGCTCACCACCAAGCCCGGGCCGGTCGGGCAGGTGCGAGAGGCGTATGACACGGTGAAGCCAACCACGCCTGATTTGTATCTAAAACTGTTTGTTCCCGGGCGCGAGATCAAAACCCGGACGTTCAACAATCAGCCCATCGGCAATGGAGTGACATGGAATCTTGAGTCGCCGTTTAACGTGCTGGATATCAAGAAAGTGCAGGTGTGGGACGACGATACCTTTGGCGATTCGCAGCTCGACAATATCAACATGGACGGCTGGGTGGCGGAAGGCCAGACATTTCGTATCGAACTGCAGGGCACTCACCCGACCCCTCCCGATTGGGCCTTGCCACTCGTCGCCGCCGGGACGACCCTGGCGCTTGTGGTACTGCTGCGGCTCGTGTGGGATCAGGTGTTGTGAATCGATGGCGGGGCGTTTCGCGTGCCTTCCGCTCGCTTGAAAACCACTAAACAATTTCTGGCGGACGCGGAGAGAGTGCTCTACGCACCAATAAAGAGGCAAAGGCGACCCGTTCTGGCGGGCCGCCTTTGCTGCGTAATTCAAAGATGAGGCGTTGTTTTTCAGCGCGGAGGTTCACCGCGCTGATCAACGTGCTGAGGCCGTTACTTCCGACGGCGGGCGACAAGCCCGGCCATCGCAAGCCCGAGCACGCCGAGCGAGCCTGGTTCCGGGACGACGACAGTGATGTCGCGAACGAAGAACCCGCCGCCCATGGTGCCGGTGGTGGTCACGATGCCGGTGGCGAGGTCAACCGTGCCAAACAGGCCGCTGGCGTTGTTCCAGTGAACATACGCAGTGCCAGTGGCACCGGAGATATCGAACCCGCTGTAATCACCGAAGGGAATTGTTGCTCCCTGGGCGTTACGCAAGGTTCCCACGGTCGCCATCTGCGCGAAGCTGCCGGCCGGATCGCCGGCACCAAGCGAGTGAACGTTAAGCGTATCGCGGACCGAATCGATTGAGTACAGCGTGGTCGACGTTGCGCCTGCCACGTTGTTGGCGTAGGCGCTGGCGACGATGTTGGGATCCAGGCCCGCACCAAGATCGCCGGCGGCGTAGTAGAGGTTGGGATCGTTGGCTGCAACAGCACCAGTGACCGGGTGAAGCCGGAAATTCTGGTTCGCATTGCTGTGAACGCGCACGCGGTCGACGGTCGGATTGAAATCCATCCCGTATGCAGTGCCGTTAAGCGACGGCGGACCAAATGCCGGCAGCGGGGTCGCGGCACCGGTGGCGGTATCGAGCTTCAGAAGCCGGTTCTGGCTGCTGAGGCCGTAAAGTTCGCCAGTTGCCGGGCGAAAATCGATACCTTGAATGAACTCGTTGGCATTCAAACCACCGACATAAACGCCGGTGAGAATGTTGTTCGGCGTGGCCGAATCAAAGCTGAACAAGTTGTTGTCAAACGTGATTCCGTAAACCAGTTCGGCTTTCGCCGACTGCCCACCCACGAGAACCGCGGCTGCCAAAGCAGCGGCGGCGAGAGTCTTTAGACCCACCATAGCACTTCTCCCAATCCAAGGCATCTCCCAAAGAACGAATGCCCAGCGCGAAGACGCCTCGCGCAAACAACCGTGCAAAGGAGACACAACCTCAAAGTTTTCCTGCGGCCCGGACAACCACGACCGGACGCAGAAACAACCGACGCGAGCAGCGCCGGTTCACAGAGCACTCATAAGGATGCCACCATCTGCCACCAATTGCAACAACAAAATTCGAGCTTTTCCGGTTCTTCTGCCCCACTTTGCAGCGTTCAACGCGCCTCCCGATGCCGGAAGTCGTCATAAATCGATTTTATAAAGGTGTTTATAACTTTAATGGGGTGCTCCGCTTTAACCCGGCGATGCGGATAAGTTCACGCAAAATTTGCGCGAAAATCGTGACGCAGGGGGCTGCGAATGGCTCCGTGTGGCGGGGTAACACCGGCTATTCGACCGTTACGTCGACGCTCTCGCCGGTCTTTTCGGCATCATCCGCAGCGACCTGCACGCGCTTCGGGTCGCGCACGCGTTCGATGTGTGACGGCGATTCACCGCCAATCGGCACTTCGTCGCTGCAAAGCTGCACGGCGGCGATGTGACGGTAGTGTCCGTCCTGCCGGAGCAGCTGTTCGTGCGTGCCCGCCTGCGTGATTCTGCCCTGCTCGATCACCACCACAAGATCGGCCTGCTTTACCGTGCTGATTCGGTGCGCGATGACAAACGTGGTGCGCCCATGAAGTGTTAGACGCAGCCCGCGACGAATGAGATCTTCGGTTTCCGGGTCCACCGCCGCCGTCGCATCATCGAGCACCAGCACGCCGGGATTGGTCACCATGGCGCGTGCGATCGCAAGCCGTTGCCGCTGCCCGCCGGACAAGCTCGCGCCGCGCTCCGAAAGAACGGTGGCATATCCCTTGGGCATTTCGGAAATGAACTCGTGCGCCTGTGCCAGCCGCGCCGCAGCCTCGATCTCGCCATCGGTGATGCCCGGGCGACCATACGCTATGTTGGCAGCAATGGAGTCGCTGAAAAGATATGTTTCCTGGAAGACAAAACCGACGTTCTTTCGCAAGTCCGAGAGCGAGAGCTCACGAACATCCACGCCGTCGAGCAAAATGCGGCCCTGTTGCGGGTCATAAAATCGCGCGATCAGCCCGACGAAGGTTGTCTTTCCGGCACCGGTCGGCCCCACCACCGCCACAATTGCCCCCCCGCGCGCTTTCAATGAGATGTCGCGCAACACGGGCTTGGCGGGGTCGTAGCCAAAGGTCACATTTTCAAACACCACCTCGCCCGGGCCAACGGGCAACGGCTTCGGAGAGGCTTGCTCCGGCACGGTCGGCTCGGCTGTCATCACTTCATGCAGCCGGCGCGCGCTGACGATGGCGTTTTGGTATTGTTCGTTGATCGTCGCAACCTGTTGCAGCCGCATCAGAATCGCGCCCATCGCCATCTGCAGAATCATAAAGTCGCCGACCACCATCCGCCCATCCACCACCATCACCGCGGTGGCGAAAAACAGCATCATGTACGAGGCCTGCGCGATCGACCGAATGATCGGGTTGAAGTCGGCAAACATGCGAATGCGCGAGAGAACCCGGGTCTTGAAAGTGTCGCAATTCCGGGCGTATTTCTCGATTTCCTGCCGCTCGGTTGCAAACGCCTTCACCACATGCACCCCAGCGATGTTCTCCGTGATGATGCTGACATTCTTATCTTCACTTTCGAGCGTCGCCTTGACCTTCGGCTGTACCTTCTTGCTGAAGCGCAGCACATACCAGGCCCACACCGGCAGCGGGAGCAACGCCAGTAACGCTACCCACGGATTGCGCGTGTAAATCAGTACGATGTAGAACGCGACCGAAATCACAATCTCCAGCGAAACCAGCACAGCCGTCTGCAGAAATGAGCGAACGCTCTGCAGATCGGTCAAGGCCCGGTTTATTAGTTGGCCGGTGCTGATTGAGTCGTGAAAGCCAAACCCTACCCGCTGAAGCTTGTCGTAGATTCCTTCGCGGATGTAGTAGACCATCGTCATGCTAAGCTTGCTATACGCCACTTCGCGGAGATATCGCACCACGCACCAGAATCCGACGAGCAAACCAAGCTGAAGCAGAACCTGTCGGAGCATCACGGCAGCCGGCGCGGCGCTGGTCGCCCATTGCCAGGCACCCGCCGATGAGGTGGCCTCGATAATGGGAAGCTGAAGTCCCGCCGCGGAGGAAGTGGCATCGATCGCTGCGGCGAACGGCCCACGCATGCCCTGCAGTACATTCACCGCGTCGCCCGGTTGCTTGACGATGAGCACTTCCAGCCCGATCTGCAGAAGCATCCAGACAATGGCAAATGCGACCAGCCATTTCACAGGCGCAAGAAAGCCAAACATCCACCGCAACAGTTGGTTGTTGGAGAGGGGGTATTCACGAGGGGTGTCGGATGTCTTGTCGATCACAGTGAGCAATTCACCTGAAGGCATCGCACACTAATGGATCAGTTCGCAGAGTCAATCGGGGCAGAAGATGGCCGCAATCGGCGTCGCCGCCGGGGCCAGCCTTCAAAGGCGCAGCCCCGGACAAACCACTGGGCTTGTCCGGGGCCGGCTCGGTCGGAACTCCTAAAGGCCGATCAATCGGCCTCTAAGTTGCCTCATTTGCAGCAGCCTGAGCCACAGCAACCGCTGGAGCAACTGCTGCACGAGCAGCTATCGCAGCAGGCCGTCGCGCAGCACGCCTTCGAGCCAGCATCCTGCGAAAGGGCGCCAACGCCGAAAGCTGGAACAAAGAACAACGCGGTCAAGAGAATCTTGGTCAACATGGAATTTTCCTCAAAAAATGAGTTAAAAAATAGGAGCAGTCGAGGCATCTCGTGCAGAACACCCGCGCGAGAGCGATCCGGCACAGCACATGCCGCACCGGGAAACGATTCAACTCACATGAGGAATGCTACAAGGTGAGCGCGCATCGCAGGGCGAGCAGCGTACTGCCCGGCGAAACCGTGCCATGCGCAGCCGCTGTCGGACGAATGGCTTGAGCGGCGAGGAAAACAGCCGACGGAAACACTTCCGCGGCTGTAAACGGGCTAATCGGCGAAACGTCAACACCCGCAGGCTTAGGAGCGAGCGCGGGGGAATCATTCCGCATCAACTGAGCACATTTGTCGCAGTCGGTTGGATCAGAGGAGCAAGGCGCTTTTTGGACAGGTTGAGATTCATTTTCCGCTTTGCCGCAGCAATGAGACCGGGGTGCTTCCACGGCGGCAGTTGCCGGCGGTTGGGTGCGGTCGGCACAAATCAGCGCGCAGCATGCACACCACGCATTGCCCGCACCAAACGCGAAGCAAAGCCAGGAAACGAGAATGAGGCGTGCTGCCGACATGAATCTCTCACAACTTACATTACCGAGGCTGCCAGGAAGTTCCAGCAAAATCGGCGACAAAATTGACGATGAGGCGAGGGCAATTCGTCCGATAAGCAATGTGAGATGTTCGCCACCTGCTGTCGCACCAACTTCGCCCGAATCAGCCGCGCCGCAGCGTCGGCGGCGAAGGATCGGCTTCGGCGGATGGGTTTGCTTGGCGACCATGCGGGGTGGAAAGACCGTGCCCTGCTCTGCGAACGGTGCCCAATGCGGTTTGTACACCGCAATATCACTTATTGCGGCAGGCCATTCCTCAGCCTGCCCGTGCGAAACGAGGCGGTCGACGGGTGCGGATGTCCGACCATCGCCAAAGCGCGCGATCATGACGAACATTGCCCCATCACCCCGCAAATGCGCCCCTCCATCCGATCACCGGGCACCTGCGATTGTAAGTGGTGCAGCATCGCCCGAACGGCGGTCGGTTAGCAGATAGCCTGCAACACGGTAAACTGCCGGGCGCCATGCCAACTCGCCATCTGATTGCCCTCTGCCTTGCTCTGCTATTCACCGTCCCGGTCGCGATTGCCCAGGAAGCCGGCCCGGAGTCAAAACCGCCGCGCCGGTTGCTGATTGTGCCGCCGGATTTCAAGATCGTCGCCGTCGATCGCCGCCGCGCGATTTGCCAGGAAGGGGACGAGCCTTGGGTGAGACAGGCCCTGACCGATGCCACCCCCGCCACCCTGCCGAGCACCATGCCTGTCACGCTACTCGAACGCGCTTCGGAACAGCGCGACGTACTCTGCGAGCGCATCGCGAGCGATCTCGGACTCCCTGACGCCTCTGGCCCGCGGAAGATGTTTGACGAGAATTTGCTGCCTGTGCTGCGGCAGTCTGCCGCATTCGATCCTCCGATTTATTACATGGTGAGTACCGAGCCTGTCGTGAGGAGAATCGTCAAGCAGGGTTGGGAGAACCCGCTGTTCTATCTCAACCGAGCCGCCGACCGGATTGCGATCAATCAGAGTGTGAACATGTCGCTGTCCGCCGACAGCGATGACATCCTGCTTCCGGCGCTCTACGAACCCGAACACGACATGCCCACCCGCCGGCGCGTTTTGCTGGATTCGATCGCCACCGCAGAACAGAAGCTCGCCTACGAGCTTTCAATTCAAAGCGAGTTCGCTGTGCAGATGGCGTTTGTTGGCTTCATCGGGCAAAACGTTTTTAAGCCGATGGAACTGAGCGATTCCCAGGAGTGGTTCGCCCTCGGCACGACCGCGGTGCTTTCGGCACAATATCTCTCGGCGATCAATGGGATGAATGAGCAGTCATACTTGCAGAGAATGACCACCGACGAGCCACGCAACCCAATTCGTATGGCCACGGTCAATCTGCTCAACCCAATGACCAGCGATGACCTTCGGCCGCAGTTTCAGGGGGCGTATCTGGACGCGTACCGCCGCCGCGCCACCTCGGTCGTCTATCAACTGATGCAGCGCGCCCCGCGTGGCAGCTTGGCGAAGGCGATTAATGCCATCAAGGATCAACGCCCCGCCGACGGTGTAGCGATGGTGAAACTCATCGCGGAACAGACCGGGATTGATCTCACCAACGAACTGATCGCCAAATGAACGACTCCCCCGACCAACTTCAATCGCTTTGTCTCGCCGGGCAGGAGCATCTGGTGGCGATGCGCTACCTGCAGGCCGAGGCGGCGCTGCTTCAGGCAGAGTCGGCTGCGGTACAAACCGGCGACTGGGACACCGTCGCCCGGCTCTACATGCCGCTGCAGGAGTGCCGTCGGCAGCGACGCCAGCGATGCGGGGAAGGCACGATTAAGCTCGACTTTGTCGCACAATCAGAAAGTGAGAGCCCCGATGCCGCCGCCATCGCCCGGCAGGTGCCGCATGGGCAGTTGCTCATCGCCGGCTGGGGGACAATTGAGCCTGCGCTGCAGTTTCGCGAAGTTGCCGCTGCAAAACAGCTTTACGTCGAGACCTTTTTGGCAGCCGTCTATCCGATTACCGGCGGCGGTCGCGCGGTCGCAGTTTTGCCAAATGCAGCCGTCGCGGTTCCGGCCCCGGAAGAAATGCCTATTGACCGTCTCATCCAGCGCCTGCCGCCACACAGCGTCTTGCTCCCGATTGCAGAACTCCCAAAGGGAGCGAGGATGGGCGATACAGCGACCTTCGCGCACACCATGAGTCTTTGGGAGCGCCTGCATAAACCGTTCTTAGCGATGGCCGAAGCTACCCGCGACCTGCGACAGCGTATTACGGCCTATCGACGCACGATTGAGATCGACTATGCCTGCGAGCTGGCACACCAGAAGCTGAGCAACACGGCTCGGCAGTTGGCGCGCGAGAAAGCCGGTGGGGCCTGATGCTCAAGACTCTTCAATGGACGGACACGTCGCTGCGCCTGCTTGACCAAACCCGGCTTCCGGCTGAGACGGTGTACATCAATTGCACCAACGAACGCATGGTGTGGGATGCGATCAGGTGTCTCGCGGTGCGCGGCGCGCCGGCGATTGGCGTCGCGGCGGGCTATGGGGCGTTTCTTTCCATTTCGACCGTCGACGCTTGCGTTGATGTTCTGCGAGAGAAGCTGCACACAGCGTGCGACTATCTCGCCACATCGCGCCCGACCGCGGTCAACTTGTTCTGGGCGCTGGACCGCATCAAGCGCTGTTCAATCGCGCCCGCAGCACTCGCGAATGTTGCTGGCGGTGATGCCGTCGCGGCATTCAAACATCAGATTCTCGATGAATGCAGAAAAATCGAAGCTGAAGACATCGCCTGCTGCCAGAAGATTGGGCAACATGGGTTGGCGGTGTTGCAATCCCTCGGTAAGAGCGAGCCGCTACGAATCCTGACCCATTGCAACGCGGGGGCGCTTGCCACTGCCGGCATCGGAACGGCGCTGGCGCCGCTGTATTGGGGGCACGAGCGCGGCGTGAAGTTTCAGGTCTTCGCTGACGAAACGCGCCCGCTCCTGCAGGGCGCACGGCTGACCGCACATGAACTGGCGCACGCGGGCATTCCGGTCACCGTGCTCTGCGACAACATGGCGGCGAGCCTGATGAGCCAGGGGAAGATTGACGCGATCATCGTTGGTGCCGACCGTATCGCGGCGAATGGTGATACCGCCAACAAAATCGGCACGCACGGCGTGGCAATCATCGCAAGACACTTCGGCGCACCATTTTTCGTAGCGGCACCTACGAGCACAATCGATCTCGCGTTAGGGGATGGAACTCAAATCCCAATCGAGCACCGCGACCCGACCGAAGTCATGCCGCAAATGATGGCCGGCGCGACGGTGTTCAACCCCGCATTCGATGTCACCCCCGCGGCGCTGATTACGGCGTGGATCACGGAAAACGGACTCTGGCAACCGGGACAAGAGTCAAATCTCTTTAATGCAACGTAGCCTCACTACACATCCAGATTCTTCACTTCCAGTGCATGATCTTCAATAAACTGCCGCCGCTGCTCGACGTTTTCGCCCATTAGGACGCTGAACATTTTTTCGGCCTCGCCGGCCTCGGTGAGGGTGACCCTCAGGAGCACTCGCTTCGTGAAATCGAGCGTGGTTTCCCACAACTCTTCAGCGTTCATCTCGCCCAAGCCCTTGAATCGCTTGACTTCGATGCCCTGCTTTCCGAGTGCGAGCACCTGCGGGAGCACTTGCGCCACGCCGGCAACGTTGTATACTTTTCCTTCCTGAAGCAGCGCATAACGAGTGGCAAGCTTCTCGCCGGTGACGCCTTCTTCCTGGGTGAGGAAATAGTCGTCAATTGGCAATCCCGCCTTCTGAAGCTCGACGAACAAGCGTTCCAGATCGCGGACCTCGTGCAGTTCGTTGTTCTTGGTCATGCGGCTGCGCGGTGCATCGCCGTTGGTGGCGGGGGTGTCGCCTTCCAGGACCACATTTCGTACACGTAAAAGCTCGTCTCGCTCCGCAGCAGTGTGCGGGAAATGGTCCTCACCCTCAATGACGACGTGATAACGCGGCAGATTGCCCGCCTCATCGCGGCGGGCCAAAAAATCGGCGAAATCGATACCGCGGCGACGGATGACGGTGAGAAGCTCTTCCAGCCGGTTGAGCGTATCAACCACCTTGCGCAGCTCCTCGCTCTCAATCCGTCGCACCTCCGCGCCGGTATCGGCGTCGCGAATCACAAAAGTTGTGCCGTCGAGGCCTAGACCGGTGAGTGTATCGCGCATTTCCCGTTCGTTGAGCACATACTCCACCTTTTTCCGTCGGGTGATCTGATAAAGAGGGGGCTGCGCGACGTACACCCGTCCGGCCTTGATGAGTTCCTGCATGTGCCGGAAGAAGAACGTGAGTAGAAGCGTGCGAATATGGCTGCCGTCAACGTCGGCGTCGGTCATGATGATAATCTTGCCGTAGCGTCGCTTGTCGAGATTAAAGTCATCGCGAATGCCGCAGCCGAGCGCGCTGATGATGGTGCGAATTTCCTCGTGGCCCAGCATTTTGACCAGATTAGCCTTTTCGACGTTAAGTAGTTTACCGCGGAGCGCGAGAATCGCCTGAATCTCACTGTTGCGGCCCTGCTTCGCACTGCCACCGGCGCTGTCGCCTTCGACCAGGAACAATTCCGTATCTTCATTGCTTTTGCTGCGACAATCGGCCAATTTGCCGGGCAGGCTGTTGCCTTCGAGCGCATTCTTCCGGCGGGTCAGTTCGCGGGCCTTGCGCGCCGCCTCGCGAGCCTCGGCCGCAAGCACGCCCTTCTCGAACATCGTCCGGGCAACCTTCGGGTTTTCTTCCAGAAACGCACCAAGGCGCTCATTCACCGCTGTCTGCACGAACGACTCTACTTCGGGGTTGAGCAGCTTATCTTTCGTCTGCGACTCAAACTGAGGCTCGGGAATTTTTACACTGAGAATCGCCGTAAGCCCCTCGCGCAGGTCATCGCCGGTCGGACGCAAATCACCCTTGATCCAGCCCATTTTCTCTGCATGCCGATTGATGACGCCGGTCAGTCCGGTCTTAAAGCCGCTTAGATGGGTCCCGCCGTCGTGATTGTTGATGTTGTTTGCGAAACTCAGGAGCGTCTCGCTGTATGCGTCGGCATATTGCATTGCGATATCGACTTCAAGCTTCAGTGATTCATCCCGTTTCCAGAACTTGATCGGCTCGTGCAGCGGCGACTTGGCGGAGTTGAGATGCTTCACATAATCCACCAACCCAAGCTCAAACTTGAATGATTCCTTCTTCGCGGCACGCTCGTCGGCGAAGGCAATCTCCACGCCGCTGTTCAGATAGGCGAGTTCTCGCAGCCGCTGCGCGAGCGTTTCGTACAAAAAATTCACGTCCGGAAAAAGGGTTGGGTCGGGCTTGAAGCTCACCTTTGTGCCGGAGCGCGTGGTCTTGCCGATCACCTTGAGGTCATTGCTCTTACGACCACGTTCAAACTCCATGTGATGGATCTGCCCGTCGCGATAAACCTCAATCTCCATCCACTCGCTGACAAAATTCACGACCGACGCGCCCACCCCATGCAACCCGCCGGATGTTTTGTATGCCGACTGGTCGTTGTGCTCAAACTTACCCCCGGCGCCCAGTGTGGCAAAGACGACTTCCACAGTTGGAATCTTCTCTGTCGGGTGAATGCCCACCGGAATCCCCCGGCCGTCGTCCTGCACCGTGCAACTGCCGTCGGCGTTGATCATGACTTCAATGTGCTTGGCGTGTCCGGCGAGGGCTTCATCGATACTGTTATCGACGATTTCGTACACCAGATGGTGAAGCCCGCGCGGGTTGTAACCCCCGATGTACATGCCGGGGCGCGTCCGCACATGCTCCACGTCATCAAGCACGCGAATCGAATCTTCGTTGTAGTCGGCCGAGGTAACAGACGCATCGGTCGGGGGCTGTTCAGACATCAAAATCGCTCCGGTTGCACTGTCGAAAACATCGCTGATTTGCGACATCGGATTATCGCAGAATTGATCCCGGTTCGCCACCTTGGCGACGTTACGCCCGCAAACTCACGGCGGTGAATTTTGTGCCGGTTCCTGCCTATAATCTCGACTGTGTATCGGCTCACAAGAGAAGTTCGATTCGCGGTGACCGAGGCCGGCCCGGATTCTGCGCTCAACGGCCACGGTGGAGTGCCGGCGGTCAGCGCGATCGGGCCCTGGCTTGCCCTTCGCATCACCCTCACCGGAGCACTCGACCCGAGCAGCAGCTATCTGCGGAACATCAAACAGATCGATCAGGTTGCCCGCGAGCGCGCTGTCCCGATTTTATTGAGCTCCTATCGCGACCCGCACCAGTCATCGCGACTCGGCTGCATCCCCGCGGAGGTGGTTCGGGCGCTCGGGGGCGCATGGCCCGGCGTCGCGCTGGAGAGGCTTGAGATCGCATTTTCGCCATTTTGTTCGATCGCTGCCGTGACAAAGGAACTACCCATGACCCGGCTAAGCCAAAAGTTTGAGTTCTCCGCAGCACACCGGCTTCACAATCCGAATCTTTCCGACGCAGAAAATGTGCGGACATATGGAAAGTGCAATAACCCGCACGGCCACGGCCACAACTACGAAGTGCAGGTGACAGTTCGCGGGCAGCCCAATCCCGCGGGAGTGGTGATCGCGGTCTCTGAGCTTGAGCGGATCGTGCATGAGACGGTGATTCAGAAGCTGGACCATAAGCACCTGAATCTTGAAGTGCCGGAGTTTCATTCGGTGATCCCCAGCGTGGAGAACATCGCCGCAGTCATTTTTCAGCTACTCAAACCCAAGACCGCTGCAGCGGGTGCCGCGCTTGCGAGCGTGACCGTCTGGGAGACGCCCAAGACATGGTGCGAGTATTCAGAGTGAGACGCGCCAAACACGGCGCGGCTCATCGAATGATGTAAAGCTTCACTCGATTTGCCTCGGCTTCCCTTTTGCCAAGTGCGTGCCGTTTATCCAGCGCTTCGACCCGCGCCACTTTCTCCAACAGCGGTTCGGCAAGCGCCTCGGCTAGCACATAGGCAGGCCGAGGTAATGCAGCGACGTCACTCCCGCGGGTGAGGTCGTCGATGCGGCGCATCGGTCGGTCGAGATAGTAAGCGATATGGTGCTCGCCCAGGCCGAAAAGCGTGACGGGCATCGTTTTCGGCACGATCTCATTGACCCTTCGTGCCAGTTCGGCGCTGCTGCGGTAGGCGTCGTGATGCGGAACAACCCGCCAGAACACGCCGGCCACGATGAGCCACGCCAGCGCAAACATCCACGCAATCTGGAGCTTCAGCCATCGCTTGTGTTCCAGCCACGGCAGCACAGCCGCACCGATTCCCAAAAGCCCGATGAGTATTGCGATGTCGGTCGCGCCCGGAAACTTCTGAAATCGAAACACGGCCGCCGCGATACCACACGTCAGGAGAATCGCCACCGTGGTGAGGAGGTGTCTTGGCTTTTTCTGCGCGTAGTTGTAGCGCAGCAGCAGCACCAGCCCCACCCCCGCCGCGGGCATGCACGCCGGCAGGATGGGCATCGAATAGTGCAGGTGTTTCCACGAGTTGAAGTGCAGCAGCACAAACCCGACGCCGAACCAACAGAGCAGCAACAAGCCGAATCGATGTCGAAACCACTGACGCTTCACCGCAGCTACCGCCCCGATGACGGTCAACGGAAACCACGGCAGTAGCAACATCGGAATCGTATAGAGATAAAGAAAGAACGGATCACCTTTGCCAAGTGTTTCACCAAGGCTGCCGGTCACCCGCTGAATAATCTCGCGATTCCACGCATCGACAATCTGCGGATGGGTGTAGTACGCCGCAGTCGGCCATGCGACGAGCATGACGATGAAGAGAACCAGCCCCGCCGGATGGATCATGATTCGCCATGCTTGCCGGTCGCGTGCCAAGCCGGCATAGACCACCGCAGCAGGAAGCACAAAAATTGGCCCGACCCCCTTCAGCAAAAACGACATGCCAACAGCGAAGAAGAACATGACGCTCCACCCCACGACAGGGGCCGCGGCGGCGAGTTCTGTTTTGCCAACTTCCGCTTGATGGATGAACCGAGAAATGACCCAGAACGCGAGCACCACAAACATCACCAGCGGCATATCCGCCTCGCTCAGGCGGGCCTGTGTGAGTACGAATAGGCTGGTGGCCGTCAAAAGGCCCGTTAAGAGCCCGACGCGCCGTCCCAGGTGCCGTGTCGTCATGCTCGCCAGAAGCAGGCATGTACCCACCCCTGCAAGCATCGCGGGCAGCCGGGCCACCCACTCGGCCTTGCTCTGAAAGACCATCATCGATGCGGCGATAAACCAACCCATTGTGGGCGGTTTGTTCACGCGATATTCACCGGCGATGGTTGGAACAATCCAATGATTGTCGCTCAGCATTTCCCGCGCCGGCTGTGCTGCAAACACTTCGTGGCGCGAGAGAACCAGTGCATTGATGTTGATTAACAGCAGGCTGACAGAAAACAGGGCAACGACGGTCGCATTGCCTACTCCTAGTCGCGGCGGGGAGATTTTGCCGGCTTGGTGGTACTCGGGCGTTCCAGGGGCACCGGCGCGATCGTCAGGTGCGCCCAGACCATCGGGTGGTCCGACGCGTCCGACTCCACCGCCCCCGCCTCCAGTACTTCCATGCCGCGGATCAGAATCCAATCGACGCGCTCCTTCGCTGCAACTCCGTCAGTATCGCCAATCACATCAGAGACGCCAGCGGTCTGAAGAAGCTCCTTCATCAGAACATCACCGGCGGTTGTATTCAGGTCTCCCATGAGAATCGCCGGAGGTTCGAGCGCAAGAAAGAGCTCTTTAACCGCCCGAAACTGTATCGGCCGATCGTTGGTGCGATCGAGGTGCGTGATGAGCAGATTAAGTGTGCCAGTCTCCAGGGAGATCTTCGCCAGCAAGACATTTCGATCGCCGGCCCACTGCGTGCTTGGCAGGTTGATCACCTGATAGAAGTGAACCGGTACATGGCTCAGCAAGGCATTGCCGAACGAGTCGTGCCAGAAGCGCCGCTCGCTGGGCGCAAACATCCACGGCGACCGAAGTAGCCGGGCAATCTCCTCGGCCTGGTTGGCTGGCGAACCGAACAGCCTGCCCCGAACTTCGTTAAGTCCAATGACATCAAAGCTCTGCAGCAACGACGCCGTCCGGCGGAGGTCAACGCGCCCGTCGCCGCCGCGACCGCTTCGGGCATTGAGCAATGCAATGCGGAATGACGCCCGCGCGTGAGAGTCATACGTGCCGGTATTAGTCGAAAGAAAGTCGCCCACACGGGGCCGCGCGGTCCTGCGAATTGACCCGTTTACCACGACCAGAATCGCCACCACAACCAGTAGCACGAAGAGCCAGGAGAGTAGCGAGCGCCTTGGGCGAGCACGATCTTTCATAATCTGGAGTGTTGATTACCCGTTTCCAACATGAAACAAAACGGCGGGGACGCTATTCGGCAACCAAGGCGTGCCAACCCCGCGCGCCCCACTGATGGCGGAAAAAGTGGCGCCATCCCGCAATCGCCGGGTCCGGCTCGTGCTCCCGCTGAAGCACCACCAAAACCCGATTTTCCGTCGGCTCGGGCAGGGCCGCGCGGCCATAAATTGTTCGTACAGAACGATTTAGGTAGATCTGAAGGTCCTGCGGGAGGGCCTTGGGAAGCTCGCGCGTGTCGACATAAAACACCTCGGCGTTCGGATGATGCAGACGAATTGCATCGGCGGTGGCCAGCATCTCGCTTCGGCCGTTCAGGCTCGATCGATATCCATGCAAGAACACCGCTTGTGCTGTAAACATGAGAAGCGTCGTCGCAGAAATGAGCAGCCACCGAAACTTCTCATAACTGAAACTGAGCGCAATTGGGATCAGGCTCAGCCCCCCCGCTGCGACTGCCGCATAACCCCAAGCCCACCATGCCTCGCCGCCCTTTTGCAGCGTTGCGGTGGCCCCTGCGGCGGGAATGCCGATTGCGACGGAAAACAGCACCGCCATGTGAAGCTGCCGCAAGCGTCGATCTGTCGGCGATTGCATTGAAGTGGGCCTCAGTTGTGGCCTCAGCGCAAACGCCGTCACAATCGACGCCGCCGCCACCAGCGGTAGCAGATATCGTTCGTTCTTGTCCTTCACGAGTGACATAACGATCACCGGAATCACCAGCAGCAGTAACGAGAGATGCTCTGCCGGACTGCGCCGCCAATCGCGCACACACATGATGAATCCAGCCATGAAGAAAACAGACCAGGGCAACATCATTGGTATCAGGACGAGATAAGTGTGCAGCGGGTCGGCGGTGAGCGTGGTCGCACCGTCGCGCGTTACTTCGGTATAGAACACACTCCATGCGTCGGGAACAGCGTATAGAACGTAGACGACCCAGGGCGCCGCAACCGCAAGAAATAGAATGGCCGCTGCAATGAGTCCAATCCAACCCGCGCCGCGGTGGACATCGCCGCGGGCGTCTGCGGTGCCGGTCTCCCCTGCACGCCGTTTGCACCAAAACCACCGCACGACGACGAACACCAGCACCGGTAACGCGGACTGCGCCATTCCCACCGGCCCCTTGCTCATGAAAGCCAATCCCGCCGCCGCCCCGGCGAGCGGTAGCCAGCGAAGCGGTCGGCCTGAAAACCAAGCCTTGGCCAAACACAAGTTTGTCGCCGTGACCCACAGCGCCAGGTGGATGTCGGTCGTCGCTGATCGGCCGTAGCGAAGCAATAGCAGGGACGACGCACACACGGCGCACGCCAGAAGGCCGGTCTGCGCGTCGGCGATCGTGCGACCTAGTTCGTAGGTCGCCAGAACGATGAAGCAACTGATCACGAGCGCGGGCCAGCGAACAGACCAAGCCAGCCGACGGTATGCTTCGTCGCGGCCCTTGGTGTCGGGCGAATCAAGTTCGGCAATGACGGACCTCGGCACCAGCCCCGCAGCCACCCACGCCGGCAACGGCGGTTTGCGAACGCGCGGCTCGCCGTTGAGGTTTGGCACCAGCCACGGCCCGCCGGCGTGCATCTCGATGACGGTCGCGGTGAGCAGATTTTCGCTCCCGCTGGAAAACTCCAGCCAGCGCAGCGTTGGCGCAACGGCGGCAAACAGCGCCGCCGAGATGAGTAACGCCAGACAGCCGCAGCGAACGTTGGAAGGAGAGATTGGCGGCGCGCAATCAGATTTCATTCGCGCGCGCTATCATCATTGCGCAGACAATGAAAGCAAAGCGCTCCTCGAACCTGCCGCGCTATCGCCTGCGACGCGCCCTGACGCGAGGCTTTCTGATTGAGAGTCGAGCTATGATCGCCGCGAGTAATGCCGGTGCCGCCGCTGCAAATGCGGCAGGGGGAAGTGGAATCGGCTCCGCTTGCCTGTCACGCATGGGAGAGGGTGCAAGTGGTACCGGCGGCGTGGGTGTGATCCACGGCGGTGTCGGAAGCCACGGCTCGCTCGCCGGCGCCGGCTCAATCGACGCCATTGAAACGGAGCCGTGAATCCCGAGCACCGCGAAGCCAATCACCCCAGCTTTTGAACGGCGCAAGCGCATCGGCACAAGATCCCTCTGACATGGATTACAACGACCCAACGTGAAGGGAGTTTGCGCCACGAATGAGCGCAGCGCACGAATTCCGGTCGTTTCCTGCGTCGGTTGGGCTTGGAATTGCGTCAGCCTGTGACGGGTGTATCGACTCGGGAGGCCCTGACGCTCGATGAAAGCAAGACCGGCAGTGACTCCCGCCCGCCTCGCACCCGGGGCGCGCGCGCCCGGCCGAGCGCATCGGTCTCGGTGAGCCTTCTGCTGCCGCGGGCCGCATCGGTAACAACTGCCTCGGCATCCTTGCCCCGTTCTCGGGCGCGCAAAGCATGCTGCAGCCGCGACTTGGCAAATTTTACATACTCCGCGGACTGGTCGATCCCGACATACCGCCGATTCAACAATGCCGCCGACACCGCCGTCGTCCCGCTGCCGTTGAACGGGTCAAAAACCACATCTCCGGGGTTGCTACTGGCCTTAATGATGCGATCGAGCACGCCGATAGGCATCTGGCAGCCGTGCCACCCTTCGCGTTCGCGAAATGTCCCGCAAACCCGGCTGATAAACCAGGTATCCGAGTTGGCGTCAAAAAATTGAAGCGAAGATGTCTCCAGCCCTTCTTTAGGGACCTCGTTGTAACTCGATTCGACATAAGGCGCTTCCTGCGGACGGAGGATCCACACGTCGTCGGGCAGTTTGCCCTTGGGGTTGGCTCGTGCGTCGGCGTACTGGGTTTGCCGCGCGCTGGCCACGCGCACAGCATCTGGGTTGAAGGTGATGTTGCCCATGCCGTCTTGCGGCTTTTCCTTCGTAAAGTACAGGATATGGGTATGGCTCAGCGCAAACTTCTTCTTCGTCTGCTGGCCGAACGTGTAGTGCCAGATGATCCAGTTGCGCATGGTAAACCCAAGCTCCCGCCGTGCGATCACGCACAGGTCGGCAGCAAACTCGTCACCGATCGCGAGGTAAAAACTGCCCGTTGGCTTGAGCGCGCGATGCACCGCCGACATCCATTGCCGGCTGAAGTCGAGATACTCATTCACATCTTTGCGGTCGTTGTAATTGTGATAGCGATAACCAATGTTGAAAGGTGGGTCGGCGAAGCAAAGATCGACCCACGCCGGTTCGGCCTTGTTCAATAGCTTGATCGAATCCCCTCTGTGAATCTGATCCAGTTCCAGCATGGCGCGCAGTGTAGCGCGTCGGCGCGCGCGTGTCCAGAATGCCAGCTTTCCGTTACGATTGAGCCGAGAATTTGCATGTCTTTTGCCACACTGCGCATCCTCGATGCCAACCTGAATCGCGCCCGCGAAGGGTTACGCGTCTGGGAAGACTATGTACGGTTTGTTCTGAATCACGACAAATGGTCCGCCGAGCTAAAGCAGATGCGCCACGCGCTGCGCCAGGCGGTGCAACGTGTGATGCGCGATGCCCTTCACCACCGCAACACGCCCGGCGATGTCGGCACAGACAACAAGACTCCCGCCGAGCTATCGCGCGCCGGCCTGGCCGAGATCGTGACCGCTGCGGGGAAAAGGGTGCAGGAAGCGCTGCGCGCAATCGAAGAGTGCCTGAAGACCATCGACGCCGTCGCCGCGCGCGAGGTTGAGTTGATTCGATATCAGTCATACGACCTCGAATTGCGCCTCGCCCGCACACTTCGTCCGGGTCGGTTTGATTCAGTCCGTTTGTATGTGCTCGTCACGGAATCGCTCTGCAGGCGACCCTGGCTCGAAACCGCAGAGCTTGCACTGCAAGGCGGCGCAACCTGCATTCAACTCCGTGAGAAAGAACTGGAGAGCGGCGAACTGCTCCAACGGAGCCGTTTACTTGCGGCGCTTTGCGCACGCTACGACGCGCTTTGCATAGTGAATGATCGCCCCGACATCGCCCTGCTGGCAGGTGCCGACGGAGTCCATGTGGGTCAGGGCGATCTGGCTTGCGCGGAGGTACGAAAGATCGTCGGTGATCACCTGATTGTCGGCCTGAGCACGCACTCAATCGAGCAAGCCCGCGCCGCGGTGCTCGATGGGGCTGACTACATCGGCGTCGGCCCAGTGTTTCCGTCGCAGACCAAGCCGCGCGACATCCTCCCCGGCCTGCTCTACGCCCGTGCCGCTGCGGCGACTGTGAACATTCCGACCGTAGCGATCGCCGGCATCACCCTCGACAATGCCGCGGAGGTGCTGGCAACTGGCGTGCGCTCGCTGGCGGTCAGTTCGGCCGTGATATCGCAACCCGACCCCCGCGCGACCGCGGCGGAGTTTATGACCTTGATTTCTTCCCGGGCCAGCCATCCGCCGGGACAACTGGCAATGGCAAACACGTCAGTCGCTGGTGCACCGCAGGCAAGTCGCAGTGACGCGTCGGCGGGGTCCAATCGGGGAGAAAAATCCGGCCTCTCTTCTTCGCCGTGACAGGTTCCACTGGTTTGAGAATGGACTCTCAAGAAAAGCACTTTATCTCTCACGCTCGCCTGATCGGCATCATTACATTTGCCAGCCGGATTGTGGGCCTCGCGCGCGAGATGGTCGGGGCCTATTTTTTCGGCGCGAACGCGATCTGGGCGGCGTGGAAGGTCGCGTTCACGATCCCCAATCTCTTCCGCAAGCTCTTTGGCGAAGGAGCACTCTCGGCGGCATTCATTCCACTCTACGCGCAGGCAATCAAGCGCGAACAAGCCGGACGGACGGGTGGCGCATCGCCTGCCGGGCCGGCGCAGAGCAGCACGCCGGAAGCCGCCGATTTTGCCTCGGCAAGTGTCAACCTTCTCGTCTCAATTCTCGTTGCACTCACAATTGTGTCGGAAGGTGTGCTGCTGGCACTGGTGTGGTTTGCCCCGCTGCGGCCCGACCACCTGCTCACGGTCAAGCTGGCGATGATCATGCTCCCCTATGTGCTCCTGGTGTGCGGAGCGGCATTTCTGAGCGCCATCTTGCAGGTTCACAACCGCTTCGCGGCGGCCGCGGCGACAAGTATCGTGCTCAATGTTTGCCTCATCGCGGCAATGATCCTTGCGGCGGGCATGTTTGATCTCACGACCGAAGCGGGACAGACATCGGCCGTCCGCTGGCTGAGTTGGAGTGTGCTGGTCAGCGGGGCAATGCAGGTGGTCATGCTCCTGCCGAGCCTGCGCGCTGCGGGGTTTCGGTTTCGGTTGTTCATCAATATCTGGACGCCGTCGGTCCGGCGAATGCTGGCGCTCACTGGGCCGGTCGCCATGGGCGCGGCGGTGCTGCAGATCGGGGTCTTGATGGACAAGGGTCTGGCGATCATGCTCGCCCGCGCGCCCGGCGCGACGAAGATGGCTCCCTTCGGCCATTCGATCGATCTGCCCATGGTCGAAGGTGCCGCGGCGCGGTTGGATTTGGCGCAGTTCATGTATCAGTTTCCGCTGGGCGTGTTCGCCATCGCCCTGGCAACCGCCATTTTTCCAAAACTCGCTGGTGAAGCCTCGGGCGACATCCATCGCGTCGCCGCCAGCGATTCATTTCGCAGCGTGCTCCGGCGTGGCGTCGAGTCTGCGATGTTCATCGGCCTGCCCGCCAGTGCCGGAATGGCGCTGGTGGCGCTCCCGGCGGCGCGGTTGCTCTTTCAACATGGCCAGTTCACCGCGTCCGATGCGGAATGGGTGGCACTTTCAACGGCAATTTACGCCTGCGCCATCTGGGCGTTCAGCCTTCTGCAGATTGTGAATCGCGCGTATTACGCATTGCACGATGCCGCTACACCCTTGAAATGGGTTGCGATCAACCTCTTGCTCAACCTGATTATCGAACTGCCGCTAGTCTTTACATCTCTCGGCGAAAGCGGGATGGCAGTCGGGACGCTGGTGAGCTTTACCATTCAGTCGCTTGCCATGCTCTGGATTCTCAACCGCAGGACAGGCGGCATCGGGCTTGGGCTGATCGCGCCGAACATCCTGAAGATGTTGATCGCGACAATCGTGATGACAGGCGCTTGCCTCGCTGTGATGGCATCTCCGATTTATTCGGGGTCGGAGAGTAAACTTTCCTGGGCGTTGCAACTGGCGACCCTGACCGCGGTCGGCGGGGGCGTTTACTTCGCGACGTGCAAGCTGCTGGGGATCGATGTGCTCCAGAGCATCCGAAAACGCCGATAAATGACGGGTCGGCCTGCGAAACAGTCGGTGTCACACCATCCACTCTCGCACGCGCACCAGCCCCCACAGAAGTCCCGCCGCTGCCGCCATGCCCAGCAGGCATAAGACGAATATGTGCAGCGCCTGCCGGGGCACTTCTTCCATCGTGCCACATTTGATGCTTTTGTACGCGATGGAAAACAGGCCGACCATCGGCAACAGGAGCAGCATCCAGTAATCCCACACGGGCAGCGGGTTGACGAAGGGCGTCCAGGCGAGAATGGGCGTCGTAAACATCACGCGGTCGCCGCCTTGGCCCGGCCGGTCGATTCTTCTTCGCCACTGGCGCGGCTCGCGGCATCGATGATCGCGAGCAGATTAAGCATGCCGGCGATGGCAGTATAAAGCGAGCCGATTTCAGCCACCCGCGCATGAGACGCAGCCACACCCGGCTGCGGGGGAACACGGCTCGCCCGCGCCGCCTGAATGTCGGCAGGCTGGGCAGCGTGGAGCGAAAGTTTCGACGCCAGCAGGCACACCGGGCCGGTCAACACCTGCCCGACATACCACGGCTTGTTAACTATCTCAGCCAGCGGGCGGGAGGTGAGCGCGCGATCGCCCTGATAAAAACCCGGATCGGTCCAATCGAGTTTTTGGCCAGCATACTGTCCGGGGGCCTGCACCATCGCCGCGGAGCGCAGCCGCACTTCAAATCCGAGGTTGTCATAGCCCGGGACGTCGATTACTCGAATTCCGGCGATGAGGATCCCTGCAACAAACATTGTCAGCACCGCCGCACCCACCACGACTGCGCGTGCCGTCTGCCCGATCAGAAAATATCCCGCGCCGGGCAGAAGCCACCCGGCTATCGCAACAAGGGGAGGCGCAGAAAGAATCGAACGGTTGGCCATGTGAGGCGTGGGAGTGTATCCGCGGTTGGAATGGAGGCAAATTCTCGCCGATGCTGCAGCCGTCTAGCTACGTTTCATCGAGCTTTCTTGCACTGGTGATTTGCCCCATCAGAAACGTGATTTCCAAGACATCTCCGGCAACCGGCGGATGGGGCATCGCATGCTGCGGCATTCGCACACTTAACAGGTGCCCCGGGGCATCGATCCGTTCGATGTGAAGCTCATAATACAAATCAGAGTGGATGGTAAACGCCCGGGTGGCATGCACGCTGACCTTCCACGCGCCCACCATCGGAAGCTGCACCGATTGTTGCGACTGCCGTTGTGGCGGTGGGTCAGGTACCGACAATCTTCTCAATCCTTTGCATTCTCGACTTCGATGTGGGTGTAGTCGTCCAGGTTGAGGGTCGTCACCTCACCGTCGGGCAGGCGGAGCACCAGGCGATCGAGCCACAGGCGGTCGTCCTTGCTGTGCGCATACCAACTCCCGGTTTCCTGCTGCTTAAACTCGACGATTGTGCCGGAAACTTCGGTGGGCCATGCATAGTGCCGCGCGGCGATTTGCTGCGTAACCTTCACCTTCACACCGGGCTTTAACTGCTCGCGAATGGCAACGTCCATGCCGGGCAGTATAGGCTTGCGAGGCCCGGTGTGGAAGCCGAAGCTGATCATTCGTCGTCGGCAGTTGCGAATCGGCCATCGGCACTGCTGAGCGCGACCTATCTGTGCTCGACGGATGCCAGGATAGCCTGCCTCGTGCGGTCATACTCCTCGGCGGTCATGGCTCCGGTGTCTCGGGCGACTTTCAAGTCCTGCAGTTGTCGACCGATCGTCGGCTCGCGCGCCTCGATTCGGTCCGACCCGCCGACCGCAATACAACCCGAAATCCCCGCGGCGGCCAATAGCAGCCCAACAATCATCATTCGTTTCATCTGACCATCACTCCTTTTTACCCCGATATTGACGATTCTACGCGCCGTCAGCTAACTGACAGCGGCGGCACCGTGCTGGTTAGTTCGAGAATGTCACGCTTCTATTTCCCGATTGCCCGCATATCATCGAGCTGATGCAACGACGGAGCGGCATTGGTATGAATCGGCGATGGATCGTCGCAGAACCCCGCGAGCAGGCCGTCGCGCTCGCCGAACGCCTCAAGACCAGCCCCCTTGTCGCGCAGATTCTGCTCAACCGTGGTGTGACCGAAGAAGCCGCCTGCCGCGACTTCCTTTCTCCCTCACTTAAGTTATTGCACGAGCCAGAGTTACTGCCCGGCGTGCCCCCCTCGGCGGCGCGCATCGCCAGGGCCATCGGGGGTAACGAGAAAATTGTCATCTACGGCGACTACGACGTTGATGGCATCACCGCTGCCGCGATCTTGTTTCACGCGATCAAACTCCTCGGCGGGAACTGCGAAACGTACGTTCCCCACCGCATTGAGGAAGGCTACGGTCTGAATGCCGACGCTGTCTCCCAACTATGCGACGAGGGGGCACGGCTGATCATCACCGTCGATTGTGGCGTGACGGCGATCGAGCCTGTTGAAATCGCACGATCCCGCGGCGTCGATGTGGTGGTGACTGATCACCACGAAATGAAAACCTCCCCGACGGAACCCACCGCAGCGACAGGCGAAAACGCGCCCCCTGCAGCCCCCTTGCTCCCCCGTTCCGACTTTATCGTTCATCCTCGCCTGCCCGGCTTATCGACCTATCCCAACCCGCACATTTGCGGCGCAGGCGTGGCGTTCAAGCTTGCCTGGGCGGTGGGCAAGGAAATCAGCGGCTCGGCAAAGGTCTCGGAGCCATTTCGGGCGTTCTTGCTCGAAGCGATGGCGCTGGCGGCGCTGGGAACGATCGCAGATGTCGTCCCGCTGATCGGTGAGAACCGCGTTTTGGCGCGGTTTGGCTTGGGAAGCGTGAAGAAATCAAGACTCACCGGCCTGCGCGCCCTCATCGAATCGGCCAACCTCACCGGCGAAGATCTGGATAGCTTTCATGTCGGCTTCCTGCTCGCCCCAAGGCTGAACGCGGCAGGGCGAATGGGTCACGCCAAACTCGCGGTTGAAATGCTGACGACGGCAGACGATGCCCGCGCGACTGAAATCGCCGACTATCTCGAACAGCAAAACCGGCTGCGCCAGCAGACCGAGAAGTCGATCCTCGATGCCGCATTGAAGCAAGTGCACGACTTAAACCTCGACAGCGATGAGCATCACGCAATCGTGCTCGGCGCCGCAGGGTGGCACCCGGGGGTCATCGGCATCGTGGCGTCGCGCATAGTCGATCGGTTTCATAAGCCCACGATCATGATCGCGATCAACGAAGATGGCACAGGCCAGGGCAGTGGGCGGTCGATCGGCGGCTTTCACCTTGCCCGTGCCCTCGATGGCTGCACCGAACACCTGATCTCCCACGGCGGGCACGAAATGGCCGCGGGGTTAAAGCTCCGCGGGGAGAAGCTGGACGTGTTCCGCGCCGCCTTCCTCCGCCACGCAAAGCAAGTGCTTGCCCCCGAAGCACTTACGCCGCGTCTGCACCTTGACGGCATGACGGAACTGAAGATGGTCGACGAGGCGCTCGTGAAAGACTTGGCCCGGCTCGGCCCCTTCGGTCAGGGCAACCGCAAACCTGTGCTGTGCTGCAAAGGCGTCGAGCTTGCCGGCCTGCCGAGGGTGGTTGGAAGAGATGGACAGCACTTGCAGCTTTTTCTAAAGCAGAACGGCACCACAATGAAAGCCATCGCCTGGCGGTGTGCCGACCTGCTCGACCGCCTCAAGCCGGGCGTCCGGGTCGATTTAGCCATCGAGCCGACGATCAACGAATGGAACGGCATGCGGCGGGTGGAAGTGGAAGTGAAAGACTTGCAATTCACTGAGTAGCACCGGTTGACAGCTTCGCCGCCCGCGTTCTGAAACGCCGCCCGCGGGCAAATCTCCGATACTCCCGCGCGGCCCGCAAACCGACCGCGGCACCGCCACCGCGCGGTAGAATCTACTTGACTAATCTGCTTAGCTAATCAATAATCAAGGGATGCCGCTCGTGAATGTTCATCAAGCCAAGACGTCGCTGTCTCGGCTGCTCACACGCGCCGAATCGGGCGAAGAAATCGTCATAGCCCGCAATGGTAAGCCGTCTGTCCGCCTGGTGCCCGTGCATGCCCGGCGCAGGGCGCGCGTCCGGTTTGGAGATATGAAGGGAGAGATCTGGTATTCCGATGGGCTTCACTTACCCATGCCAGAGACCGATGCCGACGACATCCTGAATGATCCACATTTGCAACCCGATTCCCGCGCCTCGGTGCGTAAGGGCAGGAAGTGAAGTATCTCATCGACAGCCATGTGCTCATCTGGCTGCGGGAAGGCGATCGACGCCTGTCAAAAGTCGCGAGGCAATTGCTTGAATCGGTTGATGATACACCTGTCGTCAGCATCGTGACCAATTTTGAGCTGGCCGCAAAGGCGGCCCGGGGGTTTGTCAAGCCTGCCACCTCGATTGATACGATGATTGCCGAGTTTCTGTGGGGCAATGATGGGGTCTCATTGCCTATTTTGAGCATCCATTGCCGCAAACTGGAGCAACTCCCCGCAATTCACGGCGACCCCTTCGACCGAATGCTGGTGGCGCAATCAACGGTCGAGTCGCTGCCGCTGGTCACCGGCGATGAAACGCTGCGTAGATATGGTTGTGAGATTATCTGGTAAGCGAACGGCAGGCTTGATCGGGGATCTGATCGTTCGTCCCGCGTGACCCCGCTTCGATCGCGCGGTATGATTTCCGGCATGGGGGATCGGGCGAACGCGCGTGAACGGGCAATTTGAAAGGAAACGCACATGGCTACTGGACTTAAATCGATCATTGAAACGGGCACCAAGCTCTGGCTCGACTCGGTCGATCCTGAACTGGTCGACAAAAACATCGCTCTTGGCGCGACTGGTGCCACCAGCAATCCCATCATCATCGCCGATTTGCTCAAGACGGGCCGATTTGATGACACGATGGCCACCTTCTTTGACGAGGGAATGAACGATGAGCAGGTCGCCTGGGCGATGACCGACTACCTCGTCTCCGATGCGCAGGACAAGTTTCAAAACATTAACGATGCGACCGCGGGCGATGATGGGTATGTCAGCTTCGAGCTTGACCCGCTTCTGGAGGACCGCGAGCGAAACGTGCCTCATGACAAGCGCGTGAAGAGCTATATCGAGTTGGGAAAGCTGTGGGGCAAAGGCTATATGAACCGGATGATCAAGGTTCCGGCGACCGCCGCGGGCCTGGATGCGGTTGAAGAGCTTGCCGCCGCCGGACTGGCGTTAAATGTGACGCTGATTTTTTCCGAACGTCAGTGGAAGCTCGCCACCGAGCGCGTCTGGAAGGGTGCCCAGCGCCGCCGCAATGGTTTGCAGCGGTTCAAGAGCGTTTTTTCTATTTTTGTCAGCCGGGTGGATGTTTACACCGAGAAGCAGGTGGCGAGCCTGAGCAAGGAAGCGCAGGGGCAGGTCGGCATTGTGAATGTGAAACGGCTCTGGGCGCTGAATCAGAAGTTCTGGGCCGACAAAAAGTGCCCGCTGAAGCAGGAGATCATCTTTGCCAGCACAGGCACCAAAGACCCCAAGCTCTCGCCCGACAAGTACGTCGAGGCACTGGCTGGCAGCGACATCCAGACCAATCCCCCGGCCACCAATGATGCGGTTGGCAAGCTCAACAAGAGCTACACCCGGCAAATCGACAAAATGCCCGGCAAGGAAATGCTCGATGAGATTGATGCAAAGGTGGATGTAAAGAAGCTGGAGGAAGTGCTGATGGACGAAGGCACCGCCAAGTTTGCTGATCCGCACAAGTCGCTGCTGAAGACGATCAAGGAAAAGCGTGCCGCGCTCGTCCCGACGAAGTAAGAGAGAGGCACCGCCAAGATAAAAAGGCACGAGATACGAAGGCACAAAGGAAGGCAGAGGAGTGTTAGACAAGCTCCGGTGCTTTCCTTGGTGCCTTTGTGATTTGGTGGGTAAACTTTTGGGATGTTCGAGCGACGTCTTAAAACCCTGGGCCTGATTCTTGCGGGGTTGAGCGTCATCCTCCTCATTCGCCTTGTGCAGGTACAGGTGTTTGGGCGTGCCCATTATGCCGAGTTGGCCCGCAAGGCGATGACGCAGAATCGCATGATTCCGACCGCGCGTGGGCCGATCCTGGACGTGCGCGGCCGGGTTCTCGCCGCGGACGAGGCGTGCATTGATGCCGCAGTGGACTTCCGCGCCGTCGCGCGCGATCGATCGCAACCCTTTGTCAAATCATGGGTTAAGCAGGTTGCCGCGCAGCGGCTTCGTGCTAATCCGGCTTACGTCGAAGCTGGCCCGGAGTTGCGCAAGCAAATGCGCGAAGCAGAACCGGCGGCGGTCGAACGGGATATCGCGGGCATGTGGGCCGACCTCGCCCGTGCCGGCGGGGTGACCGTGAACGAAATCGACGACATCCGCACCGCGATTGAAGTTGAAGTCCGCAAGAAACGCAATTCCATCGTTCAAGGCCGTTTCCGGCAGGCCTTGACTGAGGCCGAGACCCGCGAGAAGCCCGCGTGGTACGCCAGATGGCTCGCCGGAGGCAGTGACGATCTACCCACCGAAGAAGAGTTTGAAGGCGACCTCATTTACGAACAGCAATCGTCGCACGTGGTCGTTCGCGCGCTGACTCCCACAGCCCAAAACAACCTCGGCCGCAATCTCGATTCCTACCCCGGGCTGCAACTGCTGCCCAGCAAGCACCGCGTTTACCCCTACCGGCAACAGGCGGCTCATGTGGTGGGCTATCTCACCCGGGTGCAGCGGGAGCAGATCATTGCCGACCCGGAATCCGGCAATGCGCTGCGAGAATATCTGCCCAACGACCTCGCCGGCCGCGACGGCATCGAAGCCCTTGCCGAGCGCTCGTTGCGCGGGTCGCGCGGGATGGAGAGCCAGGTGTCGGGCGCTTGGAAGGAGACTTCGCGCATCGACCCCACGCCCGGTGAGGCGGTCACGTCCACCATCGACATCGAGTTGCAGGCGCACATTCGCGAATTGTTTACGAAGGTGCAGATTCCCCGCCCCGGCGACTCAGGCGAAATCGGCTACACCGGCCCGATGCACGGTTCGGCGGTGGTGATCGACATTGCCACAGGCGAAGTGCGGGCACTGGTGTCATACCCCGACTATGACCTGAATAGCTTTACCGAGATGTATTCCAGCCTGCGCGACGACGAAGGCAACATGCCGTTGTTTCACCGCGCCGTGATGAGCCAGTATGAGCCGGGCAGCACGGTCAAGCCGATCGTCGGCATCGCCGCAATCAGCGCGGGGCTTGCGAGTCTTGCTGATCGCATCGAGTGCACGGGCTTCCTCACGATTCGCGGGCAACGTCACGACGCGGGGCGATGCTGGACCGCGACGATCGTTCCCGGAACGGTGTTTACTCACCACAACACGCCTTGGAACGATCCTCATCCCACCGGCTACCTCAATTTTCATGACGCCATTCAGCGAAGCTGCAACATTTACTTTGAGAACATGGCCGAGAAACTCGGCACCGAGGGGTTGAGCGTGGCGATGCAGCAGTTTGGGTTCGGCAGATACTCCGGCCTGGGCATCGCCGAGAAAGCCGGGCGCCTGCCGCGTGATTATCGTGGGCCGGTGAAGGACTTTGCGCGGTGGATGGGAGGGATTGGGCAAGTGAGCGTGCTCGCCACCCCGCTGCAGGTTGCCAACGCCTCGGCCACCATTGCCCGCCGCGGAGTTTGGATGCGACCCCGCATCGTGCGCGACACAGGCCAACTCACGCCCTGGCAACCGGCCGTGGGCGACGCGCGGCATGTGCTCTCGCCGGATGTGGTCGATCTAAAGCTCGATCCGGCGGCGGTACAAACTGCCATCCGGGGAATGATTGACGTCGTCGAAACCGAAGCAGGCTCAGGCAATGTGTTGCGGAGGGCACATGTAAGCGTCGCCGCCAAGACCGGGACGGCGCAAGCGTCGGCGTTTCGATACTGGACGACCGATGCGGAAGGGAAACGGGTTCGCGTCACACCTCGCCCCGCAACATGGGAGCAGCCCAACGCCCAGTTTCCCTGGTATCGCGCCAGCGACAGCGAAGGAAAGAAGCTGCATCACGCATGGATGACAGGATTTGCGCCGAAGGATAACCCAACGATCGCGTTTGCCGTGCTCGTGGAATATGCCGGCACCGGCGGCGGGTCTGGCGCGGGGCCGATCGCCGCCGAACTGCTTGATGCCTGCATCGAACACGGCTACGTTCCAAAGACAAAATGACCGCGGTTCCCCTACAGCGAGTCTTGCCGTTCAAGGGCGTGTGGAAAAAGCTCTCCGCAGCGTCAAACTGGCCCATTCTCATCGGCGTGGCGGCGCTCTCGTGCCTGGGAGTGCTTTCGATCTGGTCAGACACGCGCCTTGATGGCAGCAGCGAAGGACCCAAGCAACTCGTCTTCGTATGCATCGGTGTGGCGGCAATGATCGCGTTTCAATGGGTGGACTATCGTAAGATCGGCCGATTCAGCTGGGGTCTGTACCTCGTCGCCATCGCCCTCACCTGCTACACGCTTCTCGGGCAGGTGGTGACAGTTCCGTTTGTAAAGGAAAAGAATGGCGCGTTTAACTGGATCAACTTCGGGCCGATGAGCCTGCAGCCTGCTGAGCTGCTCAAGCTGGGATTTGTGCTGGTGCTGGCCCGATATCTGCGATTTCGCTCAAACTACCGCGCCCTGCCCGGCCTGCTGCCGCCGTTTGCCCTTTGTTTTTTCCCGGTGGCGATGATTCTCAAGCAGCCCGACCTCGGCACAGCGCTGATCTTCATTCCCACCCTCTTCGCCATGCTCTTCATCGCCGGCGCAAAAATTCGCCATCTGGCAGCGGTGGTGGCGCTGGGCCTGGCGGTTGCGCCGGTCATGTGGTTCAGCGGGCACCACGAGCTCCGCGACGCACACACCGGCGTGCGCTCGCAGTGCCGTGTCTGTCCGAACGTGCCGGTGCTCAATCACCTCCCGATGTTCGTAAAGCACTATCAGCGGCAACGCGTGCTGGCCATGTTTAACGACGATGCCGGCACACTGGCATCAACCGGGATGCAGCAGCACATGGCGCTCGTCGCGATGGGTTCGGGAGGCATCACCGGCAAAGGTGCGGGAAATGTGCCGATCGGTCGTAAGGTGCCCGAAGGCCATAACGACATGATATTCGCACTCATCGGCGAACAGTTCGGCTTCTTCGGCTCGACGGTAGTGATCGTCGCCTACATTATTCTCTTTGCAGCGGGGATCGAGATCGCCAGCAACACGCGCGAACCGTTCGGAAGGCTCATCGCAGTGGGCATCGTGGCGATGTTCGCGTCACAGGCATTCTTGAATTTGATGGTCGCTACCAAGCTCATGCCTGTTACCGGGGTCACACTCCCCCTGGTCAGCTACGGCGGCAGTTCGCTGCTCGCGAGTTTTATGGCCGTCGGGTTGCTCCTGAATGTCGGCCAGAACCGGCCATTTGTGATGGCCAATGATCCGTTTGAGTTTGAGTGAGCGGCAGCGGCACTCTGAAAAACGACCGCCCCCCAATTGTTTGCCGGATCATTCCTCAATCAGTCGTTTCCGGTCATAATCCCCCCGCCATGGAATCACCCGAAGCCGCCGTCCTCGCCGAGCCACCGCGACCGATTACCGCACAGGTGCGCCGGCGCGCCTGGGTGGAGTCAGGGGTGAAGTTATGGTGGCTCAGTGCCTTAGCCCTGGTGCTTGCATCGCTGATCGTCCTCGGCTTTGAATTCTCAAACTGGCAACATCAGAAGCGGCTGATCGAGCAGAGCGTGATCGTCGATGCCAAGGCGTATGAAACCAACGGCATGAAGGTGCCCGGACGAAACATGGCCGTGGAAGGTGGGACGTTTGAGGTGTATTTCCGGCACGATGGCAAAGATCATGTAGTCACCGGGCCTTTCGAGGGTCGGACGGGCCACATCATCTCGGGAGAGCCGATTCAGATTCGCATCGACCCGGCCGACCCCACCCGCTGGACCGCCCGGCTCGAACCCCCCGGCTTTGCCATGCGGCTTATCGGCCCGTCCATCACGCTGGCGCCGGCAATTCCGCTTCTTCTCATTGCCATACTCAAGCGCGTTGGCGTCATTAATCTTTTTCGCAGCGGCCAGCAACGCACTGCAACAGTGGTGAATACCGTCAATACTCCACTGGCCCCGGGGAGCGCATATGTCCGGTGCGCCCTGCTCGATAGTGACGACCGCCGCGTGATTCAGGTGCTGCTTCCGGCGCGGTATGGCAGGCCGGGAAAGGGTGAGGAGATTGAGCTGATTGTTGACGAAAAGGACATCACCCGCGCCGTGGCCGCGGCGCCATTTATCGTGTGACGCGAAACGCGCGCCCGCCGAGCGGTTCGACCGCGGCATCGGGGAAGTATCGCATCACCCGCGCCGCATCCGGCGATTCGGCGATAAAGATGAATCGAGCCCCGGCCGAATCGATTGACATGATCTTGGGCGCGCCCGCAAGGCGTTCGGTGCGAAACGCCATCGTCCGCTCAAACCGCCGCAACGGCGATTCGTCTTCCAGTTCGTCGGCCAGAAAGTAGCTGTGTTCTCCCGCAGGGGGCCAGCTCCAGATCACCGGGTATTGATCATGGCGCATTTCAAACAACACCTGCGCGCCGCCGTCCGCCGCTCGTCGCACATGCTCGGTCACGGTGGTCAGTTCATCGGCAAACTGCTTCTTCTCCACCCACACGCGAAACAGTGCGCTGAACGCCGCGAGGCCAATGCCCGCCGCGGCGAGGCAACGCCAGAAGTGCCGCTGTATCAGCGAAGCTCCAAACGCCACCGGCACCGCCATGGCCGCGACTGCGACAATCGCGTAGCGCAACTGCATCACCGGCTGCATTAGATATGAGATTATAACGAGCGCCAAAGGCATCAGTCCGAGCATGAGCAGCGGCAACTGAGGTTTGAGCGATCCGGGCGGCTTCCGTAGCGATGCGCCGGCGACGGCGCGTTCCATCAGCGCGACCGCAAGCACGGTCGCTGCCGATGCGCCGGGTAACAGGAGCATGTAGTATGCGTAGGCGGCGCGGATCGGATTTCCCGCGACGAACGTCTCGGTACCAATCGCGCGTTTCTGAGCCAGCAACAATGGCAGACACGCGAGTAGCGCCACGATCCCGGCGGCCGCGGGCCAGAGTGGCTTGATCGACCGCCGGTCGCGCCGGCGGACGGCACACTCTCCGACGAGCACCAGTGCCAATCCGACAATTCCAAACCAGTGCGTCGTACACACCACCACCGCTGTCAGCGCCAGCCCGAGGCGCATTGTCCAGCCATGCTCGACCCGTGCTGCGAAGAGTGCGCTCCACACGGTCGCCAGTAGAAGCAGACTGTAAAATCGTGCCTCGAAAGTGTGTTCGACTGCGATTCCGATCGACCACAACCCGGCCACCCCCACCGCCGCCGCGAAAGGGTCGAATGTGCGCCGCAGGATGCAATAGACTCCCGCCAGCGCGCCCGCGATGCAGATAAGGGCCGTGACTCGATATGTCGTTGGCGAGTGCAGCCCGACGAAGGCCAGGCCGCGCATCAGCACATAGTACGCCGGCGGGTTGGCGTCCACGCCACCGGCCAGCAGATCTACAAATGCTTTGCTCGTTGAAGCCTCGCGCACGACCAGATCGGTGATGCACTCATCCAGCCAGAGCGGTCGCGCCAGCATGGACATGCTTCGCAGCGGCATGAGTTGAATGAGGATGAGGCAGATCGCCCCAACAAACACCAGCAGCGCCTCACGGGCCATCGGCGGATCGTCTTGCGACGGGTTCATGGCTGATCCGGGTTCGGGCGCGGTTTGCATAACGCTATCATCGCCATCAGCAGCAAAAGAAGATTAGCCCAGAGCATCAGCGAGTTGAGCGGTTCGGGCGCCGCGAGCGATGGTTCGGCACAAATCGGCCAGAAGTAAAGCGCCAGGACAGCAACCGCCCCCCACCGCATCAACCCGCCGCGGGCGATGAGCAGCCACAGCCAGCCGAACGTGATGAGCATATAGGGTGCATAGTGATACCAGAAAATGGGGCTGAAAATGGCCATCCAAGCCAGCAACCCCGCCGCGGCGATGGCGATTTGCTCCGCCGACCCGCGAATCGTCCGCCGACGCAGCCAGATCACGGCCAGCACCCCAAGCAGTGCCCCCCACCGAACGACCCGCACCCCGACCTCGATCGAAGCGGCCAACGGGCGCTCGTCGAGCGCGCGAATGAGAAAGCCCTGCAAGCTCTGGTTGCCATCCCAATCGTGGCTTCGACCGAGATACGGCGCGACGCGTTCCAGCCAGGCCTGATACGGAGCCGCCCCCGTCAGCGGCAGTGTCGCCAGAATCATCAGGCTTCCCGCGATCAGCGTCATCGCGATCAACCGCCAGCGATGAAGGATGATCGCCAGCGGCAAAAGAAAGACCGTGGCATACTTGGCTATGAACCCCGCCGCCGACGCAATGCCTGCGATCGCCTCGTTTTTCCGAAGCGCAAGCGACGTCACCACGACCGCGATTGCCCAACCCACAAAACAGGAGACCTGCCCGGCGCGCACAGAGCGGATCATCATCGGCGAAAACGCCGCCGCCAGCATCATCACGCCGGCAAGCCTGGTTTGATGGCCGAGCAGAGATTGTAAAAGGTTCGCCGATTGGCGAAGTGTCATCCAGCCAAAGACGCCCATTACTGCGGTCCATAAGACCAGGGCTTTCGGCCAGGAAAGGTAGGCCATCGGCCAGAACGCGACGGCGTTGGGGGGCAGTTGGATAAACCTGAACCGTTCGCCGATGTCGCGCGCATCGAGCAATCGGTCATACCCCGGCGACGCGGTCGAGGCACCCGGTTCGCCGGGGTTTTTCCAACTTTCCTCCCGCGGGGTGGGATAAAGGTCGGACCACGCACCCTGCTGCGCCACCACTCCGCCCATGTAAAACTGGGGGAAGTCCATCGGACTCGGCCGCCACCACATCACCGCGGCGCCGACGAGCAGAAACCACGCCAGCACAATCAGGCTGCACGCGCGATTGAACGTGGAAGTGCGGACGGCGGCTAACATCTGCAACGTTATATCAGATGTCTTCCGATCGTCCCGCTTCTCCATCCGCTTCCGCGCCGGCCGTGGCACCCCGCCCTATTGCACACCAACCTGCACTAGCATGATGTTGTTCGCCGATTCTTCGCCTTCCCAGTAAAGGTAAAATTCACGGTTCTCACCGGTCGGCTGGAGACCTTTTGCAAAGATCTCCGGGAAGATCTTCTGGTAGGCGGTGCTGATCGTCTTCACCGGGCCGGAGTGCATCACGGTTGCTGCCTTGAATGAGGGAAGCTCGGTGACTTTCCATTTATCAAACCCCTCGGTTCCGGCTTCGACGTGCATGCCGATCGACAGCTCAAACTCCTTGGTCGGGTCGGGCGACGCGCCTTGATAAACAAAGATTACCGTCCCACCCGCGGTGATTTTCTTTTCTTTAATCGCGGCCTCCATCTCGCCGATGATCTGCGCAACACCGTCCATCTTCTCAAATGTCATCGTGACCGTCGTATGGAAGAAGTTGAGCGGTCCCATCTCTTGCACGCGCATGGCGGAAGTGACGCTTTCCCCCTCCGCAACGGCGGCGGGGCCTTCTTTGGGTTCGGCAAAGGTACGTGATGCAACGACCAGCCCCAGGAGGGCGATCGCCGGCAGGGCGTAGCGGAGCAGGTGTGTTGGTGAACGCATGACAAAGCCTCCTCAAGGCGAAGAAAAACGGTGACTATCGACCCACGGACACTCCGCGAGATCATCCCTGATTCCATTCAGGACATCCAAAGAAGTTGCCGGTCGCGACAGAATTGTGAGGATGCATTGATCCTGAACCGGCCCAACCCCATCCCCACGCGCCTGCTCCCGGCGGCGGTCATGCTATTGGGGGTCGTGCTGCTCTACCTCCCGCCGGGGTGGCAGCGGGGAGACATGACGCTGCTGGGCTTTGATTTTCTCATGCTGCACCAGTACCGCATTGCGTTTGCCCAGGATGCGCTGACGCACGGCGGACTGCCGGGGTGGTATCCCAGGGAGTTTTGCGGGTCGCCATTTTGGGCCAATGTTCAGAATTTCCCGTTTATCCCGTCGCGACTCATCCTGCTATGGCTTCCGACCATGCTGGTCTTCACAGCGGGGGTGATGCTCTCGGCGTTGCTTGCGGCGGGCTTCACCTACCTTCTCGCCCGGCGGTGGGAGATGGGGCGCGTCGGCGCCGCAACCGCAGGATGGACCTTCGCCGCCAGCGGGTTCTTTGCTTCGCGCGTCGCTGCGGGACACCTGCCCCTGCTCGAAGCGTATCCCGCCCTGCCACTGCTGCTGTGGCTCATAGACCGAGCGACCGTGCCCTCAACCAACAAATGGCTTGATCGCCGCCTGCTCGCGCTGGCATTGGCGACGGGGGCCATGGCGTTGGCGGGGCATCCGCAGCTTTGGGTTTATGCCCTCACCGTCGCAATAGCCTACACGCTGGTCGTTGCGGGCGGACGCGCGCTGTGGATTCTCGCGTCTATCGGCGCGGGCCTGGCGACGGCGGGATTTGCACTGGTGCCGATGCTCTCGCTCATCGCGCGGAGCACGCGCGCCATGGCACTCGAACGCGCGCCCAACGATATCGCGATGCCGTACGCGCGGTTGCGGGCGGCATTCGATCCGTGGCGCGATTACAAGCCTGCCTTCGACGCTGCGATGGGGTTTCAGGAGTTTACGGCCTCACCCCATACGAGCTACTTCTGGGATACGGTCTGGTACATCGGCCTGTGGCCGTGGGCCGCGGTGATATTGCTGGCCTCGCTTTGTGCGCTTCGCCGTGTCCAATACGGTCGCCGCGCGGCCTTTGTGACCATCGCAGGCGTGGCGGCACTGCTGCTGGCGCTGCCCATTACCCGCGAGTTGGTTTCCTCCACCGGCGGGACATGGCTTCGCTCGCCGGCGCGGTGGCTTTATGTGTCAATCTTCTCCGTAAGCCTCGCCGCCGGGGCAGGCACCCACTGGTTGCTGCAGCTGCGACCAAATTTGCGGCTAAAGTCGTATAAGTATTTCACAGCGGGCGTGTTGGCCCTGCTTGCGATACACGCACTGGATCTTGGCCGACACGGCAGGCACTTCATCAACACCAGCTATCCTCCGCTCCGGCTGCCTGCGGACCTTTCGGAGCGGGTGCGAAGGGCGGTCGGTGATGGCAGGGCTGCAATCGATCTCACGACCCATCTCGACTTCAACCGAACATTGGATGATGTGAGCCTGTTTGATTCGATCCTGCTTGCGCGCAGCTACCGGGCCTTCCTCGCGATGAAGAATGCGCCGGCTACTTACAACAACCAGTGGCTTCCTGCGTTTGGGATCGACGCGCGCGTGTTGCGGGCTTGGGGCGCGCGGGTTGTCATCACCCGTGGCGAACGCGGGCTTCCGCTGACGCAGACATTCGACGGAGTTCATATCTACGAGGTCCCCCGGGCGGAACCGCGCGCGGCGTTTGTGCCCATCGACGCCATCACCTACGGCACCGCAGCCGAAGCCGAACGTGCTCTGCGAAATCGGCAAGCGGGTAGCCTGGGCGAGCTGCTGTTCATCGAACGAGAGGACGGCATTTCGCCAGACGGCGCTTCAAGCCTCGGTTTTGTACCGCTGGTCATGGCCCGACCCGGGCCGGATCGCATTGAAATCCCCGTCGAAGCTCCCGCAGACGGCTATATTTGCATCGCCGAGGCCTATGACCCCGGCTGGCGCGCGACCCTCAACGGCGCCGCGGCGGCGATTGAGCCGGCCAACCTCATGCTGATGGCCGTGCGCGTGCCTCAGGGGGAGCACCAACTCGTGTTGAGCTATCACACACCCGGAAGGTGGGCAGGGCTGTGTATGACGATTTTGGGGTTGGCGGGTTTGCTGGTGATCGGCAGCCTCTCAGCGCGCCGGAATCGTCACGCCACGGTCGCGCAGGAACTGATGAATCAGCGGCTCGATCGCGGCACGCAGTGACTCGTTGGCGTATCCGGCCCAGTGCAGTCCGGTCGTGCAATCGAGCGGGCCGTCGAGCGGACGGCCGAAACCGTCGGTGATCACGGCACCGGCTTCTTCGGCAATGAGCATCGTGGCGCAATCGTAGGGATGACAACACAAACCCTCCGGCTGCGACTGCATCTGATAAAAGAGCGGGCGCAAATCGGCATTGAAACGGTCATGTCCGGCAAGAAGCTCGTACCATTGTCCGCCGGTGCAGATGTACTGGTCTTCAAAAATCGTGGCGCGCGTTACGTCGGCGGGGCCGATCAGCTCTCGGACGATGTGCTCCATCATTTCACTGGCGAGCACCTTGGTGCCGGGGAAGAAGTTGCTGATCATCGCAAAGCCGTGATCGATCTGATGGCTACGCGATGGGGCAAGTCGTAGCGGGCTGGAATCGTTGGATGTCAGATCTACCCGCTTGGCGTGCGCGCCCTGGCCCCTGCTCGCCCAAAGCACATCCGCAAACCCCATTTTGCTGGTTGGCAACTCGGTCATGACGGCGGCGACGATATCCCGCAGACGGGTGCCCGGGCCTTTATTGGGCGCCACGCCCGCAAGCGACCAGGCCGGACGCTTATCGTACATAATGCCGCGGGTGCCATCGATCGGATCCATGATGACCCGAATCGCCGCATCCTCCTCGCGCGATCCGATCGGGAAGACCTTTGAACCTTCCTCGCCGTGCTCATTTTCAATTCCCTCCGCGATCAACACCAGCGGGGTAGTCTTGCTCCACTCTTCACAGAATGCGTCAATGATCGGCTCGACTTCGGCATCAATCCGATAAATAGTGTCGGCAGCGGTGGCGTGGCTTACCTCGTGCAGATCCTGCTTCGCCCGACTGGCCAGGAGGGTCTGGCGGATGGTCTGCTGGAGGTTAATGAGACGGTCGATGATGTTGGAGTGGTTAAGTGACATTCCAGGCAGTGCTTTACTTGGTTTCCACCGCAAACAGATCGACCACTCGCTGGGCTAGATAGACGCGGTTTCGGGCCTGCCCAGTGATCTCGCGAAGTATGCCCTTCTCGACGCATTTGTCGATGAGGTGCTGCGCCGCGGGTGTGGTGAGGGAAAGCGTGCGCGCCACCGAGGCGGCGGTGGCGCTCGGGTTAGTAAGCAGCTCGTCAACCAGTCTTGGCAGCATAGCCGACGCCCGGGGTGCCCTGAGCAGGGTGTACCATGCTTCGCGAAGCTGTTCCATCTGCTCAATTCGTTTTGCGGCTTCGCTTGCTTCATCTGCAAGACATCCAGCAAAAAATCGACACCAGCCGCTCCAGTTGCCTGACTGACTGACGCCGAGAAGCAGGTCATAGTAATTGTCGCGGCGAGCTTCCAGCATGGCACTCGGGTTGAATAGTGGCGCGGTGAGAACACCCTCGTTGATTAACTGCACGAGCAACAGAGCTCGTCCGATGCGACCGTTTCCGTCGGCAAAAGGGTGGATTGCTTCAAACTGATAGTGCACCATCGCTGCCCGAACCACCGGCGGGAGTTTGTCCGTCGCCTGCAGGAACTGCTCCAGCGATTCCATACTCGCCTCAATGGCGTGCGGGGGTGCAGGAACAAATCGGGCATCTGCTATGTTGGGAGAGCGGCCGATGTGTGCCTGCATCGTACGAAACTTTCCCGGCGTCTTGTCATGCCCGCGAACGCCTTGCAGTAATGTTTGATGCAACTCTTTGATGAATCCCCGACCGAGCGGGCGGCTGACGATGCTCGCTACCGCGAACTCCAGCGCCCGGAAATTGTTGAGAACTTCTCGGATGTCCGGGTTGCTCGCTTCGATCGACGGGGAATCTTCAAGCAACACCAATGTTTGGACTCGAGCAAACGTATTCTCGATTCGGCTTGAGAGCTCTGCTTCTCGCCGGAGGAACATGCGCACTAACCGCTGCGGATTGGGTAGCTTGCGACCCATTCCGTTTAGCTGTCCGAGGGCCTGCGTCGCGCAGGTGACAGACTCGATCAAGGCATCATCCCACTCAAGCTTGGGAGGGAGCGGACGTGGGATAAAAGCCCAGTTACCATCCAGATTTCGGACCAAATCTCCGGGAGAATTGGACGTAAATCGAGATGAATCCAAAGCTTATCTCCAACTAAAGCTCACCATCATTCGGGATGCTCTTATTAAAGTTTACTGACATTTACTTTAATTAAAAGTCTTGGCAGTTAGATCGCTTTAACAGGGGTCTTCCTGCCGGTCACACCCCTGCAGTCCCCGTCCACCACGCCCCCGGGCTGCTGCCGGCGATTTGTTCGGGCTTTAGCCCGGTGTGGGCCTCGTAGTCAGCCATGATCCTGGCAATTGCATCGTCGGCCGCGGGGGTGGCCTGGCAGAGTACCGCGACCGTTCCCCCACTTCCCCCGCCGGTGATTTTTGCCCCGTACAGCCCATGTTGCTCGTTCTTTCGAACCAGTTCCACCAACCAGTCACACTCGTCGGCACCGAGCAGTGCCTTGTTGGTGTAGCTGTGATGCGATGCATACATCAGATGGCCACACTTGTTCAAAATTGCCTCGCGAGCGGGCGATTGCAAACCTTCCGGCCCCAATCGGCTGGCTTCTTCCAGCAAATCCACAAAGTGCGCCACGCGCATGGCTTCCAGCACATGATGGTCGGCGGCGGGCTGAACGTGATAATCGGTGTCCGGGTCGACCTTCGTCGCCGCGTCGATCGTTTTGCCAAGCTGCGCAATAAAGTCGCTGCCGCGCATTGACTCGGGCAAGTGCGGGCGAAACAGGTTCTTGTAATCGTCGGTGGAAAGGTTTGCGAGGTAGCCGCGCATCGGGTCGCCCACGAGCGTTCGCCCCGCAGCGGTGCCGATGTTGCGCATCTTTTCCAGGATAATCGCATGTGCCATGAACGCGGCGCAGCGCGTTTTTCCATACATCCCCCCGCCGACGCTGTGCTTCACATTGCTGTTAATGCCGACGACGCGCACGCCTTCGGGGAGTCGCGCAAAACCCTTCACTTCGTGCGGCTGACAGTGGAGCATCAGCAGTGCATCGGCCTGCCCGTAGCAACTGGTGACCTGATCCATGATCCCGCAGGGCGCGCCCACCACCTCATTCTCCACCCGCTGGCAGAGCGCCGATAGTTGCATGGCGTCGATCCGGTCGCGCAGGCTGAAGTGATCGATGAGATTCATCATCGTCGCCACTTCGATCGCCGCCGAGCTTGACACGCCCGCCCCTGAGGGCACATCACTCAACAAAGCGAGATTCAGTCCACGCGCAGCATCACGGGGCAGATGAATGTGCTTTGACTCATGCAGGACGAAAAGACACCCCAGCAAATACCCCGCCCACTTCCGGCCCATCTCGCCGAGTTCTCTCCGCAGTTGGTCGATCGTGGCCCCCGCAAGCGCATCGACGGCGATGCGCGCGGTGAATGGCTTATGGTCGTCCAGAAGGTTGAACGAGAAAACCTGAAAAACCCCATCCTCGCGCGGCTGAAGCAGCACCGCCGCAGCGCGATCGATGGGCATTTCGCAAACCAGGCTTCCCGTGTAGTCGGCGATGCCGCCCATCACGTCCAGCCGGCCTGGCGCGCGACTCACTCGCGCCGGCCTGGATAAATCAATCCCGGCAGCCAGCTCCCCGCGGGTTCGGTCGAGCAGTTGACCTACCGGCGAAAGTTCACGAATCGGAATCGCGTTGGGTTGCACGGGCCGACTCCTTGATGCTGGTCTGCGTCGCTGGCCGGCGCGGAAATTCGTCTTTTCGGGCTTCTAGAATCAGGCGACCGAAGTACCGCCGACCGTCCGGGCTGTCATATTGCGCCGTCAAGACATAATCCACTGACGGATCGGGCCGGGGCAACTCAAGGGGAAATGTGTAACTGCGGCTGGCGCGGTTCCAGCGGTCGCGCTGGTCTTCTGACGACTGCAGCGCGCCGATCCACGGGTTGGCCACGCGCCGCCCGCGTGGGTCGGGCTGGTTGGATTGAAAGGTAAACAGTTCAAACAGCAGCCGCCCACTAGCCTTGGTCGGGTCGCCAAATGCGTCGGTGAATTCCACCATCGCTTCGATGCCATCGGGCTGGTTGTCGCCGGTCCAATCTTTGAAACGGGTAAAGACAGGATGAATCCGCATCCCCGCAGGGCCGAACGACGCCTCGTCGCGCGGCGCTTCAGATCTGGGGCGATGACACCCCAGCGCCGCGATCACGATCACCGCGATTGGAATTGTGCGAAACATATCTTGGCGCGAAATCTAGAAGGGTGGGGTGCGCGTGTCAACGGCATTCGTGGCGTCGTCGCATGCCCGGCTACGTTTCCCGCGTGAAATACTCGGCTTCAAGCTCAGCCAGTGTTTCGCGCAGGGCATCAAACTCCTGTTGCAGCTTTCGACTCCTGCTCGCGTCGCGGAGCAGCTCCGGTTGCGCGAATTTTTCCTGCGAGTCGCCTATCGCGCGCTCGGTTTCCTGGATCTTCTTCTCAATCTCTGCCACGGAGAGTTTTCCGAAGGGTCGCTTGTAAGGGTTATCCTTCGGCGCGCGGGCCGCGGGCGCGGGGTGCTTCGGCGGTGACGCAGCCTCCTTTTTCGCAGCGGGTTTCATGGCAGCCTTTGATTCGGGCCGCGATTTCCCCGCCGCCTTGGCAACTTTGGCGGCTTCCCGCTGTTTTTGCAGGTACGCACTGATCTTGCCGTCAAAGTCCACCATCGTTGGCGGAGTGAGGATGAGCGTTCTGGCCGTGGCGCGATCGAGAAAGTAGCGGTCATGGCTCACGCAAATGATCGTGCCCGCGAACGCGGAGAGTGCGCGTTCCAACGCGTCTGCGGAGGCGATGTCAAGATGATTCGTCGGTTCGTCAAGCAACAGCACGTTGGGTTCGTCCAGCAATAGTTCACAAAATGCCACGCGCGCCTTCTCCCCGCCGGAGAGGAGGTGCATCGGCTTATCGACCGTATCACCGCTGAAGAGCATGATTCCGAGCAGATCGCGCAGCTTTTGCTCGGGAATCGGGGGGCGTCCGTCGGCGAGTTCTTCGAGGATGCTGTTGTCGGGATCAAAATCGTCGAGTCGCTGATCGTAATAGCCAATGCTGAGGTTGGCCCCCCACTTCACATGCCCCGCCGAGGCATCTTCCTCGCCGAGAAGCACGCGCAGCAGCGTGGTCTTGCCGCTGCCATTGGGGCCGACGATGCCGATGCGTTCGCCGCGCGTTACGCGAAAGGCAAGATTGCTCCATATCTCCAGATCGCCAAATGACTTAGACAGCTCTCGCACCTGCAACACCTGGTCGCCGGCGCGCTGGTCGGTCTCCATTGAAAAGTGAATCTTCTTCTGCCCGGCGACGGCATCGACCATGGCATCGCTCTTCAGAAGCCGGTTGAGCACCTTCTCGCGCCCCTTGGCCTCGCGCGCCCGCTGGCCTGCACCGAATCGACGTACAAACTCCTTTGTCTTATCGATGTGGGCCTGTTGCTGTTCATAAGCCCTCTGCTGGGAAAGCTCCTGCAATTCGCGCTGTTCGGTGAACGCGGTGTAATTGCCGGGATAACTGCGCAGCTTCGCCTGCGTGAGCCAGACGATGCGCGTGGCGAGCCGGTCGAGCAGATAGCGATCGTGCGAAATCAGCAACACCGCGCCACTGAACTGCAGCAGATAATCTTCGAGCCATTCGATTGCGGCCAGATCGAGGTGGTTGGTCGG
>DDRH01000003.1:38273-56210 GCA_002343075.1 Phycisphaerales bacterium UBA2421 | reverse complement strand
GAGGTGGTTGGTCGGTTCGTCGAGAAGAAGGACATCCGGCTCAGCGATGAGGATCTTGGCCAGGTTCAATCGCGACCGCTGCCCGCCGGACAGTTTTTCGACGTTGGTTTCCCACACCTCACGCGTGAGGCCGACGCCGAGCAGGGTGCCTTCGAGCTTGTGCTGCCACGCATATCCGCCGTCTGCCTCGAATTCGTGCTGCAGTTCTTCATATTTCTTCAGGGTCCGGTCGAGATCGTCATCGGTATGCTCGGCCATGGCGTGCTCAAGCTCTCGCATGCGATGTGCCAGTTCGTGCAGATGCGCAAAAGCCAGCTCGGCTTCGTCGATGACTGTGTTGGCAGGGTCAAAGCTCGCCTGCTGCGTGAGATGGCCGATCTTCAGCCCCCGGTTGATCGCCACCACGCCCGCCTCAGGCTCCATCTCCCCTGTGATGACTTTGAAAAGAGTGGTTTTTCCCGTGCCATTATCGCCGATCAGCCCGACGCGCTCGCCGCGGTCGAGCAGCAGGTCGGCCTTATTGAGAATAATGCGATCGCCGAACGACTTTTCGAGATTTTGGAGGGTGAGGAGAGGCATGTTTTACTGCTTGATATTGCGATATTGCGAAGGAGTAGTTCCTTACGAAGGAAATTGTCATTCCGAGGGAGTTTGTGACTTCGGCCAAACTCAATCAAACAATCTCCGGCCCGTCGGCGGTCAGCTCTTCCACGCGCGCTTCCAACTCCTTGATTCGCTTCTGCAACTCCGGCAGTTCGCTGAAGATGCTATACACCCGACGGGCATGCGCAAATGGCATCGCGGGTGTGCCTGCGTAGATGCCCGGCTCCTCAAGATCGTGCATGACGCCCGATTGCGCGCCTACCGTCACCTTGTCGCCAATCGTCAGATGCCCCGCTACACCGACCTGCCCTGCCAGCGTCGTGTGGTGGCCCACCGTCGTGCTGCCTGCGATCGCGACCTGCGCTACAATCAGGCAATGTTGGCCAATTTTGACGTTGTGGCCGATTACAACCTGCTGATCAATCTTCGTTCCCTTGCCAATCACCGTGCTTTCCAGCGCCGCCCGGCTGATGGTGGTGCCGGGGCCTATCTCCACATCATCTTCTATAACTACATTCCCGATTTGCGGAATTTTATGATGCTCACCTGACGAACTCGCGAAACCATATCCATCGGCACCGATGACCGCCCCGCCATGGATGATGCAGCGGTCGCCGATCACGCAATCTTCGTAGATCACGACATTCGGATAGATAATGCTGTCGCGCCCGATCGCCACGCGGTGCCCCACATAGGCACCGGGATAGACCACCGTGCCCGCGCCGATGCTGGCAGTCGGTTCGACGAACGCCTTTGGATGCACCCCGGAAAACGGGTGCTGGCGATACCCGTGCAGCGCGACGATCGCCTTGCTGAATGCCAGATAAGGATCGCGCGTGACCAGCAGCGGCACGTTATCCACCCGCACACTTTTCCCCACAATCACCGCGGACGCGCCGGTGGTCTCCAGTTGCTTGATATACTTGGCATTTGCCAGAAAACTAACCTGCCCGGCACGCGAATTGTCAAGCGGGCCGACCGAAGCGATTTCAATCGCGCCGTCGCCGATCAACTCTGCGTCGATGCGCTCTGCCAGTTCGCTGAGTTTCATAGACCGGGCAATTTACTTGATCGGCACTGGGAATTAAAACCGTCGCATTGGCGGGCACTCGGCGGCGGGCGTTTGGCAGGATGCTCATTCTGCGCCCGCTCGATTCCTCGCCACGGCCCTTTGCCCACCCAACATGATGCACCTACTCGGCATTGATATCGGCACCAGCGGCACCAAAACGCTCATCTGCGACGATCGTGGAAAGGTATTGGCCACTGCCACCGCAGAACACCCGATTGCATCGCCGAAACCGGGCTGGAGCGAGCAAAATCCGCTGGACTGGTGGAAATCGGTCTGCAAGGCAACCAAGGCGGTGCTCGCGAAGGCGCGCGTCAACCCCGGCGACATCACAGGAATCGGCCTTTCCGGGCAAATGCACGGCAGCGTGTTTCTCGACGGCAAGTCGACCCAACCGCTGCGCCCGGCGATCCTGTGGAACGACCAGCGCACCGCCGAGCAGTGCGCACATATCGAATCCGCCGTCGGCGGGCGTGAAAAACTGATCGGGCTTGTGGCCAACCCCGCGTTGACCGGCTTTACCGCGCCCAAGATTTTGTGGGTGCGCGAAAACGAACCGCGCGTATTCGGTAAGACGCGCAAGGTCCTGTTGCCGAAGGATTACATTCGGTTGCTGATGACCGGCGAATATGCCAGCGAAGTCAGCGATGCCAGCGGGACGCTTTTGCTCGATGTGGCAAAACGGAAGTGGTCGTCGGCACTGATGAGCAGGCTAAAGCTCGAAGCGTCCCTCATGCCCCGGCTGGTTGAGTCGCCGGATGTCACGGGACAGCTTACCCCCGCGGCCGCGCGCGAGATGGGGCTTCGCGCGGGAATTGCCGTCGTCGGGGGGGCCGGAGATCAGGCCGCCGGCGCTGTCGGCAATGGAATTGTCACCCGAGGCATCGTGAGTGCCACGATCGGCACCAGCGGCGTGATGTTTGCCCACGCCGACCGCCCCACGCGCGACCCGCTCGGCAGAGTGCATACCATGTGTCACGCCGTTCCTGGCAAGTGGTGCGTCTTCGGATGCATGCTCTCGGCCGGAGGCTCTTTTCAATGGCTGCGCAACACACTCGGAAGCGACGAAGTGGCCCGCGCAAAAAAACTGCGAGTCAATCCATATGATTTGCTGATCGACGAAGCGCGAGCGGCCAGCCCGGGTGGTGAGGGGCTTTTCTTTATGCCCTACCTCACCGGCGAACGATGTCCCCACCCCGATCCCAATGCCCGCGGAGGGTGGATCGGCATCACCGCGCGCACCACACGCCCCATGCTCATTCGCGCCGTGCTCGAAGGCGTTACTTTCGGCATGCGCGACGCATTGGAGATCATGCGCGATATGAAGATCGATATCGCGCAAGTCCGCGCCTCCGGCGGGGGGGCAAGGTCGGCTTTCTGGCGGCAGTTGCAGGCCGACATCTACGACAAGCCCCTGGTCAGCACCAACGCCGCAGAAGGCCCGGCATACGGCGTGGCGCTGCTCGCCGGAGTGGGCACGGGGGTGTGGAGTAGCGTCGAAGAAGCCTGCAAAGCCACCATTCGCCAGACCGCCGTCGTCAAGCCCGGCAGAAAGCTGGCGGGCGCGTACACCGCCCAATACGCCGTCTACCGCCAGTTGTACCACGACTTGAAAATTCGCTTCGCGGAGATGGCGAAGTTGGTATAATCAGGGCGATGAGTGTCGCACCTCTTTCCGCTGAGTTGGTTCGCCCTTCCCTTCGCATGAGTGAGGAGGAATTTGTCGCGTGGGCCGGCAAGCATTCCAATGCGGAGTGGGTTAATGGAGAGGTACAACTAAAAATGCCGATCAGCGGTGATCATGACGAGATTCAATTCTGGTTCCGCGCCGTGATTCAGAATTTTGTGGAACGACGAAAGCTGGGGAAGGTCCGCGGGCCGCAGTTTACCATTCGGTTGCCTCAGAAACCCAGCCGGCGCGATCCGGATGTTATGTTTGTGGCCGACGCGCAGTTGTCAAAGCTCGGCACAACCTTTTTGGACGGCCCAGCCGACCTGATCATCGAAGTCATCTCGCCAGAAAGCACCCAGCGCGACTACCACGAGAAATACTTCGAGTACGAAGCCGCCGGCGTGCGCGAGTATTGGATCGTTGACCCGCTTTCACAAACCGTTTCCGTCTACACCCTTTCCCCCGCAGGCAGATATCAGCGGATTGAAGCAAAGAATGGCCGCTTAAGCTCGGTCGTGCTGCCCGACTTTTGGATCAACGAAGCCGACCCTTTCAAGAACCCGCTGCCGGACGTGCAGCAGCTGCTCGCCGAGATGGGCACGAACGCTCAGTAATGCCGGCGACGAAGCGCCAAACTGATTCGCGCGTCGTAAATGCTGTCAACCAGCCGATGCTCGCGATCAAACCAGCGGGACAGGCACCGACTTTCTTCGGTCGCAGCGGCATTGGCTCTACAAACTCAATTCCATGTCAACCTGCATCGCCGGGCGACCGATCATTTCCATCGCCATTTTCGCCACATTCATCGAAGCGCCGGGTTTGCTGATCGGCTCGATAATCTCGATCAGCCGCTGCCGCTGGGCGGTGAGTTTTTCAGGGTGGTTGAGGAGGTCGATCGCGCAGTTGGCCACAGCATTCACCGGGCCATACCACGGAATGAACTCCGGCACGGCGTCGGTCTGCCCTGCGAGGATGTTTACCATCGCGATCTTCTTCGTCTTCACCAGCCACCGGCCAGCCCCGTGCCACAGCACGCGGTTCACACGGTAAACGACGATCATCGGCACGCCATACGCCGCGACATGCACCGTGCTTGTACCGCTCTTGCAGAGCACCAGATCGCATTGCGGAATCAGCCGGTCGAACGAATCGACCTCGATGCAATATTTGATCGGCCGCTCCAGCCGGTCGCCCGCTGCGCCGAACTGCTCGCTGACGTGATAAACCCTTGGCACATTTCCCTCCGCCGGACCCGCACGGCCCAGGAGCGCGGGAAGCGCGTTTTGCGTCGCCGGCACGAGAAACTCCGCGCCCGGAAACGCCGCCGAGACCTTTTCCATTACCTGCAGCAGTGAAGGCCAGTTTTCCTTCACCTCGCTCTTGCGGCTACCCGGCACAATCCCGATTACCGGCGGGCGATCGGGAAACCGCGGCGGGTGGCTGCCCAATTCCAGTCGGGTTGCCGGCAGTGCGTCAAACAGGGGATGCCCGACAAACTCTGCGTTCACCCCCCGCTGCCGGTACCACTCGGCTTCAAACGGAAAGATCGACGCCACCCGGTCCACCGAGGCGCGCACCTTCTTAATCCGCCCTTCCCGGCTGGCCCACAACTGCGGGGCGACGTAATACAACACCGGTACGCCAAACGACTTAGCCACTTTTGCAAAGTGAAGATTAAACCCCGATGAATCAACGCATATGTGTAAGTCCGGCTTGTCGCGGGAATACTCGGCCTTCATCCATTTCAGCCATCTCCACACTTCCCGCACGCGCCCGGCGGCGTGAAACGTCATCGCGGCGCGGGTGGTGGTCTCGAAGTGAACTCTCACGCCCTCAGCCGCCATCGCCGGGCCGCCCAATCCTTCAATCCGGATGGATGGATCAAGTCGTAGCAGCGCGCGGGCCAGCGAGGCCGCGTTGTTATCGCCGCTCACTTCCGCAACCGTGATGAAAACGCGCTTGGACATACTCGACGGTCGGCAGTGAGCAGAAGCCGCGGCACGACATTTCCCGCCGCCCACTTTCCCGATGACGGCCCTCTGCCGGCCGCCCACTATTTAGACGACGGCGGGCGATCCGGCCAGTCTTCGGCATCGCGCAGGGCTTCGATCTGCTTCTGCGTAAACTTGCGACCCTTGTTCAGCCCGGGGCAGGTCTTGCCGGCGCGGTTCCAACTATTCTGGCTAATTAGGTTGCCGTCCCAGAACGGCCAAGTGCGGCACTGTAATGGTCGCACCTCATACACCGTACACGCCCGGCGGCCGTTCATTTCCTCTAGAAAAACGCAATCGTATTCCCCCTTGAGGCTCTTGCGCTCTTTCAAACTAAACTTCCCGCTGATCTTGCGAAGATACTTCTTTGCCAGTTCCTGCTCGGTCATCTTCAGGTGCGTCGCCAGCCGGGTGATCTCGACATCGCTGATCCAGACATACCCCGGCCCGCCAGTACAGCAATTGCCGCACTGTGTACATTGGAAGTTAAGCCCGTCGGCATACCACGCACGAGTGGACTTTGATTGATGAACAGGAAGACGCATTGTGGCGCGAGTATCGCACAAACGCCGCTAAGTTTGAACCGATTCCGCGGAGGGTGCCATGTTGGAGTGGTCCGTCAATCCGAAGGAGTTCTACGACTGAGGAACCGGCGCGGTGAGAAGAGTTGGTCCAGCAGACACCAGGGCAGGTCGAAGCGACACCCCCCACAATCACAACCGGAATGCCGCTTGGAGCGAAGGTGCGCAGTGCTATGTTGCGAATGACGATGCGCGAAAAACGGGCTGCGGCAACAAGCGGGCCGGTCGGATCAGAAAAACTCGGCGCCGACGTCAAACGAGCCGTCTTCGCGCTCGCGGAGGTTGATCACGCGCAGGCGCGTCGAGACGTGGAGGTTTTCTGCCGCAACCACGATCCAGTGCGATGCGCCGATTTCCAGCTTCTCGCTGGCGATGAACCCGCAGCCGTGCAGCGACATATCGGTGACGCTGACGCGCTGCTGCTGCGGGCGTCGGCCGCCGGACTGGTCGCTCAGCCACGCGGGCAGTTCCCGACTCTGCCGCGCACTTCGTCGGCGGTCTTGCTGGGCGGCGGGGGCGGAGGTCTTTGCGGCGGTCGATTTCACGCTTTGCTTGGTGGTCGTGGCGCTCATACTGGTTGCATCGGCCCGACCGGCGCGCGACTTTGCGATCTGCAACAATTCTGCCGCAAGATCGAGGCCCGATAAGTCTTGTCGCAAAACAGGTCCGCAAGGTACAACCATCCCCGAAGTCGGTTTGCAGCCAGATTGTCCGTCCGAAGAACCGTTCAGGGCGGCAGGTTACTTGTCAGCCGGAGAGAAACATGATTCAGACACGCCACTTCCCCCCGACCGTGTGGTCACGCTTCGGCGCGACTGTTTTATTCCTCCTGGCGGCGGTTTTGGGTTGCACAAAACAGAGCTCGGCATTCAAGCTCGCCGACACCTTTGAAGCGACATTCCAAACCGCCGCAGTCGCCGCCGATCATCCTGTTGCCTCGGCTGCGGGGGCGGAGATTCTGGCCAAAGGGGGCAACGCGGTGGATGCCGCCGTCGCCACGAGCTTCACGCTTTCAGTCGTCCGCCCCATGAGCTGCGGCATCGGCGGCGGCGGGTTCATGGTCATCAAGTTCAACAACGATCCGAAACACGGCAATCTCGCCATCGCGCTGAACTACCGCGAAACCACCCCCGCTGCCATAGGCCCCGATTTTTATGAGAAAGATGCCGACAATGAAGCGTCAACCGTCGGTGGAAAGGCCGTAGCGATTCCGGGGACGGTGCGCGGTCTGCTATCTGCGCTGGAAAAATACGGCACACTCGACCGCGCGACGGTTCTCGCCCCCGCCATCCGCGCCGCCGAGGAAGGATATCTTGTCGATCAGTTCGAAATCGACGGCGCGAAGAACCGCATCAAGTGGTTCAACGCCGATGAATCGCGCAAGCAGCGGTTTGCGTTTGTGTGGAAGAAATTCCTGCGCGAAGGCCAAATCAAAGTCGGCGACAAAATCACCAACCCCGAACAAGCGGCGGCACTGAAGCTGATTGCCCGCGACGGGGCCGACGCGTTTTACAAAGGCGAGATCGCTTCAGCGATCGGGAACGCGGTTAGGAATGATGGCGGCGTTCTGACGTCGGAGGATCTGGCGGGGTATCAGCATCGCGAAGTTGAGCCGCTGAAGTATCGGGAGTTCGGCAGAGATTTTCTGGGCATGCCGCCGCCGAGCAGCGGGGGGACGACGATCGGACAGTTTCTGTTGATCTTTACCCAGTCAAATTCCTTTCGAAGCTTGGCGTTGTCGCGTGCGATGATGCTGATGCAGGGTGCATCCAGCGAAACGACGACAATCAACGGCGCCATGGTCGTGAGCGGCGCGTTGGTGAATCAAGCAATGAATGTTACATGGCCCATCGAAGTGCCCGAGACGATCGAAGGCGTCGATTCCAAGGTCATCATGCGCTTCACCGAGCAGTTGCCGCCATTCGGTTGGATTCGCCAGCACGAACTGGTCGAATCGATGAAGCACGCCTTCGCCGATCGCGCACGTTGGCTGGCCGATCCGCAATTCTCGGAAGTGCCGACTGAAAAACTCATCTCACGCAAGTACGCCAGAACCCTCGCCGCGCGCATCAAACAGGACCAGACTTTGCCCGCGGATCAATACGGCTCCGCGACCGCCATTCCCGACGACTCCGGCACCAGCCACCTCTGCGTGATCGACAAACACGGCAACGCCGTCGCTTGCACCGAGACGATCAATCTCAGTTACGGTTCGAAGTTGGCCGTGCCGGAGTTTGGGTTTTGCCTGAACAATGAGATGGACGATTTCACCACACGGCGCGGCGTGGCGAATGATTTTGGGCTGGTGCAGTCCGAGCGCAACATGCCACAGCCGGGCAAGCGGCCGCTGAGCAGTATGTCGCCGACGATCGTTCTGAATCAAGACGGAAGCGTGTTCATGATCGCCGGCGCATCGGGCGGCCCGCGGATCATTACGGGAACGGCGCAGGCGATGCTCAAAGTGCTGATCGAAAACGCAACCGCCGCCGAGGCGGTGGGCGCGCCGCGCATTCATCATCAGTGGCAGCCGGATGTGCTGGAGTACGAGAAAGGTGCACTAAGCGAACAGAACATCGAAGAACTGAAGAAACGCGGCCACAAGGTGATGCCGGCGAAGGAAGATGTGGGTAACGTGCAGCTCATCCGCCGCAGCAAAGACGGCAAGGGTTGGGATGCCGCGTGCGACCCGCGTAAAGGGGGCCGCCCGGCGGGGCACTGATTGGATGATCATCTGTCAGCCCGCAGAATGCGGATTGGCGACTGCGATGGCGAGCCGCGCCGGATGAGCGGCGCCGCGGCGGCGCGCAGCGCGCGATGGGACGAAAATCGGTTAGGTAAAGTGGAGCAGTTGCCCGGAAACCGGGATTTTCCCAAGCGCGCTGCGCTGGCGTGCGCCGGTTGCGCAGCGCTTCGGTATAGAGTGATGCGCGACGATTTGAAATGTGCTTGTTGGAATCCGGGACCAGAACGAGACCTTGATGAAGTGATTTGGGACTCTTTCGGACCCGATTGGGACCCTGTTGGGACCCGATTGGGACCTCTTTGGGACCCTCATTTTACGGCATTCCAGGACGCCGATTTTGATGAAACCTATTGTTCTTCCGATACTTACAACAGCGGCGATGGGCTGGCGGGGCCGATAACATCTTTTTTCCGCCTTCCTCTCGACGACCGCGATGTGGTTACGCTCCGAAGCCGATCAAAGAGTGAAGCCGATCAGATGCGAGTCGAGCGGATGCAAGCGGCAATGGATTGACGCCGATCGGCGCGGCGGGCACCCCGCAGATTCGCGGAGGGCTTGAGAGTTGGCGGCTGAATCGTAGAAAGCATGTGATCCGAATGATCTCCGTCGTCGTTCCCATCTTCAACGAACAGGAAAACCTGCCCGAGCTGCGCCGTCGCATGACCGCAGCCCTCGATTCGACCAGCGAGCCGTGGGAACTCATCCTGGTTAACGACGGCAGCCGTGACGATAGCGCAAAGCTCATCCGGCAGTTCAATTCCGAAGACAGTCGCATTAAGAGCGTGATGCTCAGCCGCAACTTCGGCCACCAGCCCGCCGTCACCGCGGGGATTCATCATGCGCGCGGCGATTGTGTGGTGTTGATCGATGGCGACCTGCAGGACCCGCCGGAGGTCATTGCTGAGATGGTCGGCAAGTGGAAGGAGGGCAATCAGGTGGTGCTTGCCGAGCGGCGCACGCGCGGCGACCTGCACGGCCTGCGCGGCATGGGGTTTCGGCTGTTTTATCCGGTGCTGAAGCACATCGCCGACCTGCCGCATGGCCCGGATGCCGGCATTTTCGGCCTGATGGATCGCGTGATTGTCGATCACTTTAACAAGCTCCCCGAGCGCAACCGGTTCATTCCCGGCTTGCGAAGCTGGCTGGGGTTCACCTCCGCGACTGTCGTCTACGACCGCAAAGACCGCGCCGCGGGCAAGCCGAAGCAGACACTGCGCAGGCTCATCAAATATGCACTCGACGGCATGATCAGCTTCAGCAACAAGCCGCTGCGCTGGGTCACCTATTTCGGGTTCCTCGTTTCTTTCATCGCATTTTTGCTGATTCCGACCTATCTCATCCTTGCAATCAAATACCCAGACCAGGTGGGCCGCGGATTCTTCACCATCCTGCTCACGGTGCTTTTCCTCGGCGGGGTGCAGCTCATCAGCGTCGGCATTCTGGGTGAGTACATCGGGCGCATCTATGAAGAGATAAAACAGCGGCCGTTGTATGTGGTGGCCGAGACCGTTGGTTTCTGACGCGGCTGCCCGACGGCTGCTGAAGGTGCGGTTGGCACAGATTGCGCTTGTGCAATCAGCGCAATGCCAGCCCCACCATTAGCACGATTGTCCCATTGTTCAGCGCGTGCGCAACGATCGGCGCGATGATCGAGCCTCGCCATTGCCGGAGCACCGCCATGTTAAACCCGACCATCGCGATCGCCGGCACGCCCGCCCACCCCTGCGGGTGGATTGCACCAAAAATCACGCCGATGATTCCTGCCGCCGCCACCCAGTGCACGCGCGTGCGCAAATGGCCGAAGAAAGCGCCCCGGAACATCAGTTCCTCGCTCACCGGAGCAAACACCGCGGCGAAGGAGGTGAGCAGAATGAACACGGCGAGCGGTCCGGTGAGTTCATCACCGATCGGGTGGCTGGCATCGGCACCGCTGATGCGAGTGAGAGTGAAGGTAATCAGAATCCCAAGCGCCATGACGGGCAGGAGGGCAATGTATCCGGCAACGCCAGCCAGCGTCTCGATCAAAACGCCGCGCCCGCGATGCAGGCCGAGTGCCCGGCGGATGTCGGTGGTTGTCGTTCCCTCCCGCCGGCCGAGAAACGGCCAGCCGATGCCCAGCGCGAAGGCGAGAACCAGAAGCGGCAGCCCGACCGCGCGCCCGCCGGGCAGATCCGACGCGCCCCAGACAAGCCCCGCCGTCATCAGGCCCAGGTACAACGCAAACGCCTCAAGCAGCGCGACATCGCGACCCGCGCCCTCCGCTATCGCGAAGCGCAATTTGCCGGTGAGGAGCAGGACAACTCCCGTCACCAGCAGCGCCACTCCGACCAGAAGTGCCACGACCACCACGGCCAGGAACCCCGCCAGGACTGAAAAGGTACGAACCGCCTCTGCCTGCAGGACCGACCGTTCGTCTGAGCGCGACGGATCAACCGTGGCGACGACGTATCGCCCTATCCATTTATGCCGATCGACCAGCGCCTGGCGCGCCGTATCGGTCACGCGCGGTCCGGGCGCGTCAAGGATCGCCAGAAACGCCTCGGCTGCGGCACGCACGTTCGCATCGCTGGAGTCGAGCGCCGCCGCGACATCGGCGAGGCCTTGTTCGCGCGCGTGTACGACACAGGTTAACAGCCCGGCATATAATCGGTCGGCGTCGGTGGATGCATTGCTGCGCATCTGCCGCGCGACCTGCGCCCCCGCGGAGTTGGCGGGTTGCGTGCCGGCCAGCGTGCCGAGCGCGCGATCGGCGCCGATGGCATACCGGAACATCATCAATTGCTGGGCGGTCGGGCCGTCAGCCTCGCGCGGCTTCTGCTTGCGCGTGAAATTCACGCTCACCACCAAGACCACACAACCGACGATCACCGCCCAACTTACCCACGCCCGCCACGATGCCTTTGCGTCGGTCGGTGGGAGCGGCGGGGGCAGGTTCGACGCTGGTTGCGGCGCTGGTGTAAGGCTCATTGGCGATCGATCATACGCGAGCGCCGACGACAGCCAACAGGAGTCGCTCTAATGAACGATCTGCCACATGCCGCGCCACACGAGGTTACGCCGGCGCAGCCCGGGCCGGTTATCTCACTGGCCCCGCTCACTTCCGGGGATGTCTGGAAGCGCGTCGGCGTCTGGACGGCGGTGTGTGGCATCGCTTCAGTGCCGAGTTTCGTCTTCGCCTGGCCGGAAGCAGACCGCGGCGCGATGCTGGTCGGGGTGCTGCTGTTCATTGGGGCGTATGTGGCCGTGAGCTGCGCCCCTTTCGTTCGCCGGCTGTACCGAAAACCGTTCATGAAGACGTCGATCTTCATCGGTTACGGCCTGCGCATGGCAGCGACGGCGGTGTTTCCGTATGCGTGGATTGGCGATCTGCTGCCTGGGATGATGGCAGTCGGGCTGACCGATGCGCTCTTTGGTATTGACTGGAAGCAGTTCAACGAAGAATCGGCGCAGGCGTTTGTGGCGACGCTGTTCACAACGATTGTGCAGGGTCTGCTACTCAACATCATCGTGGGCACCGCGGTGGCGATCATCTACTTCGCGCAGCGCCTCTTCCGCAAGAACCCCGACGCGATTCAACCGCGGGGGTTTGAAGTGCTGCCGACGGCGTCGCAGGCGTTGTCATCCGGATCGCCGGAGGCGTCGAATGGTCCAACAGGTTCAGCCGCTGCACCGCGCGGTTGAGAGTCGTGGCTCACTGCGCCCCGGCGGAAGCGGTGGTGGGAGGTGGTGTCGAGGGTGTTGGCGTTGATGGCGTTGCGGGCGTTGCGTGGACGGCGATGCGCGCGTACTCGCGGCGGCGAAGCTCGTACTTCTTCCGCCACGTCCAGTGATCGCGGGCCGCAAAGCCGTCGTCAGAAATCAACCGCCAGCCCGGGCCAAGCGCCGCAGCGATTGGGTCGCGCACTGGCGCATCGGGCCGACGCTGGCCGTAGCGGTCCCAGGTCACCACGCGCTGGATTTCCGGCAGCTTCTTCACGTCGCCTGCGATCAGCCTCGGGCTGGTGCCGCTTTGCACGAACCACTGGCGGTCAACCAGCGCGGTGCGACGGCGAAAAGAAGGCGGATCGGCATCGACGCCCACGAGGTGGCACAGGTAGTAGCGCATCGCAAACGACCCCAGCACCCCGCCGCCGGGTTCGGGCGACCAGATGCCCGTCTGCATGTAGGTGCGCGTGGTGGGCGCGACGACCGGCAGCCGCGCCGCCTGCACCAGCGCCCGATCAAACCGCGGGGTGCCGGTGCCCGTGGCGAGAAAGAAATTGGCGCGGGTCAGATCGAGCCCCAGTTGCTTGCTGCGGATGTGCAGCGGCTGGGCATCAACGATGTCGCGCGCCATCATCCCGGTCGGCGGTTCGCTGCCGCCCCAGACGCGCACTGAAAACTGTGTGAGATTGACTGCAATGAGCAAGGCAATCGAACTCACCCGCAGGCCGCGCGTCGGCAGGTTCATAAGCGAGGCGCAGAGGATGATCGCAAACGCCGGCCAGAGCGCGCCGAGATAGCGCGGCATCCAGAATGAGTTCCACCCGTCGCGCTCCCCCGCCGCTGCGATGGCCATTTGCCGCAACACGACATATTCGATGCACAAGAATGCCGCGAGCGCCGCCCCCGGCAGAATGACCGACAGCAAACCGCCCGGCCGGCGCACGCTGTTCCGCTCGATCAGCCGCCACACAGCGATGGCCAGCAACACCGCCAACACGGCCAATGGAACCGGGTGGGCGACGGTTGCGCAACCCGTGGCCAGCAAGTCCGTCCACTCGCCCCGCGACCCGGGAAGGTCGATGCCGATCGCGGTCCACGGCGCGGCGAAGAGCGTCCCGGATCGCTCGTTGTAGGGCACCTTGCCCAGAGGAACCGACTTGCAGTAAATCGCGTACGCGGGCAGCAGCAGCCACGCGCCGAGCCAGAAGATGGGTCGCCAGCTTGAGTTGACGTCGCTCGGCGTTGCGACCGCATCCCGCCCCGCGGCGCGCCGCACGACCGCCCAGACCAGCCCGCCGGCGACCAGAATGCCGAAACCGACGCTCACCGTCATCAGCGTCTTGAGGACGCGCGGATCAATATCCCGCTGCCAGCTCTTCACCGGCCATTCCCAACTCATGAGAAACGCCGTTGCGGCAAATGTCGCGAGGTCGGGGCCGGTTCGCTCGGCGTTGTAGAGATTCACCCACTGGACGCCGGAACTGTTCCAGCTCTCGCTCACACGGTTATCCCAATCGGTGAAGTGGCCGAAGTGGCCCCACACCAGCAACCCCATCGCCCCGAGGCCGACGACAAACGGCACAATCCGTCGCCAGTGAAGGTGGCGATGCGTCAGAAAAATCAGCAGTTCAACGCCGACAACCATCAGGCCCAGCGCGTGGTATCCCACCATCGCACAACCGGCGGCGATCCAACAAAGCCAGCGGAAGGTGGAACGGGAAACGGCAGCGGCAAGTATTGAGTGATAAGGGGCAAGTAATAGTCGGCGAATCCATCCGGTCTGCTCCGCCCGCTCGCCTCTTCCCCCTTGCCCCTGATTACTTCCGTCCATCCACCAAAGCAGGCAGGCAATGTGCGTCGCGCAGAACAGCCAGAACGGCATATACATCTTGGCATCGCGCGAGTAGGCCAGCATGTAGGCCGAGCTAGCCGTGAAAAGCGCGACGACGAGGCTTGTACGAACTGAAATGCCAAGCTGTCGCGCGAGAAAGTACATCGCCGGGGGCATGAGCGACCCGGCCAGCGCCACCGGCAGGCGCATCGTGAATGGCGACAATTCAAATTGCTGCCCGACCCACCAATACACCACATAGTGCAGCGGCATAAAGCCATCAAACTGCAGCACGTCCAGCAGTTGTCGAAACGAGCCGCATACCCGCGAAAAGGTAAACGCCTCGTCACCCCACAGCGCCGGCTGGTCGAGGCTTACAAATCGCAAACCGGTGCCCAGAAGCGTGATGAGGGCAAGCAAAACGCCGGGCCGGCCAAGCAGCCGACGAAGCTTACCCCGCTCCTGCAACCCCGCCACGGGCATGGAGGCAGTGGGCGCGCTGTTCGCCTCCGCCCGCTCGCCGAGGCTTACGGGCGGCGGGGCGGTTGGGGCGGGCGCGAGCGTCATGGGTTGCATTTCAATTGCCCCATTCGGAATCCGCAACCACAAATTTCACCCCCGCCGTGCGAAAATCAGTGGTGCATCAATGCGGAAAGGCGTAGCAAGCCAAGCAGCCTGAAGAGATTAGCCGCAATGACCCCCCGGCAGTATCCAGCGGTTGGTGTAACGCGCCTGAAGCTTGAATTCGACCCAAGAACAGGTCATTCCCAGCGAAAAACGCCCTTGCCCCACGCATAAATATACGCCAGCAGCAGCAATGCGGTGAAAATCAGGATTTCGATCAGCAGCACCGTGCTAAAACCGGCGAACGCGGGATCGGTCGAAGCGGAGTAGGGGCCGAAAATGGTGGCCCACGGGTAGAAAAAGACGATTTCGACGTCAATTACCAGGAAAATCATCGCGACGATGTAGAAGCGAACGTTGAACCGCTTCTGTGCATCGCCAAACGGCACCATCCCGCTTTCATAAGTCTCGCTCTTCCCCGCCCCCTGCCGGCTGGGGCCGATAATCAGGCTGGCAATGATGTTGGTAACCGCAAAGCCAACCGCAATGACAAGCAACATCACGACCGGCAGCCACGCAGACCGCGCGTCGGGCATGAGGGTTTGAGCTTGGGCGAGGACATACGTGCTAAACATACGATGTTAAGATATCCGACTGGCTGTGAGTTCGCTAGTTACGGCGACGTAGCGATCCGCGTTCTGGGTTGGCAGATAGCGCGCAAGCCGCCTCGATACCTCGTACCTTAGCATTTCGAGTGCCGTACATTGGGACGTCGGCAGATACCGCAAGTGTCGACCTCCCACGTTTGTGTCACATGCCAGTCGCTTTGCGATGTCAGACGCGAGCCTCTTTCGAAATGTCGCGACGTAGTGGCCAGCAATCAGGTCCGATACATCCGAGTCTGCATTTACTATTCGCACATCGTCCGGGTGAATGAGGAGCGTCGATGCGTTTGCGGCAAGAATTGCCCACGCGGTTTGCTCCCGATAATGGTTCAGCACTGGCGGCGTGTTGAGTCCAAGCACCCACTCAAGCCTGTCCAAATCTAGTATTGACCGGTTCACGACGAACAGGCCGCTGTTCACATAACGACAGCAAGCAATCTTCTGACGATAGATCTGCCACGATCGCAGCGAGTATGAGTTGTACATATCGCACGTGAAAACCGCGTTCGCTCGCTCGGGAAGTTTGAACAGGCCCAAGGCCGGGCGGTAGAACAAGATGTCTGTGTCACAGTACGCAATAATGGGCTCAGCCGAGAGAAGAACTACATCCAGCAACTTGAGCGCCAGCGGATGCTCAGCGCGATACCGTCGCAGCCGCGGATACCTGGTCAATGCAGAAGCCATCAGTTCATCGGCAATCCGGCGGCGCACAACTCGAATTGCGGGAAAATCCTGACAGAGGCTCTGTTCGTCGGCTTCCGAAAGCGACCCGTCGTCGTGCACCAGAACCTTGGTTCCGGCGGGATTCGCCTTCAATAACGAGGTGAGGCAGGATCGCGCAAAACCGACGTGGGCTCGGCACGCTAAAGTGTGCACTTCAGTGACTGGCGCGGGTGTCATCATGATGTTTCAAACGACAACTCTGCGAGCAGCCTGACAGCAATTACGTCAACCGGACTGAATGCAATCTCGTACCCAGCAGCAATCAAACGAGATATGACATCCCGTGAAGCGCGACGAGAAAGGTGTTTCCCTTCGTAGCGAATGATTGCAGGGGGCGAAGATAGCTGTAATACCTGAGCGACCACCATATCGTCAGATCCTTCACAGTCGATCTGCGCTATGTCGATCTGAGTCACCCCCGCGTGACCCAGACACGATGCCAGGGTTCTCACCTCCACCTGAATCTCTTCGATATCTGTCTCACGAATCCCCGGTTCGCGCAAGATGACACTTCGGTCGAATGAAGCCAGTTGTCCCGTGCGAAGATAATCGCCCCTATCCGGCTTTACTCGAAACATCGTTCTTGAATCGTTGCAGTCACCCAGCGCGGCATTGATAAGTATGGCATTAGCCAAATCAGAGCAGTTCGCCTGGAGGCGACGGAATGCCTCTCGTTGAGGCTCGATTCCTATGTAGCGAATTTCATGAAGTCGCACGAGTGGAAACAACTCGTCGTTTGTCTTCCCGTCGAAGCTGCCGACCTGAACACATGTGAGCGGGGACTTGCGCGCACCCAGATAGGCGACAACCGCTGCAAGTGTCGGTCTGTAAACACTTGATCGTTGACGCGCCAACTCACGAGGGAGGCGAACCAGCGACGCATCAAACTCTGCGAGGAGATAGTGAACGAACTTCCGCACAACGAGTCGCAACCCCATCACTCCACCGTCACACTCTTAGCCAGATTGCGCGGCTTGTCCACGTTGCAGCCGCGGGCCACCGCGGCATGGTATGCTAATAGTTGCAGCGGCACCACACTCAACAGCGGCTGCAGCGGCTCGTGCGTGTCGGGGATGTAGATGACGTGGTCGCTGTACCGATTAATCTGCGTATCGCCCTCGGTCGCCACCGCGATGATCTCGCCCCCTCGCGCCCTCACTTCTTCGATATTACTAATCACCTTGTCGTATTGCTGGCCCCGCGTCGCGATGAACACCACGGGCATGCCCGGGCTGATCAGTGCGATCGGGCCGTGTTTCATCTCGGCGGCGGGCATGCCTTCGGCGTGGATGTAGCTGATTTCCTTCAGCTTCAAAGCCCCTTCCAGCGCGATCGGATAATGATACCCCCGGCCGAGGAACAGCCAGTTTTCCCGGTCGCAGAACTTCTCGACAATGCCCTTGATGTGCTCGCTGTGCTCCAGCACGCGGGTCATCTGCTGGGGAATCTCGGTTAAACCTTCAATAAGCTGGCTGCACTGCGGCTGGCTCATGAATTTTCTGCGGCCGATGAAGAGGCTTAACATCGTCAGCACGGCTAGCTGGCATGTAAACGCCTTCGTGCTCGCCACGCCGATTTCCGGGCCGGCGTGCAGGTAGATGCCCGCATCGGTCTCGCGGGCGATGGTGCTGCCCACCACATTCACCACGCCCAGCGCCAGCGCGCCCTTCTCGCGCGCCTCGCGCAGCGCCGCCAGCGTGTCGGCGGTTTCGCCGGACTGCGAGATGGCGACGACGAGCTGGTCGGGGTCGGCTACCGAGCTGCGATAGCGGTATTCGCTGGCGATCTCG
>DDRH01000003.1:37902-38210 GCA_002343075.1 Phycisphaerales bacterium UBA2421 | reverse complement strand
CGGCGGTTTCGCCGGACTGGCTGATCGCGATCACCACGGTGTTTTCCTCCACCAGCGGATTGCGATAGCGAAACTCGCTCGCGTAAGTCGCTTCGGTGACAACCTTGGCAAGGTCTTCAAAAAGGTAATCGCCCACCAGCCCGCTATGCCATGCTGTGCCCTGCGCGGTGAGCACGATGCGACGCGCCTTCACCAGCTCCTTGGCAAAATTGGCCACCCCGCCCAGCACAATCCGGCCCTCTTTCTGATCGAGCCGCCCGCGCAGGCAGTTCCGCACCGCCGAAGGCTGCTCGAAGATCTCCTTGAGC
>DDRH01000003.1:37286-37804 GCA_002343075.1 Phycisphaerales bacterium UBA2421 | reverse complement strand
CGAAGATCTCCTTGAGCATGAAGTTTTCGTAATCGCCCAGTTCATACTCGTCGAGCGTATGTTCCAGTTGCGTGATCGTCGGCGTGATCTCGATGTCGTTGATGGTGGTCGTCTTGAAGCTGTCGGGCTTCAGAACGGCCATCTCATTATCGGCAAGGTAAATCACCCGGCTGGTGTGTTCGACGATCGCGCTCGCATCAGAAGCAACAATGTATTCATCATCCCCCACCCCGATGATCAGCGGCGAACCCTTGCGCGCCACCACGAGCGTATCGGGCTCATCCCGGCACACCACCGCGATGCCGTAAGTCCCCTCGACTTCGTGAAGCGCAAGCTGCACCGCTTTGCCCAGCAGCGAAGAACCATTGCCGTTGCCGCGGGCGTGCAACTCGGCATAAAGATGCCCCACCAGCACCGCCAGCACTTCGGTATCGGTCTGGCTTGAAAAGGTGTGGCCCTTGTCGGAGAGAAACTGCTTGAGCGCGTGATAGTTTTCGATGATCCCGTTGTGCACCAGC
>DDRH01000003.1:36863-37093 GCA_002343075.1 Phycisphaerales bacterium UBA2421 | reverse complement strand
GTGGGTCGCCCAGCGGGTGTGGGCCATGCCAATGGAGCAGTCGGGCAGCCTGGCGGTCGACTCGATGGTGTGTTCGAGCACACTAATGCGCCCCACCGCCCGTCGAATGTGCAGGTTGGAATCGCCGTCAATGACAGCCATCCCCGCAGAATCATACCCGCGGTACTCCAGCCGCTTCAGCCCTTCAATCAACACCGGCTGAGCGATCTTCCTTCCGACGTATGCAACGA
>DDRH01000003.1:36463-36706 GCA_002343075.1 Phycisphaerales bacterium UBA2421 | reverse complement strand
GTATGCAACGATTCCACACATAAGCCCATTCTCCGTTTATCGGACCGGCCGACGAATCAGACGTGACGCCTCACCTGACGGGAGCCCGAGTTTAGCCCACTCAGGCAAGACGACAAGAGAAACATCGACGGAATCGGAAGTTGCAGTGAGATCGGGGGTGCAATCTTTCATAATTATCCGCGGGCTGAAATCGGCGGGGTACAAAGAGCTCGACAAGAATCTACTTGACCCCCCCCCCCCCCC
>DDRH01000003.1:0-36277 GCA_002343075.1 Phycisphaerales bacterium UBA2421 | reverse complement strand
CCCCCCCCCCCCCCCGACGACTTACACTTCTCGGCTGGAGGAACTATGAATAGATTGGTTCTTTTGACAATCGTGATCTGGGTTGGCGGCCTGCTTATCGGAGTGATCGGGACTACCGTTGTCGCCGATCCGCCGATGAACGAGCCGAAAGAATGCGCGAATGACGTAGTATGGGTTGATCCACAGTGCTCACCAGGGACAATCAACGTCGGTGACATCGTATGCAGCGGCGCGGTTTGCCCGGAAGTGTGTGAGTCAGGTTATGTCTGGTACTGGCGTGGACCCGGTTCGTGCATCGTCAAGTGCATTGATCGGGGTACCTGCTGTCACGGGGGTAACGAGCCGTAAACCTGAGACTGAAGGTCGAAGCTAATGCTGTTCCGTATCTTGACATGCCTGGTTGTGATGTCTCTTTTCGGGCCGTCGTTGTGCGCGAGCGCAAGCGATGAGGCGGACTCAACAGCCCAGAGTTTCTCCGGCGTCCTGTTGCGTACGCTTGACATACCACCCCGCGGCTCGGGCGTTACCGATGCAATGTCCCGATGGGCCGAGCTTGCCGGCGCGACCGACAAAGCCGATGAGGCCAGCGATGCCCAATTGGAAGAACTCGCAAAGCTGATTTTGCGCGGGACTTCCCCGGATGAGTTAGCCAACCGCATGACGGCGCAGGCAAAGGTCAACGCGACCCGACCATTTCTCGATTTTGTCGATGCAGATTATGGCTCGGGTGATCAGCGGCGTTCACTGACGAAAAGCTTGTGGGCCGCGGCCGAGCGCGCGTCGGCCGGGGGCAAGCTTGAGTCCGGCAAGACGTTGGCGCGATCGGCGCTAGCGGTCGCGACTGTCGATCGGGCAGGTTACGGAATGGGGTTTCTCGTTCAATATCTTCATCGTCCCGAGGCGGCGCGAATGCTCGGCATCAGTGATCGAAAACGGCGCGAACTTGCCGACAGCGCGCTGCAAGACTCGCAGGCGACGGGTGAATTTGTTGACGCGATCGGAGCGGCAGCGGCGGTGTTGGACGAGCTCATCAAGGGTGACTCGAAGGTTGTCTCCGGTGACGACGCGCGGGCGTTTCTTGCGTTTCTCGACCAGGCTTACGCCGGGGTCTCCGACCAGCCGAGCGACCGCTGGCGCCTCGCCAACATGCTGTGGCGCTTTTGCTGCGTGAGCCGGCTGAAAAACAGCCCCGACGCGTTGACCGAAGCCGATCGGTTTGTCGCCGCGCGGAAACTGGATCCACGTTCCGGCAAATCGGACGTTGCTTGGCTTGAGCAGGCACTCACGACGCCGGGTCCCATGCCCCGCAGCGCGGGCGTGGGCGTCATATCCCAACCAAACGACCTGAAGCCGAGGCCGGAGTGATCATGGCGTGGTTCTCGTTACAACGACTTGCGTTTCTGGGCGCGAGAATTCTCGTTGCGGGAACATTCCTTGTTGCGGGTATCATTAAGTCAGTCGAACACGTTGATTCGCAAACGAAATCCGCAGACACGCTCGTTGCCCACCTTGCAAGCACGCATCCGATGATGATGAAGTCGCTTGCGTTCGCCGAGATTTTTCTCGGATTATGGCTGGCGAGTGGTTATCGATTGTTCTACAGTCATCTTGTGGCAGTCATCGTAACCGGCGCGTTCACGGGGGTTATTCTTACGCAGATCAACTCCAATGCTGCCAAGCCGTGCGGATGTTTTGGATCGCATGTCTCTGGCTGGTCAGCGCAACATCCTTTTACTTCCAACTTGCTGGGGGTTGCGCTCAACGTGTTGCTGGCTGGAGCAAGCATTTTTGTTCTGGGTTGTCTTTGGGCGGTCGCGTCCCCGCAGGCGATTCGAGTACGGAGAGTATCCGTCAGGCCATGGAGTTTTAGTTGCTGAAGATCCGAAAGCAACGGGCCTTGCGTGCCGGAAGGGTTGGTCGCTCATCGAGCTTCTTGTGGCCGTGTCGATTGTCGCTGTGTTGCTGACAATCGTGGCTGCGGCTTCAACACGGGTTGCTCAGCATGCCAAACGCGCTTCGTGCGCATCGAATCTGCAGCAAATCGGGATCGCATTTCAGGCGTACGCGGCGGAATACAAGGGCGTGGTACCGCGATATGCCCCGTATCACGGGTCGAGCCGGGGCCCCGTCTGGCTGACAGCGATTCTTCCGCATGTCGGAGCACCAAGGCTTTGGGGCTGGGACGATCTTCCGCGGCAGAAGGTCTTGCATTGCCCTTCGCATCCGAAGAGCGACATCCCCAGCAGTTATGTGCTGAACTGCTTTGCCCCGGAGACAGCGCCCCGTTGGCGCGGCGCGCCCCCACTCAATTTATCAGCAGCGCGGCGACCTTCTGGGGTAGGCTGGCTTTTGGAAGCACCAGACGAATACGGAACGCGAGATCACGGCATACTCTTTGACGACATCTACTTCGAGCAATTTCACGTCGCTCGTTCTCCGGCGCATCTTCCGGGGGGGGCTCAAGCGCGCCTCTTCGGCAGACGCCATCTGAACCGAAGCGCTAACGTCTTGTTTCTTGATTGGCATGTTTCAGCGTTGGACACGGGAAAGATCAATCTCGCGCTAATGGATGACGGTATACGGTCCCGCCAGTAGAGAAGGCAGCGATGCCTTGGGAACGCGTGTTCACGCAAGCAGATCCTTCACTGCCGCCCTGAACCCGTGCAAATGCGGCCACTCTGAGAAACGCGTTCGCACGGCCCCCGGCGCAGCCCGAAGGTCGTCGTCGATGAGTTGCTAAGTCAGGGTAATAATCGAGGACTCCGGAGATGGTTACAACTTTGCAACAACAAGATGAGCGATCTGTCAGCAGAACCGGCGTATAATCGCCTGTCGTGGACCTCTTCGCCGAATCCCGTCGCAGGAATCGCGAGCGTGTTGCGCCGTTGGCGCTGCGGTTGCGGCCGCGCACGCTTGATGAGTTTGCCGGGCAGCAGCACTTCCTCGGCCCGGGCAAGCTGTTGCGGCGGATGCTGGAGGCCGATCGGTTGATGAGCGTCATCTTCTACGGCCCGCCGGGCACGGGGAAGACTACGCTCGCGCAGATCATCGCCAACCATACGCAGAGCCACTTTGAGGAAATGAACGCAGCCAGTGTCGGCGTGAAGGAGGTGCGCGCGGTGCTCGAAGCCGCCCGCGAGCGCCTTGGCGCCGGCGGAAAGCGCACCGTACTGTTTCTCGATGAAATCCACCGCTTCAACCGCGCGCAGCAAGATATCCTGCTTGGCGATGTCGAAGCGGGGTTGATCATTCTGATCGGTGCAACGACCGAGAACCCGTTTTTTGCCGTTAACAGCGCGCTGGTCAGTCGAAGCCAGATTTTCCAGTTTGCGGCGTTGAGCGAGGAGGACATTCGAGTGCTCGTCCGCCGTGCTCTTGCCGACGACGAGCGCGGCTTTGGCAAACTTGGCGTGACGATCGACGATGACGCGCTCAACTTCATCGCCGTCACCAGCGACGGCGACGCCCGCCGAGCGCTCACCGCGATCGAGGTGGCGGTGTTGTCGAGTGATGAAAGCCGAGAGCCGATAGCGGACCGCCGAGAGCAAAATCAAGGCAATTCCGCTGCTTCACACTCCGCTCTCGGCTCTCGGCTCCCGGCTTGGCCCCAAATCACCCTCGACATCGCCCAGCAATCGATGCAGCGGAAGGCCATTGTCTACGATGGCACCGGCGACGACCATTACGATGCGGCCAGCGCACTCATTAAGAGCATGCGTGGGTCTGATCCGGATGCGGCGATTTATTGGGTGGCGCGGATGCTCGAAGCCGGCGAAGATCCTCGATTTATCGCCCGTAGAATCGCCATTTTTGCAAGCGAAGACATCGGCAATGCCGACCCCCAAGCCATCCAACTCGCGGCGGCGGCGTATGCGCTCGTCGAACGCATCGGCATGCCTGAATGTCAGCTAACTCTCGGTCAGGCAGCGATTTATATGGCTACTGCACCAAAATCCAACGCCAGCGCCATGGCAATCTGGACCGCCATGACAGACGTCCGAGACGGCAGAACCCTCCCCGTCCCCAAACATTTGCGTGATACGCATTACAAACAGGCGAAAAAGCTTGGGGCCGGCGAGGGTTATCGCTATCCTCACGATCATGCCGATGGTTTGGTAGAACAAAGTTACCTCGGCGTGAGTAAAGATTACTATGCCCCTACCGACCGGGGCTTTGAAGCGACGATCAAAGATCGTCTCGAGCGGTGGAAACGGTTGCTCAAAGAACAAGCTGATGCAGGCAAGGCCGACAACGCGCCTTGACTGGCATTGGCGGGCAAACAAGGGGTCGAGCCTGGAACGAGGAAGATAACTCGCATGTCGTCAGATCAGCCGGCCAACAAGGGTGCCGTCAGGCAGCAGCTTCGCGAAGCGCTCGCCCGGCTCTCAGCCACCGACATTCACAACAAATCAATCGCCGCGTGTCTGCACGTCACGCAAAGCCCCGAGTTCGCCGCCGCGCGAAGTGTCATGCTCTATCTCTCGATGGCGCAGGAAGTGGAAACCGCCCCCATCGCGCTGCGCGCATGGCAGCGCGGCATGACTGTCGTCGTCCCCAAGGTTCATTGGGAGGGAAAGCGCATTCTCCCGGTCGAAATCAACAGCCTCACCAGCGGTATCACCACCACCGGCCCCGGGGTGCGCGAGCCGATCACCGGCAAGCCCGTCCCTGTGGATGAAATTGATCTGGTCGTCGTTCCTGCACTCGGCTTCAGCCAGACCGGCTACCGCATTGGCAGGGGCATGGGCTTCTACGACCGGTTCCTGGCACAGGGCGATTTCACCGGCCTTTCCTGCGGGCTTGCATTCGAAGAACAGGTGCTGCCGACCCTTCCCGTGCTTGACCACGACATGCCCCTGAGTATGCTCGCGTCCGACCGCTGCATCCGCAGGTTTACAACGAGCTGCATTGGAAAGTAGCAGTCGATCGGCCGGGCCGGTCGCCCTGCTGCCAGTTTGAGTGAGTGTGTGGCCGCGCAGATCGCTTTGAGGTGGTTCGATGGCCGCCTTCTGCCCCGGCTACACTGTTCGAGAACACGGAGGTTCTCATGTCCCGCAGGCCGCAAAAAATGGTCAGCCAGGCGCTGGTCGTTGTCCTTATCTCGGTCGTGGCGCTTGCCATTCTCGCTTACGTCAACCGACCCACCAAGCCAAAACCGCTCGCCGGGCAGCCTGAGTCGACTCCCGCTGTAGCGAGTACCCCCGCCGTCGCGCCGGCTGATCCCAAGCCCGAAACCGCCCCTCAGGTGCTGCGCACCGAAACCCCCGCCGCAGGTCCCAGCATCCCCGGCGCTTCCCCCGCAGGCCGGATTGCCCAGCAAACAGCCCCCAAGCCTGCCGCTCAGCCCCCCGCACAACCAACCGCGATCGCCAGGCAGAATTGGGACGAGCTGCTCCCGAAGGAAACCAGCCAGCACAAGCTCATCCCTCTCGCCAACGTCAGCACCGACCCCGCCGAAGCACAGAAGCTCGTCCAATCCGGCGATCTCCTCTCCGCCCGGCAATCGCTCAACGCCATCCTCCTCTCGAGCAACCCGACAGATTCGCAAACCGCCGACCTCAAGAAGCAGATCCACGAACTCAACAAGACCATCATCTTCAGCACCAAGCGCTTCGCCAACGATCCCTTCGGCGGAAGCTACGCAGTGCAGAACGGCGACGCGCTACAGAAGATCGCCAAGAGCCACGCCGTCACATGGGAACTGCTCGGCCGAATGAACGACATCTCCGACCCCCGCAAGCTCCGCGCCGGCCGGGCGATCAAGGTCATCAACGGCCCCTTCCACGCCGTCGTCAGCAAGAGCAGATTCTCCATGGAAATCTGGCTCGGCGAACCGATGAGCAGCGACTCCATGTTCGTCGGCACCTTCTACGTCGGTCTCGGCAAAGAAGGCAGCACCCCCACCGGCACCTGGATCGTTTCCCCGGGCGGGAAGATGAAAAATCCCAAGTTCTGGGGCGCCGGCGATCTGCCACCCATGGAAGCCGACGATCCCCAAAACCCCCTCGGCGAATTCTGGCTCGCCCTTACCGGCATCGACGGCGACGCCGAAGGCCGAGAAGGCTTCGGAATCCACGGCACCATCGACCCCACCACCATAGGCAAAAACGCCAGCCTCGGCTGCATCCGACTCGCCAAGGACGACATCGCCATGATCTACGAACTGCTCGTCGATGGAAAAAGCAAAGTCATCGTAAAAGAGTAACCAACGCCCCGCCTACCTCGCGCGCAGATCGCCCCGCGCGAAACAGTTCGCAGCGGGCGGGCGGTAGTGAGCAGTGGGCAGTCGGCGGCGGGCAGATCGAGTGTTATTGTTCCGCGCGGAACAATGCACCATCTCCCCCTCCTGGTACGCTGGGAGGGGGCCAGGGGGAGGGCAAGTCGGCGGCCGTAATCGGGAGCAAAAAGCGACACGCAACAAGCCAATTGTTCCGCGCGGAACATTCAACTGCCGCCTGCCGACTGCCCACTGCAAATTGTTCCGCGCGGAACAATTTGCAATATGCCACATAAACCATTGTCCCCAAACAACTTGCAACCAAATTAAGTACTAACCAAACCCTAACATTCCGTTAAGAAACTCGTCCCCCCATCCCGCCGAGCCTCCCGCGGTTCCCGCGGCGCCGACCCGCCGAGCCGCACGCCCGTAGCACGGGTTTCCAACCCGTCTCCTGCTCCCAGAATGTACAGAAACAATCACATACAAGCCTTAAAGCAGCCAGTAGTGCTCCAACGCTCCTCCAGAATGCGGCGTGAATGTTGAGTTCTTCAATAAACCAAGCGGTCACGTCTGGCCCACAATGATGTTCGTCGGCAAGGATTGCCGTCGCGTGGTAAAGACCGATTTGATATGAAGATGACGGTTTCACTGCGACCGCAATGACTTCGACTCGCTCCCCTTCGGGATCATCAATCGGCGTCACATGCTCAGTCTGTGAAACCTGCCCGCCTGAAATAGTCACTGCCTTCGTTAGCGCAAAGTCGTCGCCCCATGTCGCGGGTACTTCCGGGGCTACTATCTCATACCCGCGGTCTTCCAGATTCACCGTCAGCGGGTCGGCGAGGATTTGTTGATGATCCGGATCTTCGGCATTCAACCCCGTGCGGGTGACGGTGAAGCTTGCTTCGCCGGTGCCGTCTTCGACCACCGTCCCGCCGCCGGCGAGATCGACGAAGTGGAAGTAGGGGTGCACCCACAAACGCGCTCGGCCTGATCGATACAAGCCGCAATGCCGGACGACCGCTGAAGCTGATGGAAAAACAACCAGTATTGAAGCCCTATCCCCTCCCAGCCTTATTCTGGCTCGGTAAGCGTCAGGACTATGGGCCGTGTCTTTGCGACGAGCCGGCCGTTCTTCTCGATTCGAAGATGAACAAAATTCTCGCCAACCGTCAGGGCCGTTGGCGGAAGTTCTGCCAGCAGATAGCGCACTGTGCCTGAAGAAATCTCTTCAGTTCCGAGTTTGACTGGGCTTGATTGGGCAAACCGCACCCGTTTCGAGGAAAGCTGCACCACAACGAAACTGATGTGGCACTGCTTGTCAGGAGTCGCCGAGGCGACCGTTTCAGATTCATTTTCTCCGTCCGGTCTTCGGGCGTCATTTATAATCTGCTTCCGCACTGCGAATGGGCGGACGATTTCCAGACCCTCGCTCGAGTCGTTCTGTATCTGGACGACGACTCCAATCGGAGCTGGGCGATCGAAGTTCACAATCGTCGTGTCTACGAACATGCGCGCTGTTACACCGGTGGCCTCTGATCGAGTGGCAAGCAGACTAATCAGAATCCAAACAAGCAGTTCCATTTCGTCGTCCTCAAGGAGATGGCTAACTCAAACCAATGATTCCACTGACGTTCTTGAATACTCCCCGGCCTAACCGGGGGTCGGTGCAGAAATCTACCGGAGCGTCGGGCGTCGTCCAAAGCAGTGCTGTGTTGTCCCATGTGTACTTCCATTCATGCTCTTCGAGGGGTTTTAACGGGTCGCCAGCGACTCGGGTCTCAATCAAGAAGTTGCGCGTCGTAGTCGCGATGAATGAATATGCCGCGTCAAGAAGTGGTGGGAGCAGAATGGGTACTGCGTCAACTTGAAATGTCTGGACGTCGCCCGCTAGGGCGAACCCGCCAAGCTCTCGTACTTCATCAAAGTGTTGCCACTCCCAATTGTCGTCGGGCATGAAGACGGGCCAGAGCGTGTTTACAAGGTTGTACGCATGAGGGCGGTTTGGATCGTTGTCGTACCGATCGCGCAAGTCTTCTTCCGAGAGTTGCGTACCTTCAAAGTCCCAGATGTCCGTTGCGCTGCGCACTCGCTGATTCAGTTCGACGTCTTGCAATCGCTCTCCACGAGCTTCGATCCGCACATAGAAGTTGTAGTAGTAGTTTTCATTCTGAATTCCCCCGTTCTGAGGAGTTACATTCACAATAACTTTGATCTCCCGTACCTCTATGTTGTCATCTTGCGCAGCACGAGTAGTCGCAGGCCGTTCCCCTGGCGCAGCCGCGAAGTAGTCGCCGCTTCGTGCGGCGGCGAGGGCGATCGTCTCCAACCCCTCGGCATCCGGATCATCCACCGGCGTGACGTATTCCGTCTGCGACACCCCTCCACTGGGGATGGTGATCGTCTTGGCGAGTTGGAAATCCACGCCCCAAGTCGCTTTGACCTCGGGAGCGAGCACTTCATAGCTGCGGTCTTCCAGATCCACCGTCAACGCCTCGTTCAGTATCGGCTGATGCGCAGGGTCGTTGGGGTCGAGCCCGGTGCGCGTAGCGGTGAAGCTGGCTTCGCCGGTGCCGTCTTCGACGACCGTGCCGCCGCCGGTGAGTTCGACGAAGGGGAAGTAGGTGTGTACCCACCAACGCGCTCGGCCTGACCAACACCCTGAGCAACCCCGATCGCCCGCGGAAAGCGGTCAAAAATCAATGGTGACTCTTCACCTCCCCGTCCTTCCCATCGCTCCCTTCACTCGTCAGTTACACTCAGTTCGTGGCCGTTGGATTCCGCGAGCAGCTTCCCTGCAGCACTTTCCAACACAGCCTTTATCCGCAACCGCGTACCCTCCACACACCAGCCGGGTAGTTCGCCTACCTTCAGGAGCATCGAGTGTGCGCCGAGGGAGGCTTCCACGATTGGGACGCTGCGAACCGCTGGTGTAAACTTCTCTTGAAGAGGCATGGCATCGATCGACTCCACGACAAGCACCAAACGCGGCAACACGTCCCAGTCAACGCCTGCCTCGGCGGCGGTGTCTAATCGAGCGCCACCGAAATTGAGAGGCATTGTCGAAGCCGGATTTGCGTCTCGAAGATAAACCGCTTCAATCCGTTTACCGTCGGAATCAACGCTAGCTGCGCGGATCGCGATCATCGGATGCAATCGCAGCTTGCTATCTGAACGGTTTTCCAATCTGATGACGACCGCCGAGCTTTGCCCGCGCCGCACCGTGAAGTCCCTCATAAACAAGTCAATCTGAACTGTAGGCTGCTGGTCGGATGCTAACAGTCCTTGGGGCATAGAAACCGCCAGCAAAACAAGGTAAACAATGCCTGCCCAATGCTTCGTGCATGCTGGGGCTATTCTCATTGATCCATCCCCCCAACTTGAATTGTCCCATTCCCGCCATTCTTGTAACTCACCGCGCTGATCTGCTCGGGCGGAACCGGTTGATCTCCTTGCTCCCAAGCGCATGCAGCGTTGTTCCATTCCGTGCCCCACTCTTTAGTCGCCAACTGCTGTTCGTTGTCTGCCCTGTAGAATCGCATCTTGAAGTCACGTTTCACTTGCGCGACAAGGTAGCAGTAGAACTCCTGTGAGCCGGGGATTGCGATCGGAAGCACCCCGAACGATTGCCTGTCAGTGTTCCGGGACTTTCCCTTCTTTGCATCAAGATTGATCAAGGCGGCGCGATGGTAATCCTCACGGTATTCCGGACCTGTGTTAACTAAATTGGGGTTGAACGGAACCGCTGGATCATTGTGAAGCTGTTGAAGGTACTCGTTGATGGCGTTGTCGCCAAGAAAGTTGTTTGTGAAGTCAAGGATCTGGGTCAATGATCGAACGTCCATATCATAGAGGACCTGATCTAACCTTTCACCTTCGACCGCGATAGAAACGTAGAAGTCATACCCATGAAATGCGTTGACGGGTGCGGGCAAAGGCGGTGGTGGAACAAACAGTGAAAGCTTCACGGAGCGTACCTTTATGTCGTCATTTTGTGCAGCACGAGTAGTCGCAGGCCGTTCCCCCGGCGCAGCCGCGAAGTAGTCGCCGCTTCGTGCGGCGGCGAGGGCGATCGTCTCCAACCCCTCGGCATCCGGATCATCCACCGGCGTGACGTATTCCGTCTGCGACACCCCTCCACTGGGGATGGTGATCGTCTTGGCGAGTTGGAAATCCACGCCCCAAGTCGCTTTGACCTCGGGAGCGAGCACTTCATAGCTGCGGTCTTCCAGATCCACCGTCAACGCCTCGTTCAGAATCGGCTGATGCGCAGGGTCGTTGGGGTCGAGCCCGGTGCGCGTAGCCGTGAAGCTTGCCTCGCCGGTGCCATCTTCGACCACCGTCCCGCCGCCGGTGAGTTCGACGAAGGGGAAGTAGGTGTGTACCCAAAGCCGCACCGGCGACCATGTCTGGCCCTGCGAAAGACCCTCGGCGTCGATCTTGATGCTGATGGACGACGCGTCGGTCTTGAAAGTCTGGTTGTGGGCGAAGAATTGTTCGTTGGGGTTTGAAAAGATCTGCCCGGGCAACAGTTGAAAGCTGCCGGTGCCAACCTCTACGTCAAAATTGATACCCGGCGCGATGGGCGATTCTGACCCGACGCGTGTCCATAGGAAGACGCGCACGAAGGTGTGTCGCGGCAGGCCGGAGACGTCAACCGTCACTTCATCGTCGCTGTAGGGGCCTTCTTCGGGATCCCAAGTCACCGAGACGCCGGGGAACAGCGTGTTTTCATCAACAGCCCCGGTCCACGGCCCACCCGGTTCCCGCTGCGCTTCGGTCGGCACGCTCGCCGCCGAGCTTAGACTCAGACTCCCATTGATTGCCTCCACTGTTCCGAAAAACGGCCCAGCGCCGGGGTTTTCGATCGTCAGACTTCGTTGTGCGGGGTCGGTGATCGTATGCGAACTCACCAGCACCAGACTCTCCGCGGGGCTTTGTGTGTACAGCTTGACGATATACCCTTCCGCCTGCTCGCTGCCTGCGTTCCAGCGGACGGTGATGTCCCCGTTGCTTTCGATGCTCGCGGTGACATCCGTCGGCGGGCGGAGCGTGGTTACGCCCCATGCCTTGGCGGTGGTGGCGCTGCTGCCGTCGGCGTGGGTATACGCGCGCACGCGGTACCAGTACTTCTTGCCGTCGATCAGGTTGTTATCCTGCCACGCGTAACTGTTCGTGCCGCTGACATGCGGAATATCCACGCCGTCGAGTTGCGCGAAGTGGATACCGTCTTCGCTGCGCCAGATGCGATAGCCGTCGGGCTGGCCCACGGGCCACTCGGGGGCGGTCCATTCGACTGTCAGGCTGCTGACGGTCTGATTGCCGACCTGAATGCCGTAAGCCGACGTCAGCGGTGCCTTGAGCGTGCTGCCGAAGCGGGTGGCCAGAATGGTAAAATCATCCAGATCGATCGCGCCGGAATAGTTTAAGTCGCCCTGCGAATAGGTGTTGCCGACGCCAAGATTGGCTGCGAGCGTGGTCCAGTCGTCGATGTTGACAGTTCGATCGCCGTTGACGATATCGGCCTGATAAAAAAAGAACGGCAGCGTGTGGTCGGCGGTGAGGTTGGGCGTCACCGCGGCGGCGGCGAGAATCGCATCGTAATTGCCGTCGGCGAGCAGGCCGACACGCGCGCCCCACTGCGACGGATTGTTCACGCCGTCAAAGCTGAGCGTGGCGCGGTTCTCTGCGCCGTCGTAGCTGAGGCTGGTGCCGGCCGAGGCGATTGGCGCGCTGCGCTTCTGGTCGAATATGTCGAAGTCGGTCTTGGTCAACGATGCCTGCACGTTGGTATCGAAGGAGTATACCAACTGGTGGGCCGAGGCGTCGGGATTAAATGAGGCGGTCGTGACGGCGGACGAAAGCAGGCGGCGCGGTTCGAGCATGTCGATCCAACCATTTACCGCGAGGAGGGAAACCGGGGATGACGAAGCCGGAAAGGCGCTGTCCGATTGACGGGTCGGCTTTCCGGCGTGCCGCGAAAACAACTGTTGAGCGACGCCGTTCGCGGCGTGCGCTATCGCAGCGAAAATACTACGAAATGCTACTTTCGCCGACTGCGCACGGCACGCAGATTGCGACGGCACACGGATTGCTACTGACAGACAGACTGACTGACTGGTGTGTTACTCTTTGACATCAGAACTCCCTTCGCCCGCAGGCCCCACGATGCGCTCGACACCCGATCGCGAACCCCTCGCGATGTATGTTGATGTCGGGATCACCGGGTTGCGTGGCTGGATTGTCAAGTGATTGTTTCGTTCAGAAAGCCCGATTTTTGGCCTCACGCCAGTAACTGTTTTCCGTCCCGCCGTCTGATTTTATCAAGTCGGTCCGGAGGGTGACTTGTTAGGCTGCCCACTCGGCCAGGAGCAGGGTCGTGCTCTTCTGCTCGGGCGGACGCCGACGGGAGAAGACGATGGAGCGTGAAGCTGTGTTTGACTTCGTCAACATCCGCTCGCTGTATTGCTTCATTCTACATCGCCAAGAAGGGTGACGAGCGGGTCGTTCGGTTGTTCTTTCTCACCGGGGCAAGGCATTCCAACAATATGGTCCTGCCAGTTTCTTTCGCTATCCTTCCACCCTCGCGCGCAATTTTTCCCAGCCGTCTTTCACCGTTTTATCCGCGGCCCCGGCGATCAGGCCGGCGGGGACGGCGCTGACCAGCCCTGTGCGGTTCATCACTTGCGCTTCCCAGATGAGCCGGGTTTTCGCGCCATCTTCCAGAGGTTCGAGTTTCAGGCGCGATTCGATTTCCATGCCCATGCCGATGCCGGTGGCGGTGACGGTGATTCGGATTTTTTCATTCTGCACGGCTTCGGCGACGTGGATTTTGCTTTTCATCGTCCCGCGGATGAAACTGAAACCGGGTTTGACCACGCACTGCAGGGTGCGGTCGTCGACCTTGGTGGCGCTTTGCAGATCGGGGATGTTTTTGGCCAGATCATCGAGATCGGTCAGCGCGGCAAACACCTTCGCGGGTGGGGCGTTGAAGGTTTCTTCTCCCTTGAGTGGTTCCATCGGGCCGGCCATGCGTTACTCCTGTTTGTTGGTCGAGACTCGTGCTGCGGACAGATTTTACCCGGCCCGCCCAATCGACCAAGTTCGCCGCGGGGAAAAAATGCTTGCACGCGGGGCGATTTGCGCCGCATAATGCGCGGCGAGGTTGGGAGACAATGCGAAGCAAGCACAACGACACATCGCCGAAGGCCCGCGCGCCGGGGATTGACCCCCTGGAGCCGCGGCGGCTGTTTGCGGCGATTTATGGTGAAATCGAACCCAACCAGCGCGCCAGCGACGCGATTTATGTAGCGCTCGACGCCAGCGGCGCGGCGCGGCTGGACGGGCGCACCCGTCGCGATGGTGATAAGGACTATTTCGCATTCGCTGCGGCGCAATCGGGCACGATCGAGCTTCGGGTGGAGACCGGGGGCAAGGCTTCGGCGCTGTTGGTGCGCATCGAGCGGCCCAGCGGCGAAGCGATTACCACCACGCGCACGACCGACTCCTTCGCTGCCGTCGCCGGGCAGACGTACTACTTTGCTGTGATCGCCGATCGCCCGATCGCCGCTACCTATTCCCTGCTGCTGCAGAGCGATCGTCCGCCCGACGCGGTGAGCCAGGATCGGATCGACACACTTTCTCGCGGTGTGAATGTGCCGCACTGGTTCTGGGACCTGCGCGGGATCGAGCCTGCGGCCAATTTCCGGTCATACTTCACCGATACCGACGCGGCCAACCTCCGCAGCCTGGGCCTGACACACATTCGCATTCCGATTCAGCCGACTTTTTTCTTTGATTTTGCCAACCCGACCAAGCTGCGAAAGATCCATCTTGATGCGTTGCACGACGCGATCAACATCGCGCTGCGTAATGACCTGGGTGTGATCGTTGCGCCGATCGGGCGGCTGCAGAATGCGGGGATTGATCCTTCGATGTTACAGAAGGCGACGACGTTCTATCGATTGCTCAGTGCGGACCTGCGCGGGTTCGATCCCGAGCGGGTGTTTATTCAGCTCCCCGGCGAACCCGCGGGCACGCCCGACCAGTGGCAACCGGCGCAGGAACAGCTTGCTGCGGCGGTGCGAAGTGCGGCGCCGGAGCACACCATTCTGGCCACGACTCCGCTGAAGTTTGGATATGGTGAAAACGACTGGGGCACGGTGGATGCGCTGCGGCAGCTTCGCCCGGTGGCCGACAGAAATGTGGTTTACGGGCTGCATTATTACGAGCCATATTTTTTCACGCATCAGGGGGCGTCCTGGGCGCTGGCGGGGTATGAATATCTGCACGATGTTCCCTACCCCTCGACGCCGGAAAGCGCAGAACTTGCGGCGCAGCAGATAGCGATTGAGACAGCGGGGACGGGATTTGAGTATCTTGCCGAATATGTGCGCTACTTTGGGCAGGCGCGATGGGATGCGAACATCATCACCGCCCGGCTGCAGACGGCTTTCGACTGGGCGGCGCAGTGGAATGTGCCGCTGGTGGTGGATGAATTCGGTGTGTATGCGTTTGCCGGTGCAAATGTGGCGAGCCGCGACGCGTGGATTCGCGATGTGCGCCTCGCCGCCGAGCAGGCCGGGGCGGGTTGGACCATGTGGGATTTCGCCGACGACTTTGGCCTGCTGATAGGCCAACCCGAGGGCCGCTGGCTCCGCTTCTCCACCGCGGCGGCGCTGGGGCTGCTCGAGTAGCGTGAACGGCTGCCCGCAGCTCATTCCCCCGGGGGAGTGGTTGCGCGGGGTTGGGGTTTTAGGAAGACCACGGCGTCTTTCATATGCCAGCGGGAATATGGCCCGGTGGCCGGGTGTCTTGATGCGGATTCGCTGCTGCCTTCATCATCGATCTCATTATCTCCGACGCTCCAGATGATCGGCTGCTCACCTTCGCTGCGATATCGAATCGGCCTGCCGCTGATGTAGTCCAACGGCACTTCGGGAAGATATCTCGGAACAAGATCCGCCAGCGTATCGGGCAGCGCGCCATGGTGATCGACCTGATACCATCGAATCGCCAGCGCGGTCGCGGCGAGGTTTTGATCGGTGCGCACGCGGTAATGTGTCACAAACGACCGTCCGAGCGAAGGCATGAGGATTGACGCGAAGATCTTCGTATACCGGCCCGATAGCGCGTCGGCCCGGCGTTCGACCGAATCGATCATCGCGCGAGCGGCGGGCAGATCGGCCGCGGCGGTGGCCTTGATGTAGTCGCCGGTCATTTCCAGGCAGTCTGCGGCATTGGAATATAGCATGGGCCTCGCCAGAAATGCCGTTGTCGACGAAGGCGCCGCCGGTGCCCCGCCGCCCGTGACACCCGTGACCTGCTGCACAGAGAGCGTCCCGCCGGCGAGGTTGAGCATGGTGTCTAGCTGCATCAATCGCTCCCCTTGGAGGGCGGCTCGAAACTCTTCCATCTGCGATTTCTGGTCGAGCAGTTCTTCAATCTGCCGGCGGAGATTGTCGGGGGTCACATCGCCGGTGGCGGTGCCGATTTTTAGCTCTGGCGCGATCTCGATCAGTCGGGTCGCTGCAACTGCGCGCATGCCCATTGCCACAAGACAATTCACCAGCGTCGGTCCCGTGCCGCAGACGCGCGACATCGGTTCGATTGGCCGCAGACTCTCGATCGCAAGATCATGTCGTCCGTCATCGAAGTGCAGGTAGGTGCGGTAGCCGCAACCGTTGGCCAGTTCTCGCATCGGCTGCAACTGCGGAAGCCGCGCGTTGAGCAAGGGGCTGGTCAGGCGGTTCTGCGACACGGCGCGGGGTTTCTCCAGCCCGCCGTGCAATGTCTGTAGTGCCGGGGAAAGCTCGTCTAAATAGGCGCGCAGAAGCACGCGCTCTTCGTCGGTCAGCGGCAACCGAGGGCCTTCGCGAAGCTCTCTGAAATTGGTGCTTGCTTCGGTTTGTCCGGGCAGGAGCGCAATCGCAGCGCGCACGTCGGCATCTGCATTCTGCGAGTCGTCGATGCGCGGCGGCTGTAGCAGGTCAATCGTGAGCGGCTCGCCGGCCGAGATGAGCGTCGCCACCGTCTTCTCCAACGCCAGCCGTGCCCGCCAGCCGAAAAAAAGATAAACACCCAGGAGGATCGCAAGGAGCAGCAGAATTCCCCCGCCGCCCCAGAGCGCAAACCTGAGCAGCACACTGCCCCGGCGGGCGATGAAACGGTGATTGGCTTGCATTCTCATCCGATCCATCATTGACGCCGCGGGTTGTACCGGACATTTCTCGGCGTGAACAACCGTCCGCCAGCCCGCCGGCACAGCCATTGTCTGGCGTTCTGTTCGGCTAAACGTTGAGTTTATCGTTGCAATCGCCGTAAGACAGATTTATCGTCTGCAACCGCCATGCCAGCCAAGCCTACCACCGAACAATCGGCCCAGCGTGTCATCGACGATCTGCGCGAGCTTGCCTTGCTGACTTCCGACGCGGCGGGCGCGCAGCGCGTCGCGTGGGGGCCTGTCTGGCGGAAGGCGCGACAGTGGTTTGCGGACAAGGTGCGACGCGACTTAGACGTAGAAGTCGCCACCGACGCCGCGGGAAACATCCATGTCGTGCTGCCAGGAAAGCGTGACGCGACCGTCATCATCGCAAGCCATCTCGATTCAGTGCCCAACGGCGGGTGGCTCGACGGCTGCCTCGGCGTGCTTGTGGGTCTGGAGGCGTTGCGCCGGGCTGCGGCAGCGGGCGAGTGCGATCTCACGTTGCGGCTGATCGATTGGGCGGATGAAGAAGGTGCGCGGTTTGGCCGTTCGCTGGTCGGCTCAAGCGCCGCAGGCGGGTCGCTCAATGTGGAAGACATTCGCAACTTGAAAGACCGCGACGGCATCACGCAGGCCGAAGCGATGCGCGAGAACGGCGTGAATATTGATTCCATGCTTGATGCGCACAAACAGCTAAAACAGGTCGACGCGCGCGCGTACCTTGAACTGCACATCGAGCAGGGGCCGGTGCTTGAAAGTCTGAACAAATCAACCGGCACCGTGCTAGGCACCTTTGGCGTCGAGCGCCACATGATCAAGTTCACAGGTCAGGCAGCGCACAGCGGATCGACGCCGATCCCCATGCGCCGCGATGCATTCCTGGCCGCGGCGCAGTTTGCACTTGCTGCGCGTGAGATCGGGTTGAAGTACAGCAGGCCCGGGGCCAATGTCGTCTGCACCTGCGGTATTGTAAAAGTCGAGCCGGCAATCGTTACCGCGGTGCCGGGGGTGTGTGAGATCTCGCTGGATCAGCGAGCCCTCGACGCCAATGTGCTAGCGCAAATGCACGCCGACGCCCGCGCTGCGTCTGAGAAGGCTGCAAACGACAACAACGTGGCGGTCGAGTGGAAGAAAATCTGGAACATCGCCCCGCGGTTGTTTGACGACCGCCTGTTGCGGCTGTGCGACGAAGCGGTGAATGAAATCACCGGCGATTCCTATCGTCTGCCGTCCGGACCCCTCCACGACGCCGCGGAGATGGTTCCGCACATGCCGACAGTGATGATGTTTGCGTACTCGGCGCGCGGACTAAGCCATTGCAAGGAAGAAGACACGCCGATCGAACATCTGGAAAAGACGATCAGGGCGTTTCTGGTGCTCGCTGAGAAGGCGAGCGAGTCGGTCAGTCTTTAATTCGAATAGGTTGTTCATCTCTAGCGGGATCAGTTCCTTCCAGCAGCCGGATGTTGATCAAATCGCGATCGTCGCCGACGAACGCTTCAACCTCAGCATCGCAGGGCCCAACAATATGGTCGGCTTCCACGCTGATTAAATCGGACGACATTTCACGCACATTGAAACGATGTCCGTTGACGATTAGGGTGGCCGAGATTCGAGGCGAGTATGCTTCAAAAGTTGAGGGTTGCATGAAAACCTTCATCGATGCCAAGTTGCCCACTGCCGAATTGTACGCGTGCCGGCGGTTAACGCGAGTGACGACGCGGCTGGGTGCCGGTAAAGATGGCGGTGTGTTCCGCATGAAGAACGGTAACGCGGTAAAAACGCATCACCGTGCTGAAAGCTTCGAAGCCGAACTGGCAACATACCTGCGGCTGCACGAGCATCGAGCCAAGACAGTCGTTGGATTTCGAATTCCACAACTTCGCGGCTTCGCCGAGGACGTGCTGGCCATCGAAATGACGATCGTTCACCCCCCCTTTCGTCGTCGATTTCGCATCGGCGGTTCTCGATCGCCCGCTTGAGTTTCCAGACGACGCCGTTGAAGAGTGGCACCAGCGGCTGGAGGAACAGTTTGGGGAGCACGTTGCCGATGCCCACCAGAATATCCAGGCACCCGGCGACCAATACGGCGTTTACCTGTACGACCTGCACCGCCACAACATTAAGTTTCGCGGGGACTAGCGTTCACATCGGCTCTGTCGCCTGCGTTCGGTCGTACATCTCCAGCAGCTTGGATTTATCGAAGATCATTTCCTGCCGGGTCAGCCCGACGATGTCATAGGTGCTGGTTAGTTCGATCGCGTCGACCGGGCAGGCTTCTTCGCACATGCCGCAATAGATGCACCGCAGCTCGTCGATATCAAACTTGCGCGGATACTTTTCGCGGTCGGGCCAGGGGCTTTCCTCGGCCTCGATATGAATGCAATGCGCCGGGCAGGCGGTGGAGCACATGAAGCAGGCGACGCATTTCACCCGGCCGTCTTCGTCCTTGTTCAGCCGATGCACCCCGCGGTAGGTGCGCGCGTTCATCCCGCCGTCGGCCACGGGGATATTGTCGCGGGTCTGCTCAGGATATTGCACCACGCGATGGTTCCCCATCACCACGCGAAACATGTGCTTCAGCGTAGTCCCAAGCCCGATCGCCACCTGCGGGATGTAAAACTGGTCGCCAAGTGAAAGGCGCGGTTCATTCAAGACGATAACGTCGGAGTCGTTCATGCGGTCGTAATTGTATGATTTTCCCGCGATGTAGCCAATTCGGCGCGGGTCAATAAACTTTCCCATTCCCCGCCGCGGCGCGATACAATTGGGGGATGAGCGCGCGTCAACCAACCTGCCGGTATTGCCTGGCCGCTGTCGCTGCACTGACGATGGCGCAGCTGGGGTTTGCGCAGATTATCGGCGGGGGTGGGAGTGCTCCGCCGCCAGGGCAGCCCAGGCAGAATGCGCCTTCGACGCCGCCTTCGATGTCACCCGGAAACTCCCCTTCCCGCGACGCGCCCGCTGCCGACGCTGCCACCGCCGACAAGCTGGCCGCCGAGGGCAAGTTTGCCGACGCGGCGCGCATGTACTCCGACATCATCCGGAAATCGCGCGGGCGCGCCCCGCTGGAGATTTATCTTAAGCTCGGCGACGTGGCCAACCAGATCGCCGGCGAGGGCATGATGAACGCCGTCGCCGCCCGCAACGCATGGGAAACCGCCGCCCGGGAGTATCCGGCGTCGCCGGAGCCCCACCGTCGGCTGATGAAGTTTTGCCTCGATTACGCCGATATCTCGCAGCTTGATACCCGCCTCGAACTCATTCGCAAGGCGGGCGAATCGGCGCGCAGGCTGGTGGAGGCTGATCCGGCCGATTTCCGTTCGGACATGGTGCTGCAACAGTCGATCATCGAGCCATTTTTGTTTGATCGAAGCGGCGACACCGATGCCGTAGAGGCCGCTGTCGCTCGGCTGCGCGAGATCGAGCCAAAGCTGCCCGGCGAGATTGATGTGCCGTTTTTCATCGGGCGCGCGCAGGCAAAGATGGGCAGCAACTACCTGAAATTCGGACGAAGGGAAGAAGGCGCGGAACTCGTGAAGGCAGGCCTGGCAACGGTCGACCGGATGATCGCCCAATACCCCGCTTCGGCCGGGCCGCTGTTTCGCAAGGCACAGATTCTGCAGGCGGTCGGGCCGATCGCGTATGTGCTGGACAAGTTTGACGATGAGACAGCCGTTGCCGAGGCGCAGCAACAACTCAGCCGCGACACCGCCGACCTTCTGGGCGCCGCTGTGGGCTATCTGAAGGACGACGACGGCGATCTGGAGTCGATCGTTTCATTCGCAGTGCAGGTGCAACGGGCGGCGGGGAATGATCTGGTCGCCGAGAATCTGCTCCGGGCGATCATGCAGATGCGCCCCAACTCGGCAGCGGCGCGGATTCAACTGGCCGAGCTGGTGTCGGATGACAAGGCCCGGCTGGAGGAGATCCTCCCGATCATTGAGCCGGCCTGTGCGCCACCTCAGTCGATGGAAGGCATCGCGGGCCTGGTCGCAGCCGATACATATCGCCAGGCATTGATGATCTCCGTGCGGACGCGCATCAGCCTCTTTGAAATGCTCGAAGCCCGCGCCGCCGATGGCGATGCCGCATTGGCGCAGGCGCAGCTTCGCGCCACGCGTGATGAACTGCAGATCGTCGTTTCCCGCTCGCCGCGCAACGCGCCGCGCGTGCTTCGTCTGCTGGCCCAGCTTGCATTGGCCGATAAGGACCCCAAGCGGGCGGTCGATCTGCTCAACCAGGCCGTTCCCACGGCGCGGGATTTGGATCCCATTCTCCATGCCGAGTTGCTGACCCTGCTCGGCAAGGCGTACCGGCGCGCCGGTCAGCCGGAGGAAGCTCGAAAGGTCTTTGATGATGCGATTGCCCGCACCGGTTTCGCGCCCGCGCGGGTGGCGCTCGTGCGGCAGTTGGTGGATGAGGAAAACTACCCCGAAGCACGCCCGCGGCTCGAACGGCTGCGAAATGATCTCCCCGCCGACCCCGAAGTGCAGACGCTGCAAGCCGAAATCCTCACATGGGAAGCCCGCGGCAATAGCCAGGTGCTGGCCGGCCTGCTCGATAAGATTCCCGAGGATCACACGCAGGCCAAGGTCAATAAGATCGGCGTGGCGTCGCGCGTCGGGGTGACAGCCACGGCGACCCGGCTGATCGATGAACTCGCCCGGCAGTTTCCCACCGACCCGCGCGTGGTCATTCTTCGCGCCCAGGTCCTCGCCCGCGCCGGCGACACCGAAGCGGCGCTGGCGGCGCTGCGGGGGTTCGACACCCAGGGCGTGCCGATTCCGCAAATGCAGGCGATGATCACGCAGCTAACCCAAAAATGAGCCGCCGCGAGCCGGCGCAACTTCGATAAAACAGAACCGCGGTTCAGGGTTGTTTCCTGAACCGCGGCGATTTTCTCACCTGCATTTTCGCCCCCGCGCCAAGCCGTCAGCGGCCGCGACAATCCCGGCGGGGGTTCAGTCAACAGGAATCGGCACCGGCGCCTTGAGTTCAATGGTGCCCGGCGTGGTCTGCGACCGATCCAGGAAAAACGCCTGCCGCCGACTCACCTTCAACTCCGCCTGCGGCGTGCCCGCATTCTGCCACCCTTCCAGGAGCAGATACGCAGTAAACACATCCGACCGCGTGGTGATGAGATTGCTGACACGCGTCAAAAGCAACGACTGCTCTTCATAATCAAACATGGCGCGGGAAAATCCGCGGGTGGTGCCGTCGGTTTCCTGCCGCCAAAACTGGTTATTGGGGGGGGCATTGGTGTTATCCGACTTGTGCGCAACGGTGCACTCGAAACGAACGCCGTTGAGGATTACCCGATCCCCCGGCGCAAATGCCTTCTCACGAAAATCAAACTCGTTGAAATCGTGCGGAAACGGCGAGATGTCGCCAAAGCGATCGTCAAGAAACCGGCGCAGGGTGAATGTGGGATTGCCATTGCCGAACGTCGGGTCGAGGAGAATTGACTGCACGTTGCGGAATTCCGGCACGCGATACAAATCCCACATCGAGAGGAATGGTTGTGACCTGAAACTGCCCGCAGCAGAGACGGCGTCAAAGTAATCACTCGATGGGTAGCCAAGGTAGGTGACATTGCGGGCGTTGAAGCCGTCGCGGAAACGGACGATCGCGCGTGCCATCTCCAGATTATCAGGAACTCCATTGGCCTCAGTCAGGACTGCCCCCGATCCGTTGTCGACGAAAGTCAGCCAATCCTGCGGCACTACGGTAAACGTGGCGGCCACAATGTTCTTACCATCGGGTACCCACGGCAGCATCGCTAATACCCGTTCGCTCGCAGAATTGATGTTTACCAATCCCTCAATCGGCTGATTCACCTCCACCGAAGTGTTCGGCTCGGCAGTCTCCGTATTCCGCACCGCACGCGCATCTGCGAGAAAGTTCTCTTTGCCGGTGGCTGGCTTTACGTTAGGCAAATAATCATCGGCGGCCGATCGCACGGTGAAGAAATCAAACAAATCGGACGCCCAGCGATAGCGGTTGAGGTTAGTAAAACCGTACGCCCCAGCCGATACATCGCCGTTCAAAATGTCGGGCACAAGATCATCGTACAAAACAGGGAAATTTCCGTTACCCGCCAGCCAGGCGACGTTGCCAGCGTAGTCAAATGGCTCAGCGTTGTTTGCGAACGGATCGTTTCCTGAGGCAGCGATAGCAGTCACCGGCAGCCAGGTCTTGCGCAGCGGCATGAAGCGGCCGATCTGTTCGCGGCCCTGCTCGCCGATGTCGGGCGTGATCTGGTTCGTCGCCGGGCCGACGATCGGGTCGTCGTTTACATCCGTATCTTCTGCCATCGCAGCGTCCATGGTGATGGCGTTCATCTCCAGAACCAATTCGCGGATCGGCACGCCGCCAATTGTTCCGTTGTTGCCGATGTTGCGGGCGACCTGAATGCGGTATGAGCCGATAAACGGCACCGCCAGCAAATCGCCATTGCGTCCGAACCCACCGAAGGGGGCATGCGCAGGTTGCGTACTTTGTCGGATCTCCAGCGGGTTGCTCGGGACGGAGTTGGTTGGGACAGCGGGATAAAAATAACCCAGCCCGTAGTTCGCCGGATCAGCCGGCCGAATGCCCGCGGGTGCAAACCCGCCTGCAGCGAGCGGGATGGGAAACTCGCCTCGCTCAAACTGCCCCAGATTGAACGCATAGCGATAAGAAGCGACTGCATCAGAACGGCCCAGGCGTATTCCCGGACCAACTGTCGGACCTTCGGTGCCAAGTTCATCCCACGGGGCCACGGTGCTGCTTGTCGGGTCCGCGTCAACCCAGGTCCCGGCATCGATCGTTCCCTGCTGCCGGCCGAGAGGCGATGGTCCTGCAGCGCGGGCAACAAACTTGGTGCCGTCGTATCGGCCCGGGTAGACGAATCGCCATGCGCCGGTGCCGATGTCGTTGGGAATCGTGCTGGAAAGCGATTCGTTGCCACGCACATAGTGCCACGCGTTGGCAACGCCATTGGTTCGAGCGAAGGCAGGCAGCGTGTCAATCGCAGCAGGCTCAGTCGAAAGCGTGAGACCGGTGAAATCAAAAGAATCCAGCGGCACCATGTCTACGGCAGCGGTTCGTTCCGCTCGTGCGGCGCGGGTTGCGCCCGACGGGTGGATGATCGGGTCGGCGTAAACCAGTGTGCGGACCGACGTCGCTTCCGCCGTTCCCGCATTGAATCCGGCGTTGGTCACGGCGCTCATCTCGCGACGGAGGAAGCCGTTGGTCTGTTCATTGAGGAAGTTGGCCGGATCGCCGGCCTCCGGCTCCGGATCGAGTTCGACATCGATCGGGCGCATGAGCACAAACTCGCGATTCAGCACTCGATGCAGATTGGCCACAAATGCAAAGTTGGCCCGCCGGCCAGCGGTTCCGATTTCAATTGCGCCAGCGCCGTCGGCGCTGCCGGTCAGAGCATTCAGCCCGGCAGAATTAGGCCGCGACTGCGCGGCGTTGGTGGCGGCTGCGGTGCCGCCGGCGTCATAATTCTCAAGAACGAGGTATCCATTGGCAGGAACCACCGTCGGGGGAAAGTGACTGGGGTCGTCCAGATTGGATGATGCATTGCTGAGAACAATGAACAACCCCCCCCCGCTCGGATCGGTCGTCTCCGAATCCATAACGCGCATTGCGGGGTATCCGGGTTGCTTGGAGTCCCACCGGTTGATCAATCCGATCTTGCAGTTGCGGATATCGATGGGAAATGGATAGGGATTGTGCAGTTCAATCGCTATGTAACCGGTATTCGCGTTGGCAGCGCCAGTTCCGCGCTCGGTCGTTGTGTCGGTGTGAGCGAATACTTCGGTGATGAAAGGCTGCGGCTCGAAGCCATTGATGGTGACCGCGACTTGCCCGCCATCCGGCAACGTGCCGTCGGTGGTCGGTTGCGGAATCTGGCCGGAAGCTTCGAGCAGAATCGTGCGCCGGGTGACGCGGAAATCGGTATCGCGCATGTCTTCGGCGTTGACGGCGGCGATGGCCGAGCGAAGTAGAATCATCTGATCGGGCCGCAAGCGCGGGAGGGACGCGTTGGCTTGGAAATTCGTCGTCGGTGGCGTCGTGGTCAACGGTGGCACAAAATCAGTCGAGTTGCCTGTGCCGGCTTCATCGAGCACAAAGCTGCGAATCGGTGAGCGGAACATGCGGGCGGGGTGCTGCTCATGCTGCACGGGAATCGCAAGACCCGAATCAACCGCAGGGGCAACATATGGAACTTGCGTGTAAGCGACAATTGTTCCGTCCTGATCCAGCCCGCGCGCCGTGGATGTTGGCCGAAAGTCATTGTCCAACCCCAGCACGCCGGAGTCGAACCTGCTCCCGTGGTAGGGGTTGTAGATCGTCCCGCCGAGGCTGGCTTCTGCTGCTCGAATCGCTCGCTCGAACGACGTGCCGGAGTTGATAAGCGATGTCGTGCCTGTGGTACCGACCGTTTCGGCCCAGTCTTCGGCCATCACACTCCAGAAGCCGCGCCACAACTCGCCAAACGGCGCGGTGTTGGCAGAGATCTTGCTGGTGGTTGCGGTCATAGCAGAGTTGGTGCCGGTGCCGCCGGTGATGAACGACTCTTTGTAGGTTGCCATCGCACTGAAAGTGCCGACCGCGGGTCCGAGTTGCGCGGTTTCGTTGCCGACGACGTTGATCGTGTAATAGTCGCCGTCGAAAAACTGGTGTGTGTTCACGCCCGCGGGATCGCCGAAGCCGGTGATGATGGAATAGGCGTTATTGTTGATGCTCCCCGCCGCTAGATCGGATCGATAATCGGCCACTTGCGCGGGTACATCCACGCGACCCTGGGCTTCGGTTCGTGGACCAATGACGCTGCTTACGCCATTGGAAGTAACGAGCAGCGGTCGAATGCTGCGGAAGAATGCGAATGGTGCGTTGGGGGGATCGACCACAAAACGCCCAAATCCATAGTACCGGTCGAAGTTAAAGTTGATATCAAACCACGCGTCGACCGAGGTATTGACTCCCGTTGCCGCGGCGGTGGCACCGACGGGGTAGCTCTTCAATCCGAATGCAGGGTTGATCGTCGTGCCCTGCGGGCCACGGTTACGATTTCCGGCGCTATTGAAAATTGAATCAAGTGAATTCGCGCCCCCGCCGTAAGTACCCGTGCGCCCCGCTTCGAGAAAGAGCTGGTCGATGGTGCCCGGCGATACGTCTGTATTGACCAATACCCCGCCGCGATAAGCAAGAGCCGCCCCATCACTCGCAAGATCGAACCAGCGCAACTTTCGATCGGCCGCGGGGCCACCTGCGGCAATCACATCATTCGGGTTGCCGCCGGCACCATTGTTATCGCCGATGGCAAGATATCTGGGGCGCGACGCAGAGAGCGCATCGAGCGCTTCGGTTTGCGTACGGAAACGAAAGTCGGGGCGACTTTCGAAAGTCCAGTTGGCCCCGATGAGCCGATCTTGCGAAGGTCGTGTGCCTAGCGAAAGCGCGATCGTCGCGGTGTTGAGATTAAACCCAAAGCGATAGATATTGATCCACGACATCTCGCGCAGAGCCGGATCATCGCCTTGCGAGCTAAACGATGGAACCGGGTAGTAAATACGGCGAGATTCACTTAGGTCACCGATGTTGTCATTCTCGCCGACGTAAATCGACGGCGCACCCATGACACGTGCCTGATCGGCGCTGATCATCATATCGCGCAGGCCGACATTACCCCGGAAGATGCCAAAATTTGGGAATGTGCCAATGCGAGCGAGGTTGGAATTGGGTTGACTGTAGTCAAAGCCAAAATCGCCATCGCTTCCGCTGGCATACTCGAAGCCAGTGCTGGCCCACGCGGTGTTGATGTTGATGGCGCTGTTGTTGTCGATGACGCGCACGGCCATGTAGTAGGTGATGCCGGCTAGTTCGCCGACGGGGAGTTTGCGATAGATGCTGTCGGCGATGCCATCGCCATCTGCGTCGGCGGCGAGGACGGGGCCGGTGACGTAGCGCGCATCATTGTTGGCATTCCACGCACCGGATCGCCAGCGGGCCGCGACGTAGTTGTTGTAGACGTAGAACGCCGGGTAGCTCTTGCCATCTTTCCCGACGACGGTTGTCGGGGCGAAGGAGAAGTACTGTTTCGGGTCGCACTTTTCCCACCAGGCCCCGCCCGGAGTCAATGGGAAAACCGGCAACCCACCGCCGGGCTGCGTGGCGATGGTGCTATTCGAACCGGCACTGATGATCGTGCGAACGTAATAGTCAAAAGAACCGGCAACCTGAGCGGGCACCATCACAACTTCGCCTGTCTTGTAGGCGACGCCGTTCTCGTACCGTCTGACAAGATCGATCGGGCCGATGTCCGGGCTGACGTTGGCAACGAGCGGCGTGGGCCGAACCAACTGGTTGTTATCCGGTGGTTCATAGCGCAGGCCTTGCGCCAGCTCGACGTTGGTAAAAGTCGGCCAACTGACTGTGCGCCACATTGGCCTGGGAATGCGCACGTTGTTACCCGACTGGAGGGAATGCGTGATTTGCAAAAACGGTTCCCGCACACCCAGGAAAGGGTCGGTCAGGGGGGAATCGATGGGTTTGTAGGCGCTGGGGGCGGCGATGGTGCCGGGGTTGCGGACGGTGGTGGCGTTGGCGATGGCGGGGTCGGTGTTTTGTAATGCGGTGGGGTCGAGGATGTCGTTGAGGATTTCGCCTTGCAGGTAGACCTGCCCGGCCTCGAAGATGAACTCTTTTTGCGTGTTGATCACATGTTGCACCGATGCGGCGCGATCGAGGCGGGTGGTGGTCAGAAATGCGGTGGCGACGAGGGCCAGCAGCACCAGCAGCGCCACGACGAGGACGAGCACCGACCCGCGCCGGCCCGCTGCGGTGCCGTGGGGCGGCTGGGCGGGGGTGGGGCGCTGGATCGAGTCGGTCGCGTCGGTCAGTCGGCTCGTCATTCGTGATAAGCTTTGTGATAAGCGTGGTGAAAAACTCATTCGTACCTCTCTATCGCAACACACTCGCGTTTTCATTGCTTGACTTGCGAGCCACTCGTGCCGGCGACCGTCGCTACTTGTCTCGTCGCGTCTCGGCGGGCCGCTTTGTTTGTCTAACTCATGCCCGCAGCGGCGGTTACGCCATCGCGGGTGCCGTCTATGTATACGTCATGTCCCGTGACCGGCGATGGGCAGTTTTGGCCGCGGCGCGGGTATTTTGCCGCCGCGACCCCGCCGGTGCCCGGTTGGCTGCCCGATAACCGAGGGCACTGGGTAGGCCAGAACGAGGCCGCCGGTGGAGGATGAATCCGCTGGTGGTTCAATCGGTGTTGTGACGCCGTGACTTCCGGGGCTAGTTTTGCTTCGCGAAGCCGGGTGCGCCGGGGTGAACGATGCGTTCGAGGGCGTTGGCGGCGGTGTAACCGGTATAGCCGCCGGGCGGTTGGGGGCGTGCGGCACCGATGAGCGCGACCGCGATGCTAAACCCCCCCGCCAGCCCCGCCGCCAGCCAGGCGCTTCGGGTGTGCCGCGCTTTCAACCACGCGCCGCACCAAAACAGCAACAGCGGGCTGAACGCGATAAACCATCTTGTGGCAAACCCCGCATCGACAAAACTGATTCTGCTCAGCACGATCGCCAGCACACTCACCACCCCCGCGATGAGCGTCGCCCCGGCAAGCCACTTCACGCTCTCCGGCCAGTTGCGATGCATCATCATCGCCACCCCCACCGCGCCCAGAAGCAGCAGCGGAAAATGGCTGAGCAGGCCGTGCGTGCCGACGGTGGCGGTGAATAATCGATCGATGTGATATGCCAGCCAGGGTCCCGGGCCGGAATCGATATCACCGGAGATGTCATCGATGGTAAAAATTGGCGGCTGCGCTGCCAGCTCGGCGATGGGGCCGGGCGTCGGCTGGGCGTGCAATGCGTGATGCAGAACCATCGGTGCGATCGAGCCAATGATATACATCGCGATGGCGATGACACGGAAGTGCCACCCGACCGGCCAGGCGATCAATACCATGGGAAGCAAAATTGCAATGGGAAGGGTTGAAGGATCCAGCGCCGCCGACAGCATCGCGGCCAATCCGGCCAGCGGGCACCAGAGCAGCGCGGCGCGCTCGCGGTGGGACCGGAGCGCCGTGAGCACGCAATACGCCGCCGCAATCAGCAGCGCCGCGGCCAGCGCGTGGGCACTGAGCGTGGTTGCATAACTCACCAGCCCGCTGGCGGTAACACACGTCAACCCCAGCGCCGCCCGCTGCGGCCGATTCAGCTCAAACAGGCGGCCCATGCGATAGATCAGCCCGGCGGAGAGCGCCACCGGCAACGTCACGCCGATTGCAATCAGCATGTATGCCATCAGCGTCGGGTTGTTGGAAAAATCGAATCCCAGCGTCTGCATCAACCACGCCGGGCCTGCCAGCACGAGCGCAAACGTCGGTGAGGGCGTGGTGAGGCTCTGCAGCGAGATCGGCGGAGTGTCGGCGATATAAAGCTTGCCGGTGAGATTCTGCCGTACCATCTCTACCAGCTGCGCCTCTTCCGCGGGCAGTTCGACAGGGTGCTGCAGCGGGCGCAACATCGGCAGGCAAAACACCAGCAGCGCGATCGGCCCCGCCAGCGCCCAGGGGCGCACCCAGGGCTTGCGCGCGGCTGGCAGAAAATGAGCGGCGACGGACGACATCTCTTTTCAACAGCAACACGCGCCCCCAGGCGAAGCCGCGTTGCCGAACTCTCATTTGCCAAATCAATACTGCTTCAGAAACTGCACCACGTTCTGCACGAGCTTATCGCCGAGGCGTGCGTAGCGTGGGTAGTGCTTTTCCGTGTCAGCCCGAATCTGCGCCACACCCTCGCCACCGAGCGCCTGCTGTGCCGCCGCGCCATCGGCCGATAGCATCGCTTCAATGTCCGGCCGCGTCATCTCGAAATGATATTGAAATCCGAAAAGCTGCGTCTTAAACCGAAACGCCTGCACCTTGCATAGCCTGCTCGAACTAAGCAGCGCATTGCCCGGCGGTGGCGCCGGCGCGTTGGGGGGAAGGTTGGCCGGCGGGGGGAGCTTGGGTAGGTCAAACGTGTCATGATGCCAGTGAAACATCGGCGCGCCGTCCATCATCCCATAGACCATCGGCTCGGTGCCGCCGGGAAATGGGAACGTTACCGGTGCCCAGCCAAACTCGGGGGCCGGTGAAGCCGCTCCTTCGGGGCCGGCGACATTCGGATAGACCTTCGCCCCGGCGGCGTGCGCCAGTAGCTGCGCGCCCAGGGCGATTCCGAGCACCGGCCTGTCGGCATCGACCAGCCGCTTCAGCAGTGCCACTTCGTTCGCCAGATAAGGATGCTTGTCCGAACCCACGTCGGCGACGCGCATCGGCCCGCCGAGCGAAACGAGGATGCGGATCGATTCCAGGTCAGTCGGTATTTCATCACCTTTGTAGACATGACGGACTTCGCATGGAATTCCGAAGTCGCGAAAGATCGGAATGAATCGCCCGGGACTCAGGTGCGGGGCGTGCTGGAGAAACACGGCATTGCTCATATTCCGGGCATGATCGGCGCGACACCGAGAAGCGTCAAGAATCCACACCTTTCGCAGCCGGGCAACTGTGTTCACCAGAATTTGTTTGCAAAAGGTTAGTACTGCGGTTGTAAGTATATTATCGATAGATGTTTATAAATTACTGAGAAGGGAAGATTTCACTTGACAAACACCTAACAAAAGCCTATAACTCACCAATGTTTTATGAGTATCGAACTTTTCGGGCCTCGTAATGCCTTCCCACCCTCTGCGGGTCGGCGGGTCGGCGAGTCGGGGCTGTGGATACTTCGGAGGCCTCTGATGATCACCCTCAATCCTCTCAACATTCAGCGGTGGACCGACGATGACCACCGCGCCCGCAGCCGGGAAATGGCCGACTGCCGCGCGTCGGCCCGGCAGACGCTCCGCGCCCGCGCAGCGCTCCTGGCCCGGCACGACCGGCTCATCCTCGAACTCATCTGCCTCGATATGATGCCCGTCCGCCGCGCCGCAGAACTGCTTCAACTGGACCCCGGCACGGTCAGCCGGCGCGCCCGTGTGCTGCTCCGGCGGGTGATGTCGCGCTATGTCTCGGTTGTCCTCGACGCGGGTGACGCCCTGACCGATCTCGAACGAACCATCGCAGTCCGCGCCCATGTCTCGCGAACGAGCGCTTCTGCCCTGGCCAAGTCGCTCGGGCTGAGTGCGTTCGAAGTGCATCGCCGGCGTGCAACCGTCATCGGGTGGTATCGCGGGAAGACCGGACAACTGCCGTCGTAAGTAACTGTTATCGCTACGATTGCATATGCATAGTAAGTAGCCGCCGCGCGAATCGCGGCACTCTGAAAGGAGCGGGAAGGATGAACACCGACCGAATGCGAATCGCCGCAGTACGCAACTGGTTCGAGCTGGACCGTTCGCCCCGGCCGATGTTCCGGCCCGCGCTCCATGCGGCGCCGCCGACGTGCCCTTTGCCGGCGGCGGGGCAAATCCTGCTTCTGACCGGCCCGAGCGGTTCTGGCAAGACGACACTGCTCCGCGCGATTCACAAACAGGCAGCAAAATTGGATGACGCTCGCCCGTGGATCGATCTTGCATTGTTGTCCGCGCCCAATCGCGCGCTGATTAACTGTCTGCGACATTCCGAGCTTCGCGATGCGATGCACCTGCTTGCCGGCGTGGGGTTGGCCGAGGCGTCGCTGTTGTTGAAAAGTGCCCGATTCCTGAGTGAAGGGCAGCATTTTCGCCTGCGCGTCGCGATGGGGCTGGAGCGGGCGCAGCGGGAGCGGGCCGGGTGCCTGCTGGTGTGCGACGAGTTTGCCGCGCCGCTGGATGACGTCACCGCCGCCACGGTGGCCATGACGATTCGCCGTGCCGTCGATGTAAAAAGTGGAATTGCAATGATCCTCGCCACCGGCCGCGAGTCGCTTGCCGGCGCGCTGGCTCCCGACATCATCGCGCGGTGCGACTTCGGGACGATCGCTGTTACGACTTCAACCACCCAATCAAAATGACAATCGCCAGCACAACCGCCACCCCGCCGAGCACATATAGCTGCGTCTTGCTGTGCTCCTCGAAGTGTTTGCCATCGATTTTCCGGAATCGCTTGCTGCCCGGCTTGGTGACCTCGCGCGCCTCGCGCAGGCAGCGCTGGCACATTAGTCGGCCATCAAACTTACCAAGCGATTCGCGCTTCACCACCCGGAAACACTTCGGACATTTAACGCCCTTGGGTTTGCCTTCGGATTGTTCTCTCTTGGCGCAGTCGAGGCAGATGTATCCCCGGCTGTCTTTCAATCGGCGGTGTCCTGAGACGTTTTTGTCGCAGAGCACGCAACGCTTCTCGGTCTGCGTCGCGGCCTCGGGGACGATGGCTTCTGATTGCGCGGTGTCGGAGGAGTCGGGTTTCTGCCGCGAAGCAATGGCGTCTTCCTCGTCGCCCGCCGCGCTGCCGGGTTCATCGGAGAGCGAGATTGAGCCGAGTGCGCCGCTGGAAGGCATGTCGTCGGCTGGCGTGGTTGGGAAAGCGGGCGTTCGTCGGGCTTTTGGCGCATCGGCAAAGCAGGTGCATGGCGCACCTTGCACGGTGACCTCGGTAGCCCCCACCACCCCGCCGCAGTCGGGACACAAAATGATGTCTGTATCAGGCGCACTCATGGCTGTGCAGCAACCATTCCCTGTTTTAGCAACCGCTCGACATGCCCATCTGGCCGGATTGTACGCAAAGTCCACCAGCCGGGCGGGGGACGGCAGGCAAAGTCAGTCAGGGCCATCACTTACACGAATTCCACCGTCTTCTCAATAAATGGAGGCTTCATGATCATCCAGTGCCCGATTCCCGGGCGAATCTACGTCGCGCCGGCGAAGTTTAATGAATACAAAACCCTTCGCCGGTTTCACTACCGGCCGGGCGATCCGCGCGTTCCCTGTGACGTGATCGCGGCCTGGCACCAACTGCCCGGGTGCCCGGCGCGCTGCGTCGGGGTCGCGGTGTTGGCCTGGCCGACGGCGTTTCACCGCGTTCGTTACCACGCGCTGGGCATCGCCGACCTGCGCGCCGGCGATCGCATGCGGTTTGCCAATGCCAATGTCCGCACGATCGCCCGCGTTATCGTTCACCCCACCTTCCGGGGCATCGGGCTGAGCAGTCGACTCGTGCGCGCCCTGATTCTCCGGTGCCCCACGCGCTACATCGAAGCCACTGCCATGATGGCCCGGCTACACCCGCTCTTCGACCGCGCCGGCATGAAACGCATCGAACGTCCCCCGCCGACGGGCAATCCCAGAGACGCACCCAATCGCGCGCCAACCCTCGCAGCAGGTGGCACAGCCGACAGCAGGATGACACCGGCGTTCTACCTGTTCGACAAGTGGATCGATCGGCTGCCTGTGGTCGGCTCGGTCGTTTCCTGCGTGCGGGCAGAAGCAGCCCTGGCCCACTCCAACACCGGGTGACAGGGCATACCGGCTTTCAGCATTGTTCTATCGTGTTTCCATCAGTCACAACCGAAAGGAGCCTTGTCATGGATCAGCAGGATAAAGACAGAATGCGACATTTCTTCGACAAGTCGTGGGACATTCGCGAGTCGCTCGATGCGTTTCTAACCCGGTCGGGACTCACCCAGCAGGATCTCGCGCGTCTCTACACCACGCGCACGTTTCAGCGGCTTCGAAAGCGCATGTGCGGCGGAATGGCCACCCGGCGCGAGCTGGAGGTGCAACGCGCCGCGCTGGCGGCGGCGGAGCAGGTGCGCGCCTTTGTCGCCGGCACCGACGACACCTTCAAGGAGCTGTCGCGCAAGGTCTGCGGCGATCTCATCAAGCTCGCACGCACGCAAGAAGCCCGGCAGGCTGCCGCCGAACAACAGGCCGAGCGCACCGCCGAAGCCCGTGCCGATGCCGGCGTGTCACACAATCTCACCAAGGCACAGCGCATCGCCATCCTCGAACGCATGCTCGGCGCGGCGCGACAGGCGGAGGAACCATAACGCCACTCCATCCACCCGGTGCCATCAACCTTCAAAGACACTGAACAAGGAGCAACATGAGAAGCCACTGGAAACATCTGCTGTTGGCCCCCTGCCGCACGCCCGATGAACTGCACGACTGGGTGCGCTGCTTCACCTCGCTGGACCTGCCTCGGGTGCCGGTCTGCGCGCACCATGATGCGCCGTTTGACTACCTCTGCGCGTCCTACTTCGAGCCGGCGACGGACCTCATCATCCACGCCCCGCGCGGCGGAGGAAAAACCCGGCTGGCTGCGCTGGCGACACTCCTCGACCTGCTTCACAAGCCGGGCGTTTCCGTCCGCATTCTCGGCGGGAGCTTCGAGCAGTCGCTACGCACATGGGAACACCTCGTGCCCGATATCGAACAGCTCGCCGGTGACCTCATCCTCAAACCACGAAGCACCGGAAAGCGCCTGCGACTCCGAAGCCGCAGCAACGCCAGCGTGCTTACGCAGTCGCAGCGGGCGGTGCGCGGGCTGCGCGTGCAGAAGCTGCGCTGCGATGAAGTGGAGCTGTTCGACCCCGATGTGTGGGAGGCCGCCCAACTCGTCACGCGCAGCGGGCAGTTGTCAATGGACAATGTCCAGAACATGGGCGAGCACTCGGATGTCGCAACTGCAGCGTCGGCGCACTGCCGACCGCGCATCGCCCACCGCGTCAACGGCACGATCGAGGCGCTATCCACACACCATCGCCCTTTCGGGCTGATGCAGAAAATCCTTGACGCCGCGGCGAAGAATCACTCGCCCCGGGTGATTCGGTGGTGTTTAATGGAAGTGCTACAGAAGTGCGAACCCGACCGTGACTGCAAGACCTGCCCGCTCTGGAACGAGTGCCGCGGGCTGGCCAAGTCGCGGTGCAACGGGTTCATCCCCATCGACGATGCGATCGCCATGAAGCAGCGCGTCAGCGAGGACTGCTGGAATGCAGAAATGCTGTGCAAGCGGCCCAGCGTGCGCGGCTGCGTGTTTCCGACGTTCGACGAGGCGGTGCATGTGGTGGAAGCGATCAATCAACCGTCGCCTGCGTCAGGCACCGGGCAGAATTCGCAGATCACCATTAGCCCCTCGGCGCCTGCCCAACTCTGTCTTGCGATCGATTTCGGGTTTGCCAATCCGTTTGTCTGCCTGTTCATTCGCGCAACCGGCTATGGCGCCTCGGCGGGGGTGCATGTGGTTGACGAATATGTGCAAACACAACAGACGCTTGATGTGCATTTGAAGCAAATACAGTCAAGAGGTTATGGGACGGTAAGCTGGGTGGCGTGCGACCCTGCCGGCGCGGGCCGAAACGACCAGACGGCAGACAGCAACGTGGCGGCGCTGCGGCGCGCGGGGTATCGGGTTCGTTTTCGTGCGACCCGGATTGTCGACGGACTGGAGGCGATCCGCGCCGCGCTTCGCCCCGCCGCCGGGAAACCCCGGCTGTTTGTTCACCCGCGCTGCGTCCGCCTGATCGCGGCTTTGAAAGGGTATCGCTATGCCGACGGCGAGGTGTTGAGCGAGTTGCCGGTGAAGGATGGGCAACACGACCACCTGATCGACGCCCTTCGCTACTTTCTGGTGAACAACATCGATCGCCGGTTGAAGGTCGGCGGGATCGGGGCGCGCGCCGGGTGGCTAGGCTACATGTGTAGACAAATGTAATCACTATTGCGACGCCCCGCCGTGACGCTGATGCCCACGGAGCGCCGGCATCGTCATGGGCTGCCGGGGCTGCGTAGGCCTCGGCGGATTTTGCCCCGCAGTGCGTGTTGCGATATGTTTCACGCACGGCGAGGATCGCCTGTGCCTTACAACACTGTTCCTGGAGGAACGCATCATGTCTAAACAAGAATCGTCCCCCCGTCGGCTTGGCCGAGGGTTATCGAGTTTGATCAACGTCTCGGATGCGCCGGTTGAACGGACGGTTGCCGACTCGCAACCGGCCGCCTCGCCGTCGGGTTCACTCCCTCGCGCGGCGGGCGATTCGGGTGGCGCTGCGCCAATGTTCCGCGCGGAACAATCGTCGGTTTCCCCGGGCGCGGTGCTTGAACTGCCGATCGATAGCATCGTCCCCAACCCGCACCAGCCCCGCCGCCGGATGAATGACGCATCGCTGAAGGAGTTGGCAGACAGCATCAAGGGGACCGGGCTTATTCAGCCCGTGCTCGTGCGCAGGACGGCGGAGGGCATCTCGCAGTTGATCGCCGGCGAACGCCGTTGGCGTGCAAGCAAGCTCGCAGGCCTGAAAACGATCCTGGCTATCGTCCGCGATGTGGATGTCTTCACGCAGGCCCAGATGGCACTTGTCGAGAACATCCAGCGGGAAGATTTGAACCCGATCGACCGGGCGGCAGGGTATCGAACGCTGGTGCAGGAACTCGGCCTGACGCAGGCAGAGCTGGCAGGGCGGCTGGGTGAGGACCGCAGCACGATCGCCAACTTCATGCGGCTGCTCGAGCTGCAGACGCAGGTACAGGATATGGTGCGCGACGGTCAGCTTTCGTTGACGCATGCCAAGCTGCTGGTGGGCGTGACGGATATGAAGGAGCAGTTTCGCCTCGGCCACCTATGTGCGACGCAGGGGCTAAACGCGCGGAACCTCGAACGACTGATCAACGGATCGCCCCGCCGGCCGCTCAACCGCGAGAAGGTGGTTGCGGCCAACAGCATGCACCTGGCCGACCTTGAGAAGCGCGTCGCCAGCGAGCTGGGCATGCGCGTGCAGGTGAAGGCCAAGCCGAAGTCGAAGGGGAAGGGCAGCCTGGTGATTCACTATGCCAACCTCGACCAGTTCGACGACCTGATGACCCGGCTGGGCGTGAAGCTCGACGAGTAAAAACCAACTGATAAACAGGCGCAGAGCAGCGGGCGGACTCAACAGAGT
>DDRH01000033.1:11196-29131 GCA_002343075.1 Phycisphaerales bacterium UBA2421 | reverse complement strand
TGCTACGAACAGGCGCCAAGATCGGATGCCCCGCGTGAACCGCGGCGGGCTCGGCGGGATGGGGGAAGGCTGTTCTTAACAGAGTGTTAGGGTGTGGTTAGTACTTAATTGGGTTATAAGTTGTTTCGAGATAATGGGTTAGAGAGCATGTTGCAAAATGTTCCGCGCGGAACAATTTGCGGTGGGCAGTCGGCAGTGGGCAGTGGGCGGATGAATGTTCCGCGCGGAACAATTGCTGGTCTTTGGGATTTGGGATTTGGTTGTTGGTCATTCGCCTGGTGTTTCGTGCTGCTGGGAATGTGATGCGGTCGGTATTGTAAAGCCCTCGCAGACCCTCCCCCTAACCCCCTCCCGGAGTACCAGGAGGGGGAGATGGAACATTGTTCCGCGCGGAACAATGACACCCCATCTGCCGACTGCCCACCGCCCACTGCAATTGTTCCGCGCGGAACAGTTCGTTAGCCGGGTGGGTTGTCAGGTCTCGTCTTTCAGTGTGGCTACCTTCTCCTGCAGCAGCCGGGTGATTTGTTCTTTTGCGCGGTAGACACTGTTGAGGTGCATAGCGAGTTTTTCGGCGACGTGTTCTGCGGGTTGATCGAATACGACGTAGAGTTCAAACGCGCGAAAGGTCTTTGTATCGCCCATGGTCTGGCGAATGAGGTGGAGGGCTTGCCGGAGCAGATCTTGCTCCCAGACATCGTTCCAGAGTTGATCGACTGCCATCTCTTCGGGGTTGATATCGTCGAGCGGCTTTCCGCGGAACTTGGCTGCTTTGCCTAATCGCTTGCTGAGCGCGCGGTAGGCACAGACCTTGAGATACCCACGGAATTTTCCCTTTGCCGGGTCGTAGACAAACGTAGGCGACTTGAGGAAGAAGCCGAGCATGACATCCTGGATGACGTCGTCCACATCCTGCGGTCGCGCGCCAAAACGCCGGGCGAAGCTGCCGATGACGTCGGCATAGCGTGCGGCGAACTGGTCCCAGGCCAACTCGCGCGGCGTGTCATCCGACTCGCGCAGCCGGAGAAAGATCGTGGGATTCGTGGTCGCACTGCTTTCGGGGGAGAGGATTGGGGGTGGCTGGGACATGTTTCAGACGAGGTATCGGGCTAACCTGTGCCAACGAGCCAAGGTTGGCGGCTGTTCGAGGTTCTCATCGCGCGTAAGTCCTGGCTGCCATGTAAGTGCTCCGACGACGGAGGCCGGGTGGGCTGATGTTGGATAGACCGCACACACCGGCTACTAACTGTTAGCCGATGATGCCGGGGCAACCAACATGGATGTCCGCGAATTCTCATTCTTGCGATGGCCCGGCGGCGAGTCTGGTAGACTTATGCACCTTGAACACTGACAAAATCATGCCACAAGACGACGAAACGAGCAATCCGAATCAGCCTTACCCGAGCGAGAACTTCGCGAATGTGGTGGCGGCGGTTCGGGCGATGCAGCACCCGACGCAGATCGGGCCGTACCACATCATCGGCGTGATCGGCGAAGGGGGCATGGGCACGGTCTACAAAGCCGAGCAGCGCGAGCCGATCCGAAGAACCGTTGCGGTGAAGGTGATCAAGCTGGGCATGGACACCCGCGAGGTGATCGCGCGGTTTGAGTCAGAGCGGCAGGCGTTGGCGATGATGAGCCACGCCAATGTGGCGCGCGTGCTCGATGCGGGCGCGACCGAGACAGGCAGGCCATACTTCGTGATGGAGTATGTTTCCGGCGAGGCGATCACCCAGTTTGCCGATCAGAGGCAGTTAACGGTGCGTCAGCGGCTCGAGTTGTTTCTGCAGGCGTGTGATGCGGTGCAGCACGCGCATCAGAAGGCGATCATTCACCGAGACATCAAGCCGAGCAATATCCTCGTCACTGAAGAAGACACCGGCCCGCGCGTCAAGGTGATTGACTTCGGTGTTGCCAAGGCGATCGATCAGCGGCTTACGGAGCGATCGTTGTTCACGGAGCTTGGCCGTCTGGTCGGCACGCCGGAGTACATGTCGCCCGAGCAGGCGCAGGCGGGTTCGCACGATGTCGATACCCGGTCTGATGTCTACTCGCTGGGCGTGGTTTTGTATGAACTACTGAGCGGGGTTCTGCCGTTTGATGGCAAGACACTTCGCAGCGCCGGTTATGATGAGATTCAGCGAATCATCCGTGAGGTCGATCCACCGAGGCCGAGCACGCGGCTTTCTTCGCTCGGGGTGGCCGTGGAGACGGTCGCGCGCTGCAGGCAGCAGTCGGCGCAGTCATTAACGAATGAACTAAAGAGCGAGTTGGAACTGATTCCATTGAAGGCGATGCGGAAGCGCCGCAACGATCGCTATTCCTCCGCCGCCGAGATGGCGGGGGATGTTGGTAACTACCTCGCACAGCGCCCCTTGCTGGCGGTGCCGGAGTCGCGGGCATATCGGGCGCGCAAGTTTCTGCGGCGCAATCGGCGAGGCGTCATCGTCGCAGGTGGCATGCTGCTGATGTTGCTCGCCGGGATTGTCGCGACAAGCTGGCAGGCGGTTCGGGCCACCCGCGCCGAGCGAGTTGCGCAGGGAGAGCGAAACGAAGCGGAATTGCAACGACAATCCGCCGTTACGGCGCGCGAGAATCTTGAGGAAGTCAACAGATTTCTGACCGAAGACCTGCTTGCAGCCGCCGCGCCGGAGGTGACCCGCGGAAGGGAGATGACGGTTCGCGAAGCACTCGATCGCGCGGCGTTGCTCATCCCCGCGCGGTTCAAGTCGCGACCGTTAACCGAAGCAGCGATTCGCGAGATTGTGGGCGAAACCTATGCAGCGCTCGGCGAGCGCGAGCAGGGCCTCATACACACCCGCGCCGCGCGGGAGATCTATCTTCGCGACCTCGGTGCCGATCACCGGCTGTCGGTCATCGCATCGATCAACACCGGAAGGGCGCTGGCGCAGATGGAGAGGCACAAAGAAGCCGAGCCGATCCTCCGAGAAGCGCTCGACCGTGCAAGGCGCTTGCTGGGTGACGAAGACGCGATCACCCTGAACGCAATAGGCGCCGTGGGAATGACGCTTCGCATGCAGAATCGCTTCGCTGAGGCCGAGCCACTTCTACGAACAAGACTCGAAGTCGATCGACGCATGCACGGACCGGCGAGCGAAGAACTGGCAAGCTCGCTCAACGCGCTGGCGGTGCTGCTCAACACGCAAGACCGACGCGAGGAAGCGGAGGCGCTCCACAGGGAAGCGCTGGCGATGCGAGAATCGCTGCTGGGCGGCGATCACCCGTCGTCGCTCAGTTCGCGGGGCAATCTCGCGCGGGTCTTGCAGCAGCAGGGCAAGCTTGCTGAAGCCGAGACGCTGCTTAGGGAAGTCCTCGCAGCGAAACATCGAGTCTTAAAAGTGGATCATCCAAGTTCGCTTGGAACGGCGCATGATCTTGCTCATGCGCTGACCGATCAGCTCAAGTACTCCGAAGCTGAGCCGCTTCTCCGTGACACCTTTGCCCGCCGGGCGCGCGTGTTGGGAGCCGATGCACCCGAGACCCTGCTCACCGAGGCGAATCTAGGCATCACCCTTCTACATCTCAAGCGGTACGCCGACGCCGAGCCATTCAATCGTGACGTCTACGAACGCCGCAGGAACCTGCACGGCGCCGCCGATCCGGGAACCATTCGCGCGATTCAGAATCTGTTTATGACCTACATCCTGCTGGAGCGGTACGCGCAGGCCGAACCGCTTCTGGCCGAGCTTAGCAGGCCCGAATTGCTCGCCAAGCTCTCGGCGGTCGAGCAGGCCCATGTGCTCGCACGGTACGGCGGATGTCTCGTCAAGCTTCAGAAGTTTACAGAAGCTGAGCCTGCGCTCATCGACGCCCGCGCGCGGTTGAAAGAGGTCGGTCAAGCGGACGGCGACGCAATGCGCCGCGTGCTTGAGGCGCTGATCGTGATTTACACCGAAACGAACCGCCCGGAACAGGCAACAGCGGCGGCGGGGGAGCTCGCCGCGATATCAGCCGATCTGCCCGCGACCAACCCCAGCACCGCTCCCTCCCGATAGCCAAACTGCCGGTGCCGTGCGCTGCAGAAAAATGAGCAATCCGCGATTTCGATGTTTGTTCCTCCCTCGGTCGCGCCTACCAACAGGGGAGGTCTGACCCCTGCGCCAGCGGCCGATCTCGATTGCTGTCTTTGTCAATCTAAGACGACTGTTGCGGACCAGGAATGGAGGTTGAGGCGATGATCACCAGGAACCAAAAGTCATCGAAGCGTCGGCTATTCCGTCTGGGAAAGATGATTGAGGCGATGGAGCCGAGACGGCTGCTGGCAGCGATCATCAATGGCACCGCAGGCGACGATACATTCATCATCAGCGTCGGCGGCGATAACTCAATCAGCCTCACTCTCAATGGCGTGCCCGGCGGAGTGGCAGCACCCGGGGATGGATTGGTAGAGGTGCACGGGCTTGGTGGCAACGACTCGATCACTCTGCTCAACACCGGAGAGAACAGGTTCTTCCTGTTCGGCGGGCTGGGAGATGATGCCTACATCGTTGGCAACGGCGACTTGAAGGCCAACATCCTCCGCGACGTGCAGATGATCGATCCGGCGGGGCAGGGCAATGACACCGTCGTCGTCAACGACCTATTCGGAGGAGGGACCAGCTACCGCACCGACGCAGACTCGGTCACCATCTTCTCGCTTTCGCTACCGTTCATCGCGCTCCCGCCGATGATCGATCCCGGCGACGGAACCACGATTCTCGGCAGCAACGGCGACGATACGCTCGATCTCAACAGCGTGCCCGGCGATTCATTTCCAGCCAAAACCGTGTTTGACCTCGGCCCGAATGACGACGTCGTCCGCCTCGGGGGCAGTCAGAACATTGTGGATCCGGGCCTTCCATCGACTTCATCCATTCTCGCGAGCGGCGGCATCGATCGGATCATCGTCAACGACCAGAACCCGACCAGCCCGCGCACAGATCTGCGCTTCGACGAGAACGGGTTTGTGGGAGGGCTGAGGTTCGCCGACTTCCAAAACCTCGACATCAGCGCGCATCAACTTCCCGGCGGTGTCGCGCAGCCGGTGACGTTCCGTGGATTTGTCTCGCCGGCGCCGAACATACTGATCACCGGCACGGCGAGCGCAGATCATGTGCAGTTCGGTGAGCCGGCCCACCCCATCACTGGGCAGAACTACTGGGGAACCGTCTCGCTGGAACTGGCCGCGGGCAATGATCTGGTCGACATCAACTTCCTCGACGCCCCATCGTCCTCCTGGACCTTTTACGATAGCGGACTGGGCATCGGCAACGGCCCGGCATCCTTTTTCTCCGCTGGTGTAACCAACCTGGTAATGAACACCACCAACGGCCCGGATGTGTTCACCGTGCAGGACACGCCGAACCTGTGGAATATCACCCTCAACGCCCGCGGCGGAGACGACCTGCTTCGCATGGGCACGCAGCTCGATCTCGACGATGCATTCGACAACAGCTTCTTTAAGTTCGTTGGCGGCAGCGGTACTGATTCCGTTGTCCTTGATGACACGCAGGATCAACTGGGCGATCTGGATGAGTACCACATCACCGATGGCCTGATTACCAAGAACGACTTTGGATCGGGCAGTTCATCTTTTGATCTACAGATCGAGCAGGTCGAAGACCTGACGCTGCAAATGGACCACGACTCGAACCGTCTGTTCTACGATCTTAATCAGTACAACGACGTCGAGATCTTCGGCAACAACGGAAACGACCAGTTCTTCAATCGTGAGTCGGTCAGCACCACTACCGACGTGCTGGCCACCACGCTTTGCGAGCGCGTCATCTTCCACGGCGGGATCGGGCTGGATGAACTGCTGTTGAACGACTTTGCCGGCACGGGAAGCGGCGCGCAGCATGTCTTCGACGCAGGCAGTTACACCTATCGCGCCGTTCCGGGCGGTGCTGCGCAGACCGTCACGTTCGACAGCTTTACGCTGCTCGATCTCACTGGGAGCAACACGCGCGCCGACGAGATAACGATTAGCGTGAAACCCCTCGTCGCCGACTTCTCCGTCGCCTCCGGCGGGGGCGACGACACCTTCATCGTCGGCGGCGGCGACCTGGACGACAGCGGTCTGATGACGACAGGCGGCGTGACGCTCTCGGCCGGCTCGGGCAACGACAACATCACCTTCGACGACCGGCTGGACATTGACGAAGTCGGTGAAACCGAGGTTTATACTCTCGGCAACCTGACCATCTCCAAGGGCGCCGCGTCACTGGTTTACAGCACATTCGAGAGCCAGACGCTGCTGGTTGCCGACCGGGTGATTTCTGGGCAGTTCAACTCCGTGCCGGTGGTCAACATTAACGCCGTCAGCGGGTTCCTGAACAGCACGACGATTGTCGGCGGGCTGAACCGCGGCAGCACGGTCAACGTCGGCAACGGTAGCCTCAATAACATCGCCGGCACGCTCAACCTTCACAACAGCACGAGCGTGGTGCTCAACGACTCGACCTTTGCCACAGCGCGAACATACACGCTGACGATGGCCGGCATGACATCGCCTCGGCCGATCAACTACATCAACTGCAATGCGATGACCCTCAACGCCGGCACCGCCAGCGACGCCGTGAGTGTGCACGGCCTTCCCGCGAACATGCCGCTGGTAGTCAACGCTGGGAACGGCAACGACACGCTCACGCTAGGCGGCGGCGACATCAGCGCTAACCTGGCCAGCGCCGTAACGCTCAACGGCGGCGGGGGGAGCAACGAACTGCGGCTGAACAACTCTGCCGATCCGAATCTTGCGTTTCAGGTGCTCACCACAACCACATTCACCGATGGCCTTATGCACACTTTCGGCGGGATGACCCGAATCGCCGTTGACCTCGGCCCGGGCGGGTCAAATCTTGCGATCCACTCGGTACTGCTTCCAACGACCGTCAACGGCGGCAGCGGCGACGATGCGATCAGCATTGGCAACGGGAGTCTCGCCAGCGGGCTCGGTACCAATGTCACGGTGAATGGTGGGACCGGCAACGACAGCCTGTTGCTGCTCGGCCAGAGCGACGGCGGATCGAGAACCTATTCGTTCCCGGCGCTCAATCAGTTCCGGTTTGGAGATGCGACTACCGGGAAGGTCGTCACCTTCAGCGGGCTGGAGCAGGCAACGTTGCGCAGCGGCACTGGCGCAGACACGATCGACGTCATTACAACCGCCATCCCGCTGGGCATCTTTTCCGGCGATGGGAATGATGCCGTGACAGTTTCGGCCAGCACCGCTGTTGTGACAGTCGACACCGGTCCCGAAGTTCCGCCGGTGCTGTTTGGACGGCCGGGCGATGCGCTGACCGTCGGCTCGTTTCTTGGGTCCGCGACGGTTGTAGTCGAGCAAAGTGATGCGGTCGTTGGGCTGTCTGTAGGCACCGCCAGCACGTTGCGCATCATGCCCGGGGCCGTGCTCGCTCGCGAGTTACCGCCCGGAGGCGGCTTCTTTGGGTTTAGCGTCGGCACGCTTGACCTCGCTGGTGGGGCGCTGCTGGTTCGCGATGGAAGCAACGGCGGCCCGGACTTCCGCCCGCTTCTCACAACAGGTCACGCGGGTGGGACCTGGAGCGGCACCGGAGCAGGCGGTTCGGTGTACTCATCGCTGGCCGCCAATTCCCCGATTTCCGACGGCGTCGGGTACGGCATTGGCAGTGAAATCGCAGCTACAAACTTGGGCGGGTTCACGATCAATCCCGGCGACACGCTACTGCGCTATACCCTCGACGGCGACGCAAACCTCGATGCCGCGGTCAACCTCGATGACTTTACGCGACTGGCCGCAGCCTTCGGCTCGGGCAACCGTTGGGTGCAAGGTGACAGCAACTACGACTCGGCTGTGAATCTGAACGATTTCACACCGCTGGCCGCCAATTTTGGAACAAGTGCCGGCAACCTCGCCAGGGCTGGTGCTCGGTGGCCGTCACCGCCATCGGGAAGGTTTGGCGTTCAACCAATCGCCGGCGGACGGGCGTTCCTTGACGATGTGCTTGACTACCCGAGATTGCTCGCGATCGTTTAGCCTCACCGATCATTCGGCTGCTTGTATCGCTTGCTCTGTGATATCAGAACTTCAAACTGGGCCAGGTAGCCGCGCGTGATGGCGCGCGTATCTTTGATCAGCACGAGATTCTCCGCGTTGCTGCTCTCGGCGGCCTTGGTGAAGTTGAATGAGCCGGTGAAAACGTGCTCGCCGTCGACAATCACGAACTTGTGATGCATCAAGCCCTTCTGCCAGATGAAGACAGGGACGCGGCTGTTGTTTAGATAGGTTGCGGCACTGTAGCTGGCCTGCGATTGGGCTTTGTCCATGATGACGCGCACGCTGACCCGCCGCCGGTGAGCGTCGGCGATGGCTTTGGCGATGTCGGGATGGGTGAGGTGATAGATGGCGATGTCGAGCGAGCGATCTGCGCCGCGGATGGCTTCGATAATCGTTTCGGCGCATCCACCGTCCGGGCTAAACCAGACCGCGATGTTCCCTTTCTCCGCCGCCGGCGCAGCCCCGAGAAAACACAGCCCGCCGAGCAGAACCAAATGAAGCAGCACCACTATGCGAACGGGGATCGAAGCTCTCATCATCATAATGGTAAGTGAATGGCTTGCGTTCGCACGCGCCGGTGCGGCGGAAGAGACCACGCGCATTCAGATTCAACGACGCTCACTTCAAGCAAAATCCGGCAAATTCATCGATTCAGGCCAGAATCCGGCCGCCGCGCGCGCCGTTTGTAGTGTTGGTGAGGGCCAGAGTGGAAGCGGACGTTGCGCAGTTGGAACAGCCCGCAAACGTGGAAAGCGATTGTTCTCCCCGCACAGAAAGTGAATTTGTCAAATCGGTTTGTTCTGTGCGTTTGTGGTTCATGCTACTGCCATGAACAAGCTGCAATCCTATCGGCGGGGCGTTGCCCTGGTTTACGTCTTTTTTGTGATGGCAATTCTGATCGTGGTTTCATCCATGGGTGTGGACTACGGTCGGGCGCACCTGGTGAAGACACAGCTTCGTGCCGCTGCCGATGCTTCGGCGCGGGCGGGAGCTTCATCGCTGTTGCAGGATCCTGACCGGGTCGTGCGATTGACGAAAGAGTTTGCCCTGAAGCAGATTGTAGACGGCTCGCCGCTCACGCTGCTTGACAGCGATATCCAAGTCGGCAACTGGGATTCGTCGACCCGCACTTTCACTGTGGTAACGGGTGTTGGCCGGCTCGATGCCAACGCCGTCCGCGTGATGGCGCAGCGTTCGGCAGCGCGGGGCACCGGCGTGCCGACGATGTGGGCCAGATTTACCCGCAAGGCCAGCTTTGATGTGCACGCAGAGTGCGTCGTAATGAAAGTGGACCATCTCGCAGTGAATCAGAACGTACAGGCGACCGCCAACCCGTTCCTCTCCGGCATGCCCGCTGGCACCATGGCGAGTCCGAATAATCCGCACAACAGCCCCGACTTCGCCGGCACCTCGGCCATGCCCCGTCAATCGCCGGAACTGATCCGGATGCCGCTGGTGGCGAACACGTCGCTGCAGTTTGATGGTATCGACGGCGTGATGCGGCACGACCCCAACCTCGCCTTTCACCAGCCCGACGGCCAACTCAACAGTATCGGCTACAACACCAACCGTGCCGAACATGGAATCTCAGATATTCGTGGTCCGATTAACGCTCTGGTCGGTGTGTTCCTTGACGACAATGCCCCAAACCTCACCCGCGCCCCAAGTTCACTCGACTTTTCGACCGCCGCCAGCCGCGACTTTAACGAGCTGCGTCCTGCCCTCAAGCAGGTGTTCTTCATCGGCGATGGCTTGAACTCGCAGGGCCTGAAGCAGAACTTCGTGGTGCCCACCGGTGCCACCCGCCTCTACCTGGCCAGCTGGGACTTCTTTGAATGGAACAACAATGCCGGCTACCGCAACGTACGCATCTCGCGTCCGGGTCGGTTGGTTACGGTGAAGTGATCGCGATTGCAGCTTCATACGAAAGAAGCCGGTGAGATGGTCTCACCGGCTTCTTCGTTGGTTGAAATTGTGCGTTGCGTTTACGAGAGTGAAATCTGGTAGTAGGCCTCGATGGCGCTGATAATCTGCTCGTGCGGGGCGATGACAAACTTCAGTCGCCGGTTCATCGCCTCGGGCAGTTGCACCGCTGCTTCATCGAAACCGGCTTCACTGGTGGCGATCACGAGGTGGGTATCGGTCGATCGCACCGGGATCGCCGTGCATTTCACTGCCAGCTCGCGGCTGAGCAGTGCGACCGACTGTGCGTCGATGCCCAGTTCATGCAGGTTGACGTGTTCGATGCTGTCTTTGATCTGCTCGCACCACGCTTTCCAGATGTCTTGAGCACTGCAAAGCCCCAGCGACATGGCGACATCGCCAAAACGCTTTTGCGTGTGCGATTGTTCGCAAAGAATTTCGTCAATATCATGGTTGCTCAGGTTGACGTGCCTGCTGAGCAATTGTCCGATTTTTGTGCTTACTACCACGCGAATCTCCCTTTCCTGTTGTCGGCCGGCATCGCATCGTCTTGGCATACGAAGGATGACACGGCCGACACTTGGATTTACGATTCACCGTCGGCGGTGCCAAATGCGCGAAGACGGTTTTTGAAGAAATGCCGTAAATCTCATGCGAATAGTGAGTTACAACATTCTCGATGGCGGTGAGGGCCGGGCCGACCCGATCGCCGAGGTGTTATTGGCCCAGCAGGCGGACATTATCGCCGTCGTCGAGTCCGATAACTCCGATGTGCTGCATCGGCTCGCGCACCGGCTTAACATGGACCATGTCGTCGCGGCGGGGCGGAAACACGCCGTCGCGCTGTTTTCACGGTGGCAGATCGGCGACACAGTAAACCTCTCCGACCACCCCACAGGAGGCGGCGAGGAATCGTCTTATCGGTTTCTCCTGGCAGAGGTGCTCGTCGAGCCGACGGGTGTCTCAATGCCAGTCGGCGTCGTACACCTTCATGCGCGTGCGACGAACCATGACGATCAGGTCCGCCGGCACCAACTCACTGCGGTTCTCTCAAAGCTCGCCATCTTTCGCGATAACAACACGCCGCATCTTCTAATGGGCGACTTTAACGCTGATTCGCCGATGCAAAGCGTCATACCCTCCCAGTGCAAGCCCCGCACCGCCGAGGCATGGACGTTGAATGGAGGAAATCTCCCTCGCGGGGCCATTCAGATGGCGCTGGAGCACGGCTACCTCGATTCGTTACACACCGTCAACCCCGCCGTGGCGCGCACTTCGGGGTCGTTCACCACGCAGCAACCTGGCCAGCGGGTTGATTACATCTTCACCCACGGCTTTCCCCAAGTGGCGATCAGGAAGGCATGGATCGAGAACGATCGACTCGCGCAGTATGCCAGTGATCATTATCCCGTCGGCTGCGAGATCGCATGACGTGGCGCACATATGCTGATCTCATCAAGCGGTGGCCGGCACTCATTCGCCTTGGCAGCCCGTTCAGTCGCGGGTATGGCCGATTGCGACTGCTCGACATGCTCCACGCCTGCCCGGCTGTGGCACCGGCGACGCCCGATCTGTCCGGGTGGGAAAGTCGAGCGCTGTCAGCGGTGTGGATCGGCCATGCAACGGTGCTCATCCGCATCGGGGGCATGACGATTCTGACCGATCCCGTCTTCTCAGATCGAATCGGCCTTTGCGGGGGCATCGCGACCATCGGCCCGCGGCGTATGGTCCAGCCGGCGCTGTCGATGCGCCAGTTGCCTAAGATCGACCTGATCCTGGTCAGCCACGCACACTTTGATCACCTCGACCGCCCGACATTGCGACAGCTAAGCCGCACGGCACCGGTGATTACCTCGCCAAACAATTCCGATCTCATTCGCGATCTCGGTTTTCGACAACTTCGCGAGCTTCACCCCAATAATGCAGTGAGAATCGGTGGAAGCACAATCACCGCGGTGGCAGTTAAGCACTGGGGACCGCGCATGTTCGTCGATCATCAACGCGGATATGCGGCGTTCGTCATCGAGTCGAAACATCACCGAGTTCTCTTCGGTGGCGATACCGCAGATGGGCCGCACTTTGATCACCTGCACAATCGGGAGATCGATCTGGCCATGCTCGGAATCGGTGCCTACAACCCCTACGTCGCGGCACACGCCACGCCGGAGCAGGCATGGGACATGTTTCGGCGAATGAACGCCAGATGGCTTCTGCCGATGCACCACAGCACGTTCAGGCTAAGCCACGAGGAACCCGAGGAACCGCTGCGACGCCTTCTGGTTGCCGCTGCGGATAGGCCGGAGGCGGTCGTTGTGTCGAAGATCGGCGGTCAGTGGACCGCAGGGTAGGACATACCAGCATCCATCACCAGTTCAAATCAGCCCGCGGGTTAAGGGGACGCTTTTCCTGCAGGCGCTCGATGGCGGCCCGGTCTTCGTCATCCAGTTCCTTGGGAACGACAACCTTCATCACAACGTGCTGATCGCCTTTCTCGCTGCCGCGCTCGATCCCGCGCGACTTGATGCGCAGTTTCGCGCCGCTGCTTGTGCCCGGCGGGATTGTGAGCGTCACGGGGCCGTCGAGGGTTGGAACAGTCACCTTTGTTCCCAGGATTGCTTCGTAGAGGCTGATGGGCAGATCGAGCAACACATCAAGCCCCTCGCGCCGGTAATAGGGGTGCTGCTGGACGGTTACGATGATGAACAGATCGCCGTGATGCCCGTGTGCACTTCGGTCGCCTTTGCCCTTAATGCGCACCCGGCTGCCCGTGTTCACTCCCGCGGGGATCTTGATTTCGATCGACTCGACCTTCCCGCCGACGCGAATCTGCAGCGGCAGGGTGCGTCCCCGCGCGGCGTCCTCAAAACTGAGTGTCACGGGATATTCAATGTCATTCCCACGCTGCGGCTCGGCAGGCTGGCTGCGCCCGCGTGGCCCGCCTCCCTGGCGGGCACCGAACATCGACTCGAACAGGTCGCCAAACTCAAAATCTTCAACGCTAACCCCGCCGCTTCCCCAGCTTTGATGCGCATGAGGCTGGCCGCGCCCGCGCGGCTGGCCGGAAAATGGGTCGCCATGTGGCCCGGCATGGCCGAACTGGTCATACTTTCGGCGCTGATCCGGCTCGGAAAGGACGTCGTACGCCTCCTGAATCTCCTTAAACTTTTCGGTGGCGGCACTGCTGTTCTTGTTTACGTCGGGGTGGTATTGCCGAACCAGCTTGCGATGCGCCTTCTTGATCTCGTCGTCGCTTGCGCCCTTCTTCACACCCAAAATCTCGTAATAGTCTCGTTTGGCCATCTGTTCGAGTTCCGTTCGCGCTCTTCTCTATGGCTGACATTCTAGCCATTCCGTTCATTTATCGCACCCCGCTCAACCAAATCGGCTCCGACGGCCGATAACTTATCTAAGGCCCGGGTCTAAACTGAAGGAATCGCGATGTCGGCTAGCCAAAACGGCAACGAACAAATGTCTACGCTCGGTAAGATGGTGCTGCAGAAACTCGACGAACTGCGGCAGCTTGATACGAGAATCGACCAGCGCATCGAGCAGCTCAATCGTGCCGATTCGAGCCTGCGCGTGCTCTTTGATTCACTTCGAACTTCGGTTTTGCAAGCCCACCCGCTGATCGGCCAGATGAATGATCTAAGGCAGGGAAGTGCCGCTATGCTCGAGACGCTTGTGAACGAAGTTAAAGCGCGCGTCGCCGCCGACCCGGTCATGATTGCTTCCCCAAGACCGGACGTTTCCCGGATCGAGAAGGTCGTCGCCGATGGCGTCGATCGGCTTGACGCGCGATCTCGTGAGATCGATGGCGAACTCGCCGCAACGATCGAGACGGCCCATCACTCAATCAACGCCATCCTCGCAAACGTGCAACGGTCGGCGGGCGAGACGATGGCGGCTTTGCAGGCCCGGTTGGACGAAGTGCAATCGACCCTGGCCGAACTGGCGGCGAGGGGCGACCTGCTTTCGGAAAAATCATCTTTGGCGGAGACGCACCTTGATGACGCCATTGCGGCGTTCAGTGCCCAGGCTGACTCAACAATTGCAGCGGTCCGCCGGAGCGTGGCGCAGCAGGTCGAGCAGCTTTCGGCGCAGGCCAGGCTGGATGTTCGCCCGATCCTGTCGCAGGTTGATGAATCCAGGCGCGCAGCCGAAGCTCAACTCGCCACCGCGGTGGAAAGTGCGGAACAGACGCTGGAGCGCCGGGCCGATGAGCTCAAACGCGGTGCCGAGCGAATGATCGAGCTTTGCGAACGGCAACTTGTTGATCGCATCGCCAACATTCGGCCGCGGACTCGTGCGGCCGTCGAGTCAATCGAACACGCCGCCAACCAGCGCCTGACTGCGGCGATGGACGAGATGCAGAAAGCTATCGATCGCGCCGAGGCACAATCGGTTGAGCGCCTCGACGCGCTGCGACCCCGCTTTGGCGAAATGATGATGCAACTGGAGCGGGACATACGCGAGCAATCCAAGCGAATGGAAGAAGATGCCATCGCCGGAGTGCACTGGCTCGAACACCGCCTGCAGGCGCGCGTGGACGAAGTGTCGGCGAAGATTGACGGCGTGCTCCGGTGCGAACTTGATCATGTTGACCAGCAGCTCCAGTCTCAACCCCATCGGCCACGTCCGGCATCGCCCGTACAGGTGCGGGTAATGACGGACGAACTTCGCCAAAGAAATGGTGAATCAGCCTCGGCGGCGTAGGGTTGGCGCGGAGGCGATGCGGAAGAAGTTGAGATTACGGAGTATCATTAGGTGACGATGATCAAGACGGTGGTCACGACGACGATCAAACTGAGTGGTGATTTTCCTATTGCCGTGCATCCAGGCGGGATACTGAAAGAGTTTCTCGACGATCGGGGCGTCACGCAGTCCCAACTGGCACGACACCTGCAGACCGATGTTGCACGCATCAACGAGATCTGCAACCGCCGCCGAGGGGTGTCGGCAGCGATGGCAGTGCAGTTCGCCCGTGCGTTTGGAACTTCGGCCTCGCTTTGGGCCAACCTTCAGACCAACTGGGAACTGAGCACAGTGAACACAAAGCGACTGCCGCGCATTGGTCGCATTCGTGTTTCCGCCTGACTCCGATTTGCCGTCACATTCGTACCGCGACCCCACGCCCAACCAGAAACGCCTTCACCTTCGGCACCGAATACTCGTCAAAATGAAAAATGCTCGCCGCCAGCGCGGCGTCGGCTTTGCCTGTGGTGAGAACGTCGTACAGATGCTCGGGTTTGCCCGCACCGCCGCTGGCCACGACGGGGATTGTCACCGCCTCACTGACGGCGGCGGTCATCTCGATGTCGTAGCCGTTGCGCGTGCCGTCGGCGTTCATCACGTTCAGCACAATTTCGCCAGCGCCGAGTTCTGCGGCCTGTTTCACCCAATCCATCACCGCGAGGCCCGTTGCGGTGCGCCCGCCGTTGATGAATACTTCCCAGCGTTCGGTGCCGTTTTCGGTTACCCGGTTGGCATCGAGGCCCAGCACGGTGGCGCAGCGGCCGAATCGGCGGGAAATCTGTCCGATCAAGTCCGGATTTTTCACCGCGGCGGAGTTGAGGCTGACTTTTTCTGCGCCCGCCTGGATCAGCCGGGTGGCATCGTCAAGGGTGCGAATACCGCCGCCGACCGTCAGGGGCATAAAAATCTGCTCGACAACCCGGCTCACCAGCGCCGCCATGATGTCGCGACCTTCGTGGCTGGCGGAAATATCGTAAAAGACCAATTCATCGGCACCTTCGGCGTCATATTTCCGCGCCTGCTCAACCGGATCCCCGGCGTCGATATGATCGAAGAATTTAACCCCCTTCACCACCCGCCCGCGATCGACATCGAGGCAGGGGATGATGCGTTTTGTTAGCATCGTTGGAAAGGGATGAAAGCTGAAGGCGGAAGGATAAAAAAACGAAAAAGGCGGGGTTTCATCCCGCTGCCTTCATCCTTCAGCCTTAAAAACAGGGTGACCAACGGGACTCGAACCCGCGACGTCCAGGACCACAACCTGGCGCTCTACCAACTGAGCTATGGCCACCGTTGGGCGTGCTAATATGGCGAAAGTCCGTCGTTTCGTCAATCCGCCGCACCATTCCGCCATACGTTGCGAGAAGTTCGATTGTTTGACACAAATTATCCGTCGCAAGACGATTCAAACATGGTAGGATAGTCTCGCGGAGACACTTCTATCGTGAATTTTGCTTCCTGTGAACCCGCCGAACGATGTCGGCGTATCAGAAACAGGGGCGTTGGCGAATCGAAAGCATGAGTTCATCTGACAGCAACGCGCTTGGCATCAGCCAGAACCTCGATACCGAGGTGGGCAAGGTCGTCATCGACATGGGCCTGGCCACCAAGACCGAGATCGAGTTCTGCCGCGAGCAACAGAAGCAGGCTTCCGATCCCAATCAGCGATCGCTGGCCGATTTGCTGGTCGAGCACAGTTTTATCACCGTCAACCAGGCCAAACGCATCCGGGGCACGCTGGAAGAGCGCCGGCAGTCGCAGATTCCCGGCTACACGCTGCTCGGCAAGCTTGGCAAAGGCGCGATGGCCACAGTCTACAAGGGCAAGCAGCTTTCGCTCGACCGCATCGTTGCCATCAAAGTGTTGCCGAAGAAGATGAGCGACAATCAGGAGTTTGTCGACCGCTTCTACAAAGAAGGCAAGGCCGCGGCGCGACTGGGGCATAACAACATTGTGCAGGCGATCGACGTTGGCTCGACGGTGGATGGGTTTCACTACTTTGTGATGGAATATGTCGAGGGCAAAACCCTCTACGATTTCATGCAGCCGCCGCCGATCGGGGAGGGGCGGTCGTTCAGCGAAGAAGAAGCGCTGGACATCATGATTCAGATGGCCGAGGCTCTTGCTCACGCACACGAGCGCGGGCTGATCCACCGCGATGTTAAACCGAAAAACATCATTCTCACCTCCGACGGCATCGCCAAACTGACCGACCTGGGCCTGGCTCGCGATGTCGATGACAAGCGTGCCGCAGAGACCGAAGCCGGCAAGGCTTATGGCACGCCGTACTACATCAGCCCCGAGCAGATTCGGGGCGAGGTGGATATCGATTTTCGCGCCGACATCTACAGCTTGGGGGCGACGTTTTATCACATGGTCACCGGCCGGCCCCCGTTCGATGGCGAAACCCCTACCGCGGTGATGCATAAGCACCTGAAGCAGCAACTCGTCCCGCCGGACCATCTCAACACCGCGCTTTCAGCCGGCGTCGGTGAGATCATTGAGTTTGCGATGGCCAAGAACCGCGACGACCGCTACCACCAGACAACCGACATGCTCGACGACCTGAAGCTGGTGCGCGACGGCAATGCCCCCGACCACGCCCGGCAACAGGTCGATCTGGATTCGCTGGAAAAACTCGAAAAACATGCCAATACGGTGGATATCGACGCCGCGCCTCCGCAGCCGGACTTGTTTGGCAATCCGCTGGTGGTGGCACTGCTTGCAGTCTGCGGCGTGTCACTGCTGGTGAACATCCTGCTGCTCGTCAGGTGGCTGACGTCCGGCTAAGCTCTCTGGCATGGTTCATCGCATCGCATTCATCGGCACGGGCATCATGGGTCTGCCGATGGCCGGACACCTGCTCGGCAAGAAGTTCAGCCTGACAGTACATTCCCGAACGAGATCGAAATGCGCCGAATTAGAAGCCCGCGGCGCGGTCTGGGCCGAGTCGCCCGCCGCCGCGGCGCGCGAGGCGGATATCGTGTGCATCTGCGTGACCGATACGCCGGACGTCGAGAGCGTGATCGTGGGGGAAGACGGCATCATCCACTCGGCGCGGCCCGGAACGATCGTCATCGATCACAGTACGATTTCCCCGCTAGCAACCCAAAATTTAGCCACGCGGCTGGCCGCGATAAATGTCTCCCTCCTCGACGCGCCCTTGAGCGGCGGCGACGTTGGGGCGCGCAACGGTACCCTCAGCATCATGGTCGGCGGCGATGC
>DDRH01000033.1:10399-11094 GCA_002343075.1 Phycisphaerales bacterium UBA2421 | reverse complement strand
CAGCATCATGGTCGGCGGCGATGCCGATTCTTTGGAGCGGGCAATGCCCGTCCTGCAATCCTACGGCAAGACCATCACCCACTGCGGCGGGCCGGGAACGGGGCAGTTTACCAAGCTCGTCAACCAGGTATTGATCTGCGGCGCGCTCGGCGGGGTGTGTGAGGCGCTTCACCTGGCTAAGCAGGCTGGGCTTGACCTGACAAAAACCATCGCCGCCACCACCGGCGGGGCCGCGGGAAGCTGGCAACTCGCCAACTTAGGCCCAAAAATCGCCGCGGGCGATTATGCGCCGGGTTTCATGATCGACCTGATCGTAAAAGACTTAAGACTCGTCGCCGAAGCCATGGCCGCCACCGGCGTAACACTCCCCATCGCCGCCGGGGTTACCGAGTTGTTCAAGCAAGCCCAGTCCACCGGCCACGGCCGCGATGGCACGCAGGCGCTGTTTCATGCCATCATAGAGGCTCATCGATCGTGACGCAGATCGATCGCTATCCGATCACCTCGCCGCCGTTTTATTCCGCAAACTTTCCCAGATTTATCTTGACGCACACGTTACCCAGATTATCGTAATAGTGCTTCAACCCACGGAGGCTTGCGAATGCTTCGTAAAAAACCTGCTTCAAAGTTGGCAACACTCCTCGGCAACCTCGCCGGGAATTCTCGTGAACAATCGGTCATGCGGGGGGGGGGGG
>DDRH01000033.1:475-10258 GCA_002343075.1 Phycisphaerales bacterium UBA2421 | reverse complement strand
GCGGGGGGGGGGTATTGAGTTGCTCGAACCTCGTCGGCTGCTGGCTTCGGTAACGTCGTCGGCGTTTACGTTCGAGACCGCTCAGAAGAACACGTTCACTTTCGATGCCGATGTCTCGGCGACGTTCAGTCAGGCAGACATTAACGTCAACAACCTCTCCAGCAGCACCGAGTCGGTGCTCAACCCCACCAATCTGTTGTTGAACAACCCCTCGGGCAACCAGTGGGAACTCACCTTCCCCGGCTACGAGTTTGGTGCCGTGCCCGACGGCAACTACGAAACGATCATCGAGAAACAGGGCGTAACCGGGCTAAATGACGATCACGTTTTGCCGTTCTTTTTCGTTAACGGCGACTTCACGCACGACCGCTCGGTGAATCTGGATGATTTCACGGCACTGGCAGCCGGGTTCGGCATGCCGGGCACGTTTTCCAACGGCGACGGGTCGTATAACGGCAACGTGGATCTGGATGATTTCACGCTGATGAGTGCGAAGTTCGGGATGACGTTATCCCCACCGCCGACGGAACCCAACACGTTGTCCGTTGACCCGGGCGCAGCGCCGAATTTGAATGCGGTTGTGAACCTCCATTGGGTCGCGCCTGCCGGCACGAGTACTCCGCCACGGCTGGGCTATCGCGTGTTTCGTTCGTTGGACGGCACCGATTTTGGCACAACGCATTATGCGCAAATCGACAACCCGAACGCGACGACGTTCACTGATACCAATGTGGTTGAAGGCACGAAGTACTGGTACCGCGTCCGCGCATTCAGCGCAGCGGGGAACTCGCATACGACGAATAAGCTCGACGCAATCACGACGCTGCGTGCACCGACGAATCTGTCGGTGACTCAGGTTGAAACAGCGCAGTTTCAACTGGAATGGACGAACAACTCGCAAGTCGATGAAACTGTCGCCATTCGTCGGAGCACCGATCCGGCGTTACCTCTCAATCAATGGGCGGTGGTGCAAACGGTGAGCGCAAGTCTTACACAGTTTACAGATACAATCCCCGAGTCAGGTGTGCGCTGGCTGTATTTTGTCGAAGCGTCGAATCCTGCTCAAACGTCGGCGCCATCGAATATTGTCAGCACTCCGCCGTCAGCACCCTCAGGAATCATCGCCGCATTTTCGCAGTCTCCCAACCGCATTGATGTTGACTGGGCAGACAATTCCGAGTCCGGCGTTTTGTACAATGTCTATCGCAGCACGGAACCGGACTTTGTACCTGATCCTGATACGAATCTTGTAGCGTCCGCGTTGTCATCCAGCATGTTCTCAGATCAAACGATTGCGATGAACACTGAATATCATTACCAAGTCACAGCCACCTTGCCGATATCTCAGTTTGGGCCCGAAACCCTTGGAGGCGAGTCTTTCGCGTCAGAGTCAGCCGAGGCTTTTTCATCAAATGCTGCGGCTCCGTTTTTGAATCCGATTGAGATAGTTGATAACGATTCAGTACAGCTTACTTGGAAGGATCGGGTGAATTCTGAATCCGCGTATCTCGTTCAGCAAGAGGTGAGCACGAATACTTTCGAGACAATCGCCACGTTGCCTGTCGGTCGAACGCATTACTTTGTCGAGAATCTCAGTTCGGAAACCTTGTATCGTTTCCGTGTTGGCGCGGTTCTGGAAAGCACCACGGTCTTTAGCTCCGTTAATGAGGCTGAAACCGCGAGTGTTGAGGATCGACGCGAGCTGGTTATCGTTGTGTTGGGTCACCTGCAAACCCTGAATCGGCTTCCGCCAACAGTGAACCCCGAAAGCGCAGGCCTCTCCCAACTCGCTTTCAGACTTCGGAATGACGAGGGGTTTCGCGTACGGCGTGTCTCCGAATGGCACCGGGATCAGCCGAGTATCAACCACAACGGAACTGGTGAAGTTCTGGACTGTGCCTTGGATGAGTTGAGCGGCAACAACGGTATTCTTGATGTTGCTGTTATTGGATATAGTCATGGTGCTGACGTTGCCCGTCAGCTATCGCAGCACATCGCCCAAGCTCGAGGATTCACTGACCTTTGGCGCGTTCGGTACACAGCATATGTAGACGGGATTCAGCGCGGAGAGTTCGATCCTAATCCGTTTACAAGTCCTGTAACTCAGAAGCCTAACATCTCCCCCTCGCAAGACCATCAGCATCAAAATTTCCATAACACCGCTTCTTGGAACCTCTTCACCAACGCGGTGCGAGGAGTGCCGGTTCCCAGTTCACTAAACGAGCCGATTGCAGTCGGACACAACACGATAGATGACCAAGTTTCCAGCGTTCACGAGGAGATCATCAGGAAAGTCAACGAGCGATTCGGAATATGATTAGAATTTGCATCATCATCTTCGCGTTGCACGGTCTCACATGCGCGCAGGGCACGGGGCAGATTGAACCTGATCCATCCGTCCAAGCGGCCCTCGGACGGTTGACGAACGCAAAGGTGAGCGCGGTCAGTTTCTACGAAGCCGTGTTGGAGCTTAAGACACTAAGGTTCAAACTGGGCGAGCGTCAGGTTTTTGAGCAGGCGTTGTATCACGATGCCGTGGTGGATCGACGCGCTGAACCTAAAGCAATCGAACTCTTAGTTTGGCAACTATTCAAGTGTAACGATCGCATGGCTCGGATCATTGCAATGCGTCATTGGGATTCGCCGGATGCGGACATTCGCAACCTCGCGCGGAAAGTTGTCTTAAAGCAGCACCGAGACACATTGTATCGAAGTGATTTTTTGGTTGGCAGCCTCTGGTCAGCGCGTAAAGATCCCCCCATGGAGCTAGTGGAGCATGTTACCGGTGGCGATCCCGGCGCGATCATTCAAAAATTCGCCGGGCGTTCTGATGAAGACGAACCGCCAGTGGATCCCGCACAGGCTCGGGCAGACTGGCTCGGCGAGCGGATTATTGACGACGCACATTGGCGATTGGAGCGCACATATGACTGTCCGGTGCACGTCGCCGCCGCAGTGCGCGAACTGGATCGATTCTCGCGATCACCACATTGGTGGGCTCGACTCTACACCGCGGAAATGCTCCGCCGGCACGAATCGTTTCGGCGGAAAGACATTGTCGAGCGCCTTCGCAAAGATGAAAATAAAATGGTGGCCGAATGGGTTGATCGACCGTACTACCACGGCATGATGCCCGAAGAATTCCAAGAGTGGAAAAAGTCGATGCCGGGCATGCCCGATCGGCCGAAATAGCTAGGACGTTTAAAGCTCGCTTTCGATCACGCATGCCAGAGAGGATCTCGATATGTCATTGGTCGCGAGGTTGATGGTGCTCGCAACTTTCGTGTCTACGCTACACGCTGCGCCCGCCACAGCGCCCCACCGCGAGCCACCTGTTGCGGGCCAGCATGAAGCCGGCACGCCAGAGCGTGTCTATCTCGAACTGATTCGCGCAATTCGCGCTGGGGAATTCGAAAAGGGCATGAAGCTGCTTCAACCCCCGCCGCCGCGATTTACAGCGTTTGTCTTGGCCCGGATGAAGATGCATCACTCTTCAGAGAAGCTCACGTCGGCCATGCGTAAGCGGTTCGGCGACGAAGTGGTCGAGCAGGCCGGTGCAACGTTTCTACCGGAAAAATCACTTGCAGCCGTGAGGGCGAAGATCAATGGTGATGTCGCTGTGTTGTCATTTGTTCCCTTGTTTGATTCAGAATATGCGACATCCGCGATCAAATTGCATCGCGTCGAAGGAAAGTGGCTGGTCGGGTGGCAGAATTGTCTCAGCCCGTGGGCGGCCGACGATGACGATTTTGATGAGATGACCGACGAACACATACAGCAGTTCGTGAATGCCGAACCGCTAATCCTGAAGTTGCATGCCGGAATTCTGGCTAGAATTGAGGCCGGCGAGTTTGCCAGCCCGGAGGACGTGCAAAGGGCAATGGTTGACGCGTCGTTTCCAGACCGATGAATTCGATAGCAAGCTTTCGTGTCCGTTCCGCCAAGTACATGTCGTGCTCAACCGAAGGCTACCAGCTAAAACAACTGCCCCTCATCGCCCGACTTCACCTTCTTCTTCTTCTTCTTCGGCTTTCCTTTCAGCGAAACCACGTCGCTATCGCTGTCGGCTTCTGCTGTTGTTTCACCGTCGCCGGCTTCCGCGGCGCTTAGGTGGGTGGCTCTTGCCTGCACCATCACCACCGCGTCGTCGGCGCGTAGATCTTCTTCGGCGTCGCGCTTGATGGTTTTGCCTTCTTCATCCAGCTTCGCATCGGCGATGGCGGTGCGCTTTCTGGCTTCGGCTAGCAGGGCGTCGTACAGCTTTTGGGTGTCGGTGCCGTTGATATGGTTGACGGCTTTGCTGATTTCTCCGATGTAGCGCTCAAACACATCCCGCCGCGCTGCCTGCCGCTGCATTTGTTGGCGTTTGCGCAGATATGTTCCCAGCTTGCGGCCGCACTCCATGAGCGCGAGCTTCATTTCCTTGCGAATCTCATCGTAATCGGCGACTGCTTCCTTACTCTCACTTGTAAACGGCACCCACACGCTGGCCATGTGGATCATGATGACCAGCGGGCCGACGGGAATGCTCCCGCGCGGCTGGCTCAGGTTGTAGTTGCGCCAGCCGGTCTCGATGACTGCCTTAAACGACGAGCACGCACTTTGCTGAAACAAAAGCGGCACGCGATTGGCAAAACGGATGACGCGCGCGGTGTCGGCGGTGGGCAGTTCACCGCCGAAGGCAATGGCAGCTTCGATCTGGAACGGCCGACCGCTATACACTGCCGGTTCGCGGCTGCTTGCGGCGTAAAACTCCGCCTTCACGCCCTTCAGCATCCCGGCCAGCATCTGCCGCACGCCGATGGGCGCGAGGCAATCCGTCGGCGGGGGGGATAGCCGCGCCTCCTGAAACACCTTAAACAGTTTCTCCACCTGTGGCGTTTCCACGCTCACGATGCGCGTGCGCGCCGTCAGGCCGATCGCCTCGCAGAACTCGCTCGCCCGTTGCGCCGACACCCTGCAGAACCTGTCCTGCAGAAACTGATACAGCGTGCCACCCTCGGCCGCTTCATAGTCCTTGATCATCTGCAGCAAGATGCCCAGTTCAATTCCCTTCGGGTGCGGCTGAATCTCCTTCGTCTCCGGCGGGAGATCGTCGGTGCCGCGGGGGAAGATAATCACGCCGTCTTTTTCGATCGTGGTGATGCTCGGATCGATGTCCCCCGTCGATGCCTCTCCGCCGGAGGGCGATGCGCCCTCTGCGGGGGCACTTTCGCCCGCCGTTTGCGACCCGCGGTCGAGCGGAAGCTCTTCCTGCTCGTCGGCACTCACCCGCGACGGCGGCACAAACATGATCTGCGCGTGCGGGTTGGCAATCGCGGTGAGTTCAAGAAACTCATCGACACTCCCCCGGCCCTTCTGGTAGCGGCCTTCCAGCTCGATGCTCACGCTCGTGCCCGTGATGAAGTTCTCGGCATTGAGAAATCCCGGATCGCGCGTGCCGATGTTCAGCAACTTCAGGCGGTTGGGCGGGAAATCGACGTTCTTATCATTGTCCACCGTCACTTCCGCACGGTTGGTCTTGGTGTTCATCGCCAATTCGATGTGGTGCGCCTCTTTCTTCGCACCGGGGCGCGTGTGAATCACCATCGGCTTGCCCGTGGTGATCAGCCCATACATCCCCGCAGCGCTGATGCCAATGCCCTGTTGCCCGCGGCTCATCTTCAGCCGGTGAAACTTGCTGCCGAACAGCAGCCGCCCGAAAACATTCTCCACCTGCTTCCTGACAATCCCCGGGCCGTTATCCACAATGCTCACGCGGTAGCGCGACTGCTTAAGCGTGGCGGGGCGGTCGGGTTGCAGGTCTTCGATGACCACCGTGACATTCGGCAAGATCCCCGCTTCCTCGCAGGCATCGAGCGAGTTATCCACCGCTTCCTTCACCGTCGTCAGCAGGGCCTTGCGCGGGTTATCAAAACCCAGCAAATGCCGGTTCTTGGCAAAGAATTCGCTTACCGCGATATCCTTCTGCTTCGTCGCCATCGACTCTGCGGTCTCGATTTTTCGCCGGGGCGCCTTGCCCGCGCCCGCCGAACCTTGTTTCGGTTTCTTCATAACTGCCGTTGACCCATTATCCCGCGAAGTGAACAACTGCGATTGGTCGTGCTTGCCCGCCATCCGTGGCTTCTCCTTCCAACAACGTATCTTCTCGTCCAACCCCCGATCATCCGAAGTTACGGCGATCCGTCAACCGCCGCGCCGCCACCGCCGCCGCCCGCCCGGGGCGCTGGACGGATGGCGCATCTCCCGCAACAATATCGGCGTGAGCGAGACGCCTTCTTCCGTCCCCCCAATCGATCTCTCCGCCGCCCGCGACTCGCTTCGCCGGCAGCTTCTCACCAAGATCGAGCAAAACCGCGCCCACCTCCTCAAGCTGCAACGCGACAGCCGCCGCGTCCCATTCTTATTGCTGCTCCTGCTGCTGACCATCCCCGCGGGCATCTTTTTCGGGTTTGCCGGCGTCGGGGTTGTGATCGTTGCCACCGTCTTCTGCCTGGGCAGCGCGCTCTACCTGGTCTGGGGCCACAAGGAGGAGTATCACCAGCGCATCGCCGCCGCCGAACAGCAGCTAAAAAAGCTATCCGCCCCGGATTTTGAAGGTTCGCAGCCTCAGAAAGCCGACGAGCCCGGCGGGGGCGCGGCTGGCGGGTTTCGTCGCTGACTCCGATTTGCATCCACCCGCACCCGCATGCGAACATGCCCGGGTATGGGCGAGGAGCAATACCGTTACGCGGCGTTTATTTCATATCGTCACGAACCCATTGGCCGCAAGTGGGCCATGTGGCTGCACCGCGCGATCGAGGGATATCGCGTGCCCAAATCGCTGGTGAAGCAGGGCAAGAGTGCACGTCGCGTGGGCCGGGTGTTTCGGGATGAGGAAGAACTCGCCGCCAGCGCCGATTTGTCGAAGGAAATCGACGCGGCGCTTTCGCAGAGTGCTTACCTGATCGTCGTCTGCACCCCGGAGACTCCCAAGAGCCGGTGGGTGAACGCGGAGGTGGAACGATTCGCGGCGATGGGTCGGAAGGATCGAATCCTGGCGCTCTTGGTTTCCGGCGAACCGCACGAAAGCTTCCCGCCGGCGCTGCTGGCCCTGGGCGAACCGCTCGCAGCGGACGTGCGCGACCTCAACGCCGACGGCCCGCGCCATACGCGCGGACAGGCCAAGCTGCGGCTGATAGCCACGCTGCTGGGGCTGAGTTTCGACGATCTTCGCAACCGCGAGCAACGGCGCCAGCAGGCGCGGATCCTGTCAGGCGCTGTCGTAGCGCTCGCCGTGGCGGCGGGCATGGGCGGGCTGAGCATCTTCGCGTTCGGGCAGAAAAAGCTGGCTGACACCCGGCTGGTCCAAGTCGAGAAAGAAAAATCCGAAGCGCAAAAGCAGCGTGATGAAGCCGAAAAGCAGCGGCTGGAAGCCGAGCGCCGCCGGGCGGAGTCGGAAGCAGTCATCGACTTCATCAACACCGACGTCTTCGCGGGTGCTACGCCAGAGCGCATGCCGGACAAAGCGGTGCGGGATGAGATCGTCGAGAAGATGCTGGAGCCTGCGGCGAAGGCGGTGCGAGTGAAGTTCAAGGATCAACCGCTGGTCGAGGCGGCGGTGATGAACCAGATCGCCGAGAGCTTCAAAAAATTAGGCCGTTCGGCGGAGGCGGAGCTACTGCACAAGGATGCGCTGGAACGATACCGGCAATTGCTGGGGAAGGATCACCCGGACACGATCGGATCGCTCAACAATTTCGCCGTTGTACTGGGGTCCCTGGGCCGGTGGGTGGAGGCCGAGCCGTTGTTCAAGGACGCGCTCGACCGACGCCGACGGGTGCAGGGTCCGGATCACAGTGAGACGATTATCTCAATTAACAACTATGCCAACGTCCTAGGCTCGCTGGGCCGGACAGCCGAGGCTGAGTCGCTGTTCGAGGATGCGCTGGAGCGAAGCCAGAGGGTGCTGGGAGCGGATCACCCAGATACGATCACGTCGATCAACAACTACGCCTTCGTGCTGAATTCGCTGGGCCAATCGGCGCGGGCCGAGCCACTGTATCGGCAAGCGCTTGAACGGCGCCGGCGCGTGCTGGGCGAAGATCATCCCGACACGATCACGTCGATCAACAACTACGCCCAAGTGCTGAATTCGCTGGGCCAATCGGCGCGGGCCCAGCCACTGTTCAAGGACGCGCTTGACCGAAGCCGGCGGGTACTGGGCGAAGATCACCCGGCTACACTTCTGCAACTCAGCAACTATGCCGACGTGCTAGGCTTGCTGGGCAAATTGGCGGAGGCCGAGCCGCTGTATGAGGACGCGTTGGAGCGAGGGCGACGGGTGCTCGGCGAGGACCACCCCGCCACGATCAAGTCGATCAGCGACTACGCCGGTGTGTTATTCTCGCTGGGACGGTCGGCGGAGGCCGAGCTGCTGTCTAAGGATGCGCTGGAGCGAGGTCGACGAGTACTTGGCGAGGATCACCCCGACACGATCACGTCGCTTAACAGTTATGCATTGGTGCTGCATTCACTCGGCCGGTCTGCTGAGGCCGCGCCACTGCTGAAAGACGCACTCGAGCGACGTCAGCGAGTGCTGGGAGAGGATCACCCGAATACGATCACGTCGATCAACAACTCCGCCAGTGTGCTGCTATCGCTGGGACGGTCGGCAGAGGCAGAGCCGCTGCTCAAGGATGCCATGGAACGATACCGTCGGGTGCTAGGCGACGATCACCCGAATACGATCGGGGCGCTAAACAATCTGGCGTTTGTGGTGAATTCGCTGGGCCGGCCTGCGGAGGCCGAGCCGCTGTTCAACGATGCCCTGCGTCGACTCCAGCGCGTGCTGGGGGAGGACCACCCAAACACGATCTCGACGATCGACAATTACGCCTCCGTACTAAATTCACTGGGCCAATCGGCGAGGGCCGAGCCACTCCTCAAAGACGCGCTGGAGCGGCGCCGACGGGTGCTTGGCGATGAACACCCGCGCACGATCACGTCGATCAACAACTACGCCGACGTGCTGCTCTCGCTGGGCCGGTCATTGGAGGCAGAGGCGCTGTACATGGATGCACTGGGGCGACGCCAGCGGGTGCTGGGCGGCGATCACCCCCACACGATCGCGTCAATCAGCAACTATTCGAACGTACTGCGCTCCGTGGGCCAGTCGGCGGACGCCGAGCCGCTGGCGCGCCGGGCTGTGCGGCTAGCGAAGGAGAGTGAGAACCTCGGGCTAAAGCATCCGAACACTCGCGCCATCGCCCGCACCCTCGCCCACATCCTCATCGCCAACAACAAGCCGGATGAAGCCCGCGCCATCTCCGCGGAGTTTGGTTTGCCCGATCCGACGACGCAACCCGCCGACACGGAACCAACAACCCAGCCGCTGGATGATGCGCGCGTTGCGGAGATTCGGGCGTTTGTGGCCAAGCTGGAAGCGGAGTGGGCGGAGGCGGATCGGAAGGGTGCTACGCAGCCTGCCGGCACGCAGCCGGCGACGGCGCCGGTGGGGACTTAACGCACGCAGCGATTTGGAACTGAAAGTTGACCCGGGCGCGACGGGCTGATGGATCATTTGCATCTGCGCGGGGAGGTGTGCGAATATCTTTGTCCATGGGCGAGGAGCAATACCGTTATGCGGCGTTTATTTCGTATCGGCATGAGCCGATCGGGCGAAAGTGGGCGACGTGGCTGCACAAGTCACTTGAGTCCTATCGCGTTCCGTCGTCGCTGGTAAAAACCGGCAAGGCCCCGCGGCGGCTGGGGCGGGTTTTTCGCGATGAGGAAGAACTCGCC
>DDRH01000033.1:0-347 GCA_002343075.1 Phycisphaerales bacterium UBA2421 | reverse complement strand
CGCCGCCAGCGCCGATTTGTCGAAAGAGATTGATGCGGCATTGGTGGACTCGAAGTTTCTGATCGTCGTGTGCACGCCGCGCACGCCGCACAGCCGATGGGTCAACCAGGAGATACGGCGCTTCCGCGACCTCGGCCGGGGCGACCGAATTCTCGCGCTCCTGGTCGAAGGCGAACCGCGCGAGAGTTTCCCGCCGGGGTTGGTGGAAATCCGGCGGGAGGCGGTTGAATCAGAAGCAGCCAAAGCAAACGCAATCGACGAGATTGAACCGCTCGCGGCAGATGTGCGGGAGGATGTGCGAGTTTCATCCGGGCACGGTCGGGGACACACCAGGGGCCTGGCCAAAC
>DDRH01000011.1 GCA_002343075.1 Phycisphaerales bacterium UBA2421 | reverse complement strand
GACCTTCGGGCGCCGCAGGCCCGGCGGTTCGCGCCGGGTCGATGGCGGCGAACGCATCGCGGCCGCTACTCGGCGGCACCGGCGCCCCCCTCCGGAAACAGCTCCTCGACGAAGCCGAAGCGGCTGAAATCCCTGATCCGCATCGGATAAAATACATCAGACTTAACGCACTGATTAAAAGCGAACTATTAACAAGAGACACCACCAAATACCCGCATCTGTACCCGCTTTTACAAGCCCTGCCCTACCTTTTGGGAAACGCCACAAGGTATGCCGATTCTCGGCCTGCCACCCAGGGTGGTCATCATGCCTTCCATGGCAAGCACCTTGAGCACCTCGCAGTCCTTCACCTCTCGCCCCCGCTACCACGCTAGCTTCGTACCGTCGCACTCTCAATTGCCGCCGGCCCAGATCGGGAAGGTCACAAGCGACGCATGCCGAGCTCGTAACCGCCCATGGTTTCGGTAAAGTTCACGAGTACCCTGCATTTCTACGCCCCTCCAAACGCCCGCCGTGCCGTGTCAAGCTTAAGCTGCTGTCGTCTGTGAGGGCTCGCAGCCAAGAACGAAAGCCCGCCAGCATATTAAGTATGCGCCGCAGCTTCCCAGCTCATATTCCAGATGTCCGCAACCTTCCCCGCGGCATGACCGTTCATCTGGAGCGTATAACCCGGGGGTGCCAGTCACACGAGCCCGATTGGCTTCCTCCGGCTGAATGCCGCGCTGCTCGGCAAGTGGTCAGCGAGATCACGGCATAGCGTTGCATTTTGTGTCTCGCAACCGGCATATATCCTAATCCAAAACGACGCCATAGCGATGATCGGTTTCTCCGCTAGCGTGCTGTTGCACGCAGTGCAGGATATATGAGCTCTAGACACCGCAAGGGTTTCACGCTGCTTTCAGGCTTTCGGCAAGCCTCATCAAGAATGCAGCACTACACTAGACCGGTCACAGGCCACCGGCCCAATCGTGTTGCCCATGGCGCCCCTGATCACTTCGTCCAGGAGGCTCTTGTCGCCGCGCTCAGAGGGAAGCATCGACGCTTTGAGAAGTTGCGCCTCGAATTCCGTGCGGCAATAAGTCACGCCTTTCTCGGCGCGTGATCCGTCCGCCGGCTTCATCGGCAGCACCACGATCACGACGTCGCCGCGAACTGCCGCTTCGTCGACGTGTTGGCCGTACTCGACCCATTTTTCGGCTGTCGCATCGCGCGCGGGCTCGCCCAAGATGCAGACAGCTTGCCGGGGCTTTGGCAGCAACGTTTCTTCGAGTTTGTGCAAACGACGTTCCAGTGCGTTGGTCATTGCTCTTTTACCTCGGGCAGCAGGATCAATCGATGCGGTCGTGGCGTGATGCTCATCCGTGCTTCAGCTTTGGCCCGTCCAGCGAAGGCATCTTCGGTTTCATCCGCGCTACGCTTCAAAATCCGGTCGTCGATCTGTGCACGGACAATCTCATTATCACCATCGGGCGATATGATACGGCGGCAAATCAGGTCGATGCGGCTCTCCACTGGTTGAGCCGCGTGCTCCAACTTCGTCAGCCGACGTTCGATTGCTGTGCTCATTTGTGCGTCTCGAGTGCGGCGATGCGCTGCTCAAGCTCTTGTGTTTCGAATGCCTTGCGACGAACCTCCACTATGCTGGCCAGGGTCGCGGCTTCCCCGGGTAGAAGGTCGCCTGCCGCCACCGCTCGCAGGATTGCGGCCTGAGCTTGGGTGATACCCGCGGCGGTATCAGTGTCTGGCAGGTGCAGGAATACGGGGCGCTCTCTTGCCGGTGGCACCAATCGTTCCAGAACCAGTCTGGCAGCGCTCATGTCTCCCTGCTTGGCCATTTCCACGATCTTCTTGGCGATCGCGTCGGCACCTTCCTCCATCGCGGCCAATGCCACGAGGGTTACGCGGTTCCTGCTGCCCGGCGGTCTGCCTTTGGGATTACCAGATTGCCCGGGTTTCCAGCCAGGCCGCAGATTCCCGACTTTCTTTGCATCGCTCATTCGTTGTACGTCAGCGGTGTTTATTCAGCACGCTCCGAATTTTTTTGTGACACTCACGAAACGATATCTCCGGCCAATCTCGGCCCAAGCTCGTTGTGCAGAAAGCCGAGCTGGTTCGGACGCTTCAGCGCGTCTCAGGATCGCCAGCAGCGCCGGCAGCGGCGCATTCTGCTCATCGCCGATAGCATCTATCGCTGCTCGACGCTCCCGCGTCCGCTGCGCGCGTTTGCGCTCGGCAGTGCTCATCGGCTGCTCGCCCTTGGGTGGGCGGCCACGCTTGGCAACTTTGGCACAATCGTCGCTCATCGGACCCGCATTGATTACGTGATTGTCACGATAATAGCAGAGAATGGATCCGAGTCACCAGCTGAATGGGTCCCGGTGCGTTTTTGACTTGCGTGCCAGTGCAGCCAGCGGCCCACCGCTTGCAATCGCGCCTGCGGTTCGCATTGGTTAGCTGTTCGCGGCCATGGTGAGCTAGTATCTACACCACAAGAAGGTCAGATATGAGCATCCTTAGAACGAAATACGAGCAACTGGCGCCGCACGGGGACTACCTCACAGACGTCGTCGTCTTGGCGCAGGCCTGGAAGAAGACTCACACCGCCATCCGCCGTCACAACTGGTATGCGGACGTGCTGGAGCTTGATTGCTCAGCAATTGACCTTGAACGACAACTTACGCAATGGGCAAAGGCGGTATCGAGTACAGAGTTCGCCCCTATCCCGATGATGTTGGTTCCGGCGCCGAAGAATGCTCGGTGGGATTTTCCCCTCCCCCGTCCCAGCGCTCCTGTCGACCTCAATGCCCTCTTGGACGCCGACCTGTCTACGGTGCTTGATGCTAACGTCGACCACGAGTTTGAGGCTTGGGCGGTCGCCGAGGACGTAAGCGGGCAACGCGTCCAGAAGATCAGGCCTCTCGCACATCTGTCGATCCGAGATCAGACTTTGGCAACGGCCGTGATGCTTTGCCTTGCAGATGCCGTGGAAACCGCTCAGGGCGACCCCTCCGAGCGCGACGGCTTGAAGGCGCAGAAGCAGGGCATTTTCAGCTATGGAAACCGCTTACACTGCCGCTGGGACCAGACCAACCGCCCCCGGCCCAGGGCCTTCTTTGGCTGGGGAAATTCGCGGACGTATAGTCAATACTTTCAGGACTATCGCGCTTTCCTTGCACGCCCCCGCGGTGTTTGCGCCGACTTGGCTGGGCGACTCAATGGCACGCGCGAGCTATTCGTCATCTCGCTGGATATTAAATCCTTTTTCGACGGAATCGAGCGCAAGGCCCTCGTCGCTCAGTTGAAAGCACTTCACAACGAGTTTCTCGAGGACTTCGGGTTGCACGAGGCACTTCGGGCAGACGACGATTTCTGGAGTACCACCGAACGTATCTTCAACTGGGAATGGCGGCCGGATGACCGGCGCCTTGCCTCAGACGTGATGGATGAGGACAAGCCCTTGCCCATGGGCCTGCCCCAGGGTTTGATTGCATCCGGGTTCCTGGCGAATGCCTATATGGTGGAGTTTGATCGTCGCATGAGTTCCGCGATTGACGGGGATGTTGCCCAGGGAAGAATAGTCATTCGCGACTACTGCCGGTATGTCGACGACATCCGGCTGGTGGTCGAAGCCAGTCGCGAAAAAAACGCAACGGACATCGCTACAGAAGTACAGAAGTACAGAAGTACAGAGTACGGTAGCCGAAGTCCTCCAGGCGCATTGCAACGCCATTGGTGCGACCATTCCGCTCGTGCTGAATGAAGACAAGACCACCGCGAGGCCATACAGCTCCATCTCCAAGGAGAACAACGTCTCTGCGTTGATGGAACTACACCAGCAGGCGATTAGTGGCACCTTCGACACTGATTCATTGATCCAGGCGACAGGAGGACTGGACGGGCTTTTGTGGTTGTCCGAACAACTCGAGGATCAACATTCACACAAGAGATCGCCTTTGGAGTTAGCCAATATCGCGGTCGCAAACAGGGATGTTCGCGAGGACACAGTAAAGCGCTTTGCTGCGACTCGCATCGCTTGGGCGCTGCGCATGCGCTTGGCGATGACCGACACTGAGGGTACGCCAGAAGCTGATCTCGCCATTAACGGATCGGTCAACACGGGCGCCGCGTTGAACCACGAATTTGAAGCGGCGGCACGCAAGCTCATCAAGTGCTGGGCAAATAATCCTGCACTGGCGCTGCTCCTCCGCGTCGGCTTGGATCTGTTCCCGCACCCAAGGCTGCTTGGTCCGGTACTGGAGGCCCTGGAGAGCAAGCTATATTCCCTTGCCTGTCGGCGCCGGGGTGAAAC
>DDRH01000044.1:99565-172689 GCA_002343075.1 Phycisphaerales bacterium UBA2421 | reverse complement strand
GTTCAGGCGCTGTGCGGTGCCGTTCCGACCGATGAAGCCGCCGTAGAGATTGCTTGGATTGGTTGGATTAAGCGTGACCCCAATGTATACACTGACAACATTGACGGATTGGCTGTACCCATCAAGCTCTTCAAGTCCCGCGACGAGATGTGGTCCGGCGGCATCCCAGAGGGTTGGGGTAACCCTTGTTAACTCAGGGTTTGCGGTTGGTTGGACAGTGAATCCTAAAGTAAATTCTTGATTTGAAGTGATGGCGATTCCACCAAGCCCCGACTCCGGCAGTTGAGTAAACCCCGTCATACCCCAAGTTCCGGCACGGGGAAGATCAGCAGGCCTAGAGACTCGCCCGATTGGCGCACCGAATGGGCTGAAGCCACGAATGCTAGCACTGACATAGGTCCCACCGACGTCAAGCTGGGTCGGGTTTCCTTGTTGGTCCCAAGTGACTGCAACGTCAATCGGAAACTGTGTCGAGCTGATTCGCATGTATCCGCCCGCAACTCCTTGCTCTGACAGTGCTTCCGGAAAGTAGAGTGAAGTGTTGGGCAGCAGGCTCAATCGGGTCGGTTGGTACGTCGGCAAGAAATTTTGCGCAAACACGGAAGAATGCAGACTTAAGAGTTGACAGGCAATGACGAGCGTGGGCAAACTACTCGCGCACCGGGAAGGCATGTGACAGAGGTGCGTTCTAAAATCTCGGCTGAGTAGGAGCATGGTATGCGTACTGTCTCTTCCACACCGGGTCTTGGCAAGAAAAATCTTCGGTTGGCAGCAATTGCTGTGTTGGGAGGGTTGCTTCCTGCGCAGTTGATTGTAGCCCAAGTCACGACAAGTTGGACAGGGGATGGGGGGCAAAACGTCTGGACTCGTAACGGAAACTGGAGCACCAATTTGCAACCCAACACCGGCAGCATCGCTCTGATTCAATCCGGCGGGACCGGCAGCAATCTTTTCCTCCGCGAAGGCACGAACGGCAACGTGGAAGTGGGCACGCTGATTTTCAATCACGGCACCTACACCAACATCCGCGCGGGTACCGGCGGGGCATCGGTCGCGACGATTAACTTCGGGTGATCCCCTGCCGGAATTGTGTTTGACCCGTCCGCGCCGCAGAACCTGACTGTCGGCGGAGAAGCGGGGACGACAGTCAACGGCGCCTTCAGCTCATCGCTTACGATTCAAGTGCGCGACGGTAGTTCGTTGAACGCCTACAACGTCATGCATGGCACAGGGAGCCTTTTGATTGAGCGCATCGGCTCACTTTCAAGCGACTCAGTTGTGGCGCTACGAAGCAATGGAGGATCATCCTTCGGTGCCAGCACATTTACCGGTGGCGTCACGCTTAACAGCGGATATCTCGATCTTCAGGAGAGTTCGGAAACGTCAGGAGGCTCGGTGGTGGCGGGCCCGCTTGGCACAGGGACATTTACAGTCGCCGGTGGCAAGGTCATTGCAACAACGGGCCTGGCGTTCATTCACAACCACCTGAAGTTGAATGCGGACCTGATCTCAGACGACGGTGGGACACTCTAGTTCTTCGGCGCGAAAGACTTCGGTACGACCCGGCGCACGGTCAGTGTCTCCGGCCACACGGTTGGCTTGGGCGGCACCGCCACCGGCAGCGTCGGATTTGCCAAATCGGGGACGGGCACGCTCGAACTCTACGACTGTGGCACCCTCTTGACCGGATCGATCTCGATCGCGCAGGGCGTCGTCGATGTCCGCAACTCGAATACTCCGTTCGGTGCCGTCGGCAGCGGAAACTTCATGCAGGTGACCGGCAATGCCACGATCGGCGATTCCAACTCAGGAACGCTCAGATTTGGAACCGTACCAGACGCCTTCAACTCACCGATTACATACACCGACTCGAAAGAGATTCGCATTGAGGGCAAAGGGTATAATGGCCTCGGAGCGATCGCCACTGCGCAGGACAAGATCACTACTTTCGGCGGATCGCTCGTTCTGACTGGTGATGCTGACGTGCGCGTCGGCGACAAGACCACACTTGACGCACCGACTCGACTGGACCTCATCGGCAGAGTGGATCTCGCAAAATACACGCTCTACCACCGAGGCCCCTGGATTTTGAGACTCGACGGGGCCGATTTGTCGGATAGCGAACCAGAGTCTGCCATTCGACTTGCCGCAAGTACCACCGTCGAAATCGACCTGTTCGGCAGCGGTGGAAGCTTCAGTGGTCAGATTTATGGCGACAGTGGTGACACGACCAGACTTCTGAAAAAAGGCGCTGGATCGCTGACAGCCGCGCATATTCGCGTTGGCACGCTTACGGTCAATGACGACAGCACAGTAAAGATCCTTTACAGCGGCGGAACACTGGCCGGAAGCACGCTCGGCACGTCCCGCGTGACAACGCTTGCTCTGGGCGGGAGCCTGTCGACGGGTCAGGTTGACTTGACCAATAATGACCTCATCATCGACTACTCTGGCTCAAGCCCGATCGGAGCCCCAAACACCGGAACTCAGACTGTCGCGCGATGGATCAATGCTGGCTGGAACAATGGCGGTTGGAATGGCACCGGCAACGCCATCACAACCACCTCGGGCAATGCCGGCACCTTCGCGCTCGGTTATGCCGAGGCGGCCACCGTACTCTCGTTTAGCGGCGGCACGGCAACATTCAGCGGTCAGACCGTCGACAACACCAGCGTGCTCGTTAAGTTCACCTACTACGGAGACGCAACCCTGGATGGTTTGGTTTCACTCGACGACTTTACCGTCCTGTCAGACAATTTCGGGACGACAGGCAAACTCTGGGAACACGGAGACTTTAACTATGACGGCAGCGTCAATCTCACGGACCATACCATTCTCAGTGCCAATTTCGGCTCGTCACCGCAGCTGCGAGGCAGCGGTGGCAACTCAGGTGCCCTTCCTCCGCGGGCCTATCTCTACATCGCTATGCTTGACTTTCCGCAAATCTATTGGGAATCGCGTTTAGACCCGACCACCTGGGCGATGTTCGAGCCGTTCGAGTCCATGAACCTCGGCCCCATCCCCGACATGCCCGCGGGGTTTCGCGCCAGCATTCCGGAACCGGCGGCGGCGGCAGTGGCGGTGCTGGCGCTCGGGGCGAGAGGGCGTCGCACCCGAAGGGCGGTTTGACTGCGCGGCTGCGACGGCGCGCCGAGATTTAATGGTCGGAGTCGTTTTAAACCCGCCGGCCCGGGCAATCCGTTGCCCGGGCCGGCGCGGTCACTTGGTGGAACTGAAGGCGGGGCGCCGGAATGATCTGGTCATTCATCATTGCGGCTTTGTCACACCTGGTCTTTCCATCACGCTGCTTCGGCGCGGCGGGGTTCCAGGGGCCTGGGGGCGATGCGCTGGGTTTGTTGTTGTCGGCGGATTTCGGCTTTCTTGATCCTGCGGGCGCGGCCGACGGTCTGCTGCTCTACGCTCGCGCGCTGGCTGGGGTTTTCGTTCGCGATCGATACTGCCGTCGCGGCATCTTCTGCGAAAAGGTCGGCGCCGATTTCTTCCGCCAGGCCTTCGGCACGCTTGTAGATCCCGCCGCAGCACATGATCTGCATGGTGGGGTTGGCGTTGATCTCGCGGATGTAGTCGATCAGTTTTCGTACTGCGGGCATGCCCTGTGGCAGGGTGGCGAAGAAGACGAGCACGTCGGGGCGGAATTCGCCGGTGAGCTTGAGGATCTCGTCATCCGGCACGCCTGCGCCAGTGAAACGAACGGCCCAGCCGTCGGACTCAAACAGATCGGCGCAAACCTGCCCGCCTAGCTCCTCGGGTTCGGCGTTGCCGCAGACGATGAGGGTTCTCTTGCCGTTCGGGGCGTTTCGAGGAAGCTGGGCGGAGAGTTGGTCGGTCACGCTCCGGTTGAGCCGGGTGGAAAGGTTCAGCTGGGCAATGCTGATCCGGTCTTCGCGGTAAAGCGCCTGAATCAGCTCCATTGTTGGATAGACCAAGCTGGTGAGAAGATCGCGCGGGCTGGTTCCTTTAGCGATGTTCTGGTCGATCAACTGCCGGGCAGCTTGCCGGTCGCCGGCGAGCAGGAGATCGAGATAGCTCTTGGCGAGCGACGGGGTAACGGCGTTTCGAGTGGTGGTGACCATGGTGAACAATTGCTCCGGCGGAAGCGAGCTTCCCTGAATTCCCGCAAATCGCCAATTTAACATTTAGAGGCGTCCTTGCCCCGACTTTCACGACCCGCATGTTAACATAGGCAACTTGCGGTAACAAGTGAATCGGATTGCTGCCAGACAATTCTTTATCTATTTTAACATGCTTGTCGGCGGCGGACCCGCCTTTCCTCATAAATCACTGCCATAAAAGAGTTTATGTCGCAATTGGTCGCGTTCCCGCAAGAGCCGGGCTGGATATTCCGATAAGTGTTGTGAGAATCTGAGCCGGTCGAGGGCTTGGACGAGAGACTGGGACATGGATCGCCGTTGGGTATATTTCTTCGCGGATGGGGATGTTCGGCGGGGGCCGTTCACCCTTGAGCAGCTGCGCGATTATCCTCTGCGGGCCGACACGATGGTCTGGCGGGAGGGGATGCCCGCCTGGAGCACGCTTCGGGATGTTCCCGAGTTGTGGGCGGTCTTCGCCGAGCGACTGGTGGAGATGCCGCAGCTTGTGGTAGAGGCCCCGCCGGCCTCGCCGGAGGAGGTTGCGCTCGCCGGTGCGGTGCCGCAGACGCCGATTCTTGCGCATCCGGGACCCGGCACGCTCGATTACGCCCGCCCGGATATCAAGCCGGCAAGCGGGGCGGCGATCACGTCGTTGGTCACCGGCATTGGCGGGCTACTTTGGTGGTGTTTGCCCGGATCGCTGCTGGTCGCGGTGCCTCTGTCGATTCTCGCGATTGTCTTTGCCGTCATCGCCCGGAAAAAAGCCCGGCAAGGCTCCGCCGGCGGCGACGGCATGGCGCTCGGCGGGCTGATTCTTGGGATATTCAACTTGCTGCTCGCTCTAGCGATTACGGCGATCGTCGGCGGCTTCATGGTCGCTCTCTGGCGCGCCACAACCAAGCCCGCCACGCAGCCGGCCACACCAACGACAAACATCATGCAGGTGGAGCACCCAACCACCTCGCCGAGCGACGACTGACGACACCCACCGGTTCGCGATTCAATCTTGAAATGCCCCATCGAAGAAACATCCTCAAAGCCGCCCGCCACGTTGTAATCAAGCTTGGCTCGCAATTGCTTACAGACAAGGCCAACCAGCTCGATGCGGCATTCGTCGGCACCGTCGCAGCGCAAGTGGCCCGCCTGCGAACCGCGGGGGTGCGGGTGACGATCGTGAGTTCGGGCGCAGTTGCCTGCGGGTTGACCCTGCTGAACCTCTCCAAGCGCCCGCGCGATCTGGCGGCCCTGCAGGCTATCGCTGCGGTCGGCCAGCGCCGGTTGATGGATGCCTGGGCCGATGCCTTCGAACCGTATTCCTTGCCGGTGGCACAGGTGCTGCTAACCCGGGAAGACATTGACGACCGGACGCGGTTCCTCAATCTGCGTAACACCGTCAACGCCATCCACAGACTCAACGCCGTTCCGATCATCAACGAAAATGACACCATCAGCACCGATGAACTTGTGCGCATTACGTTCGGCGACAACGACATACTCGCGGCGCTGGTCTGCCAGGCGTTGCGCGCGGATCTGCTGCTGCTAATGTCTGTTGTGGACGGCGTGCTGGATGCCGACGGCGGACCGCTGCGCACTGTTACAAAGATAGAAGATGCGGAGAAGCTGCTGCGAAGCGAGAAGAGCGCGCTCGGCAAGGGTGGAATGAACAGCAAGCTCATCGCGGCGCGGATGGTGACACGCGCGGGTGAAGCAATGGTGCTGGCCGACGGCCGGACGCCGGAACTGCTGACGCGCGTGCTGGCGGGGGAGGAAATCGGCAGCTTTTTCGTCCCGCAGGCAGGCAAGCAAAGTGGGCGGAGCCGGTGGATCAGCTCGGTGCGCCCAGCGGGGACGATCTACGTCGACGACGGCGCCGCGGTTGCGGTTGCCGAGAAAAACCGCAGCCTGCTCCCCGCGGGGGTGACGCGCGTCGAGGGCAACTTTGCGCGCGGCGACGTGGTGAGCATCGTCACCGCCGATGGTAAGCCTGTCGCGCGCGGCCTGAGCAATTACGCCTCCCCCGATGCGGCGATGCTGTGTGGCAAAAAAACCTCCGAACTTCGCCAGATGCTGGGCGCGCGGGCCTACGAAGAGATTGTGCACCGGGATAATCTGGTCATCATCTGATCGGCCGCATTCGCCGCGCAACTTCCTGCATTTGAAGCACTTATGCGCGAGTCGGCCGTGTCACCACGGGCCAGACATCGCGAGATTTCTCGTGATTTTCGCAATGACGCTAACTTATAATGCATCAAGCGGTCTAATGACCCGGAAGTAGTTTTTACCGGAGGCATCATGAAGCTTGCATTCGCACTGGTTCTGGCAATTGCAGCTGTGCCTGCCATCTCAATGGCGGGCGATCGCTGGGATAACGGCGGCAGAGGCCGAGGAGGCGACGGCGGGCGCGATCGTGGCTATCGCTATGACCGCGGCGAACGCTATTACGATCGCGGGCACTCCTCGCGGTCGCGCAGCAGCTTTGGGTTCACCTTCGGATTTGGCAGCAGCGGCTATCGCGATTACACCTACGGCTCTTTCAGCTACGGCAATCGTGGCTACTACCGCCCGTCGCCACCGGTGGTGTATCGCGAGACCTACATCGCCCCGCGATATGAGTATTCCAGCAGGCACTACGAATGTGCGCCGGTCCGCTCCTACTACGCTCCGGCACCAAAAGTGTATTACTACGACGGCGGATGTTCGACCGGCTCAGGCTATTCTGGAAGCGTCTATTACTATCGCCGATGAGAGGCGAAAGATGCCGTGCACCCGCGCCGCGCGCCCGTGCGGTGCGTTCAGGTCTCCGTCGGTCGTTGCTCAGTCACCCGGGGCTTAATCACCCGGGCCGGGTTTCCGCCCGAGACACATCCCGGCGGGACATCTTTCGTCACCACGGCGCGGGCGGCGATCACGCTGTTATCGCCAATCGTAACGCCCGGTCCGACAAACGCGCCCGCGGCGATCCACACCCCGCTGCCGATGGTGTTGGTGGGGCGGATGAGTGGAAGATCGCGCCGAGTATAGTCGTGCGTCCCGCCGCACACGTACACGTCCTGACTCAGAACCGTGTGATGGCCGATCTTCAGCGGGCCAAGGTTGTAAAGCGTCACGCGGTCGGAAAGCGCGCAGTAGTCGCCGATTTCCAGCAGCCAGGGGTGAAACACATCGACCGTGCGGGGAATATGACAGACCTTGCCGATCCTGGCACCCATCATCCGAAGCACGCCCCTGCGGACGGCGGAGCCTCTGGGTATCGGCAGCTTGAACACGCAGACATGCAGCAATCGCCAAATGAGGCGTTTGACATACCAGCTTCGGGGGTAGGGCGCCCGGGCGGTCTTGTCGAGCGTCAAGAAAATGGGCTGCGGCGGCAAATCCATGCACTAGCCTTGGGTGTTAACTGCATTGCTATCGGGCGATTGATCGGGCTTAGCCGGCGGCTGCTGCGCTCGCCAGGGATAATGATTGCGCCGCTCGTGAAACACATCGGTCGAATAATCGGCCTGCGTGGCGCGCACGAGCTTGTCGCGATAGAGCAGGCTGATCATATACTCGTATGACATCATCAGCCGAGCCATGTGCCAGCCGGGCCGGCCGTCGAGAAAGCCCAGACGCAGGACGAACATATGCATAAACCGCCATAACGGTCGGACCGGCATGCGCGGCCAGATTTCCCGCCGAAGCCACTGCCGAACACCCAGAATGTTGCGAAACAGCGCCTTGGGCTTGGCCACGTTGCTCACGCCGAGCTTCAACTTCACCCACTCGTTGCTTTCCATGTCGGCATAGCGCACATGTTTATCGATGAATTGCGACAGGGTTTCGCGGCGGATGTGAAGCATCTCGCGCTTGAGATAGTCCACCGGGTCTTCACAAACCATGTGTTCGTGAACCGAGCGGTCTTCATACATCGCCTTGCCCCGCCGGAAAAGGCGCAGGTTCCAGGACGGATACAGCCCGCCGTGGCGAATTTCGCGGCCCATGAACAGCAGCACTCGGTTTACAAAATAGCCGTTGGCGGCGTCCGGCCGGGCCAGCCGCTCGCGCACCTCTTTCACTAAAGACGGCGTGAGTCGCTCATCGGCATCGAGAATGAAGATCCAATCGCCCTCAAACGGCAGATTGGCAATCCCCCAGTTTTTCTGCGCCGAATAGTTCACAAACTCATGTTCAATCACCGTCGCCCCGGCGTCGCGGGCGATCTGCTGTGTGCCGTCTTTGCTGAATGAGTCGAGCACATAAACCGGGCCAAGTTTCAGAGCATTTCGCACGCACTCGCCGATGTGATCGGCCTCATTCAGCGTGGGAATCATAATGTCAATTTTTGGCTCGCTCATTGCGCCGGCTCCTGAAGAAGGCGTTCGGCCAGCGCGTCGGTTGCCTGGCGCCAGTTGGATTCTTTCTCTGCGATCTTCAGCTCAATCCAGTGCTCATACATGCCAATCATCGCACTGTAATGAAACCCCGCCTTGCCGTCGCGCCACCCCCCGCGGACGAAGAAGAGGTCGAGAAACCGGAGCAACCCCCTCCCATGAAGGAAATAGCTGAGATTTTTCATCGCCCTGCGGCGGACCATCGGATCATCGCTCTGCAGTTCGGCCCAGATTGGGTGCTTTTCCTGGCGTATCAGCATTCCTTCGGCCCCTTCGCGGTTACTGTACTGGTTGTGCTTGGTCATCCACTCCACCAGGCCCTTGCTGAAATTGAAGTGGATGTACGCGTCCTTCATTCGACCGATGGTGCCTGTAGTCTGCTCTCGCTGGCCGTGACCGAAATCCACAAAACGGCACTTTCCATGGCGAATCAGCCGCACTTGGTACGCTGGGAACCCACCGGCAAACCGCACCCACTTACCCATGAAAATCATCCGATTGGGAACAAGATAGGCGGCGTGCCGACTCCGCGTGCCATCGGGGCCGAGTTGGTCGGTCATTTCCTGAACCAGGGCATTCGTGAATCGCTCATCGGCATCAAGATGAAAATGCCAGGGGTGCTTGCAGGGAACATTGTCGATCGCCCAGTTTCGCTGCTGGCCGAAGCTTTGAAACTTGTTCACCCAGACTTTCGCCCCGAGGCTTGCGGCAATCTCGCACGTCCTGTCTTTCGAGCCGGAATCGAGAACATGAACATCGTCGCACCAACTGCAACTGCGAATGGCGGGGCCGATGTTGTGTTCTTCGTTGTAAGTAAGAATCACAACGGAAATCGGCAACGCTTGACGCGGATGATTGTTATCCTCCATACTCGGAGTGGGGTTCATGGTAGAGGCACTTTACTCGAATGTTCCGCTTTGAAAAATGAGCGACGCCGCGGGCCATCTTCAAAAGCTCAACGAGCAGCGCCATACCAGCCCCTGGAGCATGCGCGAAAAGCTCGGGCGCATGGCCTGGGCGATGGTGCAAGCGACGTTATTCAAGTGGTCGCCGCATAACCTGTACGGGTTTCGCGCGTGGCTCCTGCGAATGTTCGGCGCCCAACTGCATGGCGAGGTGCGCATTCGGCGTACGGTTCGGATTGAGGTGCCCTGGAACCTCGAAGCCGGCACCAATACTGCAATTGGCGACTTCGCCATCATCTACAACCTCGGCCCGATCAAACTCGGCAGGTATGTCACCATCAGCCAGTATGCCCACCTGTGTGCCGGCACACACGAGACCACCGACCGACTGATGCGACTCCTGCGGCCGCCGATCACCGTTGGTGACGATGTGTGGATCGCGACGGATGCATTTGTCGGCCCGAATGTGACAATCGGTGACCGTGTCGTTCTCGGCGCGCGGTCCAGCGCATTCACCGACCTGCCCGCCGACATGATCTGCGTCGGGTCACCGGCCCGAGCCGTCAAGCCGCGCATATTCCTCGACGCGGCAGGGGCAAGTTAGCATGCGAATTGTCCATGTCCTCTCCAGTATTGATGCGCGCGCGGGCGGGCCGGCGATGGCCATCGGTGGGCTAGCACCTGCGCTCCTGCGAAGGGGCATGGAACCGTGGGTCGTCTCAACATTCTTCCGCGACGATCTCGATACCATTCACCAGCAGTTGATCCAGCAAGGGGTCGCCTCCACCCGCATCGGCCCCACCACGCGCCTGCTGCGCCGGCATCCGGATATCGTTCCCAAACTTACCGAAGTCATTGCCACGGCTGATGTTGTGCACATTCATGCGCTGTGGGAAGAGGTTCAGCATCAGGCGATGGTGATTGCTCGCCGACTGCGCAAGCCGTACGTTGTGAGGCCTTGCGGAATGCTCGACCCGTGGAGCCTGGCGCAGGGAGGAATCAAGAAGAAGTTGTACATGGCGGCGCGCCTCAAGCGCGACCTCCGCGGGGCGGCGGCGCTGCACTTCACCGCTGACGTCGAACGCGACCTGACCCTGCCGCTCAAACTGGGCGTGCCCGCGATCGTCGAAGCCAATGGATTGACCTTCGAGGAGTTTGACAACCTACCCCCCGCGGGCACTTTTCGCGCGCGATTTCCGGCCCTGGGAGATCGCCCATTTGTGTTGTTTCTGAGTCGAATTCACAAGAAAAAAGGGCTCGATTTGCTCATTCCCGCATTCGCCACCGCCCGCCGCAATGGCGCGATGCTGGTAATCGCCGGCCCCGACGACTCGGGCTACGGCGCGACTGTTCGCAACCTGGTGGAAGAACACCTGCTGGGCGACGAAGTCATCTTTACGGGCATGCTCGAAGGGGTTGATCGATTGGCCGCGATGCAGGATGCGATGCTGTTTGTGCTTCCCAGCTATCAGGAGAATTTCGGCATCGTCGTGGCTGAAGCAATGGCAACCGGTAAGCCGGCCATCATCAGCGATCAGGTCAACATCTACCGTGAGGTGGTCGCTGCCGGCGCGGGGGCTGCGGTGCCGACGGAGGTCAAGCCGCTCAAGCTTCAGCTCGACCGGTGGCTGGGCGATCCCGCTTTGTGCCGCGCGGCAGGCGAGCGCGCTGCGGCATTTGTGCGGGAGCGGTATGACTGGCTGAATATCGCGCAGCGCTGGATTGCCCATTATCAGCGGTTGGCGGCCAGCAGTGCAAGTCGCACGGTCGCCGCCGTGCCCGAGAAGGGTCCCGCCCCGGCGGCAGCCGCGGCCGGGCCGGTTGTTTTGCGCGAAGGACTGCCGCGCATCATCCATGTGATTTCGTGCCTTGATTCGCGTGCGGGGGGTACAACCAAAGCACTCATGGACCTCGCCGTGGCCCAATCCGCCGCCGGCCTGGATGTAAGCGTGGTCTCCTCATTTCGCTCGGATGATGTGGTCGACGGCAATCGCAGCTACCTCGAAGCCCGCGGGGTGAAAGCGATTCTCATCGGTCCTACGATCGGAAAGTTTTCATCGCACTCTTCCCTTTATCCAACATTGCGCAGCCTTACGGGCGCACACACAATCTTTCATATTCACGCCCTTTGGGAAGATGCCCAACACCACGCCGCGGCAGTCGCCCGCGAAACCGGCACGCCGATCGTCTGGATGCCACACGGCATGCTCGACCCCTGGAGCCTGCGTCAGAGCAAATGGAAGAAGCGCGCCGTGATGAAATGGCGCACTCAGAAAGATTTGGAGTCGGCCAGCGCATTTGCATTCACAACCGACATCGAGCGCGATCTGGTCGCGCGACTCGACCTTCCGGGCACGCGCATCGTCGAACCGCTTGGGCTGGATTTTACAGAGTTCGATCGCGCACCGGTTCGGGGGAGTTTTCGTTCAAAGTTCCCGCAACTGGGCGACCGGCGGATTGTGCTCTTTCTCAGCCGCATACACCCAAAGAAGGGGCTGGACCTGCTCATTCCCGCATTCGCCGCCGCGGGGCATCCGAACGACATTCTGGTGATTGCCGGGCCATTCGCCGACGGTTACCGGCCCGTCATCGAAGATATGATCGATCGCCAGCATCTGGGCGACCGCTGCCTGCTGACGGGGATGCTGCATGGTGCCGATCGACTGGGCGCGATGGTAGACGCGTCGATGTTTGTCTTGCCCAGCTATCAGGAGAACTTCGGCCTGGCGGTCGCCGAAGCCGTTGCGATCGGTTGCCCGACGATCATCAGCGATCAGGTCAACATCTGGCGCGAACTGCAGGAGGCCGGTTGTGCCGCAGTGGTCAAGACACAAGTTGCCCCGTTGACCGCGATCATGACGCGCTGGCTGGGCAACGATTCCCTCCGTCATGCCGCAGCCGAGCGAGGCAAGGCGTTTGCACGGCAACGATATGATTGGAGTCGCATCGCGAATAATTGGGTGGGCTATTACCAGGATGTAATGCAGCGCAGCGCCCGCAAGGCATAAACCGCCCCCAGACTGTCCGTTACGGATTCACCCCAAAAAATCGTTCCAGCGACGCCCGCTGGCTATAGATCGACCGCCGATGCGTTTCCAGCCAGCTTCCGAGTTGTTTCAAGGGAACTTTCTGCACCCGGCAAATGCGCTTGCGGCCCGAGGCATGTTGGGTGAGCAGGCCAGCTTCGGCCAGCACGGTGAGATGCTTACTGAGGGTCGATGCGCTGATCTTCCGCGGGAGCTTCAGTTCGCTTACGGCGCACGATGTATCGAGGAGTTGTTCCACAATCGCCCGCCGCGTGGGGTTGGCCAGCGCGCCGAGCACAAGCGAGAAACTATCGTCCTCATCATCCGACATCGCATCTGAGTATTCTCAATTCTTCATACAAGTTCAAGGCGCACCCGGCACCGGCGACTATCATGCCGCCATGGTCCGATGGCTCATCATTTTCATCGTCACGGCGGGCTTTTCCGGCACCACCCGCGCCGAACTAAGCTGGATCGAAGCCGAACGCCCATTCGCCAGCAACTTCCCCGATCGCCACCCATTTGCGCCAGCCAGCCCTCAGGAGCGCGCCAACCTAAGCGGCGGGGCCTGGATCGGCATCGATGGCCGGCGAGAACAGCCGGTCTTTGCGGAGTATCGCTTCAAAACCGCCCAAGCCGGGACATTTCAGATCTTCGCCCGGAAATTCTGGAAACACGGCCCGTTTCGCTGGCAAATCGACGACGGGGAAGTGCGAACCGTCGATAAGACCGTGGCCCTGCTCGATCGGGTCGAACTCAGAAAAAACGTCGAGGCCAATTGGGTCGGCCTCGGCAGCATCGATCTATCCCCCGGCGAGCACACGCTGCGGATCGAACTCGCGGACAATTCCGGCCCTGCGGCGTTCGATTGCTTTGTGATCACCAGCCGCCCGTTTACGCCGCGCGGCCTGCTCAGGCCCGGCGAAAAGCTGAACCGCGCGCCCGATGGCTGGTTTGCCTTTGAGCCAGACGACGACACATTCGAGCCTTCCTCAATCGATCTGCGGTTTCTCAATGAAGCGTTCGCGGGAGAAAAGGGGCGGTTGATTGCGCGCGGCGAGAAACTAATCCACGAATCAACCGGCGAAACCATTCGATTCTGGGGAGCCAATGCCCGGCCCGATGTCGTCGGCCTCGATCGCGCCACTCTCGACCGGCTCGCGAAGACACTCGCGAAACGAGGTGTCAACCTCGTGCGCGTTCACATGCCAGCCGGCGATCAACACGGGCCTGATGTCAAGGCGATCGAACGCATACAGAACTTTACTGCGGCGATGAAATCGCAGGGAATCTACACCGCCATCAGCATCTACTTTCCGCTGTGGATCAAGCTTGCCAATGAAGACGGGTATGGCGACTACAACAGCGGACACCCTTTTGGCCTCGTTTTCTTTGACGAGCAGTTTCAACGAGTCTATCGGTCGTGGTTCAAGGAACTGCTCACCCGCCACAATCCTCACGGCCAACCGCTCGGGATTGATCCGGCGGTCGCGATTGTGGAGATGGTGAATGAAGACTCGCTGTTCTTTCACACGTTCAAGCCCTACGACCGCGTGCCGGCGGCGGCGATGGCGAAGCTGCAGGCGCAGTTCTTTAACTGGCTGGTTGAAGAGTATGGCACAGTCGACTCCGCACGAAAGAAGTGGCCCGCTGGAGCAGTCCGCGGTGACGATTTCGCCGCCGGGCGGGTCGGCGTCCTCTCTGCGTACGACATCGCACAGCGGAAGGACGCGCGTGCGCAAGACACAGCCGCCTTTCTTGCGTTCAAGCAGCAATCATTCTTCGAGTCGACGCAGGCGTTCTTGCGTAACGACTGTGGCTACAACGGTTTAACGGTCGCGAGCAACTGGGTGACCGCCGACGCGCGGGTACTCGGACCGCTCGACAAGTTCAGTAACACAGTCGCCGACGTGATGGATCATCACGGCTACTATGAGGGGAAGCACCAAGGCCCGCGCGCCAGCTTCGCGATTGATCGCGGCGACCGCTACTTCGATCGCTCTGCTACACGGTTTGATCGGCAGGAACCGACTGGCGAAGCTGGAAAATATTCATTTAACACGCCGTTTTTTGACTTCCAGTACAACGGAAAGCCGTCGGTGGTGAGTGAAGTCAACTGGCCACACCCGAATCGATTTTCCGCCGAAATGCCCTTGCTCGCCGCGGCCTATGGGAGTTTGCAGGGCACGGATGGGTTCATGTTCTTCACATTGCTCAGCCCGGGTTGGGATTCGACTCCGGCGAAATTCTGCCTTCAAACGCCTACCGGGCTGGGGCAGTTTCCCGCAGCGGCGCTGGCATATCGCCGCGGGATGATTCGGCAGAGCGAGCCGATCGCGCAGATCAGTCTTTCCCCGGAACACATCCGTGCGCTCAAGGGCATGCCGGCAAACACCGCCGGAAATCTGGACGCGCTGCGTGCCGCCGACATTCCCGCTGGCGCGACTGTCGTCGTCGATGCGCTCGAACAACTCGACCCGCGCGCCCCCGCAGCCGGCCGGGTGGAGGTGACCATCGCGCCCGATGCCGGCGCGTCGCGCATTGCAGATTTATCCACGCTCATCGATGCCGAAGCCCGGACCATTCGGAGTGTAACCAATGAATTGAACTGGAATTACGGTAAGGGCATCGTCACCATCGACACCCCGCGGGTTCAAGCGGCATGCGGCTTCGTCAGCGCGAATGGCCCGGTTGCGCTCTCCGACGTTACGATCGACTTAAAGAATGAGTTTGCCGCAGTCTGGCTTGTCAGCCTTGATGATGCACCGATAGCCACATCCAACAAGATTTTGCTGCAGGTGATGACCGAACAAAAAAACTACGGTTACGAAACCACGGGCGAGAAGCAGAAAACGATCGTATCACTGGGCGAACCTCCGATTGTCGTGAAAATGATTGAAGGAAGCGTGACGCTTAGGCCCGCGCCGCAGCGTGTGCAAGCGCTTGATATCAATGGACGGGTGAGCGCGCCGGTACCACACAACGGCGGTGTGATTTCTCTATCGCGCGATGTGATGTACTACCTGATTGAGCGGTGAATCAGTTGTGTGGTCTACTTTCGCTTGATTTCGATGAGTTGCATGTCGCGCGGCGCGCTCCCGCCGCCGGGGGGCCCGCCCTGTGGAGGTCCTCCCTGTTGAGGTCCTCCAAGCAGCGCGCCAACCGCGCCGCCGGGCTGGCCGCGTTGCCGCTGGCGCGTTGTCTGGTCCTGCGCCGGTGTGTAGATGTCGGCTGAGCGAACGGGGTCACGCCAAGTGGCGAGCGTGACTTGCTGATACGGTCGGTCCTGCACAAACCGCTTGGTGAACCTCGTCGCCTCGCTTGCTGGCAGAAGCAGCAGCACTCGGCGGCCCTCTGTAAACGCGCGATTCATCAGAAGATTCTGCTGTTCGATGAGTTGGGCGTCGTTGTACTTTGCGTACGCCTTCTGGGCCGCCTCCCGCCGGAGCGGCTGCACGGGGTTGGGTTGATCGGAGTCGTTGCCGCCGCGGCCGCCCAGAAGCTGCCGCGGATTGGGGGAAAACGCGTCGTGCGCATACAGCTCAAACCCGGTCGCAAACTGCAGGTAATTAGCCCACCCGCTTGGCCCGCGTCCCGCCTCGGCGAACAGGATGACGCTTTCCGGTGCCGACTGCCTCGTATGCAATCGCACAATGCTTGCCGCGGTGGAAAGGTTACTGGCGTTAACAAAATCATTGGTGATACCTGTGAGCGACTCGCGCAGGCTCGCCGCCCCTGCGACGACGACGATCACGCCAACCGCAACCGGTGCCACCGCCGCAGCGGCTCGGGCGCGCCAGCCCGTCAGTGCGTCACGGTCAATGCCTGTGGCGCTAAGACGACTGAACAGCCAACACGCCGCAATCAACAATGGAGGAATCAGCGAGAGAAAAAACCGCAAAAACCCCATGCCCATGCGTTCGCCGCCCCAGTAGTAAGCGCTGTAAATCATCACCCCGGGCAGAAACCAGCCCAACAGCAACAGCCCCATGCGCCAGGAACGAACAAAGATGAGAATTAACCCCAGGAGACCCATCGGCAGGATGAAGAACGCGCCAAGCTGATAGAGCTGCGACAAAGAAGTGCGCCATTTTTCGGTCAGCGTACTGACCTCAAAGCCGGTGCTTTCGTTGGTGGTGTCGTAGCCGGTGAGCGTTCCCATCGCCAGCTTGTTAAAGACCAGTAGATAAACCACCGGTGCCAGCCATGCCACAAACGGCGTGGCGCACCGCAGGTAGCTCTGGGGCGATCGCCACCGAAGCTTACTCAGCGCGACGACCGCCATCGGGATCAAGAGCAATCCTTCGGTGTACCGAATCAGCACTGAAAATCCGAGCAGCAGCCCGGCGATCGCGCCGCGCCACAGTCCGTCAAAGCGCCACCACCAGACGAGAAACACCATGCCCCATAGCACAAAAGCGACATCGGGCATGTGTGACCACGGGTTATTGGTCTGTGTGAGAAAAATGGCGTTGGTCGCCAGCAGTAGCTGGCCGATCAGGCCGAAGAAACTGCCGGCGACTTGGCGAGTCAGCAAAAACATCGCCACCAGCGCCGCGGCGGCGCAAATGGGGGAGATGAGGTAGGTGAGGATCGGCCCATACGCATTCCCCCCCAACCAAAAACACGCCGCGGTGAGGATGGGAATGCCCAGCGGATATTTCGGATAAAGCCAGCCCTCTGGCGTCATCACCCACATCGCACCGAAATACTGAAACGGATTGGCCGGCATCACGCCGGTCGAGAAAGTTTCTGCAAAAACGCGCCCGCCGACAAGATAGCCATTCTGATCGACGCCGGGATGCGCCGGTGCCCAGAACCCCAGCATCGTCCAGAGATAGGCGCAAGCAATGATGATGCTAACGAGCAGATAGGCGCGCGACTTCCACACCGGTTCGTCAAGATCAACCAGCAACTGGCGTTCGGGCAGCGGCACTGCTGCGAGCGCAAGTCCGCCTATCGACTCAGGTTGCACAACGGCTTCCCCGCTCACCCCGGCGGACGGTGCGTCGGCTTCATAAACTCCTACCGGCGAATCGACGACCGTCATTTCGATCTTCTCCTAAAGCGAAACTCGAACCCAATCCCCCAAACCAACGCGTTCAACGTTAGTTTCTTCAGCAATCAACCGGTTTAGTCAAGACGAAACTTAGTGCCACTGGGATGCGTCGTTCTTCCCTCGATCGAGCACTTTGAATAGCGGGCTGGATGCGAGACGGCGTGATTTCGCCTACGGCACATCGTTTCCAGATCGATCGCACCCTGCGTACACCTGCCGCGCGGGGAATTGGGCGGCCAGTCTAAGTTCCTGTAGAATCATACGTGGCCGCTCCAGCGAAAGCGGCAGTCTTACGGATGGATCCAACAAGGCGATGCGAGTTCACACACCTTCTTTGCCGTGCCTGAATTCGCTGGAATCGAATAACAGGAGGCAGAATGTTGCAGTCACCAAGCTCTGATCGTGCCCGCCGTGCCGGAGGGTGGATGGTCGAACCGCTGGAACAGCGTCAACTGCTGGCGCAAACGGTAAGCATCGATCTCAACACCCCGCTGCAGACCATTCGCGCTATTGGGGCCAACACCGCCAAGAATGCCCGCAACCCCTGGCCGAACGACCCGGTGCGCGACGCCACCACCAACTATCATCTAAATAACTTCGATGTCGGCATGCTGCGTGTCGCGATCAACATTAAGACCTGGGAACCGACCAACGACAACGCCGACCCAAACGTCGTCCGCGCCGCCGGCTTTCCCGACCTTGGGGGAATCCGGCAGAATTTCGAGTTAATGCGCGAATACACTCAAAAGGGCGTGCCGGTTATCGCAAGTGTGTTTGATTTGCCCGATTGGATGGTCAGCAACCCCGAAGCCCACAGCAAGCGCGAACTCAAGCCCGGGTTTGAGGCAGAACTGGCCGAATCGATCAGCCACTGGCTCAACCACGCCCGCGAGCAATATGGCGTGAAGGTGGACTTCATCAGCATCAACGAAGGCAACGGCGGGTACAATGCCCGCTTTAACCAGCTCATCTTTACCAACTTCCTCAGAACCGCCGGGCCTTACATGGCCGGCAAGGGGTTGGGGTATGTGAAGTGGTTTTTCGGCGATGACGGTGTGCACACGCTCAATTCGCACACCAAGCCGCTCCTGGAAAACCCGGATATTCGCCAATACCTCGGGCCGGTGGCGTATCACTCGTGGAGTTTTTATTCGATCAATGACTCGGCATTGTCGCAGTGGGCCGTCGAAGCAGGGCGCTACGGAAAAGAAGTGTGGGTAACCGAGTTCGGCACCGATGCATATGTTCCCAACCTGGGAACGATGAACGCCTATGCGCGGGCCCACGACACGGCACTGGCCTATTGGCGCGCCCTCAGTGTCACCAAGGCCAATGTGATTCTTTGGTGGCAATTCGCCAACGATTTCACGCTTGTCGATGCGCAGACATTTGCGCCCAAGCCGCCGTATTATGCGGTCAAGCCGTTTCATGATCATGTGAAGCCGGGCGCGCAGATGGTAAAGGTGTCGCCGAACAACACGGGCGCGATCAAGACCCTGGCAACCAGGGATGCTGCCAACAACAAGTTTTTCGCACAGGTATTCAACGGCGGATCGGTGGGCACGAGCGGAGAGAGCGTGACGCTCACAGGCCTGCCCAACACGCCGCTGACCTTCGTTCGCAACACGGAAAACGACCTCGGCAGGCAAATCGGTACGTTTACGCCGGTAAACGGGCGGCTGACATTCCAATCGCCGGCGTATTCCTGGATCACCATCAGCGGCAAGCTGAACAACACCGCCGCGGGCGCGGCGCCCGTCGCGACGATTTCAGCGCCAACCGGCTCAACGCGCTACGGCGCCGGGCAGACAATCAGTTTCTCCGGCATCGCAACCGACGCCGAAGATGGCGCGCTTCCGGCAAACCGCTTTAACTGGATCATCACCCCCATACGCAACGGCCTGGTCGCGGCGCCGCTGACTTTCAATGGCATCAGAAGTGGCAGTTTTACCATCCCTGCGGCGTTTCAACGCGCAATTGACCAGAAGTACGTCATCGAACTGAAAGTGACCGACTCCAGCGGGCAGACAAGCGTCAAGTCCACTGAGATTCGGCCGCAATCGGTGAAGATTGCTGTCAAAAGCAACGTCCCGGGCTTGGCAGTTGGGTTAAACAGCCTTTGGGAGTCGACTTCGGCTCCGCAGTCGATGGTCGCCGGGACTCAGAATCTCTTCGCGCCGTCCCCGCAATGGGTGGATGGAAAAGTCTACAAATTTAGTATTTGGTCGATGGGCGGGGCGGCCACGCGAAGTATCGCGGCGACCGCGGATGCAACTTACACTGCCAACTACACACAGGTGACTGATGGTTCTGCGGGCCGGTTCGTCGGCGCCACCGCCGATGCCTTTGTGCGCGACGGCGATGGCGCAACCAGCAATTTTGGTAGCTCGGCGATCTTGGAGAATAAGCAATCGCTCGATCTCGGCAGAACGCGGCTTAGCTACCTTAAGTTTGACGTGTCATCGTTTAGTGCGGTTGGCACAGCAAAGCTCAGGCTGTTCGGCAACCTCAGCGGGAACGGCGAAATCGTCGAGACCCGTGCTTATAGCGTGAGCAATAACTGGAGCGAGAACACAATCACGTTCAACAATCGCCCCACCTTGGGAGCCACGGCGATTGCCGCGACCACGGTCGCTGATCTGGTCGGGCGGTGGTACGAGTTTGATGTGACCGCAGCGGTCAAGACTGCCCGTGCCGCGGGCGCGGGCGCGGTCAGTTTCGCCTTGGCACAATCGAGCACCAGCAGCCCGTTCGCTGGTTTTAACGCACGCGAAGCAACGGCGAATCAGCCGCAGTTACTGGTGGTCGGCGGATCAACCGTTTCGCCGCCTGTTTCCGGCGAGATAAACACTGTCGCCGACGCGTATGTCCGCGATGCAAAGGGCAACACGAACTATGGCACCGGCGACGAGCTTGCGGTGCAGTCGGGCGTGAGCGGCTTAAACCGGCGCGCCTACCTGAAGTTTGATCTCTCCTCAATTGGCAGCTTCAGTAGTGTGATGCTCAAGCTGTCTGCCCGGCTGAGTGAAAGTGTGACCAACGGGTTGTCGGTGGGCGTGTTTGATGCCGACGACAACTGGACCGAAACAGGCCTGACCTGGAACAATCGCCCGCGCGAAAGAGCAACACCACTCGGATCTGTCAAAGTGCGCGACACAACCCGCCGGACGTACGAACTGGACTTAACCGCGTACATCCAGGCACAGAAAGCCGCAGGCCGGCAGACGGTGACTCTCGTGCTGAAGAACATGAGCAACACCGCATCGGCACAAGCCGTGTTCGCCGCCCGCGAGTCGAACACCGGCGGCGCTCGGCTGGCAACCGCATGACGCGGCAATCAGCCCGGTAGAGCGGCGGGCCATTGCCCCACGGATTGTCGGTCGGTACGCTTTTCCCCGGCGGCTGGGTTGCGTCCTCTCTTTTTGCCGGGTGGATTATGAGTTTCATCAAACAGAGTGCCTTGCGCATTGTGTTCGCGTCGATCGCTTCTATCGCCGTGGCGTCTCTCGCTCACGCTGCGGATCGGCCCAACATTCTGTTTATCATGACCGATGACCACGCATATCAGGCCATCGGCGCTTACGGCTCTAATCGCAACGAAACGCCGAACATTGACCGCATGGCAGCCGAGGGAATCCGCTTCGATCGCTGCTATGTGACCAACTCCATTTGCTCGCCCAGTCGGGCGACGATTCTGACAGGCAGATACAGCCACAAAAACGGGGTCCCGGATAATCGCACAGATTTTGATGGCAGCCAAACCACTTTCCCAAAGCTGTTTCGATCTGGCGGATATCAGACGGCAGTGATCGGCAAATGGCACCTGCACACCGAGCCGACCGGTTTCGATCATTGGGAAGTTCTGCCCGGCCAGGGAAAATACTACACGCCCGATTTCATCACCCCCGCCGGGCAGGCACCGGTACCGGGTTATGTCACCGATATCATCACCGACAAGGCCGTCCACTGGCTTAAGAGCCAGCGAGACAACAGCAAGCCGTTTCTGCTCATGGTGCAACACAAAGCGCCGCACCGCCCGTGGGACCCCGCCCCGGAAAAGCTGAAGAAGATGGCTGGCAGAAACTTTCCAGAACCGCCAACGCTTCTCGAAGACTACAGCCGCCGTGGAAAGGCGGCGCAGTTTGCCGAGCTGCGCATCAGCCAGATGAACGACCGCGATGTGAAGCTCTGGGAGCCGGATAACCACCATCGTGTCTGGCTGTTTAATCACATGGTCGAAGAGCAAAAGAAGGCGTGGGAAACGCTGGTAGACCCCCGGCGGGCCGCATTCATCGCTGCCAACCCCGCCGGCGACGATCGAACGCGATGGTACTACCAGTTGTATATGAAAGACTACCTTGCCTGCGTCGATTCAGTAGACGACGGCATCGGACAGTTGCTCAGCACGCTGGACGAACTGAAACTGGCCGACAATACCATCGTCATCTACACCAGCGATCAGGGCTTTTACCTCGGCGAGCACGGCTGGTTTGATAAACGCATGATGTACGAAGAGTCGTTCCGCACCCCGCTGGTCATCCGCTGGCCGGGGGTTGTCGTGCCCGGGCGGGTGGAGCGTGCGATGGTCGGCAATGTCGACTTCGCCCAGACCTTCCTCGCCGCGGCCGGCCTCAAAGCCCCGCCGGAAATGCAGGGGATGAGCATTCTGCCGATTCTGAAGGGCGAGACCCCGGAAAACTGGCGCAGCTCATTCTATTACCACTACTACGAAGGCGAAGAAAAGGAGCACAAGGTATACCGGCACGAAGGCGTGACCAATGGCCGCGCGAAACTCATTCATTTCTATCCGATAGATGAGTGGGAAATGTTCGATCTGGAGAAGGACCCACAGGAAATGAACAACGTCTACGGCCTGACCGAATATGCCGCAGTTCAGCGGGAACTGGAGGCTGAATTGGCCCGGCTGAAGAAGGAACTGGAAGTGCCGGAGCAATAGCAAGGCCGCGCCCGGGGCACATGCAAAGTGAGTGCCCCGGCGAGAATGTGTTCTGCCGGCGCATTCTCGCCGCGGAGAGCCGGACTGCCGTGTTTGCAGAAACTGAGCTATTGGCAAGCGAGGTGCTGGATTTGCCGTGTCAGATGATGTGCCGCTCTAAGCGGACGATCACTCTTCGTTGAAAATGAGCTGAACGTCTCGGGCACTGTGTAGTGCGCGGATGATTTTTATCGCCGACTTCTCCAGCCGATAAAAGATTGATTAGTTGGGGAATCCTCTGACCGACCATCTTCGGATCTCGCCCATTTCGGCGGCGCGGCTTCATACCGTGATCCTGGGTCTGGCATGAACGTGATAAAGTCGATGCTTTCCAGCGCCCTAACAATGAAACGCTCGGCAGCGGCACGGTTGTCGCAGGCGATGTATTCGGCGATCTGAATCAGTTCACAACCGGCGGCGGGGAGCATCGTGTGCTTGCGACGCTTCACGCTTTCCGCTTTCGCCTGGAACGCGCGCCTCTGTCGGCACTTTTCTGCATGCATTCCTTTAGTCGCTTCAAATAATCGCCGGCCAACTCGCCTTCGGGCCTCGAGGCAAGACCCACCATCAGTAGTCGGTCAAGCCGGTCTAACTCGGCCCGCTTCTGATCGGCGCGAATCAGCGTACGAATGTACTCCTTGGGCGTCGCGTGGCTGGTTTGACGCGCTCGCTGAACGACGAATTTTCGGGGCGATTCCGGCGTGGAGATATTCAACTATGCCATGTGGGTCGTTTGCAGACGATGTCGAATATTGTCGAAATTTTTTATAGATTACTCTGGCTCGTGGCTGGCGCTCAGGCCCGGCATCGCACCTCCACTTGCCAATGGTAGTCGCGACAGCGTGGTATGCGATGAGATGTTCAGGCGGCACCCCGAAGCAAATCGCCGAACCAAATATCATCAGGACCCACGAAATGACCTTGCGGCATTTCCGCATGCCGGACATCACTTCCCCAGCACAATCTCCGCTGCACGGAGCGTGTTTTTTAGCAGCATCGCCACGGTCATTGGCCCCACCCCGCCGGGGACGGGGGTGAGGTGGCTGGCGATGGGTTGAACGGCGTCGAACTGCACGTCACCGACGGTTTTGCTTGTGCCGTCGGGTTGTTTGACGCGATTAATGCCGACATCGATCACGATCGCGCCGGCGCGCACATGTGCTGCGCCGATCAACCCGGGTTTGCCCACCGCAACCACCAGGATATCGGCGCGCCGGGTGTGGCTGATGAGGTCGCGCGTGCCGATGTGGCACAGCGTGGGCGTTGCGCCTTCGCCAAGCAGCAGCAGGGCGATCGGCTTGCCGGCGATTTCGCTGGCGCCCACGATTACCGCTTCCTTGCCATAGAGATCGATGCCGGTGGAGTGAATCAGTTCGACGACCGCGCCGGCGGTGCAAGGGGCGATGAGCGTGTGGCCGTAGACCACATAGCCGATGTTTGCAGGGTTCACTCCTTCGACATCTTTGGTGACGTCGATCTCAAACTGCATGCGTGCCAGGTCGATGTGCGGGGGAACCGGGGCGTGCAGCATGATGCCGGTGACGGATTTATCTTTGTTAAGCTTGCGAATCTCATCGCGGAGTTGCCGTTGGCTGATGTCGTCGGGAAGTGTTTGGAGGGTGTAATCGATTCCGACGGCGCGGCATGCCTCGCCCTGTCGATTGGCATACACCTCCGCCGCGGGGGTTGATCCGACAATGACCGCGGTGAGATGCACGCGCTTGCCCTCACTGGCAAGCCGGGCGGTCTGGGCGGCGATCTCCTGCTTGATGCGATTGCCGATCGCAGTGCCGTCGATGATTGTGGCTGACATAAGTCGAGTATAGCGGCGATGTTGTCGCTTGAAACGCGCTGCCTACTTTCGCCCCGCCGTGCGGTCGGGGATGGTGCAGACAGCGGTCGTACCTTTGCCCAATGCGCTTCGCAGTTCGATCGTGCCGCCGAGTGCATGAACGGCGTGCTTCACGATTGCCAGTCCCAACCCGGTCCCGCGCATGCCCCCGCCGGTGCGGGCAGGCTCGACTTGATAAAACCGCTCGAAAACGCGATCAAGATGTTCCTGCGGGATTCCGACACCCGTGTCGGCGACGATGATCCTTATCTCGCTGGCGAGAGGCGCGTGCGACCCCGACCCGGCACCCGCCGCTGGGGCGTGTCTCGATATTGCGACAGTCACGCTGCCTCCCGGCGGTGTGAACTTGATCGCATTCTCAGCAAGATTTTTGAGAGTCAGATCGAGCAGCCGCACATCGCTGCTGAACTTCAGTAACTCGTCGCCCTCAAATTTCAGTTCGACTTCACGCTGTCGAGCCATCGGCACCAATGCCTGACGTAGAATCTGAAACAGTTGCGCGGCCGACACTTCGCCCAACTGCGGCTTGAGGTCGGTCGTTTCCACGCGCGAAAGGTCGAGCAGGTCGCGCAGCAGTTCTTCCAGCCGGTGCATGTGTCCTTCAATAATGCCGATGCACTTCTGCGACGTTTCGGGGTCTTCCCGGTACACCTCATTGAGCGTCTCGAACGCTATCTTGATCGCGGCAATCGGCGTGCGCAGCTCGTGGCTGGCATTGGCGACAAAATCGGTCTTCATCTGAATCGCCGACGCCATGGTGGTGACGTTGCGGAGCACGATAAGCACGCCGCCGGCTTTGGTGCGGGTACCAACACCTTGGTAAATGTTGCGCTGGCCCGCGCGGGCGATGCGAATCTCCTGCTGGTGAACGGGCGACTCGTGGATCGACTCGAACAGATCGAGAATCTGCGCATCGTTCACAACATTGACAAACTTCTTCCCCAAAACTTCAGACGGGAGCACCTGCAGCATTCGCGCCGCGGGGGTGTTGATCAGGACGACGTGCTGCTGTGGGTCGGAGAGCAGGATGGGGTCGGGCAGCGAATCGACAAGCTGTTGCAGATTGGAGCGCTGGTGGTCCAGATCAGACATCCCTCTGGCGGCGGCGGCGGCGAGCAGGTTGAGCCGGCCGGCCAGCGAGCGAGGGTCTTCCGCACCGCTTACTTCAGCACGCGCCGCCCAATCGCCTGCGGCCATCCGGTCGGCGGTCTCGGCGAGATGGCGCACGGGGCCAACCCAACGCTTGCGCAAGACGATCATCAGCCACGCAATCGTGAGCAGGCTCGCAACAACCGTCGGGAGCACAATGACAACCAGCGGGACTGCCGGCCAGACCAGCTTAAACGCCGCAGCACAAACAAGCATCGATAGCGCTATCGAAACCGCAAGCGGGGTGATGATTCGGATGACGCTGGTCTTCGAGGGCATGAGTTCGCTGAATTGTCGAGCACCGCGTGTCGCTTGGGAAGGGCCCAAGCCGAGAAGTCAAAACGCGGTCCCCAAGGATGGCTGTGCCGCAGTCTGCAGGCCTCCAGCAGGCGATCAAAGCGGCCCTTTCCTCGCAAAAATTGAATCAACCGCGGGTCCAAACCCACCCACCTCGGGGGCGTCGCTTCACTCCCCCTCGCCATCCTCTTGCAGGCGGTATCCCACGCCGCGCACGGTGTGAATGAGATAGCTCGCGCTACCCAGTTTTTTGCGGATCGCGGTGACGTGAACATCGATCGCGCGATCGGTTACAAAAACATCGGAGCCCATCGCCTTGTCCATCAGTTGATCGCGAGAAAGCACCCGGCCACGCGCGCTCACGAGCGCGCTCAGCAGCTTGAACTCGGTAAGCGTGAGTTTGACCGACTGGCCATCGACGGTCACTTCGTGTTTGCTAGCGTCAATCGCCAGCGGGCCCGCCTTGAGCAGCGGAGCATCATCCCCGGCCCCGGGGGGCGCAGCGTCGCTTCTGCGCAGGACGCTGTTGAGTCGTGCCAGCAAAATCTTGATGCTGAACGGCTTGGTTACATAATCGTCGGCTCCAAGCGTCAGGCCGACCACCACATCCGTCTCTTCGCTCTTGGCGGTGAGCATCACGATTGGCACGCCTGACGTTGCCGGTTCGGCCTTGAGCCGACGGGCAACCTCGGTGCCGTCGATGCCTGGCAACATCAGATCGAGAACGACCAGATCGGGCACCTGCTTCCGCGCCAATTCAAGCGCGGCGTTTCCGTCGGCGGCGGTAAAGACTTCATAGCCGTTGCGCTCGAGGTTGAAGCGAATCAACTCGACGATGTCCTGCTCATCATCCACAACCAGCACGCGCTTCTTCTGGTGCTTGCGGGCATTTGCCTGCACGCCAGCAGACCGGGACGATTCTTGCGTCTTGCTCATTAGCAGCATGCTCCGATTCTCCAAGGACAAACCCACAAAACCGGGCCGGCATCCAGCGGCGGGCGCTGGCATGATCGATCCGAAGGGCTCGCATCGCAACGAAGCCCGCCCGCGGCGTCAAGGTGTTTATGAAATCCTAGCGCGATGTGAACTGGAAGTTATCGCAACAAAGCAGCCGATGGGCACCTCCGGGGAACAGGTCCGTCTAAGCAGCACAAAGCCGCGGGGTGTCGGGATGGCACCCGCGGGAATGAACTTGGGCACCCGGCCGCGGGGAATCCAACATAAATATCTGTCAATAATAAACTTATGAATGCGGAGCGGCCCGGCCTGCGCACAAATGCAACACAATCGCCTTGTAAATGCAATCAAATTGCATAGAATCATGTGGATGGCGTCTGAAGCAGCGTTGACCATGCCAACTCCGATCGACTCCCCCACAGAAACCAGCACTGCCGACAAGGCTGGGGTGGCGCTGTCGGTGGCGTGCGGCGTCCACTGCTTACTCACCCCCGTGCTGCTGCTGGCGCTGCCCGCGGTCGGGGAGGCGTTTCATAACCCCATTATTCATAAGCTCATCGCGCTGGGCGTAACCGGCATCGCCAGCTACGCTCTCTGGCGCGGCTACCGCCGACACGGCCACTTGCTGCCGCTAATCATCGGTTCGGTCGGGGTCATAGCGGTCTGGGCGGCGCTGGCGGTGCCGCACGAAACACACGACCACGACCATTTTCACCTGCCCTTGGGCACGATCATCACCATGGCGGGCAGCGCGCTGCTGATTACCGGCCACATTCTCAACATTCGCAACTGCCGTGCCGGCTGTTGCCACCATCACGGCGCGGCGTGATCGATCGCGGAAGCGAACCGAGTTGCTTCGGCCAGAACCCAAGAACAGAGTCTTAAACACCTGTTTCGCCCGCAAGTGGGCGCCAGACTGTTTTCCGCCGACTGCATCAATCGTTGGAGTCTCTCCGAAGTGCTGGCAAATCGTCTTCTCCGGTGAGGACGTACCAGTTGCGTTTTGCTGGCTCCAGCAGTCGTTCGATTGAGCGAAGCTCGGTAGTTTCGCGTACGAGTCGATCACGAAATGCCTCGCGGTCAATCAGCTTCCAAGCCGAGCGGAGGTCGACAAAATCCTTCGAGCGAACGCTGAAAAGTTTTGTCAGCAGCACGTCGATCGCATCAACCAACCGAACCTGCAGCGGTCCGAATGTCTCAAGTAATGTTGTCCGGCTTTCCCAGCCGCTGGGAAGATAATGTGACTGAAAGTGGCCAAGAATCAACTCATGCCGCTCTCTGAGCCGGTCGAGCGTGGCATGCAGCTGACGGATGGTCGGGGGAACTTCGTTGACCACATCGATGTCTTCCGTGTCGCGTATCAACAGGTCGCGCAGGATCAGCGCAACCGAACCGCCAATGGTTACCGTTGTAGGGGTTCTGACATCACAGGCGAGGTCGCGGAGGTAACTGAACACATCGTCGTGCGTTAGAGGCTCCATGATTCGATCCTTCAACGATGGAAAACCCGTCTCGTCGTCAAACTTCGTGTTCCAGGTCGCTTGAAGCGCGCCCGCGGACGCCAGGCGCGAAATGCGGGATTGGATGTACGGCCGCCCGTAGTGGCCGGCGAGCGCGTCAAGGGAATCGCGAATGAGCAGCCGCGACCGATAGTCCAAGTCTTCCGGGTCGGTCGTCCCCGCCGCCAAGTCCAGATGGTCTAGCAAGACCCGGGCCGACATCCAGCGCCGGCCCTTGACGTAGCTCCACAGACTATCCACGGCGGTCGCCATCGGTCGGGATTGTAGCATATTCGATTCCCAAAGCCGGCAAATGTGCGGTAATCTGTAGTGAGATATGGCTCTACGAACCGCACAATCAATTCGAGTGATGATCGGCCTCGAGATTCACGTTCAGCTCGCCACGCACACCAAACTCTTTACCGCGGTTGCCAATGCCAGCGGCAACCTGCGGCCGGGCGCGCCGCCGCCGGAGCCAAACAGCGCCGTGGACGCGCAGATTCTCGGCCTGCCCGGCACACTTCCGGTAATCAACAAGACTGCGGTTGAGCATTCCATCAAGGTGGGATTGTCGCTGGGATGTAAGATAAACCAGTTCACCAAGTGGGATCGCAAGAGCTACTACTATCCCGACCTTCCGAAGAACTATCAGATCAGTCAGTACGATCTTCCGCTGTGCTATGAAGGCGCGATGACCGTGCCTGACGAAACCGGTATCGCACAGACCATTCGCATTCGCAGGGCACACCTTGAGGAAGATGCCGGAAAGCTGCTGCACGAAGCGCCCGGCGGGTTTCTGATCGATCACAGCATCGTCGATCTCAACCGCGCGGGCACGCCGCTTCTGGAGATAGTGACCGAACCGGATTTTACATCGGCCAAGCAGGTCGTTTTGTTTGCACAGGAACTTCAGAAGCGCGTGCAGTTTCTCGGGGTCAGTCACGCGCAAATGCAGCTCGGACAGATGCGATTTGAGCCTAACATCAACTTGCACATCACCGACACCCACGGCGCGGTTCACAAGACCGCTATCACCGAAATCAAGAATCTCAACTCATTTAGTGTCCTGGAACGCGCGACCGGTTACGAAATCGCAAGGCAGCTGCGCGAGTGGGAAGAAACCGGGACGCTGGGCAAAAAGAGCACCTACGGCTGGGATGAATCGACGCAAACGACGTTTCATCAACGGGATAAGGAAGAGGCTAACGACTACCGCTATTTCCCCGACCCCGATCTGGTACCGGTGATCATCGATGATGTGTGGCTGACGGAACTGAAGTCGCAGGTGGGTGAGTCGCCGGCGCAGCGGCGCGAGCGGTACGCAACCGCGCTGGGATTATCCGCAGCTGACGCCGCGGCGCTGGCGGCGGATCGGGGCGTGGGCGATTTCTACGAATCAACTCTGAAGCATGGCGCCGACGCCAAGCGCGTCGCCAATCTGCTGATCAACGTCGTGCAAAAACTAGCCAATGATCGCAACCACTCTGTCGCCGAAATCGGATTGGAAGCGTCGCAGTTAGCCGACGTAGCCAAACTCATCGATGCAAGTAAGATCGGCGCAAGCAGCGCGCTCCCCTTATTCGAGAAGTTACTCTCCTGCGGGGGCAACGCATTGACCGCGCACTACGTCGAACAACTCGCGCAGGAGATGGGCCTCGTTCAGTCGAGCGACACCACCGCCGTCGATGCTGCAATCGACCTGCTGATCGCCGAAAACCCGAAGTCCTTGCAAGATTTCAGAGCAGGCAAGCAGGCGGCGCTCGGTGCGCTGGTGGGAATGATTATGAAGAGCATGAAGGGGTTGAACCCCAAGGTGGTACAAGAACGGCTCCGGCAAAAACTCGCCTGAACTGTTGCGTGAGTTTTGGCCCAAATGCGCATAGGCTACCGGCAGATGACCGTCCGGGTAGAATCTGTGTCAGAACGATGCGTGCTAAATATCTCAACAAAACCGCCCGCCGACGAAGCATTCGGCCTGACGGGGGAAACTATCGCGAACTGCGTAAGATGCGCGGCGGGAAAGGCCGTGCGAAGTTTCTGCAGTGGGTGGGCCTGATCGTTTGCGGGCTGGCAATTGCATGGATTCTCTACGCGCTTTTCCTGCGACGCTGATGTCAACCCGAACCACCCCAACCCGAATCGACCTGAAAAAGTCCGAAAAGCTCACGGTCGAGTTCGCTGACGGCAAACGAGCCGAGTTTTCGCTCGCGAAACTTCGCACGAACTGCCCCTGCGCCTCCTGTCGCGCCGCACGCGAGGCGCAATCGGCTAAGCCAAGGCGGCTAAATGTACTCGGGACATTTAATGGCGAAACGGCCGTAGTGAGCGCCGAGCTTGTCGGCAACTATGCTCTGCGGCTGGAGTGGAGCGACGACCACAACAGCGGGATTTACTCGTTTGAGTATCTGCGACAGTTGGCGGAGCAATAAGACCACTGCCTGCCCGATTTCGGACCATATACTCTGGTACTTGCCACCCAGTGCGAATCGCCTGCAGTCGTCTTTTCTTGAAGCGGTAGCGCACAAAAAAATGCCCAGTATCCAGCGGTCGGCTTTTTGGCTACACCAGATGCAGTAGATTGGAAATCGGCGAGCATGATGCTCCGGTTCCACTGGCTACCCAGCACGGCGGAGCTCTGAAGGAAACGCCTTGAAAAGACCTTCAATGTGCCGGAGCGCTTCGAGGTGCTAAAACTGCCGTCGTTGCCGTGCTACGGGGATATCGAGAATCTTTCGATACTTCGCAACAGTCCGGCGGGCGAGGTCCAGGCCCTGCGATTTTAGCTTCTCAACCAGCTCATCATCATTCAGCGGGTTGGTCTTGTCTTCGGAATCGACCAACTGCTTGAGCTTTTCCTTCACCGCATCCCATGAGACATCTTCCCCGCTGCCGGTGTTGGTGGTGCCTTGGCTGAAAAATCGTCGTAGCGGGAACACGCCGCGCGGGGTTTGGATCCATTTCTCGCTCACTGCCCGGCTGACCGTGGCCACATGGATCCCTAGTTGATCGGCGACTAGAATCATCGGAAGCGGCTTGAGCGCTTCGGGGCCTCGCTCGAAAAACTCCTGCTGAGCATCGACCACAACCCGAATCACACGTTTTACCGTGCTCGACCGCTGCATAATCGATTCGATCAGCCACTTCGCGTTGCGCACATTGTTGTTCAGATACTCGCGGGTGGTCTTCTCGACCGATTTATCCTTAAGCATGCGCCGGTATGTGCCGGAAATGTAAAGGTCGTCCGCCGGCTCGCGCGCCATCTTGATTTCGTACTTTTTCGTGTCTTCGTCAAAATAGACTGTCGCATCGGGGGTAATCGGCGCAGCTTCGTCCCGGCCAAACAGCTTCCCCGGATGCGGGCGAAGCCGGCCCAGCCGCCTGACGGCGGCCTGTATATCCTCAATCTCCCTGCCCAGCGACTTGGCAATCTGCGGATACCGGTTCAGTTCCAGATCTTTCTGATACGACCGCAACAGTGCCCGTTCCAGATCGAAATCGTGCCCTTCAGACATCACTTCATCATCCTCGATCGCATCGAGCTGAATCAGCAGGCACTCCGGCAAAGACCGCGCACCTACGCCGGCGGGCTCGAGCGTTTGCACTAGCTTGAGTGCCTGCTCCAGCTCGGCAGTCGTCGCGGGCGTCTTCATCTGCCTTTGAATCTCCTCGAACGGCGTACGCAGATAGCCGGAATCATCCAGATTCGCGATGATTGCCTGGCCCGCGGCATCGAGGTGGGGCGGGATTTCCAGCAAGGCCCACTGATTCAAAAGGTGCTCGGAAAGCGACTCGCCCCGGCTGGGCGAATTGGCCATGGCGTCCATCTTCCCATCGCGCTCGCCGTCGAATTGTTGCGCCGCTCGGCTTTTATAGGGCGAATCGGTGGCCGACTCCGAGTTTTCAAGATAGTCGGCGATGCGGTCCAGCCGGGCGAAATCTTCGGCGCCGTCGGTTTTCGCATCATCGACGACCAACGCGCGCTCTCCTTCGGAGGTCTCCGCGGCCGCCGCGGAGGCGTCGGCGGCAGCTTTGGGATCCCAGATGGCGTCCGGGTCGTCCTGCCGAAGCTCCAGAACCGGATTGGCCTGCAACTCTTGCTCGATGCGCTCCTGCAGCGCCATCAACGGCAGTTGGAGGATCTCCATCGATTGGATCATTCGCGGCGTAAGCACTTGCCGCTGATCCATCCGCATTGACATGGACTGACTTAAACTCATTTATAATCAATACTTACAACTTTAATCGCGTCGGCACACCGTTTGCATGCTTTTACACTATAGCATCGCCCGGTTGTGGGGCAATCTCGATTTCGGGAAGATATCGTCCGCGGTGCGGGGCGCGTGGTTGCTAGGGTGTCTGGGCGAGAGAAAACCAACAGAACAAGCGAGAAACCTCGATGCGTTGGATCACAACCCTATTCTGCAGTCTTCTCGTTCTGGGCAGCCTCGGTTGTGACCGCACAGCCGACACCGCCGCTTCACAAGCGCCTCGGCGAAAGTTGCTGGTCGTAGCAAGTGTCTACCCCCTGGCCAGCATTGCCCAGCAAATCGGCGGCGAACGAGTGGAGGTGGCCTGGTGGATCGAGTCGGGGCAGGAGCTTGCCGGCTACCAACCCTCGCCGGCCCAGATTGAGCAGATGCGCCGGGCCGTAGCGATCTTGTCCAACGGCGTGGCGGAAGGACCTTACACCGACCAGTTCGCCAACGCCTTTGGCGACCGCCGACTGATTCGACTCGACCGGTTCGCCGAGTGGGGTGCAGGAGAATCGCAACTCTGGCTCAACACTGCCATCGTCGCTCAAGCCGCGCGCGAGCTTGGCGACCGCCTCGCCGCGGTCGACCCCGCGCACGGCGACGAATACCGGCAGCGCGCGGCAGAGTGTGTAAAGCAGCTTGATTCGCTCGGCGACTATGGAAAGAACCTGCTCACCCCTCTGCACAGTTTGCGCGTCGGCTCGATCGGAAAGGACTATTCCGCCCTCGGCAAGCAGCACAGCTTTGTAATCGAACCGCTCTCGCGCGCGTCACTTCTAACTTTCGATGCGCAAGCCATTGCCACGCTTCCAGATACGATTAAAGCGAAGCAGAGTAGAATCATGCTAGTCGAGGCCGACATTCCGCTTTCAGCCGTTGCAGCGCTCGAGCAAACCGTTGCGATTCCGGTCGCCCGGATTGATTCACTGGGTTCAAGTTCACCCCAGGGGCGAGACAGCTACGACAGGATCATGCGCTACAACTACGAACAGCTCGCCGCGGCGCTACGTCGCGGGAATAGTCGGTAGGCATCGAGTGTTGTCCCAATGTGATCGGGCGGCTTGATTCTCGTTCCGTCACAAGCCGCAGATCGATTTGCTTCATTCTGCACCGGTGTGTAACGTTTTCTATGCTGAGACCATCTCATGACGGCAGGTCGCCGAGCGGAACCTGGCCGATGAAAGAATGAACATGCCCCCCGCGCAACCCCGCGTTGCGATTCTCATTTTCGCCGAAAATCGGCAGCGCGATCTGCGCCGCAAGGGATTTTCGTCGCGCTTCTCACCGCTGCTGTCATTGCCAGCCCTGAGCGCTGCGGGAGCCGACCTTCATTGGTTTTCCAACAACACTTCGGAGATTGCAGAGCGCGACGTTCGGGTGCATCGCCAACGGGGGCGATCGTTTGGGCAGCGGCTGGAGAACGCCGTCAACGATCTAGCCGCCGAGGGGTATGACCGGGTTGTCATCGTCGGTCGAGATTGCCCGCAACTGACGAGCGACCACGTATCAAATGCGATTCAACTCCTTGACTCCAATCAACTCGTCATCGGCCCCGACCACCGCGGGGGGTGCTGGCTGATCGGCCTGCACACCGCCGACCGCGCGAGACTGCACCGCATTCGCTGGCAACAGAATACCGATGCCGACGAATTGCTCGCCCGATTTGACAGTGCCGCCGTCGCACTGCTCGAACGGAAGCTCGATCTTGACCACACGGGCGACTTAACCATCCTCGCGCGGCTGTTCGTTCTACCAACACCGCTGTTCCCCTCGATTCCCGATTCTCGCGATATCGCCCGACATGGGGCACTGCACTTCATCCAGCGATTCGTGCAGATTCCCCCACCCGTTGTGTTGCCCGCAGCATAGTCATTTCTCTCTCCACAACCCGTGAAACTGCGGTTCGGCAACTCGAACCAGAAGGCAATACTCTTTATGCGAACATGGATGACCTTTGGCGCGATTCTCGCGATCGCCGCCCCCGTGCTGGCTGACATCTTAAAAATCAACGGCTCGACCACAGTCAATCTCCCCACCGCCGAGGCCGCGGAAATTTTACGGGCCGAGAAGGCGATGACAATCCAGATCGATACCCAAGGCGGCAGTGCCGGCGGCATCAGTGCCCTCGGTGACGGGCAGGTGCAGATCGGGATGAGCTCAAAGCACATCACCGAACAAGACAAACTGAAGTATCCGTCGGTTGATTTTGTTGAGACACACATCGGTGAAGACGCTGTCGCGATGATCGTCAGCAAAGATGTGTGGGAGGCCGGTGTGCGGTCGCTGACGCGGGAGCAACTGGCCGATATTTATGAAGGCAAGATTACCAACTGGAAGGACGTCGGTGGGGCAGACCGCCGCATCGCATTCTTCAACAAAGAGCCGGGCCGGGGAACTTGGGAGGTCTTTGCCCACTTCGTTTACGGCAACGCCAGGAAGGCGCCTCCGGTCAGCTTTCCCGAGGTCGGCGGGAATGAAGAGGCTCGCAACAAGGTTGCTGGCACGCGCGGCGCGTTAAGCCAGCTATCCTCCAACTGGGCCGACGGCAAGCAGGTTTTCGCATTGTCAATAAAGAACGACGCCGGCGAAGAAGTCGCACCACTCGCCGCCAACATCGCCAATCGGAAATATCCGATGAGCCGCCCACTCTTCCTGCTCACGAATGGTGCCCCTTCCGGCGATGCCAAAGTGTTCATTGATTTCGTGCTCAGCCCGCGCGGCCAGGAGCTCGTGCGCAAACACGGCTACCTGTCGCTCGATCAAATGGTGGTCGACGGCAAATAGCATGAACTCGCCCGCAGTGCCAATCACGGACACCTACAGCGTCGTCGCACCTGACCGGCGGCGGTGGAGCTATACGCTCGTGTTCAGCGTGATTGGCACTGCGGTCACCGCGGGGTTTGTCGTGGGGATGGTCGCGCTGTTCGCCTGGCAGACACTTCCCGTTCTAAGCCATTCCGGTCTTGGCTATGTTACCTCGAACAACTGGCATTATCGCCAGCAGATGTTCGGCGCGCTGTCCATGATCGTTGGCACACTACTGGTCTCGGCGGTGGCGCTTTGCGTGGCTGCGCCGGTGGGTATTGGCGCTGCGATCATCACAAGCGAGTTTCTACCGGGACGCGCGCGCCTGATGGTAAAAATTGTGATCGAACTGCTTGCGGGTATTCCTTCAGTTGTCTACGGGTTGGTCGGCATCCTGTACCTCCGCACTTTCGTCTATGACACATTTGAAAGCTTTGACCTGCACAGCGGCGATACAATTCTGACCGCGGGGCTGCTGTTGGCGGTCATGATTCTCCCCACGGTCATGACACTCAGTGACGACGCGCTCCGCGCCGTTCCAGCGCTGCAGCGGCAGGCGGCGCGCGGGCTAGGGCTTTCACGCCTTTCCGCGGTGATGCACGTGGCACTGCCGCAGGCTCGCATCGGCGTGATTGCCGCGGTCCTGCTGGCCCTGGGGCGGGCCTTGGGCGAAGCGATCGCGGTGTTTCTCGTGGTCGGCCGGCAGGATAACAACCTCCCCACCCAGCCGTTTACCCTACGCCCGCTTCTGGAATCGGGACAAACACTCGCCAGCAAACTCGGCGGGGCGGAAATCAACATCGCCTACGGCGACCCGCTCCACTGGGCCGCAGTCGTGGGATTGGGGCTGATGCTGCTCGTCATGGTTGGCACGGTAACACTGCTTGCGGCGGCGCTAACGTCCCCAAAGTCTGCCGCTTCGCCCCCACAGCCGGTTGAAAATGCGCCCAAACACGCCAGACCGACCAAAACGCATTCAACAAAAGGCACATCCGACGCACTTTTGACCGCGCGTCTTGCCCAAGAGCCAGCGGTAACGCGCCTGCCAAAGCGCCGCAAATGGCTTGAGCGATTCTCGATCGGCTCATTCGCAGCCTGCACGCTTCTGGCAACCGGCGTCATGCTCGCGATGATCCTCGCAATCTTCTATCGCGGCAGCTCGGCACTGAGCCTCCGCTTCTTCACCGAACAAATCAAACTGGTCGGCGCCGACGGCGGAATCTTCTTTAACATCATCGGAACACTCCTGCTTATCACCACAGCACTGTGCGTCTGCACACCGATCGCAGTGGCCGTCGCACTCATGCAGTCGGTCTATCTTCGTGAACGGGCGGCGCGCGGACTGGGCATGGTGCTTTACCTTCTGAACGGCACGCCTTCGATACTCTTTGGCCTGTTCGGGCTGGTCGTCTTCGTGAAGTTCCTTGGCTGGGGCAAGTCATGGCTTGCTGGCGGGATTCTTCTCGGGCTGATGATGATCCCCATCGTCACCGTCGCGCTGGTGGAGCGCATGAAAGCGTTGCCCAAGAAATACATCGAGGCCGCACGTGGGCTGGGCTTGAGCAAGTCGCAGACGGTCTGGTCAGTCATCATCCCTCAATCGCGCGCAGGATTGGTCACAGGCTCGCTGCTGGGGCTAGCCCGTGCCGCGGGGGAAACGGCACCGATCATGTTCACCGCGACGATCTTCGCCGGCGCGATGTTCCCACGCGGGATCGTGGAAAGCCCGGTGCTGTCGCTGCCGTATCACATTTTCATTCTCGCACAAGATTCGTTTGATCCACGTGTCGGCGAAAAGCTATGGGGCACCGCCGCGGCACTTTTGATGATTGTCATGCTGCTCAGCCTGATCGCACTACCGGTGCGGCTCAGGATTCACGAGGAGGCCGTAAGTGCTTAAGCTGGCTCAGGATAGCGCATGTTGCAGCACCGAAACAGTCTCTCCGGCGGTGCTGGAAGCGCGCGGACTGTCAGTTTCCATTGCTGGACGGCCCATCCTCAAAGATGTCAATCTCACGATTCAACCGCGGCAGGTGTTTGGCATCATCGGGCCTAGCGGTGCGGGCAAGAGTACGCTCATCAAATGTTTCAATCGACTCATCGAGCTGACCCCGCGCGCGGTTGTTTCGGGTGACATTACCTTCAATCAGGGGTCTATATTGAGCGGCGCCCTCCACCCGGACGACTTGCGCGTCCGCATCGGCATGCTCTTTCAGCAACCGGTGGTGTTCCCGAAGAGCATTTATCAGAATGTGATCTTCGGCGTGCGCCGGCTACGCATGGTGTCGCGGCGTGCGCTGCCCGATGTGGCCGAAGCGGCGCTTCGCGAAGCGGCGCTCTGGGAGGAAGTGAAGGACCGTCTGACCGACTCGGCCTTGAAGCTCTCCGTCGGGCAACAGCAACGCCTTTGCCTTGCGCGGACGCTAGCTATGCAGCCGGAAGTCATATTAATGGATGAGCCGACCAGCGCGCTCGACCCGCGCAGCACCGAGGCGATCGAACAACTCATGCTGCGGTTGAAAGAGCGACATACCATCGTACTGGTAACACATAACATCGGGCAGGCGCGTCGCGTGTGCGACTGGCTGGCGTGTGTCTGCGTCAACAATGGCGTTGGCGAAGTCGCCGAAACTGCCTGCTGCGACCAGATGCTCGACAACCCCTGCTGCCAGGCGGTAGTGGATTACTTGAAAAGGAACTAGAGCTGTAAAACGTCTGTGCCGAGCACAGGTGAGGCAATCCTGTTCCATGCAACGCTGTAAGGGATTAAGAAATAGAGGAGACCATGGCCGGAGAATTTTCATCAAGTGAAGCGGAAGTGGATTACGACATCGAAGGCGAAGTGAAGTCGCGCTATGCCGCAGGGGCCCAGGCAGCGGAGGCCGCACTCTGTTGCCCCGTGGACTACGACCCGCAATTCCTCAAGATCATTCCAAGGGAGATCATCGAGCGCGATTACGGCTGTGGCGATCCCAGCAAACATGTCGAGGTCGGCGAGACTGTGCTCGATCTCGGTTCCGGCGGAGGGAAGATTTGCTACATCCTGTCACAAAAGGTCGGGTCGGCGGGAACCGTGATCGGTGTCGACATGAACGACACCATGCTGTCACTCGCGCGGAAGTATCAGAATCAGATCGCCCAATCCGTGGGTTATAAAAATACCGATTTTCGCAAGGGCAAGATTCAAGATCTCGCTCTCTCGCTCGACAAGGCACAAACATGGCTCGATAAGAATCCCATTCGCTCGATCGATGACGTGCAGAAGTTTGAGGCCGAGTGCGACCGTCTGCGCCGGGAAGAAACGCTGATTGCAGACGACAGCATCGACGTGATTGTGAGCAATTGCGTGCTGAACCTGGTCAAGCCTGGTGAAAAGAAGAAACTCTTCGGCGAAATGTTCCGTGTCTTGAAGCGCGGCGGGCGGTGCGTGATTAGCGACATCGTCTGGGACGAACCCCCGACTGACGCGATTCTTAATGACCCAAAACTTTGGAGCGGGTGCATCAGCGGGGCGTTCGGGGAGGTGGAGTTCCTTGAAATGTTCGAGCAAGCCGGATTCTACGGCATCGAGGTGCTGGTGCGACAATTCGAGCCGTGGCAAACCATCGACGGCGTTGAGTTTCGCTCGCTCACTGTCCGAGCCTACAAGGGGAAGCAGGGAGAATGCCGCGAACACAACCAGGCACTGATATACAAGGGGCCGTGGAAACAGGTGAAGGATGATGACAACCACATGTTCTTCCGCGGGGAACGGATGGCCGTGTGCAAGAAAACGTTTGACCTGATGACCGACCCCAACGGGCCCTACGCCGGGCAGGTCATCGGTGTGGAACCGCTCAATGCAGTCAAATCAGCAGACGCAGAGCTGTTTGACTGCAAGCGTGTAGCCCGCCGACACGCTAAGGAAAGTAAAGGACAGGATTATCGCGCCACCACTGGCGCCGGCGCCGACTGCTGCGGGCCGGATGGCTGCTGCTGAGCGCGCAACCGACCGCTTTGCGCCTTCGTCTCCTCTGAAAAAGCTATGGAATAAGCATGAACATCACATTACCAGTCAATCAAAGACACGACTTGTTTGGCGAGCGGCTTCGCGCAGACAACCAACTTCTCCGCCGCAGGGCGCTGGGGACGTTGCAGATCAACGTCGGCAAAATGTGCAATCTCGCTTGTCATCACTGCCACGTTGAAGCAGGGCCTAGGCGGAAGGAGATCATGACCTGGGAGACGATGGAAAACATCGTCACATGGCTCGATCAACATGGGAAGGCGGCTGGCGTCACGACAATCGATATCACCGGGGGCGCGCCAGAGATGAACCCTCACTTCAAGCGATTCGTCGAGGCGTTGACCGCGCGCGGCTATCATATTCTTGACCGTTGCAACCTCACAATCCTGCTCGAGCCGGGTTACGAGGAGATGATCGCGTTTTTTGTGAAGCACAAGGTTGAATTGGTCGCGAGCCTTCCTTGTTACCTCGAAGACAACGTCGACAAGCAGCGAGGGCAGGGCGTGTACCACGAGTCGATCGACGTGTTGCAGAAACTCAACGCGGCCGGATATGGCTTGCCCGGCTCGCCGCTGCGGCTCGACCTGGTGTTTAACCCGGTGGGTTACGGCCTTCCGCCAGCGCAGAAACAGTTGGAAATCGATTACAAGCGCGAACTTCTAGCGCGATACAACATTCACTTTCATACGCTCTGGTCGATCACCAACATGCCGATCAAGCGATTCGAGCATGCGCTGCGCCGCGATAAGAAGTTTGACATGTACATGGACAAGCTCACCTCGGCCCACCGCAGGGACAATGTGGAGAATGTCATGTGCCGCGACCTGGTGAGCATCGGCTGGCAGGGAAGCGTGTACGACTGCGACTTCAACCAGATGCTGCAGATGCCGCTCGACGGCCCGGCGGGGGAAGAGCACTTTGTCGAGTCCGCAGGCAGAAAACTGTGGGAATTCACGCCCGAGGAGCTGATCAATCGCGACATCCGCACGGCAAGCCACTGCTTCGGCTGCACCGCCGGTGCGGGGTCAAGCTGTACGGGAGCGCTGGGATAGCGTTTGGTCGGATCACATGATGGGCGAAACGTTCTATCCCACGCAAACAAGAAAGCCGCCGGGACATGTGAATGTCGCCGGCGGCAATTTGTTTGAAGATTGTAGCGGAGCGGTTTACCTCGTTGCCAGCCGAAGCGCGCCGGCAAGTTGGACTGAGGCGCGATCGCTGAGAATCTGCTGGCTGTTGTCAAACGTGTCAAACCGTGCTGTAGAGAACGTGAATGTTCCCGTGTCGGCTCGGCCGGTGATCAGGTTCGAGTAGGTCGTCGCCACCGGCGGGGCATTGGTGTTGCCACCGCCGAAGTTGCGGGCCTGGTAGATCTTGCGGACGTAATCCTGGTAACTGGTGTACGTGGTCGAGGGAACGTTGGCGTTGGGGAAAACGTTCTGCCCGCCGATAAGCGGCGCGTCATTGATGCCGGTTCTGGGGTAGAGCGCATCGCCGGAGTTCAGCGCGGCCATCAGCAGCAGATTATTCTCAGTAACAAGCTGAGTTCCGGCACCAACAATTGACGGCTGGGCGAGCACATTTTGTGCCCATACGGATGTCTGGACATAGTTGGCGAAGATCTCTTCGTTCTGGCTGTTGGGGTTATCGGTGTGGAGCGCTTCGTGCGCGAGGAATGTCGCGAGCACCTGGAACGGTTCGCCTTGAAGCGAAGTCTTGAAGAGTGTGCGAAGGCGGCCGGTGGTTGCAGAGACCTTGGTTTCAGCCACAACCGCTCCGCCGGACACTTCGGAGCTGAAATCGACGACCGTGAAGGGCTGGTTGGTCGGGTTGGCGCTGGTCAGCATCACTTCAATGGCTGGTTCGCCGACAGTGCCGACGAGCGAAGCCATCGCGGCACGCAGGTTGGCGTTCGGGACGATTGATGTTGTCGTGGCATCGTTGAACCGTGCCAAAGCCGTCGTACGCTGGGCGGTTGTGAGGGTTCCAGCATTCACCTTGGCGTCGAGATATGCGTTGAGGTTGGTGGTGACGGTGCCGCTGGACGGCGAGGTGGGCGTGGCGGTCACGGCCGGCGCGCTGCTGAAGATGCTGTTGTTGAAAAAGGCGAGATTTGTTGCCACGAAGGAACGGCTGGCGAGGGTGAATCGCTCTTTGTTGAGTCCCTTTGGAAGTTTGGCGATTAGATCGGTCGTGGTCGGTGCCGAGGCACCGTCGGCGATGGCTCCGGCATACGCGATGAGCTGAGCCCCCTTGCGAACGCGTCGGTCAGTGGTGAAGACAAGCTTATTGCCATCAGCACCCACATCGACGTTGGTTATATTGATGGTTTGCTTCTTCTGAGCCAGGTTGGGGCTGGTTGTGTCGGTCTTGAAGCCAAACATGCGGAACTTGGTCGGATCAAGTAGCGTAATGTTGGTGGCAAAGCGCACAGTGACGCGCGATGACGCGATGCCGGTACCGTCATCACCGGTCAGCATTGCCACTTTGATCTTGCTATCCAAGATCGAGGTAGAGAGGTGCTGGCGTCGTTCGAGCGTTTCGATCGAGCAGGATTTGCCAGAGACATTGGCGGCGGTGTTGCGTGAACCCCGGGTAAACAATCGAGAAAACATAAGTAACACTCCAAAAAGCACGCGGCAGACCCGCGCATCATATCTGCCTTCGATGCGCAGACAGCGCGTCTGCCGCTCTCAAAGGACTATTATTGAACGTCGGCATAACGCTCGGCATTTCATTCAATTTCCTCGGAACCCCTGCAAGTGAAGTAGGACACACAACTTACGCGCTACTGGCGGAATCTGCGCCACCAGAGTTCCAGCATTAACATCGCGTAGATTCGATGTGAGTGGTCGAAACGAAGCGCCTCATGAGCATCGACAAGCTTGCGCGCCTCGGCGGGGACCATGTTTTGCGACAAAAACGAGTCTTTGGCAAAGAGCAGGTCGTGCACCATCGGGCGAAGCTCGCCCCGCAACCATTCGCCGATCGGCAAAGCAAAGCCCATTTTTCGCCGCGTGAAGACCTCTCTGGGTAACTGCGCTGCAAATGCCTCCCGCAGAAGCCGTTTGCCACCCCCCTTTAGGAGTTGCGGTGTAGAAAGCCCTGCGGCGAAGGTGACAAGGTCGTGGTCCATGAAGGGGGCACGCACCTCCAATGCGTGGAGCATGCTGGCGCGATCGACCTTGGTCAGCAGATCATCCGGCAAATAGGTCACTCGATCGGTCGCCAACGCTGCTTGAACGACGTCTCTACAGCCGCCCACTTTTGTGAATATTGTCACTAACGAATCGAGTGTATCGACAATTCCCCCCGTCACGCCAAGCAGCGGTTGCAACGTGCGCTCGTCGAAGAACCTCATATAGGCCGAGTACCGGTCGGCCGGCGCTTCGATCGCCGTGCGGAGAAGGCGTTTGAGCCTCGTGATCCGACCCTTTGGGTGAATTCCGGGCAACGCCTGCCATATTCGTGAAGAAACGACATCGCCCAATCCCAGGGGTAGCGCGCGGATGCGTTCGGCGATCTTCATCGCGCGATAGCGGTCATACCCCCCGAACAACTCGTCACCGCCGTCGCCGGAGAGGGCTACTTTGACGTGCTCGCGCGCCGCACGCGCCAGATAATGGGTAGGCAGAGCCGATGAGTCCGCGAAGGGTTCGCCGTACACCCCGGCGAGCCTAGGCAAATCCTCCGCGGCGTTGGGGCGGACAACGAGCTTAGTGTGCCTGGTGCCCAAATGGCCCGCGACCGCCTGGGCGTGGGCCGTTTCGTCATAGCGGGCGTCATCAAACCCGATGCTGAACGTATGCACACTCTGCCGGTCGCCCGCCGCCTGTCGCATGGCCAGCGCTATCACGGAAGAATCGACTCCACCGGAGAGAAAACAGCCGAGCGGCACATCTGAAACCAGTTGCCGCTTGACCGCTTGCTGCACGAGCGCGCGCGTCTGGGAAACGGCCTGTTCTGGCGAAAGGTTGCTGGTAGCGGTGCCGTGATTCGGGTCGAAGTAGCTCTCGCGATCGCACCCACGCTGATGAAGTCGCATCCAACTTGCCGGCGCAAGCTTCCATGCGCCGCGATAGATCGTCATGGCACCTGGCACATAGCCCCACCGCAGATACTCCGCCAGCGCATAGTAATCCACCGCGGGCACAAACCACGGCACACGACGCAACGCCGAGAGTTCGCTGGCAAATGCAATGGCTGCCGGACACTGTGCGTTGGAGAAAATCTCCACCTGTAAATCATCCGTTTCGTGCGTCAAAAACCCCGTCCAGGGGTTTCCGGCTGCATCGACTGCACAGAAGTAGAGCGGCTTTTGCCCCATTCGGTCGCGGGCAAGGAGCAGTGATTGCGTCGTTTCGTCCCAAAGAGCCAACGAGAGCATGCCATTGACTCGCCTGAGCGCATCCGTTCCCCATTGATCGAGCGCAAGCAGCAATACCTCGGTATCGCTCTCGGTTCGCCAACGGTAGTTCGGGCGGATATCAGACAATTCGCGGCGAAGCTCGCGATAGTTGTAGATCTCGCCATTGAACACCATCCATTTGCCGTTACGGCCGTCGTCGAACGGTTGCAGCGATCTTTCATCGAGATCGATAACTGCCATGCGTCGATGAACGAGACCACATTGCGGGCGAAACTTGGCCACTTCCTGATCGTGATTCAGATAAAGCCCCTGGCCGTCCGGCCCGCGATGCGATAAGTCTGCGCTCAGGGACTCGAGCTGCGCATGGTCGATGCGATAGCGATCGTCCCAGGTGATGATGCCCGCTAAGCCACACATGTTCAGGCGCGTTGCGCCATTTCCTCATTCGATGCCCTGCGGCAAACAGATCGCGGCTGTACTGTTGCCCGCTGTGAAATCGGGTCAGTACATGGCCGCTTGACGCACACGAAGGTACGGGTTGCATCGAGCAAGTTCAAAGTTAAGTTGGGTGCTCGACTCATGATGGTTGTGCACGAGTTCATCCACATGTTGAATGTTGGTGGGTGATTTCGCGACAGCGGCGATGGATAACGGGTGGACAACCGGGGAGGAGAATGTCGCAACCGCGTCACCAGTCAAGTTCGCCCGCGACACCCCTTTCGGTCAGCATCGCCCCCCTGTTGCCAGAGGCCTGTTTTGGGTTCAGGTTGTTAAATCCAGAAACACAGGCCGTCCACATTTAATGAATGTGGCTAGCTGTTATAAGTCTCTTTTAAGTCGGTACTTACATGATTTCATAACTAAGCTATCCACATTCCAACAAGGCTCTTCATCATCACTACTGTCTTATATGTATTTAGAATACTAATAGATCTAAGATGACGGTACATTACCCAGCCCGAGGAACTTCGGGGTAGTTTCGGTCAAAGGGTGTTGCCAAGGAAAGGTTGAGCAGCGATGAAAGTGATCTGCAATCGTGGGGCATTATTCGAGGCTTTGAACGTAATCGGCAATGTGGTGAATCCTCGTAGTCCGAAAGAAGTGCTTAAGTGTGTGAAGCTCTCGGCTATGGACGACAGGCTGGTGCTCTCAGCGACAGACCTGGAGGTGGCGATTCGCTATTCTGACAGCCAAGTGCAAATCGAAACCCCCGGGGAAACTCTTCTGCCCGCCGACAAGTTTCGTGATATTGTGCGAGAGAGCATCGACGACACAATCTCCATCGAAGTAATCTCGGAGCAGGCGCACCTGAGAGGAAACGACTCTCATTTCAAGATCTACACGCAGCCGGCATCGGAGTTTCCCCCCATGCCAGAGTTCGGCGGCGAGGCCGATTTTCAGGTGACAGGCGGACAGCTAAAACAGCTCATCGGCCAGACCCTTTTCGCTGCCGCGAAAGAAAGCACTCGGTATGCGTTCAATGGCGTCTTGCTGGTCGTCAAGAACAAGGTGCTGCACCTTATCGCCACCGACGGACGACGGCTGGCGCTCGCCAAGGGCGATCCGATCGGGGTTAAGAAAAACGAAAAGGAACTTAGCCAGCCGATCATCCCGGCCAAGGCGCTGAACCTCCTCGAAAAGCTGCTGAGCGATCCAGAAGAAACTGTTGGCGTCCAACTGACGGAAAACCAGATCATGTTCAGTACGCCCAATGCGACGCTCACCAGCAATCTCGTCGAGGGCCAGTTCCCTCCGTATGACGATGTGTTGCCGAAGGAGTCAGACAAGAAGATGACCGCCAGCACTGCCGATTTTCTGTCGGCCATCAAACGTGCGTCTTTGCTGACGACCGAAGAGAGCAAAGGCGTGCGAATGGCGTTCAACAAGAAAGGCCTTGTACTCTCCAGCCGCAGCCCCGAAAGTGGTGAAGCGACGGTGAACTTCGCCTGCAAGTTTGAAGGGGCCGACATCGAAATCGGCTTCAACCCGGCATTCCTGGTCGATGCGCTGCGCGTGGTCGATGCTGACGAAATCAGCTTGGAACTGACAGCGGCAAATCGCCCCGGGCTGATGAAAGGCGGCAATAACTTCAGCTATGTTATCATGCCGGTTAATCTTCAGTAACGACTGCCAAGTTCATGCTCTGCCCGGGTTTTTGTGGAAGGTTCATGGATGGCCACCCACTCAGGACAACCGATCGACGCTGAAGCAGCGTTCCGCCGTATGGCGCGGCACAAGCAGACTGTCTACCCGAAGGTCGAAACCCTTGGCGGTGACTTGCTGAACTTCTTCAAGAACGACGTTCAAAAAAAGCATGCGAAAGTCGGCAAGGTGGCCGAGATCTGGCTTCAACTGATTCCCATTACCCTTGTCGATCACACCTGCATCGAGAGCTTCACAGCGGGCACGCTCAAAGTGCTGGTTGACAGTTCCTCACACCTGTATGAACTGAAGACGGTGCTCCTCGCCGGGCTTGAAAAGCAGATCCTGCTGGCGGGAAAACCGCATGGACTTCGCAAGATAAACATGCGTCTCGGCCGCTGGTACGACGGCGACGACGAACAAACCCGGCGGGTTACGTTCTAACCTCTTTCAGCTTCGTCGAGACAGAATCCGGCAAGCTCACTAAAACAGCAGTCCCCTAACCCTCGCGAAATCGCTGGTGGTATTGCAACAGACCCACCGGGCTTACTCTGCCCATCCTGCCGATATTCCGCTTTAGGGGACTTGTGCTAGTCGAACGCGTCGGATGACGACTTGACGTGGGATGAAAGTTAGCGTAAACTAACTTAAATTAAGTGGGGGGTTGTACGCTCCGGCCGGTCGAGGCGATCGGTCTGCATCTGTGAGGTGAAGCATGGCGACTAATCTGTCGGAACGAATTTTCAAGTTGGAAGTGCGGCTGGATGCAGTCGAGCGGCGGCTTGCGACCCTCATGCCAACATCCGTCCCCAGGCAAGCGCCAAGTGTAGACGCCTTGCTTCCCGCTCCCTCGGTGGTGGAATCAGACGCAGCAGCATCCAAGATTGTGCGAGAAGCCGATCCAAACAGACCTGAAACAGCCCTGCACTCTCCTACCACGGTGCCGCAAGCCCCGTCTGTGTCCGCCGCAAGTGTAATGACGCAACCCGCGGGCGTAACAAAGTGTCCGCCACCGCTTCCAGTCGCGCGTCGGTCGGCTGAAGGCTCGGTGCCGCTGGAGTCATCGGCGATCGGCTATCAGCCGAAGCCTCCGCAACCCCCTCAGATTACCGGCGATAGCCTGGAACAGAAAATCGGGCTGAAGTGGGCTGGCTGGGTTGGTGCCGTGGTGTTGATGATAGCGACGGGGTTGGGAATCAAGTTTGCCTACGACAACGGCTGGTTCGGGACAATTCCCGTCGGGCTCAAGCTGCTGTTGATGTGGGCGGGTAGCGCCGGGTTGATAGGGTTGGGCGAATGGGTGTTCCGTCGGGTAAACAAGCTGTCTGCCGCCGGGCTGTTTGGTGCCGGTGTTGCGTGCATGTTTCTCGTGAGTTACTCGGGCCATGCGTTCCTTGATGCATATGAGCCGAAAACGGCTTTCATTCTCATGGCTGGCGCCGCGCTGGTGGGTGCCGCCGTGGCAATGCGCGCGGGGATGGTATCCATCGCAATTCTTGCGTTGATAGGCGGTAATCTCGCACCGATGTTGCTTGGCAGTCGAGGGGAGTCGCAGGTTCCATTTCTCGGCTACCTGTTGCTGCTCCAGGTGACCGCGCTGGTGCTGGCTTGGCGGGGCGGGAGCGCTCGCTGGTGGACGCTTCGAGGTTTTTCGTTGGTGACAACAGGTTTGTGGACCCTGACCACGCTTGCTCCCGGTATGTGGGGCAGCGGATGGATTGATCCAAGAAGCGGACCAGTACTATTCGTGATCCTCTTTGCGGCATTGTACCAGCTTGAGCTCCTGCTCTCCGCCCGCGGGAGAAACGGCAGCGAACGTGTCGGTGTCGTGTTCAGTGCGATCGTCACCGCCATGTTCTCTGCGGCGATGTTGCTCGTCTATCGCGATAGCGGCAGGATAACGAGTGGCGCGGTTGTGACAGCCATCGCGGTGGCGTGCGCAACGCTCGCGTGGATCTGCGCCACGCGCCGTGGGGGTGTGGCAAACGCCTGGAGCACTCTCTCCGGCGGTTACTGGATCCAGTCGATTGCGCTGCTGGTCATCGCGGTGCCGGTTTCGTTTACGGGGTGGGCCGTCGTTGCCGGGTGGGCGGCACTTGCGGTGACCTTTACAGGCCTTGGGGTTCGAACCAATCGCGCCGATCATCGTCTATTGGGGGCGGCGACCTGGGCGCTTTCAATCGGATACTTCATCGTACGCGTGGATCAACACTGGAAAGAACTACGCGCCGCCTACGCATTCACCCTGGGAGAAACGGGCATCCCGCAGTTTGTGATCGTTGCAGCGGCGCTTGTGCTGACGGGTCACCTTGTCGCGTGGCTCATGTTGCGCCGGAAGAATGACCTTGGTCGGTCCACCGAGTCGCTGACGACGGTTGCCGGGGCTGTCATGGTCAGCAGCGGGGTGTTCTGGGTGGCGACGTCGATCACGGGGCTTCCCGCGATCGCCGCATCGATCGCAATTCTTGGTTATGCGTGGCTTTGTGCCGGGTGGGAATCGCTCGCGCCGCGCATGAACTGGGTCTGGCATTCTGCTGGCGGGTTGGCAGTGGTTGCCGTGAAATGGACGCTGATCGATATCGTTGCGCAGAGGCTAAGCGCAAGCACCACACCGATCATCCTTAACCCGGCGATGGCGCTCGGTTGTGCGATTGCCCTCTCGATGATTGCCATTTGGTGGCTCAAGCGGCGAAGGCTTGCACAGGCACTGCAATCAGATTCCACCCAGAGCGGCGCGCTGCCCATGGCGGTGGGGGTGATTGCAATGATGACCGTCGGACTCTCCATCGAAGCAGAGCGCGCGGTTGCCGTGGCGGCGACAGAGCGCGTACTCACCTTCCCAAAGTCGCAAACTATTATGCTGGTGTGGACGATGCTCTGGACCGCAAGCAGCGCTGCGCTTATCGGTGCTTTGCGGCTGCTTCGGCGCGACACACTATCCATCGCCATTGGCACCCTGCTAGCCTTGGTGTTGGCGGCAAAGCTCCTGGTCCTGGACTTTCTTTCATTCCGCTTGGCCAACGGCGTCGCAGGCGCTTCGACAGTCGGACTCAATCTGCAAACACTCGCGTGCCTTGGGCTGCTGGGGCACCTGGCGCTTAGCTACTGGCTCAATCGGACACCCGAGCGACAGAACCGCGCCGCGGCGCGAATGCTTGCGGTTGTTGCGGTGGCAATGGGCTGGTTTCTGGTGTCGATGGAGATTGACCGCTGGGCTGCATCGCAATCTCCAAGCTGGATCATGCGGCAAGTGGGGTTCAGCATCTGGTGGTCGCTCTACGCGGTTATCCTCATCATCTCCGGCTTCAGGCTGCGTGTGGCGGCGTTACGTTACGCGGGGCTCGCGCTGTTTGCCGTCACACTCGGAAAAGTCGTCCTGATTGACCTTTCAACCGCGGCAAAGGGCATGCGCATTTTGTCATTCCTCGGGCTTGGGGTGCTTCTGCTCAGCACGAGCGTTCTTTACGGCAAGTTTAGTCCAAAGCCGCTGGCGGGTCAGCCCGGCGAGGAAAACCAGGGCTAGTTGCCCCCGAGGTGTTGGGCTATAATCGGTTTCTCGCATGAGCGTCTCCCTCAACCATCTCGTCTTATCCGCCGGGGTCGATTCATCGACCCTGACCTCTTCCACCGGTGCCCGAAAACCCAGCTGGCTGAAGATGAAAATGCCCGCCGGCGAGGGGTATTCGCAGTTGCTTAAGTTGGTTAATGAAAAGAAGTTACACACAGTTTGCCAATCGGCGAAGTGTCCGAACATGGGCGAATGCTGGGCAGCGGGCACAGCGACTTTGATGATTCTCGGAGACGTCTGTACGCGCAGCTGCGGGTTTTGCCACATCGCCACGGGCCGGCCGCCTTTTTTGGATGAGGACGAGCCGCAACGCGTCGGGGAGGCAGTGGCGATGATGAAACTCGGCCACTGCGTCATCACCAGCGTCAATCGCGACGAACTGCCCGACGGCGGGGCGCGCATCTGGGCCGAAACCATCCGGCAGATTCGTTTGCAATCGCCGGGAACGAGCGTGGAAGTGCTCATCCCCGATTTTTGCGGCAACTGGGACGCCCTCCAGCTCGTGCTCGATCAGCGGCCAGAGATTTTGAATCACAACATCGAATCGGTGCCGCGCCTATACAAGCGCGTCCGCCCGCAGGCGAAGTATCACCGCAGCCTGAAGCTGCTGCAGATCGCCAAGGATCAGGGCCATGTCACCAAGACCGGCATGATGCTCGGCCTCGGCGAGCAGGAAGACGAGATCGAAAGCGTGATGGACGACCTGGTGAGCATCGGCTGCGAGATTCTCACGCTCGGCCAATACCTGCAACCCACGGCAAAGCACTTGCCGGTCGAACGCTGGGTGCACCCCGACGAGTTTGTCAGTTGGAAGCGCCGCGGTGAGGCGAAGGGCCTGCGCCACGTCGAGTCAGGCCCGCTGGTGCGGTCAAGCTACCATGCGGAAAAGCAGGTGATCGCGCACGCGGGGGTGTAATCAGGGGGGTGTAATCAAGATGAGCGATGCGTTTCGCTGGAACCAGTGGAATGTAGCTCACATCGCCAAACATGCACTTCAGCCGTTTCCTGAACCGTTTGGTGACGGTAAATGGCGCGTCCGAGGGCAGACCGATGTTGGACCATTTCTTCAGGTGGTCTTTATCGTTGACGAGTATGGTTACTATGTCATTCACCCAAGTGGGTTGACGGTCGTGTAGCCGTGGTCTCTGTAGATTTTCCACCGAGAAAGCCCGATTTGTCTTGCCAGACATTAACCCGCTCGTTATCCTGCAAAACCGATTCAGCACTACGAAAATGGCGGATTTCTGTCATGGCGCTTCGGCCTCTGCTGGAAAACCTGGAGTCGCGCACCTTCTTTGCCATTGTCGCGATGGCAGCGGCGGTCGACTGTGCGCCGGCCCGGCGGGTGGAGGCGTTTGCGTACCCCATGCCCACCGCGCTCGCTGCGGTTGCAGTCTCGCCCATTGAGGTGCAGCTTTCGTGGAGCCTGCCATTTGCTCAGTCCGCTGCACGTAGCGCGCTTACCGCAAAGGTCCAGGTGAGCAACACCCGATACGCCGTCGAGCGCGCGTTTGCAGGCGGAACATTTGCCGCCGTCGGAGATGTGGATGCATCGGCCACCTCATTTGTTGATCTCGGGCTGCGATCCGACGGTGCGTATCAGTACCGGCTCCGGCGGATCGACGGGTCGAATGCGCTCACCGCGCCGGCGAGCGTGGTGACCCCCCGCTATGACGCGGGCCTGACTGGCACCTTTCAATCGCCGACAGCCACCACCGGCCGAACGCTCAACATATTGAGCTTCGGTGCCACCTCCAACAACGCAAGCAATGACGACGCAGCCGCCATCCGCGCAGCCATCAGCGAAGCCGTTGCGGGCGACGAGGTATACATTCCAAATGGGGTGTTCCACATCAAGGCGCGCGATATCCAACTCAAGAGCGGCGTGAGCGTGCGCGGGCAATCGATGAGCGGCACGATTCTCAGCGCGCAGTTCACTGATCAAGGGGCCAGCAATCCCAATTCGCAGGTGTTCCGGGTGGAGGCCGGGCGGAGCAACGTCACGTTCAGCAATTTCCGCATCGAAATGTCGGCGGGGCAGACAATGCAATATGGCATCGCGCTCGGCAGTGGTTCGACCGGCGTCAGTAACACCCGGCGCGTCGCCATTCGCAATGTCAACATCGAAGGATTCGAGCGCTTCGGCGTGGCGATTCGCAATGCCGACAACGTGTTGATCGAAAACAGCCTCATCCGCAACGCCACCGCGCTCGGCGGCGGGGGGCAGGGGTATGGCGTGATGATCGGCTACCCGCAGACTTTTAATGTCTGGGTCAAGGGTAATACCATCGGTCCAACCATTCGACACGCCGTGATCATTCAGTATCAGGCACACCACAACCTCATCGAAAATAACATCGCCATTGAGAACACCGAAGATGCCTACGATCTTCACGGCGAAGACGAGTACAGCAACGAACTGCGCTACAACATCGCCTACGGCGGCGATGGCTTTGGCTTTGGAATCGGCAACACCGGCAGCACTCACGACGATAGTGGGCCGAACAACTGGATACACCACAATGAGGTGTACAACAGTCAGGGTGGCCTCAACATCATCCTCGGTTCAGATCGCCAGTTCATCGAGGACAATTACTTTCACAACAACCTCCAGGAAGGCATCAAGGTCAATAACGGCGGCGGGGCGGATTTGTGGTTCCTGCGCAACCGAATCGAAAACAACGCCCGCGGCGTGCGCCTTGATGATGCTGTGAACCCACTGCTTATTGACAACGTCATCACCGGCAACGCAGGCTACGGCGTGAGTGTCGGTGCAACCACGACCGGTTTCCGCATCTTCCGAAACGACCTGCGCAACAACACGCCCGGGCTACAGCTTCACAGTCTCGATGGTCAGGCGGAAGATAACTTGTTCTAAGGGATCAACCCTGCAAAAGGTCGTCGGGCGGATTTCGCTTACCAAGCGCGGCCTTCCACGTGAGAATTGAAGGTTCCGTGAATGCGGTCGCCTGAACATCTGCCGCGGACCAGCACATTCGCCGGATCACCCAGACGATTGTAACGACAAAAACCACCCATACTTACGAGACAATACGCCGCGCCACATAAAAGCGAGATCAATAGGGGTGGATTTTCAACCGCGGCACGTCATCTTAGCCGTTCGGGTAATTTCTATCTCATTATAGTTTTGAGGAAGGTGGATTGTGATGAATCGCAAAGCGTTCGCTATCGATGCGCTGGAGCAGCGGCAGTTGCTGGCCAATGTCTCTGTTCAATTGGCTGACGGTCTGCTGCAGATTGCCGGTTCCAGCTCGGCGGACAAGCTCACCGTGAGCGTGTCGAATAACACCCTGACTGTCAAAGGCGCTACCGGAACAACCGTGAATGGCTCGACCGCCGGGCGCTCATTTCCAAAGTTTTCGGTGACAGGGATCTTCGCCAATCTCAACGGCGGGGATGATGTGCTCACGCTCGACGGCGTGGATCAGGGCCTCGGTGGCACCATCAATGCCGGCGCGGGCAAAGATACCGTCAACATCTATCGTAGCACGCTTCACGGGATGCTCGTTCAGGGCGCAGCAGGCAACGACAACGTCAACCTGCTCGGCACCACGCTGCAAAGCGTGGTCATCGACACTGGCGCGGACAACGATGTGGTCTCCGTGCTCGGAAACACGGTGTTCAACTTTTCCAGCGTGGTGCTGGGAAGCGGCAACGACACCTTCGTCGCAGTCGCCAACACGGTGTTTGGTTTCACAAGCGTCGACGGCGGCACCGGAACCGACACCGCCATCGGACTTTGGAACAACCTTCCCGGCGGCAGCTTCATCACCGGCGTGGAAAATCGTTACGGCATCTGATCGAGCCCAAACGACTTAGTGAAACGAGGAAGCCCTTCTGCCTGTGCGGAAGGGCTTTTTTATGCTTTGCAGGTCAATAGATCCGCATTTTGGTTGACCCTGCGGATTGATTCGCTACCCTTATCAGATAGATCGGCGCTGCCCTTTCACCTCGGTTGCCGATAGATCGAGTCGTTTAATTTTCACATCTTGAGCCGGGAGTTGCCATGAAGTCTTGCGCGCTATTGTCGAGCCTTTGCGCTTTCGCAGTGTCCGCGGCGGTAGCTGCTGCGGGCACTGTGGGGCCATTTGCCGGTATCACGGTTTTCGGTGACAGCCTTTCCGATACCGGTAACATTCACAAGAAGACCGACGGGTTTCAATACGACTTGGGCATTCTCGGTACCACGACTCTCACCGCCCGGCCCGATCGGCCGTTCTACACCGCCAAGCGGTTCACCAACGGCACCGACAACACCGGCCTGGAAGCTGGCCCGGTCATCAGCCAGATTACCGCGTTCGACGGTGTTTGGCACGAGCATCTTGCCCGCCGGCTCAATCTGCCCGTCGCCACGCCGTCGTTGAATGGTGGCCAAAACTACGCGTACGGCGGCGCGGAAACGGGCGCCGGCATAGCCAATCAGGGCATCATCACCAACGTTCGGCAGCAAACGACACAATTCATAGGCAATCAGGCTTCGATACCGGCTGATCGCCTCTACGTCGTCTGGGCTGGCGGCAATGATCTGGTTAACGCGGCAACGGCGATCTTCACAAGCGCCGCGGCCATCAGCACCGCCAAGGATAATGCGATTGCAAACCTGAAATCGGCCATTACGTCGCTCTACAACAAGGGTGCGCGAAAGTTCCTCTGGCCCAACATGCCCCCGCTTGAGAAGACACCCGAAATCGCGCGGTTTAATGTCCCCAACAACGCCAATTCGCTTCTCCGCTTCAACGCAACCAGGCAGGCGTCGATAGACTTCAAGGCCGACCAGACCGCCGCGGCTGCGGCACTGAAGCAGGCGTTGCCGCAGATCGAGTTAGCGACACTGGATATCCTCGGCCAGTTCAATGATGTGCTGGCCAACCCAGCGAACTTCAACTTAATCAACACAACAGGCGCATTTGTGAGCACGACGCAAGGCATTGACGTAACGGGTACGCAGAATCAGGCGTCCTTGGGCGCGCAGCCAGATGGTTGGGTGTTCTGGGATCAATTGCACCCCACAAGCTACATTCATTCGCTCATTGGGGCGGAAGCCGCCAAGCAGGTGCCCGAGCCAACGGGACTGAGCCTGCTCATCGCACTCGTAGTTGTCACAAGGCGGCGCGCCTACGTCGAAGGATAAGCGCTGCGGCCGTTGCTGCGACGAGCGCGCCCGCTGGTTCGGGCACCGCGCCCCGGGGCAGGTGCGCCGCAGAAGAGCCGAAGTTGGCTGCGAGAATGGTGAAGTCGTCCAGGTTGACGATTCCATCGTGGGTGAAGTCGCCGGTTTGCCACGCTTGGCCCGATGATCCGAACGCCGCTGCCAGCGCGGTAAAGTCATCGAGGTTGACGGTGTTGTCGAGCGTGGCATCGCCGGGGATGGCTATTCGGCCAGTCACGTTGACCGACAGCGGCGAGAGATTGATCGCGCCGGGAAGGTTTTCGTCTGACGTATTCAGAATGTAGGACGACGAAAACAGGCCAATCGTCTGAGAAGAGAGCGATACGGTTCCCATGCGGCTGGTGGCCGGCGAGATGGGTGAGCCTCCGGTCGCTAGCGACAGTGCTAGCTGCGCGGTGTCTCCTGAGCCGTTGATAGAATCAAGATCAAGCCCCGCGGTGAAGCCCGAAGCGTGCTGGAGATTGTTCAAAGTGATTTCCTGCGACGGCACCGCTTGCCCCAGGCCGTAAATGCCGAAGTTGATGGTCCGCACGGTTTGGGCTGCAGCAAAATCGAAGCTCGGATTGGCGTGAGCGAGGACGGTTGTGTTGACACCCACGCTGCCGGTACCCGACTCTACCTGCTGGCTCGACGACACAACGTTGACCGTCGCCGATTTCACGCCAGGGGTGGCAGTGTTGATGGTGATGTTGTGCTGGTTGCCCGGGGTTGTGGCGAGGGTGTTGCTGGAAAACGACCCGGCCGCGCTGCCGCTGGTGGTGATGGTGTAATCGAGTTCATCGGCACCATTGGTGAAGAGCGTCGGCGCGACATTCTGCACGCGCACCGTCGCCCCCGCGGCGGCACCGACGATTACAACAGACGGCTCGGCAGCGGACTTGGAGAAGCTCATCTTCGCGGGCAACTGATAGTCGGCGACGACCGGCAGGTGATCGAGAATGCTCGCCAGCGCGTTGAGCACCGCCGGCGCAGCACCGGTGCCAGTGGTAAGGGGTTGGTTGAGCTGATGCGAGCCGTTATTGCCCATCACAAAGTAGCTGTTTGGGATGTAGGCAACGCCTTCGCCATCGTTGAGGTTGCCGGTGATGAGTTGCTGATCAAAGCGGCTATCCATTCCCCCGCTGGCGCCATTAAAGCCGGGGTTTAGGCTGGAGTTCCAAGGCGATTGCGTGTGAACGTTGCGGAAAGCGGCCGAGCCATCCCAGTTTCCGGGAGTGCTGATTGGATCGAACGCCTGGCCCGTGCCCGCAGCGAGCAAGTGAGCGTAGCCGCTGTCGGTGCTGGTGAAGACATTCATGTCGCCGAGGTAGATCACATTGCTGTTGGCGGGAAGCCCGACAGCGTTGGATTTGATTGTTTGCGCTTCGACCAACCGGCGGGCCTGATCGCCGCTGCTCGCCTTCCAGTGTCCGTTGTAAATGTAAATGTCGGCGTTTGTGCCGGTGTATCCCACGGGACGCAGTTGATGTCGCACCTGCTGTCGTGGCATGCCACTGCTGCTGGTGGTGCCGACGGCGACTTCATGAATCAGTTGAACGGTTGCGCTGTTGTAAACGATTCCCTGCGTGCCGGCACCGGTTGTAGCGCCGGCCAAGGTCCCGTGAGAGAAAGTCGTCGTTCCGTACATCGAATTGAGCAGGTTCGCATAACCCGCCCCCGTGGTGGCGGCGGTGTGCCACTCCTGCAGGCAGAGCACATCGATTGGCTTGGCAATGCCGGTATTGCCCGGTGTCGTCGGATCATCGCTGATGGTCGTGCCGATTGCTCCCAGGATGGTGTTCATCCCCGCGCGCGGGCTGGCGACGGCAGGCTCGGCGTTGCTGGCGTTGATACTCACAATGCGCAACTGACCAAACACCGGCACGGCGAGAATGGCGACGGCGAGGAAAGAAGTAGCTTTAATGTTCAAGTACAACACGAAATCTCCAGACGACAAATACGAAACGGTAACACAGATGACAATACCTGTGCCACCGGAACAAGCACCGCCAAGCCGCGTAGCGGCGGCGGAGGGATCGTTGTTGCATTCGATTCAGCGCTGCAATCATGCATCGCATGAATTCTTCAACCTCGTCGAACCCTCTGTCGCCACTCCGCGGCTGCTGAACAACGCGTACGGCATTGCGACAGGATTGACATCACCATTATCAGCGATGCGGTCGATGGCTCCGGTACCGAACGAGGCAGGATCATCGCCGTTTCGCCGAAGTGTGCTGCGAGCAGTGTAAAATCGTCAAGGTTGACCAAGCCGTCGTGGGTGAAATCGCCGGTTTGCCAGGTCTGGTTCGCGCCACCGAACGCCGCAGCGAGCGCGGTGAAATCATCCAGATTCACGGCGTTGTCGAGCGTGGCATCGCCAAACAGCGCGATGCGGCCCGACAGTTGAACTGTTAATGGAGCGAACGAGGTAGCCCCCGGAAGATCTTCGTCGGAAGTGAGCAGCGAGTAGATAGCGCTATACGCGCCAACCGAGGTGGCGGCGAATGAGGCCATTCCACTACGACTTTGCCCCGCGGGGATGGCTGTACCGCCGACCGTAACGTCAAGCGTCAACGCGCCGACATCGCCGTTGCCATCGACAGCATCAAGATCAAGCCCTGCGGTGAATGCTGGAGTAAACGCGCCGGTCCGGTTGTATAACTCAACTCCGACATCGGCGGGAGCGGCTTCGCCTAGGCCGCGAATTCCGAAGTCGATTGTCAGATTCTGTGCCGACGAACCCGGCAGAAAACTTGGGTGCGCGTGGTCTTTCACCGTTGTTGCAAGCGTAAGGCTCGCCGCCCCGCCTTCCACCCCCTGGCTGCTGCTCGTGACAGGCACGACGAGGCTGGTGTTGCCAACACTGGTCGCGGAGAATTCAAAAGCGTGCTCGTTGCCGGGCGTTGTGGCGAGTGTCGAGTATGAGCCTGAGAACGTGCCGACTGTCAACTGATAGTCCAACTCGTCGGCGGCATTGCTGGTGGCAACCGGTGCGGTGTTGCGCACGTTAACCGTGACCGGAAACTGCCCGCCCACAATCATCTGCGGCGGAGGCGGCGTGCTGATGGTGGCAGCCATTCGCGCTGGCAACTGGTAGTCGGCGACCACAGGCAGGTGGTCGCTCGCATCCCAAAGCGCATTGGCGACGGTTGCGCCCAGTGGAATCGTAGGGCTGGCATTGATTGCCAGATTAAAGTGTTGCCCGTCGTTGCCGAAAGCGCGCGTGCTGTTGGCAATGTATGAAAGGCCCTCGCCGTCGTGGAAGGGTGCGGACGATAGCTGCACGTCGAAGCGGTCGTCCATTCCGCCGGTCGCGCCACCGTCGCCGTCGGGGGTGCTGCTGGTGCGGGTGGATTGTGTGTGGATGGATGCAAACGCGGCGTTGTTGTTCCAGGTTTGCGCCGCGTTCGTTGGGTTCAGGGGATCGATCGCCAGCCCAGCACCCGCACCAGTGACGAGATTCAGCCAGCCTTGCTCCTGATTGTTTTGCATGTTGAAGTCGCCGGCAAAAATCGTGTGGACATTGCCCAGCGCATCAGCGTTGGCGCGCATGACAGATGTTTGCAAGGCGCGGTTTTCCCGATCGGCGACGGTGGTGCCGGATTTGAGGTGTGCGCCATATGCGAAAAAGCTCGCCTGCGCGGATGAATAACCGACTGGCCGAAACTGCCCGCGGATCACGGGTCGAACAGCGCCGGTCGAGACGGTGACTGGCGCTGTCACCGCGGTGAGGGTGGAACTGTCGTACACAAAAGCCCCCCGGTCGATGAAGCGGGGATCGCTTGACCCAGGCTGGCCGGCAGGTGTGACGGCGAGGTACGTCGCGCCGGGAAACAGCGCGTTTAAGGTCGCGGCAAGATTCGCCGCCGATGCGTTGGTTTGCTCCTGAAGAATGAGCAAATCCGGGCGCTTAGCGATCCCATTGACGGCGTTCGATGCCATCGCCGAGAAAATGACAGCCATATTGGCACTGTTGTCATGTACGTCGGGCGTCGGGCCGTCCAGCGTGTTGTAGTTAACGACACGAACCTGCCCTAACGCCGCGCCGGCGAGAGAGAGGCAGAGCAAAAATGGGCTGAATCGTTTCAATAAGCCTCCGGCCGACCGCGCGCAGTGCAACCTTGACACCATACCGCATGTCCGCCGGCGAATCACCATAAATTCCGATAATACAGTCGATTTAAGCCCCCCAGATTGATATCGCGATTGCCAGCTCAGCCCAAGTGCGCCAGTTGCGCCAGGCATTACATCCCCGCATTTTGCGTTCGCGTGTAATGAAAGTGCATCCGGGATCGTTCAGTAGATCGAATCACCATTGGTCACTGGGTTAGAATTTTAGTATCTTCCCCGGGCTTCAAGCGTTCAGTGGTTGTCCCTTTCATCAACCGCGAGGGGACAAGTTGGCTTTTATGCGCTGCCGGTTTGGCCGGCGGTCGAGTGATATGACTTCACACATGTTCGAACATCTAGAAGGCCGCCGACTCCTCGCGGGCGCGTCGTCGGTGCCCAGCATCGACCCCAGCGGGGTGAATGTGATCTTCGCCAACGGCACGCCGAGCGTCAGCGGGGTTGTACCCCGGCCCAACAGCACGGGTGCCAGCACCCTGGCGGCGGTGAAGGCCGATGTGTCGCTGCCCAACGTCGGCGCGGGTGTGAGCGATGCCTCATTGCGCACTGCAGGTGCCGTCACGCTCACGCGCGTCAGCGACGGTGTCGTCATCGCCGCCAACGTCAACACAACCGGCGGGGGCGATGCCATCATCCTCACCCCGCGCACGCCGCTCGCCCCGCTCACGCAGTATCGATTCAACGTCACCAGCGCCGTAAAAGACACCAGCGGCGCGTCATTCGCGCCATTCACCAGCGTTTTCACCACCGGCCCAACCGAAGCTGCGGCCGATCCGACAGTCCGCTTCAATAAGATTGCGCTTCCGTCATCGGTCGGATATCAGTGGACAGCGATGGAGATTGGCCCGGACGACCGACTCTATGCGGCGACCCGCACCGGCCAGATCGTACGATATGTCCTCAACCCCGACGGTACTTTCCGCAGCAGCAAGACCATCCAGACTGTCCGCACCGCCCATAGCGGTCGCGAGAGGCTCATCACGGGCATCGCGTTCGATCCAGCGTCCACCAAGACCCGCCCGATTCTCTGGGTAAGCCATGGCGAGAATGTTCTTGAGGGAGCGACCAACTTCTCCGGGAAGATAAGCAAACTCACGGGCCGCAATCTGGAGACCTATACAGAGGTCATCTTCAACTTGCCACGCTCGGCACGCGATCACCTGACGAATCAACCCAAGTTCGGTCCGGACGGGCTGATGTATGTGTCGGTCGGCAGTCAATCGGCCCAGGGCGCGCCCGATGCGCAGTGGGGCTTGCGGGAAGAAACCCTGCTGAGTGCTGCCATTCTGCAGATCAACACCGCCGCCATCACCTCGCCCCTGAATGTGCGCACGACCGATGTGGGTGGGTCGTACAACCCGCGCGCCAACGGTGCTCCCGTGCGGCTGTATGCCACCGGTGTAAGGAATGCGTATGACCTGCTCTGGACCCGCGATGGAAAACTCTACGCGCCCACCAACAGCAGCGCCACCGGCGGCAACTCCCCCGCCGGGGGAGGCGCGCCTGCACTGACCGCCATCCCGACTGTTAACGACTATCTTTATCTCATCGAAGAAGGCGGCTATTACGGTCACCCCAACCCCGCCCGCGGCGAGTTCGTCCTTAACGGGGGAAATCCGACTGCCGGCGTGGATGAAGCCGAGGTGTTGAGCTACCCGGTGGGAACGCAGCCGAATCCGAACTATCGCGGCATTGTTTACGAGTTTGGCCGCAACATCTCGCCCAACGGCATCTTCGAGTTCTCGGGCAGCGTGTTTGGGCGGCGGCTGAACAACACCATCATGGTCGCACAGTACAGCGCCGGCGACAACATTATCGTGCTCACACGCGACTCGGCGGGAAACATCACCAAGGGCGAAGCGGGCTTCACGGGTCTGACGCAGTTTGTCGACCCGCTCGACATCATTCAGCACCCGCGGACGGGTTATATCTATGTAGCTGACTACGGTGCGGCAAGCATCACGCTCCTGCACCCGGACCAGGCAAGACTGCTTTCAGGACGCCGCGTTCGCGCGACTGAAGAGCAACTTGTGTTCAACGACGTGCGCGGCGGGGGAGCATCCAAGTCGCGCAGCATCAGCATCTGGAACCGTGGAATGCGCGGTTTGACCATCGCATCCATTCTCCCGTCGGGCGGAAATGCGTCGATGTTTCAGGTTCTCGACGCGCCGACGCAGCCGTTTGACCTCGGCCCGGGTCAGCGCGTAACTCTGCGCGTCAACTTTAGCGCGCCAACCGGCACGACCAACGGCATCAAAACTTCGTCGCTGCGAATTGTGAGCAACGACACCGCCGGCGATGCGACTTTTAACATCCCGCTGCGCGGAATTGCCACCCCGGGACTCGAAGATGCCAATGAGCCCTCATTGCAGCGGATCTTGAGCGCCTACAACCTGGACATTGATGTGGGCGACAACGATTCTGCTGAAGCAAATATCCCGCTTCCGCCGAGGGCAGGAAACGATGAAATCGAGGCACAGGCGTTTGTGAAAGCCGGGCCGGGCTGGGTGACGATCGAACCCCTGGCGGTGTTTGCCCCCAACGCCTCCCCGTTTGTCACGGATGTGGGCTGGTATGACTCCGGCACCGGCGCGCAGACTTCGGTCTTCACCGCCAATTCCGGCAACGGCCAGACGGTGAATGTCTCATACACCGGCTGGAATCAGCTTGACCCCGGCAACGCACGATTCGGCATCTACACGGTCTGGCCGCAGCGGAACAACCGCGTGACATACTCGGACGACGCTCGAAACACTTGGGACACGAGCAGTGCCAACGGCCGGAAGATTCGCGTTTATCCGTATCGGCGGGCGGATGGAACCGTCGAGCCGAATGCGTTTATCCTCGGCTCGGAAGCCATTTCGACCCCGGTGGATCATCAGGATGTGGTTCTGGTGATTCGGAACGTGCAGGTGGTCGAGAAGCGATCGGCCCAATCGCTTGCCGCACGCGCGCCGGTGACGGGTCCGGTCTTCAGCACCGAGCGACTCGATTTAGACGAATTGGTCTGACCGCGGAGCGACGGGCCACAGTTTTTTTAGCCGCACGGATGCCGCTATCCTGCCGGGCTTTGCCGCGAGCCGGGTGAATGCAGAGAGCAATGTCGTTGGTCGCACTCAGTCATTCTCACAAAAAATTCAAAGGCATGGAGTGTCTCGAACCGCGGCGGCATTTCTGCACCGAGCACACGGCTGAATCGCTTGGTGGCGACGCGTCGGTCGCCGAGTCGGCGGTGTTCCAGGCGTTTAACGCGACCACAACGAATTCGACCAATCTGCAGTGGACCGAGGTCGGCGATACGCCGCAGGCGCGCGAGGAGGGCATCAGCGCGGTGTCCGGTTCAAGGCTCTACATGTTCGGGGGCTTTTTCAACCAGCGTTTTGAAGCCACCCCGCGCGTGGACATTTACAACCCGGCCACAAACACATGGTCGCGCGGCGCGGACATGATGTTCAATACGACACACACCCCGATCATCACCACCGCGACGCGCGCATTTTTCTTCGGTGGGTACGTCGGCCGCGACCCCGGTCCCGCCACCGCCGCCGTGCAGATTTACAATTTCAAGACCAACAAATGGACCCGCGGCCCGGACATGCCGTCGCCCCGCGGCGCCCACGCAGCGGTGCTCTCGGGGAACATGGTCTACCTGTTCGGAGGACGCAACAAGCCGCGCACTGCCGAGTTCGCCGAGACGTGGTCGTTTAACATCGACACGAATGAATACAAGGTGATCGCTCGAATGCCCGACCCGCGCAATCATCTCGCCGGCGCCGCGGTCGATGGTCAGATCTATGCCATCGGGGGCCAGAAGGGCGAGGTGGCAAACTCCGTCAACCTCGACTTGGTGCACCGATACAATCCAAACAGAAACCGATGGTTCGCGGCGCCCGATGTGCCGGCGGCGATCAGCCATCAACTGTCGTCCACGCTTGTGTTTGACAAGAAGATCATCACCGTCGGCGGGGAAACCTCGCACAACGTCGCATCGCAGTCCGTGCGGGTATTTGACCCATACGCAAATTCGTGGTCGTCACTCAGCTCGCTGCCCCTGGTGCGTCGGGCGGGATTCGCCGGGATCGTCAACGATCGGATCTACATGGCTGGTGGGAGTATCGTGGGCGTATCGCAGACAGAGGTGTTTAGAAGTGTCAATCTGGACACAATTTTCTGATCGTGGCGCATAATCTGCCTCTTTTCAGTGGGGAAGTGGGTAAAAAAAATATCTGTTTCAACGACTTTTGGGGTTGCGTCCTAATCTGCGTTCGCTATTTTGCCCCATTGCCACTCGGGAACCTGGCGAGGAAAACCCTCCCCGATCGCGTTCCTGGGGGGCCTGTAAACCGTCAACCTGTTTTTCTTTTTTTGCACCTGGAGGTGTCATTTGTTTAAGTCTCGACTTGCCAAGTCCAAGCCGGTGTCGCGCGGCATGGAGCCGCTTGAGGGCCGCACCCTTTTCGCCGGCGTTTTTCAGGAAACAGGCGGCCTGGCCGTAGCTGAAATCGAATCCGAGCCGACCAACGGCTGGACCCGCGTGACCAGCCCCGCCGGTTACACCGGTTCGGCGGCTTACAAGTGGAACGGCCCGAACTACTTCAGCACCCCCGGCCGGAACATCCTGAAGTACAACTTCAACATCAACAACGCCGGTACCTACAACCTCGACCTGCGCAGCTACAACGCCAGCAGCGACAACAAGGAATTCAACGACGTCTTCATCCGCGTGGATGGCGGGCAGTGGTTCAAGGCGTTCACATACGAAAACAAGAAGTGGACTTATGTCACTCGCAAAGAGATTCGGCACAATGTCTTCGAAGATTATCGCGTGAATCTGTCCAAGGGACAGCACAGCGTGGAAATCTCTGCGCGATCGAATGCGTATGTCATTGATCGGTTGGTGCTTTTCAAAGATGGCGTCAACGGCCAGAACCCGGCGTTGCCGCAAAGCCCGACCTCGGGAACGACCAACCCGAACCCCAACCCCCCGCCGCCGAGCGGTAGTAACGTGAAGATCACCAGCTATAGCCTGATCAATGCTGATACAAATCAGGTGATCTCGGGTTACAGCAATTTCACGTCGGATCGCACGATCAAGCTGAGCACGCTGCCGACCCGCAACATCTCGATTCGAGCCAATGTGGACACGGGCGTGAAGAGCGTTCGGTTTGTATTCGACGGCCGCACGCAGGTGGAAAGCATCCTGCCGTTCGCGCTTCTTGGAGATAACAACGGCAACTACAACGGCTTCCGCGCCCAGGCCGGAAAGACCTACTCCATCTCCGGTACCGCGTTCAGCGGGCTTGGAGCGAATGGGACCGCCAGCAGCACCATCTCGCTCAAGCTCCGTTTCACCTAGGCAGAGCAGAGAATCAGTCAGCAAGACGCGCCGGCATGGAACCCCCATGCCGGCGTTTTTTGTCTGTACGTTCCTCCCTGACTACCCAGTTAACGGGCATTCTGCTGCTGGTACAACACATTTTGCTTTTCTCAATTGACAGAACATAGTGTGTTATCGGACTATCATTGCCCGGGCGTGGCACCGTGCCGCAAGATTCGTGGCATAGTTCCCTCACTTCAAACTGCGGCATTGCCCCCGGGAATTGACCGCGGGGCTGGAAGCCGACGGTGGCTGGTTCATTGGGAGAGAAAATGTTGGCGAAAAAACGTGTTGCAGTGGCGCAAAAGTGCTCGATTGAGGCGGTCGAGAAACGCATTCTCCTAGCGGCGGTTACCGCGGTGTCGCCGGTGAACGGCGGGCAGAGTGTCGCGGTGGGAAGCAATATCACAGTCACATTTGATGTGGCGATGAATGCCTCCACGATCTCCTCCAGCACACTCCAACTCCGCACATCGACCGGGGCAATCGTCCCGGCGGCGGTCACTTACAACAGCGCCACGCGCACCGCAACGCTCGACCCGACCAGCAACCTCGCTTCCGGCTCCAACTTCTACTACGCAAAAGTCGTCGGCGGGCCCTCAGGCGTGAAAGACGCAGCTGGCGGCACGCTGGCCAATGACTTCAACTGGGCATTCAACACCGGCGTCCCCAATTTCACCGAGAGCACGGTGTTTAGCGGCCTCGTGCAGCCGACTGCGATTGAGTTCGCCGCCGATGGGAGGGTGTTCGTCGCGGAGAAGAGTGGGCTGATCAAAGTCTTCAATAGCATCACGGCGACGACGCCCACCATTTTCGCCGATCTTCGCACGAAGACGCACAACCACTGGGACCGCGGCTTGCTCGGGTTGGCGCTCGACCCGGCCTTTACCACTGGCCGCCCCTACGTTTACGCGCTCTATGCCTACGACGCGCCGATCGGCGGCACCGCGCCCGCATGGGGCACGGTTAACGGCGTTACCGACAATGGACCGGGCACCACCGGCAACGGCCCGGCGGTAAGCGGGCGGCTCTCCCGCCTCACCGCTTCGGGCAATACCAGCACGGGTGAGACTGTCCTCATCGAAGACTGGGCACAACAATATCCAAGCCACTCGATCGGCCATCTGCAGTTTGGCCCCGACGGCTACCTCTATGCCTCCGGCGGCGATGGTGCGAGCTTTAATGCCGTTGATTTCGGGCAGAACAATCTCATCGGCGATCCACCCAACGAAGGCGGCGCACTTCGCTCACAAGACATTCGTTCGACCGGCGACCCCACGAGCCTCGACGGCACCATCATCCGCATTGACCCCGACACCGGCGAGGGTGCCCCCGGCAACCCATTCACTGGCGGCGCTAATGAGCGGCGAATCATCGCCTACGGCCTGCGAAATCCGTTCCGGTTTAACTTTCGCCCCGGCACGAACGAGATCTGGGCCGCCGATGTCGGCTGGAACAATTGGGAAGAAATCAACCGAATCACCAATGTTGGGGACAGTATTGCAGAGAATTTTGGATGGCCCGCGTACGAAGGCGCGGCTCGACAAAGCGGGTACGACGCAGCGAATCTTCCGCTGCTCGAATCGCTCTACTCGGCGGGGGCATCGGCACATAACACGCCGTATTATGCCTGGTCGCACAGCGCGCAGGTCGTGCCCGGTTCGGGCGAACCCACCGGGGGAAGCAGCGCAACCGGGGTCGCGTTTTACAACGGCGGGTCATATCCCCTGAGCTACGATGGCGCAATGTTCTTTGCCGACTACTCGCGCAAACGAATCTATGTCATGTACGCCGGCCCCAATGGCCTGCCTGATGTAAACAATCGACAGGTGTTTAAGGCCACCACCAACGGCGCTGTCGAGCTGCAGATCGGGCCGAACGGCGACTTGTTCTACGCCGACCTGAGCGGCGGTCGAATTCAACGATTCACCTTCGCTGCAGGGTCGAACCAGGCACCGACGGCGTCATTCACTGCTTCTCCCACCGCAGGCACCGTGCCGCTGACGGTCAGCTTTAGTGGTGCAGCGTCGAGTGATCCCAACCCGGGCGACGCGCTCGATTTTGCATGGGACCTCGATGGCGACGGCCAGTTTGATGATTCCACCGCCATCGCCCCGACCTTCACCTATACCACCGGTGGCACGCGCGTCGTCAAGCTGCGCGTCACCGACCGGGCGGGGCTGAGCGATATCGCGCAACAATCCATCACCGTCGGCAGCAGCGCGCCCACGCCCACCATCATCACGCCGCTGACAAGTCTGCGGTGGAATGTCGGCGATACCATCACCTTCAGCGGCAGCGCGACCGACCCGGAAGATGGCAACCTTGCGGCATCGCGGCTGAGTTGGGAACTCGTGCTCATGCACGACAGCGAAATCAACCCCGGCAATCCTCACGAGCATTCGATTCAGTCATACACCGGCGTGGCGAGCGGTTCGTTCCTCGCGCCCGACCATGAATCGCCTTCCTGGCTCGAGCTGCGCCTCACCGCGACCGACTCCAGCGGGCTTTCTACGACGGTTTCAAAGCGGGTTGATCCGCGTATGGTCAATCTCACCTTTAACTCATCGCCGAGCGGGCTGAGTGTAAACGTCGGTGGGAGCACGTTCGTCACGCCGTTTACGCGCAGCGTCATTGCCGGCTCAGCCAACACGGTCACCGCGCCCGCGCAGGGCAACAGCAACGGCTACTACACGTTTGCAAGCTGGAGCGACGGCGGGGCGGCGACGCACAACATCACCGCGCCGACCAGCAACGCCTCCTACACCGCGACATTTGCCAACGCTGCCACCGGCACCGGGCTGAACGGTGCCTACTTTGACAACATTGACTTCACGGGGACCACCTTCAGCCGCACCGATAGCAACATCAACTTCAACTGGGGCACCGGTTCGCCCGATGCGCGCATCGCCGCAGACACTTTCAGCACGCGGTGGACCGGGCAGGTCCTTGCACCGGTCACCGGGCTTTATCAATTCCTCACCACGACCGACGACGGTGTGCGTCTTTGGGTGAATGACGATCTGCTGGTCGACAAGTTCGTCAATCAGTCATCAACGCAGTGGAGCGGCAACATCGCGCTGGTCGCCGGGCAGCGATACGACCTTCGCATGGATTATTTCGAGAACACCGGCGACGCCCGAGCCGAACTTCGCTGGGCCATTCCGGGCACAGCGGCAACAATTGTCCCGCAGCAGTTCCTCTTCCCGGCTGCTGTTGTCGTCACTGCGCCGGTGGCGCCGAGCGGATTTGGCGCGACCGTGGTAAGCGGGACGCGCGTTGATCTACAATGGGTCGATAACAGCGACAACGAAGCCAACTTTGCGATCGAACGCCGTTATGCCGGCTGGATCTGGGAAACCCTCGCCAGCGCCCCTGCCAACAGCACCAGCTACGTCGATACGCCGACCATTCCCGGCGTGCTGTATGAGTATCGCATTCGCTCGACCAACTCCGCCGGTAACTCGGCATGGGTCGATGGACTGGTTGTGAATACCGGCAATGTCAGCAGTGGGGGCGTACCCGCAGCGGCCAGCGGGCTGGCGGCGGTCGCGCTCTCTTCCTCTCGCGTGAGGCTCACCTGGGCCGACAACGCCAACAACGAGACCGGTTTCAAAGTGCAGCGGCGCGTCACCGGTGCCACCGCATGGACCACCATCGCCACCGCCAACGCCAATGCCGTGACGTTCGACGACACAACCGTCGCCGCCAACACAAGTTACGACTATCGCATCCTCGCCACCAACAGCACCGGCGACGCCCCCGCGAGCAACATCGCGACGGCGGCTACGACATCAAGCGGCATTCCATCAGCCCCGACCAACTTCACCGCGACGGTGCAATCCGGCGACGGATCAGTGCAGACCGGCTGGACTGATACCTCAACCAACGAAACGGGCTTCCAGGTCGAACGCCGTTACGCCGGCTGGATCTGGGAAATCATCGCCACTGTCGGACCGAACGTAACCAGCTATCGAGATAACACGACGATTCGAAACGTGTCCTATGAATACCGGGTTGCCGCGACGAGCGTGTCGGGGCTGAGCGGGTACAGCAACGGAGTGATCGTCAACATCCCGGCCGCGCCGACCAACATCTCCATTCAGACCGTGCGAGAAGATCGCGTGCAAATCAACTGGGTGGATGAAGCAGTGAACGAGATTAGCTACGCGGTGCAGGCGCGCAAAGGTGCTAAGGGAAAATGGTCAACGGTCGCGGTGCTTCCCGCCGACTCAACTTCCTATCGCGAGAAATGGCGCGCGGGCAAACATCAATACCGGGTCTTCGCGATGGGCACGCTGCGCGATAGCGACTCGATCATGACAACGATTCGCGGCAGGCCCCTCCCGCCAGCGCCGGAGATTACCAAGAACACCTATACCGCACCTGTCGCCCCGACCGTGATAGGCCCGCTTGTTTTTGGTCCACAATCACCTTGGAGCGATTTGCTGGTGTGACGATACGGTTGCACCTTGCGAATCCGTTTCGCGACCCAGCTGCGTTCGCCGGGGGAGTTCGTCGGTCTTGAAACTCCTTCGGCCCGACGGCATCCGCGCCGCAGCGACTTATCTTGCGAGATATTGACCAAGCGCTGCGCTTTGCGCGTGCCGCAGGCGCAGCGCGGGGGGTAGGGTGGAATGAGCCATTGGAAACATGTTTTGACCGTCTTGTGCGCAGCCCCCAAGCGCGTTGCTGCGCTCGGGAAGTACCTCGCACGGTCAATCAAGGCGACACGCACCAGGCTGCAAATCCGGCAAAGGAGACACAATCGATAGCAACCGATGTACGTCCGATAATTCCGGTGTTCCGGAGATTTTTCGCTTGTTGCGCAGTTGGAGTGCTCGGCGCGCAGCGCGCGTGAGCAGAAAAAAACCTCTAAAAAAAAGACATAACTGCGGTATGCTGTCGCCGACGCGCTCGCATCTACGTTGTCACTGGAGCGAGCAAGCGAGAGCCGCGGGGATTGGGAGCACTTGTTATGCTGAAACCTGGTGTATCACATCGTGATGGCGCGTGTGCGCGCAGTGTTGTCGAGCCGCTCGAAGGCCGGCAACTGCTCGCCAACGTCAGTGCGGGGTTTGCCGACTCGACGTTTGTCACGGGGCTGGACAAGCCCACGCAAATGGCCTGGACGCCCGACGGCCGGCTTCTCGTGGCCCAGCAGGCGGGGAAACTGCGTCTTGTGAAGAACGGGCAACTGCAGGCGACCAACGTGCTGCAGCTGACCGTGAGCAAGGCCAGCGAACGCGGGCTGTCCGGCGTTGTGGCCGACCCTGATTTTAACAGCAACGGATACATCTACGTTTACTACACACGCGCCGTCGGAACGTCGGCCAACAACCGCGTGAGCCGGTTTACCATGGTCGGCGACACGGCCAGCCTGTCGAGCGAGAAAGTGCTGATGGACCTCGACCCGCTCACCACTAACTTCCACATGGGCGGAGGCATGCATTTCGGTGACGATGGAAAGCTCTACATCAGCACCGGCGATAACGCGCGCGGCACCCCGGCCCAGCGGATGGACACTGTCCTCGGAAAGATTCTGCGCATCAACAAAGATGGGACCATTCCCTCTGACAATCCGTTCTACGGCAGCACCACGGGCAACAACCGCGCGATCTTTTCGCTCGGGTTGCGCAACCCGTTTACGTTCGCCATTCAGCCGGGCACGCAAACCCTGTTCATCAATGATGTCGGGGAAGATTCCTGGGAAGAAGTGAACAAAGGGGGAGCGCGCTCCAACTTTGGATGGCCCAACACCGAAGGCCCGACGACCAACCCCGCATTCGTTTCGCCCATTTACGCCTTCAACCACAACGACGGCGGGCATGCGGTGATCGGCGCCGACTTTTATCCAAACTCGGGCTCGTTTCCCAGCCAATATCGAGGAAAGTACATCTTCGGCGATCATATCAAGGGATGGATTCGCGCCCTCGATCCCAATACTCATCAAATCGTGGGCGAGATCTCCAGGGGTGGGATCGAAGCGATGACTGATATCGACGTCGGACCCGAGGGCGCACTCTATTATCTGGAACGATACTACTCCGCGCCGGGCAGAATCGGACGAATCAGCGCAACCGGATCGACGACGGCGGCACCCGTGATTCAAAACTCGCCGCAGAGCCAGGCGGTCAATGTTGGTAACTCGGTGGTGTTCAGCGTCATCGCCAATGGGCAATCGCCTCTCAGCTATAAATGGCAGCGCAACGGCGTTGATATTCCGGGCGCGAATGGGCCTACTTATTCGATAGCATCGACGTTGCTAACAGATAACGGTGCCCGGTTTCGCGCCATTGTCAGTAACTCCGCAGGCAGTGCCACCAGCGCCGAGGCAACGCTTACCGTCAACCAGCCTCAGAATGCGCCTGTGCCGGTTATTAATCTCCCGACAACCACAACAACCTATCAAGCTGGCCAGACCATCACCTTTAGCGGCGGCGCAACCGATCCCCAGGACGGCACCCTCTCGGCATCGCGGCTGACATGGTTGATCGATTTCCACCATGACACGCACACGCATCCGTTCCTATCGGCGACCAGCGGTATCAGCAGCGGGAGCTTTGTCATTCCCACCGACGGCGAAGTGTCGGCGAACACTTGGTTTCGGATTTACCTCACCGCGACCGACTCGAGTGGCAACAGCACCACGGTTTTCCGGGAGGTCTTCCCGCAGAAGTCGACCGTTTCACTCGCGAGCAACATCAGCGGGCTTACCATCAATCTTGATAACCAGCCCAAGACCACAACATTCAGCTTTGAAAGTGTCGAGAAGTTTCCACGACTGTTGAGTGTGCCGACCACGCAGACCAAGAACGGCATTACTTACAATTTCACCGGCTGGAGCGACGGCGTCACGGCCGCCACGCGCACCGTAATCACCCCTGTCAACAACACAACCTACACCGCCAACTTTATGCAACAGACATCCGGCGGGACACCGACCACCGGCCAAATTGCACCAATCAACGGAGACACCTACGCCCGCGGGGGGACCTTTGCGGGGCAGTCGTTCGGTTCGTCACCCGAACTACAGGTGAAAGGCGGCACTACGCCTCTTTACCTGCGCGAGTCATTCATCAAGTTTGATCTCAACACATTCGCCAGCGTCACCAATGCCAAGCTGAGGCTCTGGGGCCGGCTCAGCAGCACCGGCGGGACGGTGCCAGTAAACATTTTTGGCTCTTCAAACACGACGTTCAACTTCGCCACGACAACCTGGAACAACCGCCCCGCAAGCACGGGCGCAGCGATGGGAACCTGGAACGTCTCGAGCACCACCGGCGGGTGGTTTGAGCTGGATGTGAGCAGCTATGTGCGCGCCGCCAAGGCTGCTGGACAGCGGTATGTCACATTTGTGTTTAAGGGCAGCGCCAGCACATCGCCCTACGCGGTATTCAATAGCAGTAATGCGGCAAGCAATAAACCGGAATTGCGAATCAGTTGACGTTATGATGGCCGAATGCAATATCGCAAGTTCGGCAGGCTCGGATGGAATGTTTCTGATATCGGCTTCGGTGCATGGGCCATTGGCGGAGGGTGGGGACCTACGGACGACGCACAATCGTTGTCGGCGCTTGATCGGGCGCTCGACCTCGGATGCAACTTCATCGATACCGCACAAGGCTACGGCGACGGCCGCAGCGAGCGGCTTATTGGCCAGACCCTGCGTGGCAAGAAGCGTGATAAGGTGTATGTCGCGACGAAGATCCCCCCAGCGGCGGGGCCTTGGCCGCCAAGCCCCTATTGCAGGATCGACCAGCGCTATTCCGAGTCATACCTCACCGACCGTGTTGAGCGAAGTCTCCGCGACCTCGGGACAGATTGCATCGACCTTCTGCAGCTTCATACTTGGACCCGCGCCTGGAACAAAAACCCTGATGCGCTGAATATATTGCGAAAGTTTCAAAAACACGGAAAAATTCGCGGCATCGGCATCAGCACCCCAGAAGATGATCAGGATGCGCTGGTGCAACTCATCCGTGAAGGCTGGCTGGACAGCGTGCAGGTGATCTACAACATTTTTGAGCAGCAACCACAGGGCGAGCTGTTTCCAGCGGCTAAGGAGCACGCCGTGGGTGTCATCGTGCGATGCGCGTTCGATGAGAGTGTGCTGGCTGGCAAGCTCACGGAGGTGAGTACGTTTCCCGAAGGCGATTTCCGGCGCCGTTATTTTGCCGGCGATAGGTTGGAACGCGCTGTAAGGCGCGCCGCGGCCGTAAGGGAAACGATTGGTGATCGTGAGCCAGACATGCCGACCGCGGCGCTGAAGTTCGCACTGAAGCCCGCTGCGGTCAGTACGGTGATTCCGGGCATTCGGAATGTCGCGCAAGCGGAAGCCAACTTTGCTGTAAGCGACTTGCCGGCCATGAGCGATTCGCTCGAGGCCGAATTGCGAAGCCACGCATGGCGGCGATACTTCTGGTATGCGGGGAAGTAGACCACTGAAGACGTAAAGCCGTCATCCGTTTCCATGCTACGGCCTGCCGACAACTTGAAGGAAAACACTTCGGCTCACGCCCTTCTCGTTGGGTCGAAGGAGGGTGATTTGCCGCCCGCCATATTCCGCAACATATAGGTTGCCGTTCGTCGGGTGTTGGACGATGTCGAGCGGGTCGCTGAATTGGGTAAACCCTTCGATGCCGGTGGTGGCTTCGACGATCGAGCCGTCGGCGCCCGGCGTGAGGACGATGATGTCTTTCCCGCCGCTGTAGCGGGTCACCAGGATCTTGCCGTTGAGTTTTCCACCGAAGGCATTCCCTTTGTATTCGGTTAGGCCGTTCGGGCTAACGCTATATCCGAAGTCGAATGCCGGCGGGGAGAAGTTGGCTTGAGGGTCGGTGCCGACGGGATAGGACTTGATTTCCTGCGGATCAACTTCGCGCGTGGGGTTGCCGCCCATTAGCACATACTCGTCGCGAATCGGATTTGGGTGGCCGTAGTACTTACCCTTTTCGAGCTTCAGAAGCAGGTCATGCGTAGTTTCCTTGATGTCGTAGATCGGCGGGACAATCGGCTTGCCCGCACGGGTGTTGCCAGGGGTGTTGCCTCCGGCAGCGGCGCCGTTGAGGCCGGTGTAGAGCT
>DDRH01000044.1:28207-99459 GCA_002343075.1 Phycisphaerales bacterium UBA2421 | reverse complement strand
TGGTTGAGGCCGGTGTAGAGCTGGCCGTTGCTGTGCCAGAGAAGATCAAACCCGCTGCGCACACCGGTGGCGAAAATCGTCAGCGGAGCATCGGGAGCGCTGGGGTTATATGTCCCGCCGTCTTCGGTTTTGACATCGAGCGGCGTTTGCTTAATGAGCGCAGGGTCGAGGCGCAGCGTTGCTGCAGTAAGCAGGCGCTCGGGGCGGAAGTTCCACTTTTTATCGGGTTCACCGGTACTGGTGTTGCTTCCCTGACAGAAATAGAGTGCGCCATCGGGGCCGAATGCCATCTGGAAGTTCAGATGGTCTTTGTATGCCCGCGGCAGATTGACGACCACATCCTGGTAGCTCGACAGCGACGGCCCGCTGAGCACGCTGATTTTGCTCGTCCAATCCTCGGCCCCCTCGATGCGACCTTCGTTGAAGGCCATTTGCCCGTGGCCCACCCACAGGATTGGATCGCTTGCAGTGCTTTTCGGGTCAAACGTGATGCCGGTGATAATCCGTGGGCCTTTGGCTGCAGCCTGAAGCGTGTTGATGGTTTGCGGGTTCGTGAGCGCGCCGTCGTCGGCGACTTCATAGCTGAAGATGCGACCGTCAAAGGTGCCCGCATAAAGTCGCCCGTCCGGGCCAAACGCCAGCCCGGTGTATGCGCTTGGCACGTCGCGGCCGGGCATCATCACCTGCGTCGCGGGCATCTGCACCTTTTCAAAGGCAACCGGATAGCTCTCGGTTCGTGCGCCGGCGGCGGTGGTGAAACTGAACTTAAACGGACGAAACGATGATCCCTGGGTATCGCGCAGCTTGGAAGTGACCTCGAAGATGTATCGCGTCTGTGGCAGGAGCAGCTCGATCGGCTGAAGCACGATGGCATCGCCCGCCCCGCTGGTGTTGAGCCGGGCCTTGACCGGAAGCATGGTGTCGGCCTTCAGCAGTCGCACGCTCGACTCGGTCATTGTGGCGACATCGATGCCAGCCCCCGTGTTTGGCAGGCTGATGTCGCAGGAGATAAACGCGTTGGGCATCACACCCGCCTCCCCGGCGCCGGGGCGACTGAAGGTGACCGCGGGGCGCGCACCTTCGGCGCTGGCGTGGGCTACCTCGCGCTGCCCGAACTTTTGCGCTGCTTTGAATACGAGCACCGACGAAACCGCAATGGTGGCAACCGCGACCACGGCGACGAGGTAGTTGGTTTTCACAGGCACTTCTCCCATACGATTGTAGGCCATAGTAGTCGTATCGGATGTCAGATCGGTGCGGTTTATTACGTTGTGGCAATTCGATTGATGACCGGCATGCGGTTATCGGGCCAAAGGGGTCGGTGCCGGATGCAGCACATGTGCCGCCGAGGCCCGCCGGCAAAGAGTGCACAGCGCCGCGGTCGATTTTGAGATGGTTTCAAGGTCGGCTTGCTGGTTTATCTGTGTCTCGAGGTCGCGCGATGCGTCGCTGATGGGCGTAAAGCCGTAGCCCCCGCCCGAGCCTTTGAGCTGATGTGCGATGGTTCCCAGCGTCTTCAGATCCCCCGCGGCGAGACTGGCCTCCAACCTCGTAGCGTGCCCTCGGAGGTTGCCGGCGTATTCAGCGATGATTTCCTTCATTTCCGAATCGTCAGCAAGCGTGCTCAGAAGCGGCGGTTCGTTAACGGGCGCTTGCACACGACCGTTAATAAGCCTTGCGGCGAGGCGGACCAGCGCGTCGCGCTTGACCGGCTTGACCATGTACTCGTCGCAGCCGGCGTTCAGGCACTTTTCTCGATCGCTGGCCATCGCGTGTGCGGTGACGGCGATGATCGGCACGGAACATCCCAATTCGCGAAGCCGTCGGGCCGCGTCATAGCCGTCTATCTCCGGCATCTGCATGTCCATTAAGATGAGTCGAAACTCGCGGCCGGCCACCGCCGCGTCGATGGCCTTGCGGCCGTTCTCGACCGAGAGAACCGTTGCGCCCGCCCTCTCAAGAAAGCGAGAAATCAGTCGCCGGTTATCCTCTCCGTCTTCTGCGATCAGCACATGAGCGCCCTGCAATGGCGTCGTCGAAGGCGCTGAGGCGTGTGGTGGCGGCGCGGCGAGCGGCTGATTGGCTGCTCGCGTGGCCGTTTCGATTGCGGGGACGCTGAAGCGAAACGTCGAGCCATTTCCGGGGATAGATTGTACTTCAATGGTTCCGCCAAGCATCGTGACTAATGATTTGGAGATGTGCAGCCCCAGTCCGGTACCGCCGAAGCGCCGAGTGGTCGAAGTGTCAGCTTGCGTAAATGGTTGAAACAGGCGGGAAACTTGGTCGGTTGTGAGGCCGATTCCCGTGTCGGTCACCGTGATTGCCAGACCTTTGCGCTTATCCCCGTGCTCGACTGAAGCGGTGACCGATACCGTGCCTCGGTGAGTAAACTTGATCGCATTACTGAGCAGGTTAAAGAGAATCTGCCGCAGCTTGGTGGGGTCGGTGATAATCGCGGCGGGCACGTCGGGTTCAACCTGCCACGACATGCCCAACCCCTTCGCATCCGCCTGGGCGCGCAGCGACTCGGCCACATCGCGAATGACGTCCGCGGGGTTGGTGGAGACATGTTCAACGGGCATCTGTCCGGCTTCAATCTTGCTGAGATCGAGGATGTCGTTGATTACGCTGAGCAAGTGCTCGCCATTCCGGGCGATTGCTTCGAGGGCGTCGGCTTCATCGGCGCGCGAGATGGCGGCGTCGCGCAGCAATTCGGTGTTGCCCAGGATTGCAGACATGGGCGTGCGGATTTCATGGCTCATGTTGGCCAGGAACTCACTTTTCGCGCGCGCGCCCGCCTCAGCGGCATCTTTGGCGGCGGCGAGTTCGGCCGTGCGGCTGGCTACCAGGGATTCGACGCGCGCCGTTCGGCCCGTAAGCACGAGCAAGACCCCGCCCATCAAGCTCGTCATGAGCAGTCCTCCGGCAAGCACGGTATAGGCCGACCAGTTCCTGAGCGACGCGAAGTGTTCGCGCGTCGGCTGTGCCAGAAGGAGCCAGCGGCGGCCGGAGAACTTGATCTCGCGGTGAAATCCTGGAATTCCAGGGGGTACCGGTTGCGTCCCGCTGACCGAAAAGGACCGGCCTGAATCCGCATCGACGATCGAGATTGCGGAGCCAACCAGACTTTCAGGTCGGACCGCAAGTTCGATGACGCGTGCGAGGGTTATCGCGGCAACCGAATACCCGATCACATTTTCGCGCCGCTGCTCGACAGTCTCGTTAATCGTCTGCTTTCGGTAGACAGGTGCGAATACCAGCAGGCCATCCTCCCTGCGGTTTTCCTGCACAAGCTGGACAAAATCTGAAGCCGACACTTCCCCGGTGTCTCGCGCGCGGTTCATTGCGTCGACGCGGGCCGGATGCCATGCCACATTCAAGCCGAGCACCCCCCGATTTCCCGCGCGCGGTTCCAGAAACCGCACGACGCTGTACGACGCTCTCCGGGGTGCCGCAACAAGAGTGTCGTCTGGTCCCGGTTCGAGAATGGTAAGCGGACCTTCCCCGGGCGCGCCCGCGGTGGCTTCGAAGTGCCGCCGGTCGTCGTCGGCCACTTCTTCATTCCACCCGAGGGCGCGCAGTCCGGGGTGTCGTTGCAGTATGGGGTTGACGAATGTCCGGAATTCACTTGCGCTGACAGATTCCGAGCTGTTAACGAGTGCAGCGATCGCATAGACAGACTCGACATGTGCATCGAGCGCGCGGGTGAGATCGTGGGCGATCAGGCCTGCTTGCTCATCCAGCTTCTGTTCGATCTGAATCCGTTCCAGTCGGCTGCCGTAGATGAAGACCACAACTGTGACCGCAAGCAATGCCACAAGTGGCAGCCCGACGGTGACCAACCTTCGGCTCCACAGCGGTCGCGGGTGGGCGAACAGTATGAACATCAGTGGGAGAAACGTGAGAACACCAATGGTGTCACCCACCCACCAGGTGAAACAAGCCAGGGGCGCTGCGGCACCGGTGATGATGCCCGCGGAGAAGAGGACACCGACGCCCAGTGTGGCAGCGATTACACATGAAACAGGCCCGCCGACGAGCCACGCTCGGAGGATGTTGCTCTCACTCGTCATCTCCAGGGCTGGACCGTTGATTTTTCGGATCAGGGTCGCACCGGTCACTGCCTGAAAGAGCGCCGCGAGGCTGACGCATGCGGCAATGGGGAGGATAGTCGCCCACCCATGCGGGGTGTCGCTGCGGACGATGCTCCAGCCATTGGCGACGATTGCCCCAGCGAAGATCCCCGGCCACGCGCAGCGACCCCACAGCAGCGCCGCTGCCAGCGCAATCCCCGCCGGGGGCCAGATGGCAGTGGCATACGTTGGAGGAATCGCGAGCAAGTTCGCGAGGTAGCCCAAGCCCGCGTACGCAGTCGCCACGCCGACCGTGCATCCTGCCGCGCGGGCGAAACTCCAATTCGGCTTGTTTAGCGTTACGCGCAAGCTATTTCTTACCAAGGAAAATCGAGAGCTGTCGTTGCGGCGGCCGCTTTTTCGCGCCTTTCCGGCTACCGCACCTTGAATTACCAGCGAAGCGCGCGACAATACACTTTGACCACCTCCGCATGTCGCCAAGCCGCGTGACGGCCGTCTGACTGCGAGGGTGAAACTTTTTATCATCGGTTGATGGATCGGCCGATGCAACCCAAATCAGGTCGCAGGGGCAGCTTCTGCGATTTTCGGCCCTCCGGGTGAGGTTAAAGCCCGATGGGTGCAAATGGTGATTTGGAGCGTTGTTACGCAGTCTCAAGGACGAGCAAATCATGGATTCCTTCCTCATCCGCGGCGGCAGTCGCCTTAAAGGTCGTATTGAAATCTCAGGCTCCAAGAATTCGGCCCTGCCGATCATGGCAGCATGCTTGATGGCCGAGGGGCGCACCACGCTGAAAGGCGTGCCTCGTCTGAGTGACATTGACAGCATGAACAAGCTCCTTGGCGAGCTGGGCTGTCACATCTTCAGGCACGAGCCTGGCACGCTCACATCCGGCGGGATGGGGCCGAGCCTCAACGGCCCCCTCGATATCACCGTTACCGATGAACACAACTGCGAAGCCCGGTATGACATCGTAAAGACAATGCGGGCAAGCATTTGCGTACTTGGGCCGCTGCTCGCCAAGCGCAAGCGCGCGGTCGTGAGTATACCCGGCGGGTGTGCCATCGGCGATCGCCCCGTGGATCTTCATGTCCGTGGGCTGCAAAAGCTCGGCGCGACGTTTCACACCGAAGGCGGGAACATCGTCGGTGAGGTCAATGGCAGGCTGAAAGGCTGCCGTATGTACCTCGGCGGGGCGCAAGGCCCGACCGTGCTCGGCACCATCAATGTCATGTCCGCAGCCGCGCTGGCTGAAGGCGAGACAACCATCGTCGGTGCCGCGTGTGAGCCGGAAGTGAGTGATTGCGCTAACATGCTCAATAAAATGGGCGCGAAAATCACCGGCCACGGCACTCCGGAGATCAGGATCGAGGGCGTCGAGAGGCTTGTTGGGGTCGAACACAGGGTCATTCCCGATCGCATCGAAACCGGCACGTTCATCATGGCCGCCGCCATCACCAACGGCGAGCTTGAATTGAAGCATTGCAACCTCGACCACCTGCTTGCAGTCGAAGATCGTCTGCAGGAAGTGGGCGTGAAGATTACGCGTGAGAACGGCACTATTTACGTCAGCAGCAGCCGTCGACTGCAGCCGATTGAGATGACAACGCAGCCCTATCCGGGCTTCCCCACCGATCTTCAGGCACAGCTAATGGCCTTGCTGTGCCTTGCTGACGGGATCAGTGTCATCACGGAACGCATTTTCCCCGACCGGTTTCTGCATGTAGGCGAGCTGAACCGCATGGGCGCACGGATTCGCAAGGAAGGCCCCACCGCGATCATCCAAGGCGTGAAAGAGTTGAACGGCGCGCCGGTGATGGCCAGCGACTTGCGCGCCAGCGCCGCACTGGTGATGGCGGCGATGGTCGCCAAGGGAACGACGCGAATCGACCGCGTATATCACATCGATCGCGGCTATGAGAAAATCGAGCAGAAGCTCATGAGCGTCGGTGCCGATATCGAACGCGTCAGCGAAACAGGCCGCACCAGCGTGACAGTCGCGGCGTAACTACATCCCCAGGCCGCAAAGCCAGCAAAGTAACCACAGCCATCAGCCTCACCGACCCATCGGGGGCGGTGGGGACATGCTCAGGCACGCCCATCCCGCCATGCTCCGATAACCTCCTTCAATCGATTGGAACACGGGTAAAGGCTCCCCTCCGACTCATTTTACTTCACTCGCAAACTGATATCTCCGACAAAATCAGCAGGTCGGAACTAAAACACGAAGGAGCTCCCGGCGTGCACGATTGCGTGCCGACGCCCATTCTGCCCGGCAGTGCCGGTCAAGTGAGTCGAAATGCTGATTCTAGAACAAGTTATAGCCTATCGAATTGACTCGATCGTCTTTTGCGCGGCCCTCACCCTGGCTGTGATCGCAGTGTCTCGTTCTCTGCGAAAGAGACATGGCGCGGGGTTGCCGCCATCCTCCAGCTTGTTGCTCGGAATACTGATTGTGGCGGGCTTCATCATGCCTGAAGTGGCCGGCGAGCGAGAACGCGCCCGCTTGCAGAAGATGCTCGACGGTATCGCCCCGACTTACGCGCAGGAATTGGAATTGCTCGGGCACAGCCGTCTCACGCTCGATACGCCGGCGGACGATCCGGATTATCTCAAGATGATCGAAAGCCAAAAGCGGTGGTTGGCGGTCAACCCGAATGTCTGCGACATCTATACCTACCGAAAGTCGCCCGACGGCGGGATCATGCTTATGGTCGACTCGGAAACCGACTACGACCGCAACGGAGTCATCGACGAAGACCGGGAAGCGCGGACAGACCTCGGCGAAATCTATCCTGATGCCACCGAAGCGATGCTTCTTGCGTTGGATGGCAAGGCGAACTTTGATCCCGTGCCTTACACCGACAGGTGGGGCACCTGGGTAAGTGCAAGCGTCCCGCTGAGAGACTCCAGCGGACAGGTGGAAGGTGCCGTAGGGGTCGATTTCAACGCCAGTACATGGCTTGCCGCGATTGCTGGAAACCGTGGCGCGGCATTGTCGCTGGTGGTGATCGTTGGGACCACGCTGCTTTCTACCGGCGTTGTCGTGGTCGTCACCAAATCGGAGTTGGCCAAGCGTGAAGCGCTGGAAAATGAGCGATCAAAGTTGCAGGATCAGCTTCTGCTGGCATCACGAAAGGCCGGGCAGGCTGAGATCGCCACGGATGTACTGCACAATGTTGGCAACGTGCTCAACAGTGTGAACGTCTCGGCGCGCATGATCAATGACTGCGTGCGAGCCTCGCGCTTGCCCAGCCTGGGCAAGCTGGCGGGCTTGATCGAGCAGGAGAAGGCACGATTGGGCGAATTTGTCACCAGCGATTCGCGAGGCAGGTGCCTACCCGAGTTTCTCAGTCAATTGCACGCAAAGCTCAACGAGGATCAATCTGCGATTCAGAAGGAAGTCGACCAACTGGTCGTCGGAATTGAACACATCAAGGAAGTTGTTCGTATGCAGCAAAGCTCGGCGTCGGCTTCCACGATGTATCTGCCGACCGAACCGACTGCGGTTGTGGAAGATGCGCTGAAAATGAACCTCGTTTCCATGGAGCGTCATCAGGTTCACCTGCATCGAGAGTATGAACCCGGACTATCCGCGGTGCCGATGGATAAGCACAAGATCCTGCAGATCCTGGTCAACCTGATCAGCAACGCAAAGAAGGCAACCTGCCATCCTGACGTCGCTGAGCGGCATGTAACGCTGCGGGTTCGACGCGTTAATCGCGGCGATGCCATTGAATTTGAAGTCCAAGACAATGGCGTCGGCATCGCGCCAGACGCGTTGGCCAAGCTCTTTCGGCACGGATACACCACGTTTGAGGGGGGCCACGGCTTCGGCCTTCACAGCGGGGCCAATGCGGCGGGCGAAATGCGCGGTTCACTCACCGCTCGGAGCGACGGACCGGGCACCGGCGCGACCTTTACACTCACGATTCCCGTCCAGCAGACCCAGGGTGCGGCTCGCAAGGAGGCAGCGTGAACGAGTACGAAAACAACCGAATCCTCGTCATTGACGACAATGTGGATATCCACTCGGATTTCCGCAAGATTCTTACTCGGCCCGGCACTTCCGCCACCTCGCTGGACGCACTCGAAGCGCAGATGCTCGGCGAAACGACCGCAGTGGCTTCGGAACAGACTTTTGAGCTTGCGCATGCGCACCAAGGCGAAGAGGGCTTCATGATGCTCAAGAAGGCGAAGGAGCGTAAAGAGCCCTTCTTTGCTGCCTTCGTTGACATGCGCATGCCTCCGGGATGGGATGGTCTGAAGACGATTCAGGAGATTCGCAAGGTGGATGTCGACGCCACCATCGTCATCTGCACAGCGTTTTCGGATCACTCATGGGAGCACATCGCCGAGCAGGTGAAGGCACTCGACAAACTGTTGATTTTGAAGAAGCCCTTCGATCCAGTTGAAGTGCAGTCAATGGCGCGCTCGCTGCGCGAACGGTGGGCACTGCTGAAGCAGGCGCAGCTGCGCACGGATGAGCTAGAGAAGCTCGTGACGGTCAGAACCAGTGAGCTGGAGATCGAAAGAGCCAAGGACAAGCTGCGAATGGACGAACTGGAAGTCGTCGTCGCGGAGCGGACTGGCGAACTGCGAAAACTCGCGATGTGCGACAAGCTCACCGGATTGCCCAACCGCGTGCAGTTCTATGATCGGCTACTGGCCGCCATTTCCAAGCAGCAGAAAGAGCCGTCTCACCAGTACGCGGTGATGTTCATCGATTTTGATCGCTTTAAGGTCATCAATGACAGCCTCGGGCATGAATGCGGCGACCAATTGCTGCGCAGCATCAGCGAGAGGTTGACCCTGGCCCTTTCACCCTCTGACGTGGTGGCGCGCGGCACAAGTCCGCTCGCCCTGGCGGCCCGGCTCGGGGGTGACGAGTTTTGTATCTTGATGGAAGGCTTCAACGACGAGGCGGCAGTGCTTGCCACGGCCGACCGTGTACTCCATATTCTCGCGCGCCCCTATGACCTCGCCGGGCGCGTGGTCAACAGCACCTCGAGCATCGGCATCACCTTCAGCCGCTTCGGCTACCGCAATGCTGAAGATGTATTGCGCGATGCCGACACAGCTATGTATTCGGCAAAGGCCAATGGCCGAGGCCGGGCGGTGGTTTTTGATCACACGATGCACGAGCGCGCGATGCGCCGGCTTGTTCTGGAAAACGACCTCCGCCATGCCATCGATCGCGGCGAGCTGGCGGCCTGGTATCAGCCGATCGTGTCGCTCGACACCCGCCAGCCGATCGGTGCCGAGGCGCTGCTCCGCTGGCAACATCAGCAACATGGGATGATTGCGCCCGTCGACTTCATCCCGCTGGCCGAAGAAACCGGGCTGATCGTGCCCATCGGCATCTGGATCTTCGAGCAAGCGGCACGACAGTTGAAGGCGTTCCCGCAGTTGCAGTACCTCAGCGTGAATGTGTCGCGCCGCCAGTTGGCAGAGAAAGAATTTATCAAGCCGCTTGAGGAGATCATCGCTCGCGTCGGAGTCGATCCGAAGCGACTCGTCTGCGAAATCACTGAAACCGCGCTGACCACCGACCCGGAAATCGCGCGCAGGGCGATCGGCGAGATTCGACAGCTCGGAATGCGGGTGTTCCTCGACGACTTCGGCACCGGCCTGTCCTCGCTCGGGTCGCTTCGTCGGTTCGAACTTGATGGGATCAAGCTCGATCGATCGTTCCTAGACGAACACACGTTCTCCCGGCGCACTGCAGCGGTGGTGCACTCGGCGATCACCCTTGCCGGCGACCTTGAGATGACCCTGGTTGCCGAGGGAGTTGAATCGCTCGAGCAGGTTGCGCTACTGCAGTCGTTGGCGTGCAAAACGGCCCAGGGATATCTGTTTTCCCGCCCGATTCCGGCGTCAGATTTCGATGTCGCGGTCATCGCTGAGACACCGATCCGCCGGGCGGCGTGACTTGGGATATCTGCCTGCTACGCCCAGGCATATCCGCCGTACTCGTAGACCGTGCAATGCCGTGGCTTTGCCGGGTCGTAGAGCACGATCACAGCCTTGCCGACCACCGCGGATGCAAGTTCCTTCTCGCCGGCGAGCATCGTCGTGCCCTGTAACAGCGACCGCTGACTGTTCGGGGCGAAATTGAAATCAGCATAGAGCAGTTCACTGTGCTTCACCCGCATCCGCCGGGTGTTTGTGATCATGCCGGTGACTGCGGTGCCGTGAGTATATAGCCATCGTTGCCGCCTCGGCCGCACGACAGTCGCCAGATAAGTCACCGCGGTCAGGCAGGCCAACAGGGGCGCGAAAATTGCGGGAATGAGCAGGTACAGCATCGCCCATTCGTGTTCCACGACCCGGCTGTATCGCACCGGGCCAATTGTGTAGGCGCGGACGTCAATCGTCGGCGGGCTCTCAGGCGCTTGACCGAACGCATCTGCGTCGCCAGCGCCGGACTCCGGGCTGGGAATTGGCGCAAAAAACGATGTGTCTCCGTGCTTTCCACCGAGTTTGAAAAGCTCCTCCCTCAGCCGGTGCCAGGCTGTGTATGAAATCGACGATTGCGCGTTCTGTTCAATGCCGCGGAGTGCATAGCGGTACTTCGCGTAATGCGAGTATCCGCCGTCGGAATCCTGCACTTCATGAATGGAAATCAGCCGGGCCTGCACAAGGGTGCCGACGGTGCGCAGAAATCCTTCGTGTATCAGCCCGAGCCAGAGAATTCCCGTCGCTGCGGTGAGGCAGATCAGGAGGAGCCTGCCGAGGGCCTTGAAAAACCCCGGCATCGGGTGCGTCGCGCGGATAGGCCTCGGCGGGGGAGGGATCTTTGTCACGATGCAACAACTCTAACACGCAACCGTCTAACACGGCATTTCGATTGAATTATACTATAATGACATATGACAATTTGACATTCGGCTGGGTGCCTCTAAGATACTTGTGGGCCGAAAGGTGTATCGGTATGCAAGTAGCTGCAGAAAAAGAAGTTACGACAGATTCGAGGTGGGTCGCTGCCCACGCGCTGAATTGGGAAGATTTGCCGGCAGAAGAGGTCGTGCGCCGCGCGGGAGCACTCTTTGGCGACCGACTCGCACTCACCGTCTCCTTCGGCGGGGCGGCGGGGATGGTGCTGCTCGACCTCACCCTCAAACACGCCCCACACACTCCGGTGCTGCTCATCGATACCGGCGCGCTTTTTGATGAAACCTATCGCACAGTCGAGGAGGTTGAGCGTTTTTATGGCATCTCCGTGCAGCGCATTCGCCCCCGCCAGACGTTGGCGGAACAGGCGGCGGCGTTTGGTGAGAGGCTGTGGGAGCGTGAGCCGGACCGGTGCTGCCAGATGCGCAAGGTCGAGCCGCTGGCTGAGGCGCTGAAGGGCTATCGAGGTTGGATGACCGCCATCCGCCGCGACCAGACCGCAGCGCGCGGCGCAACGCCGGTGCTTGCGTGGAGTGCAAAGCACAATCTCGCCAAAATGAGCCCGCTGGCCGGTTGGACAAGCGATGACGTTTGGCTATACGTTCACAAGCATGTGCTTCCGTACAACCCTCTGCTGGCGGATGGCTACAAAAGTCTTGGTTGCAAGACTTGCACCAAGCGGACGCTGAGCAGTGACGATCGCTCGGGCAGATGGGCCGGCTTTACAAAAACGGAGTGCGGGCTGCACATTTAGTGGTTTAAGTACGCGCCCGGAGTTTCCCAGGATTGCGGCCGCTGGAGGCCGCGCGGCGACCGACGCGGTCTACCATCGCCAAGCCGTGGCGGCACGCGAACAACGCAAGACGATACGATGTCCTCCAACTCCCCGACAGACCCTCCCCCGCCGCCGAGCGGCTCCGTCGATGGCGCGGCGAAGCCCAATCGTGGTGTGCCGCAGCCGCTGCTGCGGACCCCGCTCGATCAGGTCAACGAAAATGAGAAGATTAAGCTCACGCAAGGTTTACGCGGTCGTCTGTATGATGATTTTCGCGATCATTCCTCTGGCGATGTGAAAAACGACACCGAGCAACTCGCCAAGAGCCACGGCATCTACCTCGAATACAATCGCGCCAAGACAGGTAAAGAGAAGGACTGGATGTACATGATCCGCATCACCGTGCCCGGCGGCGGTGCGTTCAATCGGCGGCAATGGCAGATCATCGACGATCTCGCCACGCGCGTCACCGCGGATGATGACGGCTGGCCATCCATTCGGCTGACCACACGCCAGAACATCCAGTTTCATTGGATCAGGAAGTCGCAGCTCGTCGATGTTGTGCGCACCATCGCCAGCACCGGCTTTTATACGCTCAATGGCTGTGGTGATAACACGCGAAACGTCATGGCGTGCCCGCTGAGCAAGTTTAGCGATGTCTGCAACGCGTATGAAATCGCCGTCGAAACGGCCCGCTATTTTCAGCTCGACCCGGCCCCGCACATTCAGGTCTTTGAGATAGACACGTCGCTTTCGCGCGCCGAGCAGGAAGCATCGGGCGAACGATTTGCCTACGCCCCCAATCTACTCAACCGTAAATTCAAGATAGGCTTCTCGACGGTGCATCGTAATCCGATCTCGGGCGAGCTTGAGCGGGATAACTGCGTCGAGATGCGCACCAACGACATGGGGGCCGCGCCGATCATCGAAGATGGCCGAACCGTCGCCTGGCAAATTTACGTCGGCGGGGGGCAGGGGGAGAAAAACGGCAAGGCGTCGTTCTGCGCGCTCGGCAAGCCGCTGGGCATCTTTACGCCCGGCGAACTGCAGCGGGGGATGGATGCGGTCGTGAAGGTGCATCAGGAATGGGGCGATCGAAAGAATCGTCATTGGGCAAGGCTGAAGTATGTCGTGAATGCACAGGGAATCGAGTGGTATCAGGAACAGGTGCGAGCTGCGGGCGCGACATTTGATGCGCCGGATGTGACGCTCGATGTTGGTGCTCGAAAAATGCATCACGGCTGGGAAACGCTGCCCAATGGAAAGGGCGCGCTCGGGTTGTTTATTGAGTCGGGCCGGCTGATCGACCGTGGGGAAGATCGGTCAAAGTCGATGGCGCGGGCGATCATGGACCGGTTCGACGTCGAAGCGATGATCACCGCCAATCAAGATCTGCTGTTTGTGAACATCGATCCAGCGGCGCGCGATGACATTGATGCCGCGGCGCGAAAGTTTGGCTATGGCGAGCGACGGGGCAGGCCGTACTCGAAGCTCCGCCTGCTAAGCGGCGCATGCGTCGGCCTGCCGACATGCCGGCTTAGCTATACTGAGAGCGAGCGATTTATCCCCGAATTGCTCGATGAGTTGGAAGACATGGGCTACGGCGACCTCGCCGAGAGCATCGGCATCACCGGTTGCGAACGCCAGTGCTTCCGCCCGGCCACCAAGAGCGTCGGCTGGGTCGGGCAGGGGCCGGACATGTACATGCTGAAAGTAGGCGGGAGCGAAGATGGTCGGCATCAGGGCGTACCCATGAACATCGACGGTGCGCTTTACCTGCGACAGGTGCCGCGCGCCAAGGTCGCCACGGTGACGGCGGCGCTGTTTGACCTGTTTAAGCGCGACCGGACCGAAGGTGACAGTGATTTGGGCGCGTTTCTGCGGAGGCTTGGCCGTGCGGCGATTCTGGCACACCTCAAAGCGAATCCCGCGACAGCAGAGGTGACGATCAAGACCGCTCCGGCACCGTATGAGCCGAGTTAATCCTGCGATCCCCACCGGGTGATGTCGTTGCTGCGAATACGAGTGCCGTCGCATTGTTCCAGAAGGTGCGGGAATCCGGACAGCAAAACTCATAGCCGCGAAGCGGCGACAGAAACTGATTAATTGCAACGTCCAGTGCCGCACCCTCGATACGCCGGTCGCGGATGCCGAACTTCGCGCCAGTCTTGTTTCGCACCGGGCCGCTAAAGCGTCTCCACGCCATCCACAATATCAGAGGCGCTGTTGAAGTCGACGACGGTGTCGGCTCCGGTTCCGCCGAAGAAGCTGTCATTGCCGTCGGCCCCGGTGAGGGTGTCGTTGTCTCTGCCGCCGTTGATAAAATCGTTGCCCAGCCCGCCGTGGATTCGGTCATTACCACTTCCGCCGATGAGGCTGTCGTCGCCCCCTTTGCCGTAGATGCGATCCTTACCCCCGCCGCCGTCGATGGTGTCGTTCTGGCTCCCGCCGGAGAGGAAGTCGGCACCGGTGCCGCCAAAAATCAGATCCTGCCTGCTGCCACCGAGCAGGGTGTCGTTACCATCGCCGCCGTGCAGTTCTGAGCGGATGGGTACGTTGATCTGCACAAAATCGGCCCCGGCCTGCCCGGCGAAGAAAATGCGTGCGACACTGGCTGCCGGAAAGTCTTGAGTCACCCCGTCGTGCAGCACCTGCACATTATTGCCGTTGGGGAAGACCACAAAAGTGTTGTCGGTCGCCACGCTGATCAGGATCAACGTTCCCCTGCTGGTCAGCGACACAAAAGGTTCGCCGCTGGCGTGGAGCATCTGGCGCGATTCGAGGGGTTCGGTGATGAAAGTACGAGGTGTTGATGGCTTGTTCATAGGCTGCAACGTCGCCGAGGGTGAATGAGAACTATTTCACACTATGCCGTGATCCGCATTTCGTCAAACGCAGCTTTCTGTAACGGGTTTTCGGCTTTCCATCGCAGTCAAGCCGCGATATGACACCCGCCCGCCGGCGCGGTAATCTCTCCTGCTTTGCTATAGATTAGAGAAGCCAAAGACACACATGAACTTACAACAAAAGATATCGAACGGCTCGGCAGTGGTTGGGATAATCGGTCTGGGCTATGTGGGGCTGCCATTGATGGCGGCGTTTGCGCGGGCGGGGTTTCCGGTGATTGGGTTTGACGTGGACCCGAAGAAAATCGACGCCCTGCACCGTGGGGAAAATTACCTGCAACATCTTGGCAAGACTCTAGTTAGCGACATGAAGAAGGGCGGCAAGTTCGACGCCACCGACGACATGTCGCGGCTGGGTGAGGCGGATGTGATTATCAGCTGCGTGCCAACGCCACTCGGGCATCACCGCGAGCCAGATTTGTCCTTCATAGAACACTCCGCAGACGACATCGCCAGGACGCTGCGCAACGGGCAGTTGATCGTTCTCGAATCGTCGACCTATCCGCGGACCACGCGGGAGATCATGTTGCCCCGGTTTGAGGCTCGGGGCTTGAAGTGCGGGGAGGATTTTTACCTCGCCTATTCTCCGGAACGAGAAGACCCGGGCAACAAGAGCCATAGCACGCAGAGCATTCCCAAACTCGTCGGCGGGATCGATCCGGTCAGCGGCGAACTGGCCACGGCACTCTACAAGAAAGCGATCGCGCAGGTCATCCCCGTCAGCACCGCGGAGGTGGCCGAGGCGGCGAAGCTGCTGGAGAACATTTATCGCGCCGTGAACATCGCGCTCGTGAACGAGATGAAAATGGTGCTCGATGCGATGGGGATTGACGTTTGGGAGGTGGTCGAAGCCGCCAAGACCAAACCATTCGGCTTCCAGGCGTTCTACCCCGGCCCCGGTCTCGGCGGGCACTGCATCCCGATCGATCCGTTCTACCTCACATGGAAAGCGCGCGAAGTGAACTTGCCGACACGCTTCATCGAACTGGCTGGCGAAATCAACGTGCAGATGCCCGAGTTCGTCGTGCAGAAAACACTCCTCGCGCTCAATAACCACGGCAAGGCGGTAAAAGGCTCCAAGATTCTCGTCCTGGGTCTGGCCTATAAGCCGGACGTGGACGATGTGCGCGAGAGTCCGAGCTTTGAACTCATTGAGAAGCTCGAGCATTTGGGTGCGAAGGTCGATTATCACGACCCGTTCGTCCCCCGGACCCACAAAATGCGGCACCACAATCTGCAGATGGAAAGCATCTCCTTGTCTGCAAAGGCTTTGGAGTCGTACGACTGCGTACTGATCAGCACCAACCACAGCAGCTACGACTGGCAGATGGTCGCCGACCACTCCAGGCTGGTGGTCGACACGCGAAACGCGCTCGTAAACGTCACCGGCAACCGCGGGCACATTGTGAAGGCGTAGCTCCCTCGCGGTGCCGGGAGGCGCCGACAAGTCCCAATACCGTCCCAGCGGGTGCGGGTTTTTACGCATCATTTTTTCTACCCGCGCCAGAATTTTTGGGGTGGCACCGAGAACTCTTGCTGCATGGCCGGCTCGAATCCCCCGTGGCCAGCGTTGGTCTGTGGTCGAGCGGGCGCCCTGATTTTCGGAGGTGCTTTGTGGCACAATCAAGCCAAGTGTTCGAGTCGCTGGAGACTCGGCGGCTCCTTTCCGTTTCGGTCACCAGCAATGGAATGCTTAAGGTGGTCGGCGAGGCTGAATCAGCCAATACGATCTACGTCGCGTACAACGACGCAACGGCCATGTATGACGTCACGCTGAACGGCACAACGCAATCGTTTGATGCCGCATCTGTCCGAAGGTTGCGCATCAGCGGGGGTGACGAGGCCGACACCATCTCCGTCGCAAACAGTGTGAAAGTGCGTGTGCAGATCAACGGCAACGACGGGGACGATATTCTCTCGGCCGGCAGCAAGCGCTCGGCAATCAACGGCGGTGAGGGAAACGATCTCATCACAGGATCGGCTAAGTCCGACACACTCCGCGGGGGGAATGGCAATGACACCATCAATGCCGGCGCGGGCGATGACCAAGTGAATGGCGGCGACGGCGATGATGTGCTGAATGCCGGTGCTGGCGATAATGAAGTGTTTGGTGGCGACGGTGCTGACACCATTACCGCGCTCGACGGAGACGATCTGATCGTCGGCGGTGACGGCAAAGACAGCATCGACGCAGGCACTGGCGACGACGACGTGTCGCAGGACACACCGGTACCCGATGTCGAAAACTGTGCTGGAGGGCGCGTCGGAATGGGGCGATTTGGCTCAAACGGGCGGCAAGCCGGGGATGACGAGGGGACCCGCGAGAGGCCCGATGCCAGGGGCGTTTTGGCCTCGGGTGGACGCGCCGGACTCTTCGGAGAAATGAGCATCCGCTAAACCCCGGCGGGCGCGCCGCCCGGCCACGGCGCGCCCGAGGGGCGCTCGCGACTCCGCAATGCATGCGGCGGTTGTCCTCACGCAGTGAGCGTGATCAGGATGACCATATCGCCCGTTAATCCCTTTGCATCGGTGACCCTGACCGTAATCTCGTGGGTCGGCTGGTTTGCGATCAATAGCATTGAGCCATCGAGCACGGAAACAAGCCCGGAAGTCGTGTTGATTTGAAACCTCCCGCCAGCGTTGTCGATGAGAGAGAATGAGCGCGTGTCGAGTGAGTTGCCATCGGACGATGTGACTGTGCCAACAGGCGTGCCGTTGGCGCTTTGCTCTTGAACCGAGTTGTTGGAAATGCCGGTGATGGTCGGCGCGACATTCAGCAGTTGGCTCGCCGGGATGGTGCCGTTGGCAAACTGGAAAAATTCGGTGGTGTTGTGGACGGTATCGGTGCCATCGGGCGATCCGGCGCGGGTATCGACGAGGGTGTAGTTTGCGCCCGAGAGTGTGATGGTGTACTGCGCCCAGTTTCCGGTGAAGACAGCGGTGTCGCTGGTGCCAGCGTCGCCGCTGAGCGAGTCATTCCCTCCGCCGCCGGCGAGGGTGTCATTACCGCCGCCGCCGAGGAGGGTGTTGGCGGCGGCGTTGCCGGTGAGCGAGTCGTTGCCGACACTCGACCCGCGCAGTGATTCAAAAGATGAGAACGTGTCGGTTCCGTCGGCGGGGTTGGAACTTGTTGCAACGCCGGTGGCAAGGCTGGCGGTGATATTGCCGACAGAGTTAAGGAAATCGACCCGGTCGGTTCCGGCGCCGCCGATTGCGGTGTCGTTGCCTGCGGAAAGGAAGATGATGTCATTCCCCGCGCCGCCGTCGATTGAATCGTCTCCGGCACCGTCGGTGATGGTGTTGGCGGCGGTGGAGCCGACCAGCGTATCGTTGAAGCTGCTGAGCACCACCGACTCTATGGCGATGAGCGTATCGGTGCCGCTGGCCTGAATAGCAGTTCCTGTCGCGAGGCTCACACTCACGCCGGCGGTGTCGTTATCGTAATAGGCGATGTCAGTGCCGGCCCCGCCATTGAGGGTGTCACTGCCCGCGCCGCCGCGCAGGCTGTCGTTGCCGGACCCACCGTCGAGCGAGTCGTCACCGTCCATGCCGTCGAGATAGTTGGCTGCAGTACTGCCGATGAGCGTATCACCGAAACCAGACCCGCGAACGTTCTCGAATGTAGCCAGCGAGTCATTCCCGTCGCCGGTTGCGGTTCCCGTCGCGAGGTTGACCACCACCCCCGCCGGGGATGAGACGAAGAAAACCCAATCAGTGCCGGTGCCCCCAATGAGCGTGTCATTGCCGCTGTCGCCGCTCACCGTATCGTTGCCCGCGCCTCCGTCGATGCTGTCGGTACCCTGGGCCCCGGCGAGAGAGTCGTTCCCGCCATTGCCGAGGATCGTGTCTGGCTCCAATCCGCCGGTGAAGGTGTCAGCGCCGCTGGTGCCGTTGTAAACCACGCCAGGCAGGTCGTTCAGGTTGACCGTTAGTGTAAAATCTGCTGAAAGCCCGCCCGCGTCGGTCACGCTAACGACGATGGCATGTGTTTCAGCGGACTCGAAATCGAGCAATGCCCCATCCGCAACAGTGAGTAAGCCCGCCGAGTTGACTGCAAATCGCCCGCCTGCGTCATCGGCGAGCAGGTAGGTGAGCGAGTCGCCACCATCGGGATCCTGACCGGATACAGTCCCAACCAGCGTGCCATTCGCAGCATTCTCATTTACAGAGTCTGGGGACAACGTCGCGCCGGTGGGCATTTCGTTTACATCGTTGATGGATAAGGTGATCGGCGCATCGTCCGGGTTGTTCGTGATAGAAGGATCGTTCACGCGCACCGCAACAGCGAGCGATGGATTGGACTCAAAATCGAGCGCCGCGCCGGGCCGCAACATGAGCTGCGAGCCATCGATCTCGAAGAGGATTGCGTCGTCGCCGGTGAGCGATAGTGTTGGCGAGCCAAGCGCATCATCGGTAATCACGATATCGGCAATCGCGATGGGTGCCGACGTATCCTGATCTTCATCGAGCGAACTAACCAACTGCGTGAGCATAACAGCCGGCGGCTCGTTGACATCCTGCACCTGAATGGTCGCCGCAAGCTCGGTGGTGGCTGCCCGGGCATCGGTGACGGCGACGGTAATGGCGTGCTCGGCTGCGGTTTCAAAGTCAATGAGTGTGGTGTTGGCCACGCTTAACTCACCGGTTATTGAGTTGATGGCAAATCGCCCGCCTGCGTTGTCGAGGAGGGTGAACGTGAGTTCGTCGAGCGCGTTGTTGTCGGTTGCCGCAAAAATCGCGACTGCCGTTCCGTTGGCGGCGAGTTCCGGGACCGATCCTCCCGAATCCAGCGCGAGAGCGGGGGGCACATTCAAGAGCTGGTCTGCAAGCAGGTTGCCGTCATCGAAAGTGAAGCTCTCGACTTGTCGGACGGTGTCGTTGCCATCCGGTGAGCCGACGCGTTCATCCGAGAACAGAAACGTATCGGCATCGATTGCGGAGATCGCGTAATCCCGCCAGCGGCCGGTGAAAGTGGCGGTGTCGAAACCGTCGCCGCCGTGGAGAAAATCGTCTCCGGGTCCCGCGACGAACTCATCGTCGCCGGAATTGCCAGAAAGCGTGTCGTTGCCGGTCGTCCCGCTGAGCGTGGCCGGTGCAGGGGATGTTTCGATCGCTTCGATTCCGTCGAAGATGTCGGCGTCGGCCCACGGGCCTGTCGGCGCGCCGTCGACGACGTTTAGACCGCCGGAAGCGTAGAAGTAGCTCAGTTGGTCATTGCCGGATTGGCCAGCGAGCCTGTCGGCGCCGGGGCCGGAGTAGAGGATGTCGTCACCCGCACCGCCGCGAAGGGTGTCATTGCCTTCGGTGGCGAAGAGTTTGTCGTTGCCGGTGCCGCCGAGTGCCGAATCGTTGCCCGGGCCGGTGTCGATCACATCGCTGCCGCCGTGGCCGACGATGGTATCGTTGCCTTCACCGCCGAGGAGACGGTCGGGCTGGGCGTTGCCGGCGATGTAGTCGTCGCCGGCTTCGCCGCGCAGCTCATCACGACCATCACCGCCGTGAAGGGTGTCGTTGCCGTCGGCGGCGAAGACCAGGTCGTCGCCGGCGCCGCCGTCGATTGAATCATCTCCGGACCCGGTGCGAATTGTGTCGTCGCCATCGCCCGCGTCGACGCGCTTCGCGCCACGGGTAACGGCCAGCACCGAATCGTTGCCGGCTCCGGTTGAGATAACCGCAGGCAGGCCGACGGCGATGCGAATCTGGTCGTTTCCTGCGCCGGTCTGAATGCGGATGTCGCGAACGAGCACGCTATCAAACACCCGGGTGCGGCCCGAAGCCAGCGCACGAATGGTCCCACCATCGCGGCGGACGCGAATGATCTGCGGTGCGTCGTCGGTGATGACAGTGAGCGTCGTGCCTTCCAGCGTGAACGCGGCGAGAAGGCTTCGGCGTTCGAGCGATTCGATGAATGGCTGCAGTATTGGCCGGGTAACCGGATGCGTGGCACGAGTGAGTTGGGTGAGCTTGCGTAGGCGGGCCGCGCGCAGAACAGGCGCGGGGAATCTCCCTGAATTTGTTACGGCCCGCGAACGACCAGACATTACTCCATTATCGGCACCAGGCAGCCGGACCGTTACGCGATCGCAGGCGATTGGGGCAGCGTTTTGCGTATTTGATTAGCCCGCCGTTCATGACGCTGCGGCTCCTCCGCCGCCAACCGGGGCGACGTCCAGAAAAGAGGGGGTGCAACAGTTTAAAAACGCATGGCTTGGTCAGGGCGAATGACCCCGGCAAGGAACTGTTGCAGAAAGCACATTCGCGAATTTTCTGGCAAGAAAAGAGTCACCTGAATGGCTGCGAAGAATGGGGCGAACTCCGTGCGCTGGTGATCAATCGCACGCAGAATTACCCTTCTTCCATCAACGTCTCGCGGACCACTTCTTCGATCGTGGTAACGCCATCATAAATCGCGAGCAGCCCGCCTTGGCGGAGGGTGCGCATGCCGCGCTTTCTGCACTCGGCTCGGAGCACCTGCGTGCTGGCGTGTTTTACGATCTGGTCGCGCATGTCGTCGTCGAGCAGCATGATTTCGTACAAGCCCATTCGGCCCCGGTAGCCGGTGTTGTTGCAGTTGTCGCAGCCTTTGCCGTAGAAAAATTTCTTTCCCACCACATCTTCGGTGCGTAACTCCAGCTCCATCAGTTGTTCTTCAGCGGGGGTGTATTCTGTCTTGCAGTTGCTGCAGATTTTTCTCACCAGTCGCTGCGCGACGATGCCTTCGATGGTCGCGGTGATGAGGAAGGGTTCGAGGCCGAGATCGAGCAGACGCGCGATGCTGCTGGGCGCGTCGTTGGTGTGCAGCGTGCTGAACACCAGGTGGCCCGTGAGCGATGCCTGCACGGCGATTTCGGCGGTTTCTTTATCGCGAATTTCACCGACGAGGATGACGTCAGGGTCTTGCCGCAGCATGGCGCGCAGAATCCTTCCGAATGTCATCTCGATCTCGCTGCGCACCTGACACTGCACCACGCCGTCGATGTCATACTCGACCGGGTCTTCGGCGGTGATGAGCTTGGTGCTCGGGTCGTTCAGTTCGCGAAGCGCGGAGTAGAGCGTGGTCGTCTTGCCGGAGCCGGTCGGCCCAGTGACGATCACGATGCCGTTGGGCTTGTGAATGAGCTGCCGAACCGAAGTAAGTTCATCCTCACGCATGCCAAGGCGGTCGAGGTCGAGGCTGACATTGCCCCGGTCGAGCACGCGCATGACGACGCTCTCACCGAACATGGTCGGAAGCACGTTCACGCGCAGGTCGATGGGCTGATTGTTCACGGTCAGCTCGATACGACCGTCCTGCGGCAGCCGGCGCTCGGCGATGTCCAGATTCGCCATAACCTTCACGCGGCTGGCAATGGCGGGCGCAATGTGGCTCGGTGGGGGCATCATTTCATAGAGCACGCCGTCGATGCGGTAGCGCATCTTGAACTCATCCTCGAAAGGCTCGAAGTGGATATCGCTGGCTTTATCCTTGATTGCCTGCAGCAGCACGAGATTGATGAGCTTGCGGACGGGGTTGCTGTCGGCGGCTTCCTTGATCGTTTCCAGGTCGATCGATTCGCCGCGGCCTTTAAGGTCTTTGAGCGAATCTTCCTTGCCCAGTTCCCCAAGCACTTCACTGAAATTGTCGGCTGCGGCGTTGTAGTGCTTCTGGATGAGGCGATCGACCTGATCGGGGTCACCGATTTTCGCCGTTACGTTGTATTGGAACAGCGATCGCAGTTGGTCGATGGCCTGGAAGTTTTCCTGGCTCGCCATGACCACGGTGATTTTCTTGCTGGCCTTGTCATAGCTGATCGGCAGCACCTTGTGCGTGGTGGCGATCTGGGCGGGAACAGCGTCGATGGCTTCTTTGGGGATGTTGACGCTGGAGAGGTCAATCAGCTCGTAGCCCTTTTGGGCGGCGAGGGCGACATTCAGATCGACTTCCTTGATATAGCCCAAATCCATCAAAATACGGCCGAGGGGCACACCCTTGCCGCGGGATTTCTGGAAGTTGAGCGCTTCGACGACCTGCTCGCGCGTGACTTTGCCCATCTTGGTGAGCACGCGGCCGATGGGGCGGCCCTGAAGTTCGCTGATGGGCGGAATGCCACCTGGGGTGGCGGCGCCGCCGGCCACTCCGTTGCCGCCGCCTGTGGGCGACTTGGGCACGCTTGGCGTGCCTGCAGAACTGCCTGCGGGGCGATTGGGAGTCACGGGTGCACTGGCCATAATTTCACGTCCAATCCAAAGGGCAGCCTGGAATCTTCACTGCCTACTGCATTTCCCGGAGGAGGGACAAGAGCCACGGCGGTCCTCGGTGTGGTAGTCAATTGTTGCTACCGAGGCTCTCTCCCCTCGTCCGTGTGCGGTGCCTTCCTCCGGAAAGGCACAACACCTCAAAATCAAACTACTTCTTTCCCGCCGCCGCCTGCATTCGAGCGCGGTTGGCGGCGATTTGTGCTTGCTTCTCAGCGTCGCTTTGCGCGCCTCCGGGCGCGCCGGGCTTGGCTGAGCCGCCACCGGCAGCGGCCGCTTCGGCTTCGCCGGCCTCTGGATACTCGTCCTCGACATCGACCCCGACGCCCGCCTTGGTCAATCGATCGACCATGCTTCCGGGCACCTTACTCTTGTCGACAGCTTCCTCGGCACTGATCTTGCCCGCCTGGAAAAGCTGCCACAGGTGATCGTCGAGCAACTGCATGCCGTACTTCTTGCCGGTCTGGATGTCGGAGTCAATTCGGAACGTCTTGTTATCGCGAATCAGGTTCTGAATCGACGGGGTGACGTACATAAACTCATATGCCGCAACCCGACCCTCCTGATCGCTGCGCGGGCAGAGCGTTTGCGAGAGCACCGCGATGAGGTTGTTGGCCAACTGCACGCGAATCTGTTCCTGCGCGTCGGTCGGAAACGCATCGATGACGCGGTTGATGGTCGATGCCGCGCCGTTGGTGTGCAGCGTGCCGAACACCAAGTGCCCCGTTTCGGCAGCGGTGATGGCCGCACCGATGGTTGCAAGGTCGCGCATTTCACCGACGAGCAACACATCAGGGTCTTGACGCAATGCCCGGCGGATGGCCTCGGCGAAGTTGGGCACGTCCACGCCCACCTCTCGCTGTACCACGATGCTCTTTTTGTGTGGGTGGTAGTATTCGATCGGGTCTTCCATCGTAATGATGTGGCGATCGAAGCTCTCGTTGATCCAGTTAATCATGCAGGCCAGCGTGGTTGTTTTGCCCGAGCCGGTCGGCCCGGTCACCAGGAAAATCCCACGCGGGCGCCGGCAGATCTGCTCGGCCATCGCCGGCAGGCCGATCTGCTCAAACGTCATGAGCTTGTTGGGAATCTTTCGAAGCACCAGCGAGCAGTAACCCTTTTGTTTGAAGATGCTTACGCGAAATCTCGCTTCGTCGCCGTAGGCAAAGCCGAAGTCGCCCGAGCCGGTCTCTTCAAACTCCTGCTGAATTCGATCGGGGGTGATCGATTTCATCAGCGACATCGTATCTTCGGCGTCGAGGGTTTTGGTTTGCAACTCGCGCAGGTGTCCGTGCAGCCGCAGCGTCGGCGGGCGGCCGACGGCGAGGTGTAGGTCGCTGGCATTGCGGCGTACGGTGGTTTCAAGCAGGCGGTCGATCTGAATTGTAGCCATAAGGGCGATTCCTGAGTCATTGGTGCGTCGTCAGAGGCTTTTTCCACGTGAGCAATACATGGTGAGCCAGAAGTTCATCATCCGAGTAGTCGCTTAGCTCGCTGCGGCCCCGAACCGATTGAAGTGCCGCCGACAAGTCGGGCTTGGCCTGCGGAATCCACTCAAACTGGCTGCCGGGGCAGTGTTTATCAGCGATCTCTCTGAATTGTTTTCCGCGCCACCGGTTGACGTAGGCGTTGGGGTGCACCGACGCCGCGTGTTCCGGCAGAAGGTGAGCCCACGGGTGCGGCCGATTGCCAGACTCGGTAATCCAGCGCAAATCGTGCATGGCATTGTATTGCCCGTAGTGATTCGCGCGAATCCACATCGCGCCCCCGGGCCTAAGCACACGCACAATCTCCCTCAGGCAGGCTTCAGGGTCAGGGAGATGTTCAAAAACGTCGGTGGAGTAGACTACGTCAAACGACCCGCTGTCAAACGGCAGGCGCGTCGCATCGCCGGTGTGTGCGGTATAGGCAGGCCATGCCTGCAGGTTGAGCAGTTTGCAAAACGAGCGACGAATGGCGCGGTTTACGCCGGTCGCTTCCCGCACGACCGACTTCAGACACCGCATCGGGCCGTTATGTCGAAGGATTCGCGTAAAGCCGGCTACATCCAATAGCCCCCGGGGCGTGACATCGAGATCGATGCCGTGCGCTTCGTTGGGCCGGCTGGCAACGTAGGCGATCAGCATCTGCGTCTGTCCATGCCCGACTTCCAGGGTTCGCAGTTGTTTGAGCGTGACGCCGCAGCGGGAGAAAAGTGATTGCTCGACGAAGCGACAATCTTCAATTGCATCGCCCACAAATGCCGCCGAGTTATTCACCTGCGTTCGCACTGCGCGCAACTGGCGAAATCCGTCGGCAAACACGCGCAGCGGATTAAAGCCTGTCGTCGTGTACGAGACGGCGCCGTCGTTCTGCGTGATTGGCGAGGATGCTTCACTCATGCGATTTAATGCCGGCGGAGACTGGCCCGCATCGGCGCGCCGGTTATTGGTTGGTGATAATCCCTTCCACCTGCGCCACCTTCACAATCTCTTCCGCAGTGGTGGTGCCATTGAGCACCTTGAGCTTGCCGTCCTGCAGCAGGCTTTTCATACCTCCGGCCAGAGCCGCTTTGCGGATTTTGTTTGATGCCGCCCGCTCGAACGCCATCGAGCGCAGTTCCGAGTTCATCACCATCATCTCAAAAATGCCCAGCCGGCCACGGAACCCGGTTCCAGTACAGTAATCGCAGCCCTTGGGCTTCATCAGCGTTTTCCCCTCCATTTCCTTGGCATTGATGCCGCAGAGCTTCAGCCACATCGGGTCGGGTTCCGGATCGGGGACTTTGCATTTCGGGCAAAGCACCCGGATGAGCCGCTGGGCCATCACGGCCTGGATGCTGGACGCCACGAGGAACGGCTTCACACCCATGTCGATCAGGCGGGTGATTGCGCCCGGCGCGTCATTGGTGTGAAGCGTGCTGAATACCAGGTGACCGGTCAGCGCCGCCTGAATGGCAATCTCGGCCACTTCAAGGTCGCGAATTTCACCGACAAGAATGATGTTGGGAGCCTGACGCAGCATCGCGCGCAGCACGCTCTTGAACGTAAACCCGATGTTCTCTCGTATCTGACACTGGTTGATCCCGGGAAAGTTATATTCGACAGGATCTTCGGCTGTGATGATCTTCCGGTCGGGCCGGTTGAGCACATTGAGCGCGCCGTAGAGCGTCGTGGTTTTGCCCGAGCCGGTGGGGCCGGTCACCAGAAAGATGCCGTTGGGCCGCTTGATGAGCTTACTGAATGTCTTGTAGTCGTCTTCGGCAAAACCGAGGTTTTCCAGACCGATGCGCACGCTGTCTGGACGCAAGATACGCAGCACGCACGACTCGCCGTGATATGCCGGCAGCGTGCTCACGCGGAAGTCGATCTGCGTCTTATCGATAATCATCTTAATGCGGCCGTCCTGAGGCAGACGCTTCTCGGCGATGTCAATGCCCGCCATGATCTTTACGCGCGCAATCAGCGGGCCTTTCATTTTGACGGGGATCTTGTCGCGTACCACACACTCGCCGTCGATGCGATACCGCAATTGCACCCGATCCTTCATCGGCTCGATGTGAATATCGCTCGCCCGGTTGCGCACAGCTTCGATAATGAGCGAATTGACAAGCTTGATGATCGGCGCCTGGGTCGCGTCGTTCCCGCCGGTGCCATCTTCGCCCATGCCGGCAAGGTCGATGGACTTATCGATGGAACGATCGAGGGATTTATCCATCGACTTGTCCATGGACTTGTCCATCGTTGCGGAAAGCCGATCGATGGTCTTGTCCATCGTCTTATCGATGGTGTTTTTCGATGTCGTGTTAAACAGTTCATCGATCACGCCCTTAATGCGGCTCTTGGCGGCCAGCACGGGCTTGATTTCTTTTCCCACCCGGAAGCGCAGGATGTCCATCATCTCGACATCGCGCGGGTCGTGCGTTGCGACACGCAATTTGCCGTTTTCCTGGCCCAGCGGGAGGACCAGATATTTCTTCATCAATTCTTCGGGAATGCGCGAAAGCTGTTCCGGCGGGACGCTGCCTTTGTCGAGATCGACATATTCCATGCCGTGTTGCAGCGCAAGGGCCTTGTAGACGTTCGACTCGCTTGCCAGCTTGAGATCGATTAAGGCTTCGCCGACGCGCAATTTCTTGGTCTTGGCATGCTCCAGCGCGCGGTTCACTTCCGCCGCTGAAATGATTTGCATTTCAATCAAGATTTCCCCTAAACGCTTGGCAGCTTTGGCCATGAGCGGCTCTCCAGTAGGGCGTTATTGTGCAGTTACAAGTTGTCGATGCGCAAACATCCAGCGCAAACGCACATTGCTCATTCGTCCTTCTCGCGGAGCAGCTCGCGCAGACGAAAGAGAAGCAAGGCGGGAACGCCACCCCACGCCGGGGTAATCACAAGTCTCCACCACCACGCGGCGTGGCAAGAGTCGAATCTACCCGCAGAGGGGCGGGGGCGGCAAGCTTTTTCGCTTTTCGAGCAAGAATTCAGCATCCACTATTACGAGCCGGATTCGGACTTTGTTCGCGCCAACACAACCCATCGCAACCCACGCCGCCGCGCCGACCGCCAAGCCGCCCCGCTAGTCTGCCGGCACACACCGGCCACTCGCCCACCGACGGAGCGCCTCGACGTTCTCGGCCATCGTCACGCTCAGCGGCGGGGATGATCGCAGCGCCTTCATCACATGCTCCGTCGAAAGTTCCTCTTGTGCAGAGTAAGCCTCGTGCAGTGCCGATACGATCGCCTGTTCGATTTCCGCCCCGCTGAAGCCATTCGACGCTTCGGCCAGGCTGTCCAGGTCAAACTTGGCCGCGGGGCGGTTGCGCCGTTTCAGGTGAATCTCGATGATCTGGTGCCGGGCTTCGATTGTGGGCAAATCGACGAAGAAAATCTCGTCAAACCGCCCCTTGCGCATCAACTCCGGCGGCAGGGCGGCGATGTCGTTGGCGGTGGCGATGAGAAACACCGGCGCCTTGTGCTCCTGCATCCAGGTGAGCAGCGTGCCAAACATGCGCTTGCTCAGCCCGCCGTCGATACTTTGGCTGGCAGCACCGGCGAAGGCCTTCTCGATTTCGTCGATCCAGAGAATGATCGGCGCCATCATCTCCGCCTGCCGGAGTGTGTCGCGCAGCCGGCGTTCGCTCTCGCCGATGAACTTGTCATAGAGCGCGCCGACGTCCAGCCGAAGCAGTGGCCGTTGCCAGGCGGTGGCCACTGCCTTGGCGCTAAGCGACTTTCCCGCCCCCTGCACGCCGAGCATCAACATCCCCCGCGGCGCAGGCAGGCCGAACTGGGTTGCGTCCTTGCGAAACGCATTCTGCCGCGCCTTCAGCCACGCCTTAAGATTGCGAAGCCCCCCGATCTCATTGAGGTTGACCGGTGCCTCGACATACTCGAGCATCCCCTGCGCCTGCAGCCGCTTGCGCTTGGCCGCGAGAATGCGGTTGGCATCGTCGCCGTTGAGCTGCATATCGCCGGCGATGGCTTCACGAACGATCTGTCGCGCGTCCCATGTGCTCAAACCGCGCAAATTGCGAATGATCAACTCCGCTTCGTGCGGCGCAAGCTGCGCCCGGATCGGCTGCTGCTGGTGAAACTGCTGAACAGTCTCCTTGAGTATCCGGCGAAGTTTGTCATCGTCCGGCGGAAGCACGTCAAACGGGTGGGCCAGATGCTCCACCCCTGGCGGCAGGGCCGAGGGGGCATCAATCAGAATGAAGTGCGCGCCGATCTTGTCAAACGAGAAGATCTGCTCGCGAAACACGCGCAAAGATTCTCGCTCGCGTTCGCCTGCGAGATGAGGCAGCGAGTCAAACAGCACCACAATCCGCCGCTGCTGTTGCCGGGAAACGAAAATGAGCGCATCGACCAGCGCATTGGTATCGGGCAGCGCCGGCGCGTCGGCAAACTCGCCGTCGCGCAGCCCGCGCGCCACGCTCCATTCCCACACCGGCAACCGAAGCTCTGCCGCCGCGGCGTGAATGATCGCCAGCGCCTCCGGCTCGTCGGCGGTGGTGATGCGAATGCACGGGTGCCGGGCACGCAGCAGCTCGGTGAGTCGGGTGATGTTCTGCATGACCGAACGATTATACCCGCCAACACCCGTTTTGAACGTGGAGAAGACAACGCAGCCGCCAAGCACGCCAAGGTCGCCAAGAGACGCCAAGAAAAAAGATGAATGGAAACGAACTCCGGGTGCCACGACATGGCTCTAAGCCGCCCGTCTGGAGATGAACTAGCTGCGTCCCCTGATCCGTCCCCGAATCACGGCGTCGCTCAGTAAGTGCTGGGAGAAGCTTGAGCGCAAACGCAGGAGCCCGTTAGTGTTAACATTAATGGCGCTGTCATCCGTTGTCCCCAGGTAAAACTCCTTGTTCCCAACGTGGAATTGGTCAATCGCACCGGAACTTCCGAAATTGATCGTCACCGGCGCGCCACCGGCTTTCAACGCTGTGTAATCGTCACGAACGATTTGAATCGTGCCAATGTTGATCGTTCCTGACGAACCGTCGCGTACTAATAGCGCCGAGCCAGTACCTGACGCGAAGCGGGCGATATGGCTCGTTGATGTCGGTGTAGCCCCCAATTCCCAGTTATTAGGATTGGTCCACACATTGTCGCCGCCTGGCAGAGCACCACCATTGTTCGTCCAATTGAAAGTCTGCGCAAACGTCTGGTTAATGGAAATCAGCCACATCAATGCACCAAGCCAACGGAGAATTTGCTTGCTCTGCGATGCACATTTCCGCATATTAGACTTGGTCATGACGTACCTTCCTTGGAGTTAGATGCCTACATCCGCATCACAAAAATTACCGTGGTGGTCAATTGCTTTTTACTGCGTTTCCATTTTTTTCTTGCCGTCCGCCTCTTACGCTCGGGTAACATATGATGCGACGCTGCTTCGCGCAGACAATGTTCACTACCCGACTGCCTTGGGAGAGGGAGGGCATGTCAGCGGATACACTTTTACGGGATTCTCAAAGCCACCCGGTAGTTATCCGATAGTGTGGGACGTTGCAGGGAAACCCCACATTTTACCCGTTCAAGGGTCTTATGAGGCCGCAGTCGTACACGGATTTGATGGTTCCGACAGTGCACCAATTGGCATCATTGCGCCACTCGGCCAAGCGGGCGGGCCGGCAGTCGTTTGGGGGTCGCTTGGCGCGACACCGCTTCCAATACCCGAAGAGTTTGGAATTCCACGAGAAGGAAATGGCACAGTCATCGTTGGAGCAGCGATCGTGACGGCGGCTACATCATCCGGTCGAACCCGGCAAGCCTGCGTCTGGCAGAACGGAACCTTCACGCTGTTGAGCATTCCCGGGTCGACGACCAGCGCGCTTTTTTCGGTCAACGCATCGGGTATTTATATCGGCGGAACAGCCAACAGCAACGATCCCAGCAGCTTGGATAGTGGCCTGATCGGTCAAAACGGCTCGTACACGCTTTTGCGCTTCGGCGATGAACTTGGCCGCATCGCGCCATCGGATATCAACGACAGCAACTGGCTCGTTGGTCAGTTTGCTCCTACTGGTGGCATTCGCGGATTCGTCGCGCGGCATGATTTAGCAACCGGCGCGCAAGAGTTTCGCGACCTTGGATTGTTCCCCGGTTTCGCTGAAACTTACATCGGCGGGATTAACAATAGCAACACCGTTGTAGGCGCGGCAACCCCGACGCTCGGCGCAGACTTTACGAAGGCATTGATTTGGCCAAATGGAAGTCTTGAGCCACAAGATTTGAATGCGATGGTGAATCTGCCCGGCGCGACAGTTATCCGCGGGATGGACATCAACAATGCCGGGCAGATACTGGCTGAGGCGCGCCTCGACGACGGCAGCGGGTTTGCGTACTTCCGCCTGGACCCGGTCGTGCCGGAACCCGCGGGGATCGCGGTAATGGGGTTTGCGGGGGTGGCGGTGCTGCGGCGGCGGGCGTAGATTCTGTGATTTCAGCCACACATTCGGGCCTGATTTGTTAGGGTGTGGTTTTTACTTATTTTTGTCGCAACTGCATTATTGGCAATAGTTTGCGGTGCGTAAATCAGATTGTTCCGCGCGGAACGGTGATACCCCATCTGCCTACTGCCCACTGTCTCCTGCCCGCTGCCAATTGTTCCGCGCGGAACATTGATCGGTAGTCGCTGGTTGCCGGTTGCGAGTTAACGTCGGTTCGTTGATAGTTGAGAGTCGATCGCGGAGCGATGGCGCCGCGAGTGTTTTGTGCGGGGCAACTACGTCGGAGGGCAGTCATCATGCAGCGTACTACATCACCAGGAGCCGAAGTGATTATCCGCGACAGCCGCGTCGGCGCGGTGGAGGTGCTCGAGCCACGCACGTTGCTGCATTCCAACTTCGCCACCCTTGCCGGCGGCATTCTTACACTCGTCGGCACCTCGGGAGCCGATGTTTTCACCCTGCGACAGGCGACGGGCAGCACTCAACTTGTCGTGAGCCATGACGGGCAGCAACAGTCGTTCACCGCAGCGAATATCAATCGCATTGTTGCCGATCTGGGCAACGGCAATGATGTGGTTGACATGGCCGACGACTCGATCGAAATCCCCGCGAGCCTCACCGGTGGGGCGGGCGATGACACACTCATCGGCGATCGCGGCAACGATTCCCTGCAAGGCGGTGACGGCAACGATTCGCTCTCCGGGCAAGGCGGTAACGATCGACTCACTGGCGGCGGGGGGCTTGACCGGCTCAGCGGGAATGCCGGAAATGATACGATCAACGACGCCTCCGGTGCCAACCTCATCTTCGGGGGCACCGGCAATGACACCATCAATGTCGATCTCGGCGATAACCTCATCGAAGGCCAGGCCGGTGCCGATAGCATCACCGCCGGTGACGGTGCCGACACGATCTACGGCGACGCTGCTGCGCCAACCGGTGCCGATGAAGCCGACTACATCTTCGGCGGCGACGACGCCGACCTGCTCTTCGGTGGCGAAGGCAATGACACCATCTCCGGCGGCGCGGGCAGAAACACACTCTTCGGCGGCAACGGCAACGACAGGCTCAACGGCTCAGGCTCGCGCGACAGCCTGCTCGGCGAAGCCGGCGACGATCGTCTCTACGGCAACGGCGGCGACGACACCCTCGACGGCGGGGGGAATGTCGATCGACTGTTCGGCGGGACGGGCAACGATCTGCTCTTCGGCGCAGGTAGCAACGATAAACTTTACGGCGAGGCCGGAGACGACATCCTGCAAGGTGGGAAGGGCGCCGATTTGCTCGACGGCGGCGAGGGCACCGATACCGGCCCGAATGACGGTGCCGACACGCTGGTGAGCATCGAAGTCTGACCGATAGGTAGCGTGCGCGCGTGAGTTTCCACCTGGGCAAGCCCATCTTCGTGATGCTGCTGATCGCGCTGGCGACGAGCGTCGTGGTGTCCACGCGTCGGCCGCCGGCGCGGGCGGATATGACGATGTGGGTTTTCGCCATCTCGCACGCCAACAGCTACCGGCTGCGCGACCGTGGGCCTTCGTTGGTTGATGAGTATGAACGCAAGTTTGGGCAGACGCTGAATGTCAACCTGATTAACAATCGCGCGCTCGATACGCGGCTGCTGTCGCTGATGATGAGCGGGGCAACGGGGGACAAGGTTCCGGATGTGGTAGAGCTTGAGATCAACTCGGTCGGCAAGTACTTTCGCTTCCCGCCGGAGAAAGTCGGCCTGCTCCCGCTGGATGAGTTTTTGAATGCGAGCGGGCTGCGAGAAGAACTGATCGCGGCGCGGCTGGCCCCGTGGACGCGCGATGGCACGCTCTTCGGCATTCCGCATGATGTTCATCCTGTCACGCTCACATATCGAAAAGACCTGTTCGACGCCGCGGGGGTCGATCTGGCCGCCTGCGAGACGTGGGACGCGTTTAGTGAAGCGTGCTTGCGATATCAGGCATACTGGCGGGCCAACGGCCATCCCGAGCGTGTCGCGATGGAGATGTCGCCGTGGGCATCCGACCCGTTGCTGAGGTTGATTCTCCAGCGCCGGGTCAATCTGGTGGACAACCATCTCGTGTCGCACATGACCGATCCTAAAGTGGCCGACACGGTTGTGCGATACGCAACAATGGTTGCAGGCTCGCGGCGGATTGGTGCTGCGGCAAGCCCGGGGGGCAATAACTGGGTGCAAGATCTTTCCACCGGCGCGCTGGGCGCGATGGTGACGGCAGACTGGCGCGTGACCTACATCCGCAAGAACGGCCCCGAGTCGCTTCAGGGCCGGCTGGCGATGATGCCGCTGCCCCGGTTTGATCCGACCGACCACCCGACGAGCACCTGGGGCGGCACGATGCTGGGAATCCCGCGCAACGCGCGCGATCCGGCGGCGTCATGGCGGGTGATCGAACACATTCTCTTCTCCGCTGAGGGAATCGCCGCGCGGAAGAGATATACCGATATCATCTCGCCCGTGCGGAGAAGCTGGGAAGACCCAGACTTGGTGCAGCCCGATCCCCTCTACGGCGGGCAGCGCGTCGGGCGGATGTTCATCGAGCTTGCCCCGCAAGTACCCGAGTATCACGCGACGCCGTTCTCCTCGTTTGCCGCGACGCTGCTCACCGAAGTGCTGCGGCAGCAGGTGTTGCTCGTCGATGCCGGCGCCTCAGAAACCGAGCGCCGTGAAGCCGCAGCGCGCCATCTCCGCGACGCCGATCAATATCTGAAGCGGATCATCGCGTTCTCGGCATTCACACAGAGCAACGTCGCCGGCGAACCCACCGATGTTCACGAATGATGCTCGATCTGATATTGGAAGTTGAGAGAGTTCCACACCCGTGCGCTGCGGCGCCCATGAGCTGTTGTGATCGTTATGCGTGGTGTTTGGTGCACGCGCATCATAAACGGACGCGCCCCGCGTTATCAGTCATCGTGAAAGCTTGAAAATTGCGTCAGTGAATTGAATCGGTGGCATTGTTCTCTTGTAGCCCGACAACGGCGGAATGCGTTGGCCGTCGGCGGGCATGCACACAAGAGGACATTGCTCATGCGTTCGATAGCAATTCTGGCGGCTTCTGCGGCGGTGGCGATTTCCAGTGTGGCGTTTGCTGGCTTCACCAAGATTGGTGCAGCCCCAGCCAGCGAGCCTTCACAGCACAGCATCATCAATACGCTGTACGGCGGTGGGTTTCATAAAATCGGCGACGACTTTTTCAATGGTGCGGTCACCCTCCGGCGCGTGGATGACGCCATGAGCGTCACCCCGTCAATGAACATCGCCCGCGGAACCATCGGTGATACCACCGATGCCAGTTGGATCGACGGCCATTTCACCGCCCGCGCTGTGGCCAAGTTCAGCAACAACAGCCAGTCGCTCAGCATCGACCGCGGGGGCTCGGTGAGTCATTTGTTTGACGTGACCGGCTACGGCTACGACGTCAGCAGCACGACTGCCCACGGGAAGTGCATGGGCGAGATGATGACCTTCACCCGAAGCGGCGATAGCGGCACGCATTCATCCGACATGACTCGCAACGCCGACGGCCGCGATCATATGATCACATATGAAGTGCTCGGACTTGGCACGAAGGAAAAGACGTGGCTCATGTTCTGGGAAGACCTTGATTTCAGCCCATCGCTTCCCAAGCGTCGCACCCACAGCGACTACAACGACCTGGTTGTCGAAATCCGCGCCACCGCAGTCCCGCTACCGGCGGCAGTGTGGGCCGGTGGCGCACTGCTGGGCACCGCGGGGGTCTTCCGCAAGCGGCTGAAGCGCGCTGTGGGAATGTGATCCGCCCAATCAAGCTTCATCCATCAGCCAATGATTGGGCGTCCAGAGCTCGGGCGACCAAAATTCGGGCACCGATGAACAGCGATGCAGTGCGTGCCGCCTGCATAGCTGTTCTTCGGTGCCCTTCCTTTTGGCAGTCAGTTGCGACGGTGAAACCATCATCTCTTCGGGGGGAAGCCCTTGAGCGCGCCGGCGATGACTTCGGGCGCGCGGTTTCGCTGTACTTCATCCGACATGATTTGCACCTTGGTGTACGATTTCCATACCGCCTGCTTCGTCTGTGTGTCATAGATATCGAGCAGCAGCGTGCCTTCGATGTACTGCTTTGACCAGAATTGCTCTTCAGTCTGCGCGTACCACCCGGCGGGGCGCCAGGCGCCGGGGGCATCGTAGTCGTGGCCGGTGTAGGTCGGGGCGATGCGCACAAGGTCCGCCTTCTGTTGTGCGCCGGCGGTGTAGGTGACGAGCAGTTGCGGGCTGTCGGTCACATAATCCAGCCCGCGGACTTCCATCTCTGCCACCACCGCGGCGCGAATGCGTTCTTCGAGCCGTTGTCTGTCGATCGATTCATAGTCCGGCTGTTCGATGATCTTGCCGGGTGCGAAACCGTATGTGGTGAACTTCGAAAAATCGACGTTTTTGTCGTAGTCGGTCGTCGTCGACGCGCTCGGCGCAGATGCGCAGCCGGTCATCAACAACAAAACTACCACTGTAGCGGTGATTCGGGTCATCGTGGTTCCTTCTCGAGCACCTGGCTTTCGCCTGCCTGTCCGACTCTTCTGCCGAAGAGGGAGTGCAATTATAGCCGGTCGGTCCCGCCGCCACACTGTGCTGATGGCCTTACGTCCGGGAACATCGCACACTCGCGGCTGTCATCATGCCGCAAAACACCCGGCGCTTCGGGCCGATGAAAGCTTCTGTGCGACGGAATTTCTCCGTGCCATTGCAATCATGAGGAGCCTGAGATGTTGACCCCAAACAGTTCTGTGTATCTCACCCTTTTCACCAGCGGTTCGAGTCGCGTTATCACGCCGGGCAAAGTGCTCGATACCTACGACAACACCGCGAAACTTCAGTTTCCCCTCGGATCTGAGTTGAAGGCTGGTGCGAAGCTGGTCATCTTTGCCGACTGGCGCGGCAAGTTTCACTCGCAGAGCGTTCTCATCAACAACGTGAAGGCCAGCAACGGCAACAGCGTCATCGATATCACCACCGATGCCGATCCGGTCTTGTGCAGCGAAGAAGAGACTTTCCGCATCAGCGCGCTCGGCCAGAACATCCTTCTGAGCGTCGATAACCAGATTAACTGCCAGTTGGCCGATCTGGGTGAAGAGGGCCTTTCTGTGATCACGCAGCAGCCGCTGCGGGTGGGGCAGAGTGTCTCGATCAACCTTACAGTTGATGGCATCTACGCCACGGGCACGATGTCGGTCGCCGGGCAGGAAAAGCTGCCGGGTGGTCAGACCGCGTTCACCCTGGAAGTGACCGAAAAGAAGTGCAATCTCCGCAAGAGCCTGGAATCGTTGAGCGCCACGCTCCAGCGAAAACAACTCCGCAAGCTGACGGCGGCGGCATAAGTCGTGCGGGCGTTCTACCGCGCGATGCCCGGCGGAATGGATTTCGCGGCACCGAAGCGGCAACTTCAACGCACCGAGAATATCACCGCGGTCGCGCGACGCAGGAGAGCCTGCTCGCGCGACCGCGGTGCATTGGTATTCCAGTGGGGCCGCACGTGGCTCGGTCGGTAAAGCGAGAAGCTCACGCAGCGGACGTTGGTCATTCCCGCCGCCGAGTGAGCCTCTTCGTTAACGCAAGTACTGCCGGAGTTCCTGGCAGCTAGAACGACAGCACGAGCGAAGCCGTGATGCGGTAGCCGTAAAGGTCATCGCCGTCTGTAAGCGGAAACTCATATGCCGCCCGGATGGCGGCCCTTTGTGTGGGGCGAATCTCGGCCCCGACTGCCATGGTCACCACGTCATCTCCCCCGCCGAGGTTGGTGACATCGATTCCACTGAAACCGACCACTTCATCATTGGGGTTGAATGTGTGGTAGCCATTCAACTCAACGGTTGGGCTGAACCAATCGCACACATAGTAATCGACGTGGGCATGCCAGCTAAGATAGTCGCTGTTGCCCAGAGGCTCATCCCCGCTGGTCCCGAAAAACACGTTGCCGGTCAGGCCGAGGTGTAGCCTGTCAAAGCCCTTGTTCACAGACCCCCAGAAGCGGACTTCGCCGTTGTTATGCAAGACCGATGGGTCGCCCACGGGAAACTCGTACCCGGCGCCGACGGCGGCATGCAACTGTTGTTCCCAGTTCTGCAGGAAGTTCCACTTCAAACCCGCTGCAATGTCATTGTACCCGGAGTCATTGCTCAGTCCGGCGTCGAGGTCGGTGTAGCCGTCCTTGTAGGCAACCAACTGCAGCGTGTCAGTCAGGGCCACGCGCACCTGCGCCGCGTATACCTTCGCCGTCCCGCCGTTGATCACCCCGCCTGTGGGGAAGTCGTGATAGAGAAAGTAGGCACGAATGTCGGTGGTTACGAACGAGTCCTCATGAAAGTAGGGCGAGGTCATCGGATGCACGAAGCGGTGCTGAGGCTGATATGCAGCCGGGGTGCTGCCCTTGAAGTCTTTTCCAAACAGCACAAAGTCGGCGTGCTGTGCGCCGGCCTGCGAAGCTAGTCCTGCCAATACCATCGCAGCCAATCCCGAACGAAGCGGTTTCATCTGTTACTCCTTCTAAGATACAGTTCAAAAACCTTAATCAGATCAAAAGATCGAATCATCTTTTTAATAGATCGGATGGCCTCTGTCAACAGATCAGTTAAAAGATAAAGACGACAAAAAATGGGACTCTGATGCTCCCTCTCTTGATAAAGCGACGGAAAATTCCGATAATTGGCTTGTGATGCGTGGTCCAAGCCCCAATCGATCGATTCGGCCGTGGCTTGCTCTGGCCATCCCCATCGGGCTTGCCGCCGGGCTTGGGCTTTACACGTTTAGCTACGCAGAGGGGTTGTCCTACCTCAGCAATGACCCCGGCGCCTGCAACAACTGCCACATCATGAATGATCAATACAACGGCTGGTTGAAGGGGTCGCATCATGCGGTGGCCACGTGCAACGATTGCCATGTGCCCGCGGGGTTTGTCGAGAAGTATCTGAGCAAGGCGGCGAACGGCTATCACCATAGCAAGGGCTTTACGCTCCAGGATTTTCACGAGCCGATCATGATTAAGGCGAACAACGCGAAGATTCTGCAGGACAACTGCCTGAGGTGTCACGGCGATCTTGTGCACGAAGTCGTCGCCGGTGCCACCACCGCCGCCGACGCCGTAAAGTGCGTGCACTGCCATCGGAGCGTGGGGCACGGCCCGACGCGATAGCTTTTGCGGGCATACGTTTCGCGACGAGTGAGGAAGCTGAACACTGAAACGAGGAGACGGCGATGTCAGAACCCAAACGACGCAAGGTAGTCATTCCCTTCGTGGCCACCGCGGTCGTTACCGCGCTGCTCACTGCTGGCGTTGCCTACATGCTGGTCAACATCTTCACCCGCAAGCAGGAAGCGCGCAATCCGTATCTTAAATTGGTGAATGTCGATGAAACCACGACCGACCCCCGGGTGTGGGGGACGAACTGGCCCCGGCAGTTTGACGGCTACTCCAGAACCGTCGATCAGACCCACACCCGCTACGGCGGATCGGAGGGGGCGATTCCAGAATCGCGCATCGAGCGCGATCCGTGGCTGAAGCGCATGTTCCTGGGCTACGCATTCAGCCTCGATTTTCGTGACCGCCGGGGTCATGCATTTATGTTGTACGATCAGGAACAGACGCTCAGGGTCACGGAGCGGGCGCAAACGGGTGCCTGCCTGCATTGTCACTCCGCGGCCACGACAACCTGGCGACGGATTGGGCTGGAATCAGAGGGCAAGACGCTCGCCGATGCCCACGGATTCGACTGGCCCGCGGTGATGACAGGGTTCAAGGCGCTCAGCGCCATGTCATACGTTGACGCGCACGCCGAGTTAATGAAAACACCCGATGGCAGCACCGAGAGCTTTCGAGACAGCATCGTCCCGGCCGACAAACCAGCGACCACTCAGCAGGCGCTGGCGGCACATGTCGGCGAAGCGCACCCGGTTTCCTGCGTCGATTGCCACGATCCACAGAATATGGAATTGCGCGTGACGCGCCCCGGGTTTGTCACGGGAATTGCCAAGCTGGCGGCCTCTAATGAACCCACGCCGCACCTTCCCAGCATCGAGCGCTGGCGGAAGGGAAATCGCAGCAAGGCGTATGACCCCAACGTCGATGCGACCCGCCAGGAAATGCGATCATTTTCCTGCGCGCAGTGTCATGTGGAGTATTACTGCGGCCCGAAGGCGACCCTGTTTTTTCCCTGGGATAACGGCTTGAAGGTCGAGCAGATCGAAAAGCTGTACGAGGAGATGAAGTTTCCCGATGGAAAGCCGTTTCTGGATTTCGTTCACACCGAGACGGGCGCGCCAATCTTCAAGGCGCAGCACCCGGAGTTTGAGCTGTGGAGCCAGGGGGTTCACGCCCGGGCGGGTGTGTCGTGTGCGGATTGCCATATGCCTTACACCCGAGAAGGGGCGATGAAGGTAAGTGACCACTGGGTGAGAAGCCCGCTGCTCAACATCAATCGATCGTGCCAGCCATGCCATCAGGTGGCCGAGGAAGAGTTGGCGGCGCGCGTGCAGACGATCCAGGATCGAAATCACGCGCTCATGAGCCGCGCCGGACACGCTGTTGATGGCATGATCAGCGCCATCGTTGCCGCGAAGGCGGCCGGGGCCAATGACGAGCAACTCAAACACGCCCGCGAGTTACAACGTCGGGCACAGTGGCGGCTCGATTTTGTGAACGCTGAGAACAGTATGGGCTTCCATGCCCCGCAGGAGGCGGCGCGGATTCTTGGCGAATCGATCGATTATGCACGGCAAGGCGAGCTGGCGGCAACAAGGTGGAAGAACCCCCCGCCGGCGACTCAGCCGGGGCGATAGACTCGAAAGTGTGATTTCGGCCACGCGGATGGCGCATCAATCGGCGAGCCGCAGTCTTGGAGACGGCGCGGATCGACCAGGGGCATTGAAATGCAACATCTGTCGATTGAATCGCATGGCGCCTTCGTACCAACCTTGCACCGTCTTGCGGCAGCGGTAGATGACGCATTCGATGTGAACCTCTTCGCCCTCGGGCGTGAGAAGGGTCACCCACCCGCCGTAGCCCAGGGGGAGAACGTGCTGGGTGATGAAGCCGGCACCGCGGGCGTCGGCGTCGCGGATGTAGAGTGCACGCGGCGAGGCGTCGGCGAGATCGGAGTAGAGTTGCAGGCGCGCGTCGGCGCGAAAGCGGGATCGCGCCTGTGACCGTCGATCCCACGAAGGCGCATCGCATGCGTCCATCGCCGAGAGGATAAGTTCAACCTCCGGCGGGCGAACGTTGCTGTTTTGTTCGATTGTGGTCGGCTGTTCTGATTCGATTACCAAGCAGGCCTCCGATTCAATCCCGAGAAGATGAGGTACGATTCAGCCCGAGGCCAGGCAAACGATGAAGCGAATGCGCGTGCCGGTCTCCGGCGAGCGTAGGCGGGGCCACCTCCCACCGGGCAGTGTAAATCGTGCAGCCGTTACAGGCGGAACCCGCGGGGGGCATATTGAGACCTGCCCAAGCGCAATACCGTGAACCGAATGCCGCGCGCTGGCGATAGCACTCAATGTGAGGCTTAGAACAACAGTCGCCAGGGGAGCGTGCATTGCAGCCGTGGCCGTTGCAATGGGTGTGGGGCGGCCTGCGGCACCCGAGTCGCAAATTCTGATTGCCCAGCTAGCAGATGACTCATTTGCTGTCCGCGAGCGGGCGCAGCAGGAACTGATTGAAACGGGCGAAGCGCTGGTCGAGTCGATCAAGGCAGCGCTGGCCATCAGCACCGACGAAGAGCAGCGGCAACGGCTCGACTCCATTTTGAAGCAGATCAGCGAAGATGCCGTGCTGGGAGCATCGCGCATCACGCTTTCAATGCGCGATGCCCCGCTTGATGAAGTGGTCGCGGAGATCAACCGACAGGTGCGTGGCGCGCCAGTCCGCTACGCCCGCGACAACTGGAACAAGCTACCCGGCCCCCGGGTGACGCTCGAAGCGCGCCGCCAGCCGTTGTGGGCGGTGCTGCGGGAAATCTGTACCCAAGTCGGCACGCTCGACATATCACCCGGCGACGACGGCGTGCGACTGTCGCTCGGGTGCGGGGCACTTTCTCGCGCCCCTGCGTCGGTGAGCGGGCCAATGCTCATCGTGGCTTCGCGCATTGCTCACCAGAAAACCGTCGAACTCGCGCAGGGGTTGCATCGAACGAGCGATTTCGCAGTTCATTTCACAGCCATTGCCGAACCCAAGCTCAAGGTGATGCCCGGTGCCGCGACGGTGCGGCTGAAGTCTGCACTCGACGACCTTGGGAACAACATGCTGCCTCAGGGCCATGTCGATGAGACGTATGGCGGGGGGTCGCCATTCTGGTCGTTTCAGTCGAAGCTCGCGTATCCCGCAACGCCTGGCCGGGTCATTCAGCGAATCTCGGGCGAAATCACATTCAACGCCGCCAGCCGTTTCGAAACGATCGAGCTGACGGACTGGATCAATCAGCGGGGCAGCTTCGAGCGGTTTGGCGATTTTGACTTTGTTATACAACGCGTGACCGCGCTGGGTGACAGCCGTTACGAAGTGACCGTCGCCGCGGTGGCGCCGGCGAATGACCCGGACGCCTACAACCGGCTGCAGCAGGTCCTCTATGCGGCCGATCTGCGGGTGTTTGATGCGCAGGGCCGGGCCATCTTCCGCACCGCGGGGCCGAGTTTTGCGCCAACGGACCGATCAAACCTGATCGAGATGACAAGCATCTTTGACCGCAGCATCTCCGACGGCCGGCCAGCCCCGGGGGAGGCGAGCACGATTGCGTGGCGGGTGCCTGTGGAGACCAGGCTAATCACGGTACCGTTTGAGCTGAACAACCTGCCGATGCCTTAGCGGCGTGCTTCCGGGATTCGCGTGCGGTGGCGGTGCCGCGATGATTCAGCGATCAGACTAACAACCAAACACTGCAACCTGCGGCGAGAGTCAGACGCCGGGTGGAAGTACATCGGCGGCAATGCGCGCGTCGGGCCGGTCTTCAATCCGGATCGCCGCGAACGGCGACACGCTCGCCGCAACGGGCGCGCCGGTGGGCCGGGCGACGGGGAGCGACTGGCCGAAATTGGCGGCGAGGATCGTGAAATCGTTTAAGTTCACCATCCCGTCGTAACTAAAATCACCTTGTGCGAAGTTGCGCGGCGAGAAGCCGAAGTTGGCGGCAAGGATGGTAAAGTCGTCGAGGCTCACGCTGCGGCTGCGATTGGCATCGCCGGCGAGCACGAAGAAGTTAAACAGGAAGTTATCCCCGCCGACACCGTTGCTGTTTCCGTCGAGCATGTTTCCTGCCACATCCGCCACACCGGAAGCGGCGATGACGGCGGTGTAGTTGCCGTCGGCGAGAATGCCAGCCGGCGGGCCGGCGACCCCGGGGAAAGTGAGCGCAGCGGTGTTGGCTCCTGCGTTGTAGTTCAGCGAAAGTGCTCCGCCGGGTACGGGCTGCGCCGTGGTGGTGTTGGTGACTGCTACATTGGCGAGGGTGGGCGATACCGCCAGCGGCTCATTAAAGGTAAACGATGCCGAGTGGCCCGTGGCAAACGCGAAAGCCGCGGTAGAAACCCGCGGCGGCGTTGTGTCGATCGTGACGACCAGCGCCGGCGAGTTGGGACTGGTGCCGTTGGCATTGGTCGCCGTCGCGGTGACGTTGTAGGTGCCGTCTGGAATGCTCGAAGCCACGATCGTCCACGCGCCGCCGGCGCTGGCGGTCGTAGTGCCGATGAAGAGTGCGCCGGCGAACAACTGCACCGAGCTGTTTGCCAGGGCTGTGCCTGAAAAAGTAGGCGTGCTGATGTTGGTGATGTTGTCCGTGTTGCTCGCGCCCGAGTCGCTCGCCGCTGCAAGATCGGGCGCGCTCGGCGGCGGGGGAATTGAGACCCCGGACGAAAAATTGGCAAGCCGGGTGCCCCATCGGCCTTCTTCTGTAAGAAATGGCATGCCTTGCGTGCGTGCGTACTGATTAAACGCCCAGAATGACCCATCGGCAGGATCGAGCGCGATGGAATTGTAATCGCCCCATCGGTTGAGGTTGGACTGGTTTGCGGGCGAGAAGTAGGTTCGGACGTAAAACGCCTCGCCCGCCGCGTAGGCCGTCGCCGGTTGTGTCGTTCCGGGGGCATCGCTGGCTAGTCGGATTGTGTAACCCGCTGAGGGGAAAATGCCGGAGTTGCTCGCCGCAAACCCAACCGCGAGCACGCCCGAGTTATCGACCGCGACCGAGGGCAGGAATGTATGCGTCGCGGCGCCGAGTTCTTCCCCGCCGACCAGGCCGGTATCGGCGAGCGTGGGGGTGCCGGTGGCGCCTGCGTTCACGCGATACCACTTTGCGGTGGTCTGTCCGGCGTTTGCGCCGGACAGGGGAAGCGAGTTGTGCGCAAAATAGAGATTGCCGTTGTTCCAGACCGCGTTGCTGGTGATGCGCCTGTCGCCGGTACGAATCGTGACGCCCGTGCCCGATTGCGGTGCGCCGGGCAGCAGGGCGTTGGGGTCATCCACATTTCCGCCCTGGCTGACAAACGCGCTGGTGAATGCCGGCGCGGTGAGGGGATTCGTCAGCCGCACGACCAGCACAAAATCATCGCCATTGACGTCTTGCCAGCCGGCGGAGTTAACGAAAAACGTGCCCAGCCCGCTCGGCTGCGCGCCATACATCATCGCGGGTTGTAGCGCAAAGACGCCAGCCACGTTGGCTTGTCCGGTGGCGGCGAATACGTCATGGGTGGTGAATGACAGAATGCCGGTGTCGTAAAGCTGCGCCTTGTCGATTATCTGCAAGCGGTTGCCGGCGTACGCGAATGTGCCAAACCGAAATTGCGTTGACGAAACGTAGATCGCTTCATCGTCAACCGCGAGCGTTGAGAAATCCGCCCAGCTTGCCTGCCCGCCGATGGTAATGTTTGTGTTGATCGAGCGGACGGTCCAGGTGCCATTCGGGTCGGCATCGTCGCTCGCCGCGATGAACAGCCGCGAGGAGTTACTGGGCGCGCCTTCGCTGATATCGGTGCGATCGAGCGCGGTTACAATCCATCGGGCGGAAAAGTGATCGTAAGCCACGCGCGGATTGCCCAGATCAGTCAGAGGCAGGCCTTGAAAGAAGTTGAACAGACTGCTCTGAAATGTCTGCGCGCCGGCCTTGGTGTGAAAGGTGATGGCGGCGCTGACAGCATGCACCACATGCGCCGGCCCGGCGGCGACGGCGGGGTCGGGGGGGATCGTCCCAAAAGAACCGGGGCCTGCGTTGAGCGCCCCCTCTTGCTCGAAATTCACGCCTTCTATTGTCGTCGTGGGCGTGGGCGCGGGCTGTGGATCGGATTGCATGACAGCCGGGCCATCGAAACGGATCGCCGGCCGCAGACCGAGCAGGGACGACGTCGGGCCGGCGAGCGCAATCGCGGGATCGACCGAAATCGCACCGCCGCTGAGCAGCCGGCGCGCGTCGAGTGCTTCAAGGGCCACCCTACCCACGGCACGGGCAAGAGCGGGGCGTGTTTGTCGTTGGTCGCTCATCGTTTTCCTCTTACGCCCAGCGCCCGTCCCGGCGAACTGGCTGGAAGAATACCACGCGAAATCGGCAGCGGAGGAATTATAGCGATGTCTTGGCGGGGCCGGATAGGGATTCGCCGCATTGTGCGAGACCGGAGGTCGTTACAATCATTACAATCATTGCAGCCGATAAGAGTCGCCCCAATTTACGGCGCACCCATGTTTGGGGCGCGGCGGGTCACTGATGCGGGCGTTATGAACCGGAAAAGATCCACTTGGTAATCTGCCCCAGCTTCGCCGGCTGGCCCTGAAGGAGGATGCCAACACGGAAGATCCGTCCTGCCGCCCATACGACGGCGAGCGTCGCCACAAATGTGGAGGCTGCGGCGACAACCGGTTGCCACGCAGCCGGCCCCGGCGGTACGCCCATGCGCGCGACCATCATTGTGGGCGCGCTAAATGGGAAGAACGATAAGAACGTGGGAATCAATCCGTTGGGATTCTCCAGCAGTTGGCTGATAAAGAACATTGGTAGCACGATCAGCAGCATCACAGGCGTGATCAGCGATTGCGCTTCCTTTACGTTGGTCACCGCGGCGCCCGCGGCGATGAACACCGCACCGTAAAGCAGCGCTGCAAACAATGTAAACAGGCAGAACCACGCGAACAACCCCAGCGTGAGATATTGCGAGACGTCGATCCCGACAGCACCAAACCGCAAACCCACCCACGCAGTGCTCAGATAAATCAGTGCGAGTGTAAGCGCCACGCCCACGCCGCCGACGAGCTTGCCCATCATGAGTTGGAACGGGCTGACCGACCCAAGTAGCACTTCGGCGATCCGCAGGCTCTTCTCCTCAATCACGTTGGTCGTCAGCGGGCTGACACCCACCATTACGACCACAAACATCAGCATTAGCATGGCCAGCGGCCGAAAAAAGGCGATAAACTGACCGCCGGAACTCTGTTCGCTGAGTTTTCCGGTTGCATCCTTAAACACCGCGCCCTTTGTAGAGACCATCGGCGGAGTGAGGAGCCGGGCCATGGTCACGTCGTCGAGCGTTGCGCCGGCGCTGGTCAGGCGAGACTTGTAAACCTCCATCGTCGCAGCGCGCTGAAGAAACTGGCTCGGCCCCATCACGGTAAGCCGGTTTGTTGTGTATCGAATGATGCGTTCGTCGCCGAGCCGGTCGGCGACGGCTTTGAGCGCCGCTTCCGGATTGGCCTGTGCCTCCCGAACACTCACCTGTGTTGCCGCCGACGCTAGGCTCGCCACCGGCGGGGGTTCGTAAATGAGTTCGCCGATTTCCGCGAACCCGAACAGTTCGCCCTTTTCCACCTTCTGCGAAAGATGATACCGCAGTTCCTTAATCGATTCCGGCCCGGCCGCCTGATTGGCGGGGACAAGCTCGAAAACGAATCGGGCCTCCTTGGGGTTGCCGACAGCATCTTTGGTGATGGTCAGATTGCGATCACGATTAGCCTTTTCAATCGCTGCGAACATGCGGCCGCCGGTTTGATCGATCACGGCGAACTTGCGGTCCTTCAGATCGACAATGCCGCGCGTCATCCGCTGCATTAACAACCCCCCGAACATGAGCACCGGCATGAGGACGACCGAAATGATAAATGACTTAGTCTTCACTGCAGAAAGGTACTCACGGACGACGATGACGAGCGTTTTTTTCATAGGCATCTCAGTGAGCAGTCTGTAGTCGGCGGTGGGCAGGGAGACCTTTCTGCCGACTGCCCTCTCTTCTTATGCGAGTACCTTCTCCCCGAACTGCTGATCATCGGGTGCGGCGATGCGGACAAAGATGTCATGCAGGTTGGGTGCGGCTACTTCAAAATGCTCGACTGCGCCGCGTTCAGCGAGCGCATGTAGAACGACCTGCGGGTTGGCATCGGCTGAAACCCGAAGTTCCTGGAGGTTGCCGTGATCAACAACGCCGGTGACGCCTGGCAACCCTGAGAGTGAGCCATTATTCCCGCCCGCCATGCGTACCCGAATGGTATCTCTGCCATATTGCTGCTGGATGGTTTCCAGCGTGCCATCCAGCACCTTTTTGCCCTTGTAAATCATGAAAATGCGGTCGCACATTTTTTCGGCGACGCTCATATCGTGCGTGCTGAAGATGACGGTGGTGCCGGTTTTGCGCAGATCAAAGATCGCGTCGCGCAATACCACGGCGTTGACTGGATCCAGCCCGCTGAACGGCTCATCGAGCAGCACCACGCTTGGCTTGCTGATGAGGCACGCGATGAGCTGCACTTTCTGCGTCATGCCCTTGCTGAGTGCTTCGACCTTTTTATCGCCCCAGCCGTCGAGCTTGAGCCGCGCGAGCCATTGATCCATCTCCGCCCTGTTTGTGCTGTGACCTTTGAGGCTGGAGAAGAACTTCAGGACATCGTACACCTTCATGCTTTTGTAGAGCATGCGCTCTTCTGGCAGGTAGGTTACTTTGTCGAGTGCGTTGTGATGGTCGTCGCCCAGCACGCGCACGCTGCCCGAGTCGGGGAGATAGATGCGCATGATCATGCGCAGGGTGGTGGTTTTGCCGGAGCCATTCGGCCCGATAAACCCATAAATGCTCCCCGCGGGCACGGCGAGCGACAGCCGATCGACCGCGACATGCTTGCCGAAGGTCTTGGTGACGTTGGTGAGTTCGATGGCGTTCATCTTGCGCGGCAGACTCTAACCGCAAGAGGGGTTCGGATAAAACAAGTGGATATTTCAGCCGCGCGACCCGAGGACCATGCCGGCGGCACCCTCGGGGACGAAGGTGCGATGACAAGCCGGTCGGCCGATCCTGGGAAACCCGGGAATCGGACGACATCAACGCAAAGCGAAAACGAGGGTGGATTGTGGATACGACCGCCGCCAGCTATGGGCGTCGTCGCGCTATCCACAATCCACCTCAAGCGTGCCTGAATCAACCGGGCCGGAATGGGAATCGTTCCCAGCGGGCAAGGACCCATCCCGGTGAAACGCCGCATCAGTCTGCGCTTGCGGTCACGGTTTCTTCGATCAGCTTCTGCACCACGGTTTCCACGCCGTTGGGGGTCAGGCCGATGGCTCGGACTTTGCCAGCGCGATCGACCACGGCATACGTCGGATAGAACATGACGCTCCAGTCTTTCTGCGCCTGCAGGCTCGCGTCCTTCGCGACCGGATACTTGATACCCTTTGCCTCGACGACCTGTTCCATCTTTTCCTGCCCCCTGTTACTGGAGCAGACACCCAGGACGATCAGGCCCTTCTCGCCATACTTTTCCATCAATTCATTGTTGTGTGGAATTGAGGCAATGCACGGCCCGCACCAGGTGGCCCAGATGTCAACAACAACCACTTTGCCCTTCATGTCGGCAGAAGTGACTTCTCCGTTTTTCCAGTCGGTCAGCTTCATTTCGGGAGCAGGTTTTCCAACCAACGCGTCGAGCTTCGCCTGCTGATTCTCGTCAAGCGGGTAGAAGAGTTCCTTTGGAAACTCGCCGGCGCGCAATACAGCGGGCAGGAGCAGCATCGCCAGTGCGAGGCTCGCGAAAGTCATTCGGGCAAACTTCATGGCAACCTCCGAAAACTCCCCGGCAACGCATGCCCACCGACATTGGCGGGGCGACGATGCGCCGGGTAACTGATAGGTAGATGGTCGCCAGCGGCGACCCGTGACATAGATAGTATACGCAACAAGGGGGATAGTTTGCTCTTTCGAGTCTTTTTCGGTTAATTCTTTCATGGTCGCAGCACCGGATGGAATCCGTGGCGCGACCGGGAAACGTTCGATTATGCACGAGAAATACTTCAACTGGCACAGCCCACGGCTCGGCCAGACGTTTGAAACCAAGCGATACGGGCACTCGGGCATGCCAATGCTCGCATTTCCCTCATCGGACGGCCGTTTTTGGGATTACGCCGATCACGGCATGATCGCCGCCGCCGCCCCGTGGATCGAATCGGGGAAGATCCAGGTCTGGGCGGTTGACGGCCGGGACTGGGAATCATGGAGCAACACCAGCATCGGCAGTTGGGATCGTGCCGCGCGACATGAGATATGGGAGTCGGCGGTCATTGATGAAGTCCTGCCTCTCATTGAGGAGCATGCCGATTTAAGCGACCGACGAATGATCGTAACTGGTTGTTCTGGCGGAGGTTATCACGCGGCCAACTTCCTTTTCCGCCACCCCGAGCTTTGCAACACGGCCATCTGCCTCAGCGGGGTCTATTCCACCCGGCATTTCAGGACCGATCATGTAGACGACTACGACTACGGCCACCCGGCGGTCTATTTCAATAACCCGCTGCACTACATGGCCAACCTGACCGACGAAGCCCAGCTAAGACGCCTGCAGGACAGCAACATCATCCTCTGCTGCGGGCAGGGCAGCTACGAGGCCGAGTGCCTCGCCGAGACGCACGCGCTCTCGCGCATCCTCAATGACAAGGGCATTCGTCACTGGCTGGATATCTGGGGCCACGACGTCAACCACGATTGGCCGTGGTGGCGCAAGCAGATGGCGCATTTTCTGTCGAATATGGAGTTCTAACGTTGTTTCTTGCAGTGAATGTCTACGGCAGCTAGAGCCAGAATGACGAAACCAGAAATCCGAATTAAGTCCGAAACTCCAATGCCGAATTACCTGGTCCGGTGAGGGAAGCATTCCTGTGCAATGGCTTTGGTTATTTGGCATTCTGGCTTGATTCGAATCTCTGGTTTCGCCATTCTGATTTCTGAAATGACTTCGAAAACTTGAACAGGCCGCCTCAATGAACGTTCTCCTCGTCTCCCCCCATTTTCCACCGAACCATAAATATTTCGTCTTCGCGCTGCGCGATGCGGGGGCAAACGTGTTCGGCGTGGGCGAATCGCCGGCGTGGGAGATGCCCGACGATCTCCGCGCCGCGATGGTTGATTACATCTACATTCCCGACATGTTTAACAAGCCCGACGATCTGCACCGCGCCGCAGAGGCGATCGTCCACAGGCACGGCCCGCTGCACCGAATCGAGTCGCACAATGAGCATTGGCTCGAACACGATGCCCGGCTGCGCGAGGCGTTTGGCGTTTATGGTCAAAAGCCTGCAGACCTGCTGCGCAATCGCCGCAAGCTGGGCATGAAAGACTGCTTCCGCGACGCCGGTGTGCCGGTGGCCCCCGCAGAGCTGATCGTGAGCCGGCAGCAGGCAATTGCGTTTGCCAACCGGGTGGGGTTTCCGTTGATCCTCAAGCCCGATGTCGGCGTGGGCGCATCGGGCGCGACCAAGGTGAACGATCTAAAGGAGCTGGAAGCCAGGCTCGACCCACTGCCCGGAGACATGGTGATTGAAAAGTTCGTCAAAGGGCGAATTGTCACTTACGACGGCTTGGCCGATCGCGACGGGAACGTGATTTTTGAGTCGTCGCTGCGATATTCGGCCAACATCATGGAAATCGTGCAGCAGCGGCTGGTTTTTCATTATCACACGCTTCGCGATATCCCCGAGGAACTCCTTCAGGATGGCCGGCGCAGTGTGAAGGCGTTCGGCATTCGCGAGCGGTTCTTTCATTTTGAGTTTTTTGAACTGGATAACGGCGATTACTACGGCCTGGAGGTCAACGTCCGCCCGCCAGGCGGGTTTACCATGGACATGATGAACTACTCCGCCGACGTCGATCTTTACACCGCATGGGCAAGACTCGCTTTGTACGGCGAAAATATCATTCCCCGCTACACAAGGCACAATTTCGTAGCCCACGTCGGCCGGCGCGACGGCGCGCATTACACGCTCAAACACGACCAGATCATGCATAACCTTGGCATCGCATTCGCGCATCACCCCCAAATGCCCCGGCTGTGGGGCCCGGTGATGGGTGAAGTGGTGTATTTGCTCGGCGACCCGGATTTGGACAAGCTCAAGGACGCAATTTCGCGTGTGGAAGCGGTGAGTTGAAGCGTGTTGTAGTGACAAGACTTGTCGAAATCCCCGTCAATGCGCCTCCGATCTGCGGTAAATTCTGATCTGGAGTACACGAAATGGTCGTTACCGAGCATCCGCACATCGTCGCCAACACCGCCGGGCAGCTTGTCATCGTTGGCACTCGGATAGAGCTGTCTGTCCTGATAGAAAGTCATCTGGCATACGGCTCGGACGCCACACAACTGCGGGCGCAGTTTCCCGACATTATGCTGGCGCAAGGCACACGCCGCGCTGGCTTATTACTACGACAATCGCGCGCGGGTTGATGGCGAGATTGAAGCCCGGTGCGCCGGTGTCGAACAGTGGGTTGCCCGGCAGCAAGAGTCGACGGTTCGGCGCCTCGCTCATGAGCTGAAGCGGACCCGGCCGGAGTAGGCGGTATGCCTCCGGCGTTTTACATTGACCATAACTTTCATCGACGCATTCCGTTGGCGCGTCAGAAACGCCAGATCGACTGCCTCACCGCGCAAGCCGACGGCAGACGAGAGTTGGAAGACCAGATGATCCTCCAGCGCGCGACCCGCCGAGTCGAGTGGCTGCCATTGTGATTTGCTCGTTCGCGAGCGGCGATTATCGTCTCGAACAGCCTCGCAAGCATCGTGGGCGACATCTGGCAGCCGAGGTGGTGGAAGTCGGTGGGCAGCCCCCGCGCTAACACTTCGCCGACTTCCGCTTTTTCCCGATCGGGCTGCGGGCGGCGAACTTCTTGATGTATTCTGGCGCGCTGGGGATCTTGCACGATCCGACTAAATCAACCGACACCTTGCCAATGTCCCTGGCGGTATCCGCCGCGAGCTTGTGCAGTGGTTTGACGTAGCAGGCCACCGCGATCACAAAACCGTTCATTACGTACTTTACACGGTTCGGCTGATCGTGAATCGTCTCCGCCGCACGCTGCAGGAGCGACTTTATCTCGGTCAGGTCAAGCTCGGCATCGTCTTTCGTCGCAACCAGGCTGCTGTAGGTCTGCCAGCCCGCAGCGGCGACCGTTTCTTGCCTGGACTTCATCCACTTCAAGGCCATTTCCCGCCCGTGTGGGCTGCCCGAGGCGACCCACGGCACCGCGTACTCGGCAACCCAGGGGCTGTCGGCGGCATCCACCCACTTCTGCAGATCCTTCTTTGTCATCTTCGCGTCATCGGCGATCAGCCCTGCGAGATACATGGCGTCGGCGATGCCGGTGTCATAAAGATCCAGCGCGAGCTGGTAATCCATCTTCACGCGCTTCTGAATCTTCTTCATATCCTCGATCTTCACACCGAGGCACGGCTCCTTTGCGCCGTGGGTCATGAGAGTCTTCCTGGTCTGCTCATTCGCGAATGTCTTCAATTCGGCGATGACTTCTTTAGCGGTCATTGATTACTCCGTGAAGATTCGGGCCGCGGCTAGCGAATCATCGAGACCATTTCGGTGCTAACATGCGCGTCAGCCTGGAATCTCATATCACTTGCTCAGCAACATTTCATCTTGCCGAACCACAGAAACGGCGTAAGCCAGCGATGCCTTGATGTGCTCCTGCGTGAGAGTGGGGTGGCTCTTGATCAGATCTTCGGCGACTGCGCCTTGCGCTAGCCGCTCAAGCACGAATTCAACCGTGATGCGAGTCCCTCGAAAAACCGGCTTTCCCAGCATGACGCCGGGCACACGTTCGATATGTTGCTGCCAATCCATGGCCCCAATGATACCACGCCCGCAGCCGCGGTCGATGCTCATTTTTGAAGGGCGACATCGATGGCTTCCACCGCGCGAAAGCACTCCTCAAACGTGCTATACATCGCTGCCGGCGTGATGCGGATGATTCCAGGACGGCGGAAGTCGGTCACAATTCCCTCCGCCGCGATCGCCTTGCAGATTTGCTCGGCATTTTCGTGCGCGATGCTCACATGCCCCCCGCGGCGATGGGGTTCGCGCGGAGTGACGATTTGCGCGCCGTGTTTCGCAAGTCGTTCGTCGATCAATCTGAAGAGAAACTCCGTCAGCGCGAGCGATTTGCTTCGCAGGCTCGCGATATCCGAGCGATCAAACAGCGACAATGACCCGCGCAGTGCCGCCAGCGAAAGCAGATGCGGCGAGCCTACCTGAAACCGCCCCGCGCCCGCTGCCGGCTCGAAGGTGTGTTGCATGAGAAACTGCCGCGACTTGTCCATGCCAAACCAGCCCGCCAGCCCCGGGTTCGCAGTCAGGTGTCGCTGGTTTACATACATCCCCGCCACCGCGCCCGGCCCGGCATTCATGTATTTGTAGTGACACCAAAACGCAAAATCGCAATCAAGCTTGCCAAAATTCAGCGGCACCGCGCCGATGGCATGGCTGCAATCCCACCCGAGCATCACCCCTGCCTGTTTCGCGGCACGGGTGATGCGGGGCATGTCAATCAGTTGCCCGCTCCCATATACCACCGCGGGGAGAATGGCCATTGAAACGCCGGGGGCCTGCAACATCGCTTCGATTGCGGCTTCGTCGATCGTAGCGCCGTCGCGCGAAGCAACTTTTCGCAGGTGCGTCTCCGGTTCGAGCCTGTGCAGACGCAGGTGGCTCTGGACGGCGTGCGCATCGGACGGGAACGCCAGCGAATCGATCAGAATCGCCGGCCGCGCGGGGGTCGGCTGGTAGAATGTGGCGAGCAGTTGGTGCAGGTTCGAGGTGGTCGAACCGGTCGCGATCACTTCCCCCCGCTCCGCCCCCACAAACGCCGCCAGCCGGGCTGAAACCCGCTCGGTGTAGTCAAACCACGCGTCAGCGGGGTCCATCCATGCGCCACCGGCCTTCGCCTTCCACTGATCAATCATCGCCCCAATCGCCGCCTCGGCGGGCGCCGACAGCAGGCCCAGCGAGTTTCCGTTCAGATAAACCACCCCCGCCGGAAGGCAAAACGCCCCGCGCAAATGAGCCAAAGGATCGCCAGAGTCGAGGTTTTGGGCATCGGACAGAGAAATCATTACGGCGATTGTCGCCGCGGCGGGGGTTCAGGTCGAATGGAGTCGACCAGAATCGATCCTCGAGTCGATCTGCCGTCGCCGGGCGCAAACGCATCGAATCGCACCGAGCATGATCAATGTGCCAGCCGGTTCCGGCACCGCGGAGATTCGGACAATACTTCCGTTGCTGCGAAGCGCGTAAAGTTCGCCGGACGCGTCCTCCCCCCAGCCGTAGATGCCGTTTGTGAGCACCGGACCCGGCGCGACATTCAGCTCATAGATCTGACCGCCGGTCGCCTCCATGTATCGCAGTTGCGTAAGGTAGGCGTCCGCGAAGACATACTTCCCGTAGAGCTCTGGAATGTCCGAACCGCGGTAAACAAACCCTCCGATGATCGAGGCAGCCCCAGCTCGGCTATACTGCGCCAGCGGATTGATCGAGCTAAATCCGGCCGGCGGGATTGACCAAAGAGACGTGCCTTCAAAATACGGCCATCCATAGTTGCCACCGGCGGTGATCTTGTCCACTTCTTCGATGAGGCCCTCTCCGACATCGCCGAGGTAGAGATCGCCGTTCAGTCGGTCGAACGACATCCGGAACGGGTTGCGTAGCCCGTAAGCGTAGATCTCATCCAACCCCGGGTCGCCGTCGGCCGCAAATGGGTTGTCGGCGGGAATGCCGTATCTGCCGTTAGCCGGATTGGCTGCCGTCGGATCGATTCGGATTACCTTACCCAGAATGAGCGATAAATCCTGTGCACTCCCTCGGGGAAGTGCACCGTCACCGAGCGAAACATAAAGCATGCCATCAGGGCCGAACTTGATCGCGCCGGCGTTGTGATTTGATGCCGGATTGGCACTTCGAAAGAGCACGCGCGATGCGGTTCCGACATTTGAGACCGAGGCGGCGTTGGGGTCTACGGTCCATTCGCGGACGACATTGTGATGTGACCCGCCGGTTGGGCCATTGGCCGGCAGGAAGAACTCGGCGCTTCCCACCCTGACCTCCGACGTATATGTGTAAAACTTTCCAAAGCCGGGGGAACCTGGCGTGTTGAACCCGGGATGGAAAGACATTCCCAGGAGTCCCCTTTCACCGGAAGCGATCAATCCAAACCCACTGGTTAGACTGAGGAAGGGCTGTTGCGCCACGGTTCCGTCGCTCACCATATGAATCACGCCGTCCTTTGTGGCCACGAAAAAGCGGCTGGGGTCGTCGGGCCGAAGCGCCATGTCGAGCGCCGCGCCTTGGACGGTCGCGACAAGGCTCGTGCGAACGGTAATCGTTCCGGCGGCAATGTTTGTCGGTAGCTGCCCATGACTGCAGGCCGTGACGCCAGCGAGACACAAGACCGCGAAGCTTGCCCGGTGCATTTGACCTCCAGACAAAGAAAAACAGGACCGCCCTCGGATGACCCCACAGCAGATGATACCAAAACATCGGTTGCCCGCACGCAGAATCAATCGCACAAGTTGGAGGGCAGCCGAACAGTCCAGACCGGTTGGTATCGCCGGTGAATTCCGGGCAAGCTGTTTTCTGCGACATTTGCCCAAACCCACCGTCGCTTGTAAGTTACCCGCTTGGTTCACAGCCAACACTTATGGCGATGCGCGGAGCGCGGGACGCAGGGTTGGCCGATGCACACCTTCGGAGAGTTAAAGCGTGTTCATCAAGTCGCTTCTCGGCATGTTTTCGGTCGATATGGGCATCGACCTGGGCACCTGCAACACACTCGTATGCATTAAAGGCGAGGGCATTGTTCTCAATGAGCCCAGCGTGGTCGCCGTGAAGAAGGGGACCAACCGCGTGCTGCAGAATGGCAATGCGGTGGGGTTGGTGGCCAAGGAGATGCTTGGGCGCACGCCGGGCAGTATTACCGCGATTCGGCCCTTGAAAGACGGGGTTATCAGCGATTTTGAGATTACCGAGGCGATGCTGCGTTATTTCATTCGCAGGGCGCACGGCAACAAGGGGTTTATTCGCCCGCGGGTGGTGATTGCCATTCCTTCGGGCATCACAGCGGTGGAGAAGCGGGCCGTGCTTGACTCGGCCGAGCGGGCGGGGGCCAGGCGGGTGTTTCTGGTGGAAGAACCCATGGCCGCGGCGATCGGTGCGGGCCTGCCGGTGACCGAACCCACCGCGAGCATGATCATCGACATCGGCGGCGGAACCACTGAAACCGCCATCATCAGCCTTGCCGACGTCAGTGTTTGTGAAAGCGTGCGCGTCGCCGGCGATGATTTTGATGAAGCCATCAAAGGGCATATGAAACGCACCTACAATCTCAATGTGGGTGAACAGATGGCCGAGCGAATCAAGATCGAAATCGGCTCGGCGGCGCCGTTTCCGGATGGCAAAGAGCCGACGATGGAAGTAAAGGGTCAGGACATGATCAGCGGCCTGCCCCGCAGGGTGACTGTCGCCGCGGAGGAGATTCGCGAGGCCCTGCAGGAGCCGGTGACGCAGATCATCCAGGCCGTCACGCGCACGCTCGAACAATGCGAAGCCGAGCTCGCCGCCGATCTTGTGGATAATGGCATCACCATGGCCGGCGGAAGCAGCCTCCTCCGCGGGCTGACGACGGTCATCAGCAACGCCACCGGCCTCGATGTCCGCCTGGCGGAAGACCCGCTCACATGCGTCGCCCGAGGCACCGCGGTTTACCTCGAAAACCTCGAGCTGTGGAAAGACACGCTCGAGAGCGATGAAGACGACGTTTAACATGAGTTGGCAAGCGTGCCGCGCCCCTGGCGGCTGGACCTTGCCGCGTTGGCAACACGGCATCATCGCATCGCGACGGCGCACCGTCGCCACGGGTGGGACGCCCGTTCTACGATAGGGTGGTCAGGATGACCTCGCTTCGGAGCTATCAAATCTTCGCCATCGGGATGCTGCTCGCACTACTCGCGGCGTTGTTTCTTCCTAACCGTGTTTCGGATCGAGGGCGGAGCCACGTTCAGATTCTCTTTGCCCCGGTTGCAGTGCCGACTCGATGGGTTACCGGTTTGGTGCATGGCGCGGTCTGGCCAAGTCGTTCAACCGACGATGCCTCGCCCGCCGCGCCGCGGGCCGCAGAAGAAGTTTATCGGGAAAATGACCAGCTTCGGGTGGAACTCGCCAATGTTGCCCGACAGCTTGAGCACTATAAGTCGCGCGCTGCCGAGCGGGAGGCGCTGGGGCAGATCAGCGAGCGTTGTTCGCGCTATCGCGTGATGGGCGGTGACTCAGGCCCGCGGGATGCGCTGTCGCTGCTGGCCGGGGGTTCACTCGAGCCGGGCATGGTTGCCCTTACCCGCGACGGAATTATTGGCAGGGTCGATCGAGCGGGCGTCGGCGGGGCACAGGTGCGGCTTCTGAGCGATAAGGCAAGTAAATTTACCGGTAGTTTCGGGCGATACGAGCCAAACAGTGCCGGCGTCGCAGAGTTTCGGCGGTTCGATCTCCCCGCTACGCTCGTTCAAGGCATCGGCGAAGGGCGAATGCGTTCCGGGCTGCTCGATATGAAGCTGGTTGAGGCGGCGGGGCTGAAGGAGAACGACTGGCTCATTCTCGACGACACCGCCTGGCCTGAAGCGCTGCGATGGTTTCGCGTGGGCCGGGTGGCGACGGTCCGGCCGTCGGGGCAGAATATGCTGGTTGCAGAGATCATCATTCACCCCGCGGTGGATGCAAAACAGCTTCGCGACGTGATGGTGATGGACAAGTGATGGAACGGAAGGACAAATCATGAAGGATGAAGGATGAACAAAGATATGGAGAGGCAACGCGATATAAAGTTCGGCAGCGTCTGTGTTCATCGTTCATAACTCTTCCGCCATCAATTCCGACCAATGCGTCTTTTGCCTTACATCCTCCTTGGCTACGTTGTCGTCGGCCTGCAAGTCGGGCTGAGCGGCTATGTTCACCTCGGCGGGGCTGCGCCAAACCTGGTGCTGATTGTTGGGGTGTTTTTCGCGCTCTTTGCCACGCGCGACATCGCACTGCTGGCGTGCTTCGTGCTGGGGTTGATGCAAGACATGCTCACGCAGCAGACGCTCGGGCTTTACGCGCTCTCGTATGGAGCGCTCGCGCTGGTGCTGACATCCACCGCATCCATGCTCTATCGCGATCATCCCCTCACTCACGCGGCGGCGGCGGGGGCGGCTTCGATCGCCACATGGATTCTGCTACTCATTCACGCCGCGATTTTCGGCCCGGCGATCAGCGTTCGCACCGCGGTGTTCAGTACGATCCTGACCGCGCTACTCGCACCGGTCATCATGCAGATTCTGCTCCGGCTGCGCGTTTTCCTGGGAATTCGCGTCCCGCGGCGATGGTCCTGACGCGCGATCGCGCGCACGCGGGCATTCTATGCATGCCGATCGCCGGGATTAGTCGGCCAGTTGAAGCCGCACGTCGTACATCTTCCCGCCGTGATAAACCTCGACGATTTCCATGCGCGCGACCTTGGTTGACTTGGGAAAACTCTGGCCTGCGTCGTTGAAGATTGCGGAGAATGGAATGCGCTTCAGCTTGGTGCGCTCCATTGCGGGAAGGTGAACGACCCAACTCTTGTTGATCCAGATCTCGACGTCGCTCCAGTCTTCGTCTGAAAGATTGACAATCTCCATCCAGTTGGCGGTGTTGCCCACCTGCGCGCGGGCGACGGCCTCACCGCCGCGTTCGGCGTCGGACTTGTACGGGAAACGTTTGACCGATTCTGCAGCAAGCTCGGTGCTGGGCTTGCGCAGCGACTTGTCATTGGTGATAAACGGCGGCGGCCGCTGCGTGCATCCCGCGGCGATGGCAAGACCCAACAACCCGAAACCTAAGAATCCGCGACTGAGAACCCCGCGACCGTAAACCCTTGGCATCCTTGCGTGGCGCATACATGACATCCTTGAAAAAATGAAATCTCTCCCTTCATTATCGGACGACCGGCTGAAAATGCTATAGTCCGATCTGCGAAACAGCTTCCAGAGCGAACTCATGCTTCTCGATTCCCAACTTCTTGAGTCACTCTCGCCGGGCGCTGGTGAGGCGCTGCAGCTGAATGCGGCGAAGGCCTATCGCGCGCTGGTCGTAACACAGCCGGGCAGTGCTGAGGCGCGCGCGCGTCTCGACGACCTGACCCCTTCAACCGTGCTCGCGCGGCCGGTGGTGTCGCCCCGCGATGCCGCTGCGGCGCTTGCGGGCCTTTGGCTGTGGCATGATCACCTTGACGAAAGCCACCGGCTCAGCCAGGCGATCGACACGCCCGCGGGAAGCTATTGGCACGCAATCATGCACCGCAGAGAGGGTGACTTTTGGAACAGTAAATATTGGCTCAACAAATGCCGTGGTCACCCCGCGCTGGGCCTCATCAGCCGGCAGGCGACCGACATGATTAATGCCGCGCCATCTGACCAATCCATCATCCGGCTGACGCTGGGCGATTTTGATGCCGCGGGGTTTGTCGATGTTGTCGAGGCGGTCCACAACCACCCCGACGACCCGCGCCGCGAGCTGATCGTCGCGCTGCAAAAGATCGAATGGCGGGCACTGTTCGAGCATTGCCTGCGCGCTGCGACCGGCTGAGGCCTTTGCGGGGCAATCTCTGCAAAAACGGCGAAAATCGGGTTGACTTCGCGAAATCTGTTAGGTATAAATAAGGGTTATCGGTCGTGCGTGCTCTTTTACAACAGGAGATTCATCGAGCCAAACTCGGCGCCCTGGCGGCGCGGATTTCGGGGCGGGCCATGCGCGGGGAAATTGTCGACAAGTGAGTTGATTCAGCGGTCTGTGATTCTTAGCATGGATTGGTGATGGTTCTTGCGCAACAAACCGTCATGCCCATCTGGGTGTGGTCGATTGTGCTGCTCGCCTTCCTGGCCGTGGCGTTGCTGGCGATTGCCTGGGTCCGGCGACGGGTCAGGCAGTCAGTTGACGCGTCTGCCGAAGACTTTTCACTTTCCGACTTGCGCAGGCTTCGCGAATCGGGGCAAATCGACGAAGAACAGTATCAGCGGCTTCGAGTCGCCATCATCGGCGCGGCAAAGAAAGTGTGAGGCTGGGAAGCAAGGTGCCGGCAAGCATGACGGCGGGCAGGCGGTAAAGGTAGATTGATCCATCGTTTGCTCGCGCGTGGCTCCCGAGTCAGGCCGGCGCGTGCCGCGATGGAGGCTGCCTCGGTTCTGGCTCAATCTGGCAGTTTGGGTGAGCCACCTTTTTCGGATTTTCTGGTTAAGTCGCTCCGGCCTCTGTTCGTCAGCGGGTTGGGGCGCGATAGTGCTGCAATCATGTGAATTCTCGGACGTTTTGGCTTATTCGGACCGTCGCGAAATGTTTTTTCGTTTTGTCAGTGGCCGGTCTTGGGTTAATCATTGATCCATCGATTTCGTGCCGGAAGGATCATCAAGTCTGTGCCTGTCATGGATCGATAAACTACGGTGGCTCTGCGGTGAGAGCGTCTACTTCCCGCAGCACCGGAGAGGTCGTTAACGGGCGGCAAAAACTGCCCGGCGAAATCCACGCTTTTCTGCCAGGGACGGCGGGCTTGCGAGGAGAGGAAGGCAAGCGCATCAATGGCAAACACCAATAGGCCCGGCGGCGGCGGAAATTTCGGCGGTCCCGGCGGAGGAATGGGGGGCGGCTTCGGTGGGGGGATCGGCGGTGGTATGGGAGGAGGCACCGGCAGCGGGCCGGGCAACTTCGGCTCCCAGCCCCCTTACAACCCGAATCTACCAACATCCGGCAACGTACCCCCAGGCAATGTCCCCCCCGTCGGCAATCAACCCCCCGGCGGCGGGTTCCGCGGGCGGCGGTTAACCACCTGCTCGTTCTGCGGGAAAAGCTCGCGCGACGTCGGGCCCATGGTCGAAGGCCCGGCTGATGTCTACATCTGTTCCAACTGCGTCGATCTCGCCCACAACATCATCCGCCAGGAAAAGCGGAAGATGAGCGCGAGCCAGCCCCTGTTCAACAGCATTCCCGCGCCGCGCTCAATCAAGGAAGTGCTCGACACATATGTGGTTGGGCAGGATCGAGCCAAGCGCAATCTGTCTGTTGCGGTGCACAATCACTACAAGCGACTCACCACCAACGACCCCACCCACGAAAACGCCAATAAGGGCGGTGACGTGGAAATTGATAAGAGCAACGTGCTGCTCATCGGCCCGACCGGTAGCGGCAAGACCCTGCTCGCCCGTACGCTTGCCAAGGTGCTCAATGTCCCGTTTGCCATCGGCGATGCGACTACGCTCACCGAGGCCGGCTACGTTGGCGAAGACGTTGAGAACATCCTGCTGCGCCTCCTGCAGGCCGCCGATTACGATCTTGAGGCGGCTCAGCGCGGGATCATTTACGTCGATGAGATCGACAAGATCGGCAAGACACAAAACAACGTGAGTATCACCCGCGACGTGAGCGGCGAAGGCGTGCAGCAGGCATTGCTCAAGATGCTTGAAGGCACGATCGCCAACATTCCCCCGCAAGGCGGGCGCAAGCATCCGGAACAGCAGTATATCCAGATGGATACATCGCAAATCCTGTTCATCTGCGGGGGGACGTTTGTGGGCCTCGAAGACATTATTCGCAAACGCCTCGGCAAGCGGCAGATCGGCTTTGGCAGCGAAGCCAGCGAAGTCGTCGGTGACGAACACGAACGCGCCGCGCTCCTCGCGCAGGTTCAGCCGGAAGATCTGGTCGAGTTCGGGATGATTCCTGAGTTTGTCGGCCGGCTTCCGATCTTCGCGCCACTCGAACCTTTAGATGTCTCGACGCTGGTCAACATCCTGACCGAGCCGAAGAATGCCATCGTCAAGCAGTATCAGAAGTTCTTCCGTCTCGAAGGCTCCGAGCTTGAATTCACGCCCGGCGCGCTAAGGCAGATTGCCAAGCGCGCACTCAAGCGTGAAACCGGTGCGCGGGCGCTTCGGGCGGTGTGTGAAGAGATCATGCTCGAAGTGATGTATCAGCTTCCCGACCAGCCGTCGGGCGGCAAGTACATCATCGACGACGAGATTGTTACCGGCCGGCGCAAGCTTTTCGCGCCGATTCCGACGGAACAGCGCAAGAGTGCGTAAGCCCGGCTGCTGTTCGAAGCGCAAGACGGTCGAGAGGTAAGGCCGTAAGTGAACCCTGACGCAAGGAACGGTCGCTGCGAGACAATCGCGGCGACCGTTGCCGCGCGCACCGTCTTGAGGGCGGACGTTACTCCGGCACGCGTTCAAAAAGGCGTACGCGGCCCTGGCGCTTGGTCAGGACGAGCATGTAGTCGGCGGTCAATCGGTTGATGGCCCCGGGGAACTCTGCATCCCACTCGTGCCGCGCGAGCAAGACAAGCTTCGGTTGGTATCGACTGATGACTTCGCTGAGTTGCTCTTCGGTGAGGTCTCGCTGAAGCCGCTTCAGTGACAGCACGGCAGTTTCCGGCGGGACGCGCATCCCGGCGGCGTGGACAAGATGGGGATCATCGCTCAGAACCCATTTCGTTCGGGGTTGAAGCGCGGTGAGTCGACCAAGGACCTCGGCATCCATCGTGCCTTCACGTCCGCGGCCGAGCGTCGCGGCGGAATAGAGTAGGCTTGCCAGCCCGTAGCCTAGTGCGATCGCCAGCGCGACCGACACGATTCTGCGCGAACTTACCCGATTCGAAGCAGGTGCCAGCGGTGGTGAAGTGCCGCGCCGCAAAATGGCCGTCGCCGCTACTGCCGTCATAACGGCGGCGGGGATGCTGAACATCACACGGTGGTGGCCCCAAAGCGGGTTGGCTTGCGAGAGCACGACGACGCTGGTGGCTATCCAGAGGAGCATCGGTGTCGCCCGGCGGACAGCGTCTCGTCCGGCGAGCAGCATGGTCGAGAGACAGGCGAGCATGAGCGGTGCGTCTTCAAGAAAACGCATGACCACAGAGCGCAACGAGTCGTATATCGTATCGTCGGTGGGCAGGCCGGTTTTCAGATGCGGCTGAAGCAGTTGTTGCCGCCAACCCGGTTCTCCGAGAGGCGCGAGCAGGAGCGTGGCAATTGTAAAGCCGGTCATGAGCAGTAGCGTGTCAACAACAACGACCCATCTCCGCGGGAGCGCGGTTGCGGCGCGCGTGCATGTCATGGCGCAGACGCAAAGCACCATTGGGGCAAGAATGACAGTGAAGAGCTTGACCTGCATGCTGCACGCAAAGAGCGCGCCGCACAGAAGGAGCGTCGGCCGACGTAGCCGCCCATGCGCGGAGGCGATCATCAGCCACACGCTCGCAAGCGCAACTGAGATCGCAGGGAGACCGATCATCACGGCCATGCTTAACTTTGGAAAACTCCTCGCGGCTATCAGCAGCAGAATGGCCAGCACGCCCGCCCGCGGCGATTGTCCCAGCCATGTCGCGATGCGGCCCGCGCTGGCCAGCCCGAGCGACACCAGAATGGCCACGAGCGATCGCGCGGCAGCATCGCCGGGGCCGAACATCTGCCGCCAGACCACGAGCATATGGGTAAACAGCGGTGGCTGGTCGGACCAGATCTGCTCGTACAGCCGATATCCGTCCTCAACAAGCGCGGCCTTCATGATGTTGAAGCCTTCATCCCGATCAAGCCGCGCCGACGGGGGAAGCAGGTGAATCCAAATCAACGTAATCAGAAGATATGTCGCGGCGAGGAGAAGATCGGGATGGCGCCTGAACAATCGGCCGGCGAGTATCGGCGCGGTAGACTCAGTGTGCAAATGCGGCCCATCATCATCACGTTTCTCATCGCGCTCGCAGTGTTGTCGATTCCAACGGTTCTCGACTTGCTGCCCGGACCAATCGTGCATGATGAATGGGCGTACCTGCTACAGGCCGACACGTTCGCGCGCGGCCGGCTCGCCAATCCGCCGCACGCACACTGGCAGTTCTTTGAAACGATGCATGTGTTGCAACAGCCGACTTACGCCGCCAAGTTTCCCCCGCTGCAAGGGGCGACACTCGCCGTGGGGCAAGTGCTTGGCAGTCCGATCTACGGAGTCATCGGCACGATGGCGCTCGGTTGCGCTGCGATCACATGGATGCTCTGCGCCATGTTGCCCGCGCGGTGGGCATTTGTGGGCGGCGCACTGGCGGCGACGCATCCGCTCGTGTTCGGCTGGAGCCAGAACTACTGGGGCGGCGGCGCGGCACTGCTCGCAAGCGGTGTCTTCTTGGGCGGGGCGATTCGGGTGATTCGGCGGGGCGGGTGGCGAGATGCGGTCATCGCATCGGCTGGGATTGGTATGCTCGCAAACTGTCGGCCACTCGAAGGCCTGCTGCTGGTGTTGCTGTGCGCGCTCTCGGCATTGTGGATCGTGAGGCCGGGCGCGCTCGCCAACGGCGCGTGGAAGAGGTGTGCGTTTGCAACCGGTGTAGTGTTGCTGTCGATCGGTGTGTGGATGCTCTACTACAATCACCGGGTCGTAGGTGATGTCCTGCGCATGCCCTACGCCGAGCACGCTGCGCAGTACATGAACGCACCGTTGTTCTGGTGGCAATCGCCAAGGGCGGTTCCTGCTGCGTACCGCCATGAGGCGCTCGCGCGGTTTCACCTGCAGGCCGAGACAGATGAATGGGAATCGCAGCTTGGACTGACTAACTTCGCGGCGGGAGTAGGCCGGAAGCTGCGCGAGATTGGCCGCGGCTGGCTGTGGCCGCCGGCTGCCGTGGTGCCCGTGGCGGTGGCGATGGCGCTTTCTCGCCGTCGCGAACTCTGGCTGGCGGTGTGCGTGTGTGCGATCCTGCCGGCGATACATTTCTTGATCACGCCGTGGTTTCGACCGCACTATCTCGGCGTGCTCGCGCCCCTGTTCTTCGGTATCGCCGCGGTTGGAATGCGAGCGCTCTGGGCGCGGGGTATGTTGGGAGCGACCGGGGTGATTGTCGTCTTCGTGATACAATCGCTGACAATTGGAATGTCTGTTCGCGCGCTGATCACGACGCCATCGATCGCTGGAATCGCTCGGCAGGACCTCATCCAACAACTGCACCAACTCGGCGGGGGACATCTGGTGTTCATTCGCTATGAAGTCGGCGCGCAGACAATTTTTGAATGGGTCGCCAACACGGCCGAGATTGATCGCCAGCAAGTCGTCTTCGCGCGCGATATGGGGGAGAGGAATCTCGACCTGCAGCGGTACTATCCGGACCGGCGCGCGTGGCTGGTAAGCGTCAGGGGAGTGGCGTCGACGGTCGCGCCACTCCCGGGAGAGTGAAGCGCGGGACACTATCGAGCGAAGGCAATGTGGGCTTTCACACGTCATTAAGTACAAAATTGGTCTCGGCTTAGATCGTCAAGTGGAGTGCTCCAAGATTCGTTGAATCGCCAAACTTTTCGGCCTGTTTTGTAGTGAAAAAGTTGTTGACTGATTATCGGTCGCGCTGCTCCAATACAGCCGGTGCATTGAGACGTTTGGGTTGTTGCAGCAATGAGGTACACCATGAACAGGCCAGCCGCTCGCTTGTGGGTAGGAGCGTTGGTTCTGGGGGCAGCCAGTCAACTTCACTCGGGCCCGGTTCGACTCTCGACCGATTCGGAGCATGAATCCCTGATGCAGCCCGTCATGAAGACGGCGGAGGTTTTGCCTGCGCCGATTGTTGATCTGACGGCGGTGGAGGTTCCGGACCGCTGGGTGACCGAGCTTTCCATGCCCGCGCGCGATCTCCCCTCGTCAGGATTCTCCTCGGCCGCCGCGGTGCAGACCACGCTTGCCATCCCGTTGCCCCCGGCGGTCTTGCCGGCGCTGGGGACGATGGGTGCATTTGCATTCATCGCGCTCGTCCGTAAGTATCGGCGGTGATGAGCAAGCTTCGGTTGATCCAGGCCGGCGTTGCTGGATATGGAAAGGGCTGGGCCACGCGCTCGGTGCCGCAGTCGCCCGACTTTGAACACGCCGCGCTCGTTGACCTCAATCCGGTCACACTGCACGCCGTCGGTGAACAGCTTGGCGTCCCCCCGGCGCGGCGATTCACCCAGCTTGCCGATGCCATCGCCGCCGTGCCGGCCGATGCCTTGTTGACAGTCACCCCGCCGAGCGTCCACCTCGAACACGCGCGGCTTGCCTTCGCCGCAGGCCTGCATGTGATGACTGAAAAACCATTGGCCGACACGATCGCCTCGTCGCGCGCGATGGTTGAACTGGCGCGGCAGGCCGATCGCCAACTGCTTGTTGCCCAGAACTACCGCTACGCGAAAATCCCGGCGCACCTTCGCTCGCTCATCGCCGCGGAGCGGGTTGGAGCCGTGGGTCACGGGCACATCGATTTTTATATCCCTGCCGACTTTACCGGCACCTTTCGCGAGGCGATGCCCCATGTGCTGCTGGTTGATATGGCGATTCACCATGTCGATCTGCTCCGCTATCTCACCGGCCGTAATGTTGTCGCAGTTTTTGCGCAGACGTTTCGCCCACCATGGAGCTGGTACCAGCACAATCCGGGATTGAAGATGATGCTGACCCTCGAAGGCAACATTCCCTTCACCTATAGCGGCGACTGGTCGGCATGTGGTCGCAACACCAGTTGGAATGGCGACTGGCGCATTCAGTGCGCCGGCGGCTCGCTTCACTGGAGCTACGACCGGCTCTCAATCGCGCGGAGCTCGCGCGGGTTTCAGGACGACACCGCGATCGAAGATGTCGCCGTCCCGCCGGTGGAGCGTGAAAACCAGCTGGCGCTGCTTCATTCCTTTGCAACCTCCATTCGCACGGGTCAGCCGGGGGCCACCAGCGGGGTTGATAACCTGCAAAGCTTCGGCACGATCATGGCCGCGGTGCGCAGTGCCGAAACGGGCGCCACGGTTTGCGTCGCCGACATGCTGGCATGACCGCTACCGCTGTCCGACCAACTGCACCTGCGCCGTCATGGTCGCCACGCCACTTTTCTGTTGCGATGCCGCGCCCACCAGCAGCCCCGACTGCATGTCGTAGGAGTAGGCCATCGAGTCGTTTACACTTTGTTCTACAATTGTAGCTATATTGTTCTGCACTCCGACGAAGCTTGTGCGCACCCGCGTGATTCGGTCTTCGTCGATCACGGCGCCGGGCTGCAGTTGGGCCAGCGAGCGCGGGTTGATCCAAAGCCCACCGATCATTGCTGCTCCGGTACAGCGCGCGGTTTCGCTCTGTTGCGGCTGCGCGTAGGGGGCCTGCACGCTGGTCTGATATTTCAGCACCACGGCGCGCTCGTCAACTCTTGTAGCGGTTGCCACCACATCCAACTGGCTCGGCGGGATGTTCAGCCCCTCCGTGCCGGGGATCGCAGTCGCGTGCGTGCCCTTGTATTGTGCCTGCCAGTTTTGTCTCACAAAGTTGGGTGCCGGGTCGTTGGCCCATGGCAGTTGCATCTGGCGCAGGTCCTGGAGGACGGTTGAGGTAATCGTCGTCACGCCCTCGCCGGTGAAGATCTGTCCATTCGGGCCGATCTGCCGCTGCGCCGCGCCCACTGTGCGCCCGCTGCCGACCAGTAAAAGCCCGGTTTCGAGATCATAAGTCATCCGCTGATAACTTCCGCCGGCGCTGTTCTGAATGGCAATGGCTTTGTAGTTGCGGCCATTAAGCGGATAGTCGCGCCGGCGGACGATCAGCCCGCCTTCGTTTTGCTCCGGCATGGCCAGCAGCACCGCGGGGTTCATCCAGTAGTCGCCGATCGATCTCGCATCGCCCGCATAGCCGGTGATGAAGCTGGATGTAAGCGAACCGTTGACATCGAGCGTGAGCCAGTTGCGCGCGCTGACGGCCACAAAGTTGTTTGATGCCTGCAATAGATCAAACTGCAGCACTCCCGCGCCGGCGGTGGCGGGGTTGTCTGCGTTGGCATAGCGCCGGCCGGTCTGCGGATCGACCCAGTTGCCGTTGTCGTCCTGCACCGCCGACTGCGACATCCCGGGTATGCTTGCCGAGCCGACATACCACGAGATGCGCGTGGCCGGTATCATCCAGGCAGGAAAGGGTGCTTCCGCCGCACGCGGCGCCGGTGCGGCAGCGGGCTGACTCAACAGCGCGCGGTGCAGCATCAGTTCACTCACTCCGCCCCGGGCCAACCCGAAAAGCCCGGCCGACAGAAACCACGCGCAAGCCCATCCAAACGACGATCGCATAAAGTTTTGCTCCAATGTCTCATCCCCCTGTGCGCAATCGCCGGAGATGAAGGGCCAAGATTCTAGAATTTTCCCTGCCTGGCACTCTACCCCGTATTACGTCGTACGGTGCCGAGTCGGACTTGTAATTTGTGCGGATGCACTTATCCTTCGGATCATGCGACTCCTTCTTGTCCTGCCGCTTCTCGTCGTCGCAGGTTGCTCGATCGGCCGCGCACCCGACACGGCCGTCGCTCCACTGGATGCGGGTCAGACATTTGCCGGCGGGCGGATCGAGAGCGTGACCCCCGGGCGGGTGCATCGTGTGACGACCGCGGTGCCATTTCCGCGCGGGCTGGCCATTCTCGATGGCAAGCTCGCCGTGCTGGCGCGCGGACGCGTGCGCGAGTCCGGCGGCACCGACGCCGCGATCGACGACCAGGCGGGGACGATTTTCCTGGTCGACCCAGACATCTCCGAACCGATTGGCGGGGATGCAGTCTCGGAACCTGTGCGCGCCAATGGTGCGGTCGTCGCAGCCCCCACCGAGCCGCCGTTCAAGCTGTTTGATCGCGCCGCAAACCCACCCGCGCGCGACCGCGAGACCGATCGGCCCTACTGCGGCCTGCGCTATGACCCGGCGACGCAGAACTTTTTCCTTTGCGCCTTCAGCGGTATCGATAAGCCCGAGGGCAAGGGCAGCGTGTTCAGTAAAAACCTCTCCGATGGAGTGCATCGTTTCGACATGCGCACGAAACAGTGGCATGTCGTCGAGAAGCACGACATCGAGAAGGGTGGAATCTATCCGCATCATGACGTCACCTCGTTTCCGCCGCCGCACGGCTGGCTGAATGGGCCGAACAACTGCCTTGTCGTCGGCACGTGGCTCTACGCGGTGGCCAAAGACAACAGCCTGATGACCCGTTACGACCTCCGCCAGATTGCTGCCGATCCTTCAGCGCCCGCGCCGGTGAGCGAGTGGATTCTGGGAGAAGAGATTCACCTCACCAACTTCCAGGCCGGCGGTGCGAGTGTCCCATTGAAGCCCCGATCGCAGGTGAACGCGCCCACGCGATTGCTCGGCCACAGCATGCTCGCGTACCACGACGGCTACCTCTACATCGGCTATCGCACCAGCAGCGCGATCGTTAGGATCGCGATGTCGCCCGACGGCGAGATTGCCCGGCCAATCGTCGGCGAAGTGGTGGCGCTGTTTGACCCATTTAACCCTGCAACCCGAAAGAGCGCCAACCTCACCGACATGGCCTTCGGCCCCGACGGCGATTTGTATGTCATCAGCGCCCAGCCGAGCCGTGTGTATCGGTTTCGCCCGAACCCGCAGGTTATTTTTGACGGCCGAACCGGTGCGTCGCCGCCGTGGGCTGACCTTGCCGTGCTCACCTCCAATCCGAAGATGAAAAGTGAGAATGTCCTCGTCGATGCGCGTGGCCGGGTCTTTGTCACAAGCGGCGACGCATATGCCTACCAGGCTGGCAGCGGGGGCACTGTTTACCGCATCGACCCGCGCTGAACCCGGCAGAAGAGCTAGCTGCTGTCATCGGCGCACGAGTTCGACCACTGCCAGCACGATGGTAAACAGCCCGACCGCCGACCAGAACGAGACGAGGTTTCCCTGGCTCATTTCGAGCAGCAGCAGCGCCACGCCGGCGATCATTGCCAGCCAGGGCATGACGCGTTTTGGCGCGTCGCGTTTTTGCAGATCGTCCATCGGCAGCTCCGTGTGCGTCTATTCCAAGTGACTTCGGAAAAATACGATTGTGCGCGACCATGCCTCTGCCGCGGCCCTGGCATTTGCGCCATCCCGGCCCGATTGCTGCCTGAGGAAGCCATGTCCGGCGCCGTCATACATATGTTTGACGAAGGACTTCTCGGCTTTCGCCATCGCGTTCTCGCTGTTTTCGATGGTGGCATTCACGCGAGCGTCGTCCTGTCCGTAAAGCCCGAGTACGGGGCAGGCGATCTTCTCATAGTCTGAAGCCTCTGCCGGGCCGCTGCCGTAGTAGACGACTGCGGCGTCGAGTTCGGTCTGTCGGATGGCGTAGTTCCAGACCTGGGTTCCGCCCCAGCAATATCCGACGACGCCGGTTTTCCCCGCCGCCGCCGGAAGTGCGTGGGCGTAGGTGCGGACGGCGTTGAGTCTTTGAGCGACATCGTCAGCGCTGATGGCTCGAATCGCCTCGCGGACCTTGTCGCCATCGAATGCCTCGGTCCCACCGCCGCCAGGCCCCATCCCGCTGAGCATGTCGGGCGCAACCGCGATGAACCCTTCGGCAGCGAGTTGATCGGCTACGGCGCGCACCCAGTCGGTCAGCCCGAAGATTTCATGAATCACGAGCACCACCGGGGCTTTGCCCGGGCGTTCGGGATAAACGACGTAACTCCTGATCTTGGCTTCCGATCCGGGCAAGTCGATGTCCACCCACTCGCCATGCCGCGGCGAGCCTTTGAGCGCCGCGGGCGCACCGTCGGCGTCGGGGGGGATGGCCGGCGCCTGCGCGATCGCGCCCGATTGCAAAAACGCCGCGAAGGTCAGCAGCACGATTGAGAGATTGGTGCACTTCATAGTTCAATTGTTGCAGTGGAAGGGTCGATTCTCAACCAGCGAGCCGAGCCGGCGCGCTGTAAATCATTGTTCCGCCGATGCTTGAGTCGTTTCCCGCAACACCTCGCTTTAGGATTCCACCCGGGACACACCGTAGATTCACCTATTTTCAAAAATCGGGCATTTCCGGGCATCGTCGGGCACTCGCGAGCGCAGCGGCGCCCGCGGCGCGAAAGCGGTACCCACGATGAAGCCGCCGGGACGTCTGATTCTTGAATGTCTCTGGCATGATGGACCTCCTTCTCCCCTATCCCCGCCGTTGCGCCAGGCGCGCGCGTTTTGCGCAGCGCGCGTTCGCGAATCGGTGTTTTTGGCATCGGCATGCCGGAAAGATTTTGAGGCGTCGCGAAAGGGCGCGCTGCGCTGTCGCCTGTTTGTGACGACAAAATCGGAAGAATCCCACCGTCGGGGCGATTCTGCGGGTTGGCCTGCGGGCCTGGGCGGGTAGCGGGTGATTTTTCTTTCATGCGGTCGAGAAATTCCGTACCATTTGCGCCGCTGTTAACAACGGATGGTGAGAATGAGTATTCGGTCGGCTCGTCACTTCAAACAGGCTTGGGCAATTCATTCAGGCAGCACATTTGAACCGCTGGAATTTCGGCGGTTGCTGAGTGTTTCATCGGACGGGGTTTCTATTGTCGATGGTCAACTGGTTTTTGACCCGGATGGCGCGGTGTCGCGCGCGCTCACGCCGGTCGAGGCACAGTGGTTGAAGGACAATCCGGGCTTCGGCGGGACTGCCACCGAGGCCGTCACCCCGCCACCGACCGGGCCAATCGACCCGGTGGCGGAGTATGAGCCGATGGAGGGGCTGGTGATTTCGTGGCTGAGCTTCGGCGGCTCGACGGCGAGCCCGGGCATCCTGGCGCAGATTACCAGGCGGGTGACGGTGGAAGGGCAGGGGCGCGTCTACATCGGCGTGACCAGCGCAACTGTTCAGTCCAGCGCCACCAGCATCCTCACCGCGGCGGGGGCGGATTTGAACAGGGTCACGTTTTTCACCGTGCCGCTGAATTCGGTTTGGGCTCGCGATTACGGCCCGCGATATGTCTACGAAGGCGATGTGCGCGTGATTACCGATCACAAGTACAACCGCTCCACGCGCACCAGCGATGACAATCAGCCGGTCGTCTTTTCGCAGTTCAGGAAACACCAGTATTACGACATGGGCCTCGGCAGCACGCAGGTTGTCCACGGCGGGGGGAACTATCATCTCAACGGCAGCGGGGATGCTTACGCTACGCAGTTGATCGTCAATGAAAACACCCCGCCGTTTAATCCTGGCACCCTCACCGAAGCGCAGATCAAGAGCATTTACAGCAGTTACCAGAACAATAATCTGACGATCACCGCGCCATTTCCCACGAGCGTGGACGCGACGCAACACATCGACATGTGGATGCAGATT
>DDRH01000044.1:27294-28081 GCA_002343075.1 Phycisphaerales bacterium UBA2421 | reverse complement strand
TCGACATGTGGATGCAGATTTACGATGACGACAAGGTGTTTATCAGCGATTGGCCGAACAACGTCGGCAGTGCGCAGGATGTCATCTGCGACAATACTGCGGCGCTCATGCAGTCGCGCGGCTATACGGTGACGCGCATCCCCGCATACAGCATCGGCGGAACGCACTACACCTATGCCAACATGGTGATCATGAATGACATCGTGCTGCTGCCGCAATACAACAACGGTCCCGGAGCGGCGATCAGCAACCAGGTGCTGGCGACGGTGCAGGCAGCCTATACGCCGCTGGGGAAGACGGTTTACCAGATCAACGGCGATGGCATCGTGACGCTGGCGGGCGTGTTTCATTGCATCGTGCAGCATGTGCCGCAGCATCTCGGGCTGGCGGGGGTCAACGGCGGGCTGGCGCCGACGGCTTACCTGCGCGAGATTGCGAGCAACACGGTTTACAGCACTGGGCAACAGATCAGCGTGTCGTGGATCAGCGATGACGATGCGCCCGTCGCGGCCAGCGGGGGGGTGCAGGGTGTCGATATCGTTTTCAGTGCCGATGGCGGGGCGACTTTCCCCATCACGATCGCCACCAACCAGCCAGCCAATGGCAGCTTTACCTGGAACATCCCCGCGGGCATTCAGACCACGCAGGGACGCATCAAGGTTGTGGCGCGCGACGGCTTGAACAACACCGGGTTCGACGTCAATGGAACCGATCTGGCGATCGATACGGCGGCGCCTTCGATTACCGACGCGTCTTTTTCCTTCGAGACCGAGCAGCGCGTGGACGT
>DDRH01000044.1:13433-27177 GCA_002343075.1 Phycisphaerales bacterium UBA2421 | reverse complement strand
TCCGAGCAGCGCGTGGACGTGCTTCCATCGGAAGCCGCCACGCTCGGCGGTGTAACGTTGACCAACACAACCACCGCGGAAGTGCTGACCGGCGCCGCGGTGACGATTACGCCGAATGGTGCGACAATTTCCATCCGCAAAGCCAGCGGGCTGCTCTCCGACGGCAACTGGCAGTTGACCAGCTTCGCCAACCTGACCGACCCCGCCGGCAACAGCACGTCGGGCACATTTCCGCTGAGCTTTTTTGTGCTCGCCGGCGATGCGACGCGCGACCGCAGTGTAAACCTCAACGACTTCACCATGTTGGCTGCAAACTTCGGCGAGACGGGCCGGGTTTTCAGCGAAGGCAATTTCAACTACGACGCCGGAGTGGATCTGAACGATTTTACGATCCTCGCGTCGCAGTTCGGTAAGACGCTCCCCGGCGACTTGCCCCGCGCGGCCGGGCGTTCGCTTCCGGCAGCGAGTGCGCCTGCGGACCGGCCGGCGGTGTTCGGCACGGCCCGGCTGGACGACTCCAGGCTGCGAGCGTTGCTGGAAGAGAACCAGCCCTTCGTGGTTTAGCGATGCGATAGCGCATCAGCTCACGCAGAACCGTATGAGAGCGGTCACCCGAAGCGATACGCCGAAGGGGCCTGTGCGGCAGCTGCGCACTAATTCGCGGTAACTTCAGGCGAACCAGTTTCCATGTATGCGCCGTTTTCTCAGTCGTGCTGCGCCTTCGGATTGACAATCGCCACGGTCAACGCGTGCACGGCGCGACCGGGTGAAAATCATCTCTCGCGGTCATCTCTCGCGGTGCGCGCGGTGGTGGGCGCCGCGGCCGCTGGGGCCTTTTCTGTGTTTGCTGGCATGGTGCCCATTCTGTCCTCCCCCGTATCCTCCCCCGTGTCCTCCCCCGTGTCCGCCGCCATGTCTTGCGCCGTGGGTAGGCCTTGGGGCGTGTGAGCTTCGGGCGGCGAGAGGGTGGGCTGCGGGCTGGTTTGCCGGTTTGTGCGCGTGCGGGCTGTGTGCGTGCTTACTTTCGGGGCGCATGTTTTCGGGGCGCGCTGGCTGCCCATCGCGATGCGCGCTTCGGACGCCCTTGCCCTGTTTGTGCGCCACCGCGGGTTTGTGGGGCTTGGGGGCGCGCCGGTCCTGTCGGCGCTCGTCCCGGTCGGCATCAAACGACGGCTGCGGGGCGATGAGCTTATGATTTTGTGCATACTCCGGGTGATCGTCCCGAACCGAAATCTTCTTTTTAATCAGTTTTTCGATATCGCGGAGGAATGTTCGCTCGTCGCCGTCGCCGCAGAACGCGATCGCCTCGCCGGTGGCGCCGGCACGTCCCGTTCGGCCGATGCGATGCACATACGTCTCGGGCTCGTTGGGAATGTCGTAATTGATCACATGCGTCACACCGTCGACGTCGATCCCGCGCGCGGCGATATCGGTGGCGACCAGCATCGGAATCTTGCCCGATTTGAAGTTGCCCAGCGACCTTTGGCGCGCGTTTTGGGTCTTGTTGCCGTGAATCGCCTCGGCATGGATCCCGCCGCCGCGAAGTTTCTTCACTAGTTTGTCGGCGCCGTGCTTGGTGCGCATGAAGACCAGCGAACGCGCCATCGGCAGGGCGTCATACAGATGCGCCAGCAGAGTCGGCTTGTTTTCCTTCCGGACATGAAAGACAGATTGCTCGATCAGATCCACCGTTGAAGAAACCGGTGCCACTTCAATGTATTCCGGGTGATGCAGAATGGTGTTGGCCAACTGCCGAATCTCGGTTGGCATGGTTGCGCTGAACATGAGGTTTTGCCGCTTCGGAGGCAACTGGGCGACGACCTTGCGGATGTCGTGTATGAAGCCCATGTCGAGCATGCGGTCGGCTTCGTCGAGCACAAAGAACTCGATGTGGCTGAGCTCGACGTGACCCTGGTTCATCAGATCAAGCAGCCGGCCGGGCGTGGCGATGAGCACGTCGATCCCGCTGCGGAGCGACTGCACCTGCGGGGTCTGGCCGACGCCTCCGAAGATGACGGCGTAGCGGACGCCGGTCTGCCCGCCGTAGGTGCGGATGCTCTGGCCGATCTGGCTGGCGAGCTCGCGGGTGGGCGAGAGGATGAGGGCGCGTGTGAGCCGCTTGCGGTGGGGTTCGACCGAGGGGCGGTGGGGCGAGTCGAGCATGACCCGCTGCAAAAGAGGCAACGCAAAGGCGGCGGTCTTGCCGGTGCCGGTCTGCGCGCAGCCGAGCAGGTCTTTTCCTGCAAGAATCGGGGGAATGGCCCGGGCCTGAATGGGGGTGGGTGTGGAATAACCCTCAGCGGTCAAGGCCGCCAGAAGCGGCTCGGCGAGCCGCAAAGAAGCAAACGTCATGAAACAAACTTTCTTCCAGGCCCACCGGCTAAAACCGAGGGTGCCAGGGTGAATAGGATTAACGCAAGAAAAAGCGATACTTCGCTATCCGGCGAATCGAATGTAAGGTGTGCTCGGGAAACGAGTTGAAGCGCGGAATGCGGTTCGAAACGACTCAGAGGCCGGGCACGCGTCGGGTGCGGAGAGCCACACCCGAAGCAGTGACTATACTGCAAAACGTCGCGAGTGTCGAATGCGCGCCGCTCCATGCGGTCAAGACGCACCGCCGTGGTAGTCTCCACGGTTTGCGGCGCCCGCATCTTGTGCGCTGCGGCGATAATTTTTTAGAGAGGTTCATTCAAATGTATATCGACGGATTTGTCCTTCCCGTGCCCACTAAAAACCTTGCCGCTTACAAGAAGATTTCTTCAAAGGCGGGCAAAATCTGGCGAGAGCACGGCGCGCTAATGTATCACGAGGCGGCGGGTGACGACTTGGACGTGAAATTCGGCACGCCGTTCACCACCTACATCAAGCCGAAGAAGGGTGAAACGATTGTGTTTGCGTGGATCGCTTACAAGTCGCGCAAGCACCGGTATGCCGTCAACAAAAAGGTGATGGCCGACAAGCGCCTGGCGGGCTGCAATGAAACCATGCCGTTTGATATGAAGCGCATGGCATGCGGCGGGTTTAAGGTGTTCGTGAGCGCCTGACGCACTGCGCGCGCAAGAACGTTCGATCGGCGGAGATTCACTGGTTATAGTCCGGTGATGGGTTCAGTCGATCTTGCCGCAATCAAGGCCGCACACACGCGGATCAAGCCGTTCATTCACCGCACGCCGGTGATGACCAGTCTGACCATCGACGCGATGACCGGCGCCCAGGTCTTCTTCAAATGTGAGAACCTGCAGAAGGCCGGCGCGTTTAAGTATCGCGGGGCCACTAATGCAGTGCAGTCGCTTTCAGAGACAGAGGCGAAGCGCGGCGTCGTAACACACTCTTCGGGCAACCACGCAGGCGCGCTTTCGCTGGCCGCGCGCGTTCGGGGGATTCCGGCTTACATTGTCATGCCTTCATCCACCCCGCAGATCAAGCAGGATGCGGTGCGCGGCTACGGCGGGCAGATTACGATTTGTGAGCCAACTCTCGCCGCACGCGAAAGCACGGCGGCGGCGGTGCAGAGTCGAACCGGGGCCGTGATGATTCATCCGTTTGACAATGACGCAGTCATCGCCGGCCAGGGTACGGCGGCGGTGGAGTTGCTGGAGGAAGTGCCCGAGCTGGATGCAATTCTCGCGCCCGTGGGCGGTGGGGGGCTGCTGAGCGGGACGGCGATCGCCGCGAGGGCGCTTCGGCCGGGGATGAAAGTCGTCGGCTGCGAACCGCAACTCGCCGACGATGCCGCGGAGAGCTTTCGCACGGGCAAAATTGCCCCCGCGCGCCCGCCGAGGTCGGTTGGCGACGGCTTGCTGACGAGCCTGTGCGAACGAACCTTCGGCTACATTCGTGCCAATGTGAATCAGATTGCGCTGGCCAGCGATGAAGAAATGCTCGCCGCGATGAGGCTGGTGCTGCAGCGAATGAAAATTCTGATCGAGCCTTCGTGCGGGGTGGCGCTGGCGGTGCTGTTAAACGGCGCGACTGCGTTTCAAGGGAAAAAAGTGGGCGTGATCATCAGCGGCGGCAACGTGGAGATTTCGCGGCTGGTTTAATGCGTCAAAGCGACTCCAACCACATTCGCAGTTCCCGCCGGACGGTTGTCGCATTTTCGCCCCTGCCAAATCGGTCGATAAACACATTCAGATCACTGACTCGAAGCGCCGGAAAGGCTCGACTGAACTCCGCTCGCTGCCATGTACCGCCGGACAACACCCACCCCGTCAATCGCGTTGCCACATCAAAGTGCCACATTTCCGGCACACCGATGCTGGCATAGATCGACTCACGATCGACCGTGCTGTGTGTCACATCGACCTCAATAACCAAGTCGGGGGCTGGGTGAATCTCCAGATCCAGGCGGTCAACCGTTTGAACGGCAGCGGCGTGCTCGATCCAGAAGCACTCATCGGCCTCCAATCCCTTGCCAGCGCGTGACGACTTGAGCGTCGCCGATCCGCCGCACACCATTTGGACATTAAACGCCTCGGCGGCGCGATCGACAATCGACGCCAGGAACGCCTTAAACTTTTCATGTTCGATGGAAAGCGTCATCGGAATTTCCAGGGTGCGACCGTCGTAACTGATACGGCTGGGGGTATCGATCAGATCGTCATTGAAAGCTTCATAAAACTTCCACGAAACGTCTTCAAAGACGATCGATTCACCCTTGTCAGATTTGAGATGGATCGGCAGCGCCATAAAACTCCTGCCCGAGATTCTATCAGACGTTTGGCCCGGCAGGCGGAAAAACCTGCGGCAGGGCGACCCGGGGAATGGCTGGGTCGATCGGGGGCACTTTCTTGTGCGTCATCGCCGACGCCACCGCCGTCAGGCCGCACGCGGTGGCGAAGAGGAACAGCCCCACGCACACCCCGCCCCAGCGCCGCTGGGCCCGGGCGCTGATCGTCAGCCCCCACGCCACGCCGGCGGCATAAAAACCGTTGGCGGTATGGAAAGTCGCCGCAATCACGCCGATCGGGTAGACGATCCACCCGATCCACCAATGCTGCTGAAAATGCAGCACAGTGCTTTCGGTGGCCTTGCTCGGCACAAAGTGCATCTCGTTGCCCAGAACAGAGTTAAATGTGCCTTTGAACGCGAGATAGTGAAACGCGATAAACAGAATTAGCACCAGCGCGCTGATCCGCTGCAGCAGGTAAAGCCAGTTGCGGGTGTAGCCGTAGTCGGCGACGTTGGGCTTGCCATTAATGAGGATGTAGACCCCGTAAATCGTGTGGTAGATGATCGGCAGCAAGATCGCCCCAAAGCTGATCGCCGACAGAAACGGTAGCGAGTGAATCTTGTCCACCTGTTGCTGGTAGACGGTGGGCAAGCCGTCGTAACGATAGTTCTCAACAAGACTTGCGTTCACGGCCAGGTGAAGCAGCACATACCCGCCGAAGAGAATTCCGCTTAAAGAATGAAGCCGACGGAGCAAAAACGGAGCGATGCCTCGAAGCGGGGAGGATGAGGAGGCAGCGGATGCGGTTGACACGTTGATTCGGTCCTTTCTAATTCGCGGACCTCAAATTGTAAGGGTGGAAGCGATTCGCGCCAAACTTCTGCGGAAAGCCCACTTTTTTCTTGATTCCGCTCGGGCATTTGCGCACAATCACCGAATGCTCTGGGACGTCGCGCATCCGTGCGCGCGGCGGTCGGAGCATTGTCGAACACCCCGTTGCTCAATCGACGCTTTTTGTCGTTTGCTGCCGCGAAAATTGGGAGAAAGCATGCTCAGATCGACCGCCCTCGCCGTGCTTGCCTCGGCTGCCACCGCTGTCGCCACTTCGGCGTTCGCTGTTGCCGCCGCACCATCACTTAACCTGCAATCGGCCCTTGCCGATACCAAGGCGCTGCTAAGTTCCGGGCAGTCTGCCGACATCGTCGTGTTGGGAGACTCCCTCTCGTTTCGTCAGGGTTCTTACCTGCCCCATTTTCGCAATCTTCTCCAGCAAAACTACGGCGACGGCGGGGCGGGCTACCAGGGCATGAGCCTCTGGACGGGCGCTTCGCTCAACAACGGCTGGCGGCGCGTGGGGATTAATGCAGATCTCGACACCCGGCGGTCGCTGGATGGCCTTTGGAATGAGTTTGACGGCTCGACCGCAGGCGCCAACACCGCCTATTTCCGGCCCACCAACTCACGAATCGAACTGCAATACATCAGCCAGCCAGGGGGCGGATCGTTTAACGTGCGCGAGGGCACGAATGGCGCGATCGTCGCCACGATCAATACAAATGGCGCTGCCAACCAAGTGCAGACCTTTGACTATCAACTGCCCGCATCGCAAACGCAGTACACGATCGAACCGCTTCGCGACGGCAGGGTGACGATCCTCGGGCAGAACAATCTTTCGAGTGAAACAGGCGTGCGCGTGCACCGCGCGGCCAACGGCGGGTGGGGTGTAAACAATTTTCTCACGCGCGACAGCACCTTTGATCAACAACTGGCCCTGCTCGGAACCGATCTGGTCATGATTTGGCTTGGGCAGAATGATCAGGCTTACAATCAGGTGACTTACGCCCAGCGAGTAAACAGCCTGGTTGACCGCGTGCAATCTTCGGCACCGGGCGCGGAGATCGTTCTCATCGGCACATACGACCAGGGCTCGGCCGCTCTTGCGGGGCTGGTTGAGGGCATGGCGGACGTTGCCAGTGCCCGTGGGCTGGGTTTCATCAACCTTTATGGCACTGCTGGCAACGCCGAGTTCTTTAACCGCAACGGCTATCTCGACGACGGCGTGCACTTTTCGCAGGCCGGCGGGCGATATCTTGGCGAGTTTCTTTATGACGCATTTGTATCGGATGGCGCATCGCTCGTGCCCGAGCCTGCGGCCCTGAGCGCGTTGCTGGTGGCAGGCTCGCTGCTGCTCCGACGTCGATGAAGGGCAACACTCGGTCGCCTTTAATCAAAGGTACAATTTTCGGCACCCGCAGAGTCGTTTCTGCGGGTGCTGTGTTTCATCCTCGCGGCGGGATCAGGCTGTGGCGGGCTGCAAGCTGACGATCAGATTGTCCCGCGATAACGCATCAAGCCTGAGCGCCGCTGACACCTCCATCGATCCGGTGCGGGTGCGGCGCAGCTCCGTCAGAAATCCCCCCACGCCGAGCAGTTCGCCTAAGTCGCGGGCGATGGCTCGGATGTAGGTGCCTCGGCCACAATCAATTACAACGCGCGCGAGAGGGGCATCCCAGGCCACCAGCCGCGCCGCGTAGACTGTCACCGGCCGCGGGGCGAGTGCGATCGACTCACCGGCGCGAACCCGGTCGGCGGCCCGCACACCCTGCACTTTTAGCGCGCTATACGCCGGCGGCCGCTGCATGATCTCGCCGACAAAAGTCTGCAGCCCGCGGTCGACCTCATCGAAACTGAGATCGTCCGCGCGGCGCGCGGGCACGGCGTGCTGCGTAGCGGGCGTTTCGCGGGGGACGAACGGCTGTTCGGCCGACTCTGGATCGTCGGTCTCTGTGATCGCGCCCAGCTTGATCGTGGCTTCGTAGGTCTTCCGCTGGCCCATGACCGCTTCGCATTGCCTGGTCGCCTTGCCGATGAGCAGCACAAGCAGTCCGGTTGCGAATGAGTCGAGCGTGCCGGCGTGGCCTACCTTGGTGCCGCGCGGCAACAGGCGCTTGACCCGCTCCACCGCGCGTGCCGACGTGATTCCGGCGGGCTTATCGATGGCAAGCAGGCCGCTGAGTTGTGTTGCAGGCTCGTTCATCGCAGATTCTTGTTGCATTCCTGTTTATCGCAATCACAATAGTGAGTCTATGAAATGGGACAAGACAACCATCCTCGCCCGGCTGCGAAAGTTGTACAAGGCCGGTGCGGATCTCTCGTATAATGCGCTGACAAAGAAAGACCAGTCGGTTGTGTCGGCAGCGGCGTACCATTTTGGGTCCTATCGCACCGCGGTCGAGCGTGCGGGAATCGATTATGCCGAGTTTCTGCGCCGGCCCCGGTGGACCAAGCCGCGCATTATTCAACAAATCAAGCAGGCCCGCCGCAGCGAACAGGACCTGAACTGGTCTGCGGTGATTAAGCGCAAGGACGAGCTGGCCAAGGCGGCGTTTGCATCATTGCAGCGCAGGCTCTTCGGCGGGTGGGATCGCGCCCTTCACGCCGCGGGGCTGCACGCCGACGAGGTGAGTCTCTACCGGCAATGGGATCGAGCCACGATCGCGTTTGAGCTGCGCGAACGCTTCCAGGCGGGCGAATCGGTCAGCAGCGGCAGTTTGCAGGTCGAAGAGCCGTCGTTGCACGCTGCGGCGTTTCGATACTTCGGCTCCTTCGACCGCGCCCTGCGTGCCGCCAAGATCAACCCCGCCGACGTTCGCAAACGCGGAAAAGGCCCGGGCAAGAGCAAGGCAAGGAGCAGGTAATCAGCAGGCGGCCGCGCCGAGGCGATCGCATTTACCCGACCTCAAACTGCACGACCGCAGGTTGCCCGATCGCAAGTTGCCTGATCTCTAGTAGCCCGCCCCTTTTCCGGCGTATCCGCGCGGGTTTTTCTCGAACCATTTCCAGGCCGACCCGATAATCGACTGAGGGTCGGTATGCTTTGCCTGCCAGCCGAGCACCGCCTTGGCGCGCGATGCATCGGCATAGAGCGCGATGGCGTCGCCCGCCCGGCGGGGACCAAACTTCACGGGTACCTTCTTCCCCGTCACCTGCTCGGCGGCGGCGATCACTTCTTTCACGCTGAAGCCGTTGCCCGTGCCGAGGTTGCAGAAGATCGGTTCGCCGGGCTGCAGCCGGGTCATCGCGGCGATGTGGGCGTCGGCGAGATCATCCACATGAATATAGTCGCGGACGTTGGTGCCGTCGGGGGTGGGGTAGTCGGTGCCGAAGACGGTGATCTCCGGCTTCACGCCCAGGATCGATTGCAGGATGACCGGAATGAGGTGCGTCTCGGGGTCATGATCTTCGCCGATGGTTCCATCCATCGCACATCCGCTGGCATTAAAGTAGCGCAGCGCCGCAAACGAAAACGATTTTCGCGCCGCGGCATGGTCTTTGAGAATGTGTTCCACCATCAGCTTGCTGCGGCCGTAGGGCGATGTGGGCAATTGCTTTTCGCTTTCGGTGACAGGCACGGCATCGGGGTTGCCGTAGGTGGCGCAGGTGCTGCTGAAGACAAACCGATCGACGTTCGCGTCGGCCATTGCCTGCAGCACGCTGATCGTGGTGGCGACGTTGTTCTGGTAATACATGAGGGGCGCGTCAACGCTCTCGCCGACGTAGGCATAGGCGGCAAAGTGCATCACGGTGTCGATTTTGTGAGCGCGCAGGGCCTCGGTGAGGGCAGGGCGGTCGTTTAGATCGGCCATGATCGCCGGCACGCCGAGGATATCGATCACCGCGCGATGCCCGCGGGAGAGATTGTCGTAAATCACAGGGGCGTGCCCGGCTGCCCGCAGGCGCTTGACCGTGTGCGATCCGATGTAACCTGCCCCGCCGGCGACTAAGACGTTCATTAAATGCTCCAATATCGGGGATGGAGAGAGGGGGAGACTAAGAGACGGAGAGACGTAGAGACGAAGCGAATGGGGAATTGGCGCGGCCTGCGCAACACTCAGCCGCTTCGTTACTCGTTCTCTCCGTCTCTTGTTCTCTTCATCTCTACTCCTCCACCTTCACAATCAAACCCTTCGCAACCAAACCCCTCGCAATCAAACAAAGACGCGAGGATCGAATGTTGTTCGATCCTCGCGTCGATTTCAAACGATATCAGAACGTGCCCTTCACGGCACGCAAGCCATGCACCGGATGTGCATGACGCAGATTACGCGAGGCGCGTTACGCCCGGCGACGACGCAGAAGGCCCATGCCAGCGGCGGCGATGAGGCTGATTGCGCCCGGTTCCGGAACGGCACCGCCGCGCGGGGCGTCGCCGGCGCTCAGGCCGAAGTTGGCCGCGAGCGGGGTGAAGTCGTCGAGGTTGATGTTGCCATCGAAGTTAAAGTCGCCCTGGATCCAACTGCCGGTGCCGCCGAAGTTGGATGCCAGTGCCGTGAAGTCGTCGAGGCTGACGGTTCCGCTAAGGTCGGCATCGCCCAGCCGGGTGTACCGGAACACAACCGCGTCGCCATCCACCGGGACGCCGGCGAAATTGGTGAGGCCCAAATCCGATGCTTCGGCAAAACCCACACCAAACAGTCCCGGTGCCGCCGCAGCAGCACTGCTGGTGATGCCGGCCCCGGCCCAGTTGCCGCCGTTACGGCCGGAGACGATCTGGGCCTGAATCGTGGCCAGAGGGGAATCACCGGCGACATAATCGACGATGAAGGCGTTATTGCCCAAATCGAGGGTAGAGCCTGCGGCGATGCTCAGGCTGGTCACCTTGCTCGTTGTTGAGCCGGTGGCGAGCTTGAGTGTTCCAGCGCGAATGCGCACGGTTTCCTGGCTGATGCCGGGGTGAGTCACCGTGCCACCGCCGAACTTGGTGATGGTCAACTGCGGGTTGGCGTATGTCGGGTTGGTCACAGTCAGGCTTGCGCCGGTGTTGGCGGCGTAGCCGACGTTCTTCTGCACGTCGAGCGGGGCACTGACGGTGTGATTGCCAGCTTCCGCCACGATACGCGGCTCATAGAGGCCCGCACCCATCTGAATCGATGAGCCCGAGACCGTGTAGTTGCCACCTGCAAGGGTAAGCCGGCCAAGCTGCACGGGGCTGTCTACGGTCAGCGTCTGCGTGCCACCGGTCACATTGCCAACGGTGGCATATGCGTCGGGCGCACTGGGTACCACACCCTGCAGCCACTTGCTGCTGTCGGAGTAGTTGCCGGTGCCGTTAAAGTCTGGCCCGATGCGCGAGCGGAAGGTGCCATCGGAGTTGTAGGTTGTTTCGGTCGGCCCGCCGGGGCTGAAAACACGCATGCCCTGGTTGCCCGAAGTCAGGATGTAAACATTGTTAGCGGCATCGAATGAGATGCTGCGGCCCGAGTTCACGTTGTCAAACGCGTCAAGCAGGATTGCGTTGACCAAATCGGGCAGGCCGTCGATCAGCGGGACGATCATCGCGTCGCTGTTGTTCCGCTGCACTGCGAGATACTTGCCATCAGGCGAGACTTCGATTGCCTGAGTGGTGCGGAGCACATCCTGCACACCGTCAAGTGCCGGGTTGCCGTCGAGGCCGAGTGCGATGCTGTCTTGCAGTGAATCGTAAAGCAGGGTGGTGCCGTCATTAGCAAAGACCGCAACGCCGACTTCGGTGCCGTTGGCACGGCTTTGCGAGATGTAGAATTTGCCGTCGGCCTTGTTGCGGGTCATATCGACGATGATCCCGCCTGTTGCGAGCGTGTCGATCAGGACATTGTTGCCGAGCAGATCAGGAATGCCGTCGAAATCAGCAGTGGTGCTGCCCAGATTGTAGCGCCAGATGCTGTTAAGTTGGTCCGCAGTGCCGGTGGGGCTGAGATCTTCGTCGGCGGTGTAGACGGTGAGGTTGCCGGCTGCGGCGCTGCCGCTGACGAAAATGCCGGTCACGCTGCCGTGGTTGAGCGTGTTTGATGGGATGGTTGGGCCAGAAGCGCCCACGCCGACGAATAGATTGCCACCCGTGGTGACATTCGGGTCGGTGCGGTGCACCGTGCCGGCGGCGTCAGACCAGTCGCCGATGTAGACGAAGCCATCCGCATCGAGCGCCAGGCGCCAGGGGCTGCTCGCCCCACCAGCGGTGAAGTTGATGCCTGCGGTGAGTTCGACGTCGCCCTGCGCGAGCGGGTCGCCGCCGGCGGCATCGTTGACGTAAATTCCGTCGCCAGCGGTGCGCTGAGCGATGGGGAACCCGCCGGTCGTGCCGGGGTTGGAGTTGGCCACATAAACGCGGCCAAAGAGGCTGCCGTTGGCCGGATTGGTGTTGACCGTCACGGCGCGCGGCGAGTTGAACCCGTTTCGACTGTTGTTGTCGTCGCTGACTTGCAGCGTGCCGCCTTGCAGGGTGCCGTCGCGAACGATCGTGCTGCCCGCAGTCGCTCCGACGATGGACAGATACCCATCCGCCGGGCCGGCGCTGACGACGATCGAGTAGTTGGCAGCACCATTGCGCGAGAACGATTGCGGCCCGAGATTGAGCGCGCCCAGCGACTCCGGTGTGCCATCGCGAACAATGGTCACGTTGGAGTTGTTCTGATTAAGAATGAAGTTGACAATGCCGCTGGATTCAGCAACGCCCGAGGCATACCCCGCCCCGAATGCCGACGCGGCAAAACCCAGACCCATCACAACCGCAGCGCTGCGCGCCGCAGCGATTACACGACGATCACACATATGCATTTCTCCCGAAAAAGAGGAACAAGATCAAAACAAAGTTAATCTACTCTGGCGTCCGCGCCGGATCATTTCGTTGGCAGTCGCAAGTGAGCCAAATGACAATTGTGCCCGAACAAGAATTCATTCAGATATTGTTTCAGCATCGAGCTAGCCACGCATACATCCCGAGCTTTGGACAAAACCGACAGCTATCAAGATGCCTCAATTCCCGAAAAAAGGCAATCAAAATCCACCATTTGGCCGGGTCCAGGCGACTATGACGATTACTGGGACGCCTGGTCAAGCTTGATCCAGACGCCGGAAGGCTGCCCGGGGCTTCCGTGGAAATCGGGCTCTCGCAGAAAACGATCATTGTAGCCTGTGTCAAATGGGGTCAGCCCGCCTCCAGCGGGCGGAATGGCATACCAGGCGCGCCAGACAATATCCGGGCTGTTGGGCTTAAGATGGCGAGTGAGGTTGACAAACTGCCCGGAGCCGTTTGCGTATAAGACGTTTATACCGGTTTTATGGGTTCCGAGGGGGAAGGATCGGTCAATGATCAGGTCGGACATGATTGCTTTATTCTTCAGTTTGCTGAGTCGCGGCATGCCTATGACCAGCTTGGTGGTAGCCGTCGCGCTCCAGTTCGTGCCGAGGTATGGCAGCCAGTATCCTGGCTTATCCGGCGTGGTAGCCCACGGCCGAACATTGGTCGGCCAGTTAGCGACGGGTCTCATGTTGTAGGAGACTCGCGTGTGCCCGCGGCCGGGGCTTTGAAAATTCGGGTGATCGGGCCAGTTCTCAAAAGGAGGCCACGGATTGCTCTTCGTGTCGAACATGTAATCTTCATTGAACGACACGGGGCAATAAAAAGTCTTCGGCGCCGGAACTAGCTTGTTCACGGCGAGCAACCCCATCATTGAGATCTTGGTGCCATTGGCGTTGTTCCAGTTTGCGAAGTAGCTGAAGTTGTGCTGGTCCATGTACCCGATCGGAATCTGGTCTTTGTTTTGGGTTGCGTACAGCCGCATGGCCATTCCGAGTTCGCGAAGATTGCTCAGGCAGACTGTGCGCTTGGCTCGGGCGTTGGCGGTCGAAAGCGTTGGAAGCAGAATCGCAATGAGGACGCCGATAATGCCGATGACCACCAGCAGTTCGACGAGCGTGAAAGCCGATTTGGTACGGTTCATATCTACTCCACATCAGGGGACACGATTTCGGTCGGCGGCACTTTGAGGTGACGCTGGGTAGCTGCGTCAACGTGAACCATGGCTGCCGGGTGCCTGTACATCGTCAAGCCGTCTTATATCAGCGGGCTTCCTCGCCGGATCGATTGGCAGCAACTGAGAGCGGCTTCTGCCAACACCGGTGCGTAAGCACTTGAATCGGGGCAGGATAATCCCGTGTGCGGCAAACTGTCAAAACATTTTCTATAATTCTTATAAGATTCCCGATTTGAAGCGCAATTCGGGGCAAAAGTCGTGTCGGCAGGGCATAACACGG
>DDRH01000044.1:13050-13287 GCA_002343075.1 Phycisphaerales bacterium UBA2421 | reverse complement strand
TAACACGGGTGCGGGCGCGCGTGTTGAGGCCAGGGGAAACGCAAAACCCGCCGGCGATTGGGTGAATCGCCGGCGGGTTTGGTTTCTGTCGGCCGTTGTCGGCGACTTGCCTGCCCGCGGGCATTTCCGCGGGGCAGTTTGTTGCGCGACCGTTCGGACGGCGGCCGTTATGCACGTCGGCGACGGAGCAGGGCCAACGCGCCCGCTCCGCTCAAACCGAGTGATGCCGGTTCCGGA
>DDRH01000044.1:0-12868 GCA_002343075.1 Phycisphaerales bacterium UBA2421 | reverse complement strand
GCCAGCGCGGTGAAGTCGTTCAGATCGACCGCGCCGTCGTAGTTGAAATCGCCCTGGCTCCACTCTGTACCGGTGCCGAAAGCGCCGGCAAGACGGGTGAAGTCGTCGAGGCTGACAACGCCACTGAGGTCGGCATCGCCCAATCGGGTGTAGCGCACGACGACCGCAGTGGCGTCAACCGTATTGCCCATAAACGTGCCGAGCGAAGCCACGTCGCTGGCTTCGGCATACCCGACGCCAAACACGCCGGGGTTGGAATTGGCGAAGCTGCTGCCGATGCCGGGGCCCGACCAATCGCCGGTGCCTCGGCTGGAAGCGATCAGGCCTTTCACATACGCGATCGGTGACGTTTGCGGATCGGAAACGGGATACTCATAAATCAGGCCGTTGTTGGTCAGATCGAGCACGCCTGCACCAGTGCCGATGAAGGTAACGATGCTGACGCTGTTGGCGCCGCCGTTGGGGTCCACCCGCAGCGAGCCACCGTCGACGGTGACAGTGCGTGCATCGCGAATGACGGGCACCGCGAGTTCGCCGTCGCCAGTCTTGACGATCGACTGGTTGGACGGGCTGAAGGCACCCGTGATACTCAGCCGCGCCGTTCCGGCGACGTTAAAGTTGGTGGTTGCGCCAAGGGTAAGCGGGGCGGAAATCGTGTGCTCGCCGCTGACAACCGCGACCGCGGGCGATGCCGGGTTGCCGGCGATGGTCAGTGCGTTGCTGCCGGCGACGGTGTAGGCGCCCGGGCTGTCGAACGTGAGCTTCTGCAGGCGAATGGGCGCATCAAGCGTCACCGTGCGCGGCGCGTTGCCAGCCACGCTGCCGAGTGTGGCGATGGCGTCGATGGCGTTGGGAACGGTGTCGGCCGTCCAGTTGGTGGCGCCGGTCCAGTTGCCTCCAGCGGCGTTATCCCACTCAAAGCTGGGGGCGGTGTAGTTCAGGGTAAGGAACTGATCGCCGGCGATGTTGTTAAAATCGATCAAGCCGACATGGCCGATCGGGTCGGGTCCGCCGTCGGGGTCGGGCTTGGTGATGAAGGTTCCGAGTGCATCGCCGCCGAGGTTACCCTGCGGGGCGGCGAAGCCTGGCAGGAACTGGTTGGACCAGTAATCGTGTGAGCTGCCGTTGATGGCGACCATGATCTTGAAGTCGCCAGTGGCACCGATGGACGGAAGGTCGAAGACCAATTCGGTGCCCGAGGTGACAGCCTCGGCTGCGGCCTGGTTGGCGGCGTTGGGTGCATCACCACTGACGCCATCAATATTGAAGTCGGCATAACCGAATTCGATGGTCGGCAGGCCGTCGTTTCCGCCGACGACACCGGCACCCTGCTGTCCGGGGTTGGGGGTATCGACTTGTCCGAGGTAACCGCCCAGCCCGCCGCCGGTGGTATTGAGTTCGGAGAAGTTCAGGAATGAGCTTTCGACGTTGCGCGAAAAGTGAAAGTGATAGTCTGGCGAGAAGGCCGAGTCGAAGGTCATGCCCGAGTAGCGGCGGTTGAGATTGTTGAAGTCGACGTTGGGGTTGTCATTGCGGAGGACGTTCTGCCCGCCGGCGCGGGTGTCAAACCAGACGGTGAGCTTGTTGAAGTTGCTCTCGACATTGCCGGTGAGCATGAGATAGAGCTTGCCGCCTTCGATGCGGTAGTAGCCGGCGTCGAGTTCGCTCTGGTTATCGCCGAAGCCGGTGTTGACAGTTTGGGTGGCGAAGCGTGTGTAAAGGCCTTCGTCGAGCGTGCCATCAACGACAGGCTGTGCGTGTGCGAGTCCCGCGATCGCCAACCCCGCCGCCGCCGCCACTGCGAGGCGCGTGTTTTGATTGGTCCGTGAGTTGATCCTTGAGCTGAGCATGGTCCTCTCCTAACGAGTGAATCCGGCGTTTGTTAAACCGGTTCAACAAATTGATGTAGGGTGACGAAGGGAAAGCACCGACGCCGGTAATAGTCCTTCGAAACCTCCGCCATGCGGCACCAATTGCTGGTACCGCGTCGAGCACCATATTATCTGTGTGAAGTGGCAAACGTCAATAAAAACTTGGAAAACTTGAAATTTCTTCGGGATGATCTGCGGGCCTTCAATTTAACAGTGTTAACTTGAAGCCGGTACGAGCGGCAAAGCTGTTTCAATCGGGAAGTCGAGCCCAAACCCCCAACCGGCGGTTGGGACCGCGACCCACCCGGCGGGGGGCGACAAACGCCGTAATCGCCCGTGATAGAGGCTGATCCGGCTGGAAACGAACAAGCCGGCCATCCTTGGGCCGGCTTGATCGCGAAGGAGGATGGCAGATTGTTACATGGCCGGTTTAAGCGACCTTGCTGTAGAGCGTCGGTTCGGGGACTGATTCCATCTTGATCTGCCGGGCCTCAACCTTGCGATAGCCAAGCTGTTGCATGACTTCGAGCACTTCGGTCCAGGTGGGGAACATCTTCTTGTTGACCTTCTTATATGTCTCGATCGCCATGACAAACTCGAACTGCTCTGCGGTCATTTCGCCTTCTTCGGCGGCCTTACGGTCGTCGCTTCTGCGGATGCCGGCACCCCGGCGGCGTTCGAGGCCGGTTCGGCGGTTTTCCTCCGATCGACGCTCGGGGCCGGTGTATCCGGCTTCGGCCCGCGACTTTTGCCGGCGGTCCAGCCCGGCGCGGCGGTCGACCACGCTCCGGACGGGAGTTTCAACCTCAGGGGTGTCATTCTCGGTCGATTCGACGTTGTTCTCTTGACTCAAACAGCACCTCGCAAATCGTCTTGCTGGCAATCCACCCTTCTCATCGGATCAACCGGCCCGATAGTTAACCAGCACCGTCGGGAGTGCTCCGTCGGCGTCCGATAATTCGATGAATGGCGAAGTGTCGCCGGCCGGGTGCGGCAGAAAAACTCACGCCCCCACGGCGGATTTACGTTGACAAGCCCGGAGGCCGGGCTACGCTCTGAGCGTTCATGCGCGGCCTACGCGGCATTTTCTGCATTTATGTGGTGGTCTGGTTCAACCTGGTTGTGCCCGGGCACACCCGCGGCATCATTTCGCTGCCGTCAAACTGCCACGCAGCCGGGCCGACCATCGACGGCGACCTCGGGAAGGCTTCGTGCTGTGCCGCGCCAAAGGGGGACCCAGGAGGCTCCGAACCCACCCCGCTACAGAAGAAAAACTGCGCAGTTTGCTACGTCGCCGCAACCTACACCGCCGTGGCGTGGTTTAGTGTGGATCTTGACCCGACGGGCGAGTTGGTCGAAATCCTTCGATACGTTCAGCCGGCGATTCCGACGGTCGATTTCCCGCTGACCCACTACGCCACCGGCCCGCCTGCCTCCGCCTGATTCTTCCGGCGTTTTTGTTGATTCCTTTTCTGCTCATTGATGGGTTTTTGCCATGCATGCCCGCAAGGTCGGCAGCCGGCGCGCGTTTACGCTCGTTGAGTTGCTGGTGGTCATTGGCATTATCGCGGTGTTGATCGCCGTGCTGTTGCCCGTGCTTTCCAAAGCGCGAGCTTCAGCGGTGACGACGCAGTGTTTATCCAACATGCGCCAACTGCAGATCGCGCAGATTGCCTACGCCTCGGCACAGAAAAACCTTCTGATCGCCGCCGGCGATGGCACCGAGCAGGGATCGTGGATTGGCGCATTGCAGCCGTATAGCGGGTCGACGCTGATCAGGCGTTGCCCGTCCGATCGGAGCGTTTACTTCGATCAACCGCTGCCCGGCAGCAATCCGGAGCGGTTTCGCAGCAGCAGCTACGGGATCAACAACTATGTCTCGCCCACCCACGCGCCATTTCGGCCGGGGGTTCGGGCACCGGAAAAGATCACCCAGGTTCGTCGTTCCTCGCGTGTTGTTCAGTTCGTCGAGCTTGCCGAGACCGGGTCGTATGCCGGTGCTGATCATGTTCACGTCGATCAGTTCTTTAACTCCGTGGCCCCGCAGATTTCCATCTCGCTTATCGATAAGCAGATGCCGCTGGGCCGACACGGAGGGCAGCCCCGGTCGTGGGGCGCGCGGCTGAACTTCAGCTTTCTTGATGGCCATGCCGAATCGCTGTTGATCCGGCAGGTCTATACCAGCCCCGCGGGCAACTTGTTTGACCCCGCGGTGGCAAACTAAGCCTCTGTAACACATCTGACATTGATTGAATGGAGAGTTTCGCAATGCGTAAATTTGCACTTACATCGTTCATTTCGCTCGCCGCCGCCACGCCGGTGATGGCGCACGGCCTGCAAATTCAAATCACCTACGACCAAGCCGCGCAGAAGATCGTCACCCGCCAGGTCATCGCAACTTCGGCGTCGCTGACAAGTGTGGGGTACCAGACTGCGCTTCAGGCACAGATCAGCCCGGAGACCCGCGTTTATGTGATGCCCCTCGCGTCAGCAAACGTCACCGCCGGCGCGGGCTGGTACTCCCGCCCGTCGCCGCTGGAGACAGCATCGGGCGCGCCCACCTTTCCTTCCGGGCCGGGCGTTACGTGGCAGTATGACACCACAGCCACCGTGCCCGGCACATTTGTGGGAACCCCCACCCCCATCGCCGGCACCGGCTGGGCGCTCAACGGCGTCGACAGCGGGCCGCAATTGGTCAACCTCACCGGAACGCGGTTCGGCTTCCGATTTGAGGATTCACTGAAAGTCTGGAACGGCTTGACGCTGATCGACCCCGGCGATGAGCAGCTTCAGGCGTTCGCGGGCGACGCGACCGGCGCATTCACGGGCAGCACGCCAAATGCGATCACGACCGACGCCGGTGCAGGCCCGTCGTTCGTGCCGGCTAGCCCGATCGGCACAACCTGGTCAAACGGGCCGCACAACAGCACGAGCTATCGAGTCTTGGGCAACGGCGTGGATTCGTCGACGGTCGAACCGGATGACGGCATCTACGTCGCTCGTTTCTCCATCACGAGCACCGCGTTGATTCCCGGCACCTCAACGCCCATCGGCAGCTCCGAGCCTGCATTCTTTGTGCTGTACAAGGGCGCTTCACGCGACGATGCCCTGGCGGTTGCCGGTACGCTGGGCTTCAGCCCGTCGCAGATTCAAGCCGCAGCGGTGCCCGAGCCTTCGGCGGTTGCGGCATTGCTGGCGTCGGCCGGGGCGGTGCTCGCCCGCCGTCGGCGCAACTAGGCTGCCTCGTCACAGTTTCATCCCGCTGCCGGTTGCACCACGCAGCCGGCAGCGGGTTGCTGTAGTTTCCCCAACGCCACTTTCGCCTTGAGGTTTTGATGTACAACAAACTTCTCTTCACCACCGGCCTGCTCGCTGCAGCTTCAACCGTGGCACTCGCACACGACGGTCCGCGCGTGTGGCTTGGCAACGTCAACTCAAAGATCACCACTTACACCAGCGACAACGACGATCAGCCGTCGGTCTATTCGACTGCGCGCGTGTTTATCGCTGCGTTTGATGATCTTGAGGGCACCTACACAACCGAGTTTCCCGGCTTCGAGCTGCGCCGCGACGGGCAGAGCAATATCGCCAGCGGGACGATCTTCGATTTCACCCTCGCAGGCCCGCTTCTTAAGCTTGATGGCCCCGGCAATCGTCTTGCGCCCACCTCGGCGCTGTTTAACGGGAATCCGCCCGCCCCGCAGCTAAGCGTTTCCCTCGGCGCGGCGCAGCGCACGACGAACAGCGGCGTGCTGCCGGGGTTTAGCTTTTTCGGCTCATCGCCCGGCGAGCACGCACACCTCTCCTTCACACTCCTCGGCGACGGCACCACCCCCTCCGGCGGGCCGGATGGGGTTTATGTCCTGCCCATGCTCCTGACCACGTCCACGCTCAGCCGGTCCGACTGGTTTTTCCTCACGCTGCAGAACAACAACACCATCGCCCAACGCGTGCAGGCGGTCGGGCTTGCCCAGCGAATGGCCGACGCGCCGACTGGCGATGCTAATTTTGATCACACCGTCAACCTCGACGACTTCACCGCCCTCGCCGCCAGCTTCGGCGGTGCGGGCAAGTGGTGGGCCGATGGCGATTTCAATTTCGATGGCTCGGTCAACTTAGACGATTTCACCGCACTGGCGAGCAACTTTGGTTTGACATTGCCCGCGCAAGCCCCGCGACACGATCGCGCCGCCGCCCCGGCGAGTGTGCCGGAACCGGTGGGCGTGCTTGGTGTAGTTTTGATGTCATTGCTCGCGCTCCGCCACCGAAAGGCCGCGCGCAGTAGGTAGCCGCGTCCCCTCTGCCGCAGCGAAGCGTCAGTCACCCGTTACAAAGCGTGCAGATTCTCCATTTTATGCTTGACTCGGGGGCGGGCGGGGGGACGCTAAAACTCTAAATTGTTGATAGGGAACAGGCGGCGGCGTGATAAGTTGGGGCTTATGCGAAACGCACTTTCAATGCTTGCTGTCGGGACCGCTGTGCTCTGCTTCTGCGCCAGTGCGTCGGCGGGGGTGTCTATTTCCGCGCAGCTCCTCGGCACGCCGAGAGAGAGCAACGCGCCCGACGCGCGGACCATGCCCAATTGGGGGTCCGCAGTGGTTTCGGTCGTCAGCGACGGAGGGCCTATTCTTTCGGTGGATTTCGGTAGCGTTGGTCCCACGGGGTTCCCCCGCGGCATCTACGGTCCGTTGTCGCAACGATGGACTTCGTCTCTGTCTAACGGACTGTTTGACATCTCATCGGCTGGGCCATCGAACGTCATCAACGGGCAGTCGGAACTCAGTTTCGATTCGCACTTCCTCGGTACGTCCGGTGTGGATCGTCTTTTCACAATTGAGCCGAATGAGGGAAATGTTCTGTTTCCAGGACTTAACCCGCTGCAAAGCACTCCCACGGCTGGATTCGGACACGGTGCATTTCCCGGCGACCTGACGACAACCGGTTTCCTGAAGGCAAGTTTCGATCTTCCAATTCAATCACAGTCCACGTCCGTTCCACTCGCGTACCTGGCCTTCGGAGGGGGCGTGTCGTTGGATGGACGAGTCGTTACTACCGATGGCGCATTTATCGTCAGTCAGTTCGTACTTTTCCCGAATGTGCCCGAACCAAGCAGTTTGTTCTTTCTCGCTTTTTTAGCCAGCATTGCCGCCGTGCGTCGCGGCAGACGTTGATGAACGATAGACAAGGGAAGGACTTCAGATGTTTCAAAGATACTCTCAGGTAAGTGGGTTTGAGCTTGAATTGTTGGAAAAGCGTCGATTATTGTCGATCGACGCGCCACAGCTTCTAACTGCCGACATCAACGGTGGTTCACTCATTTACTCTGCGAACTGGTCACGCGTTACGGCAGCTTCGAGATACCGCGTTGAATGGGGAATCGACGGCCTCACTTTTCCAAGCTTCACAGAAAGATTGCAACCCGAAGCTGATCCACAGAATCCTGACGCGCCCATCCCCTTCATAGACGGAACCGCCTTCTCCGGCGAGCCGCGTTACTATCGCGTGCGCGCGATTTCGGCAAGCAGCGAGGTTTCAGCGCCGTCTAATGTCGAATTCACGACCGGCCCCACCGCCACCGCCATCGACGGCGCCGAGCAGTTGACCGCCAAGCCCGACGAGGAGGGTGTGCTCCTGCAATGGCCGTCGCTGCGGGTCAATCCGTATTACCGAATCTCCCGGTGGGGCTACCACGCCGGCTTTGACGACTACCGCTGGCTGCAGGTCGGCGAGGTCTGGGCAACAACCTCGCCCGCTCCGGCCAGGGACTTCCTGCAGGAGTTTTACGACCCCACCCCGCTTGGTGCGGGTGGAGCGGAATATCGGGTGGATGGGTATGACTTCAGCTTTTTAGAGCCGCCGGAGTTTCCTTACTCTCCGGTAACGCGCGGGTTCGTCCATGCCCGCAGCGCCGAGCCGCTGGTTGAGAATCGCGGAAAGGTGTTGCCGGTGGTGGATGATCGCTTCGAGACGCTTCTGGTTGAAGAGCTTGCGCAGTTTAGGAAGGACCTGATTGGTGACGGGTGGCAGATTCATGGCACCGAGTGGGTTGCAACGACCGATTCGGTCACGGATGTGAAGGGACTTATCACCGACGCCTACACTGCCACAAGCCAACAACTAACCTCGGTGATTCTAATCGGACGAGTGCCGGTCCCTCGCTCCGGAACGGCGATGGATCAAGGCGATGGTCATAACGCCAGCACCAAGCCACCCGGTTCGGTGCATGGGGGCGCGTGGGTCGCCGATTCCTACTACGGCGACATGACGGAGTATTCATCGGGAACCGGATGGACGGACAATTCCGTAGATGTGACCCAATCCTCGTTGGGTTTGCGAGATCCGGAGAATGAGAATGTTCCTTTGGACGGCAAGTTTGATCAACGGTACATTCCTTCGTCGATTGAGTTATCGGTCGGTCGCATCGATTTTTACAAATTGACCAATTCGATTGCCCGGGTGCAAGCGGCGTATGCAGCTTCGCATCCCAGTTCACCGGCCTTGGGCGCGACTGAAGCGGAAGCGTATCTGCTTGGCAGATACTTCGAGCGTAATCACGACTATCGATTGAAGTTTTTTGAGGCGCAGCGGTTAGCGAAAATTGACAGCAATCAAGGGCTACCGGGAACGGACTTTCTCCGGTCTGCCGCAACACTGGTTGGCTACGAAAACGCCTCATATTCCGACTACTCTACTGCAGTGACCGGTAGCGATGTTCTCACTTGGAGTTACATTGGCGGGAGCGGCAACCATGATAATGTAAACCCAACTTCCGGTGCACATACTTTGGGACTCATTGGCACGCCCGGCCACGCGAGTCTTCCGGAAATTCATTCCGTTTTCAATCAGTTTCGTGGAAGTTGGATGGGGGACTGGGACCGCGCTCCGACGACCTCGCCGCACGAAATCGATGAAACTTTGATGAACGCGATCTTGGCGCATGAAGGTGAAGCCCTCGCATCGATCTGGTCGGGTACGACCGGCTATACCGACTGGTATCTACATCGCATGGGATCGGGGGCGACACTGGGCGAAAGCTACCTTGACAGCATGAACGGCTACGCAAAGTTTGATGTCGCAAACGAAACGAGTTTTGTCTCCCGCAGCATTCTCGGCGATCCCACCCTGCGGCTGCACGTCGTTGCGCCGGTTTCAAACGTGACGGTGATTCGCGAAGAGTACGGGTATGGCGGGACGATGCATACCATCAACTCGCTCGCCTGGGAGCATTCGCCCGATCCTGAGGTGATTGGCTATCATGTTTACCGGGCCGTCAGCGCCGATGGGCCGTTCACGCGCCTCACTGGCTCGCCGGTTGCTGGAACCTTCTTCAACGACACCACCCCGATCGAAGACGCAGTGTACATGGTGCGCGCCGTCAAGCTCGAAGACACGCCCAGCGGAACCTACTACAACGCCTCGACCGGCATTCTCGCCGTCGAACTTGGCGGCGGAGGGGGCGCGGAGATGATGATGTCGCAGGGTGGCGGTGGTTGGTTCACCACCGGCGGCAGTTCGTCGGCGCCAGGCGGGGCGGCTTGGACCGGCGGGGCGGTTGGTGTGTCAATCTTTGACGATCTGTTTAGCGCCGACGAAGCAGCGCTCAACGCGCTCTCGCTCTCAGCACAGCAGAGCGCGGCGGCGACGTCCCCGCAAATCTCGGCCACGCCCACGCTGCACACCGGGCCGGTGCTCGTGTTTAACTTCGCGCTCAGCGGTTCGACAGATGGTTTGACCGGAAGCGCGACCGGAGGGCCGACCGCCCCGAGCAGCGCGCAGCGAATAGACGTCTATCTCCCCGCAGCGGGCAACGCCGACGGCCGACGCGTGCAACTGTTTGACGCAACGACGAACCGGCTGCTCGCGCAACGGGATATCGCCAGCGTGGGTGCCGAGGGGAGCACGTTCAGTGTGAGCAACTTGCCGGCGGGCGGGAAGTTTGCCGTACGACTCAGCAGCCTGACCGGCGCAGGCACCGTCACGGCGGCAGCACGGGTGGCGTGAACCGCCAGGCCTCGGCATCATCGGTTGCAATCAACAGCGCAGCGCGCGCAGGATTTGCCAGGAGATGATCCTTCAAAGCTTCCCGCACAGCAGTTCACGCTGCGGCGTGGAGCGGCCATGCAACGTGGGTTGTTCCTTCAACACCTCGCCACATCAGACAGGCAAAGATTACGTCAGCGCATGCGCCCGGCGGACGCTGTTGCCGGCGCGGGTGGGGGGGTGATCGACGATGGGCGTGCGGAGGATGCCCAGCCGTTCGATTTCGAGTTCGACGGTGTCGCCGGGCTTGAGCCACCCGCCTGTCGTATCGACGCCGATTTCCAGGATGCACCCCCCGCCGACCGCGCCCGAGCCGATGAGGTCGCCGGGGAATAGCTCGGCATCGCGGCTGGCGTGTTCGATAATCTGCGGCCAGGTGAAGTGCATGCTCGCGGCGTTGCCCCGGCAGACTTCCTTGCCATTAATCTTCGCGGTCATGTTCAGATGTAGCCGGCCCGTGTCGTCGATGCGGTCTTTCATCTGATCGAGCGTAACCAGATACGGCCCGACCGCGGTGGCAAAATCTTTGCCCTTGCCGGGGCCGAAGCCGAGGCTCATTTCGTCGGCCTGCAGATCACGGGCGGAAAAATCGTTGATGATGGTAAACCCGGCGACGTGCTTCCACGCATCTTTGCCGACAATATCGCGCCCCCCGCGGCCGATGATCATGCCCAGCTCAAGCTCAAAATCGAGCTGATTGCTTCCCGCCGGGCCGTAGACGGCATGTTCATGCCCGACCAGCGCGCCGGCGTTGCCGAAATAAAACGAAGGCTGGTCATACCACGCCGCCGGCATGTCGCTGGTCATTCCCAGCCCGGCGCGCATGCCGCGCACATGGGCCTCAAACGCATGATAATCACGAAAATTGCGTGGCGCAGGCACCGGCGGCAGAAACTTCATCCGCCGGCTGGGCAGCGACCGCGCATCGCCGGTGAGATCGGCACGGCTGCGCGCCCAGTCGCGCGCCGCGTCGACAACATCATCCAGATGTTGAACGGCGCAGGCGATATCAGAGAAAAAAATGGGCAGCCGGTCGATATCGGCACCTTCGGAACGAAACAACTCGCGCAGCGCAACGCGCTGCCCGCCGGGCAATTCAAAAATCGGCCGGGGCTCGTTTGCATCAAGGTCGAAAACGGTGGCTAAACGCATACTTCAAAGGCTCCGTTCCCAGCGCAGGTTCACCCAACTATCCTGATCGGATATTCGCGGCTGTCAACGGTACGGATGAGAAAGGTTGGCGGTTCGGTGCGTGTTTTTGCCGCGCGTGGGTGATAAACGTCACAAACCGTCCCCCGGGAAGGCCCCAGCCCGCCGCGATGCGTCGTAGCACAGGTTTTCAACCAGTTCGAACGAAAAACCACCCGCCGCGGCGGCCTCAATCAAACGGCTCGACCAAAAGCTGCTCGACCCCTGTCCACAACACGCCGCGCCGCCGAATTCCAGCAGTGGGGCAGACATCCCGGTCGGCCAACGCATTCCCCGCGCCGATCAGTTGACGGTCTCCACATCAATCACCAGATCAATCACGCCGCCCAGCGTGTCGGCGCGTCTTCCCGCAAGGCGTTGTCCGGTGTTACGACGGCGTTGTCGCCGGCTGCGTTGTGGGTGGTTTGTAAACGACATCGGGCAGGGAGGGTTTCTTCGGCCAGCCGGGTTTGTTCGGGCGCCAGGCAGTGCCGCCTCCGGAATCGAATCCGCCGCGAGAAGGCAGGGCTGACACTTCCTTCACACCATCGCGAACGAAGACGTAGATAGCAGGATTATCAGGATCAGATTTATACCATAGATCGCCGGAGGCCGTGATCAAAAACCCGGTGTTTCCGTCATCGGAGAACTCTGGCGTCAAATGCCGATACCCGGCTATTGAAGCGCGGACCATGAACAGGCGGTGGGCTGTGACATCAAACTCAAAACGTCCATCACTTCCAGAAACTGCTTGATGGAGGATCCGATCGTTTGCCTTGCCTCTGGTCTCGAAGGTCCAATCTCTTGGGATCGAATCAACACTGAATTCAAACACCACTCCCGGCAGACGATTGCCGTACTGATCAACCGCCAACCCGTGAAATGTAATCAATGCGTTGCTCTGGCCCTTCAACAAATGAATCTCCGCATCGCGGTCGCAGCACAAATGAGCGGGAACGGAGAGCAGGAAAAGTAAAGCAATCATGGAAGAACCGTTACTCATCGATCTCCTCCACTACTCGTGTCCAGAATGCTCTTGAATCGTGATTCGAATGAACAAACTGAGCGCTGTGACCTGTGCTGTGGCCGTTGAACACGCTGTTCGCTCCAAATGCCTGATTGAGATTGAGACCGTCACTAAAAGCTCCCTGCATTAAAGTGTGGCTTAGAGCCCCTACAGGAGGTGCGACGCTTGCCGCACCAAATGCAAATGACTCATACAGCCTTGAAACACTAGTGTGCGGGTTGATTGAAACGGTCGCCGAGTTCCGTCCTTGTCGACTGAATCCTTCGCTCCAACTAATGTTCAGGTTTGCGGGGAGCAGCCCATACCCTCGGCCACGGAAGTAGCGGTATTGCGAGTATTGCAACCAGCCAAGAAATGTGTCCCATGAAACTCCTGGTGTTGGTGCGACGCTCAGGTTCAGATAGCCGACGAGCCCATTGAATTGCGATCCGGCGCCGATTGAAGGCTTGACAGCCTGAATCACCCGCCAGCCCATGAGTGCGTAGTCGACAGGATTATAGAAATTGAGAATTTGATTGGACGCGGCCGTAATGTTGGAGAACCTTGGGACACTCCCACCAATTCCATTTTGCACCTCCCCTAAGGCCTGTGAGCGGAAGCCCTGGTACTCGTATCGTCCGTTGACAATTGACGCGCGCTGCTCCGCGTGCTGTTGTGCTTCTGTCGTTTGCTTGTAAATCGAAGCGTTCGTGGTGGCATCGACGAAATGTGCGGAAAATGCCGCTTGGCTCATGATTGCGGT
>DDRH01000043.1 GCA_002343075.1 Phycisphaerales bacterium UBA2421 | reverse complement strand
GGGAAAGTCGATGCGTCAGTACCGATGATTGATCTGGCCGCGGGCACTGCGGCGGATGAACCGGCTGAACCGGTGTCGGGCCGAACGGTCCGCCGTGAGAGTAGCATCGGCAAAGTCGTCGAGCGCATGAGCGAGCGGGCGCAGCTGGCTCGTACGGCACCAAACTCGCTGTCGACAAGGCTTGGTCCCGCCGCTGTTTGAACCCGACGGGGATCTCCCGACGCCGATCTTCAGTCAATCCCCGATGTCGCCGAATTTCATTGAACCTAAATTTTATCTCCATGAATGCCACGACCACCCAACCGGAACCAACGTCAACAAAACGAGCTGCCATCGCCAAATCGCGGAGTAGCGAGAATGCGTTGCAACTATCGCTTTTCGCGCCCTACAACGAGAAAGTGGAGTTGCTTGCCGACTTTCTTGATTGGAAGCCGACGCCGATGGAAAAGGGCGACGACGGCTGGTGGCGTATCAATGTTGATCTGCCCGATGGCGACTACTTCTATAAGTTTCGGGTGAAAAGCACGAGCTATTTTGCCGCCGGGCAGGATGTGGATGTGTTTGACCCGTACGCGCTGTCAATCAGCAATGATGAGCATGAAAACTCTGTTCTGCGTGTTCGCGGCGGTCAACGGTTGTATGTTGATTATCAGTGGAAGCACGATGACAAGCCTCTGCCGGTCAATCAGGAACTGATCATTTACGAGCTGCACGTCGGCGACTTCTCCGGCGGTCTCGGTGACGAGGGCACCCGGGGCGAGCGTGAAAAAGGGCAGTTCAAACATGTCGTCGAAAAACTCGATTACATCAAGGAGCTGGGCATCAATTGTATCGAACTCTTGCCGGTGAAGGAGTTTCCCGGAAAAGGGTGGGGCTATTCACTCCGCAGCCTGTTTGCGGTTGAAAACAGCTACGGAAGCCCCGAAGACCTTGGTCGGCTGGTCGATGAAGCCCACGCGCGCGGCATTCGCGTCCTTATTGACGGCGTGTACAACCATTCGGAAGCCGACGCGCCGTTGGCAAAGATCGCTTATGAGTATTGGTATTACCACCCTAACCCAGACCCGGACTATCTGCAGTGGGGACCGAAGTTTAACTATACGCATCATGACAAAAATCTTGGGCTGTTTCCGGCGCGCAAATATGTAAAGGAGTCGATTTCGTTTTGGGTGGAAAAGTTTCACATCGACGGCATTCGGTTTGACGCGACCGTGGCCATTCGCGACTTCGCCATCATCCGCGAACTGGCAGACGCTGCGTATGACAAGGTAAACGGGGCCAAGCCGTTCTTTACCGTCGCCGAACATCTGCCGGAAGATCCGGCAATCACCCAGCGGGCGAATGGAGCGCCGGTGGATGCCGCGTGGCATGATTCACTCGCCCGCGTCTTGCAGGCAAACATCCTCGGCCGGGAAGTAGACGGATCGCACCCCTATGACCTTGACGTTCTTGCCGCAAAACTCAACCCCGCCACCAACGGCTACGGCGACGGCGGGCGCTATGTGAATTTTATCACCAACCACGACTTCCACCGCATCATGCACATGCTCGGCAACAACGCCAAGACCTTTGGAGAGGCGGCATTTCGTCGTGTCAAGCTGGGTTTGGGATTGCTGCTCAGCGCGCCGGGCATTCCGATGCTCTGGATGGGTCAGGAGTTTGGCTTCAGCAGCGAGAAATCACTTGATCCCCGCCCGCTGGATTGGACGCTTCTGAGGCATGACAACAACAAGGCGCTGCGCAAGTATTGTCAGACCCTGATCGGTGCGAGGAAAGAGCACATCGCACTTCGTAAAGACACATTCGAGTGCCTTCTAAGTGATAAGGAGCGGCTGCTCTTCGCCTACAAGCGCTGGGATGAAGGCGGCAATGTCGCGGTCATTGCAGCCAACTTGCGTGACCAGCCTGCAGGAGAGTGTGAAATCAACTCCGGCGGGCTGGAGGACGGCACCTGGCGCGAAATCGTCAATGGCTACGATGCGACGGTGTCCGGGGGTGTATTGAAAGACTCGCTAGCGGAGAGCGAAGTGAAAGTCTTCATCCGGCAGCCGTGATCAATACGCATAAGGAGTCCTGTGGACCTGAGAACCGGAAACCCTCTCTGGCCGGAGCTTAGCGCGCCGCTGATCGACCCGCCGGCGGTGGCGGGTGATGTCAGTTGCGATGCGCTTGTGCTTGGCGCAGGTGTGACTGGTGCGTTTTCAGCTTTGCTTCTCGCCGAAGCAGGCCTGAATGTGGTGGTCATCGACCGACGGGGCATCGGTCAGGGGAGCACTGCCGCGAGCACTGCCCTCATTCAATATGAGATTGATACGCCCCTGGTGAAGCTTGCCAAGGCGGTTGGGGCTGAGTCGGCGCAGATGGCATATCGGGCCACGCGCCGCGCGCTGGATGACATGATCGAGATCGCGAGAAATCATCATGTTTCATGCGATTTGCACTGGTGCGGAAGCCTGTTCTTGGCGTGTACGGATGACGATCCAGAGTGGTTCGAGCGTGAAGCGCGCGCTCGACGAGAGCTGGGTATTGAAGTCGAAAATCTGTGCCGCGGCGCGGTGATGGATCGCTTTGATATCGATCGACCCGGAGCACTGCTTTCATCTGCGGCGATTCGGTTGAACCCGTTTATGCTCACGCATGGGCTGCTCCGCGCCGCCGAACGTCAGGGTGCTCGGATCTATCGTGCCGATGTGAAAACGGTGATGCCCCTAGATCGGGTGTACGAAGCGCAAACTCTTGCCGGGCCTATACTTCGGGCGAGCGATCTAATAATTGCTACCGGTTACGAAACACCCGAACAGTTCTCCTCGGTTCGCAAATATTGCAAGCTCAAGAGCACCTATGCGCTGGCTACCGCACCGCTGCGCGATGGGCCCGCCTGGCCGGGCGATGTGCTGCTGTGGGAAGCCGGCTCGCCGTACTTTTACGCCCGCCAAGCCCCTGACAACCGACTGGTGATCGGCGGCGAAGACGAGCCATTCTCCAACGCCGAGGCTCGCGACGCGCTGATCGAATCCAAATCACGCGTGCTCATGGATAAATTTCGTAAACTGCGGCCCGGGGTGGACGCCGTTCCCACCCACGTCTGGGCCGGTACATTCGGCGAGTCCGACGATGGCATGCCCCTCATCGGCCGATTGCCGCAGTATCCAGGTTGCCATTTCGCGCTGGGTTACGGCGGGAATGGGATCACCTTTGGCTTGCTCGCCGCTCAAATGACCCGCGATTCGATCCTCGCCCGGCCCAACCCACTGGCCAACGTCTTTCGTTTCAATCGCTGAAACGCGTCCATGATGCGAACTTTTTCATGGCGTACCGGAATGCTGCTGCAGCAGACGCCGGGCGTTCTCAAGCGTATCGATTTCGTCAAGCGGCTTGTCCTTTCGCCATCGGAGGATGCGCGGAAATCTGAGAGCAATCCCACATTTATGGCGTTCCGATGCCGCGATTCCTTCAAATCCAAGCTCGAAAACCAGTTCCGGTGTAACCGCGCGGACTGGACCGTAGCGACCGACAATATGCCCCCTGATCCAGCGGTCTACTTCGTCAATCTCGTCATCTGTCAGCCCGCTGTATGCCTTAGTGATGGTCACCAGTTCGTCGCCCGCGCGCACGGCGAATGTATAGTCGGTGAAGCGACCCGCCCGCTTTCCCGTTCCCGGCTGGGCTGCAACCAGCACGCAGTCGAGACTATATGGCTCGACTTTCAGCTTCCACCACAAGCCCCGTGGCCGTCCAACTTCGTATCTGCTTGTGCGGCGCTTGAGCACGAGTCCCTCGACGCCGCGGTCGCGCGCCGAGGACATGAGCGACGCAATATCGCTCCAGCCGTCCGCTTCAAGCACCGGCGATAGCCTGAGATCGGCGCAAGCCCGCGACAACTCGTGCAGCAGAGGCCGTCGTTCGGCCAGGGGTTTCGATCGAACATCGATTCCGTCGGCTTCCATGACGTCGTATACCAGAAAGATGACGGGCACATCGGTGAACAACATCGGTTCCACGCCTTTGCGATTCAACCGCGGCTGCAGCGCATTAAAGGGTAGCGGCCTGTCGTTCTCGAAGGCGAGAATCTCCCCATCCAGCACGGTACCATCCGGCAATGTGCCGCCGAGTTGGACGATCTCCGGGAAGGCCGCCCCGACATGTTCCTGCCCCCGGCTGACCAAAAATGTACGACCCTGACGGCGAATTAGTTGTGCGCGAACACCGTCCCACTTCCACTCCACTTGCCAGTCGCCAATTTCTCCGAGTGATTCCGGCTCGGCGGTCAGGCTCGAAGCCAGCAGGAACGGATAGGGCCGTGACGCGTCCACCTGTAGATCGTCGCCCGCGCTCATCAGCATCTCAAAGCCGGCGGCAGTCGGCTTCCAGCTTCCACTCAGGCGGTGTTCCATCACACTTTGCTCGATGCCTGCCACTTGAGCCAAAGCTCGAACCAGCAATGTTCGCGCCGCTCCCACTCGAAAGTGTGTGCTGATGAGCTTGTGAAATACGAATCGCGATTGCGGATCGAGCGATTGCCAGATGGCCACGAGCCGGCGCTCCTGCTCCTGATTTGCCGAGGCCAGCAGCGGTAAAAGAAAGTCCTCGATGACCGAGTGCAGCGGAAGATCTGACGGTGTGGCCGGGGGCGGCAACAGAAGTGCCAGGGTTTCAGAAAGGTCGCCGACGGCCTGATAGCACTCCTCCACGAGCCATGCAGGTAGTTGGGCGACGTCTGCCACCAGGTCGCGTAGACGGGTGGATGAGATGGCTTTGCCCACCTTGCGTCCCGCCAGCACGTGTGCCGCCCACGCGGCATCGCGCGCGGGGGCTTGGGTGAAGTAGTCGACAAGTGCCTCCACCTTTTCGCTCGTTCGGGTGGTTGCATCGAGTGATTGAAAGAGATTGACGAACCGCCGCACGAGCTACTCCTGAGTCCCGCCGTCTGCTTCGACCGCGCCGGCGGAGGCGAGAGTCTCGGATTCGGGCGGGTCATCGGCGTCGCCGACGAAACGAGTGTTGATCGCGTACGCATCCGCGCCGCGGTCGCGGAGAAAGCGAGTGATGACGCCCGTGTAACCGTGCGTAACACCCACTCTCTCCGCAGCGGTGTCGGTGATCGTTCGCAGCAGGTCGGGCCAGTCGGCATGATCGCTGAGCACAAACCCTCGATCCACCGACCGGCGCCTGCGGTGCCCGCGAACGGCCATCCACCCGCTCGCGCTGCCGACAGAAATCGGCAGGAACTTCCGCATCCACGTCGACCCATGTGCGCTTGGCGGCGCGATGACCAGTGCCCGGCCCTTCTCCGCCTTCGCCCGCTCCGGCGAAGCATGTTCCGCCGGGGGCAGGTCGCAGCCAGTTTCGCGATAAACCTGTGTCATTCGCAACATCGAGCCGTGTAACAGGATTGGCCCGATATCTCGGTCGAGCATCGAAAGAACGCGCTGCGCCTTTCCGAGGGTATAAGCCAGGATCACGCTTGTCCGCCGTAGTTCTACGTTGCGCCGCCACCAGGCGTTTATGTCCGCCGCCACTGCGGTCGGATCGGGCCAGCGATAGATCGGCAGGCCGAAAGTCGATTCGGTAATGAACTCATGACAGCGGACAGGTTCAAAGCTGTCGCAGGTCGGATCAGGCTGCCGCTTATAGTCGCCGCTGAAAACCAGCACCCGGCCGCGATTCTCGATGCGAACCTGTGCCGAGCCGCGCACATGCCCTGCGGGGTGCAGGCTTACGTGTACGCCATTGAGATTGACCGCTTCGCCGTAGGGCACGCCGGTTACGTTACTGTCGGAGCCGATCCGCTCCTTCAGAATAGCCACCCCGTCCGCCGCCGCGAGATAATGCGCGCTGCCTCTGCGGGCGTGGTCCGAATGCGCATGGCTGACAATGTTGCGCTCTACCCCGCGCCACGCATCGACATAAAAGTCACCCGCAGGGCAAAAAAGTCCACCGGGCGATTCGACGAGCAGGGAGTCCACACTTCGATTATAGGCCGCCCGCCCCGGATTCTCGCCGTGGCTCGCCCGTGGTTGCAGGCCTCCGTTCTACTCGACGATCCAAGCGGCTACACTGTGCGGCATGCGAAAGCTCACTGGAAACTGGATCGCACTCCTGGTGTTTACCGCGATTGCCGTCTACCTGTCGTGGCTCATCATCGCGCCATTTATCGAAGTGATCATCTGGTCGGCGGTGCTGGCGGTGGTGAGTTATCCGGTTTACCTGCGGTGGCGCAAGCGCGGACGGGGTCCCGCCGTCGCCGCTTTTTTGACGACCACGTTTGTCGTGCTGGTGATTGTGGTTCCCCTTGCCCTTGTCGGCACGATGCTGGTGAAGCAGGTGCCGCAGGCGATTAACTCGGTGCAGGAAGGTTTTCATTCGCTGCTCGACCCCAATTCGCGCGCGTTTCGCTTCATCGATGAAAAAATCTACGACCTCGATCAACTGCGCGACAGGCAGTACATCGCTGAAAAGGTGCAACAATTCACGTCACTGGTTGCCGGGAGAACCGTCAACATTGTCGGCGGGTTGCTGGGGACGATCGTGCAGATGTTTTTCGTGCTGTTCACGCTCTACTACATGCTGAAGGACGCCGATCGGATCGTGCCGGCTATTCGCGATGCCCTCCCGCTGGAACGGTCGCAGGCCGAGGAGGTTTTTGCCCGGTCGCGCGAGATTATCTCGGCAAGCCTGAACGGGGTGCTGGTGATTAGCGCGATACAGGGAATCCTTGGCGGGATTGCATTTGCCTTCCTCGGGTTGCCGTCGCCGGTGATGTGGGGAGTGGTGATGTTTCTCTTCAGCATGATTCCCATGGCGGGGGCCGCAATCGTGTGGGCGCCAGCAGCCATATACCTGTTTGCCACCGGGAACATCGCAAAAGGGGTTATTCTGGTAATCTGGGGCGGTGGGGTAATTGGGATGATTGATAATTTGCTGCGTCCGAGATTGGTCGGAGAGCGAACTCGACTACATGAGTTAGTGGTGTTCTTCAGCGTGCTGGGAGGTTTACAGGTGTTTGGTGTGCTGGGGTTGGTGGTTGGGCCGGTGGTGGTGGCGATTGGTTTATCACTTCTGGAAGTCTTCAAACGACTGGAGTGGGGCACTTCGCATTCACCCGCATCCGACCAACCTGCGCCGCCGGTGGTAAACTAATGCTGTGCTGTAAGTGATTGAGGCAATACCCCGGCGAAGTGACGACACAGCAAGTCAGCCGAGCCTTGAATCTTGTACGAAATTCTGAGTTTAGGCTTGCGTTTGGAAGCTTTCAGGTGCGACAATGCTCTAAACGATCGTGGGTGTAAGCTCCGTTTGTACGCTGGTCGCAGGGGGTGCCTGAACCACGTGAAGATTGATGGCGCTCAATGGACTGTGCGCATGATGCATCGTAGGCAACCTGACGTTGGCAACTGACGGTGTGGTTTGAAACGCCGGACCGGCTATGACGGAGAACGAGGGAGACTGTGCAGCAATGAAAAGGGGCTGGAGAAAACAACTCATCACCGCGGCGATGGTCTGCGCCGGCGGTGTTTCCGTTGGCTGGAGTCAAATCCAGACCGCCAGCGAGCCTGTCGCTCGGTCGGGTACCACCGCGCCCGGAACCGGGCTGCCCCATTTGAACTTCCAAAGCCCCGCGATGAACAATGTCGGGCGGTTCGTCTTCGCCGGCGAAGTTAGCGGGGCGAGCAGCACTACCAACCAAGGTGTCTGGGCTGGCACACCGGGCAACCTGCAACTCGTCGCGCGCGAAGGTGCCGGTGCCCCCGACGCAGCGGGCACCGGGACAGTCGGCACGTTCAACTTCCTCTCGCTCAACCCGTTTGAAAACAATCCACTGGTTGAATCACAATCGCACATAGCCTTTTTCGGTTTCATCGAAGGCCCGGGGATTTCATTCGGCGTGAATAACACCGGCATCTGGTCGGGCACGGTCGGCGATATCCGGCTTGTTGCGCGCACGGGCGATGCCGCGCCGGGAGTGGCTGGGGAGACTTTCTCCCTCATTCGAGAAGCCGCGTTTATCAGCGGCGCCATCGTCGCGTTTAACGGACAGACAAAGAATCCGCTGCTGCCAGCGCAGCCGGCCAAGTCGGGCGTTTGGGCGGGAACGCAGGGTAGCATCGTCAACTACGCGCTGGAAGGCGAGCAGGCGGGCAACGCGCCGGCCGGGGTTCTCTATGGCTTCAATAACTTCACGCCAACGGTAAACGAAAGCGGCTTTGTCGCGTTTCGAACCAATCTCACTGATACTGATGCCAATCCCGCCAACAACCGGGGTGTCTTTCTCGGCGACGCCAAGGCCAATATCGTCATGATTGCCCGCGGCGATGACGCGGTGCCCGGGGCCGTTGGCGATGTGCGATTCAGCGATTTCGTCACCCAGCCCGCAATCAATGCCAGCGAGCAAATCGCGTTTCATGCCAGCTTAAACGGCGCAGATGTGACCGCAGCCAGCAATACCGCAATTTTCCGCGCCACCTATTCCTCGCCAACGCCAACCCTCTACGTCCGCGAAGGCGACCAGGCCGGCGGGCTTGCCTCGGGCGTGTTGCACGGCGAGATCCAGCCCGCGATCACCATGAATAGCGCCGGCGATGTGGTCTTTATCACCGACCTTACCGGCACCGGCGTCACCGGTGCCAATGATCGAGCGATTTTCAAAGGCAATGGCTCGATTGCCCCGGTGGCGCGCAAAGGCGATCAGGCACCCGGCACGCCCTCGGGCACCACGTTTCTTCTTAACTCATTCACGACGTCGGCTGCTGTCAACGCCGGCGGGCAGGTGGCGTTTACTTCGCGGCTGACCGGGACCGGTGTCAACGTCAGCAACCAGACCGGACTTTGGGCGCTCGATCCGTTTAATCAACTCGTCAAGGTCGCCCGCGAAGGCGATACGATCGATCTTGATGGCATCAGCAAAACCATTGGCTTTGGCCTGTCGTTCCATTCCATTTCCGGCGGCGGGGAAGGGCGGCAAACCAGCTTCAACAACTCCAGCCAACTCGCCTACGCAGCCCCATTTACCGACGGCACACAAGCCATCATCAACGCCCGCGTCGGCGGGGCCGCGCGCATCAACGCCAACGCGCCCACCCTCGGCGCTAGTGTCGGCAACAGCTTCTTCACCGGCTCGCCGCTGCCGATCAACACCTACGGCGCTGTCACGGGCGACATCGGCTATCTCAAGTTTGTCGTGGTCTCAGGCAACCAGGTGAAAATTCTGCTCGACTTCAACGGCACCAACACTGCCGGCGCAATCGCCGAGCTAAACCGCCACGCCGCCATTTACGGCTACACCGTGCAGCCGAGCAGCTTCAGCACGTTTGACGCACTCATCACCTACGCCAACGCATCGCAGGAATATTTTTACTGGAACTTTGCCAATATCGGCGATGTGAGCCTCGTCGGCGTGCAAATGACCCCCGAACCCGGAACGATCTCCCTCGGCCTGCTGGGTTGCCTGCTGCTGTCCCGCCGGAGACGCCGCGCGCGGGGAGTGTGATAGTTTTCCGCCTGAGAGATACGGAACAATCGCAGCAACCACGGCACGAACCCGCCCCCTTCCGCCAGGCCCTTTATGTGAAAACCTTCTGCGCCACCCGATTCAGGCCCGAACCGTCAGAACTCGGCAAACCGCGTGCACGCGACCGCCAGACCATTCAAAGTCGTTCTCATCGCCGCAATGCGCAAGCTACTTACCATTCTCAACATCGTGCTCAAAACAAATCAATCATGGAATCCAAACCCGAGAAACCTTTGACTTTCATCACGGCCGCTTTTCTGTCTTGGGACGCTGAACAGTTATCCCTTCTGTTTAGTCTCGTGCTCCGCGTAGTTTCTGCAAATCTCTTTCCTGAATGCGCAGACTGATGCCCTTTGGCGAAGGCAGGTCAGCGTGAGATTGAGCGTGTCCCGGTCCGCCTAAGTCGGCTCCGGTAGTCGCGTAGATCGGAGCCCAGACCAAGCGACCTCGCCAGGTCATGTTTGATGGATCACGCAACTCGTTAAACATCACGGCCCGGTCGCGGGTGTCGGCAAGCGTGACCGCGCGCCACTTGAGCGGACCAAACTTGCGGTCGGCGGGGCGCACCGATCCTTCGTCGATCTCAACGGCGGCAACGAGATATCGGTTGCCGTTGCGATCGAACACTTCCCAAGGCTTGCAAGTTCCGACGTATTCACGCCCACTACAGCCGATGAGCCCGATCAAAATCGCGGTTTGAAGCAGTTGAAGAAAACTCATCGCCGATCCTACCAATCGAAGTAATAGTCTTGTGCGACCCACGGGGCGGTCAGATGGTTTGCTCGAAATGGATCAGAAAATCGGGCAACAATAGGGTCTACCGCAACGTAATCTCTAGAGTTGGGCGGATAGAAGAGACCTAGCGCATTCTCCTCGATTCTTAACAAGACGTTCCATGCTCCCGCCACCACGCTACCTTTGATCTGGCGAACAAAAAAGTTCGAAAATTCGCCTTGAGTGACCGCGTAATTGCTAGGGCTTGACTCGTGCCAGTACCTAAACTCACTGAATCCGCCATTACTTTGAAAGATATTTACGGTGTTGACCGCGTTCAATGAGAATCGTTTGATAAAATTGACCGGATCAATTGTGAGCACTTGTTCCACTGGAAGCGGGACGTCGAGGGTATCGTTGCTGTTTCCTACATCGCATCCGCACGCAGGTTGTAGACGCGGTTCAGCACCTCGATTGCGCCCCAGCTATACCCGAGAGCTTTGATGCGTACTCCGGCAACCTCGGCCGCGTCGATGTGATACTCACCGTTCATGTCCAACTGTGCGAGCAGGCGTGTCAGACCTCGCTCGCCGCGGTTCTCTGTCTCCAGTACAACCAGTCCGTTTGATCCAGGACGACTTCGCCTTGCAATCTCCTCTAGCCACTGATTCCCGAACCACTCGGTCGAACCAAGACCGTGATAAGCAAGCAAAATTTGAGTTGGACGGGTCATTTCGATGCCTGGTGTCACGTTGACCGCGCTAACGGGGCCTTGTGATCCCGACGCATTGAACGCCTCCACCAAAATGGTCGCCGGGGACAAACTTCCAAACTCGAAGGATTCGATATTGGAGTCAACTTCATGAATCTCGATAGGCCCGTGGTCGTACCAGACTTTGATGCGAAAGCCCGTCTCATCGTTGGAAGCGTCGTCCCAAGTGAGCGAGGTTCCATTGAGCTCGACATGTTCGGGGCGCGCGGGTGCCAGTGCCGTTGTAGTCAATTCAACTGACAAGGACGGTAGAGACGGAACGCCCTCGACAACGGACCGCACTCTGAAACTATAGGAAGTTTGCGGAAGCAATGAGTCGAGACGAACCCCCGGGTCGTCACCAGAAGGCAGCGCGTTCTTCGTGAACCATTGAGATCCCAAGCGCTCCTCAATGAGATAGCTAGTATCTGACCCTCCAACCGGAGTCCAGAGCAAGGCCACCTCGTCACCGTAGAGTACCTCCCCACTAAAATCAGAGGGACCTTCAACGAAGGGAACGGGGAGTGCAATCACGGTAGTGGGGGCAGAGTGGGCATGCCCGCCTGCGATTGCACGGAGATAAAATGCAACTTCTGAATCTGCGGAAATCGAAACCGTGGCGGCCGAAGTGTTCGCTCCGACCGTTTGCACCAACGTATACGCGCCGCCGTCAAAAGACCCGTACAGTTCAAACTCGGTTTCGCTCTGTGAGTTGTCCGTCCAAGTGAGCCTCACGGTTCCTGCATCCTCTGGGAGTGCAACGAGTTCCGACGGAGCCTCTAGCACTGTCACCGCGCTAACTTTATTCGTCGTAACCCCATTGCCGTAGGCATTGGTAAATGGCCGAACGCGGTACCAATACTTCGAGCCATCATTCAGGTCTGGATCGTCGTATGAGAGCGTTGAGTTGTTTACTTCCGCCAGCAACGTGAAGTTGGTGCCGTCCATACTGCGGAAAATGCGGTAGCCGTCGGGCGTGCCGGTGGCTGGCGCAGTCCACGTTCGCCGGATGACCGAGCTTGATAACGCCGCCGCTTGCATAGAGTTGGCTTCTGTGAGCGGCTCGGGCATCTGCCGGCCAAAGTTGGCTTGGAGAATCGTCCAGTCGGCGAGATCGACCGTGCCATCAAGATTGAAGTCACCCTGATGAAATTTCTTGTTTGACTGGAACAAATTGGCTTCGAGCGCGGTGCTGTCGTTGAGGCTGACCGCGCGATCATGATTGGCGTCGGCGATGAGGAAGAAGAAGCTGAAGCGGTGTTCGCTGAGCAGGCCGGGCACGCCGAGTTCGCTGATGATCGAATCAAAGTTGCCGTCGGGGATCATCCCGGTCATGCCCTGATTGGAGTGGCCGGGGAAGGACAGGCTGTACAGTTCTTCGTTGCTGTCGTAAGTCAACTCGAGGTTGGCGCGATCGAGGGTGGTGTTGGTGGTGAGGTGATCGATGACGATATCGTCGGCGGTGAACTCGCCGGTGATAGGCTGATTGAACTGGTAGTAGATATGCTGCGGGGCGGTTCTGTAGTGCAAGCCGGCATCATCGATCGTGGTGGAGAGAAGCTGACGGGGTTCGAGCATGTCGATCCAACCATTTACCGCACGGAGGCGAACCGGGGACAACGAAGCCGGAAAGGCGCTGTCCTATTGACGGGTCGGCTTTCCGGCGTGCCGCGAAAACAACTGTTTGGCGACGCCGGCGGCGGCTCGGGTTAGTGTCGAAGCAATCCTACTAAAAGCGACGTTTGAAGAGATTCGTCGGTGCGCAAATTGCGCCCGGCACGCAGATTGCGACTGACTGACTGACTGACTGAGTGTTGTGTTGATTGATGACATCAAACGCTCCCTTCGCCCGCAGGCCCCACGATGCGCTCGACACTCCGCCGCGAACCCCTCGCGGTGCGTGACGATGGCGGAATCATCGAAGTGGATGGTTGAAATGTCAAGAAAATCTTTCGCTGAGCAAGCCCGATTCTTGGCTTCAATCCACGATCGACTTGCCGGCGCTACGCCACTCCTCATGCATCGACGCGCCGGTTTCGGGGCTTTTGTTCAGCGGCTTCCCTCGCCTACAATCTCGCCGATATGCCTGACCCGGTTGCCTCCAGATCTGTCCGCGGTGCGTTTTTTTGGTATTTACATCGGCGGCTTGGGAAGTGGCAGTGGCGTTCACTTTTGGCGGCGATTGCTGCTGCTGCGGTGGGGTTTGCGGGGGTGGTTTACTTTACGGTGACTAAGCAGGGTGCCACCGCCGGGCAGGCGCCGCCGGTGTTGGCGGTGGTTTTGTTTCAGATGATGATCGCCGGGCTTGCGTTTCTTGTTGCGTTTGCGCTATTTTTCTGGCTGCGCTCACTCCTGAAATGGCTGGCGGGGGTGGTGGCGATTGTTGTTGTCGGGGGGTTGATAGCGTCACACTTTTTTGGCAGAGAGATCGACACTTCCACCGTGCAGGATAGCGCTAAAGCCGTCTCTGATTGGAGTTGGTCGGGCGGCAGGTCATTACTTGAAGCGCTGACGATGAACTGGACAGGAACCATCAGCGGCGCGTTTGGCTCATTTCTCGGATTACGACGCCCGCGGTCGTGATTTGCGTCGGCGGCTTAGCATTGCTGCAGGAGTTGCAGCACTTCCATCGCGCACCCCCACGAAACCGTAAAACCCGCACCGCCGTGGCCGTAGTTGTGGATGATTCGGCCGGCGGGGCGATGCTCGACTTCCAGCCGCACGGCACTTCGATACGGTCGGAGGCAGACAACATCCTCGATGGCTTGCGCTTCACGCAGCCGCGGTTCGAGTTGAAGATTGACATCGAGCAGGCGCTGTCGGCTGTCGGCGTGCACCGATTCATCGAATGAACCGAGGTCGGCCGTGCCGCCGAGGATGACATCGCTCGAGCGCGCGATGACATACGCAATGCCCAGCGGGTGTGATTCGTCGGCGGTGCAGCGGTCGATGCCCGGGTTGGTCATTCGCAGCAACTGCCCGCGAATGGGCTTTAGCTCGGCATCATTGCACAAAGTCTGCGCGCCAAGCCCCGTGCAGTTGATGATGACGCGCGCGTGCCCGAAAAGAGAATCAATCGAATCAACCGCGCGCCCGGCGATGTCGATTGTCCCACCTGCGGCGAGAAAACGGCGTTCGAGGCGGGGCATGTAAAGCGGCACGTCCATCACGGGCACGAGCGCGCTAAAGCCGTCGCGGTAGCCGACGGGAAGCTGGGCTGGTGGAATCCGCCGATGCTTCGGGACCGCCGCCAGCCACCACACCCTCTCCGGCGGGGTGTTGTCGCGATACAGCTCGATTTGCTCGCGCAACAGTACACCGTTTCCGGGGTCGCGCGCCAGTTCGGTCAGCACCGCGAATGTCTGCGCGCTCCAACGCAGCACCCGGTCGCGCGGTTCGATGCGATAGGGCAGCCACAGCCCGCCGGCCTTTCCGCTTGGCGTTTCGCGCCAGTGTTTCTGCGCGATGAGCCGGACGTGTCTGCCGGACTCTGCAAGCAAGATGCCGCAAGTCAAACCCGATACACCCCCGCCGAGGATGATGACCTCTTCGCCCGCCGCGCCGGCCGCTGAAGGTGCTTCAGAATGATAGAGAGCTTTGCTCGAAGGCATCGTCGAAAGAAGTGTAGCGGAAAACCACCGCAAGCGCGGGCTTACGAGGTAAGCTCCAGATCCTCATACACCGCGGCGTTGATTGCGCGCACTCGGCGGTCGTGGGCTTCATCGCCGGGCATTCCGTTGCAAACCCACGCCACCACCAGCCCATTTGTCGGATCGGCAAAGGCGCAGCTACATTGATTGCCGCTGTGGCCAAATGTGGCCGGTGATGCGTGCGCGCCATAGCCATAGGGGTGTTCGCCGGCATACTGTTTCGAATCGATCATAAAGCCCAGGCCCCAATCGAGCGTGCACTTGAACGTGTGATCAAACATGCCCACACGTTGGCGCGAGGTAAACAGATCGACCGTCGCCGGAGAGATGCCCAGCGTCCTGGTCGCGCCGGGATCTGCGCCTGCTTTGCTCCGGATAAGCGACTCATACAGTCTTCCCAGCGCCCGAATCGGCCCGCGGGCGTTGGCACCAGGTCGCGCCAGTTCGTTGATTGCGGCATCTTGCATCTTGTTAACGACCGATTTTTGTAGCGGGTCGGTGATAAGCGTCGCAACGATTCGCCCGCCGTAGTCGGCCCACACGTCGAGCGGCATGCCCACCCACACATCGGCCTCGCCCAGCGGAAAAAATATGTCGTCGCGGATCGCCTGTTGATACGGCTTGCCGGTCAGCCGCCGAATGACTTCGCCAAGGATGAACCAACTCGAACCAGGGTGATATCCTGCTTTCTCGCCCGGAACCCACATCGGCTCCAGCCGGAGGTTGCAGGCGCGATCGACCTGCGACTGCCATGAGCCAGGCTCAAAGCTACCCATCGGTCCGCGGAAGCCGCCGGTGTGTAGCAGCAGATGGCGTATCGTTATGGGCGCCTTCCCGTGCTGGCCAAACTCCGGGATGTACATCTCGACCCGGTCATCGAGCCGCAACTCTCCTGCATCGAGCAGCTGCGCGATGGCGATTGCGGCGATCGGCTTTCCGGCGCTCATCCAGAGCGCGATCGAGTCGCGCGTCATCTCCACACCGGGCTGGGCCTCGCCAAACGCCGTGTCTGTCAAGGCCGTACCATGGCGCGAGACATAGAGCTGGGCGCCCGTGTGCTGGCCAGCACTGATACCCTGATTGATCGCCTGGTGCGTTTTTGAGAATGAAGTCATCAGCACGGAAGTCTATTCACTGGCTCATCTGTCGCCTAGCCGCACAGCCCTCCGGTTTGCCGTGCGTGGTTGGTCGCGCATCACATAAGTAAGTTGACAACGGATGAGAAGACGCGACGTCTGCAAGATCGGATGATAGAATCTGATGGCGTGTCCGATGCGGTACCCAGTTCGCAGTTGAAAGACCATCTCACCATCTTCGTCAATGGCAAGCGGCACATGGTTCGGGGCCTCGACGCATTTCGGCCCCTCACGGATTGGCTGCGATATGATTTGCACCTCACCGGCACGAAAGTGGTGTGTGCCGAGGGCGATTGCGGCAGTTGCACCGTCATGATTGGCCGCGGGGTGGATGGCCGCATTGCTTACGCGCCGGTGTGCGGGTGCATTCAGTATTTGTTGCAGCTCGACGGTGCTCATGTAGTCACCATTGAAGGGCTGAAGTATGCCGGCGGGCTTAACCCCGTGCAGCAGGCTTTTGTGGAGTGCCACGGCGCGCAGTGCGGTTTCTGCACGCCGGGCTTCGTCGTGGCGGTTCATTCATTGCTTGAGCCATCGTCAGAAGCGATCGACGCGTGTGCCGTCAAACGCAGCCTGACGGGCAACCTGTGCAGGTGTACGGGGTATGAGCCGATACTCAATGCGGTAGAGGGGGTCGATCGGGCTGCGGTGCAGTCGGTTGATGCGCTCTTTCCACCCGAGACGATCTTGGAAGAAATGACTGCTGCCGCGCGAGAAGGGGTCTTGATTGCTGCAGGAGGGCGGTCATTTTTCAAGCCTGTGACGATACGGCAGGCCGTCGAGTTTCGCGCCGGCAACCCCGGCTGCGCGATCATTGCCGGCGGGACGGATCTCGGCGTGCAGATGAACAAGGGCATGCGCACGCCCATGAGCATCCTTTCCACCGCAGCCTTGCCCGATTGGCAGTGGCTCGATGTCTCCAACGATGCGATCACCTTCGCCGGCGGGGTGACCCTCTCTGTGGTTCAGGACGTGTTGCGGGAAGAGATCGCAGAGTGCGCCGAGTTTCTCGAATGGTTCGGCTCACCACAGATACGAAACGCCGGCACGCTTGCGGGCAATCTGGCCAATGCATCCCCGATTGGCGACATGCTCCCCCCGCTGATGGTGCTTGATGCGGAGATTATACTCACTGGCGCCACCTGCGAGCGCGCGGTCAGTATTAACGACTTCTACACCGGCTACCGCCAGACAGTGATGCGCAATGACGAGCTTATCACTGGCGTGCGCGTGCCCAGGCCGGCGGAGGGCGACGTCTTCAGGTTGTACAAGGTCAGCAAGCGCAAAGACCTGGATATCAGCACGTTCAGCGCCGCAGTGTGGATGCAAATGTGCGGCGGGCAGATCATCGATTGCCGACTTGCGTACGGCGGCGTCGGGCCGACTGTCGTCCGGCTCCGCAAGACAGAGGCGCTGCTGCGCGGCCGCCCGCTGGATGATGAAACGCTGGACGAGTTGCAGGAAACAGTACTGTCAGAAATCACGCCGATCAGCGATGTACGCGGGTCGGATTCGTATCGCAATCTGCTGGCGGTGAATGTGCTTCGCCGGCTGGCGCTGGAAATGGCCAGCGGAGACGCTGGCAGCAGCAAGCCGGTGTAGCAGCCAGAGAATCTCGTGTATGTCATACGTTGGCAAGAACATCCCGCATGATTCCGCTGCAGGGCACGCCGCGGGTGAATCGGTGTTTCTGGACGATGTCCCGCCGATGCACGGCGAGGTGTTTGTGGGCATCGTCGGATCGCCGGTGGCGCGCGGGCGCGTGCAGTCGCTCGACCTCGCCGCGGCGCGCAACATGCCTGGGGTGGTCGGGCTGTATACGCACAAGGATGTTCCGGGAAGCAATCGATTTGGGCCGGTGGTGCATGATGAAGATCTGCTGGTCGTGGATGAAGCGCAATTCATCGGCCACCCGATTGTGGTGATTGCAGCCAAGTCGCGTGAGGTTCTCGCGGCGGCCAGGCGCGCGGTGCGGCTGGAGATGGAAGAACTCGATCCCGTCCTGTCGATCGAACGCGCGATCACACTCGAGCAGTTTCTTTCGCCGTTGAGAAAAATCGAGCGCGGCGATGTTGATCGCGCGCTGGCAGCCGCGCCGCACAGCCTCGAAGGGGTGTTCGACATCGGCGGGCAGGAGCACTTCTACCTGGAATCGCAGATTGGCATTGTCGTTCCCGGCGAGAATCGGACATTCACGGTGCATTCGTCAACCCAGCACACTAGCGAAGTGCAGGCACTGGTCGCGGAGGTGCTGGGCGTGCCTTTTAACCACGTCAACTGCATCTGCAAGCGCATGGGCGGCGGGTTTGGCGGAAAGGAAACCCAGGCGGCGCAGCCGGCCATGCTTGCGGCGCTGGCGGCTTATCATCTCAATCGCCCGGCGCGCTTCGCATACAGCAAAGACGACGACATGCGCTTCACCGGTAAGCGCCATCCGTTCAAGGTCTTCTGGCGCGCCGGGTTTGATGGCGACGGAAGCATCCTCGCAGCCGATTTTAAGCTCTACTCTGACGGCGGTTGCAGCACAGACTTGTCGATGGCGGTGATGGAACGTGCGCTGCTGCACGCCGACAATGCATACTTCATTCCGAATTTCCGCGCGACAGGCCGGGTGTGTAAGACCAATCTGCCAAGCAATACGGCATTTCGTGGCTTCGGGGGGCCGCAGGGGGTCGCCGCAATTGAGAACCTGATCGAAGATGTCGCCGTCGCAGCGAAGATCGATGCGCTGGACGTTCGCCAGAGCAATGTCTATCGCGCCGGCCACGACGAGACGCCGTATCGGCAGCGCGTCGGCAACAACACGTTGCCCGAACTGTTTGCGAAGCTCCGCCTCGATTGCAGCTACGACGCCCGTCGGCGCGAGATTGACCGCTATAACGCGCACTCTCGTTCGCATATCAAAGGACTCTCGCTGACCGCTGTGAAGTTTGGCATCAGCTTCACGCGCAAAGCCCTCAACCAGGGCAATGCGCTGGTGAACATTTACACCGATGGCTCGGTGGTCGTTTCCACCGGCGCGACCGAGATGGGCCAGGGCGTGAACACGCGCCTCCGACAGATCGCCGCCGACGAGTTGGGCGTGACGTATGAGCGGGTGATTGTCACTGCCACCAGCACCGAGAAAAACAACAATACTTCCCCAACCGCCGCTTCGAGCGGGACCGATTTGAACGGCTTCGCGGTAATCGATGCCTGCCAAACGCTCCGCGAGCGCCTGAGCGAGGTTGCCAGGCGCCTGTTTGCCGAGCACGATCCCAGCGGCGGAGACGTTGCGACCCCTCTCAACGACGAACCCTGCGGCATTTTGTTCTCACAGGGCAGCGTGTCTCGCAGCGGCAGCGCTGGGCCGGGCATTGCGTTCACCAAACTCGTGCAGCGGGCGTATGAAGATCGCGTTGATCTTGGCGCACGCGGATTTTACTTCACGCCCGATATCGGATTTGACAAGGAAACGGGCGAAGGCTCGCCGTTCTATTACTTCACCAATGGCGTGGCGTGCAGTGAGGTATTGATTGACCGCTTTACAGGCGAGTTGCGCGTGTCGCGGGTTGATCTTCTCATGGATATCGGTGAGAGCATCAACCCGGGAATCGATCGCGGGCAGATCACCGGCGCGTTTGTTCAAGGCATGGGTTGGGTGACCGCCGAGGAATTGAAGTACTCCGACAAGGGTGTGCTGCTGTCGTACTCGCCAACAACATACAAGATCCCGAATATCAGCGATTTGCCGGACGTGTTTAATGTGGCGCTGCTGCCGAACGATGCCTGCGTGCAGAGCATCAAGCGATCGAAAGCCGTCGGCGAGCCACCGCTGCTGCTTGGCTTCAGCGTCTTTGCCGCGGTGAAGGACGCGCTCCGGTCGCTCGCGGGCCAGCGAGTGGAGCTGGCGTTGCCGGCAACCCATGAACGCATCGCGCTGGCAATTGCACGGATCGCAGTTTCAAATCAGCCTGTCGCCACGTCGGCAAGCCGCTGAACTTTCCTGCGGAAACCGCTACAATCCGCCCACTCGTGGCACGACAAGACGCATACATCTGTGACGTAATCGTTATCCCGACCGCGGCCGTCGCCGACCAGCTTGACGGGTTGATCTCGCGGCTCAAGGAGAGCGGGCTGCAGGTGCGCGATGTTCACAAAGACGATAACGCGATTGAGGGAACGATCGACGCCGGGCATATCCGCACGATGGAGAAGCTTGACGGCGTGGAGTACGTTCGCTGTGTCTTTTCATATATCGCCGACTATCCCGTGGGCGATCCTCGCGACGTGGCTTGTTCACAGAATTGATTTACTGCCGAATCAGCGGCTGATCCATGGTACGTCTTGCACCTGCGCAAGGTGGTTGGCCAGCCGCGCGTGAACGAAGAGCCAATCGCTCAGCCGGTTGAGGTAGGTGACGATGATCGGGGAAACGGGGCGATTCAATGAAAAATCAACGGCAAGGCGTTCGGCCCGGCGGCAGACCGTGCGGGCGACGTGAAGGCGCGCCGAAAGCTCGGCCCCGCCGGGGAGGATGAAGTTGCGCAACGGGGCAAGTCGGCTCTCGGCAGAGTCAATTTGAAGTTCGAGCTTTGAAATAAGCTGTTCATCAAGCGGCGGAAGCCACTGGGTCTTGCTCGGCGGTTCGTGGTCGGGGGTGGCCAGGTGCGAGCCGACGACAAAAAGATCATTTTGCACAGCGCGCAGCAGCGGAAGCAACTCGGCGGCTGCAGCCGCAGCGGCGGCGAGGCCGAGGCTGGCATTGAGTTCGTCGACGGTGCCGTAGAGTTCGATACGCGGATCGCACTTGCGCACGCGCGATCCGCCGATCAGCCCGGTCGAGCCGTCATCGCCGGTTTTGGTGTAAATCTTCATTCTTGGGCCAGTTTACATTTTAAGTGTTCGATGACCACCGGGCTGCAGTCGTTGGGGTCGCGGTTGTAGTGCAAGAGGTGGTAGCGCAAAAGAGAACCGGAGCGGGTTCTGGCTCCGCTCCGGTTCGAGATTTTTGGAGAAACTGCGCTACATCCGTTCGGATGAAAACAAGGTCGAAGCTACCGAGATAGCGACGACTGTGAATTTTTACCGACGGCGACGAACAACCATTGCCGCTGCCACGCCAAGGAAGGCGAGGCCGGTCGGTTCTGGAACAACGCTAAGGCCGTTGATGACATAGGCGCCAGAGTTGCTCGACGTGCTGGTGGCCGAGAACCCGTTGTTGTAGGTCGTGTTGAACCCGCCGACGGCGACATAATATGTGCCGTTGGGCAGTCCGGCGGGCGAATCGAGCAGGCTGAGCAGCCCGGTTCCACCGTCGTCATCCTCGGCGACCAACTGGCCGTTGGCATCGAACAAGCCGAGTTCGGTATCGTTGGAGGGGCCAAGGGTTGAGCCTTCGGTGTCGAGGCTGAACCCACCGCCTGAGTAATCGAAGCGATACCAATCAACCTGGCCGGTTGAAAGATTGCCGGTGACCGAACCGCCGAGCACGGCATCGATGGACGGCGGGGGGGTCGGGGGCACAAACGCCTGCAGCGAGAGCACGCCATTGAACGGACCGGCCCGGCCGGCCGCCGGCGTACCGGCAGCGCCGGGAACACCACGCCAGGCGTCAACGCTCAGGTAGTAGGTACCAGCGGAGATCAGCCCGAACGCGCCACTCACTTCAACCAGGCCCGGCTGAATCGTCGTGGCGGAGTTGCGGCCAAACGTGTTGATCGTGGTTCCGAGGCTGTTGAGCAGGAAGAAGTCGTTGTCCACGGCACCGTTGGGGTCGTTGCTGGTGAGCGACGCCTGCATGGTCTGCGTGGTGGTAAACTGATAGACATAGTCCTGATCCCAGACGGCCTGCTCGTTGGCGATCGGAGCATAGGTGTCGGCCTCGTTTCCTTCGCCAACAGTGGTGCCTGAGAACGGGTAGTTACCCGGGGCGAGACTGCCCAGGTTCTGATTGACGGTCAGGTCGGCAAAAGCTGTGGATCCGACAGCCAGTGCCGCCGCCGCCGCGATTAGAAGGCGTGCGCGCATGCAGTTTCTCCAGTTGCGACGCGAAATGCAGAAGGCTCATTTGTCGCAATTGAACGAGCCTCGAACGCCCACCAGAAATGCCGCAGACTTTCCACGGCAATTCAGTAGTGCGCAACGAAATGTCTACTTTGCTCGAACGTCGAGAAGTGCGCGGGACACATGAGCTACCCGATAGCAGCTACCGAGTAGCTTCCCTTTCCCGCTGACCCGATTCGATCCGTTCATCAATGCCGCCTAAGCCCGAAATGAAGAGGCCTCGGCTCATTGACAACGCGCAGTGTACGCTCGGCCACATCCGGATACAAGAAAAATAGGAGAAATCTCAGAAAATTCTCGGCAGGTCTCATCGTCCGGAAGCCGACATTTTTGCCAAAAAACGGCATTTCGGAGATATTCAGCGGTATGTCGATCCCCGTCACGACTACGTTTACAATCGAAGGCTATCGTATCAGGCAGTATCTGGGCGTGGTCCGCGGCATCATCGTCCGCGCGCCGACGATCACTCAGGGCATTCTCGGCGGGCTAAAGTCTATCGTGGGCGGACAGATCGGTGCTTACACCGAAATGTGCGAGCAGACCAGGCAGCAGGCTTACGATCTCATGATCGACCACGCCCGCGCGGTTGGTGCCAACGCGATCCTCGGGTTTCGATATGACGCCTCCGACATAGGCAGCAAAGCCAGCGGCGCGACCGAGGTGCTCTGCTACGGCACCGCAGTCGTAATCGAACCTGAAGCCGCGTGAGGGCCTTTCATCGCGCGCGACACTTACGAGCTCCTCGTCCGATAATGCGAGCATAGGTTGCCCTCTGGCGAGTGTCTGCCCGTTGCGGTCAAGCCGGCGCGAGCAATTTGCCGATAACCCAGATGATGGATTCACTGGTTTCCGCAGCAGTTGGTTTGCAACAGGCGAAGGTGACTTCGCAGGTGCAGTTCGCGGTTGCGCGCAAGCTACTCGACAACCAGCAGCAGCAGGGGGCATCGGTCATCAAGCTCATCGAAGCAGCAGCCGCAGGGCCGGCTCGCGCGGGCGATGCACTTGTCGCGGCAGCAACCGGACTGGGCGGGTCGATCGACACTTACGCGTGATCGCCCCGCACGCATCATCCCCGCACATCGATTTCAATAGATCCAAAAACAGAGAACGCGAGTAAAAAGATCGCCGGTCGACCGCGCGCACGATCGACCGGCGGTGGAGATTTACGAATTGCGGCGACGTGTAAGCCGAGTTCTGTTCCTTCCGATTGCTCGGAAAGGGCGACCATTTATCTGGGACTGCCGTTGCCGACAGCCTCAAGCAACCTACCCGCGGTTGATGACGGCGCGGACCGCGCCTCGCCGCATATTTGGTCTTGCTGCCGGTGGGGTTTGCCGTGCCGGGAGTGTCGCCACACCCGCGGTGCGCTCTTACCGCACCTTTTCACCCTTGCCTGTTGGAGGGGCAAGCAATGAGGGGCACGGGGCAAGTGGATGATTCGAATCCTCACTTGTCCCTTGCCGCTGAATGCCTGCCCCTCCCCATCGGCGGTTTGCTTTCTGTTGCACTGTCCGTCGGTTTCGCCGCCGGTTGCCCGACCGCTTCACCGCCTGGCCGTTAGCCAGCACCGTGTCCTGTGCAGTTCGGACTTTCCTCATTCATCGGTTTAACCCGACAAACGCGATCGCCACTGCCACCGCAATTCACTCTCCATTATAGCAGATTCGCCGACGTTGCGATTGCCGATTTGCAAGTTCGCAATTCTCGGTCGACCGCATGCGACACTCTCGCTCGAAACGCGCCGCCGGAAATCTGCCAAATCCATTCCCATCGGCTCACATCTGCGTTAACCTGCCGCAAACGGCTCGCCGGGTTGCAAGCGGAGATTTAATGGACACAACTCTTCTCGCGGGAATACCGCTTTTCTCGAAGCTCGACGCTCAGGAACTCACCGCGTTGGCGGGCATGCTCAAAGAACGAAAGTTCGGCGCCAACGAGCCGATCTTCTGGATCGGCGATCGTGGCGACGAACTCTACCTCCTGCAGTCGGGCCGGGTGCAGGTGAGCTATCCCGATGAGACCGGTAAAGAGCAGACCCTTGCCGTGCTGGAAGATGGCGCGTTCTTCGGCGATCTCTCGCTCCTCGACGGCGGGGTGCGCACTGCCAGCATTCGCACGGTCGATCCGACTATCTGCCTCACCCTCAGCCGCGCCGATTTCATTACCTTCCTCGAACGTCATCCCACGGCCGCGGTCGATGTATTGAGCGTGCTCGGGGGTAGGCAGCGCGACATTCTCGACAAGCTGCGCGGCGTCACCAACGCCAACCTGCTCATCGAACAGAAGTCCACCACTTGGCAAAGAATCGCCGACTTCATCGCCGCCATCAGTGCGAATCAGTGGTTTGTCGCGTTTCACCTGGTCTGGTTTGGCGTGTGGATCGGCTTCAATCTCATCAAGGGAGAAGAAGGCCCCGACCCCTATCCGTTCGGCCTGCTCACCATGATCGTCAGCCTCGAAGCGATCTTCCTGAGCATCTTCGTACTGGTGAGTCAAAACCGCTCCGGCGAGAAAGATCGCATCCGCGCCGACGCCGACTATCAGGTCAACCTCAAAGCCCAACACGAAATCATGCAGCTTCATGGCAAGATCGACCGGCTGCTGGAAGAAATCCACGAAAGCAGAAAATAGCAGCCGGCGCGCTGACCGATCTGATCGACGCGTGTTCCGTGATCGACGCATGTTCACGATGAAGAGCGGAAGAAGCGACAATGTTCCGCGCGGAACATGGGCCGTTTTGCAATCCATCAACAACTTGCAACCATCCGTGTCTCGCAAAATGTTCCGCGCGGAACAGTTTAAATTGCGCTCTGTAAATCATTATGTCTCGGTCATTTACAGCAGAGTTAAGTATAAACCACACCCTAACAAATCGAGGCGATTTGTGGTGCGGATGACAACCCCCATTTCCCCCACCCCGCCGCCCACGCCGGGAATCCGGAGGCTAGTTGATCTCCGTTCTTGAGAGTACCTACACTTCGCCCGCTGTTTCGTAAATGAAATCAGTGATTTGCTACGCAAATCTGAGCAGTTCGGCGTTCTGCACCGAAAAGTTAGCCTGAACAAGTTTCAGTTCGGGAGCACTCTCGCAAGCTATTGACAGGACCCTTGAATACGGGTTAATTACATAGATGGTGGGTGAGTTTAAGCAATTTTCCACGCAACGAGGCTTTTTTGGGAAGGTTGTTTCTGATGCCCGCATCCGTCCGTCCACCTCTCGGTAATCTTTTTCTCGGCTGCTCCATCGTCGTGTGCATGTTTGTAGGCGGGCTTTTGTTCTCGTTCGCCTTCGCCCAGCAATCGAATGATCCGCTTAAGTGCACAAACAACACTCTGTTCTTAGTGAGCGGTACCGGAGTGTGTCCAGATACCGAAACGCTTTCTTTTATCTGCTCGTACCAGCCATGCCCGACCAATTGTGAGCCGGGAGCAGAGTTTAATCTATCTAAGGTGATCAACGGTGCCACTTGCACCTATCGTGTCGTCCAACAGGCTGACTGTTGCACAACGGTGCCCTGAGCAATCGCGCACAGCGGCACATGCTGAAGATTTTTTCTGAATTGCCGGAGGTTTTATGCGTGCGGGACTGTTTTTCCGGGCGTTGATATTAACGGGGTACCTGGCAGCTGCATCGAGCGCGCATTCGAGTGCGATGGCAAGTGAATAGATCGCGGTGTTTTCAGAGGGCCTCTCCTCTCCCGCAGCGACGATTCAGGGGCTGCTGGAGGTTCCTACCGACGGCAGCGGCTTGGCAAAGGGAATTGAGTTCGCAAAATCTCGCAACCTCCATCTTCCCAGCACGGAGGCCGGGCCAGATTTGGATCAAATGGCTGCATTGATTCTGGAAGGCGGCCGGCCTGGCTGGTTGACGGATCAATGCCTGAAGCGCGTTCGAGTGGACCGCCACTCCACTGACTACGACCGGGCAGCTGATTGGATGTGGTGCAGGTCGATGGAACGCAATCGTCTCATCTCGCAGTTGCGGAAGCAGGCGACGAATTCGCTTTCGAGCGATCCTGCCCGGGCCAAACGCCTCAGCCGGGCGGCGCTGTTATTTGCCAGCAATGATTTGCACGGTTACGGCCATTCGTTTGTGCAATCGATGGGGAAAGATTCCGATTTTATCAAGGCGCTTGGGGTAAGCTCTTCCCAAGCCGACGAGATTCGTCAGATTGGTGCACGCTTTGTGGTTTCGGTGGAGCAGAATGCCGACGAGGAGGCGCTCGCTGCGGAGCTTGATCGTCTGATTGCGACTGATGCGAAGGATTTACCTGAATCGGATTATCTCGCGTGGCTGCGACATTTTGAATCGCGCTGGGCCAACGCCGGTGAACTGCCAGCCCTTCGCGAGTCTCATGCACGATACCTGTGGCGATTTTGCTGCCTGATGCGCGCCCGCTCCATGAGCGCCCCACTCGCCGAGGCGACCGCCGTCAGCAAGCGGTTGCAATCGGCTACGCCAAGTGTGCATGGCAAGCGCTGGCTACAGGAAGCGATCACCCTCCCGGGACCGAGTCCGAAAGACTCGGGCCTGAAGGTCGTCAAGGTGCCCGACGATACCAAGCCGCCTCGGTGAGCGATGGCCGACAAAGCGCCCGAACCGGCTACCCCGCGACATTCGCTAGAAAAATCTCAAGGATCAAATCGCCGTCAGCGTTGCCGGGGCTGCCTGAAGCCTCGGACCTTTTCACCAAGCCCCCGCCGCCGCCCGGGCAGGCGGAGGCGTTCAACGACACTTCTTTTGAACGCTATCGCACGGTCTACCACCCCGAACACTTTCCCGGCCAGCGGTATGAAAGATTGACCTGGACCCGACACATCGGTCGCAGTTCCAACGTGCTGTATCTCGACGGCCATGTGTCGGCGGTGAAGCACGGCGAGCAGATGCTGGAACACTTCGAAGACGGCGTTTGCGAAGAGCCGGCGAAGCGACGCGGTTGCGGTCACGCAGTGCGGTTAGATCCGGGTGTTCGTGAGTGCGTCGTCGCCGCGAAGATGGCGAGGTGAAAGATCGCTCACTCTTGGTAGCATTTGTGGTGGAGGTTGCTCGATGAAACTCACTTGGTTGGCGGTTGGCATGCTCTGTCTCCTTCTGCCGCAGACGATCGGGGCGATCGGCCTTGCGCCGCATCCGCAAGGCAAGCTGGTTGCCACCGAGGCGATGAGCGCAAAACGGGCGGCCCACACCGCCACCGCGCTGCCCGACGGCCGTGTGCTGGTGGCGGGCGGTTTCACCGAACGAGGCTCGGCCAGAGGCGCTGAGATCTACGATTCTCAGGCCGGGCGCTTTACGTCGCTGCCTCCGATGCAGACGACCCGACACAGCCACACCGCGACGCTGCTTCGCGATGGCAGGGTGCTTCTCGCAGGTGGGTACGGTGAAGGGGCGGACTCGCTGGCGACGGCTGAACTATTCGATCCGGCAACAAACACCTTTGTGGCAACCGGATCACTCGTCGGGGGGCGCGCGGATCATGTTGCCATCCTGCTGGAGGATGGCAAAGTGCTGATTGCGGGTGGTTTGGGGCCGGGCTGGTCGTTTCTTTCAAGCGCCGAGCTCTACGATCCCGAGACGGGGCGGTTTGCCGTCACAGGCGGCATGACCGCCGCGCGCGAGAGCCATGCGTCCGTGCGGTTGCAGGACGGGCGCGTGCTCGTGGTGGGCGGCCATAATGGTGTCCGTCGAAATCTCACGCTGCTGGCGTCTTGCGAGATTTACGATCCGTCGAGTGGCGAGTTCGGGCCGGGGGGCGACATGAAGGTACGCCGCCACAAGCATGATGCCGTTCTGCTTTCTGATGGTCGCGTGTTGATCACAGGCGGGTCGGACGAGCGGGATGGCGAAGGGGTTTACAATAGTTCAGAATTGTTCGATCCCGAATCCCAGACCTTTGAGGTGGGACCGCTCATGCAGCGTGGGCGCTACAAACATGCGGGCACCAGCGTGGTGCTCGAGGACGGCCGTGTGCTGGTGGCGGGAGGTGCGCCGCAGGCGGAGGTTTATGATCCGGCGGAGAACGCGTTCGCACTGGTGCCGGGCGAACCGCGCATGGCCGGACAGTTCTCTGCCTCTGCGCCGCTGGGAAATCGGGGTGTGTTGATCACCGGCGGATACGGGAATGGCGGTGGGCCTCGGGAGTCTGCCTGGCTCTATCAACACTGAGCCTGAAGCCGTTTTGGCTGGCCTCGCCATGCCGCAGAATTCGTAGCACCACACAATTGTTGCCGGGCAGTCGACGGATTTTCGTGGAATTTTGAGCCGGATTTCGGTAGAGTCTATAACTCGTATAAGACTTTAGCAGGTCCTTCCTTTGCTCTGGGAGAAATGCAATGAAGATTTCGCGCGCACTCGGGTTGGGGGTTGTTCTTTTCGCTGGTTCGGCGGTTTCCGCGGCTCAACTTGGCACTGCGACCGTCACCAACGCCAACCACTACGGCTATTACGGTTTTGCATCGACGTCTCAGTTTAACACCAAGACCAACATCGGCCCCTTCACCGGCACCGCCCGCCGGGTGACGGTGTCGGGGACGCTCACCAAGGTCCACGTCGATGCGTGGGCGAGTAGCTTGCGCGTGTTGCCCCGCGGGCAGGGGATCGCCAACTTCGGGCCGTGGTTTCAGTTTACCCGGCAGCGCGATTTTTCCGGCACCATCAATGTCGGCGCAACCATCTATGCGCCCGGGGGGTTTGATGCCAGCAAGACGATGAACCTTGAGATGTATTCCATTGACAGCGAAGGGTTTGTGCCCGGGCTGGACGGGCGATCGACGCTCACCTACACCTTCCACGACGATTTTGCCCCCGGTAGTAAAGAGTTCAGCGGCGAGTTGGCTATCGGCGACCCGACGTTCAACCGCCCGGTGCAGGTGGAATCAAGTTCGCCTTCGGGGTTTTCGGCGCCGTTTCTCAGCAACCGGTTTCCTTACTACGATGTGCAGCCGTTTCATGTCGATACCGCGGGCAGCTATGCCATGGCAACCGCAAACGAATTTGAGTCGGCGGCGGTGCTGTATGCCAACCAGTTCAATCCGGCCAGCCCACTGACCAATCTGGTACGTGGCCTGGGCCAGACCGCGAATGTGATTCGCAATACCTCGTTTAACTCGCTCCCGTTCGATGACGATGCGACCGGCGGTACATTGATCGAGGCCGACCTGCTGCCCGGCGTGCAATATTTCTTCGTCACGACGGCGTTCGCCTTCCCCGGCACCGAACCGGACGGCGGGCCGTTTGTCGGCAAGTATACGAATGCCATCACCGGCGCGGGCAATGTCACCCTCGGCGTGGTGCCCGAACCGACGGGCGCGCTGGCGATCGGCGTAGCCATGGCAGGGATGATCTTTCGGCGACGACGCTGAATTCATCAGCCGATCGTGTTTGACTTTTGTTAGGTGGTAGACGTAGGATGCCTTTGCGGTGTCTTACGCTCTTCCTATTCACTCGCTCATTCCCGGGCATACACCAGGGCGTGGCGCGACGGCGAACCCGGCGAATCGGTTCGAGCCGATCGAACTATTAGCCGACGGCGAAACCCTCGACCACGACCTGCGCGCGGACCGCTCGCCGGCGCGGGTGCGTACGCAGGTGTTTCGCGACGTCTCGCGCACAATCATCGCCTACAACGACTCGCCCGACCTCGGCTTTAATGCATCGATCAACCCATATCGCGGCTGCGAGCATGGGTGTTCCTACTGTTACGCACGGCCATACCACGAATATCTGGGCCTTTCCGCGGGGCTTGATTTTGAAACCAAGATCTTCGCCAAACTGGATGCCGCGGGGTTGTTGCGCGGTGAGTTGCGAAAGAAAGGCTGGCAGCCGCAGACGCTGGCGATGTGCGGCGTGACCGATGCCTATCAGCCGGTCGAGCGGCAATTGAAGCTAGCACGGGGCTGCCTGGAAGTGCTTGCTGAGTTTCGCAACCCGGTGGGGATCGTGACAAAAAACCATCTTGTGACGCGCGACATCGATTTGCTGAAATCGCTCGCCGCGCAGCAGGCTGTGTCGGTGTATGTTTCGGTAACGTCATTGAATACCGAGATCGCGATGAAGATGGAGCCGCGCGCCAGTTCGCCGGCACGGCGGCTGGATGCCATTGCGCAGCTACGTGACGCGGGTGTGCCGGTGGGTGTGCTTGTGTCGCCGGTTGTGCCCGGTCTGACGGATGAAGAGGTGCCGTCGATTGTGGCAAGTGCCGCGGCGGCGGGGGCCGGGTGGGCTGGGTTGATTCCCCTGCGATTGCCCGGCGCTGTGGAGGATGTGTTTCTACGG
>DDRH01000048.1 GCA_002343075.1 Phycisphaerales bacterium UBA2421 | reverse complement strand
ACGAAGACACAAAGGGCACGAAGATGCTTCCTCGAATTTCTTCGTGCCCTTTGTGTCTTCGTGGTTCAATCTTCTGTTCGAAAGCCGTTTGAGCCGAAGTAAGATTTTGTGGGCATGTTGGACCTTCGAGAGAAACGCGCCGAACTGATCCTGCAGCAGTTGGACGATCTGCCCACGCTGCCTGCGGTGGCGGTGCGCGTGTTGCAGGTGACCCAGGACGACAAATCCAGCTCCGCCGATGTCGTCCGGTTGATCGAGTCCGATCCTTCACTCACGACGCGCATTCTCAAGCTCGTCCACCGCGCCGATCTGGGCGTGCGCGGGGAGGTGAATAGTGTCGATCGGGCTGTGAAACTGCTTGGGTTCGACGCTGTGCGGTCGGCGGTGCTTGCGGTGAGTGTGTTTGACACGTTCCGCACCAGCCCCAGCGGCGGGGCGAGTAAGTTCAGCCGGGAAGATTTCTGGAAGCACTGCGTCGCGGTCGCCTGTTGCGCAGAGTTGATCGCCATCGAACTGAAGCGCGTCCACGGGCGTGATGCGGGGGCCGACGCCAGCGATGCCTTTGTCTGCGGCTTGTTGCATGACCTGGGCAAAGTAGCCCTCGATGCAGCCCTGCCCAAGAGCTTCTCGCGTGTGGTCGATGCCGCCGAGTTGCTTCGGGGCAATATCGCCGATGTCGAACGGCAGGTGATCGGGCTGGATCATATGGTCGTCGGGAAGCGCCTCGCCGAGCGATGGGGACTGCCTGCGAGCATTCGGGAAACCATCTGGCTGCACGGCCACGCACCGACAGCCTTGCCCGGCACTGTGCAACACCCGCAGCTTGTGAATGTCGTTACGCTCGCCGACGTGGTTGTGCGCGAGATGCACCTCGGCTGGAGCGGTAACTACACATTCACCCCCACCCGCCAGGCTTTGCTTGACGCGATCGGGCTGACATCAGAACAAGTCATCGGTGCCGTTGCTGAATTGGTAAAGCACATCGAACCGCGCGCCGCGACGCTCGGGCTGGGGCAATCGAGCGCGAATGACATTTACGTTTCGGCGCTGGCGCAGGCAAATGTTGAGCTTGGCCGGGTCAACCAGCAATTGACGGCCAAGAGTCGCAAGCTTGCCGTCCGCGCTTCGTTTTTTGATGCGCTCAATCGCTTTCAGGCCGAACTTCGGCCCGATGCACCGCCGCAGGTCATTATGCATGCGATCGGCCAGACCGCTGCCAGTGTGTTGCACGCCGGCACCGTCGCGGTCTTTTCGCTGGCACCGGGGCGCGAGTATGCCGAGGTGGCGCTGGTTGATGGCAACGGCGATCTTCTCGAAAGCACCATTGCTGAAGCGGGTCATGTTCAGCCGACAGTTGGCGCGGGCGAAGGGGCGGGTGTTGGGGTAGACGCACCGCCCGCTGCACCCAATGCGCCGGTTCAGCCCTGTGATGCCGCGATGGAGTGGCTGCTCGAATCGGTGTCGCCAAGGCTGGCCGGCGAGCATCGGTATTGGTTAGCCCTGCACGCCGACGGGCGATGCATTGGCGGGATTGTCTGGGGTGCCGATATTGGCGAAGGTCAACGCCTCACCCCGCAGTATGCCGAGCTTACAGCACTGAGCGGGGGTTGGTCGCTGGCGCTGCGCACGACCCAGATACGCGAGGAAGCCCGCACACTCGCCGAGCAGCTTGCCGAGGCCAACCGACGGCTACAGTCGGCGCAGACCGAGTTGCTGCGCAGTAAGACGGTAGTCATGGTCGCCGAAATGGCCGCCGGGGCGGCGCATGAAATGAACAACCCGCTCATGGTCATCAGCGGGCGATCGAAGATGCTGGAGCAGGAACTGACCGATCCGAAACAGAAGCAACTGGCGGCCAAGATCTTTGATAACAGCCAGCGGCTAAGCGGAATCATTACCGAATTGATGGACTTCGCGAAGCCGGAAGCCGCCCGGCCGGCCGCGGTTCCGATAAATACAGTACTCGAACAAGCGATAACGATTGCGAAGCAGACCGAGATTCGCACCGATACAACATTAACTTCGTCGCTCGGTCAGACGCCTGCGGTGCAGGTTGATCCGGGGCAGACGTCAGCGGCGATGGCAGAACTCATCGTCAATGCCGTCCAAAGCCTGCCAGAAACCGGCGGCAAGGTAGAGATGAATGCGGCGTTTGATCCGTTCAGCCAGAAAGTGGTGCTGACGATCGCCGACAACGGCTGTGGAATGGACGAACAAACGCTTAAGCACGCGTTCGATCCCTTTTTCAGCTTCAAAAAGGCAGGTCGGCGGCGTGGATTGGGATTGTCCAAGGCGCTCCGATGGATCGAGTTCAACGGCGGAGCGATTCGCCTGGAGAGCCGACCGGGTGTGGGAACGAGGGCGATTGTCCTTCTCCCCGCAGCGGTTGCCGACTCATCTCAGTCGGGCGATGCGTTGCAGGGACCCGAAACGCGGGCCGAGTCGGCCTGACGGATTGCGGGACGTGTCGTCGAACAGGTAGTACCGGAGTTGGGAGTAGGAATTATCATGGCCTCTGCGATGTTGCCGCCGACCGAGTCGGCTTCCAAAGTCATGCCCCGGCTGCTCGTGGTTGATGACGAATCCGATGTGCTGGAACTGTTGCGCGATGCCATCAGCGCCAAAGTCAGTTGCAAGCTTGTCACCGCGAAGAATCTCGCATCCGCACGCAGCATCATCGAGAGCCAGCCAATCGACGTCCTGCTGACCGACCTTCATCTGCCCGACGGCGATGGCATGTCGCTCATGCCGGTGCTCAAGGCCCGGCAACCTGCGGCGCGGGCGCTGATTATCACCGGCCAGCCGACGGTGGAGTCGGCGGTGGGGGCTCTGCGGGCCGGCGCGATCGACTTCGTGCCAAAGCCGTTCAACATTGACCAGATCATCGAACATGTCGATCGCGCCATTCACCGGCAAACGCTGATCGCGCGAAACGAAAAGCGCATCGACCGACTGAAAGATGCGGTTCGCCGATTGAACCAGTCGCGCAAAGTGGTCACCCGCAAGGTTGATCTGCTGTGCAACGACCTTATCAGCGCGTACGGCGAAGTGAGCAAGCAGGTGGAGGAGATTCGCAATCAGGAATCCTTCCGTCGTCTGCTCGAATCGAGCAAGGATCTGGAGCAGATGCTGTGCCACGCGATGGATTGGATTCTGCGTCAGGCGGGGTATTGCAACCTGGCGGTCTGGCTGGCGGCGGACGATGCCGAATATCAGCTCGGCGCTTATATGAAATACACAATTCCGGGCGAGCCGGCGCTGACCGACGCGATCAGGCAGAATCTGGTCCCAATGACCGCGCGCGAAGGCACCGTGCAACTGGAAGGCCACGCGCTGAAAAAGAATCTCACCGCGGGCGAGCATGGGTTTTTGAAGAACCAGACCGTGTTGAGTCAGAACTGCACTTATCTTGGGGAGAGCCTGGCGGTACTCACGCTCTTCCGCGATGAAAAATGCCCGTTTACCGACGCTGATTTGGCGATGGTAAAGGCGATTGCCCCAGTCTTTGCAACGGCGCTCGCGGGTATGGTGCGCAAGACCGAAGGCGACGACCGCCCCGACGAGTACGGCGAAGCCGGCGGAACGAGCTTCGAGAACAGCGACGAAGACGAAAAGAAGCGCCGCGAGAAGAAGAAGAAGGAACAGCACGACGCCGACTGGTGGAAGCGCGGCGACCCGCCGCCGTTCTAGGGTGTGAGCTGTGCGGCGTGGTGAAGCTCATACTGCGACAGGGAACAGGCTCGATTAAAGGGCTTGCCGGGATTGCGGGACGCTCGTTCGCGCCGTGTCAACAAAAATCCGCGCCGAAGCGGGTAAATAATCAGGTGATTTGTGGTGCGAATTTTCCATTTCCCCAGTTGCCGCCGGGCAATTGTGGTCGATAATATCGCTGTACGGTTGTTCTGCAGTGTTCGAGATTGAGAGTACATATTTGGTCTGACCTATGAGACAACCCCGGGGCCAGCTGCCTTGATCTGATCAAGCCTGCTCTGACAGGAAGTGATGATACGAGGAAGACGAGCGAAAGCTCGATCAGCCTAAACGCCCCAAATCTTTACGAAGATGGGTTCGATCAAACCGCTCTCACACGACACAAGTGGATGGCCGTGCTTTTTGGCGAAGGGGTTGGGGTTTTGGCCGGCGGTTCGTGAGATTTGGCACCCAAAACTACCGCCGCGGGCGACGGGCGTGTCCGTGCAGGTGTCTGGGTTAGCCCACGGGCCGTATATCTTCCAGTTCCAGTTCAAAGACGCTCGCCACTTTGTTTGCGGCCTCGTCGCGTTTGACTTCGACTTTCAATGTCCCGACAACGCGCACCTTGCCGTCGAAAAACGGAATCATCCCTCCGCCCTTCGCAGTTGTGTTAACAAAGTGTTGCACCTGCGGCGGGCCGCTGAAGCAGCACTGCGCCACTGAATAGCAGAGTTGGAACGCCGGCACTTCGTATCCTGCATAACTGGGTGACCACATTTCTCCTTCAAGCACGACGGTTGTGCCGTGAAGGTCGCGCCACCGCTGGGGAACATCGTCGATCGTGCCATTGACCTGATCGAACATGAATGTGCTCATAAACTTCAGATCAACTTGCGTCACACCATCGCCGAGTCGCTTCACTCCGCCGGTGAATACACCCTCGAGATAGACATAGACCGGGTAGCCTACGACCACAATGAGGAAGGCTACAAAGAGAAGGATGCGGAAGTTAAACCGCTCGCTCAACGAAAGTCTCGCTGGTTTTGCAATCGCCGTTTCCATCGCGACACACCCTCACTCACTTAGACGCCGGCCGCACGCTGTCGACCTCCACCTCAAACACGCTGATGAGAAAGCCGTCTTCCTTTTTCTCCTCGACGATCAACCTTCCTTCGACGACAATCTCATCAGGATAATACGACACAGCTTTGCCTTTGGGCGTGGAAGCTACCAAAGTATGTTGAATTTGGGGCGGTTGACCGAAACAGCAGGCAAACAAGTCCGGAACCAGCGCAAAACTGGTAATCGACTCGGCCTGATCCATGGGAATCATGAATCCTTTGAGCCGTATCTTGCTTCCTGACAAGGCTTTAACGTCGTTGGGGATGTTGCCGCCTTCGTTCTGATCATAATCAAAATTGCCCAGTTCCTTGATGGTCGTTTCATAGACCTGCCCATCGCCCGGGAGGGAATGCGGCTTACGGACGTCAGCCGCGGTGAGCACTTGCTCCGGCGGGGGGGCACCCGTCGCCAGTGCCCGCTCGGCCATGCGAATCTGTTCATCAATCGCGCCGAGGCGCTCGGGCGCAATATCGGCGTATTTTTCCCGCAGTTCCTTCAGAAGCGGCACCGCCCGCTCCCAATCCCCACGATTCATCGCCGACTGCGCCCGCACTTCCACCGTGGCATCATCGGCAACAGGGGTGGGTTCGGCGCGCACTGTCACAGCAAGCAGGCTAAGAACCGCGAAAACTGAAACAATGCCTCGAATCATCCTGTCACTCCGATCAGAGATCACCAAGCCAGGCTACACTCCCGCCAGATTGTCCGCCACGGGTGTCCGATAGGCCTTCATCGCTGGCACCAGACCTGCGAGCATCGAAACGACCGTCACGCTCAGTAAGTATAGCCATTCTTCCCGGGAGACAATCCACCATCGGATGCCCTCGCCTATCGTTTGTTGAAAATACCCGCTTACCAGAGCACCAAGAAGGTGCCCGGCGGCGATGCCCAGCACACCGCCTGCCAAGCCGATCAGCCCTGCCTCCAGGCAGATGGTGAGCATCACCCTGCGGCGGGTTGCCCCCAAGGCCCGGAGAATTGCAATTTCGCGAATTCTCGCCGCGACGCTGTTGTAGATGCTTACCAGGATCGCCACGATCGCGACTGCGTTCACGAGGTAGGCCACAGCCCCCCAGGCGCGGGTGGTGGGTTGCAGGAATGTGTTAAAAAACTCCCGCATCACGCTCGCCGGGTTGACCGCGGCCGCTTGTTGGCCGTTGTTCATGACATACATCATCTGGCTGGCAAAAAACGGGCTTCGGCTTTTGACCAGCACTGCAGAGAGCGCCCAATCGGATTCGGGCAGATGCAGTTCGATTGTGCCATCGGGTCGAACGTCATACGCAGTCGTTGGCCCGGGCGCGTTGGCTCGGCTTGTGTCAATGCCCTGGCGAATGGCGGCCTGCGCCTTCATTGCATAATCGTGGCCGCTCATGGCATAGAACGACGGCAGCGAGATATACAGCACGCGGTCGGCGGCGGTTCCAGTCTCCTTCAGCACTCCGACAACGGTCCACTCTTCTCCGTGAATGTCGGGTGTTTCGCCGGGTTTAGGCAGGCCGTGGGTCGCCTTGAAAATGTCGCCAAGTTTCAGGCCGGTGAGCTTGGTAATGTCGGCACCGATGACGGCTTCAAACTTTTGCCCGTGAAACACCCGGCCTTGCGCGATTTCGTAGCGCTTGCCGGGGCGATATTGCATCGTGCGATTGGCCGGGATTGGGGTGATGCCGTCGTCCTCCATGCCGAATAGCTGCGGGATTGTGCCGACAATGCGCTGGCCCTGGTATGAGTCTCCGACTGCCGTCGGGACGGCCATTCGCACTGCCGGGCGAAACTGTGGGCTTTCGGTAAGCTGCTTGTAGACCGAATAGGGAATATTGCCCGGCGAGCGGTCGATGTGATAGACCGTGTTCATCACTAGCTGTAATGAAGAAGCCTTGGCACCGACAATGATATCAAACCCGTAATCGGTCTGTCCGAAGAGCACCGCCGACTCGCGCCGGATGAGCATGATGACAACCGCGAGCGCCACCCCAAGCATCACGCTCAAGAGCGTCAGCCAGGTGGACAGCGCCCGCTGGCGCATCTGCTTGAGTACCAGTTGGAATATATTCATTTCACTTGCGGTTGATTGAGCTCGCCCAGCATCACCTGCCGGGGAAGCTGGTTGGCGATTGTCATGTCGTGCGTCACTAAGAGCAGGCTGGCACCCACTTCGGTGCAGAGCGTGCGGATGAGGTCAAGCACCTGCTGGGCGTTGGCAGGATCGAGCGCGCCGGTCGGCTCATCGGCCAGGACGAGCAGCGGGCGATTGGCCAGCGCCCGCGCCACCGCAACCCGCTGCTGCTGGCCGACCGAGAGCTTGCCCGGCTTGTAGTGCATGCGATCTGCCAGGCCCACCGCGGTGAGAAGATGGGTTGCCCACCCCACATCCACGCGCCGACCAGTAAAACTCATGCCCAGTTGCACATTTTCCAACGCAGTGAACCCGCCCAGTAGGTGGTGCGTTTGAAAGATGTAGCCGATGTTCTGCCCACGAAACACATCGCGGCGCGCTTCGGAAAGTTGGGAAATGTCCACCTCGCGACCCAGGCCCGGCGGGGTCGAGTAGGGGACGACGGCTGAGCCCGACCCACGCGCGTCGTCCCGGGTTCCCGAAAAGACTATCCGCCCCCGATCCGGCACCAGAATCCCGGCAATCAGGTGCAGCAGCGTGGTCTTTCCCGATCCGCTGGTGCCAATCAACGCAACGTGTTCGCCGGGGAGAAGCGCGAACTTTGGAATATGAATGACCGGCACCGCTGAGCCGTCGGGCGCGACGTACTGCTTGAAAACTGAATCGAGCGTCACAGCCAATGCACTACTCCTGAAAAAGCGCCAAAAATCGTATCAGTTACAACACTGGAAATGCAAGAAAGTTGCAAGTGGACAAATCGGAAGTCGTCAGAAATCCCGGGCCTCAATCGCGCGAAAAAAACCGGCGAACCAGTTCTCGATGCTCCGGCGGAATCTCCGGTGATCGGGGTTGGGCCTGCCCGTCGCTCGAACTCGGCGGTTCCTTTAACTTCGTCACCACGGGCTGCGGCGATTTCTTCGACACCTCGCCGACTGCATCGGTGTCTGAGGCATCGCGCGGCTCGCCCGCGGGCAGTTCCGTCGCCGCCGCGCCGCCGGCGGTTACACCATTGATGTTGCCGGACGCCGACGCGTCTGCTGGAGAAGGCTTGAGAAAAGTGGATTCAGTTTCGCGCGATCGATTCCGCGCGCCTGCTCCGGCCGATGCCCCGGCTGCGTCGCCTGAGTCCGCTTCCGCGAAAGCAAAGCGATCAGACGCATTCGTTTCTCCATCACGGTCAAGCGTCGCAGCAACGGTTGCTTCGGGGCCAGGGGCGGTGGGAATGCGCGCGTCTTCTGTGTTCCGGATTGAATCACCGTTCGTGCGCTGCTTCGATGCAGGATCGGGCGCGTGTTTTGCTGATGCCGTGTTCGTTTCGTCCAGCCGAGAGGAATTGCGCGGATGCTTGCCAGCGTTCGGCGATGCGATGGCTGACACGGTCACGACCATCCCCACAGCCAGCACTGCCGCCGCGTGCAGGCGGGGGCCGAATCGTGTCCCCCGAATTCCAAACCCTGGCAATTGGGCCGTGGCGGCCTCGGCCTGCGCCGCCAAAATCGTGCGCCACTGTGGATCTGCGCCGCGATCGCCCATCGTCTGCAGGGCAGTGGAAAGCAGATCATGCAGGCGAAACTGCTGGTCAATCCGGCTTGCTACTGCAAGGTTGGATGGAATCTTCAGGAGGGTCAAAGCACCGGCGCAGGTCATGCCGAGCAACGAAAGCGCGATGACGAACGCGGTTGAAGGCTCCCCGGACCACCAGAGGAGCCCCACAACCCCAAGCGAAGCCGCCGCCCCGACGATCAGGCCCATCGACGCGCCCTCCACGGCGCGGGTGGCGACCCATGCCAGGCGTTGCCGGAAGAGATATTGGTGAAGTGCTTGCTTCACTGTGAAATGCCCAGCCGCCGCCACCCGCGGCGATCATTGCTCCGAATCACGCTTTGCCGTCTCGAAGTTCGGTGATCTGATGGATCGCCTCCTGAAGGCACTCCAGGCTTGGGTTGATCTCCAGCGCGCGTTCATATGCCTCCAGCGCTTCGTCGAGCCGATTCAGATGCGCATAGCAATGTCCAAGTCCCGCCCACGCTCCAAAATGATTCGGATTGCGCGCCACCGCAGCCCGGGCGTCGACGATGGAAGTGGAGTAGTTTTCCAGGAGATAGTGCGCCGTGGCGCGCTGGTTCCAGGCCTCGGCAAACTCATCGCATTCGGTAATGGCCTCGGAGAAATAGCCGATCGCCTCATTCAGGCGCTGCTGGTTCATCGCTTCCACGCCGGCGCGGAGCAGGCAGTTGGCCTTGGAAGAGCCTAGCCGAAACCAGATCGACCACATTGCGTGCTCGGCCATCTGGTTGGTCACGGGGTCGGAGTCCTTTAAGAGCCTGGCCAATTCCGGCAGACACCGCCGGCACCCCACCAGCGAGAGCGCCAGCGCCGCAACCTTGCGCGCTTCGCAATCGCCGAACCGAAGCAGGTCAATAATCTCCCGGCTCGCCCAGCGGTTGCGCAACAGCGCGTGGAGGCCGTTGCAATCTTTCGCCTGCAAAAGCGGTTGAACCGCAGCCACAAAGGCCCGGGGATCAATCATCGAGCGTGTTTCCACATTATCAAACTCTAGGCGCATCAGACGGCCCGCGTCCAATCACGCTATCTCCGGCACCAGATGTAGGCACCGTTTAGCCTGGGACATGAAACGGCAACAGCAGGCCACGTCCGATATCGCCGGAGCAATTCTCGCCGCGACCCATCGGTGTAACTCTCCGTGTGCACCTTCGATCGCTGCGGGTAATACCTAGTACCCCGGCCTTGGTCGGCGGGCTTCAAACTCCTGCTCTCGTTCGAGCTGGGCCGCGCGAGCCTCGGGAGTGAACTTTTCTGCGTAAAAGCCCCGAATCTCCGCCGGGGAGGCGGAAAGGGGGCGATAGGTGTACCCGGTTTCCAACTTATTGCCGCGGGAGCAACCTCCGACGCCCGCCGCCAGCAAAAGGGCTACGACGAGACTTCCCGACACCGATCGCTTCAGAACGTGAACCTTCATCGTGCCGCGTAGAATAAATCACTTTGTCCCGCTTGTCGATTGCACCGACTCGGCAGGGCAGTTAAGACTCCCGGCGGATTGCCCTCGCCCTCTCCCCATCTTGCCACTTTGCTCGCCGAGAAGCGGCGCACTCTTTCGGCACAATTCGAGCTGCTGGACGAGACATACACCATCGCCGGCCGGGCTTATGCATTCACGCGCGTGGCCGACCCAGAGCAGGTGCTCGATCAGGTCATCGCCGCCGAAGGCCGGGGAGAAGTCGGGCGCATGCCCTACTGGGCTGAATTGTGGGAAAGCGCGATCGGCATCGGCGAGTGGTTGCACCAGCACCCCGCGACCGCCGCGGGTAAGCGCGTGCTCGACCTGGGCTGCGGCATGGGCTTTGCCGGGATGATCGCCGCATCGCTGGGTGCCACTGTTACATTTGTGGATATCGAGGCTCAATCGCTGGAGTTTGCCCTGCTCAATGCGCTGGCATGGAGTGAGAGAGTTTCCGCGCGCCCGGTTGATTGGCAAACCGACCGCATGGACGATCGATATGATCTAATCCTGGGAGCAGATGTGCTGTACGATCGCGCGCAGTGGGAGTACCTCAACGATTTTTGGTTACACCACCTTGCACCCGATGGTGCGGTGCTCCTGGGTGAACCAACCCGGCCCAACGGTGCGCCATTTCCCGATTGGATCCGGTTGTGCGGATGGAAGCTGGAACTGAGCGAAGTCCGGCTGGAAGACCGATCAAAGACCATCCGGCTGCTGACGCTTCGGCGGTGATGAATCGGTCATGTGGGTTCTCCCGGCGGCCGAATCAGCGAGTCGAACCCGCCGGGGGACTCTTGATCAGCGAGTACTCCATCGCGTGATCGGGCCCATGGTGCGCGACTCATCCAGCAACATGAGTTGTCCAAGCCAGACTTGCGCCGCGATGGCAACCAGCAGCAGAAGGCTCACCACCGCCCATAGAACGCGCCCGCGGGGGCGGTAGCGGGAGATGGCCAGCAGGATTAGCGGCAGCAGGAGCATCGCCGGGCCTGCGATGAGGTGTGCGGTGCGACGGGTGAGCCACCGGCCTTCATTGAGCGATCGATCGGTGGCCATTTGCCACAGCGCCTTGATACTCCAGACATCGCTGTCGTGTGCCAAAAACCACCACCCTGCCAGCGACGCGAGGGCGCCGATGAGAATCGTCAGCCACACCACGGGACCGGCGCGCTGTGCTCGCTCCTCGGCAAACACGACGTCGGCCAGCGGGGCCGCGAACGCTGAGGCAATCGCGGTGCCGTCGTGACGCTCATTCGGCTCGATAGGGGCGCCGCGGTCGAGCATGGCACGGCTGGAGACCCCGATTGCGATGATCCCCAACCCGCCGGCAAGCCCACCGAGAAGCATATGCACCTGCAGCGGCGGGGCGATCGGCGCAACCCGCTGGCTCAGGCCCGCCAGTCCACCCGGTAGCGGCTGGGTCGATGCTGGTTCGGTGAGACCGCCGTCAGTCTTCACGCCGATGCCGTGTTGATAGACCATTTCACCGCCATGATGCGCGGTCGACAAAACGACGGCGGTGGCGAGAAGCATCAAAACCAGCAGCGGCCAGTGCAACTTGCGTCGCCACTCGTCGGTCAACCCGATCCAACCGGCACAGACCAGCAGCGCTGCGACCGTGCCGATGCTGCCAAACAGCACATGGTCGCTCACGATTTCCTGCGTGAGTGCGTCGGTCGGGGTGGCGTCGCGGGTGTCGAACAGCGCATAGATGCCGCTGGTCGCCACAGGCGCCGCGGCGATCGCGCCGAACAGGATCATCCATCGTGCCGCCCGGCGCAGTGACGAATCGCGCCAGCCGAGGAAGCTGAAGGTTTCCAGAAATACACCCAGCGCGAGCAGGGCGATCGGGAAATGGACGACCGCGATATGAATATTCGGCTGAATCAGTTCGGCGTTCATCGCGCGAGTTGTACTTCCGATTGCATCGCTTGGCGAGCGCCGCGCCGCGAACCAATGCAGCAAATCAGGAAACTCACTAACCCGCCAATGGGCATATGCCACGGCCATGCAAGCGTAAAGCGCTGTTCGAGGAATCGCTCTGTAATCGGGCCGAGCACAAAATTCTGCAGCACCACAACAGTAATGAACCCGCCCGCGAGCGCCGCGATAACCGAAGCCGAATTGCCCCGGCGCGTGAACATCGCGCAGCAATAGACGCCGAGAAGCCCGGCAAGAGAGAATGTGAGCATCGCCAGCGCGAAATCTAGAAATGTGTTGCTCTTTGCGTCGTAGATGAAGACGCAAAGTATCGCGAAGAGTGTCATCACCCCGCCGATGAGCGCAACGGCCCATTTCGGGGCTGCGGCGTCGGTCGAGGTATCGATGGGCCTTCCCATCATTCGGCGAATCGGAAAGTAAACATCCGCAACCGCACTGCTGGCCATCGCGTTGATGGCCGAGTCCATCGTTCCTTGCGCCGCGGCGAACAGACCTGCGATTGCCAGCCCGGCTAGAATCGGGGGCAACTCGCGCAGCAGAAACCAGGGGTAGACAATCTGCGCGAGTGAATCGCTCGGCGGGGGGACGGGGCTTAGGCCGGTGAGATCGGTTCGCTTGTAAAAAACGAACAAAAGCAAGCCAATAATGAGAAAGAGCATCACGGTGAGTACGGCAATCAATTGCGACGCGATCACGCTCGCGGCCCCGCGGCTGGCGCTTTTGGCCACGAGGAACCGCTGGGCCATGTCCTGATCGAGGGCGAGCGAGGCGACGGCGAGAAAGGTTGCTCCAAACACCGCTGCCATGAGGGTGTGGGGGTTGGAGAAGCTGGTTGAAAGGCTCACCACCTGCAGTTTGCTCCCGCCACCCTCGCCGGCGGTGGATAGCACGGCCCAAAGCTCTGCCGGGGACATATGCAGTTTGGTGAAGAGGATTACCAGCGTCAGAATTGCGGCACCTAGTACAATGCAATATTGCACAAGATCGACCCAGATGACTGCGCGAATGCCCCCAAGAACCGTATAAAATGTCCCAACCACGCCGATCAGGCAGATGGCCAGGATCATGTTTTGCTTGTTATCGAAAGGTGCGAGGTCGTCGAACAACAATAGGCAAAGCGGCGCCGCCGCCATCAGGACGCGCGAGCCTGAGGCCATGAATCGCCCGAGCAGAAACACCACCGCAGACGCGATACGCGCGCCTTCGCCGAACCGGGTGGCGAGGAATCCATAGACCGTCACCGTCCCGGCAGCGTAGAGTCGGGGCACGAAAAGAAACGCCACGATTACCGCCCCGATCGAGCTGCCGAGGAAATACATGACGTAGGTCAGATTTTTCCCGAACGCAAAGTCGGGCGCGCCCACAAATGTAGCAACGCTGAGCGACGAGCCTACGATGGAAATCGCAAGCACCCAGGTTGGCATCGAGCGATCGGCAAGGAAATAATCTTCCGAAGAGTCATGCTTGCGGTAATGCCACAAGCCGACCGCGAACATCGCTGCGAAGTAGATGCAGAGAATCGTCCAATCGAGCGAACCGAAGGCGAGAATGGGTTGCGCGATGCTCAATTTTCGGCAGTCGGCTCCTTCGACCGACGGGCGGCTAGCCCGGCAGGTATTCTGTCGGGTCCTTTTGCGTTCCCGCCACGCCGCCGGCGAGTTGTCGCACGCCGTATGCGACGGTGACATGATCGTTGCAGCCGATCACGCCCATTTCGCCGCTGTGGGCGGGGTGGGCGTAGGTGTTGATGAGCGTGTTCACCCGCGCGTTGGCCTGTACGATCAACTCCTCGGCCACCTCGCCATTTTCGACGGCATCAATGAGCCGATCGATCGCGCGATGCTGCAATTGATGGTCGTGGCAGATCATAAAGACATCCACACCCGCACCGATCCCGCGGAGAATTGCCTGCTCCACGCCGTAATGCTCGGCAATTGCCCGCATTTCAAGGTCGTCGCTGAAGACGACGCCTTTGAAGTTGAGTCGCTGGCGCAAAAGCGGTTTGAGCACCTTCTCGCTCATGGTCGCTGGAAAATCGGGGTCGAGCGGCTTGAAGATCACATGTGCCGTCATGATCGAAGCCACCCCCGCGGCAATGGCAGCGGCGAAGGGGACCAGTTCGACTTTCTCCAGCCGTTCGATTGGATGATCGAGAATCGGCAGGGTGTAATGGCTGTCGGCATTGGTATCGCCATGGCCGGGGAAATGCTTGGCACAAGCCGCAACCCCCGCCGACTGCAACCCTTCGATAACCGCCGTGCCCAGTCGTGTGACGAGCTGCGCCGACCGGCCAAACGAGCGATCGCCGATGACCGGATTGGACGGGTTGGTGTCAATGTCCATGACAGGCGCGAAGTTAATATCGATATTGACCGCGCGCAGTTCCTTGCCGAGCACCATGCCGACGTGGCGCGCCAAGTCGGTGTCATTGGTGCGGCCGACGTCACGCATGCTCGGCATGTCAGTAAACTTGCCTCGCAGGCGCATGACCCGGCCCCCTTCCTGATCGATGGCGATGGCGATGGGCCTGCCGGCGCGCCGTTTGATCTCACCGCAGAGCTTGGCGAGCTGTTCGGGTGACTCGACATTCCGCTTGAAGAGGATGATGGTGGAAACACCGCGATCGATGAGCCACATCAGGTCATCGGTCATCTGCGTTCCGTGAAACCCCACACCAAACAGGCGGGCTACGGACATGTCCAGGTCAAACTTTACCATCACGCTCACGCTACTTCGCAGGACCCGACGGCACGGTTGTCGGCACTTCAGACGCCATCCGCGGCGCCCCGCGGGGCCGGATAATGTAACCGACACCCCCGGCCCCGAACCATGCATTGCCCAACTCCGAGGCCTTGTAAACCACGCCGTCCCCTTTATCACGGCTAGCGGGGTCATTTACAATCACATCGCCCTCGGAGGTGAAGCCTTTTATCACAATCAGGTGCCCGTCGTTTTCTTGATAGATCGGGTTGCTGGGCATCACGCCGCGTTCAAATCGGATGCTGGCAATGACAGGCTGGTTGATGGCGATCATCGCCCGAACCTGATCCCAGTTGCGAAACCGCGCCAGCCAGGCATCCAGCCCAAGTTCGCCGGCGCGTTGCACGGCCCGATTCCAGTTTCCGAAAATGTTGGCCTCGTCGTCGTAGATTGCCAGTGCATTCTCGGTCAGCGGGCGCGCTGCCCCGCCGTAGGTGCTCACCATGGTCATGCTTGTCGGGGAGCAGACTTCGCCAATCAGCGGTTTGGGTGCATCACCCTGTGGAATAAACGGCACCTTAAGCACCTTTGCTCCCACGAGGGGAGTAGCAACAGGCGCGAGAAACTTTGCACGCGCCTGGGCATCGCTTACCGGTCCGCTGTAGCAGACGGCAACGCGCCGAAGAACCGGCGTCGCGCTGATATCCGGGGTCAGGCTTTGCAGGGCAACGCGCACCTGGTAGGCGTCGGCCGGTCGGTGGAGCAGAAGGACGTCGGTCTCCACGCGCCCGCCGGCGAAACTGGTGACGACCTGATCGTCGCCGCGGCCGGCGACCGTGCGGCCCCACCTGCCAAAATAAAGCCACGGCGACCACTTCCCGTTCTTCGCATCGCGGACCCGCATTTGCAGCCTCACGCCGGTGCCCGGCGGGGCGTATGCGTTGTACGACGGGAGTAGCTCCTGAAAGTTAAACTCCGCTTGCACAATCGGGCTGATCCACACCCCTCGGCGGGGAAACTGGTTTTCGGTTGATGCATCGAGCACGACAACCCCGCCATCGCCCGAGCTATTGGCTTTGACGCGTGTGAGCGTCCCGGCCTCGAAGGCGCGTTGCGTGTCGAAAAAGTCGAGCTTGTCGGCGAAATCAGGCTGCAGCGAGAGCGGGTTGCCACCTTTGGGCGCCGAATCGGCGCTGTGGGCGGCGAGGGCGATGCAAAGCGCGATGATTACCATCATCGTTGCAACCGTCGCAATGATCGTCGGACCGCGGGAAGACATGACCCGGGAGAGTATAGCGGCTGATTACAGGTGAACGCGAGCCTCTTTCCCGAGCGATGTCAAGCGGGCCGATCGGTGCCAGACGCTACAACCGTGCCAGACGTCCGATAGCTCAAGGTTTGTTCATCGTGCGACCGATAAGAGTCCTTGTCAGTACACGAAAGCAGGCTCGCCGCAGAAATGTCGCTTGGGCGGCACCCGCGAAGCCCGTCTGGAGATCAGTCATGGCACGAACCGAACCAACCACTGTTACAGCAGCCCTCACGATCATTGCCGGGTTTGCCGGTGCACAAATCGCCGATGCGGGCGTGAGCATGGTGGTTCCTGTCTCGCAGGACGAAAGCGTCGTTTCTGGCTTTGCAGAAAAAAACTACGACGACAACACCAACCGCGGGGGGTTGTTTGTCGGATCAGACGGCACCAACGACATCGCCCGTTTCTATCTCATGTTCGATTTTCCGGAGACGCTCAAGACCGCGAAGATAGAAAGCGCCGTCTTGTCAGCGGTTTATGAAGATGACCTCGACCGCGACGACAACGGCTTGCACCGGATTCACTTCGTTTCCGTTGATGACTGGTCCGAGAAGACGATCAATTGGATCAATCAGCCCGGCCCGGCCTACGGCTCGCCCGATGCGCTGTTTGACTCGGCCTCGGCCAAGTTGGGTGAAACCGCCCGGTGGGACCTGACCGAACTCGTGCAATCCGAGGCAGCGGGCGATGGCAAGCTGAGCCTGATGTTCGCCGCAGCGAATGAAAGTGCGGATCGCAACAATCGGAACTGGGAGTACTTTGCCGAGCAGGAATTCAACCCGGCCCACGCATTTCGCATCACAGTCAACGCCACCTCCACCGGCACCGGTGGGGGGGTGGTACCTGTTCCGCTCCCGGGGGCCGTCCTGCCTGCCGTGCTGACGAGCGCCGGTGCCGCCGCAACCGCCGGGATTCGACGCATTCGCAAGCGCCGGAAGGAAGCCTCAAACTCGTAGGAAATAGATTTCGTTGTTCATCGAAACCAAGGCCTGCTGCATACGCGCCACCGTTTGCAGCGAGGCCTTTTTTTGTTCGTCTGCCAGCGGGCGTCTATGATTACCCCGGTTTGCAAGGAGTGGTTAGCGTGAAATTGTCGATTTTTGGGCTGTTGGTATGTGCGTTTGCGCTATTGCCGGGTTGTCGATCGGCCAAGTCGGCCGACCTTGCGCCGATTGATGACGCGCGCCGCCAGAAACATGTCGAATCGTTCGACCAGGTTTGGACGACCATTCGCGATCAACATTGGGATAAAGATCTCAATGGCGTCGACTGGTCTGCTGCCCGCGATGAACTGCGGCCCAGGGTCCAAGCCGCCAAGACCGACGCCGAGGCCCGCGCTGCGATGCTGGCGTTGATTCAGCGGCTCAAGCAGTCTCACTTTGGCATTATCCCGAGTGAAGCTTACGAACGCGTGGCAAGTCTACCCAGCGGGGATGATTCCAAGACGCCCGGCGCAGGACAGGGGGATTCGGGCATTCATGTGAGCGTTGTCGATGGCGTGGCGTTGGTAACCGAGGTCGAAGCCAACTCGCCGGGCGCCGCTGCGGGGGTTCGGCCGGGCTGGATTCTCGAATCTGCCGGGAAACTCGAAGTGGCCGATGTGCTCAAGCGTGTCGATGCGGCGTATGCCGATTCCAGCCTCGTCTTGGCATATCGAAAGCTCACCACCCAGCAACTTCTATCCGGCGATGCCGGTGACACCGTCCGCGCGACTTTTTTGGATGGCAGCAATCATCGAGTCAAGAAAGAGATTGTCCTGGCAACCCCGCAGGGCAAGCCGGCCAAGTTTGGCAACCTGCCGACGTTTTATCTCCGAACCACGGTGAAGGAAGTCTCGCCGGGGATTGGCTACATTGCCTTCAACGCGTTTTTTGATCCGCCGACCGTATCGACCGCGTTCAAGCGCGCCGTCGAGCAGTTTGAAAAGGCCGACGGCTTCATCATCGACTTGCGTGGTAACCCCGGCGGGATCGGATTTATGGCCAACGGCATGGCGGGCTATCTCGTCAGCGAGCCGGGAACCAAGCTCGGAACCATGACCATGCGATCCGGTGACCTGAAGTTTGTCATCAACCCCCAGCCGACCATTTTTAAGGGGCCGGTCGCGGTGCTGATTGACGAAGGATCGATGAGTACGAGCGAAATCATGTCCGGCGGGCTGAAGGACATCGGGCGGGCGCGGATCTTTGGCACCCCCACGCCGGGCGCAGCATTGCCCAGCCGAATCGAGAAACTGCCTAACGGCGACGGATTCCAGTACGCGTTTGCCAACTATGTGTCGGCCAAGGGTGATGTGCTGGAAGGCAAGGGCGTCACTCCCGATGTGGAAGTCAAGCCCGACCGCAAGAGCTTGCTGGCCGGCCAAGATCGCGTGATCGAGGCCGCGGTGGATTGGATTCGTTCAAAGAAGTGAGCGGCTAACACCCCGCGGCGGTGTCGCCGGGCGGAAATGGCTGCCCTGAAACATTTGCGGGTGTTGCGCCTATAGTGTGAGTAAGGGTCGATCATCGAGCGACCGCCGTTTTTACAAGAAATACTCAGGATTTAACTCGGAGAGACTATGAAACGATTGCTTTCGATCGCGGTGCTTGCCGCAGCGGTGGTGGGTGCAGGGTTGCCGGTGGTTTTGACGACATCAACGGCGCGCGCCGATGAGGTTGCAGCCACCGCTTTGCCTGCGGGGAAGGAAGTCATTGAACGCTTTATTCAGGCCACCGGCGGTCGCGAAGCCTATGCGAAGTTCACCAGCCGCACCACCAAGGGCACACTCGACATCCCCGCGCAAGGAATGAAGGCATCTCTCACCATTTTTCAATTAGCGCCCGACAAGGGACTTGTCGAATCCGAGATCCCAGCTTTGGGCGTGATGAAGCAAGGCAGCGACGGCGAAACAGCCTGGTCGATCGACCCGATGCAGGGCGCGCGCATTCTCTCTGGGGGCGAGCGCGATACGCTCATCAGGCAGTTTCGTTTCGATGGCGATTCAGACTGGGAGAAGTATTACAAGTCGGCCGAGACAATCGGCGTCGAAGATGTCGACGGCAAGCCGGCTTACAAGGTCAAGCTCACGCCCGTCGGCGAAGGGCTTGCTGATTCGGTAGGGTACTACGATAAAGAATCCGGGCTGGTTGTGCGCATGGATACCGTCATGCAGTCGCCCATGGGCGAGCTGGCGGTGGTGAGCAAGATAAGCAATTACAAAGACTTTGGCGGCATTAAAATTCCCACCACCACGGTGCAGGAAGTGGCGGGCATGACCATGAGCATGACCGTGGAAAGTGTTGACCACGACACCACGCTCGACGAGGCGAAGTTTGCACTCCCCGCAGACATCGAGAAGCTCAAGGCCCAGCAGGCCCCGGCGGCGAAGCCGGGCGAGTGACCGACCCGCCGCTGGCGGGGGACCTTAGCCACCCGCAGCCTGAAGCACAGGCAGCGGCCGCGGGGTCGAACGGGCGACGGTCTCCCCACTGGCCGAGGTCGGCGGTGCCTTTTGCCACGCCGCAAGTTGCTGTGAAATCTCGGTGCGCACCAACTCGCGGTAAAGCAAAAAGTGTTCCGCTTGCGAACAGGTGCCCAGGTAGCTCGCCACGCCGCCCGGGTTCTTGCGATACATTTGCCAGAGTCTTTTCCAGAAGACGAACCGGCTCTTCCGCTTGATACCCTGGCGCCAGAATACAATGAGCAGCGCGCGAAGCGTGGCGCGATCCAGCCGGCGTTTGGCCGACTTGGGCTTTTTTGGAAAGTCCGCTTCGCCGAGCATGAGGAAGTGGCGGTAGGTGCGCTCGAGGTATTTAATCGGGTCGTAGAGCGTCCAGAACCCATTGACGTATTCCCGGGCAATCTCGTCCACCGGGCGCGTGGGGATAAAATTGAGCAACGTCGTCTGGTTAATGTCACCGCCTTGACTGTCGATCAGCCGGCCCTCGGCCGCCAGCCGTTTGGAAAGTCCGGTGTCGGGCAAGGCCTGCAGCATGCTGAAAGTTGCTTTCGGAATGGCTGTTTCTTCCACAAACTGCACAATTCTCTCACCGGCACCGGTCTTTTCATTATCAAATCCGATGATAAACCCGGCCATCACCTGAATGCCCGAACGGGTGATCCTGTTCACCGATTCATTCAGTGGATCGCGATTGTTCTGCGTCTTTTTCGTGAGTTTCAGACTCTCCGGATCGGGCGTTTCAATTCCAAGAAACACCGCGCCAAAGTTGCAGGCGCGCATCTGGTCCATCATTTCCTGATCTTGTGCGAGGTCGACCGAGGCTTCGGTTGCGAACGAAAACGGATACCCCCGATCAACCAGCCACGGCTGTAGGTCTTTGAGCAGGACTTTCACGTTCTTTTTGTTGCCGATGAAATTATCATCGACCATGAAAATGCTGCGCCGCCAGCCGAGGTCATAGAGTCGCTGAAGCTCGGCGAGGATTTGCGCCGGAGCCTTCGTGCGCGGTTTGCGACCGTAGAGCACGATGATGTCACAGAACTCACACATAAACGGACAGCCGCGCGAAAACTGCACGGACATTTCGGAATAGGCGTTCAGGTCGAGCAGTTCAAAACGGGGGATGGGCGTCTGCGTCACATCAGGCTTTACCCCGTCCGAGCGAAAAGTGCCCCGTTTTTCGCCTCGGGCCAGTGCATCAAGAAAGAGCGGAATCGTGATTTCGCCCTCATCGAGCACCAGAAAGTCGGCACCGGCATCGAGCAATTCATGAGGCAGTGACGTGGGATATGGCCCGCCGACGACGACTGGCTTGCCCCGTTGCTTTGCGGCACGAATCTGCGAATACATGTCTGCCTTTTGCACGATCATTGCTGAAAGCATGACCATGTCAGCCCACTGCCAGTCGGCTTCGGTTATGTCGCCGACATTGCGATCGACCAGCCGGAACTCCCATTCCTGCGGGAGCATGGCGGCAACCGTGACCAGGCCCAGAGGGGGGAGCATGGCTTTCCTGCCGATGAGCTTGATGGTTTCTTCAAACGACCAGAAGCTCGGCGGAAACTTTGGATAGATAAGCAATACGCGCACGCACACCACCCGCGAAAAAAACTATGCATGATCGAGTGAAGGAGGCCCGGTCGAAAGCAATCCGTTCGCTGGTCAGGCATGACAGAATCATTGCCAACCCGGTCACATTACCACCGATGCGAACGAGGTACCAGCAAACCAGCGGGGCGAACGCAGATTAATGGCGGCGACAGATTCGTGGAAATCCGCGCGAACAGCGGCGCGAGAATCAAACTCAATCGTCTGGCGCGATGAGAGGGGTTTGCTGGTGAGTGTGCAGGGGCGAAAACAAAACCGCGAGGCCATGACGAGCATGGCCTCGCGGAAGATCTTTGTCGACTAACAATCTCTGGCGATGTTGCAGCAGAGTTGCGGGTGCTCTGGCTTAGTAGCGTTTGCCGCGGCCACCGCCACCGCCACCACCGC
>DDRH01000055.1 GCA_002343075.1 Phycisphaerales bacterium UBA2421 | reverse complement strand
CGCCGATGGAGTTGCCGGCGATGTCGAGCGTGTGGAGGCCGGGGAAGCGTTCTTTGTCCGCGAGCTGCCGGACCGCCCAGACGCAGTCTTCGGGCGTGAGGCGGATGTCGTCGAAGAAGAGGTCGATCTCCCCCTTGGCCGGGCCGTAGGCGGCGAGGCGGGCCTGCATCTCCTTCAGGTGCGGCGGGTCGTTCGGGTCGTTCTTGTTGTCGGGTTTCCTGCCCTCGGCCATGGCGGGCGAATCATAACCGATGCGAGCCAAAACGTGGCGCTGGCTTGGCGGGGTGACAGCCAACGCCAGGGCGATCGTTCTCCCGGCCCCCGCAACTTCGGGTACCTCCGCGCGAACATTGGACGATGCCCGCGGAACCTTTCGGAGCATCCGGGGAAGATTCCGTAACGTCAGTGGAACTTTCCGTAACGCCCTGGAAACTTTCTGTAACGCCCTTGGAAGTTTCCGTAATGCCCTGGAAACTTTCCGTAACGCCCTTGGAACTTATTTTAATGCCCGGGGAAGTTGTTTTAATGTCCGGGGAAGTTTCCCGGGAATCCCGGGAAGTGGGGTTACCGGGCCTGCGCGGGTTTTCTGTTCGGCTATGAGGGGAATATCGGGCGGACGAGCAAACGATGAAATCGGAATGATGAACGCGCAGAAGACTGATTCACCACGAAGGACACGAAGGTCACCAAGAAGATCGACTTGAATTGATTTCTTCGTGCCTTCGTGTTCTTGGTGGTTGACCTGATTGGCGCGAATGGGATTGGGCGGAGAGAAAGTTAACCGCCAAGGGCACGAAGGGCACTAAGAAGATCGAATTGGTCTCCTTGTGTTCTTCGTGTTCTTCGTGGTTAACCTGACTGGCATCCGATCGGATTTCACCGCAGAGGCGCAGAGGGCGCGGAGAGATCTATCTTTAGCTGACTTCTTCGTGACTTGGTGTTCCTGGTGGTTCACTCCTTTAGTCTGCGTCTCAGCGGCGGATCGGCAGCGGAGGGTTGCGTCTGCGGCGCGCCGGCCTGATGACGGCGGACCTGTTGGCGGTTAACATCAACCCTTCCCGGGCGTGGCGGAATTGGCAGACGCAGCGGACTTAAAATCCGCAGGGAATTTAAACGCCCGTGCGGGTTCGAGTCCCGCCGCCCGGATTGGCTGGAGAATCGCCATGTCAAAGAAATTACGCATCGGCATTCTTGGCACGGGGAACATCGCCAAACAATTCGCTGCAGGCGTACAGCGAGGTTACCGGTGTTCGCTGGCGGCGGTCGGTTCGCGATCGGCTGCGTCGGCAACGTCATTCGCCCGGCAGTTTGGCATTGGCGCGACGCATGGCAGCTATGACGCGCTGTTGAAAGACAAGGCTGTAGACGCCATCTACATCTCCGGGCCGAATTCGACGCACCACGAGTGGACGTTAAAGGCCCTGCGCGCTGGAAAGCATGTGTTGTGCGAGAAGCCGTTCGCGCTCGATGCGGGGCAGGCAGAAGAAATGTTCGACGTTGCCCACGCGGCTGGCCGGGTGGTGATGGAGGCGTTTATGTACCTCTGCCACCCGCAGACCGCAGCCGTCGTCGATGCAATTCACCGCGGGCAGATTGGGAAGCTGAAACTCATCCGCACGGCATTTTGCTACTGCACCAATAAGATCGAGGGCAATATCCGCTTTGACCGCAAACTCGGCGGCGGCGCGCTGATGGACATCGGATGCTACTGCGTTTCTCTCTCCCGCTTGCTCACCGGCGAAGAACCGGCAGCCATTCATGCAGAGACGCTGCTTCACAAGACCGGGGTGGACGAACTCACCACAGTCAGCATGCGATTTCCCGGTGGTGTGCAGGCGAGCTTCACCTGCGGCATGCTCACCCACGCCGACAACACTGCGCATCTTAGCGGCGACCGGGGTTGGATCGAGGTGCCCTGGCCATGGAAACCCACACCCGACAAGAGCGGATTTACGATAACGCAATCGATCGCGCCAAGGCAGGATCAGAAGTCGCCCGCAAAGCCGACCGCCCCCTCAATTCCTCCTCGGCAAACGGTGAATGTGCCGGTCGAGGGCGACCTGTTCGGCATTGAAGCAGACGAATTCGCGACCGCGGTGCTGGACGCCAAGCCCACCAAGGTGCCGCGTGCGTTCACAATGGGCAATATGCAGGTGCTGGACGAAATCCGCAGGCAAATCGGGCTAAGATTTGAGTGAACCGCGCCCCAGGACACGCGGCCGTTCACGAATGGCAGTCACTCCCCTGCCGACATAAGCAAAAAGCAAGCCGAAGATGGGAGTTGAACCCACAACCCCCGCTTTACGAAAGCGGTGCTCTGCCATTGAGCTACTTCGGCGTTCGGGCGGGAGAGGATACCTCACGCTTGGAGGGTTGGCAAACACGCATCTGGCCGAGTGGGGCATATTGGGCTGGCTCGTTCGGTGGAGAACATCTTCTGGGCTGGAAGGGTTGCGGGCGACGATCATCCCGCCGTGCCGGGATTGCACCAATGTCAGTGCGGCCCCCTGTCGCGGATGTCGATGACGCGTATCCCCGCGGCGACGGCGGCCTGCACGCCGAGGTCGGCGTCCTCGAAGACCAGGCATTGCGCCGGCGCGATGCCCAGGCGTCGGGCAGACTCGATGAAAATGTCCGGGGCCGGTTTTCCATGCTGCACATCATCGGCGGTGACAATCGCCTGAAAATGCTGCAATAAGTTCACCGCGGTGAGGGTGCGTGTGACGATGGCGCGCGTCCCGCCGGTGGCGACTGCCATGGGGAGTCTACCCGCGTACTGCCTGACAACATCGGCGACAGGTTCGATCGGGCGAACCTGATCAATCAACTCGAGATACTTCGCTTCTTTTAGCTCAGCGGCTTCTGCGACCGGCACGCTCCATCCGTGCCGTTCGTTGAGCAGCTCGATGATGCGATTGGTGGGAATCCCCGCCATCTCCCAGAAAAGTGCCTCGGGAAACTCGGCCCCGTGGTGCTTCATGGCTGCTTCCCACGCCTGGTAGTGCAGCGGCATGGTGTCGGCGAGGGTTCCGTCGCAATCAAAAATAAGCCCGCAAACGTCGGCGGGGATATCAAACTTCATGCCTTGAAATATCGTCGATCGGATGGAGAAAATAAATGGCGCTCACCAACCAAGGCAGGGTGCCCACTCGCTGCGATGACAAGCCAGCGGGAATCCCTTAGCATCGGGTGCACCATGGACGACACAGCCAAAGGTCACCGCCACGCTCGCGTGCCCGAGCAAACCAGCATCAAAGAGACCATCGAATCGATCCTGGTCGCATTCATTCTTGCATTTATGTTTCGTGCATTCGTGGTTGAGGCGTTCGTCATCCCCACTGGCTCGATGGCCCCGACGCTTCTCGGCGCGCACATGCGCTACCGCTGCGAAGACTGCGGTTACGACTTCGAGACAAACTACCAATCGCAGGAATCAGACAGCGACGACGTTGCCATCCCCGCAACCGCGCGTCTGACCCGTCCGGTGCTCGATCGGGCAACCGGCGCGCAGACGGTCAACAAGACCTTTCGCATTCACTGCCCGAACTGCAACTATCGCATGCCGCGCTTTAGTGCCACCGATCCAAACAACGTCGCGACCAACCCGGCTGTGTACTACGGTGATCGCATTCTCGTGCTCAAGTACCTCTACCTACTGCAACAGCCGCATCGGTGGGACGTGGTGGTGTTTAAGTCTCCAGCCGACCCGATGCGATATGACTACACGCAAAACTACATCAAGCGGCTCATCGGTAAGCCCGGCGAGTCTGTGATGATCCTCGATGGGGACGTTTACGTATCCGACAAAGGGGCATTGAGCCAACTGAAAGATTTTGTCGTGCAAACCAAGCCCCGGTGGGCGCAGGAGGCGCTTTGGCGAATCGTGTTTGATAACGACTTTCAACCGCGCGGCGTACCACGGGTGGTGACCAACGCTGCCAATCAGCCGATGCGCATCGATCCCACTTTCAAGCTGCCCTGGCAGACGCGCGCCGGGGAGTCCGGGTGGAATCTGGACAATCCACGCGTGATTCGTTTCAACCAGGCCGAAGGACGCTCAACCCTTGACTTTAACTCCGGGGCCAACCCGATGCCCGATGCGGGCTTTGCGCCGGCGCTCACAGATTGGCTGGCGTATGATGTCACGCTCAATCAAAGCAACGGCTTCGGCGGGCGACCCGCCCCACCCGATATGTATCTCGACGGCGGTTATGTTCCGGACAACAATGTGTCCGACATCAAACTCAGCCTTTACTACACGCGGCAATCGGGCGATGGGCCGTTGAAGCTCAGCCTCGCCGTCAGGCCGGGGGAGGATGTCGAGCGGGCATTCGTGGCGCAGCTTGATAGAAACCAGGCAACGGTGACCATGTATGACCGCAGCGGCACCGCGACCGTCATCGGCACCTCGGCAGTAGGCGACACGACCGGCGCGCCGGTAAAAATCGAGTTCATTCATGCCGACTACCAGGTGACGCTTCGGGTGGGTGAAAGTGATGTGATTGTTTCAACCCCGGCCCAGTATCAGCCTGATTTGGATTACCTGCTGAACGCATACAACGCTCGTGAAAAACTCCCCAAACCGCAGATTAGTATTACAGCAGAGAATCAGGTCGCAGAGTTTCGACACGTAAGCCTTTGGCGCGATGTCTACTATACCAACCGCGAACGTGGCACCGGCGACACCCTCACCACGCCCAATACTGCGCACGCGCTCCGCTGGGCGTCACCCGAGCGGTTTCCAGAGCGGGTGATCCACCTCGGGCCGGATGAATACTTCACCTGCGGCGATAACTCCCTAATCAGCGGCGATGGTCGGTATTGGGACGCACCGATCAACCTGCCTGCCGAGCAGTTGGAGGCCGAGTCGGGGCGCGTTCCGGGCCGTTTTCTGCTTGGGAAGGCCTTCTTTGTGTACTGGCCGGCAGGTTACAAGCCCGTCAATCGTGAAACCGTGCCTGCAATCGTGCCCAACTTTGGCCGGATGCGGTTCATTCATTAGGGTTATCGGTCGTCGCGGCGCACTTGTTGCTTCATTGCGAAGGCAAATCGGCCGATGAGTTGCGCAGTGAAGATTGGAGCTCCGCTCATCTCGGCCTTGCTACTGACGTCTGCGACCTGGGCAGGCGCGCCGTCGCACGACATTGCGCCGCCGCACGCTGCCGGGCACGCGGCCGTCTCTCATTCCCACGATGAGGTTTCTCCTACCCCCTCCGACTCCTCGGCCGATGCGGCGCACGCCGAAGCCCCCGCCGTCAACCTCGATCCGCGTGAAGCGCTGTCTCGATTGATCGACGGGAACGACCGGTTTCGCTACGGCGAGTCGCGGTTTCCTCGCTTTGATTCAGCCCGGCGCAGCGAAACCTTTGCCGTCGGACAGAAGCCCTTTGCAGCGGTGATAGGATGCGCCGACTCGCGCGTGCCGATTGAGGCAATCTTTGACCAGGGAATTGGCGATCTGTTCGTTGTGCGCGTCGCTGGCAATGTGGCAGGCACAAACGAAATTGGAACAATCGAGTATGGAGTTGGCCATCTCGGGACGGGACTGATCGTAGTGCTCGGTCACACCAAGTGCGGTGCCGTGACCGCCGTCACAGAAGGGGCGGCTGTACATGGGCACATCGCCACCCTGGTGGAGAACATTGCACCGGCGGTTCAGACGGTGAAACAGCGCGACCCGGAAGCGCGCGGCGCGCGGCTGATTCGGCTTTCCGTCAGGGCTAACGTGCAACAGTCGATGGCAGATTTGCTCAGCAAGAGTGAAACGGTTGCCACCGCTGTGAAAAGCGGCAGGGCCAAAGTAGTGGGCGGGGTGTATGACCTGCAGACAGGCGCAATCGAATGGCTCGGGGAACATCCCGGTCAGGATGCGATACTCGCCGGCGGTGTGGATGCGTCTGCGGCACACACCACACACAGCGACCCCAAAGGCTCTCCCACCAAGAAGCCCGCACCTCATCAAGCTGAGGGAGCCAGCAAGCACGGCGGGACAGTGAAGCCTGCCCAAGGCCACGGCCCCACCACCCCCACCACGCAGCCGCATGCAGCCGCGAAGCAGAAACAGGATAACTGGCTGGTACTGGGGGGCCTGCTCGGCATTTCTGCCGCGAGCAGCGTCGCGACGATTCATTTCGTGTACAACCGCCGGTGACCTCGCTGCACGTGCGCGATCTTCGGGGCGACTTTCGGTTCGTTGACCTCCAATCTTTGTCACGGTAGCTTCTCGCGACTCGCCTCTCATCAATTGCGAGCGAGTTTTGAGCACCACCATGACCAAAAAACGCGCACCCGGCCTGCCAGCGCCTCTGATAACCCGCCGTCACCGCGTGCGGGCGGCGATGGCAGAGAACCAGCTCGACGCCATTCTCCTCACCTCATCGGCCGATCTCGGCTATCTCACTGGGATTTCATGGGAAGACTGCACCGGTGTTCTTACGCACGACACCTTCACACTCGTCACCGATTCCCGATACGACGAAGAAGTGGCGATCAAATGCCCCTGGCTCCACCGGCGGATCTTTAGCGGCAAGCAGACCATGGCCGATCTGGTCGTCGATACACTATTCAAGTCCAAGGCCGGCAGAGTCGGTTTTGAGAAGAATTTCGTCACGCACGGCATGGTCCTGGCCCTGTCAAAGGCAGTGAAAGATAAGAAGACGAAAGGCCCGCGGCCGAGACTCCGACCACAAGCGGGCTTGATGACCAATGTTCGGAAGCTGAAAGATGCGATTGAGATCGCGACCATTCGCGCCGCTGTCGACGTAGCCCAACAGGCTTATAAGGTTGTGCGCAAACAGTTGCGCGTCGGAATGACCGAAAACGAGATCGCGGCGCGCATGGAATTTGAGATGAAGCAGCGCGGTGCGAGCAAGGGTAGCTTCGACACGAACGTTTCCGCCGGAAGCAACAGTTCACTCCCCCACTACCGTCCGGCCGAGGTTCGGCTGGCCAACAATTCAGCATTGCTCTTTGATTGGGGCGCGCTGGTCGGAGGATATTGCAGCGACATCACGCGCACGCATGCAGTCGGTCGTCCGCCGGCAAAACTGCGGGAGATTTATTCGATCGTGCTGGAAGCCCAGGCCGCCGCCATCGCCGCGATTCGTCCGGGGGTGTCCACGCGCAAAGTAGATGCCGCGGCGCGAGACATCATCGCTAAAGCCGGTTATGGTAAGCACTTCGGTCATGGGCTGGGCCACGGTATCGGGTTGGCGATTCACGAACTGCCCCGGCTGAGTAAAATCGCCGCCCCCGAAGCGCTGGTTCCGGGGATGGTTGTCACGGTTGAGCCGGGAATTTACCTTCCCGGGCGTTTTGGGGTGAGAATAGAGGACGACGTACTCGTAACCGAGACCGGATGCGAGGTGCTGACGTCGTTGGATAAGTCGTTTGAGGGCTGCCACATTGAGTAAGAACAAACCCAATAAGAACAAACCCGCGCCGCGCAAACCCGCGCCGACCTCCGACCGCGGGCCGATGAGCATCGAATTGCTCTCGCAGATCACGGCTTTGATGAAGGATAATGACCTGAACATGCTCGACGTCCGCGACGGCGAACGGCGCATCGTGCTCCAGCGTGGCGGGACGTTTGTGGCCGCCGCGCCGCAAGCTCCCTCATACGCCCCTCCCGCTGCTCCTGTTGTAAGCCCCGCAGGAAACTCGTCAGCGGCAAGCAACACCGCTCCGGTCGCACCGTCTGATGAAAAGGATCTTGTCCCGATCAACAGCCCGATGGTTGGGACGTTTTATTCATCCCCCACACCGGATGCCAAGGCGTTTGTGTCGGTGGGTTCGACCGTCAACACTGAAACCGATGTCTGCATCATTGAAGCCATGAAGGTCTTCAACAACATCAAGGCCGAAACCAACGGCGTCATCGCAAAGATTCTGGTAAACAACGGCCAGACAGTTGAGTTTAACCAGCCGCTGTTTCTGGTGAGGCCCTCTTAGTTCCCGAGAGGCACGAAGGCACGCAGGCACGAAGGCACGGAGTGAACACGTCGTGACCTGCCTCCTTCGCACCTCACTTCGCGCCGTCTTGTCTCCGTGCCCGTGTGCCTATGTTTCAAAAGATCCTCATCGCCAATCGCGGAGAGATTGCACTTCGCATCATTCGTGCCTGCCGTGAGCTGGGCATTCAAACCGTCGTAGTCTATTCGACCGCCGACAGGGACGCCGCTTATCTGAAGATGGCGGATCAGGCGATTTGCATCGGCGACGCCTCCCCAGCCGAGAGTTACCTGAACATCCCGCGGATCATCTCCGCTGCCGAGATTAGCGATGTGGAAGCGATTCACCCCGGATATGGCTTTTTAAGTGAAAAGCACCACTTTGCCGAGATTTGCCGGAGTTGCAAGATTGAGTTTATTGGCCCTCCGGTGGATGCCATGCTTGCGCTGGGCGACAAGGTACAGTGCAAGAAAATTGCCAAGCGTGCCAAGGTCCCCACGGTGCCGGGCAGCGACGGCGCGGTGGAAGACGAGAAGCAGGCTGTCGAAATCGCAAGTAAGATCGGCTATCCCGTCATCATCAAAGCCAGCGCCGGCGGCGGCGGGCGCGGGATGCGAGTGGCCCATAATGAGATGACACTCCGCGCGGGGCTGAATCAGGCGCGAGCCGAGGCCGAAAACGCGTTCAAAGACCCGACTGTCTACATAGAGAAGTATGTCGAATTCGGCAGGCACGTCGAAGTGCAGGTAATTGCCGATCAGCACGGAAATGCCGTCCACCTCTGGGAACGCGATTGCTCCATGCAGCGGCGGCACCAGAAACTCGTGGAAGAGTCTCCGTCACCTTTCCTGAAACAATCCGTCCGCGAAGAACTTTGCGCGGCAGCGGTTCGCCTGGTGAGGGAATCGAAGTATTTTAACGCCGGCACCGTCGAGTTCCTCGTGGATAAGGACCAGAATTTCTACATCCTTGAGGTAAACGCGCGCATTCAGGTCGAGCATCCGGTGACCGAGTCGGTCACAGGCATCGATCTCATCAAAGAGCAGATTCGCGTTGCCAGCGGCGAACGACTGAGCTTTGTCCAGAAAGACGTGGAGCAACGGGGGCATGCCATCGAGTGCCGGATTAATGCCGAAGACCCTGCCCGCAACTTCGCCCCGTTTCCGGGCGTTATTGAGGAGTATCGCCCCCCCGGCGGGCCGGGTGTGCGGCTGGACAGCCATGTTTACGCCGGCTACCGCATTCCGCCCAATTACGACAGCATGATCGGCAAGCTCATTGTGCATCGCCCCACTCGCGAGCAGGCGATCGCGACGATGAAACGTGCCCTCTCGGAGTTTCATATCAGCCCGATCCGCACCACCATTCCGTTTCACCTTCAGATCATGGACAATGAGCATTTCCGGCGCGGCGAAGTCGATACCGGCTTTGTGGAACGGGTCATGCTGCCCAAATAGCCCCGGGAGCCTTCGGCACTGGCTCTCGACCTGACCGGCATCGAATCAGCCTTTGCGCGGCCGCAGGAAGAGAGATTCTGATCACCCGCGTCGAGGAGCATTGTGGTATAGTCAGGCGAGGGTGAGGTGCTTGCCTCGCTCTGGTGGTTGCAAGACCATTTCAAGGCGGTCGCCGTGGCTTGTACGCATCGCGTAGCAACCACTCTCGCTGTCGTAGCCTTTGCCACATCCAGTGCATGGGGCTGCCCCGGTTGCACCTCCGGGCGCGATGTCACGCTCCCTGGTTTCTGGTTGCTCTCGCCAGCAGCGACAGCGGCGCTGTTCCTGTTGACGTCATTTGTCGAACGCCCGTTTTTGTCCCGGGCAGGTGTAAGCCGAAACGCACTTGCGCACTCTCTCCTAGCCAGTGCGGTGACAATGACGCTTCTGGGCATAATCGGATTTTTTGTTTATTTCCTAACATGGCCAACCGGCCTCGGCCTTCTCTGGATTCCCAGTGCGGTCATCGCCTCAGCTGCCATGAAGCTGACGATTCTGAGATATCGGTTCGTCGTGGGCGGGCCGATTCGATTCTGGCCACTATTCCTGGGGGTCTTCGTCAGCCAGATGCTGATCTCCATCCTGCCCCTGACGCAATATGCCTTCGGCTTCAGCGCGCCCCGGCACGCGGTGAGCGTGGAGGGAGTCAAGCCTGTCATGGCCCTGATCACCACCCTCACCGCTGTCACCGCCGTTGTGATTGCGTTCCTGCGTACGCGGGCGGACGCTGTGGGTTGGGCGTCAGGCCGAGGGTTTGAGGTGGTTCCCGTCTCCCCCGCCCCGCATCCGCCCGATTCATCGTCTGCACCCGGTGACATCAAATAGGCCAATCTCCCCGCGGCGAGCGGGTTCAGCCGGACGGCCGAGATTGACACGCGCCATCCGAGAAATAGAATGCTTGGCCCGTTAAGGTAAACGGGCTCGTAGCTCAGTTGGTTAGAGCGCGTCCCTGATAAGGACGAGGTCGGCAGTTCGAATCTGCCCGGGCCCATTTTAACTCCGATTATTGACAATCCAGAAAAGCTGCGTGCCTGAGTTGCGCCGTTGCTGCCCGCGTTGCCGATTGGGCAAAGGGTTGCTGCATGATCGCCTGTGGCACTCATTCCGTCGCGTGGCAGGTCGCCTTCGCAGACGGTCTCGCTGGAGTTTCCCCGCAACGCGGGCGACATCCCCCTCGCGCGACAACCGGGCCAAAGCGGCTGGGGGGCCATCGTACTGAGAATAGCCTGGTGTTTCGCCTCGTCTCTGGCGGCATGGATCGGGGTTTACCCTTTCACCGCCCCGCTCGCCAGTCCGGAAATGAAGTCTCGCTGCATCACGAAGAAAAGCAGAACCACCGGCGAAACAGCCAGCAGCGTCCCCGCCATGAGCACGCCGTAATCGGATTGATACTCAGGCGACGCCACCATGTTGGCCAGGCCGATGGGCAGGGTGTATTTCCTCTCATCCTGCAACACGATCTGCGGCCAGAGGAAGCTGTTCCAACTGCCGAGAAATGCCATCAGCGTATAGGCGCCGACCATCGGCCGCACGATCGGCAGGGCCACTTCCCACCAGATGCGCAGTTCGCTGCACCCATCCACCCGTGCCGCCTGCACAAGCTCGTCTGGCACAGTTTGCATGGCCTGCATGAACAGGAACATGCCAAACACACTCACCGCGCCCGGGACGATGATCGCAAAAAATGAATCGATCCAGCCAAGCGTCTCCATCAATTCATATGAGCTGGGCAGCAGCACCTGTCCTGGAAGCATCATCGTGCCAAGCATAACCAGCATGAGCGGTCGCTTGCCGGCAAATCGATACTTGGCCAGCGCAAACCCGCCGAGACTGCTGAGTGTGACGACCAGAATCGTGTGAATTGAAGAGAGAAACAGCGAATTGATAACCCAGGTTGCGAACGGCTGCTGGCTGAAAAGACGGGAGAAGTTGTCGGTGGTGAGTCGGCGAAGATCGTCCCAGGGGAAGAAGATGTACGCGGTGAGGTCTGCGGTCGTCTTGAACGCAGCCGAGACCAGCCACAGCAACGGCAGCAACGCAACCGCGGCGCAGATGGCGAGCAGAAAATGAACGGCTACCGATCGCATCACCCTACCCGGCGGTCACCCTTCTCAGTCGAAGCTGGATGATCGACAACGCCGCCACCAGCACCACCAGTGCCCACCCCACCGCCGAGGCATAGCCCAGGTTGCCCTGCTCAAATCCGTTGCCAAAGAGATACATTACGATTGTCAGTGCCCGACTATTCGGCCCCGAACCCCCGAACAGCACATATGGCAATTCAAACAGTTGCAGCGAGCCAATCATTCCGATCAGCGTCAGGAAGACCAGGACCGGTTTGATTCCCGGAATGGTCACATGCCAAAACTTCTGAATTCGGCTGGCCCCATCCACGTCCGCGGCTTCGTATAGCTCGCGATCAACCGCTTGCAATGCCGCAAGGAAGTAAACCATTCCGTAGCCGACGCTCAGGTAAAGTGCGGCCACGAGTATCGCCGGCATGGTCCAGTTGGGGTCGGTTAGGAAGCCGATCGGTTCAGCCCCGGGCGCCAAGAACTCCAGCGGAGTGCCCACCACCCACCCGCGGATGCGGGCGAGGGCCTGGTTCACCACCCCCGTCCGCCCGCCGAGCAGAATGTTAAACATCACCGCTACAAAAACCGAGCCGACCAGATGCGTTGAGAAGAATGCGAATCGAAAGGCGTTCTTAAACCTGACGCGAGGATTATTCAGGATGACCGCCAACAGCAGCGAACAGGGAATCTGAATTGCGAGGAAAAGAAACGCGAACGTGAGCGTGTTCAGCACCGCCCACCAGAACATGCGATCGCGGATGAGGAAAGCAAAGTTGCCCGCACCGATATACTCAAGTTCATCCGGTCCGGCGCTCTTGTGTACGCTGAGAAACAGGCTGCGCAGCAGCGGATAGACCATAAAGCAGGCAAAGAGGAGGACAAACGGAGCGACGAACAGGTACGGCGAGAATCGAGCTTGCGTGGCCCACAAGCGCTGCCGGGGACGGGAAGACTCGGTTATCGCCATGTGGCCAATCTCATCGGGGTCTTAACAGCCCTGAGCAACGAACGCCGGAGCTCATCCTTGCGTCAGCGGGTGAGCAACCACATCCCCCACACCACCGCCAGCCACACGAAGAAACCGGCCAGCAGCCAGCCAAACAGCGCGCGCCGCGGGGAAAGCGGTGGCTCGGTCTCGAACGGGCGTTGCGGCTTTGCGCTCATTTCAGCTTGGGAATGCGATAGTTCTTCGCGTCAAAGGTGCATCGAAAATCGTAAACCTCGCAAAAATCTTCCTGCGAATCGCTCTCGGATTTGCCCATCATCCCCGCGGCGATCAGGCTATAGACCATCGCGCCAAAATCGCGCGTCGAGGTGATACCCCAATGCTGAAGCACGGTACCGGCAAGCATGCCATACTTCTGGAACGCGAAATCGCGCAATCCTTCGCAAAGTTGCTGGCCGCTTACGTGTCGATCCTGCTCGGCGTGCTGACGCTTGCCGTGGACCGCGTGCGCGGTGTACGCCAGCCCTTCGTTGAGAAAAATAAAAGCTTCGATCGGGAAGGTTCCGGCCTGCTGGACGAACTCTTCCAATGACTGAGCCGGAGGTTGAGGCCCCGATGGCGGCATAAGGACCTGTTTATACCCTTGATGCGAGTAATTTTCGATAGTTTGCTGATCCCGCCGCGCCCACAAGACTCCCGTGTCGGGCCACGTCCGGTAGATTGCGGCGTGGGCGTATTGAAATGAGCAGGATACTTGCGGCGACAGGTAAGCACGTTGAAGTGTTGCAAAGGTCTCGGGACCAAAACGCGGTGGGCTGTCGTTTTGGACAGTTACTGACCGATTTCTATAATCTCGACTGCAGTGTAGAAAGTTGAAACAAGAAAAGGCCGCCAACGTAATGAAGCACTCTTCCAAGCTCGCATCCGCCGCCGCAACGGCCACTGTTGCTGCTGCCTCCCTCATTCTCTCTGGTTGCAAGTTGACCGAACCTGCGCCATTTAACCCCCGCGGGCTGCAGGAGACCAACCGCGCCGGCGCGTCGGCCACCCCTGCGCCCGCCAAGCGGCCCCTGCCGACGACGCTCGAAAGCCCGTTTAAGGAGGTCAACGGCCGGCCCACCACCAAACCCGGCATTGACGACAATACGGGAACACCCCTCGGCGCCGAGCCGACAGTGCGGCTGGGCCTTCAGGAGATCATCCAGCGCGTGGTGGCTAACAACGGCGATGTGCGCGTGGCCGGTTACACCCCTGCAATCGACCAGACCCGGGTCATCGAAGCCGAGGCGCGATTTGATCCGACCTTCTTCAGTAATTTTACCCTAGACCGCCGGGCTTCGACGGAGGTCTTCAATACCGCCGGCGCAGGTGCAACCACCTACGCACTCGACGGCGGGCTGCGGCAAAACCTGCAGAGCGGCGGCCAGGCGGAGGTGCGCTATCGCACCACGCTCGTCGATGAAAGCAATACAGGATTCGCCAGTAACGGAAACCCCCGCTATGTGAATGAGCTTACGGTGCAGATTCAGCAGCCGCTGCTCCGCGATTTTGGCAATGAGATCAATCGCGCTCGAATAAGCATCAATCGCAATAACCAGAAGATTTCGCTGCTCGACTTTCGTCGCCAGTTGGAAGAATCGATTGCCGAGACTGAGCAGCGCTACTGGGAACTGGTGCAGGCCGAGCGCGAAGTGCGCATCACCGAGCGGCTGCTTCAGCGCTCAATCGATACCGCCGACATCATCATCCGCCGTGGTGGGGACGACGTGACCCGTGCCCAGATTTCGCAGGCTAATTCGTCCATCGAGTCGCGACGAACCGAGCTGATCGCCTCGCGCACGCGCGTGCGAGATCTCAGCGACCAGCTCAAGCGGCTCATGCAGGATCCATCCATCGCAACCAGCAGCCCAACCGCGGTGCTGCCCGCGGTGCCGCCGATCGACGCGCCGGTGACGTTTGAGTTTGACGAAGTTGCGTCGCAGGCACTGGAAAACAGGCTCGAACTGGGACAGCAGCAGTTTCGCGTGAACAATGCCGACATCGCCGCAAAGGTGGCGAAGAACAATCTTCTCCCGCAGTTAAACCTGAACCTGCAAGGCACACTCGCCGGATCGGACACCCAGTGGATCAATGCCGCCGGCGACCAGTTTTCCAAGGTCAGCGGCGAGTTTGATGACCAGGCCAACATCGGATTTCAGGTGGCGCTGCAGTTTGAGATTCCCATCGGTAATCGCGCCGCGCGAGCCATTTATCAACGGGCCATGCTCCAGCGGATGCAGGCGATTGAGCAATATCGCAGCACGATCGAACAGATCATGCTCGATGTCCGCACTGCGTGGCGGCAGGTGAACTCGACGTGGAACCAGATCGGTGCCAGTCGCCAGGCCCGTTTCGCCGCAGCAGACGCCCTGGCCGCCGTGGAGATGCGTCAGCAGCAAGGCGAGGCACTGACTCCCAACTTCGTGCAGTTAATTCTCGACCGGCAAGAGGTGCTGGCACAGACCGAGCGCCAGGAAGCCGCCGCCATCAGCAATTACAACATCGCCATCAGCCGCCTCGAACTCTCCAAGGGCACATTGCTTCGTTACAACAACGTGTTGATCGAGGAAGAAAGCACGCCGTTTGTGAAGACATTCGGCATGTATGGCCGCTAGTCCGCCCTCTGGCGCGGCACGAGATCAATCGCCATATTTCTGCCGCAGTCGTGGGCTGAGGCGCAGCATGAGTTGAACGCGCTCGATCTCATTCAGCCAGTCGGCAGTCGCTGCGGCAAGCTCGTCGTCGGGAGGAACAATCGCGCCCAGAGAACACGATGCGCCAATCTGTTTTTCCGCGATCCTTCGATAACGGGATAAAGTCCGATCGCCGGCCGTCGCGCACCACTCGAAATCTTCGCCAAGAAACAGCACAACGGGCACCCTCGCCCCGCCGTTGATTGTAAAACGTGCCGAAAAGTCGGCATGTGCATCGCGATCAACGATTCGCAGTGCAAGCCGCGATGGGTTGGCATCGACAATGGCCTGAATCAGCGGCAATTGTTCGATGCAGTCGCCACACCAGTTGCCGCTGACAATCAGCAGGTTCATCTTGCGAGTAAATGACTCGACCAGTGCCCGCTGCGGCGCGCTAATGCATGCCTTGGCAATCATCGCTCGCCAGCGATCGACCTGAGCAGGCTTGGCTGTACTCACATGCTCCGCGAGTGACATGCCTGCTTCAAACTTCTGCCTGAATATCTCGCTTGTGATCAATTCACTTCTTCTCGTAAACAGTCTGGCCGGCCGGGTAACAGATGAGTTCGACGGCGTTGCCGAACGGGTCATTCAGATAAATCCCCCGGGTGCCATCGCGGTGGCTATCGATCTTCGCCCCGGTCTTCGCGGCGGCGGCGGTCAACTGGGCCTCATCCACGCGCACCGCGAGATGTGGTGGATGCTGCGAAGGGGTGACCAGCGCCACCTTCACCCCGCCGACATTCATGAATGCCCAGGTGGTATCCTGAAACAGCACCTCCGCCGCGAACTGCGAGCGATACCACTCAACGCTCGCTGCGATATCGCTCGATGGAACGGCAACATGATCAAACTGCATGGTATGATGTTAGGCAAGACTGCGCCGAATGACGAATCCGCAGCGACACATCACCGCCGGACAGACGCACGAAAATCCCGCAGGTGCGATTCCTGAGTCTTCGTGTTCAGCCAAAGCTCAGTGAAACTGCCCTTGCTCAAGCCCTGATCATCAAGCAACACGGCTGGCGATGAATCGTCGCCACGGGCGACCACGACATTCTCCAGCGGGCGAAACTCCGTCTCGGCGGCCGAAAACTCGAGTTGGGAAGACAGAAAACGGACATTCCCCCGCGCGCTCACTCTCTTTAGCTGTGAATCCACGCCCACGCCGGCCGATCCAAGCAAGTCAGCGCTCACCGCGTCGGCATTGAGACGCATCGGCGGCGTACCGTCGGCTGGCTGAAACACCACAACCACATCGCCATTCATTCCCGCCCGATTATCGCCCGGCGAGTATGACAGTTTTTCCGACCACTGAAACGCGGTCGCGCCGCGCGGCGCGGGCATGGATGTGTCATCTCGCTTTTCTTCAGGCCGGCGGTCTTCCACCAGCATTCGGCCACCCACCGGCACGATCACCTCTCCCGAAACAGGTTCATAAACCAGCTTCGCGCTGAACAGATTCATGCTTTGCTGCACGGTATCATCGCTGCCGCGCTTCTGGGCAGTGAAGTGAACATTGCCGAGCAGATTCACATCGCGAATGCGCTGTCCGGCGAGGGGTGTGGTGCCTATTTGCGAATCCCCTGCTGAATCAAAAGAAAGCTGAAGTGCGTCGGCGGCACCGGAAACCTGCGTGCCATCGGGTTGATCGGAGTTGATCGTCACCCCGTCGTTTACCTCCGCCGAACCGCGCGATGCATCGAACAGCAGTTCGCCTGTCCACGAGACGGTGGCGGGGCGCGCCGACTGGCCCTCGCCCGCGGCCATCGCCGCGGTGAATTGCCCGCCACCGGTTGCCCGTGCGTTGCCGGTTTCAGGGTCGAACTCGATGATGCTCGCCATGAGCAGCCCGCGCGGGTTGCCAAGCCTTGCCGGTTTGCCTGTCACGCGCAGCGAGTCCCGGCCAGTGGCATCTTTGCCGAGTGTGATGCGGTCGGCCCAAACCCCGCCGCCGTCGGCGCTGACGAAGCTCACGTTCTCTTCTGCTGTCATGGCGACAACGCGGCCATCCCCAATTGCCAGCATCGACCTTCCCTTATGGTCACCCGCCGAAGCGTCATTCGCAGCGAATGCAACTTCGAGGGTGCCAGCTTCGACGGTCTGCTGCGTGGTTTCGATTCGCACATTGCCGCGCGCCAACAATGATTCGGCCGCAAGCTGCTCGCCCTGCCGCGCCTTGAGACGGAGGGATTCGCAGGCGATTCGTTGTGATTTGCCGTCGGCCCCGACGATGCTTGCCCGAACAGCACCTTCCGCCGAAAGATATTCCAGCGCCGGCTCGCCGCGGGCGTTGTTTGGACCGAAAGTAATGTCGAGGCTCTGACTGTTGAGCTTTAGCTCGGGGTGATCAATCGCGACATCGCCGGCGAGGGAGACGCTCTTGATTGCTGGCTCGCGCTGGGTGGTGTCCATGACAATCACGCACACCTTCGATGCATCGGCGATCAACATCCGCGGCGTTGGTGACTCGGTTCCATCGGTGGGAAGCGCAATCTCAAACTTCGCCGGGCCGAGCAGCGTTGCTGTGCCCTTTTCGGGATCGTACTGCACCTCGCGGGCGAGCATCGTCCTTCCGTCGGCGGTTTGCAGGCCGATCTGCGGGAACTCGGGCGAGCTTCGCAATGTTGCACTCCCGCTGGCCGTATCAAAGCTCACCACCGCAGCGCGCGCCTGAATACCCTGCGACATCACAATCGCCGGCGCACCGCTGAGCGAAACAACGACGGTCCGTTCGCGCCCGGCAGCAGGCTTGTCTTCGGCTTCGATGCTGAAAGCCACCTCAAGCACATCCGCGGTTGCCAGCGGTTCATCGGCCTGCGTGACGCGCACCTGCTCAGTCAACATGGCGCGGTAGTTCTGGCGTTCCAGCGAACGTACACTCTTCCCGGGCACCACGCGCAACGGTCCGGCCCACTTCACTTCGATCGGAACCGCCGAAGCTCCAACCACCGGTTCGCCGCGGGCACCTTCGGTGACCTTATCAAGTTTCATCGCTCCGGGATTCTTCACGACGAGCCTGTCACCCCGCGCGATTTCGAGCAATTCCAGTCGTTGGTCGATTTCATTCCATCGAATGACCAGCCCATAGCCGTCAAAATCATAGTCCTTGCCCCGGATCGTAACCGGCACGCGCTCCGCGGGCACCGTCGCACCGGTGGCGTCTGTGTAGGCTTCGGTGGCAATCCGGAAAGTCTCATTATCAAAGACGATATTGTTCATCGAACAGCGTAAAACTGGGTCAGTTGCATCAACCGACTTCAACAGCGTCAGCGTGACGTCGTACAACTCGCCGCGAGTGGGTGCCTGTGCGCGCGTTTCGCGCATCGTCTCGCGCTGCCCGGTCCCTGCGGGAATGACGACCTGACCGTGATCGGCCTCGATGAGCATCACCGCACCATCATCGAGATAGAACCGCGCCTGGGGCCTGGTGACGAAAACCAGATCGCCCTTCGGCTCGTACTTTGCCGCGCGGAATTCGTTTGCGAGCCGATTAGACTTGTCAAAAGTCTTCACCCAGACGTTTTCGCCTGCACCGATTACGCGATCTGCCGTGTCCGCGGACTGATTCGGACTCACCACAGGCCTGCTCTCGCGGCGGGCGGGGACTGTGTCGGCCAATCGCCCGGCATCCGCCGGAGCCGTTGCGGGCAGATCTGACAAACGCGCGCCGGGGTTGCGCCGCTCAGGCGCATCAAAGGCGGGGGGCTTGGTCTGCAGCATGGCGTAGAGAAAAAACGCTCCGCCTAGCACGACGATGGTGGCGATGACCAGGATGATAGATCGCAATTCAAGTCCTTCCGGATCGAGTCAACTTTCCCGGGTACCGACTCACACTTTGTCATCCACATCCAGCATTCGCAGCATCACCAGATCCTGCACATCGATCACGCCGATCGGTTGATCGCGCTCATCAACCACAGGAAGCTCATCGAAGCGATACTGGTGCATGATCGACATGGCTTCGCTCGCCAGTTGATCGCCGCGGACGCGCTTCGGGTTGCGCGTCATCACCTCGGAAACCGGCCGTTTTAGTGCATCAAGGTCGTTTGTTACCAGCCGACGGAGATCGCCATCGCTGAAAATACCACTCATTTTTCCTTCAGAGTCTGTCAGCACAACCGCACCGCACCGACGCTTGATTCGGGCGACTTCTGCCAAGACCTCCCCCACTCGCTTCGTGTCGCGCGCCAGCGGAAGGTTATCGCCGACTTTGAATGTCATGGCTTCCGCAACCTTAATCAGCTTTCTCCCAAGCTGCCCCCCCGGGTGAAACACTGCAAAATCGTCACTCTGAAAATTGCGGCGTTTCATCACGGAGAGCGCCAGTGCGTCGCCGAGCGCCATCATCGCTGTCGTTGTGGCTGATGGGGCAAGCCCAAGCGGGCACGCTTCCTCAATCGGACCCATCTGGATGACAAGATCCGAGTGCTTACCAAGTCCGGACGCCTTTGATTTGGTAATGGCGATTACCGGATGATCGAGCTTCTTCAAAATCGAGAGCATGCGCAGAATCTCATCGCTTTCGCCGGAATAGCTGAAGATCAGCACCACATCGCCGCTACGAACGGCCCCAAGGTCGCCGTGAACGGCTTCTGCGGGGTTGAGGTAGTGCGACGGCGTGCCTGTTGAAGAGAACGTGGCGGAGATTTTACGTGCCACATGCCCGGCTTTGCCGATTCCGCAGGTAAGCAGCGAAGCTGGGCAATCTACGATCAGCTCGATCGCCCGGCCGAAAGTGTCATCCACCGCCGAAGTCATTGCGGCGACGGCGGTGGCCTCGGCTTCGATCACCTGGCGGGCGAAGCGGGTGTTTTCACTGGTCGAGTCAATCAATCTCTGTTGGATTATCGAATCACGCGGATTAAGATCAAGCCAAGTGCTTTTACCGCCAAGGAAGGCCCCTTTGGAATACCGCGTACAACTTGATGTTTTCAATGGCCCGCTCGATCTGCTGCTTTTCCTGCTGAAGCGCGATGAGCTCGACATTTACGACATTCCAATCTCGCACATTACCGAATCATATATGCGGTATGTGCATGAGCTGCGGGAAGTCAGTCGCGAGCACGGGCTTGATATCAACGTCGCGGGCGATTTTATGGTGATGGCGGCGACGCTGATGGAAATCAAGTCGGCGATGCTGCTGCCAAAGCCAGAAACCGCGGCAAAGGACGGCGGGCAGGCTTCGCTCGACCAGTTGACCGACCCCCGCTACGAGCTTGTGAAGCAACTGCTCGAATACAAACGATTCAAGGATCAGGCCGCGCTGCTCGAACGCCATCGACTCCAGCACGAGGCGAAGTTTCCCCGCGTGCCGGTGCTGCCCGATATCGATACCACCGAACCCCCACCGCTGGATATGGATGAAGTGCAGGTGTGGGACTTGCTTGAGACTTTTAGCAGGTTGATGAAGGATATCGGTTTCCGCAAGCCGAAGTATCACGAGGTAGAGTACGACGAGACGCCGATCGAACTTCACGCAGCAGACATTGAAGACCGGCTGAAGCGGGAGACGAAACTCTCGCTGCGGTCGCTGTTGGAAGGCCGGAAGAGTCGTAGTGAGATGATCGGAGTATTTCTGGCAATCTTGGAGTTGGTTCGTGAGAAAAAGGTGCTGGTGAGTCAATCGGAATCCGAGGGCGACCTGGAAATCGAAGATGCCCCGCCGGAACATCGCAAGCTTCACCCGCAGGCGACCATCGCCCCGGTGATCGACGGCGAACACCAAACCAACTCCGGAGTAGCAATCGCCGACTAGTCTCTTAACTCATCGATTGATATAGGTTTGCATAATTTTGCGATGCAAGGTGTCTGCACGTGATTGTGGCCAGAAGCCTGGGAATTGGCCCCGCAGGATCAGCTCATTTTGCAGAACGAACTTCGGGGCGATTGCTTCGTATTTGTAGATCAAATGAATATCCGCCCCGCCACCATACACGACGTTCCTGCGATTCAGGACATCGTCAACAGCCACGCCGAGCACGGCCGCATGTTGTTCAAGAGTTACGCGCAGCTATATGAGAGCCTGCGCGACTTCGCGGTCTGCGAAATCGATGGCGACGTCGTCGGCTGTGTCGGATTGGCGATCATTTGGGGCGATCTGGCCGAAGTGCGCTCGCTGGCAGTGAAGATTGGCCGACAGGGAAAGGGAATCGGCAAACAGCTCACAAGGTGGTGTGTAGATGAGGCGCGCCGACTTGGAATTCGCAAGTTGATGTCGCTCACATACGAGCAGGCGTTCTTTGAAAAACTTGGATTTGTTGTCGTTGAGAAAGACTCGCTCCCGCTGAAGGTATGGAGCGATTGCGTGCGCTGCCCCAAACGCCACGGCTGCGATGAGATTGCAATGGCACTTGTGCTCGACGACATTCCACCCCTCGCCGCCCCCGCTGCGCCGCCCACGCCCAAGGGAATGAGCATTCCAGTCTTGCCCGGACTTGGTGATTGACTACGGCCCAACCCCCGCGCCAACGTCAGGTTTGCACGCGGTTAAGCACGTGAATCAGGCGATCGACGTCTTTACGAAGTCGGACCACATTCGACGGGTCCTTTTGTACATTCGCGAGCACACTGCTCCCAACTTCGCTCACGGGGTTTAGGCCGTATCCCTTGCCGCCTTCGACCAGTCGGCGACAGATCTTGACCGTCCCAGGCACATCGCCGCTATTGGCAACGCTGCGAAGCATATCGGCCAGGGTGCGAATCTGGTCGACGAACTTTTCCAGCAGCGGTGCCGCATCGGCATCGCCGGTGAGCGTACTGCGAATCGGCGCGGTTTGCAGAGGCCCATACGGATCCGATCGCAGAAGTTGGACGACTGCATGATGCAGGTCTTCCTTCTCGAACGGCTTGGCGAGAAAATCGCTCGCCCCGGCCGCCATCGCCAAGCCCCGGCTGTCCTGGTTGCTGTCGGCACCGACGCAGATGACAGGCGTCGACAGTTTCTTACCGCGCAGCTTGCGAATCAGCGCCAAGCCTTCGCTTTCGCCTGCCAGTGCGGCGTCGACCACGATCAGGTCGAACGATTGCTTGCCGATAAGTGCATCAGCGGCGGCGGCGGTATCGGCCTGCTGCACGTTTAGCCCGAGCTTCGTCAGCCACATCGCAAACAACTGCCGACTGCTCTCAAAATCTTCAATTACCAGTGCATTTCCACTCGCCCGCCCAGGCTCACTATCGAGCTCGACCGAGTCTTCAAGCTTATCGGCTTTACGCTCGGCAACATACCGGCGCGTGTCGGCGGCATTGAGCTTCACAAACTGCCGGAGGTCGATCGCAGAATCAAACTTAATCACCACCTCATGCACGCGCCCACTCACAAAACGGCAGCGGCCGATCTTCGCTGGGATCGCGACCGGAGCGCCCGAATCGAGTGACGCGAGATAGATCGTGCAAGCCCGCCCGCTATGCACAAACTGGCTGTGAATGGCCGCAAGTCCAAGCGAGCTGAGATTGCGGCCCTGCATGACCTGTCGCAACTTGCGGCCGGCTCCCTCTTCAGTCTCAATCACAACCGACTTGTCTATGTAATCTGCCCGCAAACGCCGATTTTTGGCATCCGGCGGTGCCTTCGCCGACTCGGCCATCTGCTGAATCGCCAGTTGCGACTCGGCGGCGGTCAGACGCGGCTTCTCGGCGAGGTTCTTTGCGGCTTCGTTACTTCTCATGACGTCTCTGACTTCCCTGAAGCGGTAGGCAGTCGCCGATCAAGGCCTGCCGATCCCGACTCGACAGCGCTCACCCGATAACAGCGCGTGTGCATTCACTCCAGTTGTCTATATCGACCTCCCCACCCCTCCGGTTTATCTCCGGTAACGGCTTTCCAAATCCCCGATCTGTGCGATTATCGCCCCCTCACTCACTCAGGCGCCCACAAAAATCCGATCGACCGGTAGATCGCGCGGCCGATAAGTCGCGCGAACCGTTTCCAACTCGCACCCAATTCGGTTAGATATCTGGCATGCAGCACGAGAACCTCACGCAAGCCATTCAGACCCTTAGCGCCCGGATCATTGCAATCCGGGACTCTCTTTAACTTCCCCGAGAAAATCGCCCGTCGGAAAACGCTCGAAAACAAGATGGGCGAACCCGGCTTCTGGGATAACCAGGACGCCGCCAAGGCCGTCGTTGCCGAGGTGAAGCTTCTCAAGTCGACCATCGAGCCGATTGACAACCTTCTGCGCGATATCGAAGACGCCAAGGCGCTTCAGGAGCTTGCAGCCGAGGCGAGCGATCAGGATTCGATGGAGGAGGCCGATCGAATGGTCACCGCGCTCGAAGCGCGCGGTGAACAGATCGAGCTTCAAGCGCTGCTCGACGGCAAATCCGACCCGCTCAACTGCTTCGTCACCATCCAGGCCGGCGCCGGCGGGACTGAGGCGCAGGATTGGGCCGAAATGCTTTCTCGGCAGTACCTCTATTTCTGGGAAAAGCGCGGCTGGGACGTCTCCGAAGTCGACCGGCAATACGGCGAGCAGGCCGGCATCAAATCGGCCACTTTTCGGGTGGCCGGGGCCTACGCTTTTGGCTATATGCGCGCCGAAGCCGGCGTGCATCGACTCGTGCGGCCTTCCCCGTTTAACGCCCAGGGCAAACGCCAAACCAGCTTCGCAGCCCTCGAGATCGCCCCAGAGTTTGCCGACGACGATTCCGACACCGAAATCCCCGAAGCAGATCTGGATATTTTCGCGTTCGTCAGGGCCAGCGGCCCCGGAGGGCAAAACGTCAACAAGGTCGCCTCCGCGGTGCGAATCACGCACAAACCGACGGGCATCGTCATCACCTGCTCCGTCGAACGCTCGCAGCAGCAAAACCGCAGGCTCGCCATGAACATCCTCAAGGGCAAGCTTGAACTGCTCAAACAGGCCGAGCGCGACGCGGAGCTAAAGGCGATCGTGGGCGAAAAGGGCCAGATCGCCTGGGGCAGCCAGATCCGCTCCTATGTGCTCGACGACCGCCGGGTAAAGGACCATCGCACGAACTTCGAGACGCATGACGTCGAGAGTGTGCTGGACCGCGGCGAGCTGGACCAATTCATCGACGCAGAACTCCGCCGCCGCAAGGCTGCGCGCAATAAGTAGCTTGTTGCGCCTGTAATGCCGTCAACCGCGACTCCGGAACCCTGCGCGGCAAGCGCACCATCTTCGGCGGACGCGCCACCGTCCGCTGGGCCCTTTACTTGGCCATCTTCACCGCCACTGGATTCAATTCCATCATCCAAAAGTCCACCGACCGCCTGCGCCGCCGGCTAGCCTTTCAAAGTCGTTCCCGTCACCGCGCTGCGCAAGCTGCTTTCCACTCTCCACATCATGCGGAAAGAAAATCAGACACAAAAAACCGATAAACCCCCGACTTTCATCAAAGCCACGTTTCGTCCCACGCAAGCCTCCCCCCGCCGGAACGAAAAATTCTCCGACTAAGTAGTTTCCGCTATTTTCAAAAATCGGGCATTTCCGGGCATTTCCGGGCACGCAGGCAAAGCGCGCATCGTCCTCCTCCATTCATCATTCATAATTCATCATTCATCCTTTCCCCCTACCCCCCGTGTTGCGCCAGCGTTGCACAGGAAGCGCAGCGCGCCGCCCAAAAACGGCCATTTCAGGTCATTTTTCCAGCAAAAAATTTTGTGAATGCATTGCCCCTTCGGAAAAACAGTTTGCCAACCCGGCCCGCCAACCCGCCGCCGATTTAGATGGCCACCGGCATCTGTTCCAGTTGCTGCCCGCGCAACCAATCCGGAGACAGCGGCGCGCGCCGATCGGGCAGGTCCGTTCCGAGCCTGTCGAGTGGACTGATCACCGCGATCGCCGGCTTGTTCATCACGTGCGTGTAGATCATCGTCGTTTCCACGTGTGCGTGGCCCAACAGGGTCTGCACCTGACGAATGTCGTAGCCTGCTTCCAGCAAGTGCGTTGCGAAACTATGTCGAAATGTATGAGGCGTGACGCGTTTGCCCACGCCGGCCCGCGCCGCCGCCTGCTTCACCACCCGGCTGACCACGCCGGGGTCGGCGTGCCAGCGACAGCCCTTGCCGCCGGGACCGAAACGCAGCACCGCGCTGCCGAACAGGAACTGCCAGCGCCAATCGTGTTCGGCATAAGGCACTTTGTTGTCCAGCACATCCGGCAGCGGCACGAAGCCTCCGCCACGCTTTTTGTCGCGCTCGTGCTGGGCACGCACCCGCCGGCACCGCTCGGCCAACGCGCCGCGTAGCGCCGCGGGGAGCATGACGATTCGATCTTTATCCCCTTTCCCCGACCGCACGATGATCTGCGCGCGATCCAAGTCCACATCGCGTACGCGCAGCGTGCAGCACTCCATCACCCGCATCCCCGTTCCGTAGAGCAATTCAACCATGAGCCGATGCATCGAGCCGGGCTTCACCGAAGCGATGACGCACCCGGCTTCATCCGTGCTGAGCACGGTGGGAATATGCTCGCGCCGCTTAGCCCGCTCGGCAGCGAATCGCCCAAGATGATCGTCGCCCAATTCATCAATCAACACCTGTTTGTAAAGAAACACGATCGCGCACAGCGCCTGGTTCTGACTCGACGCACTCAACCGCCGATCACGTGCGAGGTAAGTGAGAAACGCCTCCACATCCGGCGCCCGCAACTCCCCTGGCATACGCCAACGCCCACCCACACGCGAAAACCGCAAAAAATCGGCGACCCACGCCTGGTAACGTTCGATGGTCGCCTTAGCCAGGTGCCGGCGCATCGCGACGCTTCGAATTCTATCGAGCACCTTCATTCGTCCTAACTTAGCGCAAGGATACAAGCTGTCAATAATTTCACTGTTAATTGACAGAGAATCGTCTAAACGACACAATCCACTGACGGCTTGCAGGGACGTTCCCTGATAGGTTGCGCAAGGGAATAACTGTTGGGTCGACCAAAGCGACTGTCACGAACTCGATAGATTCTTGAGAAATACGAAAGCTGTTGGTATTCGCGCTTTGGCTGACCCAACCAACGCTTGCAGTGGATCGGTCTCGCGTAAAGTGCTCAGTGGCGGGCGAGGTGTACTCGGCTCGACCGACCACTGAAGCTGATTCGTTATGCCCCAAAGGACGCATCGTATGGCGACCTTCGATGTGCTCCCTGGATTGCCACCCTACGGCGATTCGCCCGAGGCGTTCACGGCTACGGGTCAGGGCCGCCACCGGGAGGGCTGCGTCGTCAAGTTCCACCCGGATGGGTCTGCGCCCTGGGTCGGCAATTTTCAGCCCGGCCTGTCGTCTTTCGAAGAGGTATTGCAGCACCCCAACGGCCGAGAGTTTCTTGTTGTCTCCGGCGGACAGGGATACATCGTCGATCCGAACGACCGAACTAAGCGGGAGTACTTCGGCGCCCAGATCGAAGTCGCGCTGCAACTCCCTGAGTTGAACAGCGTAGTGTTCGGGAATGGGTTTTGGTTCGACTCACTTGGCCCAGACGGTTGGCAGTGGCGCAGCGGCCGAATCTCATGGGACGGCATGCGTGAGCTTCAGCGCGAGGGACTGCGATTGTCGGGGGAGGCGTGGAGCCCATTGGAAGACTGCTGGCTCCCCTTCGAGTTGGACTTGCGATCGGGCCAGTTCACCGGAGGTTCCTACAACGGGCCGTTGGCTGGGGCATAACAAAGCGTTGCACTTGACGGGCCGGCACTACGGTTTTTCGAGACACCGCGTTCCTTGCAGCCGGCCCGCAAGTGAACGCAATCGTTGAACTAAACCGCTGCGCGGTG
>DDRH01000050.1 GCA_002343075.1 Phycisphaerales bacterium UBA2421 | reverse complement strand
GAAGCAGCATCCCCGCTACGGCTATCGTTTCGTGTGGGCGTTGCTTCGAGCCGAAGGTTTCAAGATCAATCGCAAGCGGGTTTATCGCCTGTGGCGTCGTGAAGGGCTGAAAGTGCCGGTAAAACGGCATAAGAAGCGTCGGCTGGGAACGAGCGAGAACGGGATCGTCCACCTCAGCGCGACGCACCCGGATCATGTGTGGGCATGGGATTTTGTTCATGACCGGACGGAGGACGGCCGGCCGCTGAAGTTCCTGAGCATCGTGGATGAGTGTACGCGTGAGTGTCTGGCGCTGGAGGTGAGAAGATCGTTCAAGAGCGATGATGTGATCGACGTGGTGAAGGAGTTGCTGCTGATCCGCGGGACGCCGGCGCACATCCGCTCGGACAACGGCCCGGAGTTCATCGCCCAGGCGCTCAACACCTGGCTGGGAATGGCTCAGGTGCAGACGCTGTACATTGAGCCGGGCAGTCCGTGGGAGAACGGATACGCGGAGAGCTTCCACAGCCGGGTGCGGGATGAGTTGCTGAACAGCGAACTGTTCACATGTCTGGCGGAGGCGAAGATGTTGAGTGAGCAATGGCGGCTGGAGTACAACCACCGCCGTCCGCATTCATCGCTGGGTTATGTTGCCCCGGCGGTTTTTGCCGCTTCGCGGGCCGGGGCTACGGTCGGGGCTTCGCCCCTCCCTGCGCCCCGTCCCGCGAAGCAGCGTAAGGTTCTACTCTCATAACAAGTGGTACAGGAATTGGGGGCAGGTCATCGGTACTGGTTTGTTTAACTTTTGCAATCCACCAATAAACGCTGCCAGATCGCTCGAACTACCACCCGCCATAGCAAATGCCCGCACTACGTCTAACGGAAGGTTTACTGCTGCAGAAACTCTCAAGTCTTGCGATTCCTTGTACAGAAACTCAGCGGGATAGCGATCGTGTGAGATCGAGACAATTGCGACTTCGTATTGATCGATTTGAAGGCTCAGATCTCCCAAAGTGCTAGTACCACGTAAAGTGGCGCCGGATCGAAGCACGTTTAGCGACTTGGCCGCTTGCTTCAAATTATGGCCCCTACCCCGCCTCCTGTTTAAGCCGAAAAACAGGAGAAATGCTGCGCCCGGCGTTGTCAGCACCAAGTCGGCCGGTTGAACAATTTTATGGCCAGTTGCTTTGTCTTTGACAATCTCCGGAGAGAAGACTGCCGCGTAACCAGCAGACTGCAGCATTAGCAAACGGAGCAAACTCTCTGCGTCTGTATGCGGTTCAGGTGGTGCATATGAAAACTCCATCAGTGGCTCAAACGGTGCACTGCTCATCAACAATACAGTTTAGAAGAGGCTTGCCATGTGGCCAAGGACGATGCATCGGGGTACCCTCGAATGGACCGCGGATCCAGCCGACCAGAATTGAGATTCCCCCCTACAGCACCTTCACCGGAATATCACTAGGCAGCAGCGACTCCAGCTTTTTCTGAAAGCTACCTTTTACCAACCGGTGGAACGCGCCCCGGCGGCTGGTGCCGATCAGGACGGCGTTCACGGCGTTCATGGCGGCGGTTTCGGCGATGAGTTCCGGGGATGATGAACCCATGTCGTACACCGGAATAATCGGCACGCCGATTCGGTGGCCGTGTGCGAGGAAGTCGGTGAACAGTTGTTGCGCGGCGATATCGGAGGCGAGGTTCAGCCGCCGTTCGTCGCCGACGGCTTTATAGCTCAGGGCGACTTCCCGAATAAAGCACACCACCAGCGCGGCCCCGGCTTCCCGCGCGGCAGTCAGCGCGGGGATGGCCATTGCGTCGGAACCTGCGGTTGCCAGCAGATACTTGGGTTTCGCCAGCGCCTCGGGCGTCAATTGTTCCACAATGGCCTGCTGCAACAGCGAGGGCTTGGGCCTGCGGGAGGAGTTCCATTGTGTGAACCGGCGCGCCGTTAAGCCGACCGCCAGCACTGTCGTCACAAAAATCAGCGCCTCCACCTTGGTCATGGCCAGCGTGATCCAGATGACAATCAGCAGAATACTGAGCGCGCCCATCGGCAGTTTTCGGTGCCACCCGCGCAGGCGCGGGTGCAGGCTGGTCAGGCCGGTCTCGATGGCGATGGCGCCGACCACACCAATCGCGTATAGCGAAGCGAGCGTCCTGAGATCGTGCGCAAACAGCAGCACCGTTCCCGGAACGGCGGCGGCGAGTATCGCGGCCATCCACGGCGCACCAAACCCATTCAACTTCTGCAGAAACGCCGGAAGCTCGCGGTCGCGCGACATGACATAAAACACGCTCATTAACCCGTTGACGGCGGTGTTCGTCGCCGAAAGCAGCAGCAGCCCGCCCAGGATGCGCACCGCCCACTCCCCGCCCACGCCAACATAGGCCCGCGCCATGTACGCCAGCATGTCCTCGGTATGAGCGTCGCGCGACATGTGCTCCCCGGTTGGCGAACTGCTCGCCGACGCCAGCGAGATCATCACCACCGCTAGAAACATGTTCAGAAATGCCACTTCGATCGTCACCGGCCAAATTGCCTTGGCGGCGGTCCTGGCAACCGGTTTGCGCATCACGCCGGTGAGATTTGCGATCGCCTCCACACCACTCAAGCCGAGCACGATGAAGACAAACCCGTGCCACATGTCCTTGGGAGGGTGAAAGAACTGCCCCCAGTCGATGTGTGCCCATCTTATCTGCGGAATGGCAAACGCCGCGATAAGCATGGTCAAACCCATCATCCCAACCGCGGCAAAGATGGCGAAACCGGCGGAGTGTTTCGGGCCGAGCAGGTTGAACGCGCCGATGAGTGCGATGGCGGCAATTGCCCAGATACCCGGGCTGCGAACGTCAAACAGCGGTGACTGTTCAGCGTCGGCTGAGGGACGGGGAATCTCGATGTGCTGACCGGGGTCGGCATGCTCATCGACGACAACAACATGGTGGCCCACGCCAAAGTAGTGAAATGCCTCGACGGCTGAGAGCGAGGCGGTGACCGTGTAATCGGCCACCAGCAGTAAGGCCCCGATGACACCGATGATCGGCGCGCGCTGCCGGCCGGATGAATACACTCCCCCTCCGGTCTGGAAGATGCGGCAGATTTGGGTGTAAGCCCAGCCGACTGCGAGTGTCAGCAGCGACATTGCGCAGATCAGCCAAAATGCCGACCGCCCGCCGACGAGAAATGCCAGCCCGAGGACGTAAAGCCGGCTGGTGCCCCAATCGCCGAACAACAAGCCACCGGCTCCGAGCCATCCAAGATTTCGCGGCCTTTCACTGCTCAGCAACGACAATGCAGGGGGAAGTGCCTTCGATTCGGTCGTTTGTTCCATAATGAGCGAACCCGTCGCGACTGCAGATCAAGCAGCTTCGACGGGTTTGCGATGACATGACGCTAACGGGCAACCCCCTCGGCTGCAACACCCCGATCAACCGCGTTTGATGAATTTTATTATCTCGTCAGAAGCACATAAACCAATGCCAAATAAACAGTTAGGACAAGTCGCGGGCATCCGGCGCGCCTTGAAGGCGAAATTGCCGCACCCCAACGCCGTGGGAGACGCGAACACGGTGCATATTCGGTTTTGAAAGTGAGTTTCTGCCTGGATTGTCCTATCATGTTCCAGCTATGGCATTTGCATCGATCCCAGAGGTTTTGGAGGACATCAAGGCAGGCAAGTTTGTCGTGCTGGTGGATGATGAAGATCGCGAAAATGAAGGCGATCTGGTCATCGCGGCGGATAAGATCACGCCCGCGGCTGTCAACTTCATGCTGCGCGAGGCGCGCGGGATGCTGTTTGTGGCGATCGATGATGCCACCTGCGAGCGGCTTCGCCTGCCCCCGCAGGCGGCCCATAACACCACGCAGCGGGGCACGGCTTACACCATCAGCGTGGACGCAGCGGCCTCGTTTGGCATTACGACGGGCGTGAGCGCGTTCGAGCGAGCAACGACCATCCGCCGGCTGAGCGAGAGCGAGGCGCGGATCGAAGACTTCGACCGCCCCGGGCACATTCAGCCGATCCGGGCCCGCGAGGGTGGCGTGCTGGTGCGCGCCGGCCACACCGAAGCGATGATCGACGTCTGCCGCCTGGCCGGCCTTGCGCCGGCTGCTGCGGGCATTGAGATCATGCGAGACGACGGCGAAATGGCCCGCCGGCCCGAACTGGAGGCCTTCTGCCGCAAACACGGCATCAAGATGGCCACAATCGCCGACCTCATCAGCTATCGCTTGAAGAAAGAGCAGTTCATCCGCAGGATCGAATCGATCACACTACCTACGCGCTGGGGCGTGTTTCAACTACACGCCTACCAGAGCGCGATCGACCCGCAGCCGCATTTGGCGCTTTGCAAAGGGAGCGTCGGCGAGTTGGACGACGAAGGCAAGGCGGTCATTCACGATGAAGCCGTGCTCGTGCGCGTCCACAGCGAGTGCCTCACCGGCGATGTCTTCGGCAGCGGGCGTTGCGACTGCGGCGGGCAGCTCGACACCGCCATGCAAATGATCGAGACGGCGGGAAAGGGCGTCGTGCTTTACCTGCGGCAGGAAGGCAGAGGCATCGGCCTGGCCAACAAGTTGCATGCGTACAAGTTGCAGGAACAGGGCCTCGATACCGTCGATGCCAACCTGCGCTTAGGCCTTCCCGCCGACAAGCGCGACTATGGCATTGGCAGCCAGATCCTGCGCGACCTGGGCCTGCGCAAGCTGCGCATCATGACAAACAACCCCAAGAAGATTTACGGCATCGACGGCTACGGTTTGCAGGTGGTGGAAGAAGTGCCGATCAAGGTCCCTGCGACGGAGAATAATCAGAAGTATCTGGCTACGAAAAAGCAGAGGCTGGGACATCGGCTGTAGTGAGTTCACATGAGGGACGTTGAGTACATCGTCATGTCGCTCGGGGGCGTTGTTGGTCTGGCACTTTTGTGGTGGGTTGGGTGGAGTTTCCTTGGGACCGGCGCGCTAACCCTCGCACTCCCCGCGGTTGTCGCAATCGGTGTGGTGGGCCTACTGGTGGTTGGCGCACTGTTGTGGATTGCGTGGGAATCGCGGGTCGTGCGCAGGCGCGCGGAGCGGCAGTTGGCAAATCGGTGCGTGCGATGCGATCAGCCGATCTCGAAGGGGGATGTACGATGCTGCAAGTGCGGCGAAGGGGTCTGGCGGGCAACCCAACCGACGACGCCCGTCGGAGCCGCACAAACCCTTTGTCCGCCCGATAACTTGGACGACGATTGACGCCTCTGCCGATTATGGCGGATCGTAAGTTAATATAAATTAAATACTTACAGACATTTCCCCGTTTCCCACTCTTGCCATGGACTTGTGAGCTATGATTACCCGGCGGCTCCAGAAAGCGTTAGTAGTCATGGTTTTGTTGGCCAGCGGTTGTTCGGCTGTGCACTTGGTGCCGCCCGTGGTCGCGCGCAAGCCCTTCGTGCAGACGGTGCACGGATCGACGCGCGCCGATGACTTTCATTGGCTTCGGGAGAAGGACAATCCCGAGGTCATCGAATATCTCACCAGCGAAAACGACCACACCCAGGCGACGCTCGCGCCACTCTCAAAGCTTCAAAAGACCCTCTATCGCGAGTTTCTCGCGCGGATCGAAGAGGACGACACCGAAGTCCCGTTCCGGCAGGGCGATTGGCAATACTACAGCCGGACGGAGACGGGAAAGGACTACCGCATCTATTGCCGCACGCCCATTTCCGGTGGAGCCGAACAGGTTATTCTCGATCTAAATGCGTTCGCCGATCAGCATGATTATGTCGGTAGAGGCGCGATGGAAGTCAGCGATGATGGCCGGTGGCTCGCGTACGCCATCGACTTCACCGGCTTCCGCGATCTGCATCTTTATGTAAGGGATCTTGAATCGGGCCACACGTCGCTCGTGAGCAGCGAGCGCATCACCAGCCTCGCGTGGGCGGCGGATAATCGCACGCTTTTCTATGCAGTCGAGGATGACTCCAAGCGTCCCTCGCATGTCTTGCGCACGGTGATCGGCTCGGGAACCGTCGTCGCCGTGTTCGATGAGCCAGATCGCCAGTTTAATGTCGGCGTGGGGCGTGTGCGCAGCGGAAAGTACATCGCGATCTCATCGGCATCCTCCGACACCGCCGACGCCCGGCTGATTGACGCCCGCCGCCCGCACGAGCCGCCGCGCCTGGTGGCGGAGCGTATCAATGGCCAGGAGTATTACATCGACCACGCCGGTGGCGACCGGCTGTTCATTCGCACCAACGACACCGGCCGCAACTTCCGGCTGGTTGCCTCGCCGGTTAACTCCTCCGTCCGCGCCGGCTGGGATGAGCTGATTGCCCATCGCGACGATGTGATGATTGAGGATCACAACTGTTTCGACGGCTTCGCGGTGCTATCGGAGCGCGCTGGTGGTCTGCCGCGGTTGAGTGTTCGCCACGCAGCCGACGGCACGCTGCAGGTCATTCCGATGCAGGAAGCGATCTACAATGTCTCGATCAGTCATAATGAAGTGTTTGAGACGCATCTGGTGAGGTATCAATACGAGTCGCCCGTGACCCCCGAGAGCACGTTTGACTTTGATGTAACCACGGGCAAATCGATCCTGTTAAAGCGTGATCCTGCACCGAGTTATGATGCGAGCCAGTATGAAGTGGCGCAGCTGCTTGCGGTGGCGCCGGACGGCGTTCAGGTGCCGATTTCGATCGTTCGAAAGCGGGGCCTTCCCGCCGGACCAAAGCCGCTTTGGCTGCACGCTTACGGGGCATACGGGCTGCCGGAAACGGACGACTTCAGCCCCACCCGTTTCAGCATGCTCGACCGAGGGGTGGTCTTCGCCATCGCCCACATTCGCGGCGGCGGGGAGATGGGCAAAATCTGGCACGAACAGGGTCGGCTGATGAACAAGCGCAATACGTTCACCGACTTCATCGCTTGCGCCGAACACCTGATTAATCAAGGCGTTACATCGCCGCAGCAGCTTGTCATCAGCGGGTTTAGCGCCGGCGGGCTGACGATGGGCGCGGTGCTCAACATGCGACCCGAGCTTTTCAAAGCAGCCATCGTCGGCGTGCCGTTTGTGGATGTCATCAACACCATGCTCGATGACTCATTGCCGCTGACCACACAAGAGTATCTCGAGTGGGGCAACCCACACGACCCGAGCGCCTTTGATTACATGCTGTCATACAGCCCGTATGACAATATCGCCGCGAAGGAATATCCGGCGATGTACGTCTACACCGGCCTGAATGACAGCCAGGTGATGTACTGGGAACCAGCGAAGTACACAGCCAAGTTGCGCGCGACAAAGACCGACAACAACCCCCTGCTCCTGAGGTGCGTCATGTCCGGCGGCCACGGCGGACCGAGCGGCCGCTACGACGACCTGAAAGAAGAAGCCCGGCAGCAGGCATTTTTGCTTTGGCAGTTGGGGATTGACGGGTAGAATTGGTGCCAAGGCAATCGCGACCCTAAAGATCGATGGAAAGAAGTTTGTGGTGATTCCCGAGCGCGAATACCAAAAACTGATCACGGTCCGAAGCAAGACCGACCGACCCAAACGCGCGCCCGAGAGTGCTGGAGCCGATGCGGTCGAAGATGCCGCCGACGTCGCAATCGCCCTGAGGCGCATGTCGGATCGACGGCAAAAGTCGATTCCCTGGGCGGAAGTCAAGAAACTCGCAGGGCTAACCTGATGTTCAGCATCCAGTGGCGTCCCCCTGCAATGCGAGAGTTTTTGGCGCTCGCACTGCCCGACCGCAAGAGAATTGGCGCAGCGATCGAGCCGCTTGCGGCAAACCCACGGCTACAGGGTGCGTTTAACTGCACGCCAAAGCGAATCTCTGGCGGATACGGGTCGGTCGTTACCGGTTCATCTACTCCGTTCCGGATACGATACAGGTAGTCGAGATCCAACGCGTCGGACAAATTACCCGGGCTGCGTCGCAGGCAGCGGTTCGGTCACTGGTGCCGGCAGCGGCAGCTCGTCGAGCGATGGGGGCAGTGGGGGCATGGCGGTGTGGGTCGGGGTAATCACCTCTCCTGGGTAGACCACCTCGCGCCACGGCGGAATCTTATAAAATCGATACGGCAACATGAAGACGTTGCCCAGAAACACCCCACCGTCGGTGTATGTATACCGATACTCGCTCATCCCCCGGCGAGGCTCGCGGTTAAACAGCGTGGGGCCTGCCACTGTTTGCCCGTTGGGCACCATCGCACTGGTCTGGGTCCACCGCCGGTGCTTCATGGCATCGTCTTCGGCGATCGGAGCCGTGTTGAACTCGGCCGCAACCGGCTGATTGTTCCGCTGGCAACCCATTCCCGCGGCAAGGAGTGCGACGGCTGAAGTGATTGCGATGCGATTACGGATTGAAAACATGATCGAGATCCTTTTGCATTGCCTTGCGGTCAAACTCGTTCAACTTTCCGCCACTTATATCGGCCGGGTCTTCATTCTTATACGAAAACGGGTCTCGAAGCAGCGCATCTTGTCGCTCGCGGGCGCTTGGGGCGGGGGAACCGGAGCAACCCAGATGATGAGAGACAAGCACCACGAGCGACAAGCCAAGTACCGAAGACATTATGAATTGAATCGCCTTGACTGCCCGTGGCGCGCGACCGCACCACGTCATGTCTGCGTCTCTCAGGCTCTTCTTCTCCCGCGTCAACATCAGTTCTTCCCACCGCTGGAATGATCCATGGTGTAATTGGGCGATTCCCGGGTGATTCGAATATCGTGCGGATGGCTCTCAGCCATGCTCGCCGATGTCACCCGGCAAAACCGCGCGTCGCTCCGCAGCGCGTCGAGCGTTCGGGTCCCGCAGTAACCCATTCCGGCCCGCAAACCGCCTACCAGTTGATAGACAAAATCGCTCAACGGCCCGCGATAGGGTACCAGACCTTCAACGCCTTCGGGTACTAGTTTGCTTAGCTGCGACACGCCACTTTGGCCGTACCTGTCTTTGCTCCCGTGCACCATCGCGCCAAGCGATCCCATCCCGCGATAGGTCTTGTATCGCCGGCCCTGGTGAATGACCAGTTCGCCCGGCGATTCGTCAAGGCCTGCGAACAGCGATCCCATCATGACAGAGTGTGCGCCGGCGGCGATTGCTTTCGTAATGTCGCCGCTGTGCCGCACGCCGCCGTCGGCGATGACGGGCACGCCCGATTTCTCCGCAACGCTCACCGCGTTCATGATTGCGCTGATCTGCGGCACGCCCACACCGCTCACGATTCGCGTTGTGCAAATCGCGCCGGGGCCGATTCCCACTTTGATCGCGTCGGCACCGGCATCGATCAGGTCGCGCGCGCCCTCCGCGGTGGCGACGTTGCCGGCAATCACCTCAATCTGGTGATGCTTCTTGATGTATCTCACCGTCTCGATCACGTTCAGGCTGTGGCCATGCGCTGTATCGACTACGATCACATCCACATCTGCTGCTATCAGTGCCTCGACCCGGGGAAAATCTTTCACACCCGTCGCCGCCCCCACACGGAGCCGTCCGCGCGTGTCTTTGCAGGCGTGCGGAAACTGGTGCAGCTTATCGATGTCGCGCATTGTAATCAGGCCCACAAGCCGACCCTGCTTGTCGGTGAGCAACAGTTTCTCAACCTTCGCCTTGTAGAGCATGCGCTCCGCCACATCGAGGTTGGTCCCCTCCTCGGCGGTGATGAGATTGTCCTTGGTCATCACATCGCCCACCCAGCGACTGTCGTCTTCCTGGTATTTCAGGTCGCGACGGGTAAGGATGCCCTTGAGCGCGCCAAGTGTTGCAGAGGCAACACCCTGACGCGGCTCGGCGGAGTCAGCCCGGCGCTCGCGGCCTCCTTCCACGATGGGAATGCCCGAAACATTGTATTCGTGCATGATCCGCCGGGCCTCCCCGATGGTCGCCGACGGCGGGAGCGTAATGGGGTCGACAATCACGCCATTTTCGCTGCGCTTCACCTTCTCCACCTCGCGGGCCTGCGTGTCCACCGAGATATTCTTGTGAATAATCCCGATCCCCCCTTCCTGAGCTAAAGCGATGGCCAGGGCGCTTTCGGTCACCGTGTCCATGGGGGCGCTGATGAGGGGAATATTGATCTCAATCCCACGGGTAAGTCGGGTCGACGTCTGCGCGTCGCCGGGCACAAAATCGCTGCGCGCGGGAATGAGCAGCACATCGTCAAATGTGATTGCGTCATGCAAAATCTTGCCGTGCGATGACTGGGGGTGTTCCATGTGTCACGATTAAACGGGTTGTGGCGCGGTGTCAAGATGCCGACTGGCTTCGGCGGAACACGAGATTTTGCTTGAACCCAGGCGGGTTGCGGTTAAATTGGAGTTGAAACTGCCACGGTTGGCATCATTTCAACATTTTGAGCGGGAGCAAATCGCAATGGTTCATCACATCAGCCGCAAGACGGCGGCGCGCCGGTACGCACGTTTGTCCTCAGTGTGCTTCGAAGCTGTCGAGCGGCGAACCCTCATGGCCTCGATCGCCGGGGCTGTATTTAACGACTTCAATGCCAATGGCTTGCGCGAAGCCGCGGAACCCGGCTTGCAAGGCTGGACCGTTTTTGTTGACGAGAACAACAACGGCAGCTTCGACGGCGTGCAGGAGACGCGCCCGTCCACCGACACCCCGCTGCCTATGCCTGACGACCGGACAACCCGCTTTTCCGATCTAACCGTTGCAGGCATTGGGGGGACCATCAGTGATGTCAATGTTCTGCTCAACATCACCCACACCTTTAACGGCGATCTCGACATCTTCCTCATCGGCCCCGACGGGACACGCGTTGAACTGACAACCGATAACGGCAGCAGCAGCGATGGAATGAATGTCATCCTTGATGACGAAGCAACCCAATCGGTAACTACATGGCCAACCACGTCGGGTGTACTGGTTACCGGCTCTTGGCGGCCTGAAGGGCTGCTCTCATCATTCGACGGCCTTACAGCCAATGGACTCTGGCGCCTCGAATGGACCGACGACGCCGGCAGCGACGCCGGAACCCTTAACAGTTGGGGCCTGGTCTTTAGCAGCGGTGAGGCTTCTACCGTTTCGGGTGCCGACGGCTCGTATACGTTCCAAAATCTCCCGGCCGGCACTCATGTGGTGCGACAGATCAACCAGGCGGGCTTCAATCAGACTGCGCCGGCGGCTGGCTTCCACACCATCGACCTTGCAAACGCCGGCAGCGCGGCGACCGGCATTAACTTCGGCAATCGTCAACCGCCGGGCACGATTGATGGCACCGTCTTCGGCGACTACGACGGCGACGGCGTCCGCGATCCCGGCGAACCCGGGCTGGCGGGATGGACCGTCTATGTCGACTTAAACAACAACGGCGCATTCAACGCCGGTGAACCTTCACAGATCAGCGGTGCTAATGGCTCTTACAGCATTGAATCCCCTCCGGGCGATTACAAGGTGCGCGCGGTGCTGCAATCGGGCTTTGAGCAGACCTCGCCCGGCGCCGACGACGGCTCCGGCGGGTGGGCTGACGGGCTTGACCAGGGCGGCAACGGGTTTGCCGATGACATCGTTGGCCGTGACTTCTGGACCAATGACAACAATTCCAACCCCAGCCAGGCTTCGGACGACCATGGCAGCCACGTCGCGGGCATCGTTGCGGCGACAGCCGACAACGGCGTGGGCGTTGCAGGAACCGCACCCGGCGTCACCGTCGTGCCCCTGCGCTTCTATTCAACCAGCGGCGGCACCTGGACCAGCACGATCGTCCTCAACGCATACAGCTACGCCGCCGCCAACAATCTGAAGATTCTCACCACGAGCTACAACGTCGATGGATTTGTGTCGCAGCAGGCGTTTCACGATGCGCTGAATGTGATGTACGACGCCGGCGTCCTCCACTTTAACTCCGCCGGCAACAACGGCGCGCTGAATCCCCCGCGGCAACGGTTTGATACGACGCTCTACGTCGCCAACACGCAAATGAACGATGTACGCAACAGCGGAAGCAATTACGGCTGGGGCATCGATCTCGCCGCCCCCGGAACGGGCATCCTCTCAACAACACTCGGGGCGAACGTCAGCACGTTCACTTATGAGAGCTTTACCGGCACGAGCATGTCCACGCCGAACGCTGCGGCCGTGGCGGCGCTGATCTGGTCGGAACACCCTGATTGGACGCGAGAACAGGTCGCCGCGGCGCTCATCGCCTCGACGGACAACATCAACGCACTGCAAACTTCGACCGTCAATGGCCTGCTCGGCAGCGGGCGCGTCAACTCCAACAAGGCGCTAAACCAGCCCATCGCCCCACCCAAGTTTAAGAACACCACGCAGACCCCGCTGCTACCCGGACTCCCCGCGGAAGGTGCCACTGTCGCCTCGGCCCCCACTTCGTTCACGCTGGATGTGGCCAATGTGTTTGATCCCGCAACGATGATCGCCAGCAACTTCGAGTTGCGCGGCGATGGCGCCGATCAGCAGTTCGGCACTACCGACGATACGATCATCCCGCTCACGCTCGGCTTCGGCGATGCCTCTGCCCCCACGCACGGCTATCAGATCGGCACCAATCGGTTGTTTTTCACGGTCAACGGCGCGATGGCTCCAGACCGCTACCGATTCACCGCATCGGCCAATCTGCAAGATCCGTTCGGCCAGGCGCTCGATGGCAACGCCGACGGCATCGGCGGTGATGCCCTCACGCGTACCTTCATCGTCGGAGCGGCACGCGCGGGCACCACCGCACCGGCCAATAACGACAAACTCAACCCCGGGCAGACCAATGAGCTGCCCGATGGCGTCACGATCAGCCCGACCGAAGTGATCGCGCGCATCAACGATGCCGCCGGCCTTGACGCGCTGCAGGCGTATCTGGCAGCCAACCCCAACTCGCCCCTTGCGGCAATGATCGACGTCGCGCAATCGAGCGAGCTTTTTAAGATTCATTCCGAATCAGTCGTCTCGATTCAGCTTCGCGCTGGCGCCAATCCCGAAGCAGCCATTGCCCAGTTGCAGGGTCTGGCACTCATTCAATACGCCGAGCCGAATCTCGTCTACAACTTTGATCCGCGCGAATACACCCCGAATGACCCGCAGTATGGCTCGCAGGCACACCACCCGCTGATGCAGAACAACCTTGCATGGGATACCACGCTAGGCGACCCGCGCATCACGGTGGGCGTCACCGACGACGGCGTGGCAATGGGACACCCAGATCTTTATCAAAACATTTGGATCAACCAAGCCGAGATTCCCGCGACCCGGCTGGCAAACCTCACCGACATCAACAACGACGGCTACATTTCCATGGCCGAGTTGAACAACCCAATCAACATTGGTGTCGGTAAAGCCAACGACGTCAACAGCGACGGGCGAATCGACTTCGCCGATCTGCTCGCCCCGCGCGGCGGGTCGGATGGCGCCATCAACGTGACCGTCGTGTCGGGACAATCGTCGCTAGCCAATCTTTTTGGCCAGAAAGACATCGTTGCCCCGACAGCGGCGGCGCCGACCTTCGTTTTCGAGACCGCTCAGCGCGTACAGATAGGCTTCAGCGAGGATGTCGCGGCGAGTCTTTCGGGCAGTGACCTCGTGCTGACCAACACCACGACAAGTCAGACCCTCGCAAGTGCTGATATATCCGTCACTTATGATGCCAATGCGGACGTCGCGAGCTTCGCCTACATTCCAGGCGGGCCCGCTGGCGTGCTGCCGGATGGCAACTACACCGTCAGTCTCCCCGCCGGCACCACCGCCGACCCGTACGGCAACGCGACCGCGGGTGCTGCCGCCGGGAGCTTTTTCGTGCTCGCCGGCGACGCCACGCGCGACCGCAACGTAAATCTCGATGACTTCACCGCACTCTCGGCCAGTTTTGGCCTCACGGGCACGGTGTTTTCACAGGGCAATTTTAATTATGACAACAGCACCGATTTGAACGATTTCACCATCCTTGCGACGCAGTTCGGGAAGTCTCTGCCGCAGCCGCGCCCAGTTCAATCCACCTCCGAAGCGGTGGCAACGGGTCCAGTTCGGGCGCCGGGCGTTTTCTCGCAGGTGTCGCTGCAGCCGCTGAATCGTGATGATTTGCTCGCAAAGGAAAAATCGGACGTCACCATATGAGCAGAAGCTAACGCTCAAAGTCTGAAGTTGGTTGTCGAAAGTGTGTTCGATGTGTGTTCTATAATGTGTGTTCATAGGCCCGGCGGGACGGACAACCATCCCGCCGGGCAACTGCTTGAGATAACCCGCGCGACTACCGCCGGGCGATTGACAGCAGGCTGACCAACCCCATTCAGCAGGAGGGCATCGTGCCCCAAAGTTTCGTTAACCGCCGTGCCTCTTTGGTAAACCACAACACAACTGCCGTTGCGCGGGCTGCCAGCGTCACCCTCGAATCGCTCGAGTCGCGACGTCTGCTTGCTTCCACCGCCACCTTCGCCGAAGCGGCGCTGGTCAGCACTGATGAGACCGTAAAGGCATCTCTCATCCGCACTGCCGACCTTGAGATGTATACTCAGGCAGAGCTAAACAGCGCCGCCGAGTGGCTGATCGGAGCGCGCTCGCCGGCTCGCGCTGAGGCGATCGCACAGGCAATAGGAGCTAAGTCCATTGAGCCTGCCCCGTTCGTCAACAACAGCTACATCATTACCGTCGATCCGGGCGTGCAATCGCAGATGCTCCTGCGGGAGTCGGGTGCCATGTTCATGGCACCGATGCTCAAGCGGCAGCACACTCCAAGGCTGATTCCGAACGACACCAATTTCCCAAACCAGTGGCACTTGCGCAACACCGGCCAGGGCGGCGGAACGGCAAATGCCGATGCCAACGTCACCAGCGTCTGGGATCAATACACCGGCGCGGGCGTCGTCGTCTCATCGGTCGATGACGGTATCACCACCACCCACCAGGATCTTGCGCCAAACTACCTTCCCGCGTTCAGCTACGACTTCAACAGCAATGAGCCTGATCCGTCGCCCGGTTCTCACGGCACGAGTGTAGCGGGCGTCATGGCAGCAAAGGGAAACAATGGCGTCGGTGTTGCCGGCGCCGCGTTCAATGCAGGCCTGTCGGGCATCCGCCTGATCGCAGCGGCCGTCTCCGACGCCACCGAAGCCAATGCACTGACGTTTGCCAACAACGATATCGACATTTACAACAACAGCTGGGGGCCAAACGACGGCGGCACTACGCTCTCTGGCCCCGGCCCCCTCACCCTCGCCGCGTTCGCCAATGCCGTGCAGAATGGCCGTAACGGCCTGGGAAGCATCTACACCTGGGCTGGCGGCAACGGTGGCAATGGTGACAACGTCAACTACGACGGGTACGCCAACAGTCGGTATACGATCGCGGTAGGCGCGATCACCAACACCGGCGTGCGCTCCAGTTATTCCGAACGCGGCGCGCCGGTGCTCGTGAGTGCGTATTCCAACGGTGGTTCGCTCGGCATCAGTACAACATCTTCCAGCGGTTATACCAGCACCTTCGGCGGCACGAGTTCAGCCGCCCCCCTCGCCGCGGGCGTGATTGCATTGATTCTTGAAGCCAACCCGAACCTCACTTGGCGCGACGTGCAGCACGTTCTCGTCAACTCGGCCCGAAAGACCGACCCCACCGGTGCCGGCTGGGAGATCAATGGCGCGGGCCACGATTTCAACGACCGCTACGGCTTTGGCGCGGTCGATGCCGCCCCCGCGGTTGCGCTGGCCGAGGCGTGGACCAACGTCGCACCAGAAGTCTCGGCGCTGTCGGGCATCAGCAATGTCGCGGCAGCAATTCCCGATGGAAACACGACCGGTGTCAGCAGAAGCATCGTCGTGAGCGACCCGGTCAAGATCGAAACGGTTGAAGTCGTACTTAACGCCTCGCACCTCAGTCGAGGGCAGTTGCGACTCGTTCTTACCTCGCCCAGCGGCACTCAATCGATTCTTGCCGAGCCGCGCGCCGATACCGGCGACAACTACAGTAACTGGAGCTTCACCTCCAAACATTTCTGGGACGAAGAAGCCGCCGGGACATGGACGCTCACCGTCACCGATACCGTCAGCGGCACTTCAGGCACGTGGAACAACTGGGCGCTCAACATCTACGGCACCCAACAAGGACAGGGAATCTACGGCACCGCGTTTGAAGACAGCAATGGCTCAGGCAATCGTGACGGCGGCGAACCCGGTCTTGGCGGCATCACCGTATTCCTGGACAGCAACAACAATGGCATCTTCGACAGCGGCGAAGAAACCTCTATCACCACTGCTACGGGCAACTACGCGTTTAATGACATGCCCGATGGCAGCTATGCGGTGCGCGCCGTCGCTCCGAGTGGGCTGCGTCCCACCGGCGCGAGTGTTTACAACTTTACCCTCAATTCCTCAACGCCCATTGCGACGGGCGCCAACTTTGGTTTTGTCAATCCAAAGATTACCGGCACAGTCTTTACCGATGTCGATGACGACGGCGTCTTTGATGCCGGGGAAGTCGGTCGCAGCGGGGTGACCGTCTATCTCGACGCGAACAACAACTCCACCCTCGACGGTGGCGAGGCTTCTGTCGTCACCGACGCACAGGGCGCGTACGCACTGACCGGCCTTGCGGATGGCAATTACAACGTCCGCATTGTTGCCCCCGCAGCCACCCGGCAGACAGCGCCGGCGACTGCACACAATGTCAACATCGCGCCGGCGTCGCTTGCGTCGCTTAACAACCACTTCGGCGTCACCTCGGCAGTGCGAATCGCTGGCGCGGTCTACAACGACGCCAACGGCAACGGCACCCAGGACGGCGGCGAGAATGGCATCGGCGGGGCGCGCGTCTACCTCGATACCAACAACAATGGCCTGTTTGATAATCAAAATCACGACTTCGCCCAGAACACCGCCCTGCCGCTGCCCGATGACCGCACCACCCGGTTTTCCAATCTTGTTATCGCTGGGACCGCAGCAACGGTGAACAACATCGGCGTACGTCTCAACATCACCCACACTTTCATGGGTGACCTTGATATCTTCCTGATCAGCCCGCAGGGCACGCGCGTTGAGTTGACCACCGATAATGGCAGCAGTACGGACGGCGCAAACGTCACGCTGCTGGATTCGGCCGCCAACTCGGTTACCTCGTGGCCAACGGCGTCGGGCGTCGGACCTGTGACGGGGACATGGCGTCCAGAAGGTTCGCTGGCGAGTCTTAATGGCGAGCCGCTCGACGGCACCTGGCAATTGGAGATCACCGACGATGCGGGGGGCGACTCCGGCACCCTGAACAGTTGGTCTCTCTTCCAGATTTCGATCGAGCCCAACCGTGTCACGCCCGCCGACGGCTCATACAGCTTCACGCCGCTTGAGGCGGGCAGTTATGTGCTACGCCAGGAGCCACTCGGAGGCGGTTTCTCGTTCACCAACCCAGCCACCGGCGGCTACAACGTCGCCGCGGCGGCGGCGGAGGTGCTCTCTCGCGACTTTGGCAACGCCAACATTACCACGGTTCAGAGCGACACCGGCTTGTACGTCCGGCTGAATGGTGCAGGCGACATGATCGAGATCTTCCGGAATACCACCGGCGCTGGTGCAGCCGACCTGACGCTGCCTGTCTCAACCGCAAGCCTTAACCTGATCGGCTCGGCCGCCAATGATGGGTTGTTTGTCGATCTCGTTAACGGCAACCCAATCCCAACTGGTGGCATCAATTTCAGCGGCCTCGCTGGGACTGATTCCGCGACCCTTGTCGGCGGAGACAATGCCGACGCGGCGACTTTTGAGAATTCCAGCATTGTGATCGGTGGGCGAACGATCAACTACGGCGATGCCGAGAATGTGAGCTTCCACGGCAACGGCGGCCCCGATTCGCTTACCTACCTCGGTTCGTCTGCGGCACCGTCGTTTATCGGCGGCTCAGGAGTCAACACGCTCACCGTCTCCGCAGGCGTGTGGTTCTACGGCGTGGATGCTAACACGCAAAATAGCTCGCTCAATCTCATCATCAACGGCACCGGCAGCGTTGCCGCCACGGCATCGCAGCATCTGGCGTCGCTGGCAATGAGCGGAAACGGGCAGTTCTCGCTGACGGCGGACGACCGACTCATCCGCACCGGCGCGTTCAGTTCTTCGGGCGCTGCAAGCCTCGATCTGCGCGACGGCTCGCTCATCGTTGACTACGCAGGCGCGTCGCCCCTGGCGGCGGTGCAGGCCGCATTGACTTCTGGACATGCCAGCGGCGCGTGGAACGGATCGGGCATTCGCTCCTCAACCGCCAACGCGTCCGCCATTGCCGATGCTATCGGCTACGCAGAAGCCTCGGCCATCATGACCACGCCGGGAACTTTTGCCGGCGAAACTGTCGACGCCACGACCGTCGTTGCGCGATACACCCTCGCGGGCGATGCCAACCTGAATGGAACAGTCAACCTCGATGATTTCACAAGCCTCGCGGTCGGCTTCGGCGTGGCGAGCATCTGGTCGAGTGGCGACTTCACTTATGACGGTGCCGTGAATCTCGGCGACTTCACCGCCCTTGCTGCCAACTTCGGCAACACCGCGCCGGCAGGGCTGCCCCGCACGGCAGGGCTGCCGAGCACGACCACCATCGCAGCCGTTTCCCCGTTCGGGGACAAACGCATCGGCGAGGAAATCCTGCTCATTGGTGCACCGGGCATTTAGACGGCGGACGATAGACGCCTGACTGAACGACTGCCAATCTAACGACGGCGGGCTGGATCGCTCCAGCCCGCCTTTTCTCTTTGGTTACGCGGAACCGGCGTCATCAGCCAAACAACCCCGTGGACATGTACTTCAGCCCGGTATCGCAGATGAGAAATGCCACGCGCTTGCCACGGGCAGGCCCGCGAAGCAGCGTTGTGGCGGCATGAAGGTGGGCACCGCTGGAATAGCCGGCAAAGATGCCTTCTTCCTCCGCGAGCAGGCGTGTGCCGGCAATGGCATCTTCGTCGCTACAGCAGATGTAACCATCCACGGTTGCCGGATCGAGATGCACCAACGCTGGTTTGCCATAACCGCCGCCCTGGATGAGGTGTGCAGCTTCCATACAACACGCCAACGCCAGCGATGCTGCGCATTCGGGTTCCACCGCGATGACCTTTGTGTCTGGGCTTGCTTCGCGAAAAAACCTGGCCAACCCGCCCAGCGCGCCGCCAGTGCCGGCGAAAGCCAGAACAACATCGACCTTTCCCCCACACTGTTGAAGCAACTCCGGGCCGGTTGTCTCAAAGTGCGCCTGCGGGTTCGACGGATTCTCAAACTGATTTGAAAAGTACGCCCCACGTTCTGCCTGCAGCACCGCAGCGCGCTCTTTGACCGCGGCCATGTCCTGACCCGTCACCCTTCCCGCATGCGCGGGCGGACACTGATCGACCAGCACAACCTCCGCGCCGAAGGCCCGCATCATCTGCGCGCGTTCCGGGCTGTTTCCCCGGCTCATGACGGCAATAAACGGGTGTCCCATGGCCTTGCAGACCAGCGCAAGCCCGATTCCCGTGTTTCCACTCGTGACTTCAATAACGGGTTGACCCTCAGCAAGCGCACCAGACGCGCGGGCCTGGCGGATAATCGCTAGCGCCACGCGGTCCTTCATGCTCCCGCCGGGGTTGACACTCTCCAGCTTGGCGACGAGTTGACCCTCCAGCCCCAATCGGTTCACAATGCGATCCAATAGCTGCACCGGCGTGTTGCCGATGAGATCCAAAACCGAACGGCACGCTGAGGTGCTGCTTCTCTGCATGCAGTTGAGGATACCCGCAACCGCCTCGCACGGGCAAAGCGACGTTTTCAGAAGCGGCACCGCGAAGCTGCCGCGAATCCAGCGTTGTGCAGCTTGTTAACACTTGACGCGCGCGCGGCCCGGCGGACAATGCCGAAATGTCAGTAACGGGCTCGGTGCCCCACACGCCTGCCGAACCAGCGACCCCTCGGCAATCGACCACGCCACTTCACCCCGAAGTCGCCACAGCCGACTGCTGGACCGCACGGATGATTGATCGTTATCGGTGGTTCATTTTTGCGGGTTGTCTGCTCATTCCCCTCGCCAGTTTCAACGGCCAGTGGCGGATCGGCCTCGATTCGGCGCTGTACCGCGGCCTGGCCGATTCGCTGGCCAGCGGGCGCGGTTACGCGTTTGGCGAGTTTGCCAGCAGCACGGCCTACCCCGGCTTGCCGGTGCTGCTCGCGGGGCTACAGAAGCTTTTTGGGCTGAATGTTTTCGCGCCGTGGCAGGCACTGTTGTTGATGGCTTGCACATCGCTCGCAACGCTGTATGTCGTGTACAAACTGATCTTGCACCACTACCCAAGGTGGATCGCGGTCACCGTGGTGTGCGGGCTGGCCCTCAACTCACGCTTCGTCCAACTTTCGCACGAACTCCTTACAGACATACCTTTTCTTTTCGGCACAGTCACCGCGCTGCTCGGCTGGGAACTACTTAGGCGCGCCCAAGGCACGGGCGCGTTATATCGTGCGGTGCTGCTCAGCTTCTTTGGGCTTGTGCTCGCTGCAACCATGCGGCCGACGTTCTGGATTGTTGCGCTGGTTTGGGCAGCGGTGTCGTTTGTGCATGTCTTACTGCACCGCGATCGCAAGTCGGTCTTGGCGCTTGGGCTGATTGTCATCGTCGTGTTGTTTATGTTCGCGGTCGATCCACGCACCCGCATCTGGCGACTGTTTGACGGCGGTTATGAGCGGGAGTTGCTCGCGATCCTTCAGGACGCTGGGGCCGATGTTGATTCACGGTCGCCAGGCTTACTCACGCGACTGCAGACCAACGTCCCCACCCTGCTCACCGCAAACTTTCCTGAGTCATTCCTCGGGCAAGGACTGCCGTGGAAAACCGGACTCGCGTTTTCCCTCCTGCTCATAGCCGCCACGATCGCCATGGTCCGCAGGCATGCAGTCTGGTCGTTGATGATCCTGGGCACAGTGGCAGTCACGCTCATGCTCTCAACAACGCCACGGTACTACCTCATGGTGATGCCATTCTTGCTTCTCGCATGGCTTTTGTTGCTCCATCGCGTGCAGCGGCTCATCAGTGGGCGCGCCGGCGAGATGATCTTGCTCGGCGGGCTGGGAATGGTCACATTGATGAACCTTGCAAAGGTCATTCCATTCATCATTGAGCAGCGAAGCACGCCCTTCATAAGCCAGTATCGCGATGGAAAATTTGTTCCGACAATCGCGATGGCAAAGGAGATTCGGTCGCATGTACCGGTCGGGCAACGCGTTATTGGTCCGCAAGCGCAAGTTTTGCGATACTTGTCCGGCCGGGACGTTCTGATGCAGCGCGAACTGTTGCCACCGCGCAGAAGCCCGAAGAGTTATGCCCATGTGTTAGAAGAACATAACGTGCCATGGGCCGTGCTGCCGGGTGATCCATACCGCGCGGTTGATCCGGACATCGCGCGAATGATTGACCGCCGCGTGATTCGTTCGCTCGAGACAGTGGCAACGATCGATGCCGGATGGAAGCTGTGCCGCGTGCAGACCATCGCGCCCCCGCCGGGGGAAGACTGGCGCGATTTGTCGATTCAGAAGAAGGCGCCGCCAAGACCGGTGGCGAAGAAGCCCAAGCGGACTCCAGAGCAGCTCGCCGCAGCAGAGCGTCGCGCGGCAGCAGCGAGGAAAGCTGCCGTCGCCGAGCGGCGGGCTGCCCGCGAGCGCAAGGAGGCGGTCGCAAGGAAGGCTGAGATTGCCGAACGCCGCGCCGCCGCCGAACGCAAGGCCGCCGCCGCGCGCAAAGCAGATCTGGAGGCAAGACGTCTGGCAGCCGACGCCAAGGCGCGTAAAGAAGCTGCCGCCCGGAAGGCCTTCATCGCCGCCCGCGACGAGCGATTGCAGCGACAGGCCGCAGCCGAAGCGAAAGCGCGCAAAGAGGCGAAGCAGCGAAAGGAAAGAAAATCAACCACCCAGCCGACTTCGCGACCGACCTCCACACGGGCGCGCTATGCACTCCTCGACGAGCCGACTTCGATTGACTTTGACTCGTTTGTCTCCCCTTCGATGCACCAGCTTTGCGCGATCAGTGCTCGCCCGACTCCCGCTGCCACGCTGCTGCGATCACCACATCGCTCATCCGCTCCGGCGGCGTGACGATCAGGCTCTCGATCTTGCCCCCGATAAGCCTTACCTCGACCGTCGTCTGGTAGGGTGCGTGCAGCTTAAAGTGCACATCCCACGCTTGCGGCCAGGCGGGCAGGAGATAGATGCGGTTGCCGACCGTCTGCATCAGCATTTCTTGCATCGCGATCAACCCGCTGCCCCCTTGGTTATGATCGGGCACCCAGTCGTGGCCCGGCCCCCAGAACGTCGGAAATCGCCGCGGGGCATCGGTGAGTTTTGCCAACATTCCCTCTGCAGCCTCGTCCACCAGTCCAAGCCGCGCGCAGAAGATTGGGTCTTGGTGCCAGCTCTTGGTCTGCTTCTGATCAGGCGCATCAAAGCCGTATCGCCAGGTGTCGATCGCGGTCTGCAATTGCGAGCGAAAGAGGCCGTGCTCCCCCCATGGATAGACCGAATACAACTGCGGCAATTCACAGTTCTGCTTGCGCGACCACGACTTGGCGGGCGCGAAAACCTGTCGGCCCTCCATCGTGCGCGTGGCGACTTCCGGCACGGTAGCGAGCATGCTTTGCCATCGCTGCTTCCGCACCGCAGGCAGCAGGCGGTCGGGTAGCTCCAGCAGCGACCGGAGTACTCCGCGCAGCGCGCAAACCGTTGGTGTGGGGTTGAGTGCATCCTTGTAGGTTTCACAGGCAGTCCCGGGAAAAATCGTCAGCTTGCCCGTGCCGTCGAATGGGCGACCGGTGCGCTCCATCGACTGCAACTGGTAGAAAGACTCGTAAAAATCCAGACAGCTCTCAATCCATTGTATGTCCGCCGAGACGTCTGCACCGAAATAGCGCCCACGGTCGAGGGCCATCTGGCAGAACTCAAACACGGTGTCCCACTGGTAGCACACCCACGCGCTGTCTTCCACGCCCAACGGGGTTTCGGGCTTACGCTTCCAGCCGTACTCGTAGCCGACGCATAATCCGAAGAGCTCAATTTGTTCGACAAAACAGGCCGCATCGATGTTCCAATACGCTCGGCTGCGCGCCCGCGCATTGCCTAACGAGCGGCGATAGAACTGAAGCTGGGCGAGCATCAGATCACCATCGCCGCTGGCCAGCATGGGCCAGTAGACCAGCCGCTGATTTTGCGCGGTGAACGATGTGCCGCCCCAGGCGCGAAAGTCGGGATCGAGCGGCTTCTTCGGGTCGATGTACTCTGGGTCAAATGTAAAGAGCCCGCCGTTGAATTTTGTGGGATACTTGCCTTTCGCATTGCAGCCGAGCTGATAGCGGAAGAGTTGCGCATTGCGTCCCGCCTGCCACGGCCTCGATTCCGGCCCGCCGTTGAGAGGGTCTACCGCAATCCAGCTTCGTTGCCAGAACGCGGCCCACCATTGCTCAGTCTTGGCTCGCTCTGCGACAGGATCATCGCTTGCCTCGATCTCCTTCAACTCCTCTTGCCACACCTGCGTTGTTGCCGACTGGGCTGTGTGCATGACGATGCGCGCATGGTGCTCCCGGGCAGGCACGCGGCTTTGCAATCGCCAGGCGCGAAACGGTGTGGATGCGTACACGCCGTCCACGGTGCCCGCGGGAACCAGGTTGGCACCCGCAAGCCTGCCGCCGAAGGTGAGATCGGCAAGTGGATCCCACAGATCGGCCTTCACCGCATCCAGGCCCTGCTGCCGAGCGAGCAGATCAAACACAGTCTCCCCGGCGTTGCGGTGATAAAAGGTGACTCCGTCGGTATCGAAACCAACGCTATCGCGCATTACAACGCCGGTAACCGGCGCGCCCGCCCACGAGCGCGCCGAGTGATGCTCAGCCTTCTCGAATGGCCTGTCTGTCAATCGCCAATTTTCGTAGGCAACTCTCAGTTTTGCCGGGCGATCGGTGACCACCCCGACGTGGACAACGGGCCGATGAACATCAGCCCAGACATCGATGGTCGCAGCACACGCTGCTGAGGTGGCGTGGACCTGCACGCAGCCGCGCGCGAGGTCTAAGACCTGCCGGAACTGAGTTGGGGCAGCTTCAGCATCATTCTGAAATGGTGATGGATCGAGCGCCACCCGCACTCTCCCGAGCTTGGGCATGCGACCCAGTTCGTCAAAACAGCCCGAGCGGGCGATGTAAAAGAGCAAGTCGCCCTGTTCCACCCAGACATTCAGCCCAACATCGCCCCCACCGCAGGGCATGGACTCGCCGGCGTTTCGACTGGGGCTTGTCCAGACTATGTTGAAATGATCGAGCAATTCGCTTGGTGCAAGAACTACCCGGGGGCATCGCCGAGTTTCATATCGTCAAGTTCGACTCGAATGGCCGGGTCAAATGCCATGCGCATCATGTGACCCACCATTTTCTTCTGGAGATCTTCCAGCTCAGTCCCGTACTTCGCCGAAATCGCCTTAAAGTCGGCCTCGTCGGGCATACCTAGCTTGGCTTGCCGAGCCTTTAAGCTCTCCATCTCTTCCATCAGAGACTTAAGTTTGGGCTTCGCAGACTTAGCCGTGGCACCGTCTGTCACTCCGTCTAGCACCGAAACAAGCTTCTTCATCGTAGACATGCTCTCGGCGGTGAGGCTCTCGTGTGAGTCGCCGCAACCCGGACAGAGGGCGATAAGTACGACCGAAGAGATGAGAAAAAGGAACTTTGACATGTGTGGTCCAATCTATGGCTTGGCATGAAACGCCCGAAACAGGATTCTATGTGGGCTACCCCATACGTCAACAACGACACTCAACACTCAACTGAAGACGCGCCGAGTGAGTGGCCTTGAGCAAAACGAGAACGCCCGGATGATAGAAATCATCCGGGCGCATCGCTGTTGTATAAAAAGGAATAGTCGGTGCCATCCAACGGTGTCGCCACCATTGTTTTCTCCGGTTAGAGAGAACGAGACTGTTCTGACTTGTTCGCCCGCAGATTGCTCTGCAAGAACTTGGATATTCCGCGTTCGGGCGTTCTAAGTAATCCCTTAGAAAGGAGGTGATCC
>DDRH01000054.1:353-26657 GCA_002343075.1 Phycisphaerales bacterium UBA2421 | reverse complement strand
GCAGGGATGCCAGCATCGACGGCAGTTCGCACCGGTGTCGCTTGCCCCGCGCTGGCTCGAGTGACGTCCAGCCCTCGTTCCATGCCGTCAAGCCGACCGGCAACTCGGCTTCAATCGCATAACTCGCCAGCGAGGCAGCCATGGCAATACACATTTCGACGTCGGCATGCGCCGCGGGGGTGCGCTCGGGAAGGTATGTGTCGACGAGAATCATCAGTCGCGGCGGGGAGACGTGTGTCATTTCGCGGGTCACCAGCGTGCCGGTGCGTGCAGACCGTCTCCAGTAAATCATTCGCGGATTTTCGCCGGTGCGATATTCTTTTAGCCCGTAGAATTCATCCATGCCTCCCCGCCTTGGGCGAACGGTCGGGCCGATGGTTTCCGCAGAGCGCGCCAGTTGCAGCAACTTCGGATCGACCTGGCCGATCGCCGGGTACACCAGCAGCGTATCAAGTTTCTTTCGCTCGATCGCGCGTTTGATGAAACCGAAGGGAAAGCTGGTGCTGATCTGGTGCACCCCGAGCGAATGTCGCCCGCGGCGCTTGGGAATCAACTCGACCGGGATCGACGCCGTTCGCCCCGCGGCGGCGTGAAGCAGGTAGCCGTGGGGTTGCTTGTGAAATCCCTCCACGCCATCGAGTTCTGAAACGGTAATGGAAAGACTTGGCCAAAACCGCTTGCGATTCACAAAATCGTAGGCAACGCTCGTCGGCTCTCCCACCGTCGCATGATCGGGCAGCCGCCGGGAGAGTTCGAGTCGGCGTAAAACCACACCACTGATCCAATACGCCACAAGCACAATGCCAATCATCAGTCCAAATACACCGAAAAGCAGGTTGGCCTGCGTGTTAATCGCCGCGAGGCCCATAAACATCATCAGCGAGAGATAGATCAAGCCGGTTAGTGAAAGATCCATCGATGGCCGCCTACGGACGGGCGTCGCGTCAACCGGAGATTTGCGTCGTCGGCGAAACATCATTGCAAAGCCGTCAGCAGTCGGAATGTCAGAGTGCGGCAGGGGGTGGGCGCGAAAGAGGACAGGCAATCAATTCGACTCGTCACGCCTTCTCTGGCTGCTAACTCCTTATTGGCACAGTATCCAGAATCTGTTTCAGCACGCGCGCGGTGGCGTCCGCATCGCCGTTGTGAAGAAATGTCTTACTGATCACGCGGTGGGCGCAGCAGGGTACGAAAAGCATCTTCACATCATCAGGAGTGACATAATCCCGGCCGTTGATGATGGCCCACGCCTGACACGCGTTTGTCAGCGCAATCGCACCCCGCGGCGAAACGCCGAGATGCAACTGATCGTGGTCACGCGTGGAGTCGACGAGGTCGAGCAGGTATTCAACCACCGTCGTATCGAGCTTGACACTTGGCACCATGTCCTGCAGGCGCACCACATCATCGGCGTGAATCACAGGCTGCAACTGGTCAAGTGCCTGCCGCGACGGCTGTTGCGTCAGGATTTTCTGTTCAGAAGCGCGATCGGGGTACCCGACACTCACGCGTAACAAAAACCGGTCGAGTTGATTCTCCGGCAGTAGATAGGTTCCCTCAAACTCGAACGGATTCTGTGTTGCGACCACCATAAATGGCCGTTCGAGCTTTCGCGTCTCGTTTTCGATGCTCACCTGCTCTTCGCTCATCGCTTCGAGCAATGCCGACTGGGTGCGCGGCGTGGTACGGTTAATCTCATCGGCGAGAACAATATTGGCAAAGATCGGACCCGGCTTGAAATCGAACTGCGCCGCCTGACTGTTGTAGACCGCCACGCCGAGCACATCGCCGGGAAGCAGGTCGGGGGTTAGCTGTATGCGGTTAAACCGACAATCAATGCTCTTAGCCAGCGCCTTGGCGAGCACGGTTTTGCCAACACCGGGAACATCTTCAATCAGCACATGCCCGCGGGCGATCAGGCCCGTCAGCAGCAGGTCGATTGCACGGGGATGGCCGAGAAAAACCTTCTGAATACTCTGGCGGATTCGATCAATATCGCCTTTGGACACTAGGGCACCTGCGCTATTCGGGCTGACGAGGTAATCCATGTTTCGGCCTTGAGTCTATGCGCGATCGCACTTCAATCCAACTCACCCGCCTCGTTATCTGCCGAAGACGCGCCATGCGGCGTTGCCGGTCGGTATGGGCAGTGCCGACAGCCCGACCCGCAGCAATTTCCGCGGTTCAGGTGGAAGGCTTCGGTGAAGACCCACCGGCCCGCTTCCAGATAGTAATCCACTCCTTCTACGAGCGATCGTGGAGCAGGGTTCTCTCTTGGCACTTTCGGTGACATCCTCACTCCAGATCGTAGAGCGAATTGTCGGCGGAGAGAAAGCCGGTGCCGGCGGTGATGCGCGACTGATCGGCTGCCAGTGTCGCAGTGAATCGTCGCGACGATGGTGCCGCGTGGCCGTCGGCGAAGGCTGCATTGCTTGCGCCGCGGTGGCGGAAACCCTGTGTTCCGGCGAATCGACCGGAACTCACCACTTCGCGGCCCGACGGAAACGGCGATCGCATGAACTTGTTCGCCCCCGCGGAGTATTCGCCGTCACCGAAGACCACTGTCTGCGACGGTTTGCGCACCTGCGATAGTTTGGCAGGGGCGTAGATAATCCCGGTGCCCAGTTCCTGTTCGCCGCCGAGATAGCTCGTGTTGTAGTTGTAGCCGGTTGCCGGATCTGAAACGAAGCCAACAGAAGTTCGCTCGAACACCGGACACTGCATCACCTTCGCCGCCGCGCTCTTCCACCAGAGCAATCCCGGTTCGATTGTCGTTTCATTGGTGTTGATATTGATGATGCGCGTATAGTCCCAGGCGTAGCTTGTGCGCGTCGGCGGGGCGAAGACGCTGTACCCTGACAGCGGAAAGCGCCCGGCATTTGTCTGCTGATACATTTCCACGGCCACCATCATCTGCCGGAGATTGCTGAGACACTGCACCGATCTCGATTGAGCATTGGCGGCTTGAAGCGTCGGAAGCAGGGTGGCCACTAGAATTGCAATGATGCCGATCACGACGAGCAACTCGACGAGCGTGAAGCCGCGCACCGCGCACGCTGTCGTTGCTTTTCGCCGCCGACGAGCAAAGGCTGGGCCGGATGCGAATAGATAGCTGCTGAAGCTCGGTTCGGGAACTGCCGCAGCGCGCGCGGCGGTGGCGGGGGGTGCGACGCTGACAAGCTCGCGGAATGATGCAGGCTCGTCTGGCGGACGGTTCTGCGCCGCGGTCCAGACCCAACCGTCGGCATGACCGTGTTGCAGCGTCCGAAAGCTCGCGCCAACGCCTGAAAGTGTCCAATCGGCCGTGTCGCGCCGCCAATAGCTCCAGAAGTCGTCGCCGTTGGCTCCCGCGCCCTCCGCCGCGTAGCCGCCGATCGAGATCGACGTGATAAACCGGCTCGACCCGAACGCAATCGAGTCCATTTCCAGCGGCGTTTCGTCATCAATCAACTGCAGTGCCGCAAAGCCTGTAATGGAGTGGTTGTATCGCACGTCATACCAGAAAGTGCGCGGGCCGAAGTCGATATAAACCAGCGAAGAGTGAATCCCCTGGCCCACGCGCACAGCAGGCTCGGCGGTGAGACGTTCCGCCGAGACTGCAGTGGCGAGGGTGAGGAGTGTTGTGAGGGAGTGCATGGGTCTATCGCCGACGAAGCAGCACGCCAATCGCACCTACCAGCATTCCCGCGGCAGCCGGTTCTGGCACGGCGGCGTTATTGGCGACCACGGCGTCGACAAACAACTTTCCATCGGTTCCCACCGGCGCGGTTGCGCCGATGCTGAATCGGACCGACTTAATGCTTGGCAGTCCGGTAGCTGAAAAGTCGAGCCAGGTCCCACCGCCGGAGCCATCGAGGGCGGCGAGGGTTTGTTGCCAGTCCAGCCCGTCGAACGTGGAGAGCGAGCCCGCGAACGGCTTTCCAAAATCCGCCAGTACAGCCGGCGAAGGTGTCGAGGAGAGAAACGGGTTGGACGCATTGGCGAAGTAGTTTGCCGGCGCGTCAAAAGTCACCAAACCAAGGCTGATAAACTGCGTGCCATCGCCGCTCACGGCCACTTCAGCCTGCCGGGGGGCACTGAAGGTTGAGGCGGGATTGGAGTTTACGCCGTTTGGGAAACTAATGTCCGCCAAACCGAGGTTGGTGATGACGCCAAAATCGGGGCCGGCTACATTGCTGACAGGGACGGCGAAGTCGAGCTGAAGCAGGCCATTCAAGCCGATGCCGACAATCTCATCAGACCCGAAAGCCGGGCTGAATGGGCTGAGGATGTTCGGGAAGCCGATCGATTGCCCCGTGAGCGGTGCCGGTGAGCCGACCGCCGCCGACGAATTGACGAAGGCGCCGACTCCGGTGCCCGGCTGATAATCGGCCACCGAAGAGACAAACTCCGCGGCATGCGCCGCGACACCCGCCGACAGTGCGGCGGAAAAAGCGATACGAAACATGGGAGGACCTTCTGCGCCGATTCGCGCGGCGCTCTTATTGAACAGCGTCATCGCGAACCGCAATGGGGGCAAACTGCCCGCACTGAGGTCGATCTTGCTTTGAGAGTTGGAAGCAGAACGCGGTCAGGCGAGTTCATACGCAGCGGGCACCGAGCGAATCGGCTTGTGGTCCGTACGCAGCCTGTACGCGGTTCTCTTTCCGTCCCAAAGTCGCGAGGACGAACGAGTGTGAAACAGTCGATTTGCAGCGAAAAGTGCAAATCGCGACCGTCACTTCTCCGCGGGCAGGTCTTCTGGCTTGGAGTCGCGCTTTGGCCGCCTTCCCATCATGCCGAAATGGCAAAACAGTGGCTGATTGACCGAAACGGTGCATCGCCAGCGTACTGCCAGCGATGCGTGCTCCTTACAGCGGCGCGTCCGCGTCGGAATTTCACCGACTTCCCTTCGTCTCACCCGGCATCCGGCCAGGCAGGACGGGCTTATGCCGCCTGCGGATGCGATAGACCATAGCGATGCATCAAGGCGAATCAAGCGATGACACATCATCTTCGGTTCTTCCAAGTTTTTTAAGATTCAGTGTGTTGGTGTTGCACAGCATTCAGCCGAATCGAGGCATCAAATGAATGCTTCGGAGCGGAATGTCGTCTATCATTGTCACATGGCAAAAGTCACCATCGGTTTCTCGGCGGCACTGATCTTGCTCGGAGTCGGCGCGTATCTCGCCACAGGCATGAGATCATTCACAGCACTAATCCCAGCATTCGCCGGCATTCTGCTGCTGGTTTGTGGACTGGTTGCGCTGAAGCCGGCACTGCGCAAGCATGCAATGCACGGCGCGGTGTTGATCGCGATTCTGGGCTTTGCCGGGTCGGTGCCGGGTGTCATGAATCTGATCAGGCTTGCGACGCAAGGCACCGAGAACCTTACCGCGGAGCAGCGCGTGGCCATGGATGTGAAAGACGATCAAGTCATGCTCACCGGCGGGAACAAAATCCGGCCCGTGGCTTCGCAGGTACAGGCAGGCATGGCTGGGCTGCTGTTTCCCTATATCGTGCTTTGCATTAAATCGTTCATCGACGCACGGCGCGCGAGAAATCTTTTGGCTGCCTGATGGCGTTCACCCCTCTGCGCTGGGGGTTGATTCAACAGCCTCCGCCGGGTCGCTGGTCGGGTCCGAAGAACCATCCGTCGGCGTTGGGGTGGTCGGTTCTTCGTTCTTCATCAATTCACCGAGAAGCACAGTGGCAAAACTTCCCGGCGGCAAGGTAAACGCGACGGTGATGTGCGAGCCGAAATCATCGACCCCTGCGGCGATTTCCACGTCTTTCGGCTGGACGCGCAAGGCACGGCGTGTTCCCTTTGCCTGGTCGCGGCCTTCCTGTTTGAAATGCCCGGGGGTGAGGCCATTTTCCTTCATGACTGCCTGCTCGATGGCCAGCGCGTCGGCCTCCGGAAGGCTCATGCGGTAGCCTACGATCGGCCCGGTCGGGCTGATTTCCCAGCCAGTCGCCCGCGGTTGCTCTGCGGTTGGGTCGGTGACTTGAAAACACGCGCCATTTTCGTGCTTGATCGCAAAATCGCCGGGAATCAGCCGATCAAGCGTAGCCATTCTCCGCGCCAGCACCTGATTAAACAGATGGCTCTGCAGCGCGCTCACCCAGAGCCGGCGAATCTTTTCGTCAATCGACCGGGCCGCCTCGCCGGGTTTTCTTGTTTTCATCAGCCGGGCGAGGGTGCGCCGCTCAAGGCCGCATTTTCGAGGCCAGCGGTCGAGCGCGTGCTCGTAACGGCCTTCCTCAAACTTTCGGCGGGCGTCGTACACGTCGCCATCGTCCAGCCGCTTATCCGGCCCGCCGAGCAGATGATGCAGTAACTCTTCCGGGCGCCCGCGAATGAGACAGGCCCCCAGCACATGGTTGTTCTGACGCATGCCGAAACGCTGCTCGCCAAAGTAGTTGGGCATGCCACGCTGTTGCAATATGTCGAGCATCGGGCGCAGTTTGACGACGTCGGTCGGTTCGACATCCCGGATCTTGATGGCAAACCGGTTGCCCGCGAGGTGGCCGAGGCGGATCTTGTTGGCGTGGCGATCGGTCCACCGCACCTCGACGCCCTCCACCTTGGTTGTCATCACCGCTTCTTCAGTAACGCGCGGAATGCTGATGAGCTGCCGGGTGATGGCGCGCGCATCCTTCAGCCCGGCGTAGCCGATATCGCGCGGGTGAATGTTGTGCGCGCGGGCAACGCGGTCAATGGCTGCGAATGTCGTGAGGCCGACCTTCTGAATCTCTGCGTAGACATGCTCCCCCTCGCCGCTAGGCTCGTAAAGGGGCAGTTCCTGAACGAAAAAGTCCTCCGGGCGGTCTTTGATCGACCCGCCGACGCCGGGAAACTCGCTTGTGAGGTAGGGCAGTTGCATCTGAAGCGATTGTAGCGGCGAACAGCGGATGATTGCGAGAATCATCGCCGGAATTGCGTTGAAGTCGCCCTCGGGCTGGAGTTAACCTGCACCGGTTCGCTCTCGGCTTTTGTGGGAGATTTCGCAATGCGTCTCATCGTTTGTCTCATCGTCGGTCTGGCTGCGGCACCGGCATTTTCACAGGTGGTTTACGAGCCGGTTCGGCATCAATACGGCGGGCAGAACCCCTATTACTACGGCGGGGCCGATCCACGGATTCATGACGCTGCCGCATGGCCGACCGCGCCCGGAGCAAGCTGGGGCCGACACCACGGCTTTGCGTTTACCAGCTCAACGATCGACACTCACCGCGCCGTAGTCACCGAGCGCACCCGCACGTTTACTGATGCGCTGGGCGGGCGAAACGCTTTCATTTTCGGGTTCACTCCGAATGACGCGCGCAACGAAGCCAACAACAGCATTCCACTCTATTTCAGAAAGGCCGACATGCTCCGCCATGCTCAGCCTGCAGCACGCGGGTGGGTGGTTCCGGCGCAATGGCAGCGGTTTGCAACGCCGGGGTCGATCGAAATCAAAGCGTGGAAGGCTCGGCCAAAATCAGAACGCCCGGTGATCGTCATTCCAAAGGACATGCTCGATCAGAAACTGTGGGAACAGCCGCAAAAGCAGCTTACGCTGGCGGAATAAGGTCGCCAACTTTGAATTGCCGCGGTCAATCGCGAGAATAATTATCGTTGCGGGCGGTTCGTTCACGCACGACGCCCGTGGCGATACGCGTTTTCTGCGAGGACTGCATGCGCCCATCGATCATTCTAATTGCAATGTCTCTACACGCCTGCGGTATGCTCTCAACCGTCGCCCTGTCACAGCCGGCTTCTCCGGCAACGCAGCCAGCCACCCAGCCCGCCGCCGGCACGCCCGCGGCGCAGATGCTGGATCAGATGCTTCGCCCGTCGGGCCAGCCGTCTGCCAAGCCGTTGCGCCCCGTCACCGACGCCCCCGCGGTCGATCGCACCACCGGCAGCGCTGCCGTCGCGCCCGGGGCCGACGCGATTGCGCTTCAGCGGGAGGGGACGTTTCTCATCGACCGCGTGGGCCGAATCGCACGCGCGGCGGACGGGCAGACGGTCGAGTTCATGTTTGATTCCGACGGCACCGCGCTGCAGGATCCGCCGGTGATCGTCCTGCCCAATCTGAAGCTTATGGCCATCGAAAGCGCCATGAAATCCAGCAGCCGCGATTTGCGCTTCCGCATCACCGGCATGCTCACCGAATACAACGGCCGCAATTATGTGTTGCTCGATAAGGTGCTGGTGATGCCCGAACAGTAGCCCGCTCGCATGTCGTTTGTTTCGCCGCTTATGTTGTTCGCGCTGTTGCCGCTGGCCGCGTTGGCCATATGGCTCATGCGGCGCCGGGCCGACGAGATCGCTGTTCCGTTTCTTCCGCTTTGGCCCCCGACTGACACGCCCGCAGCCGCCAGCCCTCGCCAATATCGCCTGCCCCTGTGGGTCGCGCTTGTAATGCTGGCTGCGGTGATGGCGATCCTCGCCGCGTCAGGCCCACACTTTGGCGCGACATGGAAACGCCGCGTGCATGTTGTCATCGATCGCGGGGCGGGCATGTCTGCCGAAGCGCCCGGCGGCGGGGCACTCTACGAAGCGTCCTTGCGATCGCTCTTTGATGATGCCTCGCTGGCGCTGGAAGCGGTCTCCATCACCGTGATTCCGCCGCTTGAAGCGAACATGGCGCGGCTGCAGGGTCCGGTGTCCGCCGCGAAGGTAAATCAGGCAATCAGCCGGACTGCTGTCGACACGCTCCAACTCGTTCAATCGCATGTGGCCGCCGCCCGCAACGCATCAGACGCGACCACCGTCGTCCTCACCGATCATCGCCTGAAGTCGGCGGCGGGCGACGGCGGGGGGGTGATCATCGTCCCGCCGACGATGCGCGCGGCGAACGCCGGCATCGCGTTCCTCGCCGCGGCGGATTTGCCTGCGCCGCAGGTGATGGTGACGCCGGCTTTCGATGAATCAACCCCCGCAATTCCGGCCCGCTCCCGTACGCTCATCGTCAAGTCGGGCGATGAGACGCACGAACGGCCAATCCCTGCGGGCGCCGCGCTGCCCGTCTTCATCGATTTCACGCGCCTCGGCGACACGGTGGAAGCGATTCTCACCCAGCATGCGGCGGGGCATGCCGCGGGCGACTTCGCGGGCCATGATCGCAATGTCGCCACCGATGGCTTTCCCCCCGATGACCGTGCATGGCTCGTTCGCGGCACGATATGGCCCTGGCTCGCCGCAGGGCGGGGCGTTCATGCGGAAGTGGCGCGGTTTGCCGACGTCTACAACGGCCTGCGTCACCCCGCAGCCACCAGCGGCGCGTCGGGCGAGGCGATGAGTCGCACGGCGGGCGATCAATCCAGTCACGTCGTACACCTGCTCGACCGCATCGAGCCAGCCGTACAGCCAAGCCCCACCGATCTCGCGCCCGCCTCGGCGATGGTCTTTCCTGTGCTGCACAGCGGGCAGCGAATGGATACCGGTGAGATCGAAATCATCTCTCCGCTCGGCGGGGGCATCGATTGGCGTCGTATTCTCGAAGGTGCGCTGTGTGGCCCCGAGCCTGACGCTTCGTGGGAACCGCGTGTGCGGGTTGGAGGCCGGACTGTGCTCGCCGAGCGCGCCCTCGCACTCGATGGCAGCCCGCCGGCGCGGCAGGTGCTGTTTAATTTCTGGTCGGAAGCGCTAACGAGTCAGCCGGAGTTTGTGGTCTTGCTCGGGTCGGTCGCCGATTCGTTCGGCTCGACGTCCCCAATGTTAACGCCAGCGTTAACCCCAGCATTCACCCCAGCGTTCGTCGGCGAATCGCTGATCGTCCCACCGGCACCCTGGCAGCGCCTAACACCGGCGATCGAAGGCTATACCCCTTCGCCGGGCATTTATCGTGACGAAGCAGGCAAGTTGCGCGCGCTCAACAGCCTGTTTCACCGCCCGGGCAGCGGGGGCACCGCCGCAACGCCCGAACCCCCGCCCGCGTCTCCGCCGCGCGTCCTGATGGAGTCATTGCCCATCACCCCCACCGCCGGCCACCCCGCCGCCGCCTGGCTCACCCCGCTCGCGCTCGCGTCTCTCGTTGCCGGCCTGCTGGCGCGCGGCAAATCAAGCTAAAACTCCCGCATCACCCGCAGACTCTTCGGGTATAATCACCGGCGTGCTGGCCGAACGCTACGAGTACACGCCGTATGGCAAGCGGACGGTCTACAGCCGGGGCTGGCTGCTGGGCGATTTGGACGATGACGGGGCGGCGGCGACGTCGGCGGATCAGACAGTGATGACCGGCCAGTTCGGCACGAGTGACCCGGCCGCCCGGTCGGACATGGACGGCGACGGGGATGTCGACCTGGACGACTTCACCGCGATGGCGGCCCAGTCCGGCCAATCGATCGCGGCGGCCGACCCGCTGGTGCACCACCCGCGCCACGGCAGCTTCCGCGGTCGGCTCAGCGCCGGCAACCCGGCCGTCCTCTGCGAGTTCGGGCATCAGGGCCTGCAGCATGATGAAGAGAATGACCTGGTTTACAACCGGGCGCGAATGCTCATCCCCTTCTACGGGCGGTTCGGGGGGAGGGATCCGTTGGAGTATCACAGTTCGCAAAACCTACACGAATATGAACTGTCTACGCCTAACAGTTTTGTGGATCCCGATGGCAAGAATCCAGTTGCATTAGCGCTATTAGTCGCATATGCCGCGTGCGCTGGCCCTCCTTCAGCTTATGCCCATGGCGTTCCCGAGTGGGGTATGCGGGATAAGATGAAGCATTGCTATGTTAGCTGCATGATGGCCCGAAATTGCAGCGCGGCGGCATCTGCAATCATTGGTGTCACCCGCGAGGCATTCCAAGCCGCGCTACTGCCAACACACGACCCGGCAACAATTCAACAACTGTGGGATGGGTTAGCCGATCAGCAAGCAAACAACGAGGGAATAGACTGCGCTGGTTGGGAGACTTGGGTTGGTTGTGGAAATATTGGCCGGTGGTTCAGAATGAGCTGCAACGATTGTTGTGAGGCCAAGGCCGCGACACACGGGCATGCCAACGGCTGGTAGTTTAAACCTGAATGACTCAACGGTCTAAACAAGTCAGAGGTTACTTGGATGGCAACTCGTAAAGCATTATCGGTGATTGGCACCTTGGTAGGAGTTGGAGGTGCCTTACTGTTGCTTGTCGCACCGTCGTCAGGGTTGCCAATTCAAACAGTCTCTGGCGCTCTGCTGCTGGTAGCAGGCATTGCCATGCTGACGCTATCAACCTTTCGGCGTTCGCCGTAGAGAATTCTAGGTCTCACCCGTTGTCCGCCTTCGAGCGACCGACGCGTTCTACCACGACGGCGACAGCTCGATCGAAACCCGCAACGGCAGCAGCTATGTGCTCAAGCAGCAGGTGTGGGTGGGCGCGCTGCGCTGGGCGCGCTCGGCTGGCGCAACTTGGGGGGTATAAGTGGATGGACGATCGCGGACAGGATGCGAACGGCTACCGGCGGCGGATGGGACCCGGTCTCGGCTTGATTGGGACCCGTTTAGGATCAATCGGGACCCTTTCGGAACCACCCGGGACCCGGTTGGGACCCTGTTGGGACCCGGTTTTTTGTGCCACGATTCGGCGGGCAATCGGACGTAACTACTGGTCTTAGAAAGGCTTGCGTTGAGAGAGTGCGGCCTGGGCGGGTTGCAAACATCTTTTTTTATGCCCCGGGGCGCCGGGTCTCGCATGTCAATGTGTTTCGGATTCAGCGTGTGGTCGGGCTTCTGGCGCTTGCGACGCTTCGGAATTTCAGGTTTTTTTTAACTTCTGCACGGCGATGCGGTGGACGGCGGCCTCGGTTTCCCGGCCGGCTTGTTGTAGCAGGCTGGCGAGCAGTTCGCGCGCCGCGCGATGGGCGGGGGCGAGTCGGACGCAGACGGCGGCGGCGGTGAGGGCGTCGGGGTCGTTGCCGGTGGCGCGGAGCGCGACAGCGAGATGGTAGTGCGCCCTCGGCAGGTGTTGCACCGATGCGATGGCCGCCAGCGCGAACTGCCTGGCGGCGTGGTAGTCGTGGCGGCCGATGGCAGCCTCCGCGGCACCGTCGAGGCCGACGGCGTGATCGGGATCGAGCCGAACGCACTCGGCGAAGGCGCGGGTGGCATCGTCGAATCGACGGGCAGTGAGATAGACCTGCCCAAGCCGACAGTGCAGGTCAGGATGCACCACTTCAGCGCGGGCGACGGCATCGAAGTGCGTCTCGGCCTGGGTGGCATCGCCGGCGGAAAGTGCGAGCGAGCCGAGCAGTAGATGAGCACGCGGATGAATCGGGGTGTGATGCCGCAACGGCTCGGCTGCGGCGCTGGCGGCGACATGATCGCCGGAGGCGGCGAGGGCGAGCGCCAGCTGGCAGGTCAGTCCCGGATCGCCCGGATGTTGCTCGTGAAGCGCGCGAAGAATCTCCGCAGCCTCGGCGGGGCGCTGCTCGTCGAGGAGCGAGATGGCAAGGTTGTACTGGCGCAACTCCGCCGCCTTGGCCGCTGCCCTGGGGCCTGAGATGGCTTCAGAATCGACATACCCCAACTCGGCAAGCTGCTGCAGGGAAGCGAGCAGGGCAGCAGGGTCTTGTGAAGGATCGGTCGCGCCGGGCGGAGAATCGGAGGGGGCGACTCGATCGTTCCAGCTCGCGATGCGCGCTGGGGGTGAAGCGGTCAGCGCCTCGGTCCAGGCGCGACCGGGCATATCGTCGCCGGCGGGGAGTCCGAGCAGTGCAAGGACGGTGGGTGCGACGTCGAGGAGGGTTCCGCCGAAGAGTCGTTCGCCGGCGCGGACGCCCGGCCCGGCGACGACGGCAATGCCGTGCGACCGATGCCACGACTGCGGATCGGCCTCGACGCGCGGCCGCCGGGTGTCGTGGAAGTAGCCGTGATCGCTGATGAGGACAATGTTGGTGTCGGCTCCGGCCAGTTCGATTAAGCGATCGAGGATCATGTCAAACCAGCGATAGCAGCCGGTCATGACGTGTTGGTATCGCTCAAACTGCTCATCGGTTGTGCCGGGCATCCGGGGTGGGTGAAACTGCATGAACTCGTGGCCGAAGCGATCGATGCCCTCGTAGTAGACACAACACAAGTCCCACGGAGTGTGTTCGATCAGGTGCGTGGCGACAGCATGGATGGAGGCGGTCTGTGCGATCAGGCATCGCAACTTACCAAGCAGCGGGTCGGCGACATGAGTGGCATTGGCGAGTGGCGGCACGAAAGGCAGCAGTGCTTCGGGCGTGATCTCGCGCGGGTGAATGCGCAGTGAAGCGAACTCGGCGGCGAGCGAGGCCGGGGCGACCGAACCGGGTGGAACCGGCCAGCTTTGGCCGTGCGGCGAGGTGGGAATCTCGAACTGATTGCTGACCACGCAGCCGCGGGTCGGCTCGGCGGGGTGGGTTGCATACCAGCCGACGACATGACTCGTCAGTCCGGCAGCGTCGGCCATGTTCCAAAGAGCGGGGCGGCGTCGGCTGGTGCTCGACGAGGGTCGCACACCCTGCCCGTCAGGCATTGGTTCGACAAATCCAAGGATGCCGTGCTGGCTGGCGCGATGTCCGGTGGCAATGCTGGTCCAGAGCATGGGCGAGAGCGCCGGCTGAAGCGTAGAGAGGTTGCCAAATGCCGATCGACCGCGGAGCGATGCGAGTGTGGGCATCAGTCCGCGGTCGATCAAAGGGTTGATGAACCGCCAATCGGCGGCATCCCAGCCGATGAGGAGGGTCTTGGCCAAGGGCTTCATTACCGCCGACGATACGCGGCCAAACCTGCCGCGCCGAGGGCGAGTAGCCCGAGCGACGCAGGTTCCGGCACCGCGCCGGCAGCAATGGCGGCACCTTCGTTATCGTAGGCCCAGTCCTTGATGAAGAAGGTACCAGCGGGCTGGTTGATGCTGACGCGCACCCAGCCGTAGAACGTATCTGGACCTGAAGGGAACGACATGCCGAGGAATGCGTCGGTTGCGTTGTTGAACTGTGCATTGGGGTTGGCGGCACCATATGCCATCGAGCCGAAGAAGGTCGGGCCGACGCTGCCGGGGCCGATGATCGAACCGGGGGCGAGATTGCTGACGTAAGCCAGGCCACTGGTGAAACCGACGAACTGGCCGGGGGCGAAATTGACTGTGCCGCCCATATAGTTGCCACCGCCGAAGATGTAGTTCTTAAACCTGGCGTCGAAGAAACCGTCGAAGTCGATATCGATCTGCAGCGAGTTTCCCTGAAAGACCTCAAGGTTTTGTGGGCCGCTGTACTCGATCGCCGCGTGCGTTGCGGTCGAACCGGCCAGCAGGCTGCCGGCGACTGCAACATATGAGCGGAGTGACGGCGAGGAAGCTGGCAAAGCACGATGAGAATCTGATCCGATGGACATGCATTTTCTCCCAATTTCGTCCGCCGGGTGCCCCGATGTGTGCGTTCGCGCAGGGGCCGGACAGCGGCGCAGACTTGATCCATCATTTCTACGGCATCGATCACACGCGCGTCAAGCAAAATTCTCCCCGCCTTCGATATCGCCCGCAGACGCGACTTCGATGCGTTCTAGCGTTACCATTTGCAAGTCCATGCAGACCGAACAATCCGCACAACCGGTAGCGCCGCCCAAAGCGAAGTGGGTGGCGGTTCTCGTGCCCATCGCACTCTTGATTGCTGTTCTGATCGCTTATTCGCCCGCCATCAAAGGGGCGTTCATTTGGGATGACGATTACTATGTCGTAAACAACCTGGCCCTCCGGACGCACGCCGGGATACAGCAGATATGGCTGGGGATCTTTCCCAACCTCAGCGATTACGCGGCACCGCAGTACTATCCGATGACGTTTACGAGTCTCTGGATCGACTACCGCATCTGGGGCCTCAACCCGGTCGGATACCACCTGACGAACCTCATCCTGCACGCGGCGCTGGCTTGGACCCTCTTTGTCGTGCTACGCCGGCTTCAGATTCCTGGCGCCGCGCTGGCAGCGTTCGCCTTTGCGCTGCATCCGGTGCACGTTGAGTCGGTCGCATGGATCACCGAGCGAAAAAATGTGCTTTCGGGGCTGTTCTACATGCTGTCGCTCCTGGTTTACCTGCGGTACGCGAAGCTGGACGGATTTGTGCCATCGCAGGTCGAGTTGACTGCAGACGGAGACGATCCCGGCTACCGCATGGAATTGCCCGCCGAGCCGCGGAAGGTCTATGCGCTGGCGTTGCTGCTGTTCCTGTTTGCGTTGCTGAGCAAGTCCGTCACCGCAACGCTTCCTGCGGCGATTTTGCTGCTGGTTTGGCTGAAACGACGGCAGATCGACCTGCGCCGCGATATGGTGCCGCTCATTCCGTTTTTTGTGCTTGGGCTGGGCATGTCGGTTCTGACGAGCGCGATGGAGCGGCAGGTGGTCGGCGCGGTGGGGCACGAATGGAGCTACTCATTCGCCGAGCGCATGATCATCGCGGGGCAGGCGGCTTGGTTTTACGTCGGCAAGCTGTTGTGGCCGGTTAACCTCGCCTTCATCTATGACAAATGGCCGATCGAACCGGCGCGCGTGCTGGTGTGGCTTTGGCCGGTGTCGGCGGTTGCGGTGGTTTGCGCGGCGCTGGCGCAGCGAAAGAAGTGGGGCGACGGGCCACTCATCGCACTGCTCTTCTACGGCGGGACGATTCTGCCGGCGTTGGGGTTCTTCAACTACTTCCCGATGCGCTACGCATTCGTTGCCGACCACTTCGTCTATCTCGCGAGCCTGGGACTCATCGTGGCAATCTCCGCCGGGCTTACATTGCTTGCGCGGCGGTGGCCCGCACCGTTCAGCGTGGCGGCCGGGGGCGTGTTGTGCGTGGTGCTCGGCGTGCTGTCGTTTCGGCAGGCCGCGATTTACAAGGGGCCTGAGGCGCTGTGGACTGATACCATCCGCAAAAGCCCCAACGCGTGGATGGCCCACAACAATCTCGGCACATACTATCTGCAAACCAACAACCTCGCAGCGGCCGAGCAGTCGTTTGAGCGTGCGCTGTCAATCAAGAAGGACTTTTCTGATCCGATGTTCAATCTCGGCCGGGTGGCCGAAGAGCGCGGCAATGCCACGGAGGCCGAACGGCTGATGAATCTCGCAGTGGAGCTTGATGTGCAATACGCCGAACGCGACCGGCGCGCCACCGGCAAGACCATCACGCGCCCGAAACATGCCATGCACCTCATCGCCGTCGGGCAGATTGCCTATCGCAAGGGCGATTACAACAAGGCGACACAACTGCTGCAGACGGCCATGGAGATTGCCCCTGATGACCCGCAGGCGTTGACGCTCATGGGGGACATTCTCCGTCTGCAACGACAGGATGACCTGGCGTTGCAATATCACGCCCGCGCCATCGAGCTGGCACCCCGGCGAATTGACGTGCGCATGAACTACGCGATGTGGCTCGCGGACAACGGAAAGCCTGAGGAGGCGTTTCAACTGTTCAGCGCGCTGCACCGCGATCACCCGGAGAACGCGCAGGCCTCGTTCATGCTCGGGTCGATGTACATGGCGGTGAAGCAGTGGGATCAGGCGATCGAACTGTTTACCCAAACCCTGCAAGCCGAGCCGTCGCACCCCGCTGCAAGGAGGATGCTGGAGGAAGCCCAGGCCCGCCGCGTCGCTGCCGCGAGCCAGCCGGCTACCGTGCCCGCCACGCTGCCGGCAGCCGTACCTCCAACGCGCGCGCCGGGCGGCGAATGACTTGCGCTCGCCCGACGCCGGTGGCTGGTGAGCGGGCGGTGTGTCGGCTGCGGGGCGGGTTGGTGTCACCCGCGACAATTTTCAATATACTCCCAGCCCACATGACGGCGGTTAAATTTGTCAACATCACCAAGCGGTTCGGGGCGACGACGGCGCTCGACCGCATCAATCTCTCCATCGCCGCTGGCGAGCTGTTTTTTCTGCTCGGGCCAAGCGGATGTGGCAAGAGCACGCTCCTGCGGCTGATCGCCGGCCTGCACGCGCCGACCGAGGGGCGAATCCACTTTAACGATCGCGACGTCACTCATCTCGGAACCGAGCAGCGAAATGCCGTCATGTGCTTCCAAAGCTATGCGCTGTGGCCGCACATGAACGTGCGAGAGAACATTCGGTTTGGATTGGACATTCGTAGAGTAGACCGGGCCGAGGCCGAACGGCGTGTTGCCGAGGTGATTGAGCTGGTGCAGCTTCAGCCATATGCCGCAAGAAAGCCCAATGAACTCTCCGGCGGGCAGCAGCAGCGCGTGGCGCTGGCGCGTGCGCTGGTGGTCAAACCAGACTGCCTCCTGCTCGACGAACCGCTAAGCAACCTCGATGCCAAGCTGCGCCTGGAGATGCGCGGTGAGATTCGGCGCATCTGTCGCGCTTCGGGCCTGACAGCGATCTATGTCACCCACGATCAGAAAGAGGCGCTGAGCATCGCCGACCGGATGGCGGTGCTTAACATGGGAACCATCGAGCAAGTTGGTCAGCCGCAGGAGCTTTATCTGCGGCCCAGGAACATGTTTGTGGCAAACTTCATGGGAGAGACCAATTTTCTGCCCGGCGTGGTCGAGAGCGTGAACGGCGCGCGAATCATCGTGAAGACAGCGGTTGGCCCGGTGGTCAGCCTGTCCCGAAGTGAAGACTCCCAGCACGGAGTTGGGGCGCCTGTGACCGTATCGATTCGTCCCGAAGTCGTCCGAATTGGCGCCCCCGCGGGCACCGACAATGTGTTTGATGGCACCGTGCACGACACGATCTATCTCGGCGAGATGGCGCAGCATGTGGTGAGTGTTCCCTCGCAGGCCAGAACGGAACTGCGGGTGTTTGAGCTAAATCCGAAGATTGTCGCGCGCGACGGTGCGCGCGAACAGGCCAGCGTGTGGTTTGACCCCGCCGACGTGGTTGTGCTGGCGAACTAAACAATGTTCCGCAACACGTTCATCATTCTCACCCTGGTAGCGGTTATCGCGCTTCCGTTTATTTTTCGACGGGCTGAAGAAGCCACCGATTGGCGCGACGGCGACCCCGTCATCACCATCATCACCCCGCACAACGAAGCAATCCGGTACGAGTTTGAACGAGCGTTCTCCAAGTGGCACAAGCAGCAGTTTGGCCAGCCAGTGAAGATCGACTGGCGCAACATCGGCGGCACGACGGAGATCAGCCGTTACCTGTCGAGTGAATACGCGGCGGCGGCGCGGGCGTGGTGGCGGCAGAAGGGCCAGAACTGGCCGGACGGCGGATCGGAAGCGGTGATCAACGATCGCTTCCCCCTCGACAAGTCGCCGGCGGGCGCGGATGAGCAGAATTGGCAGCAGCAAAAGGCGCTCTACGAAGCATTCCGGGCAGTCGACGACCCCGCGCAGTTCACAGCAAAAGTCGATCTCTTCTTTGGCGGGGGGGAGTTTGATCATAACAACGCCTACGCGCGCGGCTTCACCGTCCCGCCGTGGGAAGCTGGGGCCGAGCCTGATGGGCTTTTCAACGAGACCCTTGACGGGCAGGCCGGCGGGCAAGACGGGGGGCAATCGGTGCCGCTCATTCCGGCGAGCATGTCCGGTGAGGTGTGGCGACGACCCTACCTGTTCGGCAATGCCATCAGCACATTCGGACTGGTCTACAACCTCGACCGCCTGCGCGATCTCGGTGTCAAGTCGGCACCCACGCGGTGGGATGATCTGGCCGATCCGGTCTTTTTCGGGCAGGTCGGTGTGGCCGATCCAACTAAGTCTGGCTCCATCGCAAAGGCATTTGAAATGATCGTGCATAAGAAAATGCACGAAGCCGTGGCCGCTGCCGGGTATTCCGATGAGCAGATCGACGTCAACGAGAAGCGGATTGACGAGTTATTGAAGGAGCGAGGCCGGGCCTACCGCCGTGGCGATGTGCCCGATGACCTGCAAGCCTATCAGGCCCATCTTGAGCGCGGCTGGGAAGATGGCATGGCACTCCTGCAGGCAATTGGTGCCAACGCCCGCTATTTCACGGACTCTGCCAGCAAGGTGCCGATCGACGTAAGTATGGGCGATGCCGCCATCGGCATGGCTATCGACTTTTATGGCCGCTATCAGGCGCAAACCTCGCGCGGGCCGGGCGGTGAAGATCGAATGATCTACGCCACCGTGGTCGGCGGGGCGAGCATGAGCTGCGATCCCATCTCGCTGCTGCGCGGCGCGCGAAATCGCGAGACTGCGGTGCGATTCATTGAGTTTGTGCTCAGCGAGCCGGGTCAGCGACTCTGGACATACACGCCCGGCTCGCCGGGGGGCCCGGAAAAGTTTGCACTGCGCCGTCTGCCAATCCGCCGCGACTTTTACCCCTCACCAAACCCGACCCTGCACGCGCGCTACGAAGCACACCGCCCCCATGCCGCCGACGATCTGGGCGATCCTTCGGTCGATCCCTACGAACTGGCCAAGCAATTCACATACTACCGCCGGTGGACAGGCGATCACTTCAGCGTGATGCGAGACCTTGTAAAAGCCATGTGCCTCGATAGCGGTGAAGAGCTGCGCGAAGCATGGAAGCGCGTGATGGCCGACCCTTCGCCCGCCGGGCGCGCGGCGCTGTCGCGCCTGCCGACGGTGGAGCTGTTTAGCGCCGCTACCCAGCAAACGGAGCAGATTCCGCTTAACTGGCGGACCGCGCCCGACATCCGGCGGAACGTCGATCAACTTCAATACATGCGCCGATGGACCGCGGCGTTTCGTCAGCAATATCGGGAGGTGGCGTCCGACGCCCGCTAAAAAATGCGCCGCAGCACCGCCTGGATCATCTTCAGCATCACACTCGGCATCTTCGCCATCGGTTTTCTCTGGCCGCTGGCGATGGTGGTCACCGGCGGTTTCTTTGAAGACGGCTGGCCCACCACACGCTACATCGTCGGTGTTTTCCAGAACCCGATCTACACCGAGGGCCTGCGCAACAGCCTGGGCATTGCCATTGGCACAACCACGCTGGTCACCCTCATCGCCGTGCCGCTGGCCTGGATGGCCAACCGGTTTGATTTTGCCGGCAAGGGGCTTTTTCAGGGGCTGCTGCTGGTGCCGATGATCCTCCCACCGTTTGTCGGCGCGATTGGGTTTCAGCAGATGCTCGGGCAGTATGGCGCGCTCAACTCGCTCATGGGCTGGGGGCCGGTCGATTGGATCGGGCAGGCACGCTACTTCGGCGTGATCGCGCTGCAGGCGCTGTCCCTCTACCCGATCATGTATCTCAATGTCGCCGCGGCGCTGGCGAACATCGATCCTGCCATGGAGCAGGCCGCCGAGAACCTCGGCTGCACGGGCTTTGCGCGCTTTCGCAAGATCACACTCCCCCTGATCATGCCCGGCCTGTTCGCAGGGGGCACGATTGTGTTTATCTGGAGCTTCACCGAACTCGGCACGCCGCTGATCATGAACTATCTCCGCTGCGCGCCGGTGCAGGTGTTTGATGCACTGAAAGAGATCGGCTCCAGCGCTTTCCCCTATGCCCTGGTCTTCGTCATGCTTTCGGCAAGTCTGGGGCTATATGTTCTGAGCAAGTGGCTCTTCGGCGGAAGGGCGTACGCGATGCAGTCCAAGGCATCCACCGCCAGCAACACCGTCCGCGCCCGCGGGGCGCTGGCGGTCATGGTGCCGCTGATCTTCACCTGCGTCATCTTCGTCGCGCTGCTGCCCCATTTCGGCGTGGTGCTCACCAGCTTCACGCTGCCGGGCAGTTGGTATCAATCGATTCTTCCCGCAGAGTTTTCCACCGTCAACTATGTCGAAGCGCTTGGCCACAGCATGACGGTCAGCTCCATCCGCAACAGCCTGCTATATGCCTCGCTGGCGGTGGTGTTTAACATGGTGCTCGGCATCGCCATCGCGTTTGTGGTGGTGCGAAGCGATCTGCGCCTGCGCGGCCTGCTCGACACCCTCGCCATGATGCCGCTAGCCGTGCCCGGGCTGGTCATGGCGTTCGGCTATCTCGCCATCAGCTCCTGGCTGAGCCGGCTCGGCTGGGTGAAGGAAAGCGGCTTCTGGAAATCGTTGTTTGATGTGCAGACCAACCCCATGCTGTTCCTGGTCATCGCCTACGCCATCCGCCGCCTGCCTTACATGGTGCGCAGCGCCGTCGCCGGCCTGCAACAAACCTCCGCCACGCTTGAAGAGGCCGCCTCCAACTTAGGCGCATCCGGGCTGACCGTCGCCAGGAAGATCACCATTCCCCTCATCACCGCCAACCTCATCGCCGGCGCCATGCTCGCGTTTGCATTCAGCATGCTCGAAGTCAGCGACAGCCTCATGCTCGCGCAGCGGCAGGATTTTTATCCCATCACCAAGACCATCTACGAGCTGTTCCAGCTCATCGGCACAGGCAAATACCTCGCCAGCGCCCTGGGCGTGTGGGCAATGGTCTTCCTCGGCGTAACAATCCTGGGCGCCAGCGCCATCCTCGGAAAGAAAATGGGCGCGATATTCAGGGTGTGATTTCTTCCGGGAAATTTCCCTGGTGGCGCATCGGTTGCTGAAAGCCCGTCGTCACGAGGCGAGGCGCTGGGTGTTGAATGCCCCGATCGTATCGATGAGCCGCGTACACACGGGTGCTGCCATCGGGCTGCATTGTTTGGTCGGGCTGATCCAGACCGCAGAAACCCACATCGGTTCGCCGTTTTCAATTGCGTCGCCCACTTCAATGACGCATGCCGACTTACCCGTGACCGCTGCATAGCTCCAGTTCGCTCGATCGTGAGGCGGCTGTGGGCTGCGCGCGATCAGCACAATCGCCCCGGCGGCGTTTCGGGGTCGTGCGCGTCGTCCGGGCCGATCCGCATCGCTCAGCCCGACGAGCACCTGCCTTCCGCTCGCCGGTTTGACCCACACCACCGGCCCGCGCGCCGGCACAGGCACCCGCCGCACCTTCTTCTTCCGCGTCCGCAGGTTGAGTTGGTCGAGTCGCGATGCGTCTTTCACACCGGCCCTGACCTGCCGCACCACCGCGCGTGTCGCCTCGATCGCGCGATCGCGCATCACGTCTTTGAATTCGAGCGCCGGCTTTGTCCGCGAGGTCGGGTTGTTCGCCGTCTCATAAGCCGCTTGAAACTGATGCACTGCCTGCCGCAGTTGCTGCATGAGGGGGGCCGATATTCCGTACGATTCGGCGCTGTCCTGCAGTGAAACAACCAACTGCATCATCCATTGAAGCGCGCTGGCTTCCCGTCTGGGCAGATAATCTGCCATGATCGATCGGTCGCTCGTGCCGGCACACCTGTGCCTGGCGGGGTCACAACGGTGCAATGCTGAGGCCACTGAATCAAATCCGGAAATTTTTCCCCGCCACAAGCGTGCCCAAATCCTGCCGATTGAGATTCCGGCCCGTCGCCAGCGTGCCCGAATGCCGGCCGAAGCTATTTCGGCCCGCCGGGGGAGTGCCGAAGCACCATTCGCCGATCTTTGAGCACGCCGGTTGCGTGCCGGTGGTTGCGCGCCTGAAATCCACGCCGCGCGCTAAGATTTGCACCGATGGGACCGGTTGCACCATCCATCACAATCCGGCCCGCTTGCCCCCGGCGCGGTTTTGCGGAAGTTGGTGGTGAGCGGAGCATGCGCAACGGAGGACGCACGCACAAGAGACATGTGCTGATGATGGCCGCAGCGTCGACGGCGGCGGTGGCGATGCTGGCGGGGGCGCGCTAGCCGGGGGGATACTAAGCGGGGGTCTCCTGTCTTGGGAGAATGGCGCGGAGGATTTGATCCTGGCTGCCCAGGAAGCGGGTGGAGGCGGCGACTTCCTGAAACTCGGCGCCGACCAGGAAGCCCGCACCATCGGGCCGGCAGTGGCGAACGATATAGCGGAAGAGCGCGGTTTCGTTCGGCTCCATCTCCAATGGCAACAGAAACTCGGCGTTTCGGGAAAACTCCCTTTCGCAGCGGAAGCCGATGCCGTGGAGCGAGCAGTTGAGGACAGTCACCGCCACGCGCTCGCCCTGCTCACCGTCGGCCAGCATGATGAGGCTGGCCTGCAGGTTGGCTGGCATTCGCTTTTCACGGCGATGCTCTTCGCCGCGCGCAGCGGGGGTGATGTCAGATAGGTCAATGACACGAGGACGAGGTCGGGAATCGCCTGGCATGACAGGTCCTTTCTGAAAGGAGGCCAAATTGTTCCCACTAATTATACGCGGGCGGGGGGCGAATGCTGCAGCGCGATTCCAATCAAATTTAAGGAAGGGTGTAAGGGGGAAAGCGGCCTGCCTTGCCTCGGCCGGGGTTTTCGGGGAAATTCTGCCGGTGGGCGAGCATGTGTAACGGAGGATTCATGCAAAAAAGATTTGCGGTAATGGTCACGGCGAGTGCGACGGCGGTGGCGATGCTGGCGGGGGGGTGCGGGCGCGGTGTTGATCCGGTCGTCATTAAGCCCGAGGCGTTTTTCAGGGAATCGACCATCGCCAAGGCCGATACATCGGTGCGGCGGACGGCGATCGATCAGCCAGGGTCGGTAAACTACGACAACGTGCGACTTGACTTGCTGCGCCCCGAAGGTGGCGACCCCGGCCGGCTTGAGCCTGCGGTGACTACCGTGCCCCCTTCGGTTGCCGAGATGATTCCCGGCCCCGAAGCCAGCGCCGCCGCTGCCCCACTGCCTCCGCTGGGTGCGGGAGTGACATCGACGGTGGGACGGGTGGTGCTGGAAGTGAACGGCGAACCGATTTATTCCAACCAGGTCCTGCGCCCGATCGAGCCTGACCTTGCAGCAAATGCCAAGGAGATGCAGCCGGAGCAGTTTAAGAAGTATGCTGCGAAGGAAATTCGCAGCCAGGTGGATGCGCTGATTCGCTCGGAGTTGGAAGTGGCTGCGGCCAAGAAGAACCTCAGCGCGCAGGAGACACTGGGCGCTGAAGGATTGACGATGGACTGGCGCGTGCGACAGATTCGCGCCGCGGGTGGATCGATCGAGGAGGCACGGAAGCGCGCGCTCGAGCAGGGCCGCACATTTGAAGAGCAGGTGCAGGAAGAATACCGCGCGAACCTGGTTCGGCTGTTCTATTCCAAGCGCATCCTGCCCCGTGTGCAGGTGACGGCGGAGGATATGCGCCGGTATTACGAGAAAAACAAAGCCACGAGGTTCACAGAGCGCGCCGGGGCGACGTTCCGGCTCATCAAAGTCGATACAAAGAAAACCGGCGACCGCGCCGCAGCGCTTGCCAAGGCGGCCGAATTGCAGGCGCGTGCGGGCAAGGGGGAAGATTTTGCTGCGATTGCCCGGGATTACAACGACGACCCCCGCCTGCGCGCCAACGGCGGGGAAGTGGGCACCGTCGAGCGTGGCGCATTTGCCCGGCAGGCAATTGAAGATGCGGTGTGGGCGCTCAACCCCGGCAATGTCAGCGCGCCAATCGAGGATAACAACGCGTTTTACATAGCGAAGCTTGAAAGCAAGAGCGACGGTCGCTCGCGGGAGTTTAGCGATGAAACGGTGCAGGATGAGATCCGAACGGCGCTGCGGGCGGAGCAACTCGCCGAACTGCGCGATCGCCAGCGGGAAAGCCTTATGAAAGGCGCGGTGGTCAACCCCTATCCCCCGCCGATCGAGCCGCTGCTGGAAATCGTGATGCAGCGATACCCGGCATGGGCGATGCAGGTCGGCGGGTGATGTTGGTTGTGCGTCAGGGTGAAGCGGCGTCCATTTTTTCGAGTTAAGCGGGAGCAAAAGCATGAAAAGCAGGTTGTACGTCGGCGGAACCGTCCTGGCGGGGTTGATTAACTTCGTGGCGCTCGCCGAGGCGCCGCAGTTGCCAGCTTTGCCCCAAGCCAAGACGGTCGAGCAGACCGACGACTTCTTCGGCACCCAGGTGGCCGACCCGTATCGATGGATGGAGCAGGTGGACGCGCCGGAAGTGCGGGCGTTTATCGATGCCCATAACCTGCGGGTGCGCGAGTTTGTCGATGGGGCCGAGCGCGAAGCGATCAAGTCCCGGCTGACCGAGCTTTACAACTATCCCCGGCAGTCGCCGCCGGCCCGGCGGGGTGAGCTTGCATTCTATTCCACCAATACCGGGTTGCAGAACCAGAGCGTGAACTGGGTAACGGAGACGATCGGCCAGCCCGGGCGTGTGTTGCTGGATGCCAACAAGCTCAGCGAGGACGGGACAGTTTCGCTTTCGGGCGCTGATTACACGGTCGATGGCACACTGATGACATATCAGCTTGCCCAGAGTGGCAGCGACCACTCGGAGATTCGCGTGAAGGACGTTCTCACCGGGCAGGACCTGCCCGATGTCATCCCGCCGGCGCGGCAGGGCGTTTCGGACTGGCTACCGGATAAATCGGGCTTCTATTATGGCCGTTTTCCCACCGGCGGCGGAGATATGCAGACTGAAGTCGCATATGGCTATCAACTGTTTCTGCACAAGCTCGGCACATCAACATCGGACGACACACTCGTGTACGAGCGCCCGGATGACAAGGAACTGTCTTTCGGTATCAGCGTGACCGAAGACGGAAAGTATGAGTTGCTCTATCTCAGCCGGGGTACGTCGCGAAACAACAGGCTTTATGTCCGTGAGCACGGCGCCGCGGAGTGGCTGAAGCTGGTGGATGAAGAGGTCGCTTCATACCGTGTGATCGAAAATGAAGGCTCGACGCTCTACGTCCTCACCACCGATGGCGCGCCGCGCAAACGGTTGATTGCGATCGATGTCAGCGCACCGGCGAAGGAAAACTGGAAGGAACTCATCGGCCAGACCGATGACACGCTCGATTCGGTGACGCTGGTGGGTGATCGGTTCGTCGCGGTCTACACAAAGGATGCCAAGAATGAGTTGAAGCTGTTCAAACTCGATGGCGCGTTTGATAAACAAGTCGAACTGCCAACGGTCGGCGCAGTCGGCGGGATAAGCGGGCGAAAGCGCGATTCTGACTTCTACTACACGTTCACGTCGTTCACCTATCCTTCAACTTCGTTCCGGTATGATCTGAAGTCGGGTGAGTCGGAGGTCTATTTTGCTCCGAAGGTTGCATTTGACCCTGAGGAGTTTGAGGCAACCCAGATTTTTGCGACGAGCAAAGACGGAACCAAGGTGCCGCTCTTCGTCACGCATAAGAAAGGGATCAAGCTCGACGGTAGCAATCCAACGATTCTATACGGCTACGGCGGGTTTACTGTGGGGCAGTCGCCGGGGTTTAGTGCCACGCGCATCGCCTGGCTGGAGCAAGGGGGCGTTTTCGCTCTGGCATGCCTCCGCGGCGGGGACGAGTATGGCGAAGCATGGCACACTGCCGGAATGCTCGAGAAAAAGCAGAATGTATTCGATGATTTCCACGCGTGTGCAGAGGCGCTGGCGGCGAAGGGGTACGCATCGAGCAGCCGGGTGGCCATTCAGGGCGGCAGCAACGGCGGGTTGCTTGTGGCGGCGTGCGTCACCCAGCGGCCTGAGCTTTATGGTGCGGTCGC
>DDRH01000054.1:0-238 GCA_002343075.1 Phycisphaerales bacterium UBA2421 | reverse complement strand
AGAGCTTTATGGTGCGGTCGTGTGCCAGGTGCCCGTGATCGACATGCTTCGCTATCACACGCTTGGCATCGGCCGGTTCTGGATTCCCGAGTATGGCAATGCCCAGGCGAGCAGTGACCAGTTCGCGTTTCTTTATGCGTATTCCCCTTTACACAATATCAAGCCCGGGGCGAAGTATCCGCCGATTCTGATCACGACCGGCGAAGGCGACAATCGCGTGGTGCCCGCGCACAGCTTC